>NZ_SMRU01000031.1 GCF_004354015.1 Arthrobacter terricola
GTTGCCGCCCATGCCGCGGCTGAATCCAGGCCACGCGAACACGGAGCGGTTGCCCAAGCTGTGGAATCGCGTGGCCCGGTTCTCATCCACGCGATCATCACCGGTGAGCCCCGGGAGCTGGCGCCGGATTCACGGGGACCGGGCCGATGGGCCGTCGCAGCGGAGATTATCGACCTGGCTGCAAACGGCATGCTCAACCGCTCCAGGACAAAAATACTGGTCACAGGAGGCGTCGGCTGGGATCGGGTGGTGCCTGGCCAAATAATCAGGACCGCGGGAAAACTGAAACCAGCGTGGCCRGGCCAAACCGAGGCCGGCGTGCTTGCCGCATCAACGGGACCCCTTCCTCCCGATCTTCAACCCCGCCACGAAGCGGGACAAGACAASSYGSTARRMCCTGCCYTRTTCAAGGAGCAATTCAGCGCCGCCGCCGAGTGGTTGGGCGGCGACGCCGAGTGGTTGGGCGGCGACGCCGCCGGCCTAATGCCAGGGATGGTCACTGGCGACACCTCGCGCTTGGACGAGAGCCTCGAAACAGCCATGAAGACAACCGGCACCACGCATCTCACGGCCGTCAGCGGAGAGACGGTTACAAAGGTGTATGGGTCAATTCTAGGCAACTAACGAGCGGCTTGCCTACGCCGTTTTGGCGCTCACAGCCTAGCTCGGCCGGGTGGCGGTGACGGTCTACGTGCCCTGATTTGTCGTTCTGCGACGGTCGAATTCAAGGGGCGTCCAGTTGCCCGATCGCCTGACTCTTTCAATCGTAGAACTGTGGTCTTCGGGTGGCTAGACAACTTGTCCACGGGTCTGCCTTGGCTTGGTTTGACTCCACTGCGGCTGGAGAAGATGCTCGAAGGTGCCAGCATCATGATCTCCTCCGTGGGCTTCGTCCGTGACCACGATTTCCGCGCGCGCCATGCTTGTCGGGTTGATCGCCGGGGGAAGCTGAGCCGGAGGTCTCTGCGCAGCTCGCGAAAGGAACGATGCGCTGCAAGATCTCTGACCAGCCTATGGGCAAGCTCAGACGAAGTGCAGGCCCAAATGACTGTGGGCACAATAGCATCGGCAAGACTTGCAGCGCTGGATTCCGGGAGGAGGCCAAGTGACGGACGTTGGGCGCAGGCGGCTCGGGAGAAGGCGGAGCGAACGCGCCCACGGCAATGCGGATGGATCCGAGGCGGCCTACGACGGCTCACTCTTGAAGTACGCGCACGGATTGACATTCGCTGAAGTGAAAGATTCTTCTTTCATTTAAGTCATCCCGTATCCAAATAATGAGCCCGTTGCTTGTCTTGGACTCGACTGTTCCGACATAGTCCTGACCTCCGAGCGCTCGAAATGACACGACGCCGCCGGGAGCCAGACGTGTCCAAATCGAGAGGGGGTGCTGCTCCATTTCTTCGTGAAGCTGTTCTTCTACCAGGTTCGGGTCATCTGGTTTCTGCTCTGTCATCAGCTGTCCTTCTCGGCGGGGTTGGGGCATAGGGTCCGGGTGACTTAACAGTGGTGACGCCGCCATCAGCGGTGCTGGCCTCGACCTCCAGCACGTCACCAGGCACGGCGACCGAGGCACCGGCCGGCGTGCCGGTGCGGATTATTTCCCCCTCCTCGAGGGCGAGGCGCCGGGAAAGGTCCGCGACAAGCCGGTCGAACGGGAAGAGCAGACCCTCGGTGATGTCGTTCTGGACCAGCTCACTGTTGTGCGGATGCGCAGTTTGGCTGCGTCGAGGGGCGTCTGGAGGAATCAGCGCGCGGCCAACCGGAGTGAAGCCGGCGCCCCTTGGACCGGAGGTTGGAGCCCTTGTCCGCATATCGAAGGTTGTAGACGCCGCGCTTGTTGCCCGCAGTGGCCGCAGCGCCGTGTCGCCATGCCGATGATGTTCCGGTGTACGGCCGCGCCGGGCTGCCCGGCCGGGGTGGCTGATGTGCACCGCGATCCCATGCGTGTACACGAAGCCCGCCCGGTCACGGTTCCTTGAGAAGATCGCATTGTCTCAGCGTCTTTAGAAGGGGCTGTCAAGCAGGACGGTCAGGTGCGCCATCCGCCATTGCCCGTCTGCTTCCTTGACCATGGAGGCGTGGTACCAGCCCGCGGTCAGAGTCTTGGTCACGCCTTTTTCCGTCGCCGTGATGAGCACGTAGCTATAGAGGTCGGCGGACGAAGACGTCTGGTTCTCGAAACGGAACGTGTGAATAGTGTGGCGACGCTGGTCCGTCTGCTGGTCGCGGATCGCCTTGAGTCTGTCGGCGATCGCCTGGTTGCCTGTGGTTGGGCCCCAGGAGGCATCCGACTTCGCAACCTTGCCGCTGGTGGTCCCCTCCTTGGTGAAGGTGTCCGCAAGCATGCCGAAGTTGCCTTCGTCGTAGCCCCACGCGTAGCGGGCGAGTGTATCCTGCATCGCCGCCCGATCGTTGGCCAGGGCAGCCACATCGTATGCAGTAGTCTCTTCGGTTGTCATGATCGTATGCTCCTTTGCATCGATGCCATTCCCGCTGGGCACGGCTTTTGGAGAGGACAGATAAAGTCCCGGTTGTGGGTGTTTTGCCGCAACGACGGCGCCGGTGCATTAACGACCCGGCGTGCCCGAATTTACCGCCAACAAGGCCGCCACCTTGGGGCATAAGCCGCGTAGCGTGATTCTTTCCTTCGGAGGGCACGTATGGCCCGGCACTGGACTACGGAGTGCGCGCCTCGATCTCCACCAGTTCCGCCGTTGCCGGTCGCGGAAGATGAAACGCTACGGCCTCGGTTTGAACGGCCTCGAGTATCCGCCGCTTATGGGCTTGGGCCAACAGCTGGATCTCGGGCGAGCGGGGACTCGTCCTGAGCAGTTCCAGGAGCCTGTCGTGGTCCTCCACGAATTCTGCCGCATGCCGCATGACAATGCCGAGGGTCGGCTTCCGGATGAGAGCCATCCGGCTGCGTTCGCTTTCCAACAACTCCATCAGATGTCCATTGGGGCAGGGAGCGCACAGGAGATCATGGAATTGGGCGTTGAGGTCCATAAAGCCCTCTGCATCGAAGAGTTCGCGCCTTCGACGCATCTCCTGATTAAGCTCGTCGGCCTGCCTGATCACCTCTGGGGTCACGTACGGGGCGGCGCCCGCAGTTGCAGCGCCCTCGAGCACAGCAATGACCGCCTGGGTGCTCTCGTAGGCGGCAGGATCAAGTTCGGCAACCCGCGCTCCGGCGTTGTGCTTGTAGGCGACATAGCCCTCGGCTTCCAGACGCCTGAGGGCCTCCCTGACAGGGAGCTGGCTCATGTCTGCTTCGCGGGAGATGTTTTCGAGCACGAGTCGGTATCCGGGAGCGTAGGTGCCGTCGAGAATGCGTCGCTTGACGTATTCATAGGCTTGGCTGGTTTTGGTGCCCAAGGGGCGGGCATTCTTCTTCATCGACTCACTGCTTCCGGTCGTCCTGAATCCCTGGCCTTTTAAAACGTCGAGTCCAACTGGAGTTCCTTGCGGGCAATCCGCCAGCCCGCAGGTGTTCGGACAACAGTGTCAGCATATGTGCCCACTGTTTTGATCGCGAGTCCGTCGATGTCACTGGCCGAAACAAGGACATAGGACAGCACGGATGCGATATCGTCACCGAGCGGTTCGATCTGGATGTTTGAGATGTGGTGACGCCGGACGTCGTTTTGCGATTCCTTGAATGCCTGGATCTGACCCACGATCGCTACCGGCCCCTGGTGGGGGCCAAACGTCGGGCCGTCTGTGATGTGCATGATGTAGGTTGCATCCGGAGTGAAGCACTCCCGGAGTGAAGCAAAGTCTCTGCGGTCGTGGTGAACTCCGTAGCCGGTCGTGAGTTCCTGGATTTCCAGCCGGTCGAGGGCGGTCAGTGTGCCGGCAACGGTCTTGTTGGTCATGTTGGTGGTCCGTTCTGTGAAGGGGTCAAAGTGAGAAGTTGAGGTTCAGCGTCCGGCGGTCTCGCGCACCTTCCACTGCACTGCCTTGTACTGGCGTGGCCAGTAGTCGACATGGACGTTTAGTTCACGGGCCGCGCGCAGGGCGAAGTGCGGGTCGCGGAGCATCTCCCTGCCGAGCATGACGGCATCTGCGCGCCCGCTGGCGACCACTTCCTCGGCATACTTTGCTGTCGTGATGAGGCCGACGGCGGACGTGGGCACCTCCGAGGCTGATTTGATGTGGTCCGCGAGGGGCACCTGGTATCCCTCGCCTACCGGGATTTCGACGCCGTCTATCAGTCCGCCGGTGGAAATGTCGAAAACGTCCGCTCCGCGGTCGCGTGCCATGGCGGCGACGACGGCGGTCTGTTCCTGGTCCCATCCGCCTTCTGCCCAGTCCGTCGCGGAGAACCGGACAAAGAGGCCGTGGTCATTGCCAATGGCTTCCCGCACCGCGGCGACGATGCGCAGCAGCAGCCGTGCCCGGTTTTCGAGGGATCCGCCGTATTCGTCAGTGCGGGTGTTGCTGAGCGGAGACAGGAACTCGTGGATGAGGTACCCGTGCGCTGCGTGGATTTCGATGATGTCGAATCCTGCCTCGACGCTCCTCCGGGCTGCTGCCGCGAAGTCTTGGACGACCTCGTCGATGCCTGCATGATCCAGTTCCCGGGGCACATCGAATCCCGGAAAGGCCAGGGACGAGGGAGCCACTGTCTTCCAGCCGCCTTCCGCGAAGGGCTTGGTCGTGCCGCAGCGTTCGTCGAAGAGCCGGTAGTCGGAGGCCTTCCGGCCGGCATGGGCCAACTGGATTGCGGCCGTTGCGCCCTGTTCGTGAATCAAGCGTACGATGCGCGCCCATGCGTCACGCTGCTGGTCGTTCCACATACCCGTATCTTCGCTCGAGATGCGGCCGATGGGGTTCACTCCGGTTGCCTCGGCCATGACGAGGCCTGCTCCGCCTGCAGCGAACTGGCCCAAATGCATCAGGTGCCAATCGTTGGGGACACCGTCCTGGTTCTCACAGGAGTACTGACACATGGGGGAGACCCAGATCCGATTACGGATCGTCGTCGACCGCACGGTCAGGGGCTGGAAAAGAGGGGAAGTCGTCATATCTAAACCTTCCATGAAGTTTCTGCCGGGCCGGCATGCCGATACGGCAACTGGCTCCCGCCGTTGGCGGACTCGTTCGGGAAAACCTTCTGCCGACCCCTTGTGAATATGATCATAAACTAGATATGATCAGATCCACAATCCCAAAAACGCAGCTTTCGAACATCTCCTCGGACCCAAAGAGGAGCACTGGGAAGGGCGATCTCAAGGAAGATTCCGGGTCCGCACGGTAGGCCCGGACCAACTACTTCTCCTCCTCTTGGAAGGCATACCCATGATCACTTCGGACACTGACGTCCGTACCGGTTCGGATGCTCTACGGATAGAAAATTTGTCCAAGACCTTTTCAGGACAGCGCGCGCTGAATGAAGTCTCGTTCGCTGTGCCGCGCGGAAAAATCACGGCCTTGCTCGGCATGAACGGCTCGGGCAAGTCCACCCTTATCAAGGTCCTCGCCGGCGTCTACCAGCCAGACCCGGGCGCCGCGCTCACCATCGGCGGCACCGCCATGCCGCTGCCCATGACGCCGCGGACCGCCCATGAAGCGGGACTGAGGTTCCTCCACCAGGATGTCGGCCTGGTGGACAGCCTGACGATCGCAGACAACTTCGCCTTCGTTGACCGGTTCCGGGCACCAGGTACATTCGGTCCGATCAGCAAACGCCGCCAGCACGAACACGTCGCCGCGACACTCGAAAAGTTCGCCATCTCCGTGCACCCGGGAGCGCTGGTCGGCTCGCTGAACCCCACCCTGCGGACCATGGTCGGCCTGGCTAGGGCCTTTCAGGACGAAGAGGAATCCGGAGTGCAGGCATTCGCGAAGAACATCGTCGTCCTTGACGAGCCGACGGCATCCCTTCCTGTCGAGGAGGTGGACACGATCCTGACCTCGCTGGAGGAGCTGAAAGCCAACGGCGGCACGGTGATCTATGTCAGTCACCGAACTGAGGAGGTCAAGCGGATCGCCGATCAGCTGGTAATTCTCCGGGACGGAAAGCTTGTTGCCGACGAGCCGATCGCCGAGCTGGGCGTGGACGACATTGTTTCCCGCGTTGTGGGGAAACGTCTTGAGAAAACCCGGATCCCAAGACGCGGTCTGCGCGAAGGAGATGTAGTTCTCGCTGCGCAGGGGATCACCGGGCGGCGGCTTCGGGGGGTGGATCTAAAAGTCCGCTCCGGTGAGATTCTAGGCGTTGCCGGACTGGTCGGCTGCGGGCGCAGCGAACTGATCCGCATTCTGGCGGGGGCCCAGAGCCCGTCGTCAGGCCACATGGAACTGGCCGGGAAGAGCTACGCGCCGGATTCACCGGCAACTGCCATCGCAGCCGGTGTGTCGTGCGTACCCCAGGAGCGACGCCGCGAAGGCGCGGTGCTGCCAATGTCCGTCCGGGAAAACATCACTCTAGGCCGGTTGAAGACCTTCACCCGAAACGGTGCCCTTGACGGCCGCAAGGAGCGCAACGGGGCACTGCGGCTGATCGAGCAGTTCTCGGTCAAGCCAGCGGACCCCTCCCGACTCATTGGGCTCCTTTCAGGAGGGAACCAGCAGAAAGTCGTCGTCGCCCGTGCCGCCGGGTTCGGCGGCACCGCGCTGCTTCTGGATGAACCCACACAGGGCGTGGACGCTCTGGCCAAACAGGAGATCGCCAACATTGTCCGGGGCCTGGCCGCAGACGGGTTGGCCGTGATTCTGGCATCGACAGACTTCGAGGAGTTCGTGGGGCTTTGCGACCGGGTCCTCATCCTTGACCGCGGTCGGCTCGTCGCTGAGGCCACCGGCGAGGACATCAATGAGGAGCATCTCGCTCTCCTCTGCGCCCAACAGGGAGCGGCGGCATGAATCCGCCGACGGCACCCACCAAGACCCCCGAGATTTTCCAGAAGGAAGCCATGAGCACCACCGCAAGCAGCACCCAGGAACGCACCTCCACTAAAACCACCAAGCCGGCGCGGAAGCGGCCGGACGTCGGCACCATCGCGACCTCCTACGGCGTCATTATCTTCCTTGTCCTGATGATCATCGTCTTCTCCGTCCTCCTTCCGGACACCTTCCCGACGTCCGACAACGTCAAGGCCATCCTGTCGGATCAATCGATCCCGGTTATTCTCGCCCTGGCCGCGATCCTTCCATTGGCAGCCGGAGAATTTGACCTCTCCCTCGGCGCAATCCTCGGGTTCAGCGCAATCACCGCGATCGCGCTCTCCAACGCAGGTGCCCCGCTGCCGGTGGTGATCCTGGCCTGCCTGGCAGTAGGCGCCATCGTCGGAACCGTCAACGCAATCCTTGTGGTCAAGGTGGGCGTGAATGCGTTCATCGCCACCCTCGCCTCGGCGACCATCCTGTCCGGGCTCAACCTGCTCGTAACCGGCAGCTCCCTCCTTGTCCTCGGCTCCGACGCGTTCGGTGCCCTGACGACGACGCGGGTGTTCGACCTCCAGGTGGTGCTGGCCTATGCAATCGTGCTCAGCCTTTTGTTGTTCTACGTGATCGAGAAGACGCCGTTCGGGCGTTACCTCCGTGCTACGGGGATGGGGCGGGACGCGGCACGCCTCAGTGGCGTGAGAGTAGACCGGTACCTGGCCTCGTCGTTCATTGTTGCCGGGATCCTCGCGGCGCTGGCAGGGGCGCTTCTGGCCTCCCGCGGAGGCACCGCGGCCCCGACCCTGGGCCCGGAATTTCTCCTCCCGGCTTACGCTGCCGCGTTCTTGGGCGCGACGACGATCAAGCCCGGCTACTTCAATGTCTGGGGCACCGTGATCGGCGTCGTTCTTCTGGCGGTCGGCAGCAATGGCCTCACCCTCCTCGGCGCCCAGACCTGGGTCACAAACATCTTCAACGGTGCCGCTCTCATGATCGCGGTCTCGGCATCAGTCCTCGTCGGCAAGCGCCGCCGCAAGGCCTCCAGCTGACCACACAACCAGTAAGTACATTTCCCGATTACCCCGTTCGAAGGGATCACCATGACCAGAATCAAGCACGGCTCCGCGGCCTGGGCTGCGGTCCTCGCAGGGGCCTTGGCACTGACAGGATGCGCCAGCTCGCAGGGAACCCCAAGCAGCGGCGGTGGAAACAACGATGTATCGGCGGCCCGGAAAGTCCTCGGGGAAGCCACGGCCAAGGTCACCACATTCGACTTCCCCGCCGAGCAGGTCGCTGCGCCCAAGGACAAGCTCGTTGTCGCCGTCCCCTGCGCCTACGCCGCCGAGGGCTGCAAGCGCGAAGTCGACGCCATCGCCGAAGCCGCCAAAGCCCTCGGCTGGCGCTACCAGATGATCGATCCCGCCGGCGACCCCGACAAGATGCGCGCCGCCGTCCGGACAGCGATCCAACTCCACGCCGACGGGATCTTCCTTGGATCCATTCCGTCGTCGGTGGTCAAGGATGACATCCTGACGGCGAGGTCCGGCGGCATCAAGGTTGTCAACATGTCCGAACCGGCGCCGGATGGCTTTGCCGATGCCAATACCCTCTACGATCACACCAAGGCCGGGCGTTGGAACGCCGCCTACCTGACGGTCGCCACCAAAGGCGCCGGCAAGGTCATCTCGGTCAACGACCCGGAATTCCCCTCCGTCGTCGAATGGCATCAGGGTTTCGTGGACGGGCTCAAGGAACTCTGCCCGGGCTGCCGGATGGTCAAGGACACGAACTTCCAGATCGCAAACCTTCAGACCCAGGTTCCAACCGACTTCCAGGCCACCCTGCAGGCGAACCCCACGGCCAACGCGGTATGGACCGCGTATGACCCGGTTGCACTCTCCCTCGCCCCCGTGATCAAACGCTCGCCGCAGAATGGAAAGATCACCGTCGTCTCCCAGAACGGCGATCCGGGCGCGCTCCAGGCCATCAAAGCCGGTGACCAGCCTTTCAAGGCGACTATCGGCGTCAGCGTTGAATGGCAGTCCTATGCTGCCGTTGATCAAATGGTCCGCCTGCTCGCAGGCAATCTGCCGGCGAGCCTCAAGACCGTCAATGTCCCCGAAAAGCTCATCAGCGCCGACAACGTCAGCTCCATTCCGTGGGATGGAGACCTGGACTGGAAGGACACCTACCTCAAACTCTGGAAGACCAGCTAACCCAAACAAACGTGCCGGGGCGGGGTGGAAATCCCCGCCTGCACACCCCATCAAGTGAACAAGCCGCCGAAAGACTGCGGCAACAAATTCAAAGGAGAACACCATGGGACGCCTCAGCGGAAAAGTCGCACTCATCACCGGCGCAGCAAGCGGGCAGGGGGCGGTCGAGGCCGAACTCTTCGCCAACGAAGGCGCGAAGGTCGTCGTCGCCGATATTAACCAGCAGGGGGTGAACGCGGTCGTCGACCGCATCCGTCAGGCCGGAGGGGAGGCGCTCGGCATTGAACTCAACGTCACCGACGACGCTGCCTGGACCGCAGCAATGGACCGGATCCGAGCCCGGTTCGACGGCCTCGACATCCTTGTCAACAACGCCGGTATCCTCTCGCTGGACGGCATCGCCAAAATCGACCGTGCCGAATGGGACCGGGTCATCAATGTCAACCAGACCAGCGTCATGCTGGGTATGAAGTACGGAAATGCGCTCATGCGTGAAGACGGCAAGGGCGGCTCCATCGTCAACCTCTCCTCCACCTACGCACACGTCGGCAGCGGCGCAGCCGTCGCATACCAGGCCGCCAAGGCCGCCGTCTTCATCATGACCAGGACCGCCGCCGTCGAATTCGCTCCCGACGGCATCCGGGTCAACTCCGTAGCCCCGGGCATCATTGAAACTCCCATGACCAGGGAAGTGCTCGCCGCCGCCGGTGACGCCCACCCAGACATCACCCGCACCCCGCTACTCCGGGCGGGCCAGCCGCACGAAGTCGCGAACGCCGTTCTCTTCCTTGCCTCCGACGAAGCGTCTTACATTACGGGTACGGAACTCATGGTCGACGGCGGACGCACCATCTCCTGACCCTCCCCGCCCACCACGTGCACCAACAATCCAGAATGAACAATCTGAAAGGTATTACCGTGACCGCAGCTACCACCCCTGAAACCTGCACCCCGGCATGGGCTCACGCCACCGGAACCATCGACCTGCAGCCTGCACCGCCCGTTCCCTCCGACCTCACCTCGTTGGCCAACCGTCTCATGGTCCTGGAAACTGCCTCCCGCTACGCGATTGCGTATGACGAGCGGCGACTGGATGTTTTGGAAAGCCTGTTCACTGAATCTGTGACGTTCTCCTACCGCGTCGGCGAGGGGCCGCTCTCAAGCGAAAACGGCCGTGCAGGTGTCATTAAGTGGCTCGGGGAAGTCATGGAGTCCCAGTCCGACCAGCGCCGGCATGTTCTCGGCAGCATGACCGTTGAACGTCTCACCGACGATGAAGCAGTGGTTATCGCCTACCTCGCAATCTACGGGGTGGAAAAGGACGCTCAGCTGATCACCACCGGGCTCTACCGGTTCAGCATGATCAAGGAAGACAGCCGTTGGAAGATCGACGAGGCCATCGACGCCCTCGACCGGCCCTTCTAAATTGAAACTCCCCATGAACGAAGGGACAAACGCTTGACCAAGGAACTGGACGGCAAAGTCGCCGTCATAACCGGGGCAGGGCAAGGCATAGGCCGGGGTATGGCCGACGTGCTCGCAGCCGAAGGAGCCCGCGTCGTCGTAACGGATCTCGAGCTGCCGAGGGCTCAGGAAACCGTCGAAGCCATACGGCAGCGCGGCCACCAGGCGCTGGCGCTGAAGCAGGATGTGCTCGACATGTCCTCCACACGGGAGGTCTTCGCCCAAGCCGAGCACGAGTTCGGGACAGTGGACATCCTGGTCAACAACGCAGGTACGGCCCGGCAGATGCCGTTCCTTGCGGTGACCGAAAAAAGCTGGGATCTCGTCAACGACATCAACGCCAAGGCCGTGTTCTTCGCCTGCCAGACTGCCGGCACATACTTCCAGGAAAAAGCCGGCGGAAAAATCGTCAACATAGCGTCAATGGCGGGGAAAAACGCCATTGACGAGTACTCGGCCTACAACGCATCAAAGTTCTCGGTGATCGGGATAACCCAGTCGGCTGCCCTTGAACTCGCCAAGCACAACGTCAACGTGAACGCGGTCTGCCCCGGCATAGTGCGAACGCCCATGTGGGACACCCTGGACCCTGATCAGTGGGAGCGCCAGATAGCCCGTGTGCCGCTCGGCCGGGGGCAATACCCTGAGGATATTGGAAACGCCGTGGCCTTCCTCGTGTCGCCGCGAGCCAAAAATATCACCGGCGCGTCCTTGGCGGTAACCGGCGGACTACAGATGTGGTGACTTTCACCGAATTCTGCCCCGCCATGAAACAGGAGCCTCAAACATGATCAAGTACCGACCCCACCACACTGCTATTTCCGTCCGCGACCTGGACGCTTCCCTCGCTTTCTACACGGCACTGGGCTTTGTCGAGGTGAACAGGACAAATTTCGACGGGGCGACGCTCACCCATCTCCAACTTGACGAATACGCCCTCGAACTTTTCGCATACGGGAAAAACAAGCACCTGCCACCGCTGAGTCCCGGATTCGGGAATGACCTCGACGTCATCGGCCTTAAGCATCTTGCTTTAGCCACAGACGACATCGACGCCACCCTTGCCCAGCTGAGGCGCCAAGGCCTTGCCGATGACACAGTCGAAGTCGGGGCCCTGCCCGACGGCAAGGCGAAGTGGGTCTTCATCCAGGATCCGGACGGTCTTTGGGTCGAATTTCTCCAGGAAGAAAGATTCTCCATCTATTCACGACCATGGCCGGTAACGGCCGAAGCCATCCCCTGAACGTGAAGGAGCAGAATGGCAAGAATTGCTGTTTTTGGAGCAGCCGGAAGAATCGGTTCCCGAATTGTGTCAGAAGCCCTCACCCGCGGTCACGACGTCACCGCGGTGGTCCGGGATCCAAACACGGTCTCGGGCATGGAACCCGGGACGAGGGTCGTCGCCGGCAACGTCCTGGATCCGGATTCGGTCAAAGCCATAGCGTCCGAACATGACGTCGTGGTCAGTGCGGTCGGCGGGGCGGGAGGGCAGGAGAACCTGGCCACTATCGCCCCTGCTGCCCGCTCGCTGATTGCCGGGCTTCGCTCCGCCGGGGCCGAAGCCCCGCGTCTGGTGACAGTCGGAGGTGCCGGCTCTTTGCGCACACCGGGAGGTGGACAGGTCTGGGACCGGCCGGGCATTCCAGAGGACGTGCTGCAGACCATGCATGCCCATGGTGATGCCCTGGAGTTCTACCGCACTGTGGATGACCTGGATTGGACCAGCATCAGCCCGGCAGCCAAGATCCAGCCGGGACGGCGAACAGGCACCTACCGGACGGCGAACGATGACCTGATCACCGACGAATCCGGCAACAGCACAATCTCATTCGAGGATTATGCGGTTGCAGTCATCGATGAAATCGAATGGCCAAAGCACCGCCGTCAGCGTTTCACAGTCGCCTATTAGCCCGGGTTTCCCGGGACGCGGGCGAACATTGCGTTGGGCCGCTGCGAAGCATTGCTTCGCAGCGGCCACTCGACGTTGGCTTGCATATCGCAGCACCCCATCGGGGACCAAGGAAGACGAAGATGATCGACTACACCGTAAATTCGGCTGATGCATGGGAAGCCCTATGCGTTGAGCAGTTCCAGCTTTGCAGCCTTGATTGGGCCGCGCCAAGTTTCGATGCCGGCCTCCGTGCATCGGCGAGCACGGCGCAACTGTCACTGCGGATGCTCACCGCCGGACCCTTCGGGGTCTCCCGGACCGCGCGCGATATCCGCCGGCATGACTGCGATGACCTCATGGTCGTTCTGCACGACGCCGGAGCCGCGGGACGTGTGGAACACAAGGGTCGGCAGTCCGAACTGCGTCCAGGGGACGCGGTAATCATCGACACGACCCGCCCCTATGCATTCGACTTTCCACAGCCCATCCAGCAAGCGGTCTTGAAAGTTCCCCATGGGCTGGCTGGCAGGCTCGCTCCGGACGCCGGCCGCGTCTTTCATGCCTCTGACGGCCCACTGGGCAGAGTCTTAAGGACAATTCTTCGGGAGTTCGCCGAAATCGACGAACCGATTCGTTTCGGATCAGACCAGAGCAATCAGAGCCTTGAGGCCACATCGTTGGCCGTGGCCGCCGTGGATCTTGTCTCCGCCATGTACGCCTCAGGCTCATCATGCATCAGTGGATTGGCAGGGCAGACGGCACTGCTGAAGTCCGGGCAGGATCTAGTGCGGACGCGGTTCCGCGATCCGGCGTTGACACCATCGCTCATCGCTGAGCATCTGCGGATTTCTCCGCGCCTGCTCGCCCGGATTTTTTCGCAGGCCGGAACCACGCCGGCGTCCTACATCAGGGATGTTCGTCTGGAGGAAGCCGCGCGTCTTCTTCGTTCCTCCTACCATCGCGACGTACCCATCTTCGATGTCGGACTGCGCGTCGGCTTTGCCGACCCCACGACGTTTACGAGGGCATTCAAGCGTGTCCACGGCGTCGTCCCGTCGGAGTTTCGCGCCGGCGCCCGTGCCGTTACGGCGGCTTGAACAACTCCGGCAACGAGATCGCCGCCGCCTTCGCGCTACCAGGCAAAGGCGGCGGCGAAGGAACTAGCTTCGGTAGGTCCCCAGTTCCGCGAGGGGGATTGTGAGGACAGACGGCCAGTCCATGAAGCGGCCGGTGTCTTCGTTGAGGGCGATGCCTTCGGGGCTTTCGAAGGCAGTTGCTGCGTCGCCTTCGTTCTCGAAGGTGTACTCGGAGTAGGCGGCGTAGTCGATTGCGTCATCGCCCCTGTAGCCCTCTTTAAGGATGCGTGTTTGGCGGTAGGACAGCAGTCCGGGGAGTTTTTCGGCGAGCGGTCTGTGGACCTCCGTGTAGTGCTGGTAGAACTTTTCGAGGGTGATCCCGGGCTTTGGGCGGGTGAGGAACGCCAGTGTGTAGGTCATGGTGGTGCTCCTAGGAGGGGAATTCGATTTTGCCGACCAGGTCTTGGAGGGCCAGGACCTGGCGGGGAAGGTATTCGGCAACGGTGAGGGCGACGACGTCGGCTTCACCGTTGAGTGCGGCGATGGTCTTCGCCACGGAATCGCGCGTGAGTCCGTCGGGCTCCATGCCAAGTCCAAGGACGAGGTCGTTGCTGTCGATGACGTCCAGATCGAGGTGGATGGCCACTTTTGAGCATCCGGTGGCCTTTAGCCAGTCGATCAGGCTGTCGGTTCCTTGGTTGAGGACGTTGGGAGGGAAAGTGGCGAGTCCCCAGGCTTCGATGTTGGGCAGTTCGTCCTCTGCCCAGGAGTGCAGCCCGGCGAGGGCGATCCGGGAGGAGTGGATGGTTGCGGGTAGTGCGTTGAGCACGTCCGGGTCTCCGTGGCCGGTCAGGTGTGAGATTGCCATGGCGTGGTAGCCGTCGTAGTTGCTGCTGGGCAGGGTGCAGTCCGGGTGGGCGTCGAGCCAGACGACGGCGAGGTCGTCGCCGTATTTCGCGGCGAGGTGGCTGAACGGGGCGACGCTGACGGAGCATTCGCCGCCAAGGGTGGTGACGCGGTCCGGATCGGCGTCCGCCAGGATGTTGAGTGCGGCCTGGAGTTGTTCGATGATGACGTCGCGGGCGTAGACGCCCCGGTCGGTGCCCAGGGTGGGGGAGTGGCCGGACACGGGGACGGTTTCGGTCCGCTGGCCTGCGGCTTCAGGGACCAGGAGGTCGAGGATGCGGGTGCCGAGGGAGTAACCGGTCTGGGCGGCGGGGAGCGGGAGTTCGGGTGCGAGGGTTCCGACGACGTCGGGCGCGGCGCCCTGCCATTGTGGCCAGAGCAGGCGGAGTGAGTTCGCGTGGTTCTTCATGCGGAGAGGTTTCCTTCCATTGGTTGGGTGGGCGCGGATGCCGGGAGGGGCGGCTCGTCGAGCGTGTTGAGCGGTGCTGCGCGGACGGCGTCGAACTCTTCCGTGAAGTCGCGGCGGCGCATGAAAAGCAGGTAGGAGCCCGAGGCGACCGCGAGACCGACGGCGAACGAGATATCCGCTCCGCCCAGGGCGGCGGCGACGGGGCCTGTGTAGATCGAGGTGCTGAAGAACGGGATCATGGCGAGGAACCCAAGGGCGTAGCTGATCATGCCGGGCACGCCCCAGCGGCCGTAGATCCCGCCGTCGGAGCGCATGATGTCGCTGATCGAGTACACGCCGCGGCGGACGACGTAGTAGTCGGTGAGGTTGACCGCGGTCCACGGGATGAGGAAGTAGCCCAGGATGCTCAGGAACGCGTTGAAGGCGGGAAGGAAATCTGCCGGCAGGAACAGGGTGGCGGCGATGACGACGACGCCGGCCCCCGCCAAAGTGATCGCTCGCACCGCTCCGCTGGACTTCAGGGGGCGGAACGCTTCGAATGCGCTCAGGAGTGAGACGCTTCCGCTGTAGAAGGACAGGGAACATGTGATGAGGCAGGAGACGACGGCGACAGCCATGGACGCGGTGCCGAGTCCGAACCCGAACTTGTCGCCCATGTCCCGGATCGCGGCGATGAGGTCGGCGCCCTGTGGTGAGGCGAGGGCGAGGGCGGCGCCGAGGGCTTCGAGCCATACGGCCGAGAGCAGGGTGCCGCCGAACACCGCGGCGGATACAGCGCGTCCGCTGGTTTTGAACGGCAGGTATCGGGTGTAGTCCGAAACCATCGGGGCTATGGCGATCTGGTACATCGCGGCGGCCCCGAACTGGGCAAGGAAAGCGACGGGCACGAAGGCGCTGTTCCCTAGGAGGGAACCGATCGGGAGGACGACGAGGGCCGCGACAGTGAGGAGGGCGAGGTTGGCCAAGGTGACGAATGAGGCAACCTTTTCCACCCGCAGCAAGAGCCGGTAGCCCACGACGGCGAGGACGACGGCGGCTGCCCCGATGACGACGTCGAACGTTGTGGTCTGGTCCACGGTGATGGCGGCGAGCGACGACGAGGCGGTTTGGATGAGGAAGATCGCGAAGCCAAGCTGGACGATCGTGACGGCGGCGAGGGGGAGGACCGCTCCCCGGGACCCGAACTGGACTCTGGACTGGATCATTTGCGGCAGGCCCATGTGCGGTCCTTGGGCGCCATGGAATGCCTGAAACAGGGTGCCGAAGACGCTGCCGACGACGACGGCGAGCAGCGTCCACGTCAGGCCCAGCCCCATTGCTGGTCCGACGGCGCCCGTGAAGAGGGTGATGAGGGTTGCGTTGACCATGAACCAGAACTGGACCTGGGTCCGGACGGTGCCGTGCCGTTCCTGTTCCGGCACGTGGTCGAACGAGCGGGATTCGACAATGCTCTCGCGTTGCTCCATGCGATTCTCCGATGAGTGAAAACAGTATGCGTGTTGGGGTGATGAAACGCTACGCCTTATCGGCGGGCTCGGATCGGCGAATTTTGCACGGCTTTCCCGGCAATGTGTGCACGGGCGGTCTCTCGAGGCAGGGAGTCCGCGACCACCTATGGTCAGCGATTTCCCGGGCCCGGGGGACAACCCGTGGCCGAAGCGGAGCAGCGGTGCGGCAGCATCGAAGGGGACATCGGACTGGCTCGCTTCAACCGCTGCGATGGACGAGCGCCGCTTGAACGGCAGATTCCCCGCGGTGTGCGGCGCCCAAAGAGGACGGTCAACTACGGCCTTGTCCGAAGCGCCGAAAGAAGCACAGTAATTGGCGACGACAGCGGCGGCTTCCGGGAGGATTTCCGGAATGATGGCTGGACGGTCAATGTAAATGTCAACGACGGAGTGGCTAGACAACCTGTCAACGGGTCTGCTTTGGTTTGGCCGCCAGACGTCTCCTCATTACTTCTGGTCGAGTATCTTCTGAGCGCTTTCCTGAGCCTGCAGAGCTTCAGGGGTGACGACCTGCCCGCTCAGATGTCCGGCCTCAGATATGAGCTCCCGAAGCTCGTGCACGGAACGCGGACTGCTGACGCCCAGATGAGCCACGGCGTGGCAATTGGCGCACAGCGGGATCAGGTCGGCGACGGGGTCCAGCACGTAGTCCGGGCCAAGCTGTGAAACCGGCACGATATGGTGAACCTGCACGAAGTTCTTGGCGACCTCCCCGTACCGTTCCTCGAAAGAGAACCCGCAGGCAGCGCATGTCGTTCCGTGGAAGGCAAGGCATGCGCGCCGGGCACGCGAGCTGTGTTCGTATCTGTTCACCGTCACCCGGGTGACTGTTCCTTCAGGGTGGCCACCTGGCACCAGAGCGAGCGGATCCGGGAACAAGGAAACAGCATGCTCGCGCCACAACCGGCGGACTTCGGGTTCGGCTGCCTCCGGCAGGGGCTGGCCGGACTGCTTCAGTGTGTCCCACTGAATGAGGGGCATCGCGCGCTTCAGGACGTCAACGAGGATCTGCGAACCCAACGGGAGCAGAGCGTCGAATGAGACGTCGACGTAGTTCAACGTCCGGGAAGAACCCGACTGGTGCGGCACAGCGAATGGCTCCGACATAATGGAGCCGTGGCCGATGAGCCCGCGGCTGTGCTCATATTGGCCTTGCAGGAGCAGCCATGCCTCGGTTCCAGGCTGGACGTGGTGCCCACCCACGCTCCATCGTTCCCGGTATTCGCCGGTTTGCGCGATCAGTTCGATGACCGCATCGTAATTCCAGCCGTTCCACCGGCTTGGATCCCATCCCAGAATGACCGCCGCCATAAATCCTTATCCTGCCACGGCTGCGCCGCGAGCCAGAGCGGTGGCTGGCTTAAAACAGGTCGTTGAGGCGAAGGCGACTTTAATCGAGCCCAGTGGCCCCAACCGTCAGAACGCCTGGCAGCGCACCGCGAAGCTATAGCTCCCTCGCTGCACATCTGGAAGGCCTCACGACCGACAGGATCGGAGAACGGTTTGAAGCGTCCATTCAGTTACACGTTGCTGGGCGACGCCCTCAATCTCTGGGAGCGCTGGCGAGGCCGTGTCCGCTGCTGCTTGGGCATTTGTCCGAGCGGACGGGCGAGATCCGAATGTACAGCCGACTTGCGGTCGACCTTCGGCACCGGTGGCCTTCCCACGTCTCTGGGCTGGTACTTACCAACCCCAACGGGCAGCAAACCACAGCATCAAGTCGTTGGGCTCAGGGGCTGCCAAGTTCGTCCCCAAAGTCCACTTCGTCGGGCTGTGTCACGCCAGTCCCTTCGAAGATCCCCGGGCCACCGATGGCATCAAGAGCCCGGCGCATTCGGTTTTGACTGTCAATAAGCCCATCGACCATCTCGGGCCAGCGTACGGTGTCGGTGACCTTTGCGACGATCACCTTAAGGGGCTCTTCGACGACCTCGTCGTCGACAGCTCGAAGCTTTGCAACACGTCGACAAGCGCAACAAGAAGCTGGTGGGGCGGCTCGATGCCATCGCCGAGCTGCCGCTCGGCAAACTTCCATGACCACACTCTCGACCTGTTCGGCGACGCCTACGAGTACCAGATGCAGAGGTACGCCTCCCAAGCCGGACCACACGGAGGAGGGTTCGCCCGCACTCCACTACGGCCAGATCCACACGCACTACGGAACCAGGACCGACTCGATGAGGTCATTCACCGACCCTGTGATGGCAGCGAAGCTGCGGCGTGCCAAGCCCGGCGACCTCATTATCGCGACGACTAGCGAGGGCGATGCTGCTGTCGCCAAAGCCGCGGCATGGATTGGCGACGGGGAGGTGGCCGTCAGTGGCGACGCCTACATCTACAGACCCCCCGGGGCTATGTGACGGAATACAACCAGGAGGGGGATCGTGTCTTGGTTGGGCGTCAAGGTGCACTTAGCCGTAACACTAAGCGGCCCTCTGGCAAGTGCGCTTATCGGGGCACGGGGAAGCACTGCCGTCGCGTGACGTGGTGAGGGAAAACAACCGCATCATGGTCCCAGATAAGATCAGGAGGAGGTAGTGCGCTCAAGCGCTGCCATGGCTCGTTGGGGGAAGAGGAACCGTGGCCGAGGAACGTCCGAGCCAGCCGGGGGCACCGCGGCAGCAGATCAAGCTGGGCAGCCTCGCTCCTGAATTCGAGAACGGCCAGCACGGGATCTACGTGCGGCACCTTGAAGAGGCGGTCCTCGATAAGCGGAACCGCAACATCGCCCTCACCGGCCGCTACGGAGCCGGCAAGTCCAGCGTGCTGGATGACTTTCAGAAGAAGCACGACAAAGACACTGTCCGTATCAGTATCAACACCCTTGGCCCGGATAAAGATGACGAGGACCTGACCAACCGGATCCAGAAGGAACTGGTCAAGCAACTCGTCTACCGGCTGACACCAGGGAAGATCCGTCGATCCCGGTTCGCCCGGCCCAAACCCGTGACCAAGGGCCGTGCGTTCCTTCATGCCCTCTTTATCAGCGTGGTGGGCCTGGGGTTTCCGTGGGTGCTGGGGGTGCGTTCCGGACCCGGCTGGCCGGACGCTGCAGCTGACTTGCCCGGGTACCTCGTGCGGGCGGGAATGCTTTTCATTCTTGTTCTGGTGTCCCTGTGGGCGGCCCGGTGGATCATCGGCGACCGAATCGTTTCGGAGGTCACGACCGCCGGCACGAAAATCGCCCTGGGTGAAGGCCCGACCACCTACTTCGACAGCTTTCTCGATGAGATCGTTGCCTTCTTTGACACCGTCAAGCCGAAATTCGTGATCTTCGAAGATCTGGACCGCTTCGAGGATCCACAGATCTTCGACTCGCTCCGGGAACTGAACACCCTCATCAATTCTTCCGCGAACTGGCAGCCCAGTGACGCGCCTCTGCGGTTCATCTACGCCATCAAGGACAGCCTGTTCGAGCAGCTCGGAAAGGAACCGGAACTCAAGGACGGCGAGGCTAAAGCCACTGACGGCCCGGACGGCACCACGGCCAGCGCGAAGCCCCGGCTCGACATTGCTGCAGAGGCCGTCCGGCGGGCGAACCGGACCAAGTTCTTCGAAATCGTCGTTCCCATGGTGCCGTTCATCTCTCACCGCAACGCCCGTGACCTCCTCGCCGAGGAGCTGGTAAAACTCGGTCTTGACGAGAACGACGTGTCACGTCCCCTCCTGGACCTGATCGCACGGCACACCACCGACATGCGCCTGATGAAGAACATCTGCAACGAGTTCGTGGTGTTCGCCGAGCACCTCCTGTGGACGAAGACCCCTGCGCCGGGCATGACGGCGGACCATCTCTTCGCGCTGGTTGCGTACAAGAACTTCCACCTCGCCGATTTTGAAGCCATCTCACAGCGCGCCAGCACGCTCGATGAGCTCGAACGGATCCATCGCGACGAGGTAAGGACCCTGATTGAGGGTCTGCAGGAGCAGCGCCGCAACCGGATGAGGACCGAGGAACAGCGGGAGCGGAAAGAGGAGACCGCTGCGAAGCTGGGAAGTCGGCTCCGCGAGATCAAGGACTTCTTCCCCCCGACAAGCGGCCACCCGTACGTTTCGGTCACGGTTGATGACGAAGGCTACGGGTTCGATGCCGCCGGCTCGGTGGAATTCTGGGAGCGCGTCGCCAAGTCGAAAACCTTCTCCATTGTCCAGAGGTATAACTCAACCCCCGTCACGCCCTCTAGAGAACAGATCAGCCGCGTCTTCCCAGAAGTCATTAATTCCACGGAATGGCTGGATCCTGATCCTGAAGAGCTCGCCCGCCTGATCGATCGGTACGACCGGGACATCGCGACGTTGCGAGGAGCGGACTTCGCCGGACTGGCCAGCTACGAGCGCCTACCAAAGGGGCGAATCGGGTTCGACCAGCGCATCACCGACGTACTTGACTCAGAGCTGGCACGCGACCTCGTACGGCGGGGTTTCATCACACGCAACTACGCCGAATATTCCGCGATCTTCTACGGCAAGTTCGTTGGCGTCGATGTCGCCTTCTTCTACAACCACAGCATCCAGCCGAACGAGATGTACGTTGACTACGAGTTCAAGTCGGAGAAGGCCATGAGCAATCTGCTTGAGCAGGTGCCGGCCGATTTCACAAGCAGCGTGAGCGCGCTGAACCTCCAAGTCGCGTCCCACTTGCTCAAAGAAAAACCCGAAGACGCGAAGCAACTTGTCGCGTACGTCGTCACGCATGACGGCAAGGATGTCCAGAAATTCCTTGACGCATTCCTCAATGCGCCCGACGCCCCGCGTGAACTCCTCGTCCAAAAGTTGACGGAACACCCGTGGCGCGATGTCTTCGAGTACCTCGCGGGCCATCCCGGTATCCCGGACGAAGAGACACGGCTGAAGCTGTTCGACAGGGCGCTCCTGACCGGGCTGCATGCCGACGTCTACGAGATCGGCGAATCCTCTCGGGCGCTCCTCGAGTCTTCCTATCCGCGTCTCACCGCCGTCCGCGAGAGTCAGACCGCAACACAGACTGAGCGGGTCTTCGAATTCCTTGAGGCGGTGGAGCTGGTGGTCACGGACCTTGGCGAGCTGAACGCCCCGCTCCGTGTTCGTATCGTGGCAGCGCACAGATACAAGGTCAGCGCGCCAAACCTGCAGCTGGCACTCGGCGTGGACGTAGCCCCGACGCTCGACGAAGTGCGCAAAATACAGAGCGTGTGGGAGTTCTGCAAAACACGCATCGACGACTACGTCGCCGCGATGGAGGCCGACGGGTCGGCCCAGCCGATCGTGCTCATGGAGTCCGTACTGGTCGATGTCATCAACGAGCAGCACGGCTCTTGGACGGAGGACCAGCTGCGCGACGTGATCGAGCGGAGCGCCGCTTCCGCCACAATCCAGGAGATCGAGGACGTCCCGGAGCCGACCTGGCCCTTGATCGTGGATGCGGGCCTCATGGCTCCTACCGTCGCCAACATATTCGCTTACGCACTGGCCCATGGAGTCGACGAACGTCTGGCTGGCCTTCTCGTCCCGGACGGAGCCGATCAGGTCGAACTGCAGGACTTCGAGGAGGTTGCGGACCCGGACCGAGGCGTCCTCGCAGTCCGCTTGCTGAATGCTTCGGCGCATCTGGCAGCGCAGGCCCGGGTCCAGCTCGTCAAGCAGCTGAATCTCGAGTCCGCGATTGAGCTCGCTAAGGTGACTCCGGGCCCCGACCAGCTACTCGCCAGGGCGCTGGAGGCGAAGCTGCTGCCGGATACCTTTGACACCTTCGCTCATTTCGCGACGTGCGGGTGGGAATCGGTCTCTGAGGCCTTCGCGGTGTCGAAGAATGCCTCGGGTTTCATGACACCGGCGCTCTTGGCGGGTTTCGTCGGCGAGTTCGTGGAGAGCCCGTGGATTCCTGACGAGCTGCGTCGGATGGTGGTCGAGCGCCTTGGCGACTATGTGCCCGGCGACGACAAGAAAGCTCTACGCGCCGCTGGACAGTTCGCGATCGGCAACCAGATCTGGCTGTCTCTCGGGGAGATCCGCCGTATCGCTCGTGTTACACAGGACCCGGACATAGTCCTGCGTCAGCTGACCTACGCAAGAGACACCGCCCCGGCCGATCTCTCGGGCATCCTTGCGTCCCTCGGCCAGCCCTACGACGGGCTGTCGGCAGGTCCCGGGTCAGAGTTCGACCTCCCCGCAGGATCGTCGAACGAGACGCTGTTCAAGCGCCTCGAAGCCGCCGGGAGGATCGAGATCGTCCAGAAGATCATCGGACGCGGAAGGAAGGTCCGGAACCTTGTATGAGACCCGAGCGGAGAAGCGCGAGCATGGCTACGGGTGACCCGTTGAATCTGGCACACTCTTCTCAGCGTGAGTCCATCCGCGCGTAGCGTCACAGAATCGATCCTTGCAAAGCTTGCCGTGGACGAAGCGGCGAGACTCGCCGCCCTCGCGCGAGAAGCAGTCGAGGCCGGCGACCATACGTCAGCCGTCGGACACCTCGTCCGGCTCTTCAATGTTCAGTCCTGATGGTGATCTGAAGACACCAGGGCCTGAACGGTGACTGTCGATCATCGCTGCGGGCGCTGAGTCTCGTGTCGAAGGTCGCACGGGTCGCTCGTTGTCGCCCAAACAAGGTGCATACCCGAGTGACTTCGATCTAAACCGCGTTAGACCGTGTGAAACACCTGTAAAATCTGGACAGACAATGACCAGGTGGTCGCCGTCCGTCCCGAGGAGCGCAGTATTGAGCGAACCATGGCTTTCTGCCGACGCGATTGCTGCCCACCTCGGCGTGACTAAGGAGACCGTCTACACCTGGATCGCCGAACGCTCCATGCCAGCCCACAAGATCGGCAGGCTCTGGAAGTTCCAGACCAGCGAGGTCGACGCCTGGGTCCGCAGCGGCGGGGCCGCGATCTCGAACGAGGGCGATGGCAGTGGAAGACGCTGAGCAGAGTTGGCGGTCCGGGATGCATGCTCTCGTCCCGGGATACATGCATGAACGTAGAAAGATTGAACTGTGGCGCTGAAAAAATCTGACCTTTACTCCTCACTGTGGAGCAGCGCCGACGAGCTGCGCGGATCGATGGACGCCAGCCAGTACAAGGACTACGTCCTCACACTGCTGTTCGTGAAGTATGTCTCGGACAAGGCGAAGACAGACAAGTCGGCGCTTATCTACGTCCCCGACGACGGCTCCTTCGACTACCTGATCTCACTCAAGGGCAAGCCCGACGTCGGCGAGAAGGTTAACGTCGCCATCCGGCGTCTCGCCGAAGAGAACGACCTGCTGGGCGTCATCAACAACGCCAACTTCGACGACCCCGCCAAACTGGGCTCCGGCAAGGAACTGCAGGACAAGGTCTCGAACCTGATCGGCATCTTCCAGGACATGGACTTCACCGGCTCCAAAGCCGAGGGTGACGACCTCCTGGGCGACGCCTACGAGTACCTCATGCGGCACTTCGCCACGCAGTCCGGCAAGAGCAAGGGTCAGTTCTACACCCCGGCCGAGGTCTCCCGGATAATGGCGCAGCTGCTCCAGATCCCGGCAAACACCCCGAAGTCCACTACCGTGTACGACCCGACATGCGGCTCCGGGTCATTGCTGATCAAAGTCGCCGACGCCGCCCCCAACGGCTTGACGATCTACGGCCAGGAGAACGACAACGCCACCTGGGCACTCGCGCGGATGAACATGATCCTCCACGGCAACGAGACTCACGACCTGCGCCAGGGCAATACCCTGGCCACCCCAAAGTTCACTTACAACGGCAACCTCCAGACGTTCGACTACCTTGTGGCCAACCCGCCGTTCTCTCACAAGACCTGGACCAACGGTTTCGACTACTCCTTCGGCCGTTTCGATGGCTTCGACACCCCGCCCGACAAGAACGGCGATTACGCGTTCCTCCTGCACATGGTCAAGTCACTGCGACCGCAGGGTAAGGGCGCCGTCGTCCTCCCGCACGGTGTGCTGTTCCGCGGAAACTCGGAGGCGAGAATCCGTACCGAGCTGATCAAGCGCGGCTACATCAAGGCGATCATTGGTCTGCCGGCGAACCTGTTCTACGGCACGGGCATCCCCGCCTGCCTGATCGTGCTCGATAAGGAAGATGCCCAGGCGCGTACCGGCATTTTCATGATCGACGCGAGCAAGGGCTTCGCCAAGGACGGCCCCAAGAACCGGCTGCGTCCGCGCGACATGCACAAGATCGTCGACGCCTTCACCGGCGGAAAAGAAATCTCAGGGTACTCCCGAGTGGTGCCGGTCAGCGAGATCGCGGATCCGAAGAACGACTACAACCTCAACATCCCGCGCTACATCGACTCGTCCGAGCCCGAGGACATCCAGGACCTCCGCGCCCACATGCAGGGTGGTGTCCCGGACCGCGACCTCGATGCTGTCCAGCCCTACTGGGATGCGTTCCCGAGCCTGCGAGCCGAGCTCTTCAGGCCGCTGCGGGAGGACTACTCGAAGTTCGCCGTCAACAAGTCGGACATACAGGCCAAGGTCACCCAGTCACCCGAGTACGGGGCCTTCGCGAAAGGCATCGCCGATACCGTCGACGCCTGGTGGGCCGACAAGCGCAAGTTGCTCGTGGACATCACAACGTCGACCCGCGCCAACGATCTGATCCAAAACGTCTCCGAGGCGTTACTGGAGGCCTTCCGTCCACGCCCGCTGATTGACGAGTACGGCATGTACGAGCAGTTGATGAGTTACTGGAACACCTCGATGCATGACGACGTCGCCCTCATCGTCAGCGACGGCTGGGACGGCTCTGCGAGGCCGCGGCTGGCTCGCACCTGGAAGGACAAGAACAACAAGCCAAAGTACGAGGAAGCCCACATCGTTACGGGCAACCGCACCACAGCGAAGCGCTGGGTCATGGACCTGATCCCGCCCGAGTACGTCGTCGCCCGGTTCTTCTCACAGGAGAAGGCGGAGCTCGATGGTCTCAGCCTCGAACAGGAGGCCGCTAGCCAGGCGGTCGAGGGTTACACAGAGGAACACGCAGTCGAAGAAGGCCTGCTCTGGGAGGCGGTCGAGGACAACAAGATCACCAAGACGCTTGCGGCAGCACGCCTCCGCGTGGCGAGGCGGGAGGGTGCTGAAGCCGATGAGATCGAGGCGCTGCAGCACGTGATCAAGCTCTACGAGGCGGAGGCAGCTGCGAAGAAGGCGGTCAAGGACGCTACCGCGAAGATCGAGCAATTGGCCCTTGCCCAGTACCTGAAGCTCACGACGGACGACATCCAGTTGCTGGTAATTGATGACAAGTGGGGCGGCGCGATCCGCCGTCAGATTGGGGCAGAGGTGACTGCGCTTGGGCAGGCACTTATCGCTCGCCTCCGTGTCCTTGGCAACCGCTATGAGTCGACTGTTGGTGAACTCGAGGCTGAGGTAGAAGCGTTGAGCGCCAAGGTTACTGCGCATCTGGCTGTGATGGGATTCAAAGGATGACAACTGCCATATTCGCTCTGCCCACCGGATGGCAGACAAGGCCGCTTGGCGACCTGGGTCGCGTCGTTCGGGGTGGCTCGCCTCGGCCAGCAGGTGACCCTCGCTACTTCGATGGATCGTTCATCCCTTGGTTGACGGTCGCCTCCCTCACAGCTATCCCGGCCAGCCAAATCCGGGTCAACGAGACAGCAGGGTGCCTGACGGAAGAGGGAGCGAAACGAAGTCGGACGCTGCTACCGAACACATTGGTACTTGCCAACAGTGGCGCGACCCTTGGAGTCGCAAAGATATTGGATCTCCAATGCTGCGCAAATGACGGTATTGCAGCATTGATCGACCAACATGCTGGGAACCGGGAGTTCATCTGCCAATACCTCAACACGCGAACAGATTACCTCCGCGACGTTGTGGCACCCGGCAACGGACAGCCAAATCTGAACACAACGCTTATCAAGGCCATCGAGGTTCCCTTCCCCCCTGAGCCTGAGCAGGAGAGGATCGCCCAAGTTCTCGGTGACGCAGACGACCTAATTACGAAGGTCGTCCGACTCATCGCTAAGAAGCGTGATATCAAGCATGGCATGATGCAGGAACTCCTGACCGGCAGCACGCGCCTCCCCGGCTTCACGGGCGATTGGGGCGAGGTTGAACTTGGTGAACTCGGGGGATTCTTCAAGGGACGCGGAATCAATCGAGACCAAACACGGTCCTCCGGTGTTCCGTGCATTCGGTACGGTGAGCTGTACACGGCATATCACAACTATGCTCGCGAAACCGTTTCGTTCGTAGATCCTGACGTGGCTATGTCGGCGCTGCCGATCAGGGCAGGAGACCTGCTTTTCGCGGGTTCCGGTGAGACTAAGGCTGAGATTGGCATGACTGTTGCCTATGTAGGCGAGCCTGCTGCGGTGGCCGGTGGAGACATCATCGTTTTGCGAGGGACCGGTTTCGATCCAATTTTCGTTGCGTCGCTCCTAAACACTCCATCGTTGGCCGCGCAGAAGGCGAGTCGTGGACAGGGCGATGCAGTAGTGCACATCAGTGCGGGTGCACTATCGGCGCTTCGATTCCCACTTCCTGATATTGATGAGCAGCGTGCCATTGCCGAGGTCTTGCAGGTTGCGGACGCCGAAATCGAGGCATTGGAGCGTGGGCTGGACTCCGCCCGTGCTGTGAAGGTCGGGATGATGCAGGAGCTGTTGACGGGGCGTACCCGCCTTCCAGTGAAGGAGGAGGCATGAGCGCGGTCGGTCAGAAAGAGCGTGAGACACAACGCCGGGTCGTCGAGCTCTTCCAGCACAAGCTCGGGTACGGCTATGGCGGGAACCTGAAGGATCGCGACAACCGCAACGTCGATGAAGCCAAGCTACGCGCTTACCTGCTCGGTCGTGGATACGACGAGGCTCTGGTCTCTCGAACGGTACATCAGCTCCTGACCGCCGCAGCGTTCGGTGGCGGCTCTTCGTTGTACGACCAGAACCGCAAAGTCTATGAGCTGCTCCGATACGGCGCGAAGGTCAAGACCGATGTCGACCAGACCACCCGGTCAGTCCACCTGATCGACTGGACCAACCCGGCGTTAAACGACTTCGTCGTGGCCGAAGAAGTCACGGTCAAGGGCCAGCACACGAAGCGACCCGACCTCGTCCTCTATGTGAACGGGATCGCGCTCGGTGTGGTGGAGTTGAAGCGCTCGACGGTGAGCGTCGCCAGCGGCATCCGTCAGAACATCGGCAACCAGCGCCACGACTTTGTCCGCCCGTTCTTCACAACTGTTCAGCTGCTGTTCGCGGGCAACGATGTCGAGGGGCTGCACTACGGGGTGATCGAGACCCCGGAGAAGTACTGGCTGCGGTGGAAGGAAGCAGGTGAAAACGCTGCCCTCGACCTCGCGATCACCCAGATGTGCTCCAAAGAGCGCTTCCTGGAGATCATCCACGATTTCATCGTCTACGACGCGGGCGTGAAGAAGTCCCCGCGCCACAACCAGTACTTCGGCGTCAAGGCCTCTCAGGCCCGCATCGCCAAGCGCGAGGGCGGCATCATATGGCACACCCAGGGGTCGGGCAAGAGCCTGACGATGGTGTGGCTGGCCAAGTGGATCCTGGAGACCCAGCATGATGCCCGCGTCCTCGTGATCACCGACCGCACTGAGCTGGACGAGCAGATCGAGGGCGGCTTTTCCGGGGTCGGGGAGAAGATCGTCCGCACCCAGTCGGGTGCGGACATGCTCGCGATGCTCAACACCTCGAACCCGCGGCTCATGTGCTCTCTGGTGCACAAGTTCCGCGGCACCGACGAAGAGGCCCGGGACAAGGACGCCGAGGACTTCGCGAAGGACCTCAAGACGAAGATCCCTGAGGGTTTCAGGGCAAAAGGCAACATCTTCGTGTTCGTCGACGAGGCCCACCGCACGCAGAGTGGCAAGATGCACCGCATCATGAAAGACCTGCTGCCGGGGGCGATGTTCATCGGATTCACCGGCACGCCGTTGCTGAAGAACGACAAGAAGACCAGCATCGAGACGTTCGGGTCGTTCATCCACACCTACAAGTTCGACGAGGCCGTCCGTGACGGTGTCGTACTCGACCTGATGTACGAGGCCCGCAAGGTCGAGCAGGAGCTCCAGGGATCCGCGGCGGTCGACAAGTGGTTCGACGCCAAGACCCGCAACCTCACCGACCTGTCGAAGGCCCGGCTGAAGCAGAAGTGGGGCACGATCCAGAAGGTCTTCTCCTCTGCACCCCGCTCGGCGCAGATTGTCCAGGACATCCTCATGGACATGGAGACCCAGCCGCGGTTGGTCAGCGGCCGGGGCAACGCGATGTTGGTGAGCGACTCGGTCTATCAGGCCTGCACATTCTACGAGGCCTTCGTGAAGAGCGGCTTCAGGGGCAAGGTCGCAATCGTCACCAGCTACAAGCCCAACCCGACCGCGATCTCCAAGGAAGACGCGGGCGAGGGCGACACGGAAGAGCTCCGCAAGTACGAGATCTACCGGCAGATGCTCGCCGACTACTTCGGCGAGCACCCCGACAAGGCCATCGGCCGGGTCGAAGAGTTCGAGACCGATGCCAAGAAGAAGTTCGTCAACGAGCCCGGCCAGATGCGGCTGCTCATCGTGGTCGACAAACTCCTGACCGGTTTCGACGCGCCGAGTGCGACGTACCTGTACATCGACAAGAGAATGCGCGACCACGGCCTCTTCCAGGCGATCTGCCGCGTCAACCGTCTCGACGGCGACGATAAGACCTACGGGTACATCGTCGACTACCGTGACCTGTTCAAATCGCTCGACAAGACCGTCACCGACTACACCTCCGAAGCCTTCGGCGAGTACGCGGCCGATGACGTTGACGGACTGATCAGCGACCGCAATGAGCAGGACCGCAAAGATCTCGAGGAGGCTCTCGACGCCGTCCGGGCTCTGTGCGAGCCGGTCGCCCCGCCCAAAGGCACTCTCGAATTCCAGCACTATTTCGTTGCGTCTACGCCCGGCGATGCCGACCAGATCAAGGACAACGAACCCAAACGCGTCCTGCTGTACAAGTCCGTTGCCACCCTCGTACGCGCCTTCGGAGCCGTCGCTAGCGACATGGAAGCCGCCGGCTACACGGCGGCCGAGATGGCGTCGATCAAGGACGAGGTCGCCCACTACGCCGCCGTCAAGAGCGAGGTCGAGGCCGGAGCCGGCGAGAACATCGACATGAAGCAGTATGAGGCAGGGATGCGCCAACTGCTCGACAACTACATCAACGCCAAACCTGTCGAACAGGTCGCCGACCTGGAGAAGACGCTGGTCCAGTTGATCGTCGAACGCGGGTCCGACGCGATCGACACGCTGCCATCTGGAATTAGGGGCAGCAGCGCAGCCACAGCCGAGACGATCATCAACAACGTCCGCAAGACCATCGTCGACGAGCACGCGATGAACCCGCGCTACTACGAGCACATGTCCGAACTCCTCGACGCACTCATCGAGAAGCAGAAGGAAGACGCCGAGGACTACGCGGACTACCTCCGCAAACTCATCGAGCTGACGAAGAAGGTCGGCACCCGGGAGGCAGCAGACGGCAAGGCCTACCCGGAATGGGCGAGCACACCAGCGCGTCGGGCGATTATGGACTTCGGGTGGCGTCCAGTAGATCTGGTCGTCGACCACGAAGCACTGCATCACCGAATCCAATCGAGCAAGGAACACGGATGGGCCGACGCCAGTGCCGGCAGGATGAAGGAGCGCGCGCTCGCCCGTGAGCTGCGCAAGGAACTCCCAAGTGTCGAGGAGGAATCACTGGCGGAGTTCATCGAACTGTTGAAGAACAACGATGAGTACCGTTAACGCCTATCTCACCGTCGCTGGCCTTGGCGTCGACGTCGTCTACAAAAACATCAAGAACCTGCACATCTCGGTCTACCCGCCGGTGGGGCGGGTGCGAGTCGCCGCACCGCAGCGGACCACTGAAGACGCTATCCGGCTGGCGGTCGTGCAGCGGCTCTCGTGGATCAAGCGTAAGCGGGAGCAGCTCCAGAATGCAGACAGGCAGACTGAGCGCAGGATGGTCTCGGGGGAGACGCACTTCGTGTGGGGCCAGCGGTATCTCCTCGACGTCTCCAAGTCGAGCGGTGCGTACGGTGTCGAGATCAAGGGCAACACGCTCTGGGTGATCACTCCATCCGGAACCGACGCCGCCGGGCGGTTCGGGGCACTGGATCGTTGGTACCGGCGTGAGCTGAAGGCCGCCGTGCCCGCGCTACTGGAGAAGTGGCAGCCGATCCTCGGGGTCGATGCTGACAAATTCGTCGTGCGCCGGATGAAGACCAAGTGGGGCACCTGCGTCGCTACGTCACGGACGATCTGGCTCAACCCGGAGTTGGCGAAGAAGGAGCGGCGATGCCTGGAGTACATCGTCGTCCACGAGCTCGTGCACCTCCTGCAGCGTGGCCACGGCGAGAAGTTCGTGGCCATGATGGACCATGCCCTTCCCGACTGGCGGGCACGTCGGGACGAGCTGAACGAAGCCCCGCTCGGGCATGAGGAGTGGGGAGAATGCGAGCGGCCGTGATGAAACGGAGCAGCCGCAGGGCCTGGTGCAGGTGCTGACGAACGTTTCATCAGGTCATGCTCGTGTTCCGGCCCGCTAAGCAACCTCCTTCGCGGCCCGCAGCGCCCACCCCTACGCCCTCGAAGAACAAGCCGAGGAGGCCGCAGAACAGCGATACTGCTTGAACCGCATGGCCGGTGGCGAACCGCCGCTGACTGTGATGCTTGGACGCCACTTCCCGCGCGGCCGTTCCCACGGGCTCGCTGTGGTTCCACAATCCCCGAAGGTTTGCGACCTGGAGTGGGACAAGATCAGTCTTGCGATTTCGCAAGCAAGAACAACCCAGAATCCGAGCCTTGTAGGAACGCTCGCAGGCCTCGACATGACAATCTATGCTTTCCAGCGAGAGGAGGGTCCGCCGTTCCATTGGTCGAGGAGAGACGCGGTCGCGGGTGCCGCCGTCCGTAGCGAGCTGACCGTCGAGGAATATGCTACGTTCCTCAAGCTGATGGGAGAAAAGGCCATTTGGCCGGAAAGCTGAGCGCGACGGATTGGGACCTCTACCGACGCGGATCCATCCCAGTTCTGGCCGGACCAGCAGCTGCCATCTTTGTACTCCTGGATGACCAGGACCGGCTCCTCGTCGAGCAGGCTGGTGTCTTCGTAACTGAGCATGGATCCAGTCCAGCATCAGTAGCGGGCAGCGGATATGAGAGTCGTGGCCTATGTGGAAAACCGCGAGAACTGCCGCGGACTACGCGGCCGCCTCGATGAGCTCGGGCCCGTTGTTCCGACTCATAGGATCTCCAAGGCATCAGCCCTGCCGAATCGTGCCAACGTCTGCAGGTTGATCCCGAGCTGCTGGATTTCCGTGCTCGGGGAGGCCGCGTGCACCGCGTTAACGATGTCATCTCGCCCGAAGTGTGCGCCGCGGAAATCGCGCAGCCATTCCTTGAAGTTCCGACGCTCAGCAAGATGAAGTGGTCGGCAGTACGCTTCGTATTCTTGGTCCAGCTGTGCCCATGTCTTGGATGTGTCCATGAAACAGCCCTCAGGCAGGTACATGACAATGTCTCTTTCCTTGAGGCCGTGAACCTCGATCCGGGCGAACTTGGCGGTATTGAGCGCGGCATGCCCCAGTTCTTCGAGCCATTTCAACTCACCGCCACCAGGAACGCCTTTCAGTTTTGCGAGGGCCCCACGCGCTTCTCGGATGTTCCCCGCATTGGCGTGACCCCGGGCCTCGTCCCAGATTGGTCGCACCTCGTCCATGAGGAGTCCGTCAAGGACGACCAGGAACATGGCTTCGGTGCTGGAGAATAGGAACTTTGCCTCGACTACGGACCTGAGACCTTTCGCACCACGGAGCGCAAGGGTCTGCGCGGACGCTTTGCCCAGGTCGTCTGCGAGCAGGTGGTTCAGAACGATTTCGTCGTGTTCTCCTTCGACCAGGACGAACACCCGGGTCAGCTGGAGTACGTCGCCCGGGGCAATGCCAAACTGTTCAGAGAGCTTCGAAAGTGTTCCTTGGATCGTGGAGTCGATCACGGCTACTGACGTGGGGCAACTCGGAACACGGGTTGTCCTCAGAATCCCCGAGTTGGCTCGCAAGTCGAGGAACGCCGGAGCATGGGATGCAGTGAGCACCGTGAGGCGCGAGTCTTTCGTACATAACTGATTCAGCGCTCTCGGCAAGTCCTTTTCCCTAAGCCTGTCGAGGCCCCGCTCGGGCTCGTCGACCAGGAACACCCTTGGCCTATTGCCATCGCCAACTCCGGCCAGGGCCCACTGAACAGCCGCGACGCCCCACCGCTGCAAGGCCGTCGAAAGATCAGTCAGGTCAAAAGTTTAATCGCTGTCGGAAGGGTGGACAGCGGTCACCTTCCATGACGGTGTCTCCCCGACAAACCATGCCTTCGGAGTCTTTAGATCCAACGAAAGATGGTAGTGGGGGTAGCCCATGAGGGAGAAGAATTCGTTGGCCCGTGCCTCAATGACCTGCACGTCCTTCTCAAACGCGGGATCGAATTCGGTCAATTCGTCGACGACGTTTATGAAGCTTTTCGAACCGGATGCCATGTCGATCAACTGTCTGCCGGTTGCCTCACGGATCCAGTCTGCTGACACCCCGTCTGTGAGGATTTCCACCGGGCTTATCGTCAGACTGCCCAACCAGAGCTGAGGTACCGGCCAGTTTCTGGGCCAGAAGTTCAGGTGATCCTCTTTCCCCACCGGCGCGACCAGAGGCACGTTTTCCAACATCGGGCTGTCCTCGAGGAAAGGCACGGCCGGAGGCATCATGTCAAGGAGACCTTCGGGGGGCCTTCCCCATGTCGCTTATGCCGCCTCGCCCAATCCATCAAAGACGTGCGCCAACCCGCGACTGCATCTACCCGAGACCACTCCTCATCGCCCAGCGATCCACAGTAGAAGACGCTCCATCGCGGGCTGTCCTCGGTGCCTGTGGCCGATAGAGAAACCACCATGCTTTCGCCGACTGGTGGTATTTCTACCTCCGCCCGGTCAGAGATGCTTGCAAGCACACCGTTCCACAGCTTCTGGCGAGTGCGTCCGTAGACCTCTGTGCGATCGAGACTAAGACCTTCCCGGAGCGAAAGCTCGAATTGGCTCACGCGATCCGGATCAGTATTTCGGGGGAGGCCTGTCAGCCGGATATGTACATAGCTGTGTGAATTTGCCCGCCACCGACCCCTAAGGGCGTCCCGGACGCCGTTAAGGACCGTGGATTTCCCCGCGCCATTTGGCCCAAAAAATGTAAAGAGACCCGGGTCCAGCGGAAGGTGGATCTGCTCCAAGGGAGGTGGTCCGAAGAGGCTAACGCCAATGACCTCATAACCATCCGAGCCAACGGCCATTGCTCCCCCTGAATCCAAGAACGGAACTGCAAATCTATCCAAGCAGGCATCATTTTGCTAGCGGACAGTTTCCCCATGATCACCTCCTACGACCTCTCGTCACAGGATGAAGCACAAGCCATGAAAGTGCTGTTTATGACAAGCGGGCACGAAAATGCGGTCGGCTGTCGGTCCTCGCTGGCAGAATGTGACAGTGGCACGCATACAGCTGGAGGCTGGGAACGACCTCGTTCAGAGGCTCGCACACGAGAACGACCCGATCAAAGCGGTCATCGAGCTCGTGTGGAACAGCCTGGACGCCGACGCCCACGATGTCGTGGTGACGCTTCATCGCAATGATGCAGACGGTGTGATCGGTGCCGAGGTCACCGACGACGGCCACGGGATGGCCCCAGAAGAACTGTCCTCTGCGTTCCGATGGGTGGGAAACTCGTGGAAGTGGGCAGCGGGACGCAGTAAGGGTGAAGAGCGCCCACTGCATGGTCGCCTCGGCCAAGGCCGGCTGCGCGCATTCGCCCTCGGCACCCAGGTCGTTTGGGAGACAGTCGCAGACAGCCTGGATGGCAAGCGTCTCAGGTCGGTCATCCGCGCCTCCGCAGACGCCAGGAACGACTTCGACACATCAGATCCGGTGAGCACTGATGAGAGTACGGGCACCCGGTTCGTGGCATCCGGGCGCGATGGACTTGACCGTCTTAGCAGCGACAAAGCGAGTGACCGAATCACGGCCACGTTCGCTCCCTACCTCATCGCTCGACCGGACGTCTCGATCACCTATGACGGATCGCGGGTCCGGCCCGAAGAGAGCATTGACCTCGATACCACGTACGAACTGGAGTGGGCACACGAGGACGTCACGCGGCACGCCAAGCTTCGCATCATTGAGTGGAAGGTTGGCAACGAACGGGCGATCCACCTTTGCGACGGCGCGGGTGTTCCCGTCGACGCTCTGGATAAGGCACCGGCCCCCGACTTCCGCTACTCCGCGTACGTTCTCTGGGATGAGATGCCTCATCATCACAACGAGTGGATGTTGGCGCACCTGGAAGCCACGCCGTCGATACTCGGGCTACTGCTGGCTGAAGTAGACGAAGTGCTGGAAAAGCATTTCGAGTCACGTCGCGCCCAACGACGTCGCGAACTCGTGGAGGAATGGAAGGCAGGAAATGTCTACCCCTACGAGGGCGAGCCAGCAACGGAGGAAGAGAAGGTCGAGCGCGCGACCTTCGACGTGGTCGCCACCTCGATCCGCAGGCACATCCCGAGCGGCAGGCAGCAGAAGAAGCTGACGCTCGGACTCCTGCGTGAGTCTATCCAGCATCGGCCGAGTGACGTGTCCGTGCTGTTGGATCAGTACGTCGGCCTCCCCGCCGACGAGCGTGAGCAGCTCGAGCACCTCCTCAGGCGCACCAGCCTGTCGCGGGTGATCCAGGCCTCGAGCAATGTTACGAACAGACTCGAGTTTCTGCGCGCGCTCGAGCTAATGGTCTTCGACCTGGAGGCCAGCAAGATGATCGGGGAACGGGCGCATCTGCACCGCATCCTGGAAAGCGAACTGTGGGTCTTCGGCGAGCAGTACAACCTGATGATCAGCGAGCGGGGCCTGACGGCCGCCCTGGATCGACACCGCCAAATCCTGGACGAATCGCGCACCGACTCAACCCCCGTAAAGCTGCTCGACGGCAGGTCCGGCCGTCTTGACCTCCTTCTCTCGGTCGCCGCCACCGAGCACGACCGCAACAGGCATCTCGTGGTTGAACTTAAGGCCCCGAAGGTCGTTGCGGGGCCGAAGGAGCTCGCACAGATCAAGGCATACGCCAAGGCGATGGCCAAGGACCCGCGGTACGCGAGCAGCACGACCGAGTGGGACTTCTGGCTCGTGACAGGTGAGATCGACGAAGACGTCCGGCAGGAAGCGAACCAGCGAGGCCGAGAACGCGGCCTCGTGTTCGAGCCGGACCTGCCTGAGGCACCCGGGGCCAAGGTCCGCGTCTGGGTGCGAGACTGGGGTCAGATTATCGACGATGCCCGGCGTCGGCTCGACTATTTCCAGAAGAGCCTTCAGCACGACCCGTCGCTCGATGATGCGCGTGACTACCTCCGCCGCAACCATGGTGATGTCATTCCTGAGGCGCTACTGGCAAGTGCCGAAGAAACGATCGAAGAGAAGTCTAAGATCTGATCAGACCCTGATCGATGCGCCGCTTACCATGACCCGCTCTGAATGCCAGCAGTCTTGCTCAGGGTTCTCCAAGCCCGGTCCGAACCTACCGGGCCCTCCGCAGAGGAGCGGCACAATCAGGAGGGTGACGACGGCGCTGCCCGACCTCTGGACCGACTGGTGCTCGATCACAGGTGTGCCTGCCGGAGGGATCGACGAAGCCTCGATCTCTCGCTTTGCCCGGCAGGCACAGCCATCCCGGGCTGTCCTCGCAGAGCTACGCCAGCGGATGGCTCCCAAAGGTCCTGCAGCCCCCGCGTGGCCGCGCGATCACCGTGAGGACACCAGTTCCCTGCAGCGGCTGATCCGGCTCGGTGCGGCAATCATCCAGCACCCAGGCACCCACTGGGTCTTCCGGCTGCGGCTGCGCCGGATGCTGTTTGCCGCGGTACTCCTTGCATCGCCCTCCCAGGGAGGCCTCGGGCTGGACAGGTCAGGTGCGCTGGAGATGAGGCCGGACGGGATGCGGCGGCTGCGTCCGACGGTCGGCGTCGCCGAGGACCCCGCTTCCTGTCCCTCGTGCGCCACCTGGTCCTGGCTCGATGTGATCGGGACCAACAGCGCGTGGTCGCGCGGTTCCGTCCGGGCCCTCGGGCACGTCCGCTGGATCATCGAGTTCGACAACAGCCGGGACACGGTGTTGACAGCCGAAGGCTTCGTGGTAGCGTTGCAAATCTTCTTGGCTGACATCGCGCCATTGAATCCGGTCCTCATCCCCAGCACTGTCCGCATCAACGTGGAGGTTCACCCCCGTGCGAGCGGACAAGACGACCAGATCGACATCGACGAGTCGCAGCCTGAGATTGTGGCCAGCGTTGGTCTCTCGAACTCAGGGACGGAGCATGAAACGCGGGGCCCAACAACCCTAGCTTTGTGTTTCCAGCTGCTGCAATCTGCCCACTTGCGCCCGGCCGACGAGCTCCAACATCTCCAGGAAGCGCTCTTCAAAGGTGGAATCATCCACAAGGTATCCATTGGACGCCCTGTGAAGAGACTGCGGCCCTACTGGACGACGATCACTACGCCCGCTGCGCCAGTAAGCAACGCTATCCAGAGCGTCATGGCTGCGCTATGGGGGAGTCGGCGAGCGGAACGAACATTGCGGCAATCACTACGGCCGGGCTGGTGGGGACCAGAGCGGGCGCTGCGACTTTCGGTTTGATGCCTGTTTGAAGCGATGGGACACCTTCGTGGCCTGTCCAGAGTTTCAAGCCGACGTCCATAAGGTCTGCCTCGCAGGGGCCGGTGCATCCGCCCGTAAGCCAGGGGCGGCGTTGAGTAATCGGCACCGAATCCACTCTTCCAAGGCTTGCGCGCAGGTTTCAAGAAAGTGCTGGTCGATGTTCAGCCCGGCAATGCGCTCGAACATCAGATCCATTGGAGGGACACATGAAGGCCGCCCCCGACTTCAAGGCGGACCTTCTCCGGACTCTTTCGTGCCGTCTCTACCGATCCACCGTCTGCGCCTGCTGACGCCCAACCCTGTGCAGTTGACGGGTGCGGGCGCAGGGAAGCGGGACGGTTGGAGAAGATGTCCGAAGCTGCGAGAATCACGGAACCCTCAGCTGCCTCGTCCGAGGATGTCCGCTCAGTGGAACGGGATGCATGGATGGCCGCCTGCGATTCAAGTAGCTCAGAGCAACTCGTCGAGGATCGCAGCAATTTCAAGCCGGCGGCGGAGCTGCTGTCGTGCGATTGCCCTATTGTCTTGGCTCGCATCGATGAGCTGGGCCCGATCTCCCGACGGCGAAAGAGGGGCCAGGGTGGGAACACTTCTCGGACTACGGCGCTTCACGGGGACTCTCCTGCCTGTGCAGCTGTATTTGATGCGTGGGGGCCGAATCTCTCGCGGGAGAGATCATCGAGCAACTGGTGGTAGTGGGATAGCTCCAACAGCGGGCACTGCTGGGGATCCGGAAGGGGCCCATGCGGGTGGTCCACGGGGTACGGACTGGGCGGCCCGGCGTCTTCCAGCTGACGGCAGGAGTCTGCGCATCGGGGCGGGGTCGCATGTTCGAGATAAGGTTGCCGGCGTTCTCCGCTTCTGGACGACGTTTATGCTGTCCAACATTGTCCGGCCCTCCGGGATCCTCAAGTCCAGCCGATAGTCGCTGAAGCCCGAAGGATCTATAGCTTCATACCCTGCTCTTCTTGTTTTGCATCTATATATAGTTATAGCTCCAGATTCACAAATCGTCAATGGTTATCTTATGCTAAACGCGATCTTGCTCAAGATAAACTTATGGTGCCGTGGCAGTGCCCGCCGTGGGTTGGGTAACGCTGATGAGTGCCGAGCGCTGGAAAGGCGCCAGGCGTTCGGTTGGCCAGTTGTTTCGATTTGCTGGCGTGTGGCCCAAGCGGCGACGGCTCGATCTGAGTGTAAGAAGTCCTTCCGAGCGCGATGCTGCCGGTGAACTCCAAGGTGCGGGATGGTCGTCTGGGCCCGATAAGATAAAGGCGCTTGGAGCCAGTCCGGTGGCTGGACGGCCGCGAGGTCGAAGTTCCCCGAAACCCCGCCGTACTGAAATTCGGCCGCGACGGCCTTCGGAGACGGGCTGTGGATCAACTCGGCCGATTCTCCTCGGCGTTTACATGGGGGCGGTTCCAGATCGTCTTGGGTCATTCCTGGCAGGCGCGCCTGTTGGGCAATGGCGCGAAGTATTGTCTTGACAACTTGCATGGGCGAGACTAGCTGGGGCCTTGTTCATCTGTTCCGCCACGTGCATTTATGCACACCCGACGGCGACTTTGTCCATTGAGTCGTAAGAATTGTGCAGGCAGACTGGGGTTGGTTCAACCATATCCATGCGAAGAAAGTACGAAATGACGAAGACCATCGCGACCACCATCAACCATTTCATCAACGGTGTTGAAACGGCCGGTGCCGGCGACCGGAGCCAGCCGGTGTACAACCCGGCCACCGGCGCCGTGACCGCGCAGCTGCGGCTCGCGAACCGGGCCGACCTGGACGCCACGGTTGCTGCGGCGAAGGCCGCGGCGGAAAAGTGGGGCGATTTCTCCCTGGCCAAGCGCACCGCGGTGCTGTTTAGGTTCCGTGAACTGGTCGCCTCGCACGTGGACGAGCTGGCGGCCTTGGTCACGGCCGAGCATGGCAAGGTCCTTTCGGATGCGAAGGGCGAGATCGGCCGCGGTCTGGAGGTGGTCGAGTTTGCGTGCGGTGTGCCGCAGTTGCTCAAGGGCGAATATTCGGACCAGGTCTCCACCGGGATCGACGTGTTCTCCTTCCGTGAGCCGCTCGGTGTGGTCGCGGGCATCACGCCGTTCAACTTCCCCGTCATGGTGCCGTTGTGGATGGCGCCGATGGCGATCGCAACCGGGAACGCGTTCATCCTCAAGCCCTCCGAACGCGACCCGTCGGCGTCGTTGTTGCTGGCGAAGTTGTGGAAGCAGGCCGGGCTGCCCGATGGTGTGTTCCAGGTCCTGCATGGTGACAAGGAAACCGTTGACGGCTTGCTGACGCACCCGGACGTGGACGGGATTTCCTTCGTCGGCTCCACCCCGATCGCGAAGTATGTCCACGAGACCGCCACCAAGCACGGCAAAAGGGTCCAGGCTTTGGGCGGGGCGAAGAACCACGCGATCATCCTGCCCGACGCGGACCTGGACAACGCCGCGGACCACCTGGCCGCCGCGGCGTTCGGTTCGGCCGGGGAGCGGTGCATGGCGATCTCGGTCGCGGTCGCCGTCGGGGACGCCGCGGAGCTGCTGGTCAAGAAGGTCGAAGAGCGTGCCCTGGCCGTGAAGGTGGACAACGGCACGGCACCGGGCGCTGAAATGGGTCCGGTCATCACCCCGGCGTCGAAGGAACGCATCGTGCGGATCGTCACCGAAGCCGAAGCCGCCGGTGCGGCGATGGTCGTGGACGGACGCGACCTCGTCGTCCCGGGACACGAGGACGGGTTCTGGGTCGGACCCACCGTGATCGACCACGTCAAGACGGAGATGAGCGCGTACACGGAGGAAATCTTCGGACCCGTGCTCGTCGTCGTCCGCGTCGACAGCCTCGAGGACGGCATCAGGCTGATCAACGCCAACCCCTACGGCAACGGCACCGCGATCTTCACCTCCTCCGGAGCAGCCGCCCGGAAGTTCCAGCGCTCCGTGGACGTGGGCATGATCGGCATCAACGTGCCCCTCCCGGTGCCTGTGGCCTACTACTCCTTCGGCGGCTGGAAGGCCTCGCTCTTCGGCGACAAGCACATCTACGGACCCGAAGGCGTGTCCTTCTACACCCGCGGCAAAGTCATCACCTCCCGCTGGCCCGAAACCCACCACGCCTCCGGCGCCTCCTACAACTTCCCCTCCAACTAGCGCCGCAGTAAGCATCTCGGGCCGCCAAGAAGGAGTTGCTTATCGCGGTCCTGGAAAAGTGGGAACTCGCCCTTAGTGAACATTCGACGGTACCCCTTGAGGGCCTGGGCTATTTCCGGCGCTCCATGACGACGTGCGATACCACCGCCCCGGCCTTGTCGACCTGCCAATCACAACAATCGCAGAGGGGTCCAGGTCCGAGAACCCCGCATATTACAAGGTGCGTGACCGGTACAGCCGCCTGGTCCGTGAGGGCGGGTCGTGCCTGCGGGCGGCGCGAAGGCGGAATAATCCGGACTCTGACTGAGGAAGAGATCGAGCTGGAAGTACGCAGACTCTATGGCACCGTGGACGGCCTCCAACTGCAGTGGCTCGCAGACCCCAGCATCGACCTTCTGTCGGCGTTGGAGGCTGTGCTTGAGAAAACGATCGCTTCATGGACGCGTGAGACCGGCCCCGTTTGATCGTGCGACCGGAGGTACCAGGACCAGCGCAGCCAATATTGATGCCACAACGTTCTTTAAAGCTGTGACCTGTCTGGCCGAAATCGGTCAGGACCGAGCTGTCTCGTCCTCGGGTCGGCAGCATCCGGCGCTGTGATGTTCAGGGATTTCTTAGATTCCGGTCCCCAACCGCCGCTGCAGGACGACAAGGCCCGCCGACGCGATCAGCGCCATGGCCGAGGGTGCGAGGAAGACCAGGGGCAGTCCTGCTGCGGCCACACCGATTCCACCCACAAGCCCGCCCAAAGCCGAGCTAACGGCAGGGGCACTAATGAAGATTGCGGACGCCGTTGCGACGGCCCCGGGAAGCAGGCGCTGGGCGACGATGATTCCCAGCCCGGCGAAAACTCCCCACACGCCCCCCATTAGTAACTGGGCGGCGAAGAGCCCAAGGGGAGAACCGCTGAGAGCAAAAAGCATGTTGGCGCCGAATCCCAGGAGCGCGCCGACGACCATTAGATGGAGCATGCCCATTTTACGTGCGACGATCGCTGCCACCGGCATCAACACCAGCTCCACAAGCGGCTGTATGGCAATAATCGCTCCACTTAAACCTGGGGCGTAGTGGTGGTCATTCATGTAGATCGGCAGATATGCGTATTTGATCGGTTCACCGGCATACACAAGGACATACAGCCCCGTAAACACCAGCAGCGGTTTCACGGATGGCCGTCCGGCACGGGCCTCGGGAGATGACGTGCCTGCCTCGGGGGTGAAGACTTCCCGGTGTCTCCTTGCCCGGTCGCGAAGAGTTCCAAGCGGGAGGATCTGCAGCAGCGTACACACAGCCGTTGCCACGAGCATGGGCCGCAGACCCAAGGTACCCGCAAGGAACGACCCGGCCACTGGGCCAATGACCCAGCCGAAGGTCAGGGACATGCGGACATATGAGACCACGCCGTCGCTGATCGACGAATGGTCTGCCGCAAGTTCGTCATGTATCGCGGCGAAGAGCTGCGATGTAGCGGCCCCGGCGAAACTTAAAACAACTGCGCTGATAACAAACGGCATCCAGAGCTGTGTAGATAGCCCGATGCCCAACCACCCGAGGAAGCCTGCGACCGCGCAGATCCGGAACGGCCCAAGCCGACGACCTGTACGGTCCGACCATCGCCCGACAAGAAAGCCTGCAAGCAATGCCGTCAGGTTGGTCAGATAGTAAAGTCCTGCCATCGTGAGTGAGCCGCCAAGATCATCAACAAGGAACCTGGCGATCTGAGGGGCCGCGGCTGAGAATCCAAGACCTGAGAAGAAGAGCGCCGTCGTCGCCCCACGGTACAAAGGGGTGCCAATTACGACTCGCCACGCCGAAGGGCTGCGGGTCAACATGTCGGTCATAAATTCTCTTTTCGTGGTGGGCGGTATCTCCGCCGCGTGCGATGTGATATTTAATGCAGTTTGATTTTGCGGCCCGGACATCGACCCGGCGGCGGGTGCGCGGCGTCGTGATGAGTCGTGGAGCCACGGCTAGCCTCGTTACCGCGACGGACCTCTTAACTTTCCGGTCTTTTGCTTCCGGCGAGTGCACGTTTGGTTACGCGTGTCTCGACGGGGGATACGGTCGAGGCGAACAGTATTCCTATGATGCAGAAGGCGAACGGAAGCAGGAAGGCAAGGGTCAAGCCGATCAGGCCGCCTAACCATCCGATGATTGCAGGACCTGCCAAAAGCCCGATGTATCCGGAGCTAACGACCCGGGACAGGGTCTTTCCCGCGTCCGAAGGGTTGATGCTCCCGGCGGCGGTGTAAACCTGCGGAATGATTCCGGAGAGGCCCATGCCGAAGAAGAACCAGCCCAGCAGGGAGACGGGATATAGCGGAGATGCAATCACGACCAGCATTCCTACCGCGGCGACCAGGGACCCGAAACGAACGACTTTGACGGAACCGGCAGCGTGAGCCAGACGGTCGGCACAGAGCCGGCCCAATGTCATGGCTGAAGCGAAGGCTCCGTATGCCAGCGCGGCTGCGGCCTCCGGTTCCCCCAGGTGTTCTACTGTTTGGAGGGCGCTCCAGTCGTTGGCTGCACCTTCGGAGAGCAGTACCAGAAACGCCAACAGTGCGAGTACCAGCACCCGGCCGCGCTGTGGCTTGGCGGGCTGCCCGGAGGGTGGCGTGTCTCGTTGGCTGGCAGTCTCGTGGTCCGATTCCAGTAGTAGTTCGGTTTTCTGTGAAAACATCAAGAATGCTGACCATACGGTGCCGGCCAGTCCAAGTAGTGCTGCCGAGAGCAGGATCCAGGAAACTTGTAGATGGATCGATTGGGCGGCTGCCCCGCACACTGCTCCGATTGCTCCGCCAAGTGAGAAAAGTGCATGGAACGCGGACATGATCGGACGCTTGTAACTGCGCTCAACGACGACGGCATGTTGGTTCATGGCGACGTCGGTGATGCCATGGCCCAGGCCGAAAATAAACAACGCGGCACCCAAGCTCGGAGCGTCCGAGGCCAGGCCGGGAAGGTTTACCGCGGCCACTACGAGACCAAGGCCGATGAGAGTCGGAGTCCTGCTCCCGAAGCGCCTGATCAGCAAGCCGGTGAACTGCATGGATATCAGGGCGCCCAAACCAAGCAACAGGATCAGCCCTCCGAGCACGGGGTGGGAGACGCCGGTTCTTTGCTGGATATCGGGGATGTTTACAAGCCAGATTGCGGTGAGGAAGCCAACAATTGTAAAGGCTCCAAAAACACCCAATCTTGCCCGGCGAAGTTCAGGCGAGGTTTTGCTGGTGGACGAAGCCATGGGAAATCCTTTGAATCAGGGACGGCAGCTCGCGAAGGAGCCTGCACGCACATCGTTGACCGCCTAGGCGCCGGCGGGGTGCGGGTAATTGCGGTTTGACGGTGGAGCACACCGCACGGCCGGGAAACCGCCAAGGCATGCAGTTAACGAGTTGCAGCCCAGGACATCATCTGGCCGTCGTCTTCCAGCAGATTACGGAAACTTCTGCTCGACTGCAAGCAAAAGTTGATCGTAGTGCGTCATTAGATATCGAAGTCTTCGTCCCAGGCGTGACGACGTGTACGGTCGTACACACTTTGCGTGTCGGGCACGGAACAAGAGGGAAATTCCTCGTCGATTCCTTCTGTCAGGCGCGCGGAAGCGAACTGTTTCAGGTCTCGCTGAGGATAGGCTAGGGCAGGGCGCGAAGCGTTGAGTACAGTTGTACACATGGTAGGTGACTACTTTCAAGACGACCCGGGAAACAACTTTAAGCGGATGCTCGCCGCGGAACTACTGATCTCCGGCGACCCGGAAATCAGTGCCAGGCAGCAGCGGGCGTTCCGGCTGGCCGGCACGTACGCATCGGGTTGCCTTGAGGACATGAACGCGGCTCAGGCTGTGATTCGGGACCTCATCGGAAGCCCTGGCGATGACGCCCACATACGCCCGCCCATTTTTGTCGACTGCGGATCCAATACAGCAATCGGCGAAGGCTCTTTCGTCAGCTACAGCCTGACAGCACTGGAAGTTGCTCCGATCTCCATCGGGAAAAAATGCCAAATCGGCCCGAATGTTCAGTTGTTGACTCCGACTCATCCGGTTGACCCGCAACTCCGGATGGACAAACTCGAAGCGGCCAAGCCAATTGCCATCCATGACAGCGTGTGGCTTGGTGGAGGCACTATGGTTCTTCCTGGTGTAACAACCGGTGAGAACACCGTTGTGAGTGTCGGGGCTGTGATGAGTCGAGACCTTCCGCCGTATGTTGTTGCGGTGGGAGTCCCTGCCGAAGTCACAAGGACGGTATGGAGTTGAAGACAACGACAAGCCGAAGAGTCGATCCGGGCCGCCGGGACCGAATCATCGAGGCAACCTTGGACCTCATCGCTGCCGAAGGGGTGGCAGGCACGTCGCACCGGAAAATAGCAGCACTTGCCGATGTTCCGTTGGGGTCAATGACTTATCACTTCGCCAGCATGGACGCCTTGTTGCACGAGGCGTTCACCCGCTTTGCGACCCGAATCAGCGATCGTTTCGAGCAACGTATGAATCAGGCTTCATCCATTGAGGCAGTCAAGGACGCCATTGTTGAGATGATTCTGGAAGATACCTATGGTGATCGCGACTCCCTCGTATTGACCCTGGAGCTCTACACGTTGTCTGCACGTCGGAAAGAGTTCCGGCACTTGACACATGACTGGATGATGCGCAGTCGTCGGGCGTTCGGCAGACACTTTGATCCGGACGTGGCTCGTCAACTGGACGCGTTGGTCGAAGGACTCTCCATCCATCGCGCTTTCGAACCGCATGAGGATGACCGGAAATTGGTTTCGAGCGCCGTCGACAAGCTGCTCAAGGAAACGGTTGCGCACAACATGACTCCTTTGCCGGAGAATGCTTCCCTCTACTTTTCCGATGTCCCCCAAGGCCTCCAAGCCGAAAAGGATCGACAAGCGTAAACGGCGCCTGACTAGCCGACGATTCCGCGTTTCATCGAAAGAGTGAACAAATCGCGCCTGACGTCGTCCAAGGCCTTCCTGCGAACGGAAAGGGACCGCGAAGGGGAGCTGTATCCGAATCTCCTCCGGTTCCCGCCTCGCGCAGCCTCTCGTGCTGTTCCGGTTTTGTGACTGGCTCGTCTGCGAACGCGTCGAGGAATAACAATTCGAAACGTGCCGGAGCTGGTCCTGCTACTCCGTTGTTTCCGTCTGGTGATTTCGGCATGGCAAGTTCTTTCAGATGGCATGGGCTCGTTGGCCGTCAAGCACAGGGCAAGGTCCGGTTGTCACCAGCCGGGGCTGATGTCGTTGGCCGGGGCGCAAGTACCACGGGGCAATGGAGCCGGAAGAAGTTTGGCCACGATGTCGGACGCCGTGGTATCTCCTTCAGCCATGTAATCCCAGAAGAAGGCCAAGCCGTCAAGGAGAGGCGGAAGTACCTGCGCCGTCAGCGGATCGAAGTGCCGTTGGAGAATGCGCGCGCTGCCTTCGAACCATGTTTTGGCTACGGTACGAAATGCCGGTTCTCGAACGCAGAGTGCCTGAAGTTCGCGAGACACCGCCAGATGCTTTGGTGGGTCGGAAGTTGCGTCCTCATGGACTAACGTGAGCAGCGCCCCGATCGCTTCGTGGGGTTCTCTTGTTGACCGTAGCCGCCCTTCCAGCCGGGCGAGGGACTGTTCGACAAAGCGTTCAAACCCCGCGGCGAGCAGTTCCTGCATGCTGCAGAAATGGTACGTCATTGAACCCAGCGGAACGTTTGCCTGTGCGGCAACGGTTCTGAAACTGGTGCCCGCCACTCCTCTGTGGGCAACGATCTCAAGAAGCGCGTCAATTATCCGGTCCCGGCGTTTCGGGTCGAAACGCCGTTTGCGGACCAGGGGCGGGACCGATGCCGCGGGAGAAGACGTGTCCGGTACCGGGGAATCATTCCAGCCCGCCCGTTCTTCCGGGGGCACAGGCCCTGTGGGCCCATCCGGTTCATTCATCAGCTTGATCCCTCTGCTTATGTACGTTCGTACACTATGGTCGTTGCGTACGATCGTCCACTAGATTTCCTATGCGTACGATCGTACACTGAGGATGTGCGTGTGAGAAAGGTCACGTTCATGTGGGTTTGAATCCAACTTCGAGCGTCCAAGACGACTTTAGCCAAAGTTCATGCTTGAGTAAATGCGCTAACCGTGTACTCTTACTTATAGGTGATGTGGCTCTCACCGGTGACGCCCCCGCAATGATCGCAGAGCGCTGGCAGGTCCGACGCGCATGCCGGAAGCCAGCAACAGCCAGAACTGAGAGGTAAATTCCAAATGACAGATGAGACTACTCTGCGGAGCGGTAGTCCTGCGAAGACGGGTTATGACGTTGTCATCATCGGCAGCGGGATGGGTGGCGGCACCCTTGCCTATGCGCTGAAGGACAGCGGGGCCAGCGTCTTGCTCGTCGAACGCGGCGGGTTTGTCCCGCAGGAGAAGCAGAACTGGGATCCGGATGAAGTGTTCGAACGCGGACGATACAAGAACGCAGAGAAATGGTATTCAGCGTCCGGGGAGCCATTCAGCCCGGGCACTTACTACTACGTCGGTGGCAACACGAAGTTCTATGGCTCGTCCTTGGTGCGCTTCCGCCGTGAGGATTTTGCTGCGACGGAACACCAGGAAGGCACATCGCCGGCCTGGCCCATCTCCTATGACGACATGGCCCCGTACTACTCGCGGGCAGAGCATGTTTACAAGGTGCACGGGGATCAGCATGATGACCCCACGCTCCCCAGGGATGAACCCTTCCCATTCCCAGCGATCGGGCACGAACCGGAAGTCCAGACGGTCGCGGACGGTCTGCGTAAACAAGGACTGACGCCTTCCAATATTCCCTTGGGAATCGACCTGAGGCAGGGCGGAACGTGCATCCGCTGCCGTACCTGTGATGGGTTTCCTTGCCGGGTCCTCGCAAAAATGGACGCCGACGTTGCTTGCGTCCGACCGGCCCTTCAAACCGGCAACGTCGAGATCCTGACGCACGCATACGCAGAAAAGGTCCTCACGGACGAGGCCGGCAGGACCGCAACAGGTGTTGAAATCGTCCACAACGGAAAAACCGTCGTCGTCGGAGCCGGGAAAGTCGTTGTTTCATGCGGGGCCGTCAATTCCGCGGCACTTCTGCTGCGGTCGGCCAACGACCATCACCCGAACGGACTTGCAAACTCTTCCGGAATGGTCGGCCGGAACTACATGGTGCACAACAACAGCATCATGGTGGCCTTCCACCCGAAGCGGAACAAGGTTGAATTCCAGAAGACGCTCTACTTCAACGACTACCTCCTCAAGGGCACGAAGGACTTCCCATATCCACTCGGTCATGTTCAGCTCATCGGCAAGCTCCAAGGGGCCATGCTCGTCGGGCAAAAGCCGCTGATTCCGAAGTGGGTCCTGGACATCGCTGCCGGCCACAGCATCGACTGGTGGTTGTTCACCGAAGATCTCCCCGACCCCGAGAACCGGGTGACCCTCAGGGGTGACAAGGGAATCCAGATCAACTGGAAGCCCAACAACGTCCGGGCCCACCAGCTTCTGGTCAAGGAGGTCAAGCGGATCCTGCACAAAATGGGTTACCCGATGATCTTCAGTGAGACCACCGGAATCGCTGTGAACTCCCACCAGGCAGGGACGATCAGGGCCGGTGTTGATCCGCGGACCTCTGTTCTTGATCCAAGCTGCCGTACCCACGATGTCGACAACCTCTTTGTCGTTGACTCGTCCTTTTTCCCATCGCTACCAGTGATGAACCCGGCGCTGACGATTGCCGCAAACGCATTCCGCGTTGCCGACCAGATTGTGCCCGGTGCCAGCCAGCACTGGTCAACGGCCCGCCAGCCCCAATTTTTACCGATAACACCCGTACTTACAGGAAGTAACCACAATGACTGAGAAGCAGCTGACCGGCGGACAAATGATTGTCGACTGCCTCATCCGCGAAGGCGTGGACCGGGTCTTTGCCGTGCCCGGCCATGGCAACACGGCGCTTTTGGACGCCTTTGTGGATCGCTCAGATGAAATCCAGGTGATCCCCGCCATGCACGAGCAAGGCGCTGCGCACATGGCGGACGGGTACTACCGCGCCTCGGGCAAGATTGCCGCAGTCTGTACATCGATTGGTCCCGGTGCGACCAATACGCTCACCGGCCTGGTCACGGCCTTCGCCGACTCCCAGCCGTTCATTCTTATCACCGGTGCCGTCCACACGTACATGGAAAACCGCGGCGTCCTTCAGGAAATCGACCGCCCGCATGGCAACAACTTCCCGCGGATGGCCGAGCCGGTTGTCAAGCGCTGGTGGCAGCCGAGCCGCCTGGAGCAGATCCCCACAGTCATGGCCCAGGCTTTCAACACCATGAACGAAGGCAGAAAAGGCCCCGTCCTCGTGGACGTTCCCCAGGACCTGCAGGCTGAATTCGGCAATTACGTCCATGTTCCGGGCGACCGTCGTGCACGTACGCGCCCAACCGGCGATGCACGAGCCATTGCAGAAGCAGCGGCCTTGCTGGCCTCAGCCAAGCGTCCGGTGATCCTCGCCGGCGGCGGTGTCATCGCAGCGGATGCAAGCGAAGAACTGCGCGCAATCGCAGAACGGCTCGGTGCGCCGGTGACCCACTCCTTCATGGGCAAAGGTGCATTCCCCGCCGACCACGACCTCTATGCATGGCCCTGTGGTGACATGGGCTCCATCCCCGGTAACAGGATGACCACCCAGGCAGACGTCATTCTCGCCGTTGGATGCCGTTTCAGCGACCGTATTACGTCCTCTTACAAAGAGGGAATCACGTTCAACATTCCCTCCAAGACCAAGCTTGTCCAGATTGACATCGATGGTTTTGAAATTGGACGCAACTACCCCGTGGAAGTAGGGGTGGTCGGTGACGCGAAGAGTTCGCTGGCCTTGCTCCGTGAACAGCTCGGAGAGGGCCCTGACTACCACGGAACGGAATACTTCGAGGAGCTCCAGGACTACAAGCAGCGCTGGGAGGACCACCTCGCCCCCATGCGCGAGACGGACTACCTGCCCATGACCAACTCCCGGGCCATGGTCGAAATCCGCAAAGCCCTGCCACGGGAGGGCATCCTGGTTACCGATTCCAGCAACCCCGCCAACCAGGCGTTCAACGAGTTCCCCATCTACGGGCCGAAGACCAACATCGTCGCAGGAGGCATGTCCGGCATTGGTTTCGGTCTACCGGCGGCAATCGGTGCCCAGATCGCCGTCCCCGGGACTCCCGTCCTGGCGATGGTCGGTGACGGCAGCTTCCTGCAGACCGGCACCGAACTCTCCACTGCCGTGATGCTGGGAACCCCGCTTGTCGTCGTTGTTTTGAACAACGGCGGCTGGGAAGCCATCAAGGACCTTCAGATCAGCCTCTTCGGCGCTGACCGGAGGCTTATCACCAACTGGTGCACTCCTGACGGAAAGCCCTACTTCGCAAACATCGCAGAGTTCGCCCGTTCCCTCGGATGCACCGCTGAACGGGTCGAGGACCCGTCGCGGCTCGCTGAAGCAGTTCAGCGTGGTTTCGCTACGGACGGTCCGGTCGTCATTGAAGCCATGAGTGCGCACGAGTTGCCTTGGAGCGAGATGCACCCCACCGGCTGGTGGGACATCACCGTCCCCGCTTACCACGGCGAGACCCGCGACGAATACGTCGCTCAGCGCGGGTTCTAAGCGAGAAGGAGCCATGGGGAACATCCAGCTTGGACTCAATCTCGAGTTTGCACGCTACGAAAATGGTTCCTTTGACTGGGCCATGGACCGTGCGGCGGAAATCGGCTACCGGTATGTGGAGCCCATGGTCCACTGGGGCCGTGAACTCCTGAGCGAGGCCGGATACTTCCACAGCAGGTCGATGCTCGATGACCCGCTGAACCTCAAATATGCGGCAGAGAGCCGTGGGCTGCAGATCTCTTCGATCTCAGCCCACGCTCCGCTGGCCAAACCGGACATCGCAGTCGACTACCTCAAGCAGGCTGTCCGTTACGCGGCCGAGTGCGGGTCGCCGATGATCATGGTCGACGACGGTCCGATGCCTGCCTGGACCACAGAGGAAGAAAACTTCACTCTGATGAAGTACACCCTCCGGGAAGCCGTGCAGGTGGCCGAGCCACGCGGAATCGCCATCGCCATCGAGACCCATGGCCCCCACACGGCAACCCCGGAAGGACTCGACCGGCTCATGAAACTGGTCGAGTCCCCGGTCCTGACCATCAACCTGGACACCGGAAACAGCTTCCTGAGTGGGAACGATCCTCACGCCTGGCTGGAAACCATCATCCCCAACGTCACCCACATGCACGCCAAGGACATTTCCGCCCAAGATGCAAGGAAGTACCGAGGCAAGGTACGCGGGATGCTCGGCTGTGCGTGCGGAGACGGAATCATCGACTGGGAAAGAATTATCCGCACCGTCGCTGGCGCCGACCACGACGTCGTCCTCTCCGTTGAATGCGCCTCCCTGGAGGCAGCAGTAAAGAGCCATAGCTACCTCGGAGGTCTGATCTCCAAAATGCACCCCAACCGATAGAAGGCCCGCATGGATCCGGGTTGCCGGATCCATGAACCGGCAGCCAAGCATCCACGCCGGAAAAAGATATCCAAGCGAGGGTACGAATCCACGGTCGACGATGACCGCTCGTCCCCGTCCAAACCAGCAATAAGGAAGAAGCCATGAAGAATGTACTGCCCCCCACCGCCATGTCTCGTCGCGGTTTCCTCGCCCTCACCGGTGCGGCTGCCCTCGCCACGTCGGTCAGCGCTTGCGCAGCAGGCAATGTGGGGAACACGTCGGCGGGCGGCGGCATCCTCAAGTTCTGGGACATGCCATGGGGCAACCAAGACTACTTGGGAGCTGCCCAGGCCCTGACCCAGGCCTACAAGCCCGGTAGTGGTCTGCCGGGAGCGTCCTACCAACAGGTCAACTGGGATGGATTCAACCAGACCTTCTCCTCCGCCATCGCCTCCAACACAGGCCCCGCGGTCTCCACCGGCGGCGGTTTCCAGGCCTTCCAGTTCGCCAAACAGGGTGCGATTGCCTACGCCGACAACCTTATCGACTCCTTCAAGAAGGACGGCACGTACGACGATTTTCTCCCGCACACCCTGGATGCGATGAAGACCTCCGACGGCTACGTCGGCGTCCCATGGAACCTCGATGTCCAAGTCTTCTGGTACCGCAAGTCGATACTGGACCAGATCGGGGCAACCCCGCCGGAGACCTGGGATGACGTGTTGGCGGTGGCGAAAAAAGCGTCTGCCAAGGGCTATGTCGGGTTCGGCATCAGCGGGGGCAGCGGCAACTACGGACCTATGGCAGTCCTCAGCCTGATGATCAACAATGGCGGCGGCCTGTTCAACTCCAACGGAGATCTCGACATCGTCAACGACCGCAATGCGGAGGCGGTTGACTTTGTCACAGAGCTCGTGAAGCAGGGCGTCGTCGATCCTGGTTCCGTCAGTATGAAGGATGACGATCTCACTACCGCCTGGACGAACAAGAAGGTGGCACTCGGATTCCAAAGCCCGGCGTTCAACAATGTCGTCGGGGATGAAAAAGATGTCCTCGTAACGAATCCGCTGAAGTCCCGCCGAGGCGACATCGGCGGCCTGTACTACGTGAACAACATCATGATGTACAAGAACACACCCTCGCAGGCAGGGTCCGAAGCCTTCGCCTCGTACTACATCAAGAACATGAAGACCCTGTGGCAGAAGGGCGTCATGCAAGGTCTGCCGGCACTGAAATCCATCACCGAACTTCCCGAATTCAAGGCTAACGCCCAAAACACGGCGGTTGTGGAGAAATGGCAGCCGATCTGCAAGACGACTGCGGCGCAGTCCGGCACGCTTTCCGCCAAACTCGCCACCATCGATGGAGGCCAGGCGATGACGGACTTCTGCCAGACCGTCCTCTCTGCGAAGTCCCCGTCCAAGACCATCCTGACCAAGCTCGAGAGCGACATCAAGGCCGCAATCTCCTAGCACAGCAATGACGAAAGCCGTTATCCACCATGAGCACCTCCGTTCGCCGCACTGAATTACCCTTGACGATGAGGACGCCGGCTCCCGAAGCGCGGAAGCGCCGCCGAACGAGCAGTCCTGGTCGCGCGCCTGCCACGAAGGCGTTCCTGATCCTTCCGTCAGTCGTCATCCTTATCCTCACCAACGCCTACCCGATTGCCTATGCTGCTTTCCAGGCCCTGCACAACGGGTCCCTCATAACGCCCGGTGATTTCGTTGGCCTGGATAATTTCGCCAAGGTCCTGGCTGATCCGGCCTTCTGGAGGGCGGCGGGATTTACCGTCATCTTCGCGATCGCAGGCGTATTTGGAAGCTGGATCATCGGGCTGGCGATTGCGCTTCTGCTCCGCACCCGCATTCCAGCCAAGGGAATCCTTAAAACAGTCCTCCTGCTTCCCTGGGTTGTTCCGATTGTTGTCTCGGCCATGTCCTGGAACTGGCTCATTGGTACAAGTTCAAGCCCGGTTCCATCCCTCATGCACGCGCTGGGTTTCGGAGACGCGATCTTCCTCTCGGATCCGCTCGGAGCCCAGATTACGGTGTGCCTTTTCGAGGTCTGGGTCAACTTCCCTTTCATGATGCTCATGATGAGCGCGGCACTGACCTCCGTGGATGAAAGTATCTACGAGGCCGCCAAGATCGACGGAGCAAGCGCGAGCCAGTCGTTCCGATACATGACATTGCCCATCATCGCGAAGCCCACGTACATTGCGTGGGTTCTCATGACCATCTTCTGCGTCAACGACTTCCCGACGGTGTATCTCCTTACCCACGGTGGCCCCGTCGGCGCAACGAACACCCTGGTTGTTCTGGCGTACAAAACAGTTTTCCAGAACTTTCAGACGGGCCCTGGCGTTGCCATCGCCTTCCTCATGACGCTCGCACTTGCCGCCGTGGCAGTGCTGCTCTTCCGACAGATTCGAAAGTCGACCTCATCATGACCACTGCAACACTCAAAACCAGGACCGGAACGCCCCGTCCGTCCACTGAAGCAGGAAGCCGGGGACAATGGCTGCGCTTCGCGATCCTCGTCGCGCTGGCGGCGTTCGCCCTGATCCCCATTGGCGGAACGGTGGTTCTCTCCCTCAGGTCAAACAATGGAACGGGTTCGCTGACGCTCGAGAACTTTACGAACGTACTCAGCAGCAGCGGCGCGGTAGCTTGGTTGCTCAACAGTCTCCAAGTGGCTCTGGCGACGGTTGTGGTCTCTGTCGCAGTCGCCGCACCAGCCGGCTACGTTCTATCGCGGGGGAGGGGCCGACTGGTTGGTGGTTACTCTCTCCTTCTTTTCGTCGTGCAGGCACTTCCCGTGATCACATCGGTCATTCCGCTGTTCATTCTGTTCTCGCACATCGGCCTGGCCGACAACCTCGTCGGCATCACGATTCTGTACGTCGCGAGTTCCATGTCCGTGGCAACATGGATGATGGCCGCCTACATGGACGGGATTCCGGGAAGTCTGGAAGAGGCTGCCTGGATTGACGGTGCTTCAGTATTCAAGGGGTTCCTTCACGTCGTGCTTCGCAACTCCTTGCCGGGGGTGCTTTCAACAGCCATCTTCACCTTCTTGATGGCTTGGAACGACTACCTTGTCGCATCGATCTTCCTCCGTTCTGCGGGAGCCTTCACCCTGCCGATCGGCGTCCAAACCTTCTTCCAGCAACACTCGACGGACTGGGGATCGGTGATGGCCGTCGCAGTCATCATGCTGCTGCCCCCCACCATCATCTTCGCAACGTTGAACAAGTATTTCAGTGTCGGAGGCGTGGCAGGTTCACTGGCTGGCCAGTAGGAGCTGCCGCCGGCCTCTGTTTGCCGGCTGAGGGCCCGGCAAGCCGAGTCCTGGTTTCGCTCATGCGAAACCAGGACTGACTTAGCGATAAATAAAATCCAAAAGTGCGGCTGTCGCAGATACCGGGACCGCTTTGCCTTTTCTGAAGTCGAATGAGCGAGAAGGGTTCGAGCATGAACCATCGCGGTATCTGCGACAAAAGCATGGCCCCGGCAGGACATCCTGCCGGGGCGCGAATTCGGTGACATCTCTGTTCGGCACGTCGTCCGGCGGGCAATCAGCCGAGGAACGCCTCGATGTCGTGTGCGCCGCCGAGGAGCTCGGCGGTGCCGTGATCCGAAGCCTGGTGATCGATGAGAGCTGAATGGGCCAGACGTGCCATCTCTTTTGTCGCGGGGGACAGGAGCTGCCCGTGTCTCTTGATCAAGGCAAGTGTGTCGAACATCGGTTCAGCCAGCGACACCGCGTGGAGTCCCCGCGGGAAGACCTCGGATTCGAGTGCGGCGCGGCAGGCGATGGTGTCTCCGAAACCATCGGCTGCCAACGATAGTGCGGCCGAGAGGTATTCCACTTCTATTCCCGGATTCAGGGTCAGGCCTCGAAGGCGGGCACGCGCGGATAGCTGGATCCGTGCGGGGTCTGTCTGAGCATAGTGGGCGTCATAGAGAATCATGGGGGCGTTGCACATGGCAACGATGTCGGGAGGCGTTTGAACTCGTTCGGGCACGGCGCTCACGTACACGACTTCATCGCGAGCCAGAGGAAGGACGTCCAAGTGATCTTCCTCCACCGGCAAGGTCACGAGGCCCGCCTCCAAATGTCCAGCCACGACGTCGCTGACGGTCTCTGCGCTGTTCTGGCCCACGAGGCGAATACGCACTTGGGGGTGCTTTTGCCGGAATCTCTTCGCCAGATCCTGGCGGATGTAGAAGTCAGCGTTCCGCAATAGACCGAATGTTGCTGTGCCCCCGCCAAGGGAGAGCAATGCATTGACTGCTTCGGTACCTTGCTTGGCGGAGAAGACTGTTTGTTCGGCATAGGGGAGAAGTTCTTCGCCGGCCGCCGTGAGCACGAGTGAGCGACCACTTCGGTTGAAGAGCGGCGCCCCGAATTCACCTTCGAGGCGGCGGATGAGGTCTGATACAGCAGGCTGGCTCATTCCCAGTTCGGCAGCAGCTGCTGTGAAGGTTTGTCCGGTGGCCGCCGCCACGAATGCTTCAAGTTGGGCCAGAGTCATAAGTCAATCCTATAGCTCACGGGGAGATAGTGTTGGAGGAAGGGTGAGATGCGGCAGCTCTCCGCCTCCGGCGATGATCTCCGGCCGGAGAAGGCGGCCTAGGAGTTCGGGGTCCATCAGGTTCCTCTGGCGGACGAGTTCTACCACCGGTGTCCCGGTTCGCAATGCCGTTGCGGCGATTTCGCCGGAAACCTCGTACCCGAGATATGGGCTGAGTGCGGTAACAACGCCGATGCTCTGTGCCACGTGTTGTCCCAGTGTTTCCTCGTTCGCAGTGATTCCATCGATGCACTCGTCGGCCAGCGTTGTGGCAGCGACGCGCAGATGTTCGATACTTCTGAAAAGGCTGGCTGCGATGACGGGTTCGAAGGCGTTCAACTGAAGCTGGCCGGCCTCGGCGGCAAGTGAGACCGTAACGTCCGCTCCCATGATTTCGAATGCGACTTGGTTGACCAGCTCAGGAATCACGGGATTGACCTTTCCAGGCATGATGCTGGACCCGGCCTGACGGGCGGGGAGGCTGATCTCCGCCAAGCCCGCCCGCGGACCCGAAGACAGCAGCCTCAAGTCATTGCTGATCTTGGAGAGCTTTATGGCAGCCCTCTTGACTGAGGCTGAGATGAGGACAAAGACTCCGCAGTCCTGGGTAGCTTCGACGAGGTCGGGACTGGTCTTCACCGGCAAGCCGGTGATGTGTTCGAGCTTTTCACGAACTATGGAGGCGAATACCGGATGGGTATTCAGTCCGGTGCCGATGGCAGTAGCACCCAGGTTGATCTCGTGAAGGTGCGTGATGGCTTCGGTCAAGCGCGCGATGTCTTCTCCGATCGTGACGGCAAAGCTCCTGAACTCCTGACCGAGCGTCATCGGAACTGCGTCCTGGAGTTGAGTGCGGCCCATCTTCACGATGTGGTCAAACTCCCGGGCTTTTGTCTCGCAGGACGTCTGGAGTTTCTCCAGACCACCGATCAGCGAACGCAGGTTGGAGATCGTTGCCACCTTCAGCGCTGTGGGGTAAACATCGTTGGTTGACTGTCCTAGGTTGACATGTTCATTGGGGCTGACGACGCGGTAGCTGCCCTTTGCTTCACCAAGATGTTCCAGGGCGCGGTTGGCGATCACTTCGTTTGCATTCATGTTCGTGGAAGTACCAGCGCCGCCTTGGATCAAGGGGATCGGGAACTGATCCCCGAACAGCCCGGAACGAAGGTCGCGACATGCTGCGGAAATTGCCTGCCCCACCCGGCGATCCAGCAAGCCCAGTTCCATGTTCGCCTCAGCGGCTGCTTCCTTGACGGCAGCAATTGCGGCCACCAAGCCTGGGGTGTCTCCGACGGTCTCGCCGGCTATCCGGAAGTTCTCGCGGGCCCGGAGCGTATGAACGCCCCAATAGGCCTCTGCCGGAATCTCACGCATGCCGAGCAAGTCCGCCTCGATCCGCGTCGGTTCTGGCTGCTGCTCATTCATTGTTCGGCCACTCCTGCCTCAAGTTCGTGTCGGGCAGCGCCGGATGCGCTGCACCGCCCTCCAAGTATAAGCAAAAGTTATCAAGATAGCTAGAATCATAGTGTTAGCTTCTGGCATGATTGAGGAAGGGGCCCTTTAGATAAGGAAATGCTTTCAACTCTGTTGTTTACCCATGTATAATGTTATGGTTGAGTCGTTTCCAAAGTAACGTGGAGCACACGCACTACCTGCGCTTTGGCTCCAGAGACGAAAGAGAAATCCATTGCGCACTTCCCTTAAGAATGCTGAAGTTACTGTCTCGGACCCCACCTCGCCTCCCGGAGTGAGGGAAACCGTCGAAGCCGTCATTGCGGACGTCCGTTCCCTCGGTGATGAAGCGGTGCGGGCCTATTCCGAGAAATTCGATAACTGGTCCCCGGAGTCCTTCCGCCTATCGCAGGAACAGATCGACGCCGCGATAGCCCGCCTACCCGAGCAGACCGTTGAAGATATCAAGACGGTCCAACGCAACGTCGAGCGGTTCGCTCAGCTGCAGTTGCAGTCTCTGAGCGAGTTCGAAGCCGAGGTGGAACCCGGTGTGATTCTTGGTCAAAAGAACATCCCGATTGACGCCGTCGGGGCGTACGTTCCCGGTGGGAGGTACCCGCTCCTTGCATCTGCGCATATGACCATCGTGACCGCCAAAGTTGCCGGTGTCCGCCGCGTCGCCGCGGCAACTCCTGCTGCAGGAGGCGTCATTCCCGACGCGTCAGTGGCAGCCATGCACTTTGCCGGAGCGGATGAGATCTACCTCCTGGGTGGAGTCCAGGCCGTCGCCGCCCTGGCTGTTGGTACAGAGACTATTGCCCCCGTGGATTTTCTCGCCGGGCCGGGAAATGCTTACGTGGCCGAAGCGAAGCGCCAGCTTTTCGGTGAGGTCGGCATCGATCTCTTCGCAGGGCCGACTGAAGTTCTCATTGTTGCTGATGAGTCTGCCGACCCGTTCCTCGTTGCTGTTGACCTCCTCAGCCAGGCCGAACACGGTCCTGACTCACCGGCGATCCTCGTCACGACCTCGAAGGACCTCGGACAGCAGGTTCTCAAGGAGATTGACAGCCAGCTGGTTGGGCTCTCGACGCGGGCTGTTGCAGAAGCGGCTTGGCGGGACCACGGTCAGGTCATTCTGGTTGATGACCTGACCGAGGCTTACGCCGTCGCCGATGAGTTCGCCAGCGAGCACGTACAGATCCTCACAAAGAATCCGCGTGAGGCGCTGGACCGCATGGTCAACTATGGGGCGCTGTTTCTCGGTGAAAACACGTGTGTGTCCTTCGGTGACAAGGTCATCGGAACCAACCACGTTCTGCCGACCCGCCATGCCGCGCGGTACACCGGTGGGCTGTGGGTTGGAAAGTACATCAAGACCGTGACTTATCAGGAAGTCACCACCACGACGGCCAGTGCGGAGCTTGGCGAGTTGTTGGGTAGGGCAGCCCGGGCGGAGAACTTTGAAGGACACGCCCGCTCCGGCGACATCCGTGCAGCGCGGGCGGCCGGTCAAAAGCCGGCGTGGGCTTCATAAACCGGATTTCACGTGTTCGGTGGAGTGCCCGTCTTCTGGTGCTCCACCGAACGGCACCGATGACCACGGGTTGTCGGCTCGAGGACACATCAAGGAGCTGCATGTGAGCGCAAGCACAAGACATCGCGGAACGGGCAATAAATCCGATCGCAAGCGGTACGGCAAGCTGGGACTGTTCCTGTCGGACCTCAGGTCCCTTGGAAGCGGGGGAACTCATGCCGCCCGTCCGTCGTCGACCCTGCTCCCCAGCGGCAGCCTCTTCTGTACGATCTACGCCGGAGCCGGTGCTGCGCGTTCGGAATCCCCGGGCGTGAGGACGACGGGGCGACCGACCCAGGTTGACGGTGGAGCGACACAGGCGCCGGTGTGACATCGTTTCGTTCCGCCGCAAACAAATTGCGGCCAGAATTGAAAGTGAGAATAATGCAGTATCCCCAAGATTCCTTTGCGGATGCACGCCACCTCCCCGGCCGCCCCGCGATCCTGAAAGACTGGGCCCTGGCGAAGGGGGAGCTCGTCGAAGTCCGCCATCATGAGCTTCCGCCCCGCGAGGGGCTGGTAGACGAAGTAACCCCCGACGGTGTCATTCTCTGGCTGGCCGCGGAGGGGGCTACCACCCGTCGGATGATTGACAAGTCCGAGGGGTTCGAAGTGTGGGTTTCAGCCTAGGTGTCCACGAAAATCGGTTGCCGGGTGACTCTGCCTCAGGAAGCACGGACAGAACCCGGCGGGATCCGCGGCCGCGATGACGCGAGACAACAGGTCGCGGTTGCTGTGTCGCTGATCCAGCCATGACAGTTCGGCCTTGTGGCCTTGGTCAGGAGCCAACGAGGAATGAATCAAGATACGGGTGCGATGCCGCAAGCTCGACCAGTGCGTTTTGCACTGCCCGAGTCCGGGCCAACCGCTGTAGTTCCCGAGGAACAGCAAGCCAGTATTTGCGGCGAATCTGAACCTCATCCGGAAGAATCCGCACTATCCGGTCGTCGGCCTCTCCAACGAACAATGGCAACACGGCCACTCCCAAGCCCGCGACAGTTGCCATCCATTGCCCGGTGATGTTGTTCGTCTGGATGGCGGGCTGGAACCCGGGAAGGCTGGTGTCCAGGAAGCGAAGCGCGGGTATGTCCAACAGCGAATCTACGTAGCCGATCACCGAATGGCCCTGTAGATCATCGATGCTCGTTATGTTCGCCGATGATTCCAGGTAGCGCGGGGCTGCGTAAAGGCCCAACGGGTAGCTGGCCAGCTCTGTGGTCTCTACGCCGCGGATCGTAGGCTTGGCGAGCGAAATGCCCACGTCGAATTCCTTGGTGGCCAGGAGGTTTAGTCTGGTTGCCGTCACTATTTCGATTGCAAGGCCGGGATGGCTCTCGCGTAGTGTCCCCAATCCGGGGCTGAGGACGAAGGCTCCAAAGCCGTCCGGCGTGGCAATTCGGACTTTGCCGGAGAGCCGTCCCGGTTCCGAACCCAGTTCTTCGGCCGCAGCGCGAAGCGATGATTCGACAGCCTCTGCGTGCACGGCCAGACGTTCTCCTGCTTCAGTCAATTGCCAGCCGCCCGGCGACCTGACAAAGAGGCGCGTTGCGGTACTTCGCTCCAGATGCGAGATTCTTCGGCCTACGGTCGTGTGGTCGACCCCCAAACCACGGGCCGCCGCTACCAGCTTCCCGGTCCTGGCTACTTCCAAGAAAAACCGAACATCATCAGCAGAAATCACGGATCCATTCTAGCGTGCAAATTTGCACATTGGCGGGCACGATTGGCCATGGTTTTGTGTCAAAGATGCAGCAAGACTTGTATAAATACTTTCGCCCAACCCTGTGAACCTAGTAAGTTCACGGGCCAAAACAGAGGTGCTCCGATGATTGCCAATATCGCTCTTCCCCGAATCATGAAAGTCGGAGGGGGTGCCATCTCCCGGATTGGCGCCCTCGTGGCTGAACTTGGCTCGACCCGTCCTCTGGTCGTCACTGACTCATTCATGCTGACAACCGGGCATGTCGACAGAATCCTTGCCGCCATCGAGCAGGGCGGCCATGACGGTGCTGTTTTCGCGGGTGTCGTACCCGACCCGACGACCGACTCCCTCAACAGTGGAGTGGATGCCGTCACGGCCCACGGTGCCGACCTGATCATCGGGCTCGGCGGGGGAAGTGCGATAGACACGGCCAAGGCCCTCGGGATTCTGAGCCGGCAAGGTGGGCAAATGCGGGATTTCAAGGCTCCGAGGAACAACGACGGTCCGGCTGTCCCTGTGGTTGCTATCCCCACGACAGCAGGAAGTGGCTCCGAGGCCACACAGTTCTCAATCATCAGCGATTCTGAAACGCAGGAAAAGATGCTCTGCGCGGGCATTTCGTTCTTGCCGCAAGCAGCAGTCATTGACTACGAGCTCACGCTTTCGATGCCCGCCCGGCTCACTGCCGACACAGGCATCGATGCCCTGACGCACGCGATTGAAGCCTACGTAAGCCGGAAGGCGAATCCGTTCTCCGACGGGTTCGCGATGGCTGCTATCCGTACTATCGGTGCGAATCTGCGGCAGGTTTACGCTGATGGAAGTGACAAGAAGGCCCGTGGAGAGATGATGTTGGCAGCAACGCAGGCTGGCATTGCTTTCTCGAATTCGAGCGTTGCGCTCGTCCACGGCATGAGTCGGCCGATCGGCGCGCATTTCCATGTCGCTCACGGACTGGCCAACGCCATGCTGTTCCCCGCCGTCACACAGTTCTCTGTCTCGGCGGCCGAGCAACGATATGCCGACTGCGCCCGGGCACTTGGAGTTGCCGCCTCGAACAGTTCAGACAGCTATGCTGCGGAGGCCCTGGTCGAGGAGCTGCGTGCCCTTAACCGGGATCTTCAGGTCCCGACACCGCAAACCTTCGGCATCGACCGGACGGCCTGGGATGAAAAGGTGCCGTTGATGGCGGAACAGGCGTTGGCTTCAGGTTCCCCCGGCAACAATCCTCTGGTTCCCGACGTCGAACAAATCCAAGATCTCTACGCCGAGATTTACGCCTGACACGTCGCGGGATTAGACCCTCGCCAATTACCCATGCCCGAGTGACGGGCGATCAAACACGCAAGACCCGAAAGGTAAAAGTATGACTGGCACTACGCTTGAAACGCTCACTATCAACCATTTCATTGACGGGGAATTCTCTGCGGGGACGGGGTCGGCGACGAAGCCGGTCTACAACCCGGCGACCGGTGCCGTGACCGCGGAGTTGCGGTTGGCCTCGCGGGAGGATCTGGACCGCACAGTGGCCATCGCGAAGAAAGCCGCCGAGTCCTGGGGTGATATTTCCCTGGCCAAGCGCACCGCGGTGTTGTTCAAGTTCCGTGAACTCGTCGCTTCGCATGTGGACGAGCTGGCGGCGTTGATCACGGCCGAGCACGGCAAGGTCCTCTCCGATGCCAAGGGCGAGATCGGCCGCGGCCTGGAGGTCATCGAGTACGCCTGCGGTGTTCCGACGCTGCTCAAGGGCGAGTACTCCGACCAGGTCTCCACCGGCATCGACGTGTTTTCCTTCCGCGAACCCGTCGGCGTGGTCGCGGGCATCACCCCGTTCAACTTCCCCGTCATGGTGCCGCTGTGGATGGCCCCGATGGCGATCGCGACCGGGAACGCGTTCATCCTCAAGCCCTCCGGCAACGTGCCCTCCGCCGCGATGCTGCTCGCGCGCCTGTTCCAGGAAGCCGGCCTGCCGGACGGGGTGTTCCAGGTCCTGCACGGCGACCGCGACACGATCTCGGGGTTGTTGACCCACCCGGACGTGGACGCGATCTCCTTCGTCGGCTCCACCCCGGTCGCCAAGCACATCACCGAGGTAGGCACCAAGCACGGCAAAAGAGTCCAGGCCCTCGGCGGGGCGAAGAACCACGCGATCATCCTGCCCGACGCCGACCTGGACAACGCCGCGGACCACGTCGCGGCCGCCGCGTTCGGCTCCGCCGGGCAGCGCTGCATGGCCATCTCCGTCGCGGTCGCCGTCGGGGACGCCGCCGACCTGCTGGTGGGCAAGGTCCGCGAACGCGCCCTCGCGATCACGGTGGACAACGGCACCGCACCGGGTGCGGACATGGGCCCGGTCATCACCCCGGCCTCGAAAGAGTTCATCCTCAAGACCGTCACCGAAGCCGAAACCGCCGGCGCGGCCATGGTCGTGGACGGACGCGACCTCATCGTCCCCGGCCACGAGGACGGGTTCTGGGTCGGCCCCACCGTGATCGACCACGTCACCACCGCGATGAGCGCGTACACCGAGGAAATCTTCGGACCCGTGCTCGTCGTCGT
>NZ_SMRU01000032.1 GCF_004354015.1 Arthrobacter terricola
GTGAAGGAAACCGCCTGCCTCACTGCCGTGGACCGCGCCGGTGTCGACGCCGAACTGGCCCCCGACACCGGAACCCTCAACGGTGCCGGAGACCGTGCGGTCATCGCCGCCGCCCGGGCGGCCGCGTACCGACGTGACCCGGCCTCCGTCACCCGCCGCGCCGCCCGCGCCGTGACCGAACGGCACGTCAGCCTGCGCCCGGCCCCGGACACCATGACCTATTTGACAGCGCTGCTGCCCGTGGCCCAGGGCGTGGCCGTGCACGCCGCCCTGTCCCGCCACGCAGACACCCTCCGCTCCGGCGGGGAGACCCGTTCCCGCGGACAAGTCATGGCCGACACCCTGGTCGAACGCACCACCGGGACCCGGGCGGGGATCACCGGCATCGACCTCCAACTCGTCATGACCGACCGCACCCTCCTGCAAGGCCACAGCGAACCGGCAAGGATCCCCGGCTACGGCATCGTCCCCGCCACCTGGGCCAGAACCCTCCTCACCACCAACCCCGGACCCACCGAACACCACCCCGAAACCGGACACAACGGCGAAACCGGACACGACGACGGAACCGGAGACGGGCAAGAATCCGGTGACGCTTCCGGCCAGACTGGGCAGAAACCCGGTCCCGGACGGAGAAGCCGATCCGGAACCGGCAAAGACGGTCAGGCCCGCCAGACCAGACGCAGCCGGCAACGCGACCAGGGGGCCGTGCACTCCGCGGTCGTCGGTGCGCGGCGCCGCGGGCTAAAGGATTCTCCATCAGACGAGGCGGCTTTCAACGTGTGGTTGCGGCGGCTGTTCACTGCGCCCGGCAGCGGGGAACTCGCCGCCGCCGATTCGAAGGCCAGGCTCTTCCCGCCCGGGCTGAGGCGCCTCATCCAGGTCCGGGACAACACCTGCCGCACCCCCTACTGCGACGCGCCCATCAGGCACCTGGACCACATCCTCGCCTGGCACCTGGGCGGAACCACCAGCCAAAACAACGGCGCAGGACTGTGCGAAGCCTGCAACCACACCAAAGAACTCCCCGGCTGGTCAACCCGCACCCGAAAACCACGGCCCGGCCGCAGGCATGCCTTCGAACTCGTTACCCCCACCGGGCACAGCTACGAATCAACAGCCCCGCCCCTGCCCGGCACGCCCCACACCCCGGACCCGGACCCGGACGTCCAAATCTCACCCTTCGAAGCCGCCGCCCTCTACAACTGGGACGACTGGAACCACCGACCACAACTCCGCAAACCCGCCTAAGACAACAGGGCAGCGGGTAAACAACCAGCACGCCCAAACACGGCCGACACTAGATCCCCTGTGCTATTTCAAACTGGCTCGCGACAAACACTGCCGAGCTACAAAGCACCATCCAAAAGGACCGGATGCTAAGCGCTTTTCAGCGCAGGTGGAAACCCAACTACCGTAAGTGGACTTAGGCCGCCATTGCGAGGTCGGCCGCGGAAAGTACGGAGACGTTGACCTCACATTGCTGCGGGTCGATGAGGGTCGGAAGATGATGGGACTGAGAGCAGAGCTGAAGCGCGTCCAAGGCGGCGGGGTCCACATCCGCGCTGGTGACGTCCACTTCCAGGGCGAGACCATCCATGAGGGCATTTGCCCGCCTCATGACGACATAGAGGGCGTCGAGGCTCCGGGAGGTTAGGTGCCCATGGGCGGTGATGCGGACCTGGGCACAATCGATGTCCATGTTTACGAGAAGCCGGATTTTTTCAGTCATGAGTCCTCTTCCGATCAGGAACCGCGACGCTGCGGCCCGGGGACAACACTAAGTGGAAGATGTGACGGAGGCAACAGTCATTACGGGCGGTGTTCTTTTCGGGTGTTAGGTGCTTCAATCGCAGCATTTTGCCCGCTCACGGGCGCTTTTGAGGATAACTGAGCGTGGACCATCGCTTCTTCGTTAACCATGGCTCTTCCGGGAAAGCTGACATACAGTTTTAGCCATTACCTCCCGGCTGCCCGTCGGATTCCCGCACGACGTAGGCGCTTAGCCGCGGACTTTTGCAACATGGGGTCAATGCCGATTCCTGGATGACGAAAACGTGAAGGAGAAACATGCCACTTGCACGGACTGGACATCGAAGTACCGCTCATCATTCTTCTGTTACGGCCAACAAGCCCCGGATTCCTGCCTGCGGCCAGTGCGGTCCCGGGTTTTCCTTGATCTTCCATGAATACATTCCGGAGGTTTACGCCGTCGACGGCAGTGGACTGAAGCCGCCTTCGGTGAGCTATAGCTGCGCAAAATGCGGCCTGACTGACAACCACCAAGTCCCTTCCGGCTGGGCGCCGCCAGAGTGGCAGTGGTACTCGTGATCTAGCGAGGCGGCCGTTTTCAAGAAAGCCATGCAGGACATGCCCCAGGCACTGGCCGAGACGCCGCGGATCATTAGCCGCCAACTCGACGGCGATAGCTGGGACCAAATGGGTGAATTGACCATCTAACAGGCGTCATGAAACGAAAGTGTCCCGCCAGCATTGGGGGTAACTGGCGGGACAGCTACACAATACCAAGCTATCGAATATCCACAAGGAGCGCCGCGCGAGGCGTTTGTGGACAGATGACACCCCTTAAACGCGTCTTTAAAGGGTGTCATCTGTACACAAACTCCGGGGACCGGGGGCGGGACCAGACGGACGGGGCGGCGGAGAGGCCGAAGCGTACGGAAAATTAGTCTCCGGCCACGGCTTGGCGGTAGGTGCTTGGCGTAAACCCGAGGTATTTCCGGAAGTCGTTCGTCAGGTGCGCGTGATCGGCGTAGCCTAGCTCGGCGGCGAGGACGGACAAATCGACGCCGGGATCAAGTCGCGCCCGTTCGGCGGCGTCTTGGAGCCTTCGACGGCGGATCAGCGCGGCGGGGCTGAGGCCGATGAACTTCTTGGCCACCCGCTGCAAAGTGCGCGTCGAAACCGCCAACGCAGAGGCAGCGTCCTCAACCCGGACGAGGGAGACATCCGACGCGACCACGTCCATGAGCCGGTTCGCCAACAGTGCTTCCTCAGACATCGCCGGCCCCGCAACGGAAGCCAGCCACCCGACGAAGGCCTCCACTGCCCGCTCGCGGTGAGTGCCGCCGTCGTACGCGTTCATTGCGTCCGATACGGAAAGGCGCAGCTCTTCCGCAGGGAAATCCACTTCGGTGTCCCGGAGGCTCCCGGGTTCATCGGTGAACAGGGGCACGGCAGCCGGACGCAACAGTGCGCCGACCGCCCAACCCTTACCGTGCAGGTCTCGATGGGCGGCACGAGTGGTCGGACCCGAGAAGGCGACGCCGTCGGGCTGGACCACCAAGTTACAGCTCGGGTATGCGATGAGGTGTTGCCGGGACGTGCGACCGGGCTCGATGTCCCACTCGGGAATCCAGAACCACTGGACTAGTTCCGCAACGGACGCCGGCGCAGGGAACCGGTGGAAAGCAGGCAGCCGGGCGGGGTACAGGATCCCTTTGAACGAACTCTCCATGGTTCTCTTCATTCCTGTCGCGAATCTCCAAGCACGCTGAAACCCCGTCGCGTAGCGTCGTGAACATGACAGATACTACAAGCACCGAAGCAACGACGGCCGCCCACGGAAAGCACACAACGCACGGAATCCCGAACGGCCTGACGAGCCTCACACCGTTCCTCGCCGTACCGAATGCCAAGGACGCGATCGCTTTTTACAAGGACGTGTTCGGCGCGCGCGTTGTCGGCAGCACGGAGATGGGCGGAGTGGTGGTCCACGCTGAACTCGACTTCGGGAACGGCCACCTCCAGCTCGGCGAACCAAACCCCGAATACCACCTGGTTCCTGCACCACAGGGCGACGACGACTGTTACTCCCTCGGCCTGTACTGCCAGGACGCGGACGGCCTGGTTCGACGCGCGGAGCAGGCCGGGGCCACGATCCGCGAACCGCTGTCCACCTTCGTCTCGGGCGACCGCTACGGCAGCATTCGGGATCCATTCGGTGTCCGGTGGTCGATCATGACCCGCGTGGAGGATCTATCCGAAGAGGAAAGCAACCGCCGTGTCGAAGAATGGGCGGCGAAGCAGGGCTGATCAGGTGGTGGCGCAACGTTGAGGCGCCACTGTCCTGTCCGTGGGGTGGAAAGAATCGATGAAAGAGGTGTCGTCACTACCCGTAGGGTCTAGGGCGATCGCGACGACGTACCCCGCCTCCCGGGCGACGATCACAGCGCGGGCGGTCAGCTTTTCGCCGGTCGCCTTGTTGGTGAAGGAGATCAACACCCTGCGGGTGGTGGCGAAGCTATTGCTTGTTACCTCGGTACCGTCCACGGATGGGCTTCCGGTTGCCTGGGCGGCGAAGCGGCTAAGGATAGTCTGCTGTATCGTCTCCGCTGTTGCCGCCTTGCTTGTTGCTGATGGTCTGCAGGAGAACCGTGCCGCGGTCACCTCTTGCGCGGTATAGCCCTTCCCGGCAACGGACCAGGTCCTCTCGGTGACGGTGGCCCCGTACACGGTTCTCGGGGTTTTGGTGGTCAACTTCGGTACGGCGCTGAAGGACGCCGTGAAACCGTCCGTGGCGCTGGCGACGGCGCGGTCGTCACCAGGGCCCGACGGCGACGGTAGCGTGCGATTCGAGAAGTCCGTTTCGTGGTTCAAGACTTCCGCGAACGCCACGGCGGGGATGGCGCCCATGAGGACAGCCCAGGCGACGGAGAACGCGATGGTGGGGGCCAGGTATCGAGTCCGGACCACCTTTGACAAGACGACTGCCCGGCCGATCATGTACACCACTCCGCCAAGGAAGACCCACGCCCAGTGGAATGGGCGAACGACTCCAGCTTTCTTTAACTGGCGCCAGTCGAAGAACCCGAAAAGAATCGTCACTACCGTCAAGGTCAGGCTTACTCCCGCGGGCAGAAGCATTTGGTGTGCAAGTGACTGCAGCGCCTTCGTATCCGCCGAGGCGCTTGCGTCCAGGAGGGCCGAACCGAGGCTGGACTGCCATAGGAAGAGGAGGATCTTCGCTCCAACCGAGGCCACCAGCAACCACGAGAAAAGGTTCGGCACCCGAACTCCCGGCGGCAACGGGGGCCGCCACGACGGCGGGGGACCACCGGGTGTAAAAGGACCACCCGGCGTCAACGGTGTGGGCGGGGAGGGGGTGGGAGTCGCTTGTTGCCACGGTCCGGGGACGGGCTGGAAAGGCGGGTTAGGTTCAGACGGGGATGGTAGCGACATGGAGCCTTCCAGGACCGTGGAATCGAATCGAGCTGCGTAAGTTGATTGCAGGCTCAGCATAAAGGCTCGCGAATGAAAAAATTCCCCCAGGCGATTGGCTGGGGGAATTTTCACGTGGCGGTGACGTGGGATTTGAAAACTTTTCGGCCCCAATCAGGGCATGAAAAATCCCTGGAATTCAAGGATTTTGGCTACCTCAAATAGCCCGTTTTTACATCGGATGTGCCCAAAATGTGCCCACGTAGGTGGCCGGGGTGAAATGCGTCCGCGTCGGGATCATGGTCACCGACCTGCGCCCCACCGGCAACCAGAGACCCCCGGAGATTTTCGATAACGCCCACGAGGAACGAGGCATGCTGTTCGTTGAGGGCTGGGTGCAGCTGGATATCAGGGGATTCCGGCCGGCGACGACAGGGCTATCCGTGCGGGGAGGTTCCAGTTGAGGGCATGGGCTGCGAGCAGTGCGGCTCCCACGGCGGTGACTTCCGGTTCTGGTATGACTTGGACGTCAGTGCCAATGATGGTTTTCTTGATGTCGATCCAGCCTTGTGACCGTGCCCAGCCGCCGGCAACATAAATTGGGGCGCCGGTGGGCATCCTGGATGCTACGGACAGGATCGCGGCTCCGCCTGCCCTGGCTAGTGCGCCTGCTACGGCTGAGGCCCGGGACAACGGGGCGGCAGGAGCGTCGGCAGCGTACCGTGGCCGGGCTCCTCCTTGTCCGCCTGGAATGAAGGTATCTGAATGAAGGTAACCGTCAGGTCGTTGCCTTCCGGAGACAATTGCCTCAAATGCGGCGGCGACGGCCGGGTCCTGTGAAATCCATTGGACGTTGCGCGCGAACTCCGTGACAGCCAGGAGGGTGCTTCCTTGGTTGAGTATGCCCGGGGCGACATCGCAACCGGGGAAGTGGGGCACGTTTATCGTCGGGGATTGTGCGACGACAACTTCGGCGGTGCCCATGGAGTCAAGGATCGCGCCGGGGTGGAGTTGGTCGACGCCCCACCCGCCGATGGGATGGTCGTGGCCGCCCGCGACGACCATGGCATTGTTTGCCAGGACACCTGCGTCGCTTAGACGACGCGAATGCAGCGGGCCGACCGCTTCCCCGGTCCGGACAACTTCCGGGAGCAGTTCGGATGAACCGAGCGTCATTTCGACGCGGTCAATCAACCAGGTTCGGGTCTGCACGTCCCAGGCTGCGGTTCGCGCGGCAAGCGTGTCGCTGATGAAGGACTTGCGGGCCCAGTAGCATGCGGCGAAGTCGGTGATGGCCGACCAAGCGGAGGCGTTGCGGCTCTGGTCCGGCTGGCTCGACCAGAGCCAGCCGATGAGGGTGTGGGAGGGGTTGGTGGTGACGCCGATTCCTTCCGAGGCGCGAAGACGTGGTTCCAAGGCCTCGAAGAGCCGGGTCCTACGTGGGTCGAACCAAGCCAGGGCGGGGCCAAGGGGTTTGCGGTTGCCGTCGACCAGGACACCGTCTTCTCCCACCCCGGCAGATGCCACCCCGGTAACGATGTACTCGGAGCCGCATGCCTTGATGATCATGTCCTCAATGGCGTCCAGAATCGCCTGGGCATCGATGGAAAGGTCGGCAGGGTTGCGGGCCGTTGTCTGTTTGGCACGTGCGACGACGCGGCCGGTGCGGTCAAGGGCGACGATTTTGAGGTTCGTGCTGCCGATGTCGATCCCACAGACAACCTGTGTACGTTCGCTCGTTCCGCCCATATTTCGCCGTCCTTTGATCTACGCGGTGCAAGAGGATGCCAGTTCTAGTCGTTGAAGGACGCGGTCCGGGTGAGGGAAGCAATCTCCGCGAGAGTCTTCTCGGCGATGGCGCGTTCACGCTGCCAGATGTTCCGGCCCACGATCACACCTCGGGCGCCGGCGCGGATGGTTTCCGCAACTGCTTCGATGGTATCCGCGGGCTCGCCGGCAAGGGGCCCGCCAGCGATCACCAGCGGTACGCCCAGTTCATTGACGAGCCGCTTGGTGCGCTCCTCACCCGGGAAAGCAATCTTGATGATGTGCGCCCCGAGGTCATAGGCGATGCGCGCCACCTGTTCTTCCTCATTGATGACCTCCTCCGAACGCGGGGCGCCGATGAGAACCGGTTCCAGAACCAAAGGTATGTCCCAGCGGTCGCAGGCGGATACGACCTGTCCCACGCGGGTGCACATGGCGGTCCTTTCGGCGTTGGAGATGTTCCAAGGGAACAGCATCTTTACCGCATCCACGCCCATCCGGACGGCGTCTTCAACCGTGGTGATTAGTCCATGGGAACCATTGCCGTCCATTTCCCGGTAGTCGTAGTAGGTATCAATGGCGAGTACCCGGCTTAGTTGCGGGTTACGTGCGAAGAAGACCTCGGTCTGCTTGACCTGTCCAGGGGTCATCATGAAGCCGGTGACGCCTTGCGCGGCCCAGGCCGCGAACGGTGTGGCGGGGGTCTCCAGTCCCTCGATACGTCTGAAGATCAGGCCGTGGTCGACGGGCATGATGATCGCGGCGCGGTCGCTAGGGAGCGTGCGCCGCATGCGGTATTCCATGGACATTGAAGCCCCGCTTTCTGGAGACGAGCCGCATTGCTGTCGAACAGCCTGCCGGTGCCTGATATCGTCCAGGACTAGCCCCGAAGCCGCTTCGCTCATTGCAGGATGTACATACAGTATGGACAATGCTTCCACTCTATTAGCGCCTGTGGAGGTCAGTCAAGCCCGATTCTTGCTGGCCGAGGGCCGGCGACACGCAGAATCGGTTTTCCCAATGCTGACTGTACTGTACGGTCCGTCTATAATGATGTAGACAATGCCACTACGCGCAGACCTCAACGAAGGAGGGCATCGTGTCCATAGCAGCTGCTGAGGCGATCGACCGCCAATCTCCAACACCGTATTACCGACAGTTGTTCGACGTCCTGGAGCGGAGGATCGCTTCCAAGGACATCGAGTCCGGAGAGCGGCTGCCGAGCGAGAATGAACTCTGCACAGAATTCGGCTTGTCCAGGGCGACGGTGCGACAAGCCTTGAAGCTGCTGGAATCCAGGGGACTCGCCCACCGCATTCCCGGGCGCGGGGTCTTCGCCAGCGAGCCATCAGCCGATCGTGGCTGGATGATCCAGGGCGAGCAAGGATTTCTGGAGAACGCGCTAAGTCACCAGAACAGGCCCGTCACTACACAGGTCCTCCGTTCCGGACCAGTGGAACTGCCTGAGAGTGCCTGCCGTTCCTTGGAACTCCCGGAGGGAACCAGGGGCTTTGAGCTGGTCCGGGTGCGGTCGGTCGATGGGATCCCCGCGGTGTACAGCATCAACTACAGCCCGCCGGCGGTGGCGCCGGTCATCGCCGGGGCAACGGGGGTCCTCGCAGGGCAGGCTTCCCTGACCGCCCTGCTGACCGAGGCCGGTTACGGCCTTGGTGGAGCCAGTAGGACTATTCGGGCGGTCAACCCGACGCCGGAGATCGCCAAGGCGCTGAATGTCACCGACGGTTCACCGCTTCTTCGGATCCACTCCACGTCCTGGACGAGGGCGGGGGAGCGCTTCGACGTTTACGAGACATGGGTGCGCAGTGAGATCGTCCCCCTTGAGGTGAATGTGAGCAGCCTGGACCTCGGTTCGGGCCGTTAGGCCCGAAGGAAGAGCCTCCGTTTCAGTTTGAAACGGAGGCTCTTCTTTGATGTTCTGCGTGCGGCTACACCCCTACAAGCTCGGACGCGCGAGTATCGTTTTTGTCGGCCTCAGTCTCGGGGATCTGAAGCCAGCGCACTGCCACTCCCGCGGCGACATACAGTGCGGCGAAGATGATCGTGACCCCTCCCGGTCCGATGAGGCCGATGAAGACGGCGACGATCAGCGGGCCGACGAAGGTTGCCGCTCCTGCGCCCAGGTTCAGCAGTGCAACGGAGTTGCCCTTCTGACCAGGGGCCATCAAGGACATCAGCACCGAGATCGGCGTGAAGCCGGCGAGGGTTACCCCGTAGAACGCGGCACAAACGACGGCGACCCAGTACTGTGAGCCAGTGATTTGCGGGACGAAGTAGAAGCACAATGAGCTGGCGGCGGAGCCGATGCAACCGAACCAGCGCAGCGTGCGGTGCCAGCCGAGTTTGTCGCTGAGGACGCCGAAGAACAGGTTGGCGAAGATGTTCGCGAATCCCATGGTGAAGATCAGCTGCAGCCAACCGGCGGTGCCGAAGCCGAGTTGCGTGCCGAAGACCGTCGGAAGGAAGACCAGGAATCCGAACTGCGGCGCGGTGTTGACGACGCGGATGAGGCAGCCGAGGCCGACGCGGGGAATTTTCACAGCGATGGAGACACTGCTGATGATGCTTTGGCGGGCTGTGACGCCGGGTGCGGCCAAGCGGCCGCCTCCCTTTGCCTTACGGATCCCGATGAGGCAGATGACGCCGCCGGCGATGACCGTGATCAGCGAGACCCACAGGGTCATGTATTCGCCGATGACGGGTTCGGTGCCGCTGGCCAACAGGGATCCGAGAGTGGGAAGGCCTCCGGTGAAGGCGAAGTAGAACCAGCCCACTGCCGAACCGAGGCGGTTTGCGGGGCTTCCTGCGAGGATCCAGACGAGGAAGCCGTAGGCGAACAGCGGGTAGCCGAAGCCCCGGATGCCATAGCAAAGCAGTATCAGTGTGTAATTCTGTGAGGGGACTGCGATGGCCAGGAAGAGCACCTCGAAGACGGCCCAGATGGCGAGGCCAAACAGCATGACCCGTCGAGGGCCCAGCACGTCGGACAGTGCTCCGGCGAGCCAGGAGCCCAGTGTGACGACGAGGCCGTAGGCGGTGATGATGACGGCTGCGTTGGTTTCTGTGCCGGCCCCGTGGGAGGCGAGGAACGGGGCGATGTAGCCGGACTCGACGCCGTCTCCCACCATGAAGAGCAGCAGGCCGACAAAACCCCAGGCCAGTGGCCGCGGCAGACCAAGCCTGTCCAGGAGTGCCGGGCGGGTGGAACTGTTTGCAGCAAGTTGTGCAGACATCTATGGGTAACTTTCTAGACAGAGGGGCCAGCGCTTAGCGCTGCGGCAGGATGTGGACTTTGCGGGCGGATTCGGAGTGTGCCGCTTCGAGTGCGGCTGCATAGTCCTCAAGGCCGAAGGTGTGGGTCACCATGCGGGATGCGAGGTCCGGGAGTTCTTTGATGGCCTCGACCGCTGCCGGGTATGACGTTGCGAGCGACTGTGAGCCGACGAAAGACAGTTCCCGGTCGAAGAGGTCGTAGGGGAACAGGTCGATGCTGGCGTTTGGGCTGACGACGCCCATCTGCAGCAGTGTGCCCCGCTCGGCGAGTTTGGCAATGGCGTCTGAGACGGCCGACGGGTGGCCGCTGGCTTCAATGACCAGGTCGATGTCCCGTTCGGCGGTTCGCCTTCCGGGAGCGTATGCGTTGTCCGCGCCGAATTCGAGGGCTGCTTCCCTCCGTACGGGGCTAGGTTCGATGATGTCGATGCTGGCGGCGCCCCGAGCCTTGACCAAGGCCGCGGCGAGGAGACCGATGGATCCCGCCCCATAAATCAGGACGCGCTTGCCGGTGACCGGGGCGATCCGGCCTAGGGCATGCAGCACGCAGGCCAGCGGTTCAATGAGGGCTGCGGTGGTCCAGTCGATGCCGTCGGGCAGGGCGAAAACCACGGAAGCCGGGACTTTGACCAGTTCCGCGACGGCGCCGTTGCTGGTGACTCCGATGGGGACGAGGTTCCGGCAGAGGTTCGTCGCCCCTGCCTGGCACTGGTCGCAGGTCCCGCATGCCACATTCGGGTCAACGCAGACACGGTCACCGACTTTGAAGCCGTTGACGTCGGATCCGACCTGGACGATGGTGCCGGCGAACTCGTGCCCGGGGACGACTGGGAAGGTGCCGGTGGGGTAGTCGCCCGAGGCGAGATGAATATCCGTGCCACAGATGCCTACCGCCTCAGGGGCAATGACGATCTCGCCGGCGCCGGCGACCGGGTCCTCGATCTGTGCAACCTCAATCGATCCTTTTCCGTCCAGAACTACTGCGCGCATCTGCGCTCCTCTCCGCTTCGTTACGGCAGAGGGCGATCCTCGACCGTGAGAGTTGATCCGGCTCCCTGACGTGCGGGGCGGTGTCTACTGGATCACAAGAATACGTCAAATCGGACTGAAATGTCTAGACGAAGCGTACTGTACGTACAGAAAAAGATGACGCGCTCATTTGGGGGCGCGCAATGGCAAAAGCTCCAAGACCCAGCCGTCGGCGGGGCCTTGGAGCTTTTGCTTGTGAGGCGGGTGCGGCCCGTTTCGCAACGGACGCGGGGGACTCGTTTCTTCTATTTGACGGCGCCGAACAGCAGTCCGCGGACCAGGGACTTCTGGGCGATCCACCCGGCGATGATGACCGGGATGCTTAGAAGGGTGGCGGCCGCAGCGACGTGTGCCGTGTAGAGCTCGCCGAAGCTGAGGAACTTTTGGAGGAAGAGCGGGAGCGTTGAAGTGGAGTTGGTGAGGTTCAGGGCGTAGAAGTATTCGTTCCATGAAAAGACGCCGCAAAGCAGTGCGGTGGAGGCCAGTCCGGGGCGCACGAGCGGCAGGATGATCGAGCGAAGCCCACGCCAGCGAGAGGCGCCGTCAACGGCGGCCGCTTCCATGATTTCTGCAGGGATTTCCTGCATGAAGGAGCGGATCATCCAGATGGCCAAGGGTAGGTTCATCCCGATATGCATGACGATCAGGATGCCCAGGGTATTCAGAACGCCCAGCGCGGTTGCAATAACGTAAATCGGGATAATTCCTGCTGCGATGGGCATCATCTTGGTGGAAATGAAGAAGAAAAGGACATCCTGTGACTTGGCGACAGGCCTGATGGAAAGGGCATAGGCGGCGGGGACCGCCAGGGCGATCACCACAGCCGTTGAAACCAGCACGACGATGATGGAGTTGATGGCGTATGGCCAGAACCCGGCTTCGAACACCCCTTTGTAGTTCTCCATTGTGGGGGTGAAGATCAGCTTGGGTGCGGCCGCTGCCGCGTCAGGTTCTGTTTGGAAGCTTTTCAGGACCATGTAGGCGATGGGGAGGAACAGCAGGAGGCTCCCCAGCCACCCTCCCAATCCCATCAGGACGCTCTTGAGGTGCTTCGAAGGGCGCCGGCGAATGGCAATCTGCCTCCGGGCCGGGGACATGGTTGCCGGTCGGCTGGTTGTGGTGGTCATCGACGACCTTCTTTCTGGAAGATGCCCGAGAGCAGCCGCAGCGCCGGCAAGACGAGCGCGATGGTAATCACGAGTGCCACAACACCGAAAGCGGAGGCCGTGCCGAGATCGAAGGAGTTGAAGCCCTTGAGATAGATGTAATAGGTGATGTTGGTGGTCCCGAAGGCGGGGCCGCCCGCGGTCAGGAGGGCAATCTCGCCGAATGTCTGGACCAGGTTCATGGCCAGGAGCAGTGCGGTCAGTTCGATGTAGGGCCTCAAATGCGGGACCAGAATGGAGCCGAACTGCCGCAGTGGCCCCGCGCCGTCGACGCGTGCTGCTTCCAACTGTTCCTGCGGGGCGGACTGGAGCCCCGCGATCAGGATCAGTAGCGCGAACGGCGTGAAACGCCATGTCAGCAGGATGATCAGTGCCGCCAGGGGGTATTCGCTGAGCCAATTCACGGCCGGCAGGCCCAGGAGACGCGAGAACCAGCCGAAGAGGCCGAAGCCGGGATCGAACATCGCGGAACGCCAGAACAGGGTCACGGCGACCGGCATGACGAAGAACGGCGTGATGGCCAGGGTGCGGGCGATGCCGCGGCCGGGGAATTTGTGGTTCAGCAGCAGCGCCAGTCCAAGTCCGACCACGATGCAGGCCACCGTGGAGACTCCCGTCATGAGTCCGGTGTTGCCGATCGAGCGCCAGAACACTTCATCGCCGAAGGTGTCGAGGAAGTTGGCGCCCCCGTTGAATACGGCAGGTTTGGCGCTGAGCAGGTTCCAGTTCTGAACGCTGTAGATGAGCGTCAAAAGGAAAGGGAACTGGGTGAGGAGGATCGTGAAGATCAGGGCCGGCAGAAGCGGGCCGCGCAGTTTCCAGCGTTCCAGCCGGCTCAACCCGGGGGCAAGCAGTGCGGGACGGGGGGCTGTGATTGTCTTAGCCAATTGAGTTGGTCCGATCAATTGTTTGTGCCGTCCGTGGAAGGTCCGGCCGGATCGTCCACGGACGGCACAATGGTTCTACTTGAGGTAGCCTGCGGTCTTTACCGCTTTGGCGGCAAAGTCCTGGCTCTTTTGGAGGGCCTCATCCACGGACTGCGTGCCGCTGATTGCGCCGGCAACCTGCTGGGACACGAAGTCGCCGATATCAACGAACTCCGGAATCTGTACATACTGGACACCGGTGTAGGGGACTTTCTGGGCGGTCGGCTGGGTGGGGTTCGCGGCCTGGATCGACTTCAGCGTCAGGTCGGCGTACTGTGAGGCGGCCTTCTGGTATTCGGGCAGGTCGTAGGTCGACTTGCGTGATCCGGGCGGAATCGAATCCCAGCCTGCTTTCTGGCCGGCGAGCTTGATGTAGTCCGGGCTCGTCACCCAGGAAATGAACTTCCAAGCAGCGTCGGGGTGCTTGCTGCTTGCCGTGATGCCCAGGCCCCAGGACCAGAGCCATCCGGACTTGATGTTGGCAGGACCCGTGGGTGCCATCGCGAAGCCGATGTTGTCTTTCACCGCAGGCGTTGCCTGGCCGAGGACGGAGCCGGCGAAGACCGTGTCGTCATACCACATCGCCGTGGTGCCTTGGCTCATCTTCTGCAGGCAGCCTTCCCAGCCGTCTTTGGCGGCGTCGGGCTGGCCGTGCTGACGCAGGAGGTCCACGTAGAACTGGACAGCCTTCTTGGTCTCAGGCGAGGTCAGCTGGGGCTGCCAGTTCTCGTCGAACCAGCGTCCCCCGAAGGTGTTGATCACTGTGGTGAGGGAGGCAAGGTTCTGTCCCCAGCCCGGAAGCCCGCGCAGGCAGATTCCGGAGACGCCGGCGGACTTGTCATCCATCTTTGCCGCCGCGGCAGCGATCTCGTCCCAGGTAGGGGTCTGGGAGATGGTGACGCCTGCCTTCTGGGCAAGGTCCTTGCGGTAGAACAGGAACGACGACGACCCGTAGAACGGTGCGCCATAGAGCTTGCCGTTAGCCGAGACAATGTCCGAAATGGGCTTCAGGAGATCGTCCTGCTTCCAAGAGGGGTCATTCTTGGCGTAATTGTCCAACGGGAGGATCCAGTTGTTCTTCGCCCAGATGGGAACCTCGTAGCTGCCCATCATGGCTACGTCGAACTGGCCGGCCTTAGTGGCGACGTCCTTGGTCACCGTCGGGCGGAGGTCGTTCTCGGGCAGGGTAGTGAACTTGACCTTGATGCCCGGGTTCTTCTGTTCGAAATCGCTGATCAGCGATTCCGCGGTCTTCATCTGAGGATTGGCGGCGAGGGCCACGTTGATGGTGACATCACCCTGTGCATCGCCGGACCCCGTAGTGGAGCAAGCAGTGAAGGAGCCCGCAAGAAGCGCCCCGGCTGCGGTGACGGCCAGCATTTTGCCTGCCGACCTCCGGCTCACTGGTGGGATGTGCATGTCTGAACCTTCCTAGATAAGCAACTTTGGTTATCAAGCTGTACGTACAGGACGTATTGGCTGGACTGTCTATAGCATATGACTGAGGGGTGAAGTGGTCAATAAGCGCCGGATTTTGGTCACATTGCCCCAATCGCTGGGCGCTTCCAGGCTGATGTTCTATAAGCATCTTGTACGTACAGGCTCGACAATATGTACATGACGGATTATTGTGATTGACGGAGCAGCTTTGGCGCACGCGGAGCTGTTTCCCCTCAGATCCATACGCAGACACGACCGCCGGAATCAGGCGTAGCACTCGTGTCCCAGTCGCCGCGCTGAATGTGGCGGCGCCCCTTCGAAAGGATTCTCAATGGCTTTGGTCAGTGGCATGGACATCATCAAGGAATGCACGTCCCGCGGGCTGGTGGCGGGATCGTTCAACACCACCAACATCGAGACCACGATGGGGATCGTTGCCGCGATCGAACGCGTAGGTGTCCCGACCTTCATCCAGGTGGCCCCGACCAACGTGGCCCTCTCCGGATACGAATACGTATATGACATGGTCAGCCGCCGCCTGGCGAGCTGCGATGTACCCGTCGCGCTGCACCTGGACCACGGTAAGTCGCTCGAATCCGTTGAAGGCGCACTGGCGGCTGATTTCACGTCGGTCATGATTGACTACTCCGAGTACCCGTTCGAAGAGAACATCCGGGTCTCCTCCAGAGCTCGTGAAATGTGCCCTCCCGGTGTCTCGCTGGAGGCAGAGCTTGGCAGCATCGGCGGCAAAGAAGACGATGTCGCACCCGAGCACGCCAGCTACACCAACCCGGAGCAGGTCAAACAGTTCGTCGAAGCCGTCGGCTGTGACATGCTCGCCGTCTCGGTCGGCAACCAGCACGGCTATGCACCCAACGCCCGCATCAACTTCGAACTGCTGGCCAAGGTACAGGCCGAGAGTCCCGTCCCGCTGGTCATCCACGGCGCATCCGGTCTGCCGTCCGAGCAGCTCGCCCGCCTGCACGAATTCGGCGTGGTCAAGGTCAACGTCGCAGCAGACCTGCGCAACGCCATGATCCGCTCCTTCGGCGAAGCCTACGCAGCCAACCCCAACGAAAACTCCCTCATCCGCGTTTCCACGGACGCAGTTGCCGCCATCGCAGACGTCGTCGAAGCACGCATCCGCACCCTGAACCCGTCTGTGGCATAGCGAGGAACAACCGGTGCTACCCACAATCACGGTCGACGTCGGAACGACCAGCATCAAACTTTGCCTGTTCGGCGCTGCCGGCGGCCTCGTGGCCTCGGCACGCCACACCACGCCCACCGTGCAGGACGGAATGGGGGAGATCTACGATCTGGAATCCGTGGCGGAATCCATCGCCGGGTTCATCCGCGCCCTGGACCCTTCCTCCCGTCAGGCCGTGAAAAGGGTAGCAATCACCGGTGTGGGAGAGTCCGGCGGCCTGGTCCGCCCGGACCTCTCCCTCGCCTCGCCGATGATTCTCTGGCACGACCACCGCGGCGCGGAATTCCTAGCGCCGCTGACCGCAGCCGACCGCTCGCTGATTTACCGGATCACCGGGCTACCGGTGAACGCCAATTACGGGTTGTCGAAGGTGGCGTGGGCGGCGGGGCAGGCCAACCATGCGGGCGAGCATGCCCAGTGGCTCAACATCGCCGAATACCTGGCCGCGCTGATGACCGGCGAACGCTGGTCAGAGTACTCCTTGGCCAGCCGGACCATGGCATTGGACCTCGACCTGCGTAAATGGTCAGCCGAGGTCTGCGCCCTGGTTGGCCTGGATGTCGGCCTTTTTCCCGAGCTGCGCAACGCCATGGAGGGTTCTCCCATCACCAGCGACTACGCCCGCGAGACCGGCCTTCCTGAGGACGTCCGCATCCATGTGGCCGGACACGACCATATGGTGGGTGCGATAGGAGCCGGCCTCCAGCACGGAGAGCTGCTGAACTCCACCGGTACCACCGAGGGATTGTTGTTCCTTCGCGATGCGCCCAGCCTTGAGGAGTCTTCGGAGCAGTCCAAACTGGCCAACGGGTTCTCCTGCACGGGAGTGGACTACACACTGTTCGCGTCCATCCCTACAGGCGGCTCGGCCTTCGCGACGCTACAAACCATGCTCGGGATGACGGCCGAACAGCTGTCCGCGTGCATCAGCACCGTGCATGAACGCTACCTCGCAGGACAGGTGGACTTGGGTGCCGTCCCGCTCGTGCTCCCGCAATTCCGAGGAAGCCCGCCCCCGACCAAACGTGCCTCCGCGCGCGGAGTGATCGCCGGCCTTCGAACCGATACAAGAACCGAGGACATCGTTCTAGGTTGCTTCCTGGGCATGGCATTGCAATTCCGGGACGTCCTGGGGCTCTTCCCCACCAGGCCGGACCGCATCAAGGTCATCGGACCGGCAAGCCTCAACCCACTGTGGCTTCAACTGAAGGCCGATCTGCTGGGAACGCCGCTGAGCGTCTCCCAGCTCAACGAAGTCGTCTCAAGGGGAGCCCAAGCGCTGGCCTCGGACGTCCCCTGCGATTGGGAGAGCTGCCAACCCGAAGATGTGCTCGTCGACAGCCAGCGCCATCACCGACTGGGCGAGTGGTCCGCGGAGATCCAGCACCAGTGGGAGTACTTGAAAGGAGTTCCTGCGTGAAACCCGGAACGAGCGACCAAGGCCGAGGAGGGCAGCAGTGATGCTGGTTGCCGGAGTCGATTCATCCACCCAGACCTGCAAGGTCACCGTGCGGGACCTCGCCACCGGAATGCGGGTCCGTGAAGGCAAAGCGTCCCATCCGTCTTCAACGATTGTTCACCCTGACGCCTGGTGGAACGCGCTGCTCACGGCCGTTCGCCGCGCCGGCGGACTGGACGACGTCGTCGCAATCTCCGTCAGCGGACAGCAGCACACCCCCGTGTTCCTCGACGCCGCGGGCGACGTCGTCTGCGAATCACCCCTCTGGAACGACACGGAGTCCCACTCCCAGATGGTCGACCTAAACAACGAGCTCGGCAGGGAAGAATGGATCCGCCGCACCGGCCTGCCCCTGACGCTCTCCGACACCGTCACGAAAGTCCGCTGGCTGAGGGATACCAACCCTGAGGCGGCCGGACGGACGGCGGCAGTCGCCGTCGTTCACGACTGGCTGACGTGGCGTCTGATGGGTTACGGACCCGGTACCGGTGGACTGGGCCAACTCATCACCGACCGCTCCGAAGCCAGCGGCACAGCATACTGGTCCAGTGAGACCGGAGAATACTGCTTCGATCTCTTCGAACACGCCTTCGGCAAATCCGCGCTCCTGCCGCGCGTCCTGGGCCCACTCGACACCGCCGGGGTAACCGGCGCCGGGATTCCCGGGATCCCTGCCGGAATCCCGATCGGTATCGGCAGCGGCGACAACGCCGCCGCAGCCCTCGCCCTCGGCCTCACCGAAGGCGACGCCGTCCTGTCACTGGGGACGTCCGGCGTTGTCTACGCCAAATCGTCAACCCCGACGCACGACTATGCCGGGTACGTCTGCAGCTACGCCGACGCTACCGGTGTCCACCTTCCACTGGTCGCCACACTGAACGCGGCACGCAACTTCGACCTGGGCGCGGCGTTGCTGGGCTGCAGCTACACAGAACTATCCAACCTCGCCCTGCAAGCCACCCCCGGAGCCAACGGTCTGACGTTGCTGCCCTACTTCGAAGGCGAACGCACACCCGACCTGCCCAACGCCCGAGGGTCCCTGCACGGGGCCTCCCTGACGAACTTCAACCGGCCCAACTTCGCCCGCGCCGTCATCGAAGGAACTCTCGCCAGCCAAGTAGCCATGCTTGATACCCTGCGCGACTGCAACGTCAACTCGCACCGGCTCCTGCTCATCGGTGGTGCCGCAGAAAGTCCTGCGGTACAGAGAATCCTCAACCAGATGGTGGACATACCCGTCGTCGTACCCGAATTCGACGAATACGTGACCAAGGGTGCGGCAATGCAAGCCGCCGTCGCCCTGACCGGTTCCCTCCCGACCTGGCAGGTCGCCGTGGCCGAACTTCCCCCGGCCCCAGTGGAAGCACAAATCGTGGAACAGCATGCCGCCGCCAAAACGATGCTGGGCTACACCGAGGCAAAGTCGGACCAACTGACGCGGTGATTCCCGTCCTTTCAGGCCCCGGCGTCAGCAATTAGGCGCTGTTAGCGGTCCCTCTTTGGAAGACTGGGCACCTTCGGGCATGGTTTTCGGCGCGCGTGGGACGGTCGGGGACCCGCTCGACGATGCTTCAGGATCTCTGCATTGGACAGGAGGCAGGGGTAGGAAGCTTAGGTTCTTCCTACCCCTTCCGGGAAGGTCGTGGATCGGGGGTTGCTCTGGTCCGGCTGGCTCACGGTCTGTGACGAGCGGGAATGGTGATTCTGTTCCGCACCGCCGTTTCTGGATCGTTAGACGTCGAGAATAAGTTCAGGGGTTTTTGCTCTCGATACACAGATCAGCATTGTCGCCCCGGATTCGCGGTCGGCATCGCCCAAGAGGAAGTCGCGGTGGTCAGGAATGCCGGCAATCACCTTGGTTTCGCATGTGCCGCAGATACCTTCCCTGCAAGAGGTCGGCACGATGATGCCGGCTCTTCCGAGTGCATCTGTGATCGACTCACCAACACCCACTTCGCACGTTACGCCACTGCGTTCGGCCACTACGGTAAAGGTGCCTGCGTCCGCCTGGACGCTTGCATCCAGGCTTCCGGCAGCAAATCTCTCCAGATGGAGTGTGCCATCCGGCCAGGTCCTGCAGAGTTGCTGGACGGCGTCCAGAAGTCCCGAGGGGCCGCAGCAGAAGACTTTCGTGTCGGGCTGAGGAACGCCCAAGAGTGTCTGCAGGTCGATATGCCCGAGTTCGTCTTGGGGTACTATTTGGACCCGCGACCCGAAATGCTGGAGCTGTTCAAGGTAAGCCATCGACTCGCGGGACCGGCCGCCGTAGACGAGGCTCCATTCGATGCCTTCCGCGTGGGCGCGCCTGATCATTGGCAGAATCGGGGTGATGCCGATACCGCCTGCGATGAAGAGCGCACGTTCACGGCTGCCGATTGCGAAGGGGAAGTTGTTCCGGGGTCCGCGCACGGTGACCAGGTCGCCGACCTGGAGGTCATTGTGGATGTATTCCGAGCCCCCGCGGCTTTCGGGAGCCAGGAGCACTGCGACCTCATATGAGTTGGCGTCCGTGGTCTCGTTGCAGAGCGAGTAGTGGCGGATCTGACCGTTAGGCAGGTCGAATTCCAGGTGTGCTCCTGGTTCCCAGCCGGGGAGGGCGGCACGGTCGCCGCGCGCAAGGCGCAGCGACCGCACACCATCGGCTACAAGGGCAGCCCCGGTGATCTCGAGAGTGAGCTCCGGATCAGACGACATGGGAGGCGCCCAGGCTGATTTGGAGTGGTTTTTCCCAACGACCTGTCAGATAGGCGGTGGCGAGTTGGGCCTGGAAAGCACGGACGCCGTCCTCGCGCTCGTCGAATGGTCCGGGGCGGTAACCGTCAGTGAGCATGCCCTGGTACACGGACTCACATGCGGCGAAGTCCTGCTTGTTGGTGATGTCCCAGAAGTCTGCGGCGAAGGACGGGTCGAACCCAGGCCGTTCTGCAACTTCGCGCGGGAAGTACCAGGTGCACTCCACCCATGTCTCGCCCGGGGAAAGGGGGACGAGCCGGTGGGTCATCACGTAGTCCGGCTGCAAGGTCAGCAGCAGGTTTGGGGCGAGCATGAAGTAGAGCGTCCAGCGGGCTTGTTCGTCGCTGATTCCGGCGATGCGGTCGCCGCCGCTGCGTCCGTCGAGGCTGTTTGTGTCCGCGTCGTCACGGAATTCCAGTCCGCCGCCGAGCCACATGCCGGTCTGGTGCAGGCCCATTGCGGATTCGGGAGGCGCTACGCGGCAAAGCTCAGGGTGGATCGAGGGGCAGTGGTAGCACTCGAGGTAGTTCTCGATGACCGTCTTCCAGTTGGTCTTGAGGGTGTAGCTGTGCGACTCTCCGATGACCATGTCCGTGGGGTCCCATGGAGCCACCACCTCGGTCAGGTTCCCGACCCATTCGCTGAATTCGGGGGCATCTCCTGAGGCATTGATGAAGATCCAACCGAACCATTCGACAGATCGGACCTCAATGAGGGGCCATTCTTCCTTGTTGAAGTTTTCGGTGTCCATAAACTGGGTCGCCGACCGCAGCTCGCCATTGAGCCCGAAAACCCAGGCATGGTACGGGCATTGCACCAGCTTCTTGTTCGCGCATTGGCCGACGGCGAGCAATTCGTGGCCGCGGTGGCGACAAGCGTTGTAGAAGGCGTGAAGGTCGCCGGACTCGTCGCGCGTCAGCAGAACGCCTTGGGTTCCGACGCGGACCGCCTTCTGGTCACCGGCTTTGGCGACGTCGCTGCTGCGACCGACGCAGACCCACGCGGCTTCGAGGAGATTCTTTCGTTCCCAGTCCAGAATTTCCTGGGACAGGTAGGCATCCGCGGGCAACGTCCGGGCATCGGAAAGTCGTTCTTCCAGCACGATGTCCAGCTCGGATTTGGTGAGGGGTGCCGGTGGCAGTGAAGTGTTCACGTTTCGTCTCCATTGTCGATACTCAAACTGACAATGGTTAACGCTATTCATGAGGGTTGCGCGGAAACATAGGCATGCGCACCGTGAAAGAGGCCCTACCTGTGCGTGCCGACATTCATGTGTGGGATCTGCCGTGTTCGAGGAGAAGTGTGTCCGAGGCGGGCGTCTGCAGGCCGAAGGTAACGCCGAAGGGGTCTGCGAGCAGGGCGAAAGGACCCAAGGCGGAATCGGTGACCGGTACACGGACGCGGGCTCCGAGGTCGCTCAGGCGCGCTACTTCGGCTTCCAGATCAAGCACGCGCCAGTATGGAATCCAGTGGGGTGGAACGGCTGCAGGAAGGACGTCGAGCATGTCGACCACCCCGGCAACGGGCTCGACGCCCCAGACCAGGAACCGGTAGTCGCCCGGGGTCGGAACCTGCTCATGAATCACACGGCACGACAGCGCGTTTGCGTAGTAATTGGCGGCTTTTTCCGCTAACGGAGTGTAGAGGTCGATGAACGCGACCTCCCCAAGAGCCTCTGAATGCGGTCTCGGGTCGGCCAGGGCAGTGATTCCGAAAAGCCCTTGATCGGGCGCGGAATACAGGCTGAGCTCTCTTCCGTCGACAGTCAGGGTGGAAACAAGCTGAGCGCCGAAATTCAAGACCTGGCGGATCAAGGCGTTTTTGTCGTTGCTTCCGAAACACGGAACCCACGCACCTTCCTGTGGTGTCCTCGGGCCGGCCGAGGGAACAAAAAGCACTTTCGGGTCAGGACCGGATTCTTCGTTTTCCTGATGCGCTACCAGGTCGAAAAATGCGCGGGCGGCATCTGATTCGCCGCCCAGGAACAGGACCTTCTCGATGGCTATCCGGGCATTATCAGACATCCTGTGCCGTGCCTCGTTCGAAAAGTGAGGATAGGTTGGCTCCGGTGCTGAGGTCCAGACCGGAAGTGGCCAGCCAGAAATGGGCGTAGTTGCTCGGCAATGACACGTCGCGCCCGGTGAGTTCTTCGACGAGCCGCAGACGATTGCGGAGAGTGTTTCTGTGTACGAACAGCTCAGCGGCAGTCGCGCTCATGTCGCCGTCTTTTCCCAGGTAGCAGCGGAGTGAATCGACCAATGAGGTGTCGTTTTTTTGGTCATACTCCAGTAGGGGCGCCAGGGCTTCGGCCGACAAGTCGCCAAGCGGCGCCCCCGCTTCCAGACTGGCAATAAGCAGGGCCGTCGGCAGATCCTGGGTCCGGTGCACATGAACACCGTACCCTTCACTGAGCGCGTTGCGCGCTTCGAAGTAGCCCAGTCTCAAACCTCGTACCCCAAGGCGGGGTTTACTGACCCCGACACGCGCATTCGATCCGAAGCTGGCCAAATGTTCGTGGCAGAGCTTCGCCACGAACAGGCCGGCTTTTTCCGGGACGATCAAGACCAATCTCTCGTCCACGATCGTGCGAAGGTGTGGATCGTTCTGTTGGGTAAGAAGGGTGTGCAGGTTCCACGGATACGAGCGGAGCCGGCGGGGCGAACCTTCGGCCGAGCCGACGACCACCTCATGCGGCTTACTCACATCAAGGCCATGGTCAAGGAGTCGTCGTGCGCCTTCTCGCTCGCCAAGATAGCCGGCAATGACGTCTTCAAGTACCTGACCTAGAAGTTCTCTTCGTCCACTCAAGATGGCATGCCGGCGTGAGAGCTCAATACCGGCCAAGGTGGCAGCGAAGGACAGCAGTTCGGCTGGCGCGCTTTGTCCACGCATCGCCAGCACGGCAACCGGTTCTCCTTCCAACTCAACGGAGCGAAGGATGCATCCAGCCACCGGACTGTCTGCCGGGGGAGACACGGCAACCAGTTCTTCCGCTTCCCATTCCGCCCGCTCGGGCACACTGACCAGCACACCGCCGCGCAGGTCGATCACGGCCACTGGCGCGGACGAGATGCGATGTAGCGCTCTGACCAGGGCGTGTAAAGGCCTTTCCGCGGTAAGTGCGTCGGCTAATGCTCGGTGGTCGGCAAAATTGGAATCAGCCGCCGTCATGACTGGAATCATACCTTCCGGACGCTTTCTGGGAGTTGCCAGGTCCGGTACCGCCGACGCCGGGTTGCGGTGTCATGGGCTACGGCAGTCCCGGCCCAGCGGTGCCGTCGTCAAAAGCGTGCAGCCAGGACGTCATTGAACCGCGTTCGCGCACTCCGGGCAAAGCGTTTCGGCCTCCGCGATGGCAAGGTGGACAAAGACTGGCCAGGCTTGGGCGGGTGTTCCGCAGACCGTATCTGTGGAACCGTCTCGTCGCAGATGGACCACACCAAAAGGTAGCTCGAGAGGGTCGTCATTGGCATCGTCCAATGTCGGTATCGAACCGGACTTTCGATTGATCTGGCGGTATTTCGCGGTTAAGTACAACCGCCGTGCCGAGGCGGGATCGTGGGGCTTGTGATCTTGCGTCATTCAGGGCTCCGTGCTGTTTTGTCTGATATTGGTGCTGCAGTCTTCGGCGTGGGCCTTGGCGGCACCGGTCTGACCCAAACAGACTCGCACGGCCGCTGAGTCCTGGTCGGCTTCGAGCCGATAGTGTTCGACGATCGGTTTCTGCTCGACGCCATATCCTGCCGGCCTAGAGAACGGGCTGGCGTGCGAGGGTCCCGCCATCAACCGTCAGCGTTTCGCCTGTCATGTACGCTGAAGCGTCGGAGATCAGGAAGTCGACAACTGTCGCGATCTCCTCGGGCAAACCGAAGCGGCGCATCGGCGCCCAGCGGGCGACCACGTCATCCGACAGGCCGGTGATCCAGGGCTCGGCCATCGGGGTTCGGATCAGGCCGGGCGCAATGCAGTTGACTCGGATTCCCGCATCGGCGAGCTCAATGGCCGATGTCCTCGTGAGTGAGATCAGTCCGGCCTTGGAGGCATTGTAGGCAGCGAAATTCGCCTCGGGCGCCAGTCCATTGATGGAGGCGATGTTGACGATGCGGCCGCTGCCGGCCGTCCGCATGACTCTTGCTGCTGCAGCAGAGGTAAGGGCTGGCCCGCGAAGGTTTGTGTGCATCGTTGAGTCCCAGTCTTCGGCGGTGACGTCAACCAGGGAAGTGGACTCGAATATCCCGGCGTTGTTGATGAGCGCGTCGATGCCGCCAAACAGGTCCACGCATCGCCCGACCACCTTGTTGCCAACCTCCGGGTCGGCGAGGTCTGCAGCGACTCCTTCGACGGTTCCGCCGAACCGCCGAAGTTCGGCAGCGACGGCCGCCGCCTCAGAAGCGGTCCGCGAACACACCAGGACGCGATCACCGGCTCGAGCGAAGTGTTCCGCACATGCCCGCCCAATCCCTCTGGTCCCTCCGGTGACTATCACACGCCGGCTTGCTTGATTTTCCGTGTCGGTCACGTCTGCTTCCTTTCGAACTGCGTGTCTTTGTGTAGGGCGCCGGGCAAAACTCCTGCCGTGTCGCAGGGGAGCCCGGTTCAGTTGACAGCACGAGCCTTTGCGCTGTTGTGGATGTGCCGTCCAGCACGGGGCACACCTGCGGTGAGATGGAATGGAGGGTGAGTCATCCGTCCTGGTGTTCCGGGCAGATCGTGTCCCGCTTCGACTCGACGGTGAGGCCCTTGTTGGCCAGGAGCACCACCGCATTGGGATCACGGCATCGGGTAAAGAATGATCGGATTGAAATTCCCGCACGCTTTGCTCTGAAGTTGTTGGCCATTGTTCCGAAGGCCGGGGCCATCTGTGGTTTCACCCACGGTGCTGCCGTGCCTGCTGCCGGGCTTCGGTGACATGCCCGGGATGTGCTGCATGCTCCGAGCCGGGTCCGCTCCGGCAGGTTCGCTGTTTCGGCGCATGTCCGCACGTATCCTGGCGGGCAGGCGCCACCTCAGGAACTTGAGTAATGCCATGTTCGACTCCTGTCTGGTGGCTGGGAAGAACAGGTCCACGCCGCGCGGCAGGCCGTTACATTTCGCTACCCGCTTCCTGGAATTCCTTGGCCAACCCGCTCCGGACCACGGACCGCGCCGGTACCGGCGAAGGGTAAGGACTCGTTCCGGCGGCCTGGCCCTGAAAAGTTCGCGGGTTCGGGTCGCGCCGCTCGCCGGACCCTGGTGCGGCAAGAAGGGGGCGAACCGCGACTGGGGCCGATGCTCCCATTCGCCCCCAGCCCGGCGCTGGGCGTGACAGCCTGACCTGGAGGGCGGCCTGACAGTTGCAACGCGCCTGCCTGCGCGGCGCTGCCTTGTGCATGCGGTCAGGCCGCCCTTCACGGGGTTTCGATGAAACTCACATCATGCGTGGCATCATGCTCATTGTGGTCGACGCCGGGTCGCACGCTCCGCTTGGACCTGGCGCATTTCCTCTTGGAGAGCGATCGCGTCTTCGCCTTCCGGCAAGGCAGGGGCGGGGAGGCGCCACAGCATCGGTTTCTTGTCCTGGACGACGCGTCGGTAGATGTAGAGCACGACGGACAGCAACAAAATGCCGACGGCGACCAGGGTGTCGCGGAAGTCGCCGTAGCCTAGGAGCTCGGGGTTGGCGACGCCGACGGCGGTAATGAAGACGTTGAATGCCACCAGGACGACGACTACCGGAATCCAGCCGCGACCGCGACGGATTGGACGCGGCCAGCCCGGGCGGTCCTTGCGCAGCAGGAGGAAGGCGGACAGGCCGAGGATGATCGACAGCAAGTACCCGAGATTACTCGCGAGCAGGATGCTTACCGGTGCTCCGACGAGAACCATGACTGTGGCGTTCAGGAGTACGTCGAGCGTGAGCGAGCGTCCGGGCACGCCCCAGCGGTTCACCCAGTGGAGTTGCTTGATGGTCATCCCTTCTTCGGCCAGGCCGTAAAGTGCCCTGCCGCCGTCGGCCGTCGTGGAGATGATGGCGATCAGCAAGGATGCGCCGATCACGATCGTGCCGATCCAGCTTGCACCGCCGAAGACTCTGCCGAACGCCACCGATACGTACGTAACCGGGTTGTCGCGCACCGTGCCCTCGCCGAGGGTGCCGGCGAGCACGGTTGGGACCACGCAGAACAGCACGATCATGAACATCGAGATGCGAGTCATGGCCTTGGATGTATCGCTTGAGGTGTTCTTGTACTCGGGGGCGAAGGACGCGACGATTTCGCTGGCGTAAACCGCCCATGCGGTCACGTACAAGACCACTACGACTGTGCGCCAGTCCCCGTTGACGTACCAGGTCATGTTCTTGGCGGAAAAGTCCAACGGTTGGCTAACAAGGCACCCGACCGTCACCACACCCAGGCCGATGATGACGAAGAGTCCCAGGAACTTGTTCACAGCTGAGCCGAATTTCAGGCCAAAATAGTTGAACGCCCAAGCGAACAGCATGGCGCCCAGGGCAATGATGTGCTCAAGGCCGAGGTGGTTTCCGAAGATGGTGAAGCTCAGGTCGTTGCCTGGAAACCAGGTGTCTTTGACGAGTTGCCCGAGGACAACTGATGCCATCGAGATTGACAGCGACCAGCCGATCCAATAACCGAAGGCGGCCATGGCGCCGAGCGGTGCGAAGTACCTTTTCCAGCCCTCGATGGCATAGCGTGCTACGCCGCCTGAGTCTCGAGGGAACATTGCCGCCATCTCGGCGAACACGAAACATTGGAGCAGGCTGATGACTGCTCCCACGCACCACACGGTGATGGCAGTCCATGCCCCGACGACACCCATGAGGTATCCGAAGGTTACGAACAGGCCGGTGGGCAAGGTCATTGCAAGCGCCATCCCGTCTCGCCAAGTAAGAGTCTTGGCGAGACGACGGCTCTCGGTACCGACGACGGTGTCGATCTCGATCATTTTGTAGTCTTTCTCTGTGCTGTTTCCGAGGCGGAGTTGCCTAGATCTGCTGTCCTAAAAGCTGGCCGCGGATTTCGCGGCCGGCGCGGATGCCGGACTCGATGGCGCCGTCGATGAAGCCGTTCCAGCCGTTGGCGATGTCCGATCCCGCGAAGAAGACCCGGCCTTCGGCCTTTTGGAGTTCTGACAGGTGCTCGATCGTCTGGCCGGGGCGGAACATGGACCAGGTGCCTTGGGAGAATTCATCGTTGGCCCAGTTGTGTCCGACGGTCTCGACGATTTCGAGATCCCCGAAGATTTTGCCCAGCTCCTCGCGCACCATTTCGACGTTGTCGGCGTCGGTATTGGCCCCGTCGGGACCGAACGCTATCAGGATCTGGCCGTCGTCGAAGATCTTGTCCGTGACCACGTAGTTGATTAGATGGTTGTCAGGGGCTACGGCGAAAAACGGCTTGGGCAGGTCCCCGCGGACGCGCACCCATACCTTTGATCCTCGGCCGGCCTGGCGTTCCGCGGCGACCGTTTGTTTGCCGGACGAGAGCTCGGGGGTGAATTTGATGGAACCAAGGGTGTTGATTGGAACTGCAACGACGACCCCGGCAGCGGTCAGGACTTCTCCGTCCCGGGTGGTGACGTTGACGCCATTTTCGTTTTGTTCGACTGAAGCAACGGGGGTGCTGAGCCGGATGTCCGCCAGCGAGTCGTTGGCGATTGCGTCAATCAAGGAGCGTGTGCCGTTTTTGAACTTGTAACGGCCTACCGCGTCGAACATGGTCTGGATGTTGAAATCGCTCAGTGCGTACCAGCGCATGGCGGCCACGACGCCGACGTCCTTGCAAGGGGCTGACCCCATGGCACCCCAGAGACCGTTGGCGAGGTCTTTGTCTTCCTGGGAGATGTCCAGCGAGTCGATGCGGTCCTGGATGGACAGCTTGTCCACCTCTGCGAGGGCTTCAGGATGCAGGAACGGCCTGAATGGCTGGTCGAACACCTCGCGGGCGCCTTCGACCACTTTCTCCATGACGGAGTTAATGGTGTCGCCCACCTCGTCGAACTTCCGGATGCTCTGTTTGCCGCCGCTCACCGTGGCGGCCAGTTCCGGAGCCGAAACGCCAACGGTTTCGACCAGTTCGAGGCCGTACCGGGTGATTTCGGAGTACACGTGCGGCTGGAACCAGTGCACCCATGTTCCGCCCAGCTCCAGCGAGTAACCGGGAAGTGCGTCATCCTTGTACCACGTGCGTCCCCCGAGGCGGTCGCGGCCCTCAAGTAGCGCGACTTTGTAGCCCTGGCGCCCGAGTTCGCGGGAGGCGGTGACACCGGCAAATCCGCCGCCGATGACAATAACGTCGTAAGACTTGTTGCTCATTTTCTTTCTTCTACCCTTTATCCGCTGATTACAAAGAACTTCTTGATGGGCTCATGAACGTGGACAACGGTCTTCGTTCCCTTCGGGAACGAAGCCATGTCGCCGGCGCCCAAGGAGACCGATTCGCCACCTATGACCTCGACGGTCATGCGGCCCTCCAACATGTAGACAGATTCGTCACCGAGGAGCTCATCTTCGACCCCGCACGGTTCGCATGTAAAAACACCGACATACAGTTGGCCTTCGCCCTGAGTGGACGTGCGGAGCCACTGGACCTTGGCGGCCGGTGTTCCGTAGAGAACGTTCTCCAAGGGGTAGTCCTCGGGAAGACTGAGGTCTTCTGTTGCGACTGAAAGCTCAATCATTTGTATTTCTTACCTTCCTCTTCATTCTGATTCGCCAGGCTTCCGGTCACCAGACCGGCCGGCGAAATTGCGCGGTTCGGTGGCTGGTTCAGGTACCCGGGTTCGCACGTTTGGCGATATGGATTATGGAGCTGTCTGTGAACTCCAGAAGTCCTTCGATACCGAATTCAACGCCCAGGCCTGACTGCTTGCGTCCGCCGAACGGGACGTCCGGCGCGACTGCCGAGTGGGTGTTCACCCACACCGTTCCGCTTTCAAGTTGCCGGGCGACGGTCGTCGCACGCTCCACATCGCTGCCCCAGACGGAGTTGCCCAGGCCGTAGTCGGTCCGGTTGGCCCGTTCAATGACCTCGTCAATGTCCTCGTACTTCAGGACACTGCGGATGGGGGCAAAGGTCTCTTCAGAGACCAGCGGACTGGACTCGTCGATGTCGCGGACTACGGTCAGTTCGACAAAGTACCCGGGCCCATCGATCACGTTTCCGCCGGCAATGATTTTCCCGTCGCGGGCAGCGGTGTCCAGTGCGGCCTTGGCGGCCTGCAGCTGGCGGGCGTTCTGCAGAGGCCCGAATTCGTTGTCCCTGTTCATGCCGGGGCCGATCTTGGCCTTCGCAGCATGCCGGGCGAGCTCGCTGCAGAACTCCTCGTACTGCGAAGCGTGTACGTAGATCCGTTTGATGTTGATGCATACCTGGCCCGTGTTCCAGAAGGCCTTCTCGAAGATTCCCTTCGCGACGGCGGGGATGTCTGCGTCGGCGAGCACCACCGCAGCATCGTTGCCGCCAAGTTCAAGGACCACGCGCTTGACGGTGTCACCACTGGCCAAGACCTTTTTGCCCACGGTGGTTGATCCGGTGAAGGAGACCTTTGCGATCGAGGGGTGGGCGCTCAGGTACGGTCCGATTTCGCCGCCGTCGCCCACCACGTTCACGACGCCTGCCGGTACGAGATCATGGACGATTTCAGCGACAATCATCGCGTTGAGGGGAGTGGTTGGTGCGGGCTTGAGAACGATGGTGTTGCCCGCGAGCAGCGCCGGGGCCAGCTTGTAGATGGTCTGAAAGAACGGGAAATTCCACGGAATGATCCCGAGGACCACGCCCAGCGGCTTGCGGTGGACCTCGATGCGCGATTCCTCATCCTCGCGCAGGACTTCGGGGTCGAGGCGCAGGCTGTTGAAGTACCGAAGCCACGTCACTGCAGCGTCGACGTCTCCTTCCGCTTCAGCAATCGGCTTGCCGTTCTCAAGGGTGATGATCTCGGCGATCTCCTGGCGGCGTTCTTCAATCCGCACGGCGATCTGCTCAAGGATGTGCGTGCGGTCACTGTAAGCGGTTTTTTGCCACCCAATGTATGCCCGTGCCGCCGCGAGGCAGGCTTCATTTGCCTGCTGCTCGTCCGCGACAGGCGCGACGGCAAACGCCTCACCAGTCGCCGGATCGATGACGGACTGGCTGGATGCGCCCTCGAGCAGCTGCCCGTCAATCAGTTGCTTGAAGGTCCTTGTGGACAGGTCGATCGTGGTCAGTGCGGGATCCGTCTGGAGCGTCATCTGGGCTCCCTCTCCATTGAGTTCTGATTTTGCTTGGTGGCCGATCCCCCGATCGGCGATAGCGTTATCGTCCAACAAGACCGGGACCCGTAACTGTTCAGGAACCGGACATCTTGGCGTTGATCGCTGGAAACCTGGATGCAGGGACAACCCGGAAAGGCCCAGGAAGTCCTTGGAATTTCCCGGCCTGCTGTGGCGTAACCCACCTACCGTCGACTTGGAAATTCGGCCGCCCGGAGGACTTGGTCTCTGGTAGCGGCGGCGACGGACTGGTCGACGGCAGCCTGGGGGAGTGGTGGACTGGTGGGCGGACTTTGCGGCGAAAAGCTCTGGTACGGTCTACCGGATGACCAGCCTATTTGTGATTGACCTGATTTACACCGCGGATCCCGTGGAGGTAGAGCGGCACCTGAATGACCATCGGGCCTTCCTCGAACGGCAGTACGGGGCCGGGATGTTCTTGGCGTCTGGCCGGAAAGAGCCATGGACCGGTGGCGTCATTCTGGCAGCTGGAAACCGCTCGGAGATTCTGGCGGTTCTGGAGGATGACCCGTTCAAGGAGCACGGGCTGGCTGAATACTCGGTGACTGAATTCCTGCCAACGAAGACTTCATCCGAACTTGGGCGTTACCGGCACTCAGCGTGACTGGTCCATGCATGTACTAGTGCCCAAGGATCAGCCCGGCCCGTTGAGCCGGGCATCAACCACGTTACCGGCGCGTTCGTCGCCCGAGCCCGGCAAATCGATCGTCCGGTCGTAAGTCACATCAACGACGCCTTGACGGCCTCAGTGAAATCAGGGATGTTCGGGTGGGGGTCCCCTTTCCGCCATGCCAGAACAACGGGTACGCGCGGTGCATCCGACAGAGCGCGGAATTCAATCTGCGGGTGACTGTAAAACCGTGCGGTCGACGCGGGAGTAACACCGATACCCCGGCCAAGGGCAATTGCTTCCATCCACTCGTCGATGTTCCGCACCCGCACGGATTTCGTGGGCCTGTCGGATTCATCCCATAAGGTGACGCTGGTGGTGCCCGCGAGGACATTGACTACCAACGTCTCGTGGGAAAGCTCCCTCAAGGTGATGGTGTCCTGGCGCGCGAGTCGATGACCGGCAGGAAGCGCTACCATCCTGACTTCCTCAGTCAGTACAAGGGTTTGAAGGGCCGGGCTGTTAGGAGCTCCGAGAAGGAAAGCCAGATGGCAGCGTCCCTCCAAGAGCCTGGCCATGGGGTCGTCGTATCGACGGATGTCCACTTGAATGCCCGGTTGCATTCTCTCAAATGTCTTCACTGCCGGCCCTGTTATCTCGGCAAGGACCCCGGCGAAACAAATGCGCAGCACCAGCGGCGGTCCGGTGACCGCTTCAACACCTTCTTGCAAGGCGCCGAGTGCGAGCCTCGCGTAAGGGAGGAAGCGCGTCCCGGCCGCGGTCAAGTCCACGGACTGACGATCACGCCGCACAAGAACCGTTCCCAGGGTTTGCTCAAGGCTGGCAATGGTACGGCTAAGCGACGGCTGAGTAGTTCGAAGACGCTCCGCCGCCCGCGTGAAGTTCAAGTCTTCGGCGACTGCAATCAGAGCCCGGAGATGGCGGAACTCAATGTTGACGAGCCGATTTTCGAGATCCATCCCTTATACGTACCACGCATAAGGGATGTGGAAACGGCATTTCACAAGCAATTTGTGCCAACCGTAACGTGAGTCACCTCAGAACCCCATCAGATGCAGAGGAAGACTCCCATGGCACTATCACCCCTTTCGATTTCAGGCGTCATTCCGGCGCATCTCCAGCCGTTCACGGCCGAAGGCCGCCTCGACGAGGCAAACCTGCGGAAGCATCTCCGGTCGCTCTTGGATGTACCCGGCATCTCCGGCATGACAACCAACGCCCATGCTTCGGAGACGGCAACACTGACAGACGATGAACGCTCGCGTCAGCTAGATATCGTGCTTGAGGAAACAAACGGGAAGGTGCCCGTCATCGCCGGCATCTACGAAGATGGATCAGCGAAAGCCGCGGCAGCTGCGATTCGGGCCCAACGTGCCGGCGCGGATGGCCTGTTGATCTTCCCGTCGGCGGTACTGGATGGTGGCGGCTATCAGCGGCCTGAAATGGCGCGCAGCCACTTTGCCGAAATCGCGTCGGCCACGGATCTGCCCCTGGTTGCCTTCATCTACCCCCACTTCTCGGCTTTGCGGTTCACCGTCGATGGCATCATGCAGCTTTGTTCGGAAATCGAAACGATCGCAGCCGTCAAGGAATGGTCCAACGACATCGTCATTTACGAGCGGACATGGCGGGCGCTGAAATCCCTCGACAGGGACGTGGCCGTCTTGTCCAGTTTCAGCCGGTCCTTGTTCAGCTCACTCTGCGTGGGGGCCGACGGGATCCTTTCCGGTCATGGCAGCATCGTGGCCAGTCTTCACGTCAGCCTTTGGGAGGCTGTCAACAAGTTGGACCTTGCCGAGGCCCGCAGGGTGTGGGACAGGATCTGGCCGCTGGCCGAGGAATGCTACAAGGAACCGCTTCTCGACGGACACAACCGGATGAAGAACATCCTTGCTCTCACCGGTGGCATCGATGAGGCCCACGTCCGTTCACCGTTGCAGCCGCTCAGCGACGATGAACTGGCCGGTCTGCGCACGGCGATTGCCGAATCCGGGCTAGTCCATGCCTGACCTGCAGACCTCGGCATTGTTTACGCCGATCTCGATCGGCGGCGTCGAGATCAGAAACAGGGTGGTCATGCCGCCCATGACCACCAGATACTCGACGAATGCCGGCTTTGCAACCTCCGCTACCGTCGCCTACTACCAGGCCCGGGCCCGCGGGGGCGTCGGGCTGGTTACGGTCGAAATGGCAGCACCCGAGGTCGCAGGACGTCACCGCTTCCACGAGCTGGGCAACTACGACGACAAGTTCCTGCCGGGACTGGAAACGATTGTCAAGGCAATCCATGACGAAGGCGCACGGGCGTCCATCCAGCTCGGGCACGGTGGCAGCAGGGCACGCCGCGCGGTCTCCCAAGTACAGCCCGTCGCACCCTCTGCCATACCGACTCCCGTCTTTGAAATCGAAAAGGAAATAGCCCATCCCGAAGCGATGACAAAGGAACGAATCGAGGAAACGATCCGCGCCTTCGTGTCCGCGGCCGCACGCGCCAAACGGGCCGGCTTCGACATGGTTGAACTTCACGGCGCGCACGGCTACCTGATCTCCCAGTTCCTCTCTCCGTCGGAGAACGTCCGCACAGATGAATTCGGCGGATCGTTGCGCAACCGAGCCCGGTTCGGTCTTCGAATCATCGAAGGCATCAAAGCCTCGGTTCCGGGACTACCGGTGATTTACCGGCTCGGCGCAGAGGACTTCTACGCCGAAGGCCTGCACACCGAGGATGCCTACGCCGTAGCTGAATGGGCCGTCGAATCCGGTGCCGACGCGATCAGCGTCACGGCCGGACACTACAGGTCCCTTCCGGGCGCCGAAGTCATGATCCCTCCCATGAAGTACAAGGAAGGGATCTTCCTGGACATGGCCGCCGCGGTCAAGGCACGCGTCAAGGTCCCGGTCATAGGTGTCGGGAGACTGGGCGATCCAGAGGTCGCCAGCAGGGCTATCAGCGAAGGGAAGCTGGACATGACGGCCATCGGCCGTCCCCTGCTGGCCGACGCCGAATGGGTCAACAAAGCCCAAGCAGGGAAACCGGTTCGAAGCTGCCTGGCGTGCAATCACTGTGTGAACAACATGCGCGGAGGCAACAACCTTTCCTGCGTCGTCAATCCGACCACCGGCCGGGAACTGGAATTCGCCTCCAGCCAGCCGACCACCGGACGCAAGATCGTCGTCATCGGTGCCGGGCCGGCTGGTCTGTCATACGCGGCGCTCACCGCCGCCGGCAATACAGTCAGCATTCTCGACAAAAGAGACCGGGTAGGCGGGAATTTTCTGCTCACCGGGAAGGCACCCATCTTCAACGACGTTGAGGCCGCCGAACCGAGCTTTGCCGTCTACATCTCGAATCTGGAAAACGAATGCAGGCAGGCAGGGGTCACGTTCCACCTTGGTGAACCCGCCCATGCCAGAACAGCCCATCTTCTGGACGCCGATCTCATTGTGATCGCCGCCGGCGCCAGATACCGCGGAGGAATCGGTCCGTTGGTGGAGAAAGTCCTAAACACCCGCCTCATGCAGACGGGGGCCGTCAAAAGAATCTTCAGCAACCACAAGGTTCGCGATTTCTTTTACTACAGGTTCCGCGTCGGCAGGGGCAGATCCCTCGTCCGATCACTGGGGCTGACAGGCCTTCCGAACGACAGACTCATCATCATCGGTGACGCAGCCCGGGCCGGCAAAGCACGCGAAGCGATCACCAGCGCCTTCGAAGCAGCCCTGGGCCCCGTCGCGGAGGCAAACCTCGACTCACTTCAATTCGAACGAAACATCGGAGCACAACAATGAGTACCTCACTCAAAGGAAAAACCGCCGTCGTGACAGGCGCCGGCCGCGGCATCGGCAAAGCAATCGCCACACATCTCGTCGCTCAAGGCGCAAAAGTCGCGATCATCGACATCGACGCCGCGACGGCGGCCGACACGGCAGCAGAAATCGGAGGTTACAGCGTCGCAGCCGACCTCACAGACCCTGTCTCGGTGAACGAAGCAGTCGACGCCGCCTCGCGCCAACTCGGTGGCCTTGACGTCTTCGTCAACAACGCCGGAGTCTGCAACCCCGGGGAACTACTCTCGGGCGACATTGCCCTTTGGGACAAGCAGTTTGCAGTGAACACCCGGGCGGCCTACCTCTGCAGCGCCGCTGCCGCACGCACCATGATCGCAAACGAAACCCAAGGATCGATCGTGATCATCACATCCAACTGCGCGAGTAAACCCCGCCTGGACCTTGCCGCATACTGCGCGTCCAAAGCTGCCACCCAGATGATGGCCCAGTGCCTCGCGCTGGAAGTAGCGGGACAGGGTATCAGGGTGAACACTGTCAACCCCGGATCCACAGAGACCGACATGCAACGCGAACAATGGGCACGGCTGGGAGTAGGACCCGAACGTCAAATCGAGGGCGATCTCAGCGTCTTCCGCACAGGAATTCCGTTGGGCAGACTCGCCCAACCCCAGGACATCGCCAACGCGGTGAGTTTCCTCGCATCAGACGCTTCCGGCTTCGTAACCGGCCAATCCTGGTATGTCGACGGCGGGCAAACAATCTGACGATCACCGCGCAAACAGAGGACGGGGACCTTGCCGGCGGTCACATTCTTGCCACCGGCCGCTCAGCGGCTGAGTTCTCGACAGAGTCACCTGGCCGGGGATAACCACCGTATCTGGGCCACTCACCGGCTGCTCCATAAACGGGCAGCCTGGTCTGAAGCACGAACCAGCCGAACCATCCCGGTTCCGTGTCCACTCGCACCCAACACCCACCCAAGGAAGAGGCACAATGACGAGCCAAAAAACGACGATACCAACCGTCACCCAGGCCAGGGGAAGCACCCGAAAAATCAACAAACGACACGCCATGGCCCTGGGCGGCGGCATGGCCCTCGAATGGTTTGACTTCACCGTCTACGGCCTCATGGCAGCTCTCCTCGCGCCTCACTTCTTCCCAGGCAATGACCCCGTCGCGTCAACTCTGTCAGCCCTCATGGTCTTTGCCGTCGGGTTCATTGCCCGGCCATTGGCTGGAATTTTCGTAGGCCCCATTGCCGACCGGGCCGGGCACAAGAAGATCCTGGTTATTTCCATCGCCGCCATTTCCGGCAGCAGCCTGCTCATGGGACTGCTACCCACCTATTCACAAATCGGAGTATGGGCTGCAGTAGCCCTGGTCTGTGCACGCCTGATTCAAGGTCTGTCGACCGGTATCGAACAAGCAGTAGGCAACTCGGCCGCTGTGGAGATGGCCACGCCTGGACACGAGGGGAGATTCACTACCATCGTCTCCGGCTCGATCCTCCAAGCGGGCATCATGCTGGCCTCGCTCGTGTCGTTCATCGTCAGTGCCAGCATCGGAGGGGCCGCCATGGCGGAGTGGGGTTGGCGGATACCTTTCCTGGTGGGTGGTATCGCCGGGATCTTTGTCATCTACCTTCGTCGTTCGCTGCCCGAAACCGGAGCAGCAAACCACGAAGGGGACACGCCGCCGTCGACAGCAGACGTATGGAAACAAGTCTGGAAGAGCCGCGGTGGTTTCCTTGCGATCCTCTTTGTGGTTGCCGGTACGCAGACCGCCAATTATGCGTGGACCGTCGGCCTCCCGGGGCTGGCACGCGCCGCATACAACGAAGACCCGACTCATATCTTCGCCGTCACAACGATGCTCGGCATACTCATGATTGTCGCCGGAACATACGTGGGGGCCTTGTGTGACAAGTACGGCAACCTGAAGGTATTCACCATCATCCGCTTCACCCTGATACCAGCCGTGTTTCTGATCACCTTGTACAACGAACGAAACATCCTGGCGTTCGCGACAGTCATGCTGATCGGTGGAATCGCTGTCGCCCTTAACCAGACACTTTTCAATTTCATCATCTCCACACTGATGCCGGCCGGCTGCAGGACGACCGGGATGGCTGTGGCCTATGGCCTGGGAGTAGCAATATTCGGTGGGACGTCCTCCTACATCTTGGTATGGGCGCAACAACAGAACATGCTCTGGGCGTTCTCAAGCTATGCAGCCGCCCTTTCGATCATCAGCATTTGGCTTTACAGCCTTGCCGCCCGAAAGGGCCAAGTGCACATCGGAAACTGATCAACACGCGTCTTGGTAACGAAGCTCTATTAGTCGGAGTCAGTCCCCGCGATCGTTCTCTGCCGCCGGCGTTCACAGAACCCGAGGCCAGGGCGGACGGGGAGTTCCGTCACAACAGGACGTATAGATTCGAGGAAGACAAATGGGTTTTCACATTCAGTCGGACTGGCTGCCCTTGGTAGGTGAAGCCGTCGAGGTGCGACTCCACAACGAGTTCGTCCGCAACGGCGTTGTCGATGCCGTCACCGACGACAACTCAATCCTGTGGCTCGCCATAGATGGCGTGAACCCGCGCACCATGGTGCAAAGATGGGACGGCTACGAAATCTGGATCGACTACAAGTGGGAAAAACCACCGAAGCGTCCAAGAGGAGCTACGGCACCGTAGACGGACACACACCGGCGGTTAAGTTGAGTCGGACCATTTGCAAAGCAACTTCCGGGCGGCCCCGTCGCGGACGACCGCTTTAAGGCTGCCTTCTTTACGGGTGCCTTCGCCGGTACAGGTAGGCGCCCTCCCGATACCATCCATGCACACAGCGCGAAGACAGCCCTCATTTTCATTAGTCGGGCCCCCACTGACCCGGATCGATGAATCGTGATGTGTCCCGGTCATATCGATCCCGATGCAGGAGAACTATGTTCAAGCTCCCCGCCGTTTCTGGTTTCAAAGCCGCCCCGAATACTCGTCGCGTACCTAACGACGCGTCGGGACACCCAATTTGGCATCAGGGCATCGACATCGACAGCTACATTGCGACACCCTGGGCAGGTCTAAACTACCGACACGAGTCATTGCTCCACGTTCGGCATGAATCTTTGGAAGGAGCCACGGGAACGGGTCTGACCTCGTCGATACCGGAAGAAATAAAAGCAATCCTCGCAATGACCATCTGCTTGCGACGACGTGCCGGTGCGAAGCTGGGACGTAGGAAAAGCAACCGCGATTTTGACCTCACACGGAAACTCCGAGCGAACGACCCCTACTGGTGGATTTTGATCGGCGGTATCCACGTACCCGGTTTCGGGACCCACGAGCCCCAGTCTGAGCAGCAGGCTACATCGGCTTCGCCAGCTAAACAGCAGCGTTGGATCCATCGGCTGTTCGACAACTAGGACAGTTTCGTCTCTGCACCCAAAGTGGGTTCCTCGAGTTTCACGGAAGGGGCCAGAGACCCGCACGGCATTGAGCAGTTGGCTATGACAACGGTACGGGTTCCATCCACCTGTGTTCTGCCGCCGGTGGGCCCTCCCGTGGCGGCCCCGCATTTAGCAGCGAGCCACCCCGTGGCCTCGACGATGTAGCCGTGCACAGGCGACAGGGCATATACGGGGCGTATGCATATGTTGTCCTGCCCTCCGCCTGACTAACGTTGGTCACTACCAGTTTCGGATCACATGACGGAGATCACAAAATGACCGATGCGCTTCCCGGCGACCTCACAGGCGGCCACGTGCACTACCCGGCTAGGTCATTTGCGTCCTCGCTCCGGAAACCGCCCTCCGTCGACTACGACCTCATGGACCCGGCAAAGATGTTCCAGCGACCTGTTCCCTCGCACGGTTGCGCTCGGGATACCGTCTCGTGGAGGACCGATCTTCCGGTGGTGAGCGGCTATGTCCATCCGTGATCTCATCGGCAGTCGCGTGAGTGACGGGGGATCCCCCGCAGATCCGGAAATCCGCCAGTCGTGGTATCGATCGAGCTTGGCCGGACTGGACCCAGGAAGCGGGATTGTGATTGACAAACTCGCCGAAATGAATCTCCAGTCCCGGCTTATGCGAGCAGCAACGCCAATTCTTGAAGGCCTCGAAAACCAGCTACACGATTCCAATTTTGGGCTGCTGCTTGCCGACAATGAGGGTTACATCCTGCACCGGACTTTTGGCACTGCACATCTTGCCACCGCCTCCGATCGGTTGGGCGTGGTAGTTGGTGCCCAATTTACGGAGCAGACAAGCGGCACCAACGCAATCTCAACACCCATCGAGACCAGACGCGGTGTATTCGTGCTCGGCGAGCAACACTTTCTAGAGTGCTTGCGAGACCAGATCTGTTTCGGTCTGCCCATCTTTCAGCCCGGCACCAAGCGTCTCGAAGGTGTGATCAACATCATGGGCCCGGGACGTGAAAGTCCAGCCCTGATGAAACCAGTCCTCACCTCTGCAGTCCGGGAGATCCAGCAGAGGCTACTGAACACGTACTCTGATGCGCAAGTTGCGCTGCTGCTCGCGTTCCGCGCCGCATGTGAAACCCACCGCCGGATGCCGGTAGTCGCGGTCGAACCAAGTGAGACTTTTACGAATGGTGCCGCGGCCACGGAGCTACGAAACAGTGACCTTGCCGTGCTCAAAGAATTTGCCACGCAGCGCGGCGTCGTCTTCGGAGACAGGGTACGGATGGACCTGAGCATTGGCCAGCGAACAGTTCTCATCGAGCGGATTTCTGATCAAGGCGCGGTGTTTCGTGTCTTAGCAGACGAAGAAGGAACGCCAACCGTGCCCCGAGCAACGGTCCGTTACAAAACCGTCGCGGACGAACTAGCAGAGATGCTCAACCGTGCACGTGATGCCTCCGGTCACGTGCTTATCACCGGGGAACCAGGGACAGGCCGCACCACCGCAACTCGCGGCGTGACGGCTGACAGCCCCACACGCGTAATTGACGCCAGCGCTGCCATAGTCGAAGGGGCGAAAAAATGGGCATCCGACCTCCAGACGTTAGCCGAACGGTCACCATCTAGTCTGATCGTAGAGTCGATCCACCTGCTTGATCCCCGGTTGATGCAAATCCTCATCGACGTTATGGACCAAACGAGCGCACGCGTCGTGATGACGGCCGATGCAGCACCGGACTCCATCACTGCAGTCGCCACACGCTGTCGTTCGATTATCGAGTTGCCGACCCTACGGGGACGGCGTCCCGAGTTGGCTTCGATAATCGGGGCCATGCTGGCGGATCGTGGGGTCCGGAACGTTAGGTTCTCACCCCCGGCTTTAGCGGTCCTGTTAGCTCACGATTGGCCCGGCAACTATCGGGAAGTGCAGGGCATGCTTGACGAGGTTCTGACCGTCAGATCCAGTGGCGATGTGGCTCTGACCGATCTCCCGCTGCGGTATCGGGTGCCTGTCCGCCGGAGAAACCTTGGACTCCTGGAACAAGCAGAGTTCGACACGATACGCAAAGTGCTGTCCCAAGTGAGAGGTAACAAGGTTCAAGCGGCCGGATTGCTGGGCATCAGCCGCTCCACGTTATATACGCGAATGAAGGCACTCGGACTCCAGTAGCCCACACGCTGCATGCCCGGAGGCTGATCAAAAACGTGATCTAGCTAACGGAAATGCCAAACAAAAAATTGAAGCTAAGCACGGGAGTATCATCGTTGGTCGCTCATGGAGGGCTGGCCAGACCCGAAATATCAGCATCTGGGCGTGGCCCAGCATTCCAAGGAGGGCGTGATGAAACGTCGGCAAACATCTTTTGAATCAACACTGCTGCATGTCACGAGGCAACCTGCGTGCGCGGAGGAAACCAACTTCGTACGGCCCCCAGTGCGATACACGCAGCCACGTAATCCGAACAAGCCGGATGACGATTTTCCAGGGTGGCCGGATACCTACTCCCCATAGAGTTGCCCCAAACGACAGCCTTGGCTTTCGGACTGGCAACGCCCGTCCCTTTCCTGCACGACCTCAAGGGCACCATAACTCTGCCCTTGAATGGGGAGGGAACTATCACTCTGCTCCTGTCGAGTTTCCCTGACAGTCCTGGAAATAGTTCGGAACGGCAATGAACTTGGCAACAGCGCTACACAGGATGCCACCAATCAGAATGCGTAGGCGGGGGTGGGGAGATCTCAGATACCGACGTCCGCTCCACCTGCAATTGGAAACCCTCGAACCCCGGATCCCCGGTGGTTCACCCAGTCGAACGGGACTGTCGCAGAGTTGAGTGCGGCGGCGAAACCCGTGCCCCAAGAGCCGGGCAGGCGGCTGGTGACCCGGACCAGCGGCAGGAGTGCCCGGGCGATCATGTATCCGAAGACCATGTGGAAGAGGAGTTCCTCGTTGGGCCAGCGGGTTCCGTTGCTCTTGCGCCGCAGGTCCGACGGGGTCGCGGTCTCCAGCCAGCGTGTCAGCTCCATGATGGCGTGGCAGTATCGGGCTAGGGTCTCTTTCCGGGTCGGAGCCATGGTGCAGTCTCCTTCGTGACGGAAGAAATGTCCGCGGTTTAGCTCTCGGCGAGTTCGGCGTAGAGCTTTTGGACGCGGGCCTTGATGTCGTCGCGGACCAGGCGCATGCGTTCCATGCCTTCGATGCCGCAAGTGGAGGGCTCGTCGGTCTCCCAGGTCTCGAACCGGGGGCCGCCGTGGGGTTCGAGTTTGGCTTCGGTGCCCAGGACAACGACGACGTCGACGGCGTCGAGGACCTCGTCCGTGACGGGTTTGGGGTGTTCGCCGGTGATGTCGATGCCGAGTTCGTTCAGGGATTCCACGGATTCCGGGTTCAGGGAGTTTCCGGGTTTGGTGCCTGCGGAGTAGACGGTGACGGCGTCTCCGGCGAGGTCTCGCATGAGTCCGGCGGCGAGTTGGGATTTGCCGCCGTTCTTGCTGCAGACGAACAGGACGGCGGGGGTGTGGGTGGTTTCGGTCATGCTTGTGGTTCTTCCTTCTGGTCCGGTGCGCTCAGGAGTGATCCTACGAGGGTTTTGATGCGGTGGTGGATCTGGTCGCGGATTTCGCGGACGGTCTCCAGGGGCTGGCCGGCAGGGTCGGTGAGGTCCCAGTCTTCGTAGCGTTTGCCGGGGTAGATCGGGCAGGAGTCCCCGCAGCCCATGGTGATCACGACGTCGGAGGCACGGACGACGTCGTCGGTGAGGGGTTTGGGGTAGTCCTTGCTCAGGTCCAGTCCCATCTCGGACATGGCCGTGAGGACGGTGGGGTCCAGTTCCGAGGTGGGCATGGACCCCGCGGAGCGGACCCGGATCCTGCCTTTGGCCTCAACGTTGAGCAGGGCCGCCGCCATCTGGGAACGTCCGGCGTTGTGCACGCAGACGAAGAGCACCTCGGGGACTTCGGAGACGATGGCGCCTTTTGATGTGGCCAGGGCAGCCAGCCGGTCGTTGGCGAAGTGTTCGGTGGTTGCGGGCAGGTAGGCGCTGATCTTCGCGGTCCTGGCCAGGGCCACGATAAGGCCCTCCGGGAGCGGCGTGAGCACGCGATCGAGGGCAAAGGTGCCTTCGCCCGGTTCCGCGACCTCGTCCACGGCGAGAACCTCAGCGAAGACTGGTACGCCTTCCCCACCGACCGCCAGATGGGCCGCTCCCGCGAGTTCCTCGCTGACAATGACATCCGCGTGGGCTGACAACGCGGGCCCGGTCAATGCCGGCGCAACGGTGCCGCCATTCCGGAGGACAGGCCGCCAAGTCAGCGGGGAAGAGCCCGCGATCGCCTGTGGAACGTCGCCCGGGACATGCCGAGATCACGGGCAACCAGCGCGGCAGGCTCGCCGCCTTCGACCAGGCGGATAGCGTTTCGAATCTGGCTGTCGGTGATTAGGCGAGGCCAGCCGCCGAGGTCTTTCCGGCTTCCCTGCGTTTGCTGATGGAATCGATGATGCGTTCACGTTTGATCTCGTGTTCCATTTGCGCGAGGGCGGCCACGATCGACGGCGGGGCCAACTGGACCCCGGCACCATAAGCACGAGAGACTGCCTCCGGCGACACCGAAACCGCCATTCCCAGTGGCGAATCAACCGCCAAACTGAACTAACAGTCACAAAGTTGGAATGGAATTTTGTCACTTAAGCCGTCATTTATTCTAGGTCACGCAAAGGGCAGAAATGTTAATTTGTGACAATGGTCAATTCGTCAATATGTGGTGGCCTGGGCGAACCCACTTGCCATGACGGCCCGGGGCGTAGGCCGCCGTGGCCGCGCCCGACGAGTCCCCTTCCATGCGTGCGGTTCACGTTCTCCATCAGGGATCTGATGCACTGCTCTTTGTGGGCGAAGAACGGCGCGAACGCCTCCTGCCCGGTAGCAGGGGAGAAGGCTGTGAGGCATGATCCCGGCACAGACCTTTTCACACCTTCGGCCAGTCGGTGCAGGAGCTCCTGGCGCGCCTTTCGTCAGTACGACCGGATCTGACGTCGGTGCCGGCAGCGACACTAGAACGGACGGGAATCTCTCTTGTCGTGGGGCGTTGTAGAAGCTGACGTCGACGAAAGCGGTGAGGATCTTGGTCTTCTGCCGGTATTTCTTCAGGCGCAGGGACCCGACTGTATCGAGGCGAAGAACAATTGCCACATGGCCGACCTGGCAGTGATCGGCTACGCGAAGAACCTGCTGGCGAGAACCTGCTGAAGATCGCGGCTTGGCGGCCTCCTGAACCTGACCGATTTAACGCTCAGAGACGCAGCCGCAGGACGCGCGGCGTATAAGGGTCACGGGAAAGGTCCTGCTGTGCTGCGGTCCGCCGTTCCCCAGGAGGGCTTCGACGGCGGCAAGGGCCATCTCTTCGACGGGTTGGGCCACCGTCGTGAGGCGGGGGATGCTGTACTCGGCCTCCTTTGACCCGTCAAAGGACACGACGGCGAGGTCTGACGGCACCTGCACCCCTGAGTCGTGGAGGGCCCTGAGGAAGCCGACAGCTTGCAGGTCGGAGCTGACGAAGACTGCGCTCGGGCGGCTCGTGGCGTTCAAAAACCATTCTCCGGCCTGGTATCCGCCCTCTCTGGTAAACGGGATGCGCATGATCGGGCCGGGTCGGAGCCCCGCATCCTCCAGAGCAGCCCGCCACCCGGTTTCCCGGCCGTCGAGCACTCCTCCGACGAGGGAACCCATGATTAGGCCGATGTCACCGTGGCCGTGTCCTATGAGGTGTTCGACAGCGAGCCGCCCGCCGTCTTCGAGCCCGACGCCGACCGAGCAGTGGTCGCTCTCTTCTCCCGTGTAACTGAGCAAGACCGCCGGGATCTCCGCTGATTCGAGGTCCCTGAGGTCAGGTTCAGCGACAATGCTGCACAGGAAGACCCCGTCCACACGGCGGCTGGCGAGGTTCTCGACGAGCCGGCGTTCGACGGCGAGCGAGTGGCCCGAGTTGGCGATCGTCAAGGCGTAGCCTCGTGCGGCAGCCGCCTCCTCGACCGCGTGGGCGAGGGAAGCGAAGAATGGGTTGGTGATGTCCGGGACCACGATGCCTAGCATCTCGGCCGATCCGCTTCGGAGTGCCCGAGCTGCAGCGTTGGGGCGGTACCCGAGCATTCGGATGGCTTCACGCACCTTGGCTTCGCTCAAGGGAGAAACGTTCTTAGGTCCGCCGTTGACGACATAGCTCACCACGGCGGTACTGACCCCGGCGAGTTTGGCCACGTCCTTGAGCGTGGCGCTTGGTTTCGCGGGCGCAGAACGTTGGGACATGGCGACCATGCTAGTTCACCTTCCCCATACCAGCGTCCGCAGCAGGCGCAACAATCACCCTGCAGGAAGACAGCCAGCCGACGCACGCATGGAATCGCAGCCGCCGCCTAAGGCACCTGGGATCCAGGCTAGTGGTTCCTGACTGCATCGGAGACGGCATAGTCCGAGTCTTCCAAGAAAATCTAAACGCGTCAATCAACACGAGAGCCTTCACCGCGAAAACCTTAGAAAACATGGAAAAGATCTTGCAATTCGCGAATCTAATCGTATAGATTTGCTCTCAGTTGTTACGGGCATCACATTGGGATCAATGAAGACCCGCCGAAGGGAGGGATGCCGTGCTGCATCTGAGCCCCCAGCACCCTCCACACTCGAGAACCCCAGGAGATGCGTCGTTGCAGCCAGCCAGGCACCCCTTTCATCCGAGGAGAAACATATGAACCGCAAGCGATCCCTTGCCCGGACGGGCACGGCGATACTGGCTGCCGGCCTCGCAGCCGGTGCCTTGAGCGCGTGCTCGCAGAACAGCAGTGCCGGCAGCTCGCAGACCGGAGACGGCACCGGCACCATCAATGTGTGGGCCCATCAGGGGCAGGACAGCGAGATCGCCGTTATGCAGGCGGCAGTAAGCAGCTTCAATTCATCACAGTCGAAGATCAAGGTGAACCTCCGGCTCATCTCGTCCGACACCTACACCTCCACCATCACCAACACGCCGAAGGACAAGCTCCCGGACGTGATGGAGATGGACGGGCCGACCCTGGCCAGCTATGTCTACAACCAAAAGCTCTCCCCGCTGAAGCAGTATGTCTCCGCCAGCACTGTCAGCAACGCCACGGACGGCAGTACCGCGGAGGGCACCTACAACGGAGACCTGTACGGCCTTGCCATGTACGATTCCGGGCTCGGCCTTTACGGGAACAAGAAACTTCTCGACGCGGCGGGCGTCGCCTACCCCAAGAGCGCAGCCGATGCCTGGACTGCTGACCAGTTCACCACCGCAGTGAAAGCCCTCGCCTCGAAGAGTCCCGCCGGAAAGTCCCTTGACGTCAACGAGTCTTCACTCGGCAATGAATGGGCCACGTATGCCTTCTCGCCCCTCGTCGAGTCCGCCGGCGGAGGCCTGATCAAGGACAACAAGGCCGACGGAACACTGAACTCGAGTGCCAGCGTCAAGGCGCTCACCACGGTCCAGGGCTGGAAGCCATACGTCGACTCCAACGCCGACGGCAACGCGTTCCCCAACGGCCGGGTGGCCCTTGCCTGGGGCGGGCACTGGAACTACCCCACCTATTCCAAGGCCCTGGGCTCGGACCTCGTCGCCCTGCCACTGCCTAACTTCGGCGGCGGCACCAAAACCGATGCGGGCTCCTGGACCTTTGGCATCAGCTCCGGCACAAAGAACGGCAAGGCGGCCGGGGCATTCCTCGACGCCCTCCTGAGCGACCGGAACGTCAAGGCGATGACGGACGCCAATGGGGCCCCTCCGGCCACCAAGTCTGCCCTCGCTGCGGACAAGTTGTACCAACCCGGCGGGGCTCTTGCCCTCTGGGGGGATCAGCTCAACCACGCCTGCCCAGCCACCGCCGTCACGCCCTCCTGCATCGCTGTGTACCGGCCGGTCACTCCCGGTTACCCGACGATCACGGCGAAATTCGCCGGTGCACTTTCGGCCATCTGGGGCGGCTCCGACGCGAAGACCCAGCTAGACAATGCCGCCAAGGCGATCGACCAGGCCTACACGGACAACAGCAACTACCAGTAGCCGACGGATCACAGGGAAGGGCGGGCCGACGCGGCACGCCCTTCCCGAAGGGAACCACCATGACAACCACCACCAGCGCGCACACCGCACGACGCACGGGCGCCGGCCCGGGAAACAGCAGGATGAGGGCACGCCGTCAGCGCGACGGCGGACCGGCCATGCTCATGGCCGCCCCTGCCGTGCTAGGGCTCGCCGCATTCGTAGCCGTGCCGTTCATCGTCGCGATCGTATTGTCCTTCTACGACGCCCAGCTGAACCAGGTCCGCACACCGAAATTCTTCGGCTTCACCCAGTACGTCCGGCTATTCACCGACCCGGTCGTTGCAGGGCCTTTTTTCAGGTCCCTCCTGAACAACCTTGTTTTCGCCATCGTCGTGATCCCGGTCCAGACCGCGATTGCGCTGGGCCTCGCCATCCTGCTCAACAGCAAGCTCAAAGGCATCCCCGTGTTCCGGACGATCTTCTTCATGCCCGTGGTCTTCCCCATGGCGCTTGTCGCCGTGATCTGGCGGCTGATCCTGGACCGTAGCGGCAACGGGCTCCTGAACGCGTTCACGGGCTTCGTCACGGCCGGACATTTCGTGCCGCAGGACTGGCTCGGCTCCGCCGGCACGGCACTGGGTGCAGTCATCCTGCTCTCAATCTGGCAGGGCGCCGGCTTCCAGATGGTGATCATCCTCGCAGGATTGCAGGAGATACCCACCGAGCGCTTTGAGGCCGCCTCCCTCGACCGTGCCAATGCCTGGCAGCAGTTCATCCACATCACGCTGCCCGGCCTGAGGAACACACTGATCTTCGTCACCCTTTACACGACCATCATGGCCTTCCAGCTCTACGACCAGGTCTACATCCTCATCAAAACGGCCGGAGGAAACCAGACGGCACTCCAGACAGTGCTATACCAAGGCACCTCGAGCCTGTTTGACGAGAACAACCTCGGCCGCGCCGCCGCAGTCACGGTTGTCTTCTTCGCCATCGTCCTCGTGATTGCCCTCGTCCAGCGTTCGCTGCTGAAGCAAAGGACCGAAGAATGAGCACCGCCCCCACGACCGCCCGCAGAAATGCGCAACGGACCGCCCGCAGAATCCGGGACTACATCATCCTGACGGTACTGGCCCTTGTCTTCATCGCCCCGATCTACTACCTCATCATCGGCAGCTTCAAGCCCTCTCAGGAAGTCCTCGCCGGGTTCAGCGGATTCCTGCCCACAGATCTGTCCTTCGCCAACTATGGATCGGTGATCGCTTCGCTCTCTTCGGACAGCACTGGCTATTTCTACCAATTCATGCTGAACTCGTTCCTGATCTCTGCGGCAATCGTCGCAGGAGGCCTGATCGTGAACTCGATGGCCGCATACTCCTTTGCCCGGCTCAGGTGGCGCGGGAGAGACCGCGTCTTTGTGGTTGTCATCCTGCTGGTCATCGTCCCGTTCCAAGCCGTAGCAATCCCTCTCGTCTACCTGCTGGCGGGCATGCGCGACACCCTCTTCGTCCAGATCATCCCGTTCATCGCCAATGCCTTCTCCATCTACCTCTTCTACACCTTCTTCCTAGGCCTCCCGACCAGCATCGAAGAGGCCGCGAGGCTCGATGGCCTTGGACCTGCAGGGACGTTTTTCCGGATCGTGGTGCCCATCTCCCGGCCGGTCTTCGCCACGGTCGCGATCCTGACGTTCCTCAGCTCCTGGGGCCAGTTCCTCTGGCCTTCCCTGACAACCTCGGACCCCGCAGTCAGACCGCTTCCCCTGGAGATGAGCGTGTTCTCAGGCCAGTCTCCCGTGGACTGGGGAAGCGTCTTTGCCTTCGGCACTCTCCTGGTGCTGCCCATCCTGGTCGTTTTCCTGGCCTTCCAGCGCTTCTTCGTCCAGAGCGTCGCGGGATCCGCCGTAAAAGGATAGAACCGCCCGGGCACTCCGGCCCAGGCCAACCATCAACCCAACACCCGCGCCAATAGCTCCTCGCAGAGGAACCGCATTCCCGACCCTTCGTCAATAGAGAGCCAAACCCTTGTCTAACACCGCGATCAATCCGTTGCGCCCGCAGAGGACACCGGAATCCACGTCTGCCGCGACCGCGAATCCGGAGATCATCGAGTGGTCCGCGCCTGGACTGAGTCTGAGCTTCGGCCATTCGGAGGCTATGCCTCTGCACCTGCTCGCCTTCGCTGCACCCAACGTCAGCGCCGCTTTCCCCGCGCCGTTGCCGCTCGTCGAGATCCTGGCCGTCGGACGAGGCCACACCCTGGCCAGCGGACGGCTCGTCCAGACCTCTGTCGGCGCCGCCCTGCGCTACCTCTCGCACGAGACCGACGAGCAGCAGCAATCCATTCGTTTCCGCCTGGGCACGCCCGACGGCATCCTGGCCGAACTGACAGTCTCCGGCCAGGACGGGGCCATCCGGGCATCCGTGACAGTGACCAACGGGACTGGTCGGAGCCTCGCGCTCACGGCGGTGGCGAGTCTGGTGTCCCCGCTCGGGACAGCCGCGAGCGGGCCGTCGACGGACTCAACGGCAGACTGGCTCCTCATCGAGGGCGCCAACGAGTGGCTCGGCGAGGGACGCTGGACCCAGACCCCGCTCCGCGGGCTCTTGCCAGGGGTGCACCACGCCCTCACCGGCGGCAGGACCACTCCGCGTTCCGGGGTGGTCCGGACGGCCGACGGCACATGGTCGACCGCAGGAGCGCTTCCAACAGCCGGCGCCGTTTCCCGGTCACGGGGCCTGGCGTGGTTGTGGGAGATCCCACGCAACGGCCCGTGGCGCTGGGAGGTCGGCGAGCATCTCGGCGACTGCTATCTCGCACTGTCCGGTCCTACCGACCGGGACCACCAATGGATGCAGATCCTCGCGCCGGACGAGTCCTTCACGACCGTCCCGGCACTGCTCTGCGTCGGCCGGGACCTGCCGGAGGCGGCCGCCGCCCTGACGTCCTGGCGCCGCCAGGCCCGCCGGGCACATCCGGACAACGCACGGCCCTCCATCGTCTTCAACGACTACATGAACACCCTCAACGGCGACCCCTCCACCGAAAAGCTCCTCCCGCTCATCGACGCCGCAGCCGCCGTCGGTGCCGAGATCTACTGCATCGACGCCGGCTGGTACTCCGACTCCACCGACTGGTGGGACGGCGTCGGGGCCTGGACCCCGTCCGTGACCCGTTTCCCCAACGGTCTGGGCGAGGTCATCGCGGCGATCCGCTCCCATGCCATGGTGCCCGGCCTCTGGCTCGAACCCGAGGTCGTCGGAGTCAACAGTCCGGCGGCAACGGCCCTCCCGGATGAGGCCTTCCTCCGGCGCGGAGGCATCCGTGTCGAAGAGGACCGACGCCACCACCTCGACCTCAGGCATCCCGCCGCCCGCGCACACCTGGACAGGGCCGTCGATCGGCTCGTCGCCGAGTTCGGGATCGGCTACTTCAAGTTCGACTACAACATCGACGGCGGACCCGGAACCGACCGCGACGCACCAAGCGTCGGCGCAGGCCTGCTAGGACACAACCGGGCCCACCTTGCATGGATCGACGGTGTGCTCCAGCGCCACCCGCACCTCATACTCGAGAACTGCGCCTCAGGCGGTCTGCGCGCGGCAGGAGACCTATTGGCCAGGATGCATGTCCAGTCCACCTCAGATCAGCAGGACCCGCTCCTCTACCCGCCCATTGCTGCCTCGGCGCCGCTGTCGATGCTCCCTGAGACGGCCGCCAACTGGGCCTACCCCCAGCCGGAGATGAGCCCGGAAGAATGTGCATTCACCCTCGCCACAGGCCTTGCCGGCCGCTTCTACCTCTCCGGACACCTCAACCGGATGAGCACCGCCCAGCTCGCCCTCGTCCGTGAAGCCGTCGACGCCGCCCGGGCCCTCAGGCCAATCCTGGTCGAAGCAGTACCATCGTGGCCTATCGGACTTCCCGGCTGGGACGACCGATGGATCGCCTCCGCCCTCCATGGACCCACACATATCGTTCTGTCGTTGTGGGACCGCGGCGGCGACTCCGGAAAGGCCATCCTCCGCTTCCCCGCCCTCGCAGGCCGGCCCATCAGCGTCGACACCGTTTTCCCCCGTTCACTGCCTGCCTGGGAGACCCAGTGGAATCCTGAAACCGGCACCCTTACCGTCCGATCAACCGTCAGTGCCCCGACGGCCCGGACGCTCATACTCACCCCGTCGGCGCCGACCGCGTGAACACAACCACTACACTTTCGGATACTCCGCCCAACAAGGACAACCAACTTGAAACACACGTATAAAGGCGTCGCCGGGACTGTTGCCGGAAGCTTGCCCACGGGGCCCGGGAATCGGGGAAGATTATGAACCAACCACCGTCATCATTCGCCGCCGAGGCGTACCGTCCCCGGATCCACTACACAGCAGCCGATACCTGGATCAACGACCCGAACGGGCTCGTCCACATCGACGGCATCTATCATCTCTTCTTTCAGAACAATCCTTTCGGGAAGGACTGGGGGAACATGTCGTGGGGGCACGCAGTCTCCCGCGATCTGATCCACTGGCAGGACCGTCCCATCGCCATCCCCTGCGACCAGGACGAGCAGGTCTACTCCGGGAGCGCTGTCCTCGACAAGGCCAACACGAGCGGCCTCGGTTCTCCCGGCTCATCCCCGCTCGTGGCGGTATACACGAGCGCCTATTCGCAGGCCTCGGCCAGGCACGGAATCCAGGCTCAGTCGCTCGCCTTCAGCCTCGACGGCGGCGAGACGTGGACCAAATACGACGGCAACCCCGTCCTGGACCGCAGCTCCCCGCATTTCCGGGATCCCAAGGTCTTCCGCTACAAGGGCCCTTCCGGGGAGTACTGGGTCATGGCCGCTGTCGAGGCCATCGACCGCAAGGTCGTCCTCTACCGTTCCGACAACCTCAAGGACTGGACCTACCTGAGCGAGTTCACCTCTACGTCGCCGGTAGTGACGATGTGGGAATGCCCGGACCTGTTCCCGCTCCCCGTCGACGGCGACCCTGCCAACACGAAATGGGTCCTGATCGTCAGCCTCAACCGTGAACCCGGCGAAGGCGGTTCCGCGGTGATCTTCTTCGTCGGCGACTTCGACGGCCTCGTATTCACCCCGGACGGCGGCCCCGGAACGGCCAACCCTGACCAGCCCGAATGGGAATGGCTCGACCACGGGCGGGACTACTACGCGACCGTCTCATACAACGACGCCCCCGACGGTCGCCGCATCCTCATAGGCTGGATGAACAACTCCGACTATTCGGGCAGCGTCCCGACAACACCATGGCGCGGCGCCATGGCCCTTCCCCGCGAAGTGACCCTCCACAGCCATGGCAGCCGGTTCACTCTGCGCCAGCGCGTCGTCGAAGGCCTTGAGCCAGCCGGCGCCACCCAGACGCACGGCCTGAGGGACGTTCCGGACGGACTCCATCCGCTCAACCTCTCTGTCGGCGAGGACCCCGTCCTTATAGAAGCGGTCTTCGACGCAGGATCCTCGGCGGAGTTCGGACTCGTCCTCCGCCAGGGCGGCCGGGAGGAGACCCGCGTCGTCTACGACACGGTACGCGAGCAACTCGTCGTCGACAGAAGGTCATCCGGCCACGGCTCGTTCGGACAGAGCTTCCCATCCAAGGAAACCGCTCCCGTCCAACTCATCGGAGGACGATTGGCCCTCCAGCTCTACGTGGACGTCGCCTCGATCGAAGCGTTCGCACAGGGCGGCCTCGTGACCGTCACGGAACAGATATTCGCTAGCCCGTCGAGCACGGGCCTATCACTCTACTCGGCCAACGGCACAGCACAGCTCATCAGCCTAAAATTCACTCCGCTCAAGGAGGCACCCATCGCACGGGTTGAGAGTGCCATCCAAGGACGCAGCGCGTCGCCTAGGACCGCCAGCGAAGACGACTGATTCGACTACTCGCGGTGCCGCACTGGCCGTGCGCAGCACCACGACGGTGCGTCAAAGCCGACGATGCCCGCCCGATCCGGCGAGGGAGCCCCAACCATCGATTCACCACCCCGAGGTTTTGATCCGGGAAGGTTCGCTCACACGTGATCCAACCCGGCAAATCCGTTTGAATTTGTGGAGCGGACAAACAAGCCACCAGATGCAAGATGGTGGAGAATATTGGTGGGCCTCCGTGTAGGTTTCCTCCAAATAGGCTTGTGAAAAGTGAAATATCCGGCGATAAACGTTTTGCCGAGCGGCCTATATTTGCCGGGACGTACAACCAACCGGGTTGGCCGCTACTGTGGTGGGGCCGTCCAACAAGCGATGGTCACACGTCGTCGATCGAAGATCTGATTGGTGCCAGGAGCCGGGCGCAGACTCTAACAACAGTCCAAGACAAAGCCGGACTTCTGGCGCCAGCTTCCATTGCCACCGTATGTCCCGTTGCGCTGTCCCCACTGTGGATCGCTTTGAGATTCATCCCCCGGTCGCCGCCGGCCCACAGCGGTGCTGATCTGAGTGAGTGCGCCGTAGATCCACTATTTTCGACCGGTCAGGGTCGGCCTATACTGCCCACATGTGGAACCCGAATGAGCTAATGATTACCGTGAGCGAGCCGCAGCCCGCCGTCATCGCCCTGTACTTGCGTGATGTAGCAGCCCTGCCGGTAGCCGCCGACATCCCACCGCTTTCACCTCCTGTGGCGGGTACCAAGGCGGACGTCGTTGTTGACGTCGATGCAGCTTGTGCCGAGTGGGACAGTTGGTGGGGCGAGCTAATGCTTCGCGAGGAACGCCAGCGACCCGGGATGGCAAGTGACGAGTCCAGCCTCCCAGAACCTTCAAGGTACCCGGCCCTAGGGCGGTTAACAGCACGGGTACAGCCCGACGCCCTGGCATACAGCAACGATCGGAAGCGAGAGGCAGCCGATCTCAGGCGAGAAAACATACTGAATAAGGTCCAGTTCCAGATTTTGCGGGAGGCGCGCCCAGCCTTCTTGAAGGGGCGGAAGGCACGCGACGTATCGCTCCGGGTGACGCAGCTCCCTGTGTACGGAGATTTCAGGCAGTCACGGTCTGAGCACCACGTTGTCATCAGCCTGAACACCTACAAAGACCCCAACGCATACGACACGGCCCTCCGGGATGCCCTTGGGTGGCGCCGGTAAGTAACCTCACCACCGGACGCCAGCCTGAATCTCTCTGGGGCAGATTTGACTAGTTAGCTGCCCATGTATGTCCAATCGGTAGGTTCGAGCAGTGTGCACTGTCCACCCCACCAGAGATACACGGTTCCGCCGACGGTCGCGTATGCCTCACCATATCGGCCCACCCAAAGGTCCGAACGGCCACTCGAGAAGCTAGACGAGGCCATGGAACCGCCGTCCGGGAATCCCCCGGAGTTGTCAGGCCCCGCGTAACCGACTGCCAGGCTCCGATAAACGACCCAGCCGAGCGAAGAGTCGAAACCGTAGGAGACGTCTGCATAACCGCCCGTAACGTCCCAGATATAGATCCAGCTGTCACCACAGTTCCCAACAGCCGTGGCATTGGGTGTTACACCTCCGCCCGAAGGCTTGGGGCAGTAGTTATGAGACTCGGCGTAAGCACGCGCCCGCGCTGTCATGTCAGTGCAGTTCAATGTCATCTTGGCGTGGATCGCAGCGACCGGCGTCGACGGCGATGATGGGGAGTGAGGGTTTACCGGGCTCGCGGAAGCTCGTCCTGCCATTAGCCCGAGGGTTGCGATCACGGTCACCATTACTGCGGAAAACCAAACCCTTGATGCCCGTCCGAATACTTTGAAGCGACACAAAGACATAAATCCCCCTATGTATATTGTCCGTTGAAACAGTGACTGCATCAGCAGCCGAACCAAGTAACACATAAGCCCGAATCACTGTCAAGCAATCCCGGGTGGGGCTTATTGAGCACAAATAAAATATATGCATGAAGCGGAATGTTCGGTCTCAAGTCGGTCTCAAATCATCCGAAAGTGGAGATTAGGCGTTTCACGGAACATTCATCCTGTTGATAGTTTCAGTAAACTGTCCAGTCAATGCAAAGGTTTTACTTGTTCGGCCAGTTGCCAAACTCTGAGATTCAAAGCCGAGGATATTGCACGTCTGACATGGCGCGATGCGCCTTGGCCTCTTTGCCATCATCGACCGTCCGAACGGGCCAAGCTTGTCACGCCCGAGGCCTGACCCCCTGAGAAGCCCCTCGCCGCTCCCGGAATCCATGACCTTCCTTCACCTGAGATCTTGTATTGGTAGATTCGAGGGTGGATGATTCTCCTGTATTCAAAATGAAGAGTGCCTGGATTATTCTTTGGCGCGAGAAATATTGGGGTGTCTGGAATGGTCTCATTCGATCTGCGTCGACAACTGCCATTATTGCGTGGAGCCTTGGGAAATTCACTTTGAGTGCCATATTGGCGAACAAGACACCGAGTTTTAGTCTTGCTCTAATCAGATTTTCACGCCTGACATTAGCCGACGAAAAGGGTCGGCCAGCAGGAGGCTTTCGCTAAGAACCCGACCCATTTCCAAGACTTTTAGCTGAGATCCTGTTTCCTAAACCTTGTTGGCCAGGCGTTTGCTGGTGATTCTGATCATGGTCCAGCGGACCATGGTTCCGTGGCGGGCCGGCAGCCGTTCGTGGTCGCGCAGGCAGCGGCGGTGCCTGGCGATCCAGGCGCCAGGGTCCGCTCAACAACCCAGCGGCAGCGGCCATTCGGAGGCCCCGGATCCATTTGTGTGGATAAGAGCGATTGGTTAGTGGTTCGTTCGCACTAGGAAGTTCGGTGCCTGCTGGCTCCACCCGCCCTCACCCTTGACCGACTCCAAGGCCCTTTTCGCACCGGCAGGAACGACCAACCAGCCGGCTTCGGTCCGGTCTGGTGATTCCGTCTTCAATCCGTAGGCTTCGAAGCTTTTCAGGAGCGCGCATCCCAGGGATCGGCCCTGCCCAGCGGAGTCGACCGGGACAATGTAGATCTTGTCGCCGGCGGGCGCCCCGTAATACGTGTAGTCGTCGCTCTTTCCCAGGAGCCGGGTCTGCGAGGGGTCGATCAGATCCTTGGGCAGGATGGCCAGTGCCGGGGCTGGAAGCTTGTCCGTTTCTTGTTGTGGTCTGGACAGCGACTCGATGATCCTCGACGCATCCAGGGAATTATCCGCCGGGGCCAGAACCAGGGCGGCCGCACCTCCGGCAGCGCCCACAAGAACCAACCCAAGAAACACTGCCTTGATCTTGGCTGGTAGCTTGCGCAGCGTAACGACTGCCCGGCGCGTCCGGCTCGAGACCGACGGCATCGCTGGCGCAGCATGAACAAAACCTGACCGGTGCGTTGCCGCGCGCGCCCTTGCCGATGTCCGCGCCGGCGCCACGGTCATCTCCACGAGCTGGCGCCGAAGCTCCTCGCTCCTGTTGCCTACTGCGGGTTGCGGTGGGGAGAGGCGACTGGACTGCGAGTCAAACATCTGGACATGTTGCGCCGGCGATTCGTGATTGAGGAAAACGCGGTTCAGGTCGGTTCGGTGATCGAAGTACGTACGCCAAAGAACCACAAGAAGCGAACCGAGCCGTTCCCGCGATTCCTCGCTGAGCCCCTGGCACAGCAGTGTGAGAACAAGGACAGAAATGATCTCGTGTTTCCCGGCGAGAATGGCCATCACCTCCGCCTCGCACGCGTGCACGATGACAACATGAGCTGGTTCGCAGGGGCCGTGAAGAGAGCAGGAGTGCCACGAATCACGCCTCACGACCTCCGGCATTCAGCCGCGAGCTTTGCCGTATCAGCCGGCGCGAACGTCAAAGCGGTGCAAAGAATGCCCGGTCACAGCTCGGCGGCCATGACCCTGGACATCTATGCGGACCTGTTTGACGGGGACCTGGACAGCGTCGCGGACGCCCTGGACCTTGCAGTGTCTCAGGCAAATGTGCCCAAAACCCTGATTCCCCCAAAGCAAAAGGCCCCCGTTCCCTTGTAAACAAAGGGAAGCAGGGGCCTTTCAAATGGCGGTGACGGTGGGATTTGAAACCTTTTCTGCCTCAGTGTGGGCATCAAAAACCGCTAGATTCCGGGGATTTTCGTTACCTGAATTCACGCCATTTCACACTCAATGTGGGCAAAGTGTGGGCAGCATGTGGGCGGCTAACTAGAGCTGGGCTCGAATCGGGTCAATGTGCTTGTCGTTGCGACTGTAGTGGGGAGGATCTTCGATGAACTGACCATCCAAAATCTCGACTTTGGACATTTTTTCAGTCAAGAAGAGATCCCAAAATGGCACGGGCCGCGAATTGCCACTGCCGTCGACTTGATAGCCGCGCAAGACCTCGTTGCCAGTCGTGGCATGAAGTCCGAAGGCTGCAGGAACCACCACGCGAGGGTGCCCATCGTAATTGAATGCGACAAGATTTCGATTCTGTATTGCGTCTGAAAAATCCACGATAGGCCCCAATCGGATAGTTTCTGCGCCAAGCGGCGGCAATCCTCAGAGCTTGCCACAAGTCCGTCCAGCTTAGAAGAGGCACTCGGTATCGTCCTGATCCTAACCGGTATCATTAACCGGACGGCCGTAAACAACCGGCTGGTTGCATTCACAGCGTCTCCTGCCCGTTCGGTGCCAGCTCAGCTGAAGGACTAGTCACGGCTGAAGAGCCAAGGGCTCACCAGCACGGAAGAGTTTAATGCCAAGCGCCGCCAGGCTGATCAGTAAGCTCTGAGGCCTGAAGGAAGGTCCCCCGGCAGATGTCTGGGGCGACGCGGGGCTGACCTCTACTGAAGCTTTGAAGACCGAAAAGGCGCGTTCAGCCATTACCCTGAACCTTTGAGGTTGCCGTGTATGACGGTGCGTCTATCGCGCGATCTGAAAAAGCCTCATATGGTGGAGAGCATGACTTCCGATCAGATGGCGACGCCGGGCGTTAGCTTCGCCAAGCCTCCGGTGGCGGAAGTGGCCATCGGCGTTCAGTTCGCTCCGGTCTCAGGCCTAAGCACTTTCCGCGCCTCGCGTTTACTTGATAAATGGAAATCGAAATATCCCGTCGTCTCCGAACAGCCTCCAATGCCTCCGTGGCCACTTCCCAACGATGGTTCCGGTGGTTTTATGGTGCAGTTTGGAGGGCTTCCGGGAAACAGGATTTGGCTCGAATCGAACGACCGGCAATTTCTTGTGCAACTGCAGAATGACCGGCTTGTCGTCAACTGGCGAACGCTGGACGGATTCGAATACCCCCGGTACCCGGCAATCCGCGCTCGCTTCGTTGAGGCTTGGGACGATCTGCGGCAATTAATGTCAGTTGAAGGGGAGTCGGTTTCTGCTCAACTGATCGACGTTAGTTACATAAATGCAATGCCTGGCGTTACTCCAAGCCAAGCGATTGCGGGGTGGACGAATCCTCTATCCAACCAAGAGGCCGGTGCCGTAAACGCGAACTTCTCAGAACCTATCAAGATCACGGGTGGCTCTGCGGCGGTGCGAGTTACGAGCCTAAACGGACAATACAACGGCGAGCAGGGAGTCTCGTTAACCCTAACCGTACGCGCCGTTCCTGTTCTTGATCCCCTGGAAGCTATCGACCAGTCTAGGCGCCATATAATAGAGCGTTTCCGCGCTGTCACAGACGATGAGATGCACGCAAGATGGGAGGTGGAATCATGACGTTGGTGGCGATAGCGCAAACCACGGCCACGACAACGGACAGGGCCTGTCTTTTGCAAGAGGTTGGCGCGTTGATTGATCGAAGCAGTGTCAGCAGTCGTTTCTCTTCATATATGTCGCATTCCGCCAGTGCAACTATCTCGCTGTCTCAAGAGCCAGCGGTCATTGCTTGGCGGTCAGGGGATAGTTCGACTGCTCTCACGACTGGACCCGGTGGCCCTTTTGAATGGCTGCATGGCCGTCGATCGCGCTCAACGGATGGGACCCCGCAGCCATATAGGGCAGAGTTTGAAGGGGCTTTTGAATGGCTTTGTAAGCTCTCCAACAGACACGGACTTCTCTCACATGACGTCCAGCCAGCGGTCGAAATAGCTGCAGCATGGGTCCTGGCGCGGCTTTGGCATGATTCATCGTCACAAATGCGAGAGGGTACAAGGCTGTCGCCACAAGTCTTCCCACTACCAAATGGAGGTCTTCAGCTCGAATGGCACGGTCGCGGTGATGATCTTGAATTGTCTTTTGAGGGCGGGTCAAACGTAGTCGCTCTCATCGATTCGCAGGAACAGAATCTATCCGAAGATCATGAGCTTGATTTAACCCGCGACACCTTGCCAGAGAACGCGGTGAAGATACTTCGTCGAATCACGCAGGCGGTTTTGGATAGCCAGAGTTCCGCTGTGACGTGTTGAGGTAGGGGTATGTATGCATACCGGCAGGTCCGTCGAAAGCCTGTGCCGATTGTGGTTGACCAAGCAACAAACAAACCGATGAGACTTTCATCCGCGGCTTTCGTTTTCGATGAGGACGGGATGTCACTGTATCGAGACGATGAGTTGAACTCGATCGATTGCTCTCCGCTTGACGTGGCCAATGAAGTCATTCCATGGGCGGCCGTCGCTGGACTCACTCAGGAGAACCTATCGGCGCAAGAGTTGGCAGTAATTCATGACCCACAGGATGGACGGATTGGCCGGGCTCACGTATTGGCAACTACTCGGGAAGGGACGACCAGGAAGGAGCTGAAGCGGAAGTCCAAGAACCTTGCGCAGTGCGCAAGCTGCTGCCACCCTTCGGGCCTCACTTGGGACCAACTGCCTTTGGAATGAGGCTCGATGGGGGCATCTGATCTTCGCTTCATTTAAAAACGCAAATTGCCCTCAGCTTCGGGCGGGGGCTGTGCGTTACTGAGCTCTTGTTACTGGCCAACATCGAGGGGCGCACAAACGGATTTGCCAGTTAAAGGAGCCAAGTTAGGCGGCCAATTGTCGGCAACAGTCCCGACAACATGGAGGATGAAGGCCCGAGATGGCAGCGCTGCTCAGAATAAACCCAGGTGTCACAAACTTCGGCTCTAGACTCGGTTCGAATCCAGTAGTTTTCTTCGCTTCCGTTTAAAGTCTCCAGCCGACATTCATGAAGTGGTCTTCCCAAGCGACCGGCTCAACGCTCCATCTCGGAGTCGGGAGTTGGTTGATCGGCGAGGCACCTGACTTGGCTCACGAGTCGTGGCTTCGCGGTTGGCCGAGGCTCTGACCTGCGGTGATGTCAGTGAATTGGTGCTTTTTCACGCACTAACGGGTTTTGTTCTAGTGTCACCGGTGTGGCGTTCATCAGGAGGGTGCGGACGGCCTCGGGCGCGACGGCAGTCCAGATCGCCGAGTATTTGCGCGGCCGTCAGCGGATCGTGGAGCACGTCGGCTCAGCTCATACGGAGGCCGAGCTCGGCATGCTGCTGGAGCGTGCCCGTGAACTGCTGGACAATCCTGCCCAGGGCGTTCTCGATCTCGGTGTCGAGCCCACCCCTGCGGTGAAAGGCCTGGCTGTGCCTGCCGCGCCGGGTTTGTTCGAGACGGACGACGCGGTGACGCCCGCCGGCCGTGACGGTCCCGGACGCGTGGTGGGCACGGACTCGCGGATCCTGTTCGGCGCGTTGGCCGGGGTGTTCACGGCGTTGGGATTCGACGGGCTCGGCGACGAGGTGTTCCGGGACCTCGTGATCGCCCGGGTCGTGGAACCCACATCGCTGCTGGATGCCGGCCGGGTCCTGCGGGACCTGGGCCGGGCACCGGCCAGCTACGCCACGATGAAACGCACCCTCGGCCGGGCCGCCACGGGCAAGTACCGAGACCAGATCGCAACCTCGTGCTTCCAGCACGCCAGCACCAGCGGGGACGTCTCCCTGGTGCTCTACGACGTCACCACCTTGTACTTCGAGGCCGAGAAGGAAGATGATCTGCGCAAGGTCGGATACTCCAAGGAACGCCGGGTCGATCCGCAGATCGTCGTGGGTCTGCTGGTGGACCGGGGCGGGTTCCCGCTGGAGATCGGCTGCTTCGAAGGCAACAAGGCCGAGACCTCGACCATGATCCCGATCATCAAGCAGTTCCAGGCCCGGCACGGCCTGGCCGACATGGTCGTCGTCGCGGACGCCGGCATGCTCTCGGCCTCGAACCTGCGCGAGCTGGACGATGCGAACCTGCGCTTCATCGTCGGCTCCCGGATGACCAAGGCCCCGAACGACCTGGCCTCGCACTTCCGCTGGAACGGCGACGCGTTCACCGACGGGCAGCTGATCGACACCATCACTCCCAGAACCGGCCACAAGAACGAGAACAACACCGACCTGCGCGCCGAACCCGTCTGGGAGCCCGCCACGCACCCGGGGTCATGGCGGGCCGTGTGGGCTTACTCGCGCAAGAGAGCCGCCCGCGACGCGATCACCCTCACTGCCCAGGAGAACCGGGCCCGCGAGGTCATCGAAGGGCAGAAGACGGCCCGGACCCCACGCTTCGTCAAGACCGCCGGCGGGAAACGCAGCCTCGATGAGGCATCGCTGGCACGGGCCAGGCAACTGGGCGGCCTCAAGGGCTACGTGACAAACATCCCGACGACGGTCATGGCCGCAACGGAAGTCATCGGTTCCTACCACGAGCTGTGGCACGTCGAGCAGTCCTTCCGGATGAGCAAAACGGACCTGCGGGCCAGGCCCATGTTTCACCGCACCCGCGACGCGATCGAGGCACACCTCACGATCGTGTTCACCGCCCTGGCCGTCTCCCGGACCGTCCAGAACAGGACAGGACTCGCGATTGCCAACGTCATCAAACAACTCCGGCCCCTGCGCTCAGCGACCATCGCGATCAACGGCACCACCCAGACCTTCGCCCCCGCCATTTCTACCGAACAGCAAGCCATCCTCGACGCGATCCATGGCCCAAAAGTCACGCACTGATATGTAGTTCTGGTTGTCAAGAGTGCATGGATGAGCGGCTCCTGGGTGTTGTTCCGGGAGCCGCCCATCGCGTACCGGCCGGTTGTGGTGTGGTGCTGGCGAGTCGTTTCTTCCGACTGCAGTGTCAGGCTGACATTCGCGGGTTGGTTACCGCATGACGACTTGTTCGGCTGGAGCCTTATCGGTGTCTAAGATCGAGCGTCGACGGCTTGGGCTGTCTGCTCATAGTGCGTTCCCGAGTTAGCTCCGGGTGCTGCCATCGCACTTCGGTCATGTCCCGGCCGGCCGTTC
>NZ_SMRU01000033.1 GCF_004354015.1 Arthrobacter terricola
TCTGCGTGGCGGGACAGGGCGGCGTGCACGGCCACGCCCTGGGCCACGGGCAGCAGCGCTGTCAAATAGGTCATGGTGTCCGGGGCCGGGCGCAGGCTGACGTGCCGTTCGGTCACGGCGCGGGCGGCGCGGCGGGTGACGGAGGCCGGGTCACGTCGGTACGCGGCCGCCCGGGCGGCGGCGATGACCGCACGGTCTCCGGCACCGTTGAGGGTTCCGGTGTCGGGGGCCAGTTCGGCGTCGACACCGGCGCGGTCCACGGCAGTGAGGCAGGCGGTTTCCTTCACCAGCAGCGTCGCACGCCATTCGTTGAGTTGTCCGGTCTCCAGGGCGGCCAGGGTCCGGGGCATCTCCACCACCAACGCCCGGGCCAGGCCCAGGAGGCGGGAGCCTTTGGCCGGGGATTCCCGCCTCGCCAAGGCCACCTGCGCGCCGACGCCTTTGCCTTGCTCCGCGGCAGGAACACCCAGGTTCGCGTGGGCACGGCGCCGGGCAGTGTCGAACGCAACAGTGATCCGGGCCTGCGCCCCGGCAATCGCGGACTTCAAATCCTCCAACAGGCGCAACTGAGCAATCAACTCCACACCCGCCCCCGCGTTAGCGGTGGTGGCGGTGATGTCTGGGTCACTAGTGCCGGTGCCGGTGGCGGTGGCGGTGGTGCCGGGCTCATTGGTGCTGGTGGCGGGGATTTCGGTGGTATCGGTCAAGGCGGTGTGGGTGCCGGGGCGGAACGCAACCACCGCCGCGATCGCCGCCTCGATCAGGACGAACGGATCTGCACCAGGAGCAGGACGGGGATCAGTCCCGGGAAGAGCGGCGATCGGCGACCCGGCACCACGAACGGCAGCATCACGGCTCCTGTCATCGCCCGAAGGCATGTCCGCCCGCTGCTGCGTCGGCAAAACCGATCCCCCAATCCCGTCCATAACCAAAGCCTTCCAGAAGGCACCGACAAAATAAGCCCCGCCCGACCCGCGGCGGTTCTTGTTTGAAAAACCGGCTCTTGTTTTCAAAACCGGCGCCTCAAGCGACGGGACCGCGGCCGGCGTCGTCGACCTGCGTCACGCGAACAACCACCCGGATACGCGCCGGCCGCAAGCTGCCGCGTCCGCAAACCCGTTCCCTCCCGGTCCCGTCCATGCTCAAAGCCATTCAGAAGACCCCGACAATAAGAGGACCCGCACCACCGCGGCAGTTCTTGTTCGGCATTCCGGCGCTTCAAGCGACGGGATCGCGCCCGGCGTCGCCCACTCTTGCGTTGGGCGAGCCATTAACCGAAGACGTGCCCGTCTTAAGCTGCCGCGTCGGCAAATCCGCTCCCCCAATCCCGTCCGTAAACAGAGCGGTCCACGGGCCCGACATCAAAGGGCCACCCCCACCTGCGGCAGTTCTCGTTTTTCATTCCGGCGCTTCAAGCGACGGAATGTGAATCAAGCGCTGGGGCCCCGAAAATGACCCGCCGCGGATTCCGCTAAATGCACGTCGGATAGGCCCCGGGACATCGCTGAATATGTCTCAGTTAAAGCTCTAATGGCTCCTCTGGCAGGCCTCGCCTGGCTACTCCTCGTCCGCCATCACGACAAACGCTTTGGGGACGCCGAAGAGGCCCGTCGAGCTGACTGGGATAAGCGCGGACGCCAACTTTGAGGCGCAGACGGCCCGCATCAAAACGCGGTCGGCCCGCACTTGAACCCCGACGGCGGGGGTGCCGCTTCTCGTGGAAGCCGCTCGTCGCTCTCGATCCCCGCTTCCCACCAGCGGTCTGCGCGTAACTTGCAGATTCTCCATGGCGCTCCTGTTCTTCAGCGCTGCGCTTAGTCGCCCGCGGGGCGGAGCTGGATGGTTTCCTCGGCGTTGATTCCGGCCTGAGTTCGCGGCCGCGTTCGGTTTCGGCGCCGAGTTCGGCTCCGAGTTCGGCTCCGAACGCAGGGACATGTTCAGGCTCCAAAGCCAAAGGAGCATCACGATCACACCGCCGATGGCCCCGTAGGTTTTGTTGTAGTTGGCGGAGCTTGCCACAAAGAAACCGAATCCCAAGGAAGCCAGCACAAAGATCGGCCAGCGATCAAAAACGAGAAATAAAAATAAGCACGCTTAGTATTTGAGTAAGGTTGACCATAACGCTCCTTCCCGCAGTACTCCACACGGGACGGGGCATGTTGCTGTGTGCCTCGTTCCGCGGATAGAGTCAGGGTGGGTTATGCAGCCGGCCCTCGGAACTCTTTCCACGGAGTGATCCTTGATCCGCAGTATGCCGTACCCATTTCCCGCCGTCGTCCCCAATTATCGTGTGGCTGACCGGCACTCCGCCGCAACCACGGTGGTAGCCGGACGATGAATGCCTTCCTTGCTTCTTGCCTCAATGGCGAGATGGATCCCGTCGTCGGACTCGAGCGATTGTCGGACGAAGACCTTGCCGCTTTGGCAGACGCCCTGTTCAGGCACCTCGACGCCGGTGAACCCGAGTTTGGTGCCCAGTCCTGGTACGACTCCGTCAGGGAAGAAATCGCTGCCCGCCGAGCCGGTGCCGAACTCGCCGAAGTGATAACACCCGAGCCGGACCTGGCCGGGTAAGCGGACCGCGCGCGCCGAGGGTCGCCGTCGTAATTCCCGACGCAAGCCCACAAGCGGCGCGCTATTCCTCAGGCATCAAAGGCGCGTGATGCCCATTGAGGGCGGCTCCGGCGGGAACCGGCACCTGGCGGTCGGCGAGTTCGCGGACTACTACCTTCAACTCCTGCCGGAACATCGATACATCGATGGGTACGTCCGCCAGGACACGCTTCTCAGCCTCGGCAGCGCGCTCAAGTGCCAGGCTGCCGTCGTTCGTCATAGAGACGACGTGCACCCGACGGTCCTCGGAACTGCGACGGCGGGAGATATGGCCGTGGACTTCAAGCCTGTTGAGGGTCTGACCCATAGTTTGGGCCTGTACCCGCACGATCTGGGCCAGCATGGTCTGCGTGATGGGGCCCGTGACGGCAAGGACTTCCAGGGCGATAACGCCAGCGTGGGTCAGGCCGATTGCCCTGAGGTTTTCATCCCAGGAATGTTCCACGAGCCGGGCCGCTGTAGAAAGCAAGCGCCCGGTGGGCCAACGCTCAATGTCCGGCATATCCCCCATTGTACGCGCACTCGGATTTTGACCCGGCGGCCCGGTCGGCGGGCGGCCGGATGGCTTGCTCCGGCGGGCGCGCCCGCTAGTGGTTTTGAGTACGACGGCGGCGCTTGAGCCAGGCGGTCGCGCCCCACAGCGCGATGATCAAGCAGGCGACCGCCACAATCTCCCGCCACCACACGAATGGCTGCCACAAGCCGAAAATCAGGGCCCAGACGACGAGTACACCGCTCACGTCGAGTCGAGGGGCCCTGATCTTCATGAATGTCTCCTTAGGTGTTCAGCACTGCCGAATCCCAACCCTACCCCGGTAGCGAACCGTCCCGCCCACTACCGTGAGGGCGACCGAAGCGGTCAGCAGCGAGTCGAGTCCGGCGTCGAACGGGTCGGTGTCCAAAACCACGAAGTCGGCGAGCATACCCGCGGCGAGGCGGCCCAATTCGTGGTCCCGACGGCAGGAGTAGGCGGCGTCGCGCGTGGCGTGGCCCAGGGCATCGGCCAGGGTCAGCGCGTACTTCGGGAGGTTGGCGGGCAGGCTTGGATCAAGCGCGGATTTGCGCGTCGTGGCGATGTACATGTTCGGCAGGGGTTCATGCGGTGCGGTGGGGGCGTCCGATCCCAGCGCGAGGGTGGCCCCGGCGTCGGTGAATTCCGTCCAGGGGTAGGCGCGGTCCACGCGGTGGTCGCCGAGCATTGCGCGCCAGTTTTCCTGGACGGCCGGATCGGCGTGGACGGGCTGCATCGACGCCACGACGCCCAGGCGGGCGAGACGCTGGATGCTCTCTTCCGTGACCGTCTCCATATGCTCGATCCGGTGCCGCCGATCGTTCGGGCCGTTGACGCTGTTGGCGTACTCCAAGGCGTCGAGCGCTACCTCGGACGCGAGGTCGCCGATCGCATGGATGGCCACCTGGAGTCCCTCGGCATCGGCGGCGGCGACCACCGGATTCAGATATTCCGCGGGCCAAATGAGGTCCGCGTTGCTGCCGTCGGAGTACGGCTTCTTCATGGCGGCAGTGCACCCGTCGATCACGCCGTCGGCGATGATCTTGATCCCGACAACCCGCAGCCAGGGCGTATCGATCTCCCGGCTTAGCTCCGCGGCACGGGCCACTTGCGCAAGATTCTCCTCCTGGTTTCCGCTCGGGGCCACGAGCCAGTGCGCGTTGACGCGCAACGGAAGCGTTCCTTCCCCGCGCTTGAGGAGCCGCAGCAAGGCGGCCAACTCGTCCTCGCCAAGCGCCATGTCGATCGCGCCGGTGACGCCTGTGGACAAGTAGTGTTCGAACGCCGTGGCCATGCGCTCATCGCGCTGCTGGTCTGTGGTCAGCGACGCCAGCTTCGGCCACGCGTAGTGGTGCATCGCGGTCTCCTCAAGGAAACCGGTGGCCTCGCCCGTCTCCGGATCGCGCAGGATCCTGCCGCCGATCAGGTCCGGGGTGTCCTTGTCGATGCCCATTTCGGCCAGGGCCGCGGTGTTGACCCACATCGAGTGGAGGTCGTTCGCGTCCAAGTACACCGGGCGGTCGGGTACGACGGCGTCAATCATCGCCGCGGTCGGCGCACCGCCGGGAATGGCCGAGAAAAGCCAACTCGTTCCGAGGATGCGCGGCGCGTCCGGGTTTGCAGCTGCGTATTCTTTGATCCGCAGCTGGATCTCCTCGAGGTCGGCGGCGTCGCGCAGGCCCACTTTCTGCATTGTGGCGCCCATCATTTCCAAGTGGGTGTGGGCGTCGATGAAGCCGGGCAGGACGAACGCTCCCCCGAGGTCGACGACGGCGGCAGGACCCGCCGGATCGGCAGGAGCCTCCGCATCAGCTGCAACCAGGCGAAGGGCCTCCGCCTCGCTGCCCACGAAGGCGAGCCTGTCGCCGTCGACGATCATGGCTTCGGCGACGCCAGCGGCAACTTCGGCGGTGAAGATCCTGGCGTTTCGGTACAGGGTGCGTGTGCTCACAAGAATTCCTTCTCTGGACGATTGCTTCAGCTAGACGGCTGCTGCGTGGTGGACGTTGATGGCTGGTTCCTGTGCCTCAGCGCGGGCGCGTGCCTCGACGCTCGCGGCCACGCGGGAGACCAGCACGAAGGGAACCAGGAGGATGAAACTGAAAGCCGAGAGGATGGCGGTCAACGGAACATAGCCCAGGGCCTCGGCAACAAAGGTGCCGAACAACGGCGCAAAGGCGGAGCCGATCAGGTAAGTGCCGCTCAGCGCGGCCGACCAGAATCCGCGGGCGTCCAAGGCGACTGCAACCGAGACCACGTACATGAACGCCAAGGCATATACCGTGTTCCAGGCGATGATCACCAGCATGTACCAGAACGGATCATTGGTCAGGCCCGCGGCAAACTTGAGGCCGCCACCCAGGAGCAGCAGGACGATCAAAGTGGGTGTCCTGCCGAGGCGTTCGCCCGCGTAACTTACCACCGCACCGAAAACCAGGCCACCCGCCGTCGAGATGCTCAACATCAGCCCGATCTCCTGGTCGCCGATCCCGGCATGGGCGGCTCCCATGGACCCCGCGACGGCCCACAGTGAATCCTCGCCGACCGCCCAGAGTCCGAAGCAGGTCAGGAGGCTCACTCCGGCGATCATCACGCGGCGGGATGCGCCCGCGGCCTGGCCCGGCACTGGCGGCTTGACCGCTTCAGGCGAGCGTCCGACGTCGGACCCTCCGTTCCTGGGCACGGAACCGTCCCCAGCGGTGTCCGGCATCCACCCCGCGGTGGCGGCGAACGCGAGTGCAAGGATCGCGAGGAGGCCGAAGGCACTCAGCATTCCGACGCCGAGCAGCGGAATGAGGGCCAGCACCACCGTGACGATGGCCCGGTTGGCGAGTCCGCTGATGCCGGACATGCGGTTCGGGTTACGGAGGGCCGCGAGCGCGGCCCCGCTGGACGAGATGGCCCCGCCGCCGCCAAGTCCGCCGAGGATGATCCCGGCGATGGCCAGCGGAGTCACGGGAACAAGGGCGGCGATGCCGAATCCGGCGGCCGAAAGCAGGAGACCGATGCGGGCAACAGTGCGCCTGCCGCTCAGGGCTGTCCAGCGGGAGGTCAGGAGGCAGGATATGGCGGTGCTCAACAAGCACGCAGTCATGACTGTTCCTGCCTCAGTGGGCGTGAGTCCGTGTTGGTCGACGAGCGCGATGATCATGAACGGCACGAGGTTGGCGGCCATGAAGCCGACGACGCCGATGCCGAAGGTCGAGATTCCGCGCCTGGCGGTCAGGGCTACCCGGCCTGCAGAGTCTTGGGGAGGGGAAGTGTTCAAAGGAATCTCCACGTCTTGGGGGTCGCACCGTTGCGACTCTTCGCCGTGGCCAGTGAGGAACGGATCACTAACCGAAAGGCTTTCGTTTTAGTATCCACGCAAATGACCTACAACACAACTGTTCGGTAAGAGGGAGACGCCGGCCCTACCTTCGGCCGGCCCTGTCCTTCCGCAAGCGCAGGCCCTCGATCAACACGTCAAGGCCGAATTCGAAAGCCGTTTCGGCCCTGTCCGCTAGCTCCGAAACTCCATCCACGGCGCGCCCCAAAGCCGAATCGTTCCCCGGCTCCACCTCCCAGACGTTGCCCGGAGCTGCCAGGTCCAACGCCGCCCCGAGGGCGAAACTGTCGATCATCGCGAGGGCCGAGCCGACGTCGGCCCCGGCGAAACCCGCGTCCTCCAAAGCCGAAGCCATCCGCTCATACAAGGCGATGACATGGGCGTGCCGGACGGTCTGCATGACCAAGAGGGGTGCCGTTCGGGGATGCCGCGCAAAATTCTCCCGGTAGGCACGGATCTCGGACCGCAGCACATCCTCCCAATTGGCGTCCGCTGGGAGCGGTAAGGGTTCGCCTTCCGTGATGCGGCCCCGGACCAACTCCAGGATCTCTTCCCGCCCGGACACATGGTTGTAGATGGACGACTGGCTCACCCCGATCCGCGCGGCCAATTTGGGCAGGCTGAAATCGCCGGTCTCGTCAATGAGTTCCAGGGCCGTTGTGACAACGGCGTCAAGGGAAATCAACGGTTTGAGCGGGCGCGCCATGGCGGGGTCTCCTTGGGTGGGGTACCACCAAGCTATCAGCGGAGCACCACGGGGAAATCCTTACAGGCCAAGGTCCTTTTCCGCGGTGACCCAGTTGCGGGCGATGGCTTTCTGGGCGTCGGCAAGCGTGACTCGGTGGGAACAGACCGCTTTGTTCAGGCGCGTCTCGATCGCGTCTTTCGGGTTGGTGGTCCCCGGAGCCCCTTCGCGGTTCGGTTCGGGCCACAAGTTGGAGACGGCGTTCGTGCCGCCGAGTTGAAGGCTGATGAGGTGGTCGTACTCGGTGGAGGACGACGGTGCCAGGCCGTATTGCTGGAGGCTCAGCTTCTTGACCTTGTCAGTGTCCGAGACGGGGGCCCGGACCGTGGTGGTGTACCCCGACTTGCAGATCGTGCTGCTGATATTCGCCTCGGTCACGGCCGGATCGATGGCGCCAGGCGTGCACGATGCGTCCGGAAGGATCTCGCCTTTCACGGCGTCCAGGATCCGCACCTTGCATTGGTTCGGAGTGAGGGTGAGGTCTCGGCTGACCTTGTCCGGAGAGTGGATGGCCTTCGGCGCGCTTCCCTGCGCCACCGCCGCGTCGGGGACGGCAGCCGGTCCGCTGTCCCCCGGCTGGACGGGCTCGACGTCGTCCCCTGTGGCCGCGTCCGGCGTCGCGCTAGCGGTGGCCGTGGCAGGGGACGCCCCCGAGATCGCTTGGGCTTGCCGGCCAAGGTACCAGAGGCCTGCCGCAACGAGGATCCCGATCAGGATGGTCGTGAGGAGGACTCGGGTCTTGCTTGTGAAAATCATGGTTCCTGTCATGGGTGGTGGGCCGGCCTCCCCTTTCTACCGTCGAACCACGGGCTGGTCCGTGAGGCGCGCAGGCAGTCCGGGCAAGCCGACTGATGACACCCCTGCGGACGGCGCCCATACTGGGATCATGAGCGTCAAGACCCGCCGCACAGCGGAGGGCGCCGCTGTTGCCACCCCGGACACCACCGCCCCGATCGCACCGACCGCCCCAACCAGCGGCCCCATCTCGCGCGAGGAACTGCAGCTCGCTTCGCGCAACCACGCCCTGCCCCTGGAGATGCTCAACTGGCCCATCACACCCGTGGGCATGCACTACCTCCTGGTGCATTTCGACGTTCCGCATATAGATCCCGTCTCGTGGCGGTTGAACATCGGCGGCCTTGTGGACCATCCCCACGAATACACGCTGCATGACCTCCAACACCGCGAGCGCCGCACCTACGCCGTCACCATGGAATGCGCCGGCAACGGCCGTTCGCGCATGGAACCCCGGCCTGTGAGCCAGCCGTGGGACCAAGGCGGTGTGGGGACGGCCGAGTGGACGGGAACTCCCCTGGCGCCGTTGCTGCTCGACGCCGGTGTCTCGCCGGACGCCGTCGAACTCGTCTTCACGGGGGCGGACCGCGGGATCCAAGGCGGCGTGGAGCAGCAGTACGCCCGCGGCCTGTCCGTGGCGGACGCAATGTCCGACGACGTGTTGCTCGCCTACGAGGTCAACGGCCAGGCCTTGCCACCGCAGCACGGCTACCCTGTCCGGCTCCTGGTTCCGGGATGGTACGGCATGACGAGTGTCAAATGGCTGCGGTCGGTCGAGGCGATCGACCACGGTTTCGATGGCTACCAGCAGCTCCGTTCCTACCGGTACAGCCAAAGCCCGGACGACCCCGGTGAACCGGTCCAGCGGATCAAGGTCCGATCGCTCATGGCCCCGCCCGGCATTCCGGATTTCTTCACGCGGCAGCGCACCGTGGACGCCGGGCCGGTCCAGCTCAGCGGCCGCGCCTGGTCGGGAAACGGGACCATCGAGACGGTGGAAGTCTGCGTGGACGGGGTGTGGGAGCAAGCCCAACTCCAGGCGCCGGCCGGCCCGTATGCCTGGCGCGGTTGGACCTTCACCTGGATCGCCACACCGGGCACCCACGAGCTCGCGTGCCGGGCCACGGACTCTATGGGCGGGACCCAACCCGACGCCCCGGAATGGAACTACCTGGGCATGGGAAACAACGACGTCCAACGGATGACCGTGACGGTCCGGGAGTAGTAAATGGGCGGCAATACCAAGAGCAGCACCGACTACGATTTTTTGACCGTCTGGCGCGTCGCAGCTACCCCGCGCGAGGTAATGGACATCCTGGGCGACGTCGGCACCTTGCCCCAGTGGTGGCCGTCCGTGTACTTGAGGGTGGTGCCGTTGGACCCCGGAACCCCGGACGGCACGGGCAAGGCGTTCTCATTGCATACAAAAGGTTGGCTGCCGTACACCCTCAAGTGGCGGCTCACGGTCACCGAACCGATCACCGAGCGCGGTTTCGCGATCTCCGCGAGAGGCGACCTGAACGGCGTCGGGCGCTGGACTTTCGAACAGGACGGGCCGGAAACGGTGGTCACCTACGATTGGCGCGTCAGCGCTGCCAAACCCCTTCTCCGGCGGCTAAGCTGGCTGCTCAAGCCCGCCTTTTCAGCGAACCACCAGTGGGCTATGGCGCAAGGCCGGGAGGCGCTGGCGCTTGAATTGCGACGACGGCGTCCAGGCGCGGACCCCTCGAAGGTCCCCCGCCCGGCACCACCCACTTTTGCAAGCCGATACCGCTGGCCAAGGAGCACAACGCATGCCTGACAACAACAAAGGGGAAGTCCGCTGGTTGCCCGAACCCGAGGACCAGGACTACCCGGCCGCGGCGAACTACCTTTCCATGCTTGAGTCCGACGACGTCGTTGCCACGGTGGTCGCCGCTTTGCAGTCCGCGCCGATCGTGCACCGCAAAGCGAAGGACATCCTGCGGGCCGCGAGGCTCGCGCTGCTTCCCGAAGACAACGCCCACGTGGCCTCGGACCTGAAGAAGATCAAAGACGGCAAGAAGCTCTCGCCGATCCTGCTGGTCAAGGGCGACCTCGCCCGCGGCATTCCCGCCCAAGTGGCCGATGGCTACCACCGGGTGTGCGCGAGCTATTACACGGACGAGAACACGGACATCCCGCTCAAACTGGCAGACGCGCCGCGATAGGAGGAACGCGTGTCCTTCTTCCAGCTGTCGCTGATCGCCGCAGTTGCGCTCCTAGGGCCTTTGCTGGCGCTTCCGCGAAAATGGCACTTGCCCGTGGTGTTGGGGCAACTGCTGGCCGGTATCGTGATCGGGCGTACGGGTTTCGCCCTGGTGAACTCGTCCGATCCCACGTTTACCTTCATGGCCGACGTCGGGTTCGCGCTCATCATGTTCGTCGCCGGAACGCACGTGCCCGTGCGGGACAAAGCCATCCGTCCGGCGCTGGGGAGCGGAGCGTTGCGTGCCGGCGTCGCAGCGGTGCTGGCGGTCGCCGTCGGAATCGCCATCGCCTTCGCCTTCGGCACCGGACATGCCCCTCTTTACATCGTGCTGCTCGCGTCGTCGTCGGCGGCCTTGGTCCTGCCGATTGTCGATTCCTTGCGGTTGGGCGGACCGAAAGTCCTCACGACGACGGCGCAGGTCGCCATAGCCGATATCGCCTGCATCGTGGCGCTTCCGCTGGCCGTGGACCCGCCGAATGCCTTGCGCGCCGCGGCAGGAGCGGCCGTCGTCGCCTTATGCGCGGCCGTCCTGTTCTTCGTGCTCCGTTGGCTGGAAACCAGCGGCACAAGGGGACGTGTCCATGACGTCTCCGAAGACCGGAAGTTCGCCTTGGAATTGCGCGTCCAGTTGGCTTTGCTGTTCGCCCTCGGCGGCTTGGCGGTTTCAGGCCACGTATCCATCATGCTGGCCGGATTCTCCTTCGGCCTGGTGGTCTCGGCGGTCGGCGAACCGCGGCGCCTTGCCCACCAGCTCTTCGCGGTGAGCGACGGTTTCCTGGGACCGGTGTTCTTTGTGTGGCTGGGCGCGTCGCTTGACCTCCGCACCCTCGCCGGCAGCCCCCGAATGATCCTCCTCGGCATCTGCCTGGGCTTCGGAACACTCTTGGTGCACGGCGCATTGCGGGCGCTTGGCCAGCCGCTCCCCCTCGCCATCCTCGCAGCCTCGCAATTGGGAGTACCCGTCGCTGCGGCGACCATCGGCACGCAACTGCACTTGCTGGAACCCGGAGAAGCCGCCGCCATGATCCTGGGAGCCCTCATCAGCATCGGCGCAAGCACGCTCGCCGGTTCCCGGGCTGCCCGCACGTTCTCGGATGCAAAGCCTGACGAAACGGGCAAGGGGACCGTGGCCGGGACGGCGGGCGGCTCAACAGCAACGGCCTGAGTTTCGCAACTACTAGAATTGACGGCTTGACCGGCGGTCTTGAACAGTCGATCATCATGAGACCGCTAAAAAGGGAGGAACCGTGCACGCTTTGCCTGTCCGCGCGCCCTTCCATGCCTTGCGTTCGGGCGCGATGGCCATCACGATGGTGTCCTTGGCGGCAGCCGCGCACGTTTTCGCGGGCGGTGAGCTTCCGTCCGCGCCTGTGCTGCTGGCCGTCATTGCTTTAACCGGGCTCGCCACGACGCTGGCTACCCGGTTCAAACTCGGTTTCCTGGCCGTTGGCACCCTCCTGGGAGCCAGCCAGTTCGCCTTGCACGAAGCCTTTACGGCTTTCAGCCCCATCAAGGTCGCTGCTCCCGGTCCGGAAAGCCACCATTCTTCCGGCGAACACCTGCTTTCCGGGCTTGAAGCGGGAGAGGCCCGCCTCCACGAACTCGATACTCCCCTGAGTTGGCTCATGCTTGGTGGCCACGTCCTTGCGACGGCCGCTTCCGCGCTGCTCTTGGCGTGGGGCGAGAAGGCCCTGTGGCAATTGGAGGCGTGGCTCCGTCCCCTTTTCCAGCTCATTCGGCTGGTTTTCAGGCCCGACGCCGGGACCGCACCCCGCGTACTCGGCTCACCCGACGTTTTCATCCCCCAACCCTGGCGGAACCTCAGGCAAGACAGTAGGCGCGGCCCTCCCGCCGTCGTCGTACTTCCCTGACTCCGCCCGGCACCGCCTCCAGGTGACGGGCTCCATCACCCGCACTTTGGCGCGCTTTCGCGCGCTGCCTGAAAGGCAACCCACCCATGAAAAAGTCATCGCTCCGCCGTACCCTTTCCGCAACCGCAATCGCCGGCGGAACCGCAGCCCTCATGATGGCCGGCCTCGCCGGCGCCTCCGCGCACGTCTCGATCAATCCGGACAAGACCGCGGCGAACTCGTACGCTTTGCTGACGTTCGGCGTCCCGCACGGCTGCGACGCCTCGGCCACCACGAAGGTGACCATCAACCTCCCCGACGAACTGACGGACGCCACCCCCACGGTGAACCCGAACTGGACTGTCGAGAAGGTCACCCAGACGTTGCCTGAGCCGAAGAAGCTGGCGGACGGCACGTCCATCACCAAGCGCACCAGCCAGATCGTCTACACCGCCAAGACGCCGTTGGATCCGCACTTGCGCGACGCCCTGGTCCTGTCGGTGAAACTGCCTGATGCCGCGGGAAAGACCATCTATTTCCCCACCCTGCAGAACTGCGAACAAGGACAAACGAACTGGGCTGAAATCCCGGCCGCAGGCCAGGATCCGCACTCGTTGAAAGCACCGGCCCCGTCGGTCGCCATTACTGCGGCCGCCGCTGCAGATGGACACGCGGCCACTGCCGTATCCACCACTGCCGTTTCAACCGAGCAGATGGCTTCGGTGAGCGACGACGGTTCCCAGGCACGTAGCTGGGCCGGCCTGGTCGCCGGCGTCGCAGGGCTTGTGCTCGGAGCCGCGGCCTTCTTCCGCAAGCGGTCCGCCAAGGTGCCGGCGGCCAAGTAGCGAGTCCGCTGGAGGGCGCCCGGAACATTACGATCCGGGCGCCAATCCCGCGGCACTACCGCGCCGCAGTTGACTCCGGCAAGTGACGACGACAGGCTGTGCGCATGACGAATATGCAAGTCAAGAATGGTCTCCTGCTCACTGCGGCAGTGGCTTCTGTATTCCTGCTTTCGGGCTGCTTCCAGAGCCAGTCCCAATCCGGGCCGTCAAGCACGGCGAGCGCAACCCCGTCGAGTTCCCCGTCCGCTTCGTCCTCGGCGAGCGCGACCACCTCGGTTGCCGGCTCTCCCTCATCCAGCCCCACCACCTCGATGGCTGGCGGCCCCGGCCTTTGCAAGGCAGCCTCGCTGACGGCCAGCCTCGATTCGAAGGGCGGCGGAGCCGCGGGCAGCGTCTACATGAAGCTCATCGTGACCAACACGGGCACTGACTCGTGCGTCTTGAGTGGCTACCCGGGCGTCTCGCTGACGGCATCGCCTACCGGGGATCCGATCGGTGCCGCCGCAACGCGCGACGATTCCGTGCCGGTGACGGACGTGGTCCTTGCACCAGGGAAGACCGGAGTAGCCCAGCTCCGCTACACCCAGGCCGGCAACTACCCCGACTGCACCCGCACACCCGCAGCCGGCTACCGCATCTACCCGCCGGAGGACACCGCGTCCCTGTTCGTCGCGCAACAACAGGACGCTTGCAGCAACTCCACCATCAACTTGCTGAGCGTCCAGGCCTTCCAGGCGGGCTGAGGGGCCTTATTCTGTCACTGCCTTGGGGCATGATGGAGGAATGCAGGAGAGTGGTTCACTGAACGGTCCTGGCGTGTCCGCCATGGACCGGTTCAGTCGTGCCACGCGTGAGTGGTTCCTCGGCGCGTTCTCGGCGCCCACTCCTGCACAGGACGGTGCCTGGCGCGCCATTTCGTCCGGTTCGCACGCCCTGGTAGTGGCGCCTACCGGTTCAGGCAAGACGCTCGCGGCGTTCCTGTGGGCTTTGGACAGGCTGCTTTCCACGGTGCCTGCCGTCCCCGTGGACAGCAAAGGCCCGAAGCGCAAGACCCGCGTCCTCTATATCTCTCCCCTGAAGGCGCTCGGCGTGGACGTCGAACGCAACCTCCGTTCGCCCCTCATCGGCATCACGCAAACGGCCAAGCGGCTCGGGTTGCCGGCGCCCCTGGTGAGCGTCGGCGTCCGTTCGGGAGATAGAACGACGGCGGATCGCCGCGCGCTGCTCAGCCGCCCGCCGGACATCCTCATCACCACGCCCGAATCGTTGTTCCTCATGTTGACTTCGCGGGCGCGCGAGACGCTCAGCGAAGTAGACACCGTGATCGTGGACGAGGTCCACGCCGTTGCGGGCACCAAGCGCGGCGGTCACTTGGCAGTTTCCTTGGAGCGGCTTGATGCGTTGCTGCCGAAACCTGCGCAGCGGATAGGCCTGTCGGCCACGGTGGAACCGCGGGAGCTCGTGGCGCAATTCCTCGCCGGTTCCGCTCCCGTGGAGATCGTCGCTCCGCCGTCCCGGAAGAACTGGAACCTGGCAGTCAGCGTGCCTGTGGAGGACATGTCGGACCTCGCGGGCGCGGCCGGTGCTTTCGATTCCGGGCCTGCGTCCGGGCTCCAGCCACAAGCGTCCATCTGGCCGCATGTGGAGGAAAAGATCGTCGACCTCGTCTTGTCCAAGCAGTCCACTATTGTCTTCGCGAACTCGCGGCGGCTCGCGGAGCGGCTCACGGCCAGGCTGAACGAGATCTACGCGGAGCGCCAATTGATGGCGCTGGATGTGTTCTCCACGGCGGCATTGGAATCGACGCCGCCTGATTTTGGACCACCAGCTTCAACAGCGACTCCAGCGCACATGATGGCTCAAGCGGGGAGCACGAGCGGCGCAGACCCCGTCTTGGCTCGGGCTCATCACGGATCCGTGTCAAAGGACCAGCGCGCCCTGATCGAAGACGACCTCAAGTCCGGGCGCCTGCGATGCGTCGTGGCCACATCTTCCCTCGAACTCGGCATCGACATGGGAGCGGTGGACCTGGTGATCCAGGTCGAGTCGCCGCCGTCGGTGGCCAGCGGACTGCAGCGCGTGGGCCGCGCAGGCCACCAAGTAGGTGAAATCTCCGAAGGCGTGCTCTTCCCCAAGCACCGGGCAGACCTTGTGCATACCGCCATCACGGTGGAACGGATGTTGGGCGGCCGGATCGAACGGCTCCATGTTCCCGCGAACCCCTTGGACATCCTCGCCCAACAGACCGTGGCCGCCACTGCCTTGGGAAGCATCGACGTCGAGGAATGGTTCGCCACCGTGCGCCGCTCCGCGCCGTTCGCCACCCTGCCCCGTTCCGCGTTCGACGCCACCCTGGACCTCCTCGCAGGGCGGTATCCGTCGGACGAGTTCGCCGAGCTCCGCCCGCGCATCGTGTGGGACCGGAATGCCGGGACCATCGAAGGGCGGCCAGGGGCGCAACGCCTTGCCGTGACGTCCGGAGGAACCATCCCCGACCGCGGCCTTTTCGGCGTCTACATCATCGGAACGGAAGAGGACAGCGCACAGGCACCCGGTTCGACGTCGCGCGCTGCAAAAGGCGGCCGGCGCGTCGGTGAGCTCGACGAAGAAATGGTGTACGAATCCCGGGTGGGGGACGTCTTCGCGCTCGGCGCAACCAGTTGGAAGATCGAGGACATCACGCACGATCGTGTGCTCGTTTCGCCGGCTTTCGGGCAACCAGGAAAGCTGCCCTTCTGGAAAGGCGATTCCCTGGGCCGGCCGGTGGACCTGGGCCGGGCGCTCGGCGCGTTCGTGCGCGAACTATCCTCCTCGGACCAAGGTCCGGCGCTGGAACGCTGCAAGGCCAGCGGACTGGACGACTACGCCGCCAACAACCTGCTCCAATACCTGAACGAACAGAAACAAGCCACGGAAATTGTCCCCAGCGATCGCACGCTCGTGGTGGAACGGTTCCACGACGAACTCGGCGACTGGCGCGTGGTGCTGCACAGTCCGTTTGGCATGCCGGTCCATGCTCCGTGGGCACTCGCCGTGGGGCAACGGCTCCAGCAGCGCTACGGCCTGGACGGTTCCGCCATGGCTGCCGACGACGGGATTGTGCTTCGCGTCCCGATGATGGAAGACGAACCGCCCGGTGCCGAGTTGTTCCTCTTCGAGCCGGAGGAACTTGAGCAGATCGTTACCGCAGAAGTAGGCGGCAGCGCGCTGTTTGCTTCCCGCTTCCGTGAATGCGCTGCCCGGGCCCTCTTGTTGCCAAGGCAGAACCCGGCGAAAAGGCAACCACTCTGGCAGCAAAGGCAGCGTTCGGCACAATTGCTCGATGTCGCGAGGAAATACCCTTCCTTCCCTATCGTTCTCGAAACCGTGCGCGAATGCCTGCAGGACGTCTACGACCTCCCGGCGCTGAAAGACATCGCCGCGTCGATTGAGCGACGCGAACTGCGCCTCGTCCAGACCACCACCCAGCAGCCGTCCCCCTTCGCCAAATCCCTTCTATTTGGCTACGTTGCGCAGTATCTGTATGAAGGGGACTCGCCGCTCGCGGAGCGCCGGGCAGCCGCACTGGCCCTCGACTCCACGCTCCTCAACGAGCTCCTCGGCCGGGTGGAGCTGCGCGAGCTCCTCGATGCCAAAGTCATCGAAGCCACCGAGCGCGAACTCCAGCGCCTCACTCCCGATCGGCGCGTCCGCGGTATGGAAGGCGTTGCGGACTTGTTGCGCCTGCTGGGGCCACTCAACCCGGAAGAGGTCGCCGAGCGGTTGCAGGCCGAGGACGGAAACCCCGTGTCGCCGACGGTCGCTTCGGAGCACCTCGCCGCCCTGCGCAAAGCCAACCGCGCCCTTGCCATCACCCTCGGCGGAACCGAACGTTTCGCCGCCATCGAAGACGCGGCCAGGCTCCGGGATGCAATCGGCGTTCCCCTGCCCATGGGCGTTCCGCTGGCCTTCATCGAGCCCGTTCATGATCCACTCGGCGACCTCGTCTCCCGCTACGCCCGGACCCACGGACCCTTTACGGCAGAGGAGGCCGCCACACGGCTGGGACTCGGAGTCGCCGTCGTAAGCACCGCGTTGAAACGCTTGGCGGCCGACGGCAGGGTGGTGGAAGGCGAGTTCCGTCCCCATCCGAGCGTACCGGACGGGAACGTGGCAGTGCCGCCTGCTTCGACAGAGATTCCCGCCGTGCTGGACCTGCCCGTCGTTCCTCCGGGAGTCGAGTGGTGCGACGCCGAGGTCCTTCGCAAGCTCCGGCGCCGTTCCTTGGCAGCCTTGCGCGCCGAAGTGGAACCTGTGGACGCTTCCGCGTACGGGCGGTTCCTGCCCGCGTGGCAAAACGTCGCGGTTCCGGCCGCGGGCCGTCCCGGTTCTTCCGGTGGCCGGGGCGCTTCGGCCCTCCGTGGCCTGGACGGCATCATGACGGTGGTTGACCAACTCTCCGGAGTGCCGATTCCGGCGTCGGCGTGGGAGCCGTTGGTCCTCGCCAGCCGGGTGTCGGACTACCAACCGGCCATGATGGACGAACTCATGGCCGCCGGGGAAGTCGTCTGGTCCGGCGCGGGGTCGCTGCCCGGAAATGACGGATGGATCAGCCTCCACGTGGCCGAAGCCGCCGAACTCACGCTCAATCCGAGCCCCGACTTCGAACCCGGCGATGCCCAGTTGCGCCTCCTGGAATACCTGCAGTCCGGTGGCGCCTACTTCTTCCGGCAGCTCACCGAGGTTGCCGGCGGAATGGACGCGGTGCTGAGTGACAGCGCCGTAGTTGCCGCTTTGTGGGACCTGGCGTGGGCCGGACGCATTACGGGCGATACCTTCGCTCCCGTACGCGCGATGATTTCCGCCGGCCGCACCGCGCACAGGCAGCCTTCCCGGACACCGCGGGCCAGGTCGCTGCGGATGAGCAGGCTCGGACGCTCTCACGGGACCGGCCTGATGGGATCACCGACCGGTGCATCGCCCACTCCCCCGGTAGCCGTCGGACGCTGGTCGGCACTTCCCACTCCCGCCCTCGACCCCACGGTCCATGCGCGCGGCACCGCGGAACTGCTCCTCGACAGGTACGGCGTCGTGACCCGCGGTTCCGTGATGGCGGAGAACATCCTCGGCGGATTCGGGCTGATGTACAAAGTCCTGGCGCGGCTCGAAGAAGTCGGCCGCTGCCGCCGCGGCTACTTCATCGAACACCTTGGCGCCGCCCAATTCGCCGTGCCCGCAACAGTGGACCGCTTGCGCTCCTTCACGGAAGATGCCCAGCTCGCCAAAGCCGAGCCCGTCGCCTTGGCATTGGCGGCCACGGACCCGGCCAATCCGTATGGCGCCGCCCTCCCGTGGCCTGCCCAGGCCGTGGACGCAGGTTCAGGCCACCGGCCGGGTCGCAAGGCCGGGGCTTTGGTGGTGATGGTCGACGGCGCGCTGGTCCTTTACGTCGAACGCGGCGGAAAGACGCTGCTCACCTTCACCGATGACGCCGGCGTCCTGGCGGCAGCCGCCGCTGCCTTGGTCGGCGTGGTCCATCGGGGAGCCGTGGACAAGCTCATCATGGAGAAAGTGAACGGCCACGACCTCCTGGACACTCCAGTGGCCGCAGCATTGACCGCGGCCGGGGCCTACTCCACGCCGAAAGGATTGAGGATCCGTGCCTGAAGTAGTGGTCCGTGCCTGAGGGCGATTCGGTATGGCGTGCCGCCGCGGAACTCCACAAAGCCCTGGCGGGCCAGACGCTCACGGCCTCGGACTTCCGCGTGCCCCGCTTCGCCACCCTGAACCTGACCGGATGGACGGTGTCAGAAGTGGTGCCCAGGGGAAAGCATTTGCTGATGCGCTTGCTGGAATCCGGCGAGGCCGGGAATGACGGGAGGCGTACGCTGACCATCCACTCGCACTTGAAGATGGAGGGAAGCTGGCAGGTCTACGCTCCCAGCGGCCGGTGGCGGAAGCCCGGCCACACGGCCAGGTGCGTCCTCCGCACGGCGACGGCCGACGTCGTCGGATTCTCCCTGGGGATCCTGGAAGTGATCCCCACAGCGGACGAGGATCACGTGGTCGGACACCTCGGACCGGACCTCCTCGGCCCTGATTGGGACATGGAGGAGGCCGTTCGGCGCATCAAAGCCGCTCCGGATATTCCGATCGGGCTGGCCCTCCTGGACCAGAAGAACCTCGCGGGCATCGGGAACATCTACCGTTGCGAGTCGTGCTTCCTGTCCGGGGTCCATCCTGCGGCACCGGTCTCGGCCGTGCCGGACCTGGCCGGGTTGCTCGCCGACGCCAAGAGACTGCTCGAGGCCAACCTCGGTTCAGCGCGGCGGGTGACGCGCGAATCTCCCCTGCGCGGTGTTCGCGGGGTTCCGCGCCCCGGCTACTGGGTGTACGGCCGGGAACATCAACCGTGCCACCGCTGCGGCACACCCACCCACCGCGGAATGCTCGGACCCGCCTCCGGGATGGAAGACCGCGTCATCTACTACTGTCCTAGGTGCCAGCCGGTTCCGTGACCACAGTTTCTTTGGAGCTGCGGGAAGCCTTCTCCGGGACCGTGAACAGCGGCAACAGCAACTGCACGGTAGGACCGATAGCCAAGGCGTAAACCACGGTTCCTATTCCGACGGATCCGCCGAGCAGCCAGCCCACAGCCAGGACAACCACCTCGATCAGGGTCCTGGACAACCGCACGGACCAGCCCGTTCGGCGGGCAAGGCCGGTCATGAGCCCGTCACGGGCACCCGGGCCGAGACGGGCCCCGATGTAGCAGGCCGAGGCGATGCCGTTCAGGACCACTGCCCCGGCGAGCATGGCGATCTGCCCTCCCATGTGCGAAAACGCGGGAATCAAGGCCAAGCCGATGTCCGCGAAGACCCCCACAAGAACAGCGTTCGCGAGCGTTCCGAAACCGGGCATTTGCCGCAACGGGATCCAGAGAAGCAGCACGAGGAAGCTCACGACCACCACCACGGTGCCGATGCTCCACCCGAGCTTCCCAGCAAGTCCCTGATGGAACACATCCCAAGGATCCAAGCCGAGGCCGGCCCGGATGAACATGGCCAGGGAAACGCCGTACATAGCGAGGCCAATGAGGAGCTGGGTGATTCTGCGGGTCATCATGCTCACCATGATCGTCGAGAACTGGCATTGCTTTCCATAGCCAGTTTGCAATACTGGTCTTATGCCCGGCTCCCTTAACCCCACAGCTTTGGTACGCCTCCTTGGTCCATGGAGCACCGGCGCCGCGCCCGCGTACCGCGAGCTTGCCGACGTCGTACGCCTTTTAGTTATGGACGGACGCATTCCCCTGGACGTCGCGCTGCCCAGCGAGCGGGCGCTCGCGGCCGCGCTGGACCTCAGCCGAACCACGGTCACGGCCGCCTACGCGAGCTTGCGCGAGCAAGGATTCCTCTCGGGCGGCCAAGGCAGCCGGGGCCGGACAGGCATTCCGCACCGCGCGGCCCCCATCAGCGGGCCAGGACTAGCGGTTCCGGATGGCATCCTGGACCTCGCCTACGCATCGTTACCCGCGACGGGCGAGGTGGTGCACCGGGCTTTCGCCGACGCGTTGCTCGACCTGCCGGCCCTGTTGCCGGGCTTTGGATACGACGCCGTCGGGCTCCTGCCTCTGCGCGAGGCGATCGCGGAGCGTTATACGGCAGCCGGCGTCCCCACGTCCGCCGGGCAAATCCTGGTGACGTCCGGAGCGCAGCACGCCTTGAACATCGTCCTGAAAACCCTCGCCGGCCGGCAGCAAAAAGTCCTCGTGGAACATCCGAGCTACCCGAACGCGCTCGATGCGATCCGCGCGTCGGGCTCCCGCGCCGTGCCGGTTCCGATGCCGCATGCGGCGGGCTGGGACATCGACGCCATGGTGGCGGCCATGCGCCATCAACGGCCGGCCATGGCCTACCTCGTACCGGACTTCCACAACCCCACCGGGCGGATCATGTCCAATCTCCAGCGCCGAAGGCTGGTCCGTGAAGCTGCGGGAACCGGCACGGTCCTGGTGGTGGACGAGACCATCCGGGAACTCAACCTCGACGGCGTCAGCACCTCGCCGCTCGCGGCGTTCAGTCCCGCCGTGGTGTCCATTGGCTCGCTCAGCAAGTCCCACTGGGCCGGCCTCCGCACCGGTTGGATCCGTGCGGACGAAGAACTGATCAGCCGGTTCATCCAAGCCCGGACCACCATGGACCTGGGCGGGCCGATTGTCGAGCAGTTGGCCGCCGCGCGGCTGGTCCGAGCGTTCACCGAACCGCTCGACGCCAGGCTTGCGGAGCTTCGACGCAACCGGGAATCCCTACTGGAACTCCTGGCCGAGCACTTGCCCGAGTGGCAAGTGGAACGTCCCCGCGGCGGCCTTACCGCCTGGTGCAGGTTGCCAACCCCGTCCAGCACTGCCCTGACCGTAATAGCCCCCGACTTCGGGGTGCGGCTCGCAGCCGGCCCCCGGTTCGGGATCGGCGGGGCTTTCGAGCACTTCATGCGCGTCCCGTACACGCTGCCGCCGGCCCGGCTTGAAACTGCAGTGCTGGCGTTGCGGGACGCCCAGGCCAAGCTTGACGCTTCGCCGCAGCTCCGGCGAACCCTCAAGGCCCCGAAGGAAGTGGCGGCTGTGGCGTAAAGGTCGCTAAGCCACCGGAGCCGCTGGGGCCGCGCTTGCTGCCCGACGCGATCCCATCCGTTGCTTGGCGGTGTTGCTGCCCGGGCCTACCGGGACATGCGAGGTCGCCTTGGCGAGGCCGAACAGCGGCATGCCGTTGTAGACCACTTCGATTCCCGACGCCGGGACCTGGTAAGTCTCGTGCCACACCCCGATGTCGCCGCTGCCCGATACCTCCTTCATGAAACTCCGCCACGGTGCCAGGTGCGGGGATTCCCTGTCCGCGGCGAAACGCCTCAAATGTTCAGGGCTCTCCCAATAGCTGAGAAGCATGGTGGTGCGCCCGAACCACTGCTCGCAGCCCAGCATTCCGGACTCGGGATGTTCCGCGAGATGCCGCAGCATGGTGGGCATCTCCGACGCCACGCGCATCACCTTCCCCACCTTCCACCAACGGTTGGCCCGCATTCCAATGAGGAAAACGGTCACTGATTCACGTCCAGCGTCCGCCGTGAAGCGGCCCGGAAAGATTTCCTGCGCCATGACTTGCCCCTGCCTTGTTGCTCCGAATTGGTTTCATAACGTCGTTACAAAACAACGTTATGAAATAATGGAGGACATGGCAAGACCTGTATTGCACGACGATTCCCTCAAAGAGCGGCTGCTCGACACCACCGCGGACCTCGTCCACCGCATGGGCCCGGCACGAGTCACCCTGCGCGAGGTAGCCGCGGAAGCCGGGACGTCCACCACGGCCGTCTACTCACTGTTCGGCGGGAAGTCCCAGCTGCTCACCGCTGTCGTGGACAACGGCTTCCGCTCCTTCGGCGACGCGCAACGCAGCGCGTCCGGAGGCGGTCTTCGCGGCCTCGGCCTCGCATACCGGGAGTGGGCGCTGGAACATCCGACTTTGTACCGGCTCATGTTCGGCGGGACCCTTGCCGCCTACGTGGACTGCAGCCCGACGCCGGCCGTCGCCTCGGACGCGATGGCTCCCCTCATCGAGGCGGTCACCTCGGCGCAAAACGCCGGCGCCATCCGCGACTTGCCCACTGAAACCGTTGCGGTCGCCATCTGGGGCCAGGTCCATGGCCTGGTTAGCCTCCAACTCGCGGAACTCGGCGCTCCCGGCACCGACTGGGACGCCTTCTACTCCGAAGCCATCGACGCCATCGCCCGTGGCTGGGCATAACCACGACGCACAAATTGACCCAGGATGCGGAAATGCCCTGGCGCTACCGGAATTCCAGTAGCGCCAGGCCATTCGCGCGTCGCTGAGCAGGTCCCGCGTCGCTAGGCGTAGACCTTCTCGAGGAATCCGCCCCATGCCTTCGTAGTGGCGTCGGAGTCGCCGTGGCCACTGAAGTCGTGCACCGTCATTCCCACCGGAGCACCGAAGGAGTTCCGGCCGAAGAAGCGGTAAAGGGTATCGGCGGTCCGCAGGCCCAGGAAGTACTGGTTGGAGAAGTCGACCTCGCCACTCAGCCGCCCCACGCCGTCGACGTCCACCTCGACCGTTTCGCCCTGCGCAGCATCGTCAACACCCAACGCCTTCTTGAGCTGGACGAATCCGTCCGGCGACTGCGAGGCAGCCGGACCCTGGATGTCCGTGAAGACCACGGGCTTTCCGTCGAAATGCTGCAGGTACTGGCCCAGGGTGTGGAGGTAGAACTCGGTGTGCTTGCTGGCGCCGTCGTATTGCTCATCCCAGTTGTCGGCGAAGATTCCGCTGTGGATGTAGTGCAGCTTGGCGCGGCCGCCGTCGAGCGGTTCGAGTACGTGCTCCAACTGGTTGAACCAGCCGTCCGGGCCTTCCATGCGCGACACCAAGTGAGAGGGGTATTCGTCCACGGTCTTCACGGCTGGCCACTGGTCCGTGGGGAACATCCAGGCAGGAGTGTCCGCGGTGATGGCCTGCCATACGCGTTCGGGGGTGCCGGGCAGCTCAGTGTCCGCCACGATTTCGAATTCACGGTTGCTAGTCATTGTCCTGTTCCTTTTCTGGTGAGTGCTGCATGTTTTCCTTGAGTGCCGGATGGAGTACGACGACGAGACGGTGCTTGCGTGCGCCGCTCGCTGTCGCGTCGGCTCCGCCGTCGTGATACTTGTCCACGAGGCGGGTCACCGCGACGCCGAGTTCCTCGGCAAAAGCGGCACGGTCCGCCGCCGAGCGGAAGGTGATTTCGCCGTCGATCGCGAAGCTTGCAAGCTTCTTCTTGGCCGCGGCTGCTCCCGCGATCAGCTTGCCCATCTCCTGGACTGTCCTCGCGGCGAGCGCCAGGAGCCAGAAGGCGGAAAAGCGATCCGAGAACCGGCGCGGATCAGGCGCCACCGACGCGAGTGCCACCGGCGAGATCAGGTACGAGGCCGCCGTCGCACGCAGGACGCGTTCGGTGACGTTGCCCTTCCTTCGCTCCTCGACCAATTCCACGAGGCCGTGCCGTTCGAGGGCTTTGAGGTGGTAGTTGACCTTCTGCCTGGGCAGGCCCACCTTGGTGGACAACTGCGTGGCGGAAGCGGGCTCGGCGAGCTCCTGCAGGATGCGGGTTCGGATCGGGTCCAGCGACGCTTCGGCCGCCGCGGGGTCCTCGATCACTTCGATGTCCAACATGCTTCAATTGTGCCTACCGACAACTTTTTTTGTCAAGAATTTTTTAATTGTCCGTTGAGTTGGAAGGACAACACAGCCAGTATCCGTGCAGTCAGCGAAGGAGTACCCTGCGGTTATCCCGTCCGTGAGGTGCATGATGAGGGTCAATATTCCGCCCACCGAGTCCGGAGCCGATCGCCCAAAACGGCGTCCCAGCGGGCGGATGCGGGCCTGGGCAGTCCGTCACCCGGCCCTAGCCACGCTGTGCATGGCAGCAGTCGTTGCGCTTGTGGGCGTTGCCGTCCGTTTCGGCGACTCCCAATCCTCGGGTTCGGCCGACAGGCCCGCAGCAGATGCGGGCATTTCGAAGATCCAACATGTCATTGTCATCATGCAAGAGAACCGCTCGTTCGACAGCTACTTCGGCACGTTCCCCGGCGCAGACGGGATACCGATGCAGAACGGCTCCCCCGCTGTGTGCGTACCGGATCCGGCCCATGGTTCCTGTGTGAAGCCGTACTACGACCCCTCAGACCGGAACTCCGGCGGCCCGCACAGCCAGAACAACGCCAAGGCGGACATCGACGGTGGAAAGATGGACGGCTTTATTGCGCAGGCCGAGAAAGCCTCGTCGAACTGCGCTCCGAATGCCCCTGCCTGCGCCGGCGGCAACCAAAGCGACGTGATGGGCTACCATGACGCCCGCGACCTGCCCAACTATTGGGCGTACGCCAAGGACTTCACACTCCAAGACCACATGTTCGAGCCCAACTCGTCCTGGAGCCTGCCCGCCCACCTGTACATGGTCTCGGAATGGTCGGCGAAGTGCAGCCGGGCCGGCGACCCTCAATCGTGCGTGAATGCCCTCCAGAATCCGGCCAACCCTCCGGACTTCACCACCTCGATCCAGTCCACCCTCATCGGCAAGTGCCGCGCCGGCCTGCAGACCAAAGCCTGCCAGGACGCTTTGTCCGCGATCGGGATAACCCCCGACCTCGCCGCGCAACTGCACACCCTCATCACGCAGAACTGCGCAGCCTCCGATTCCTACGCGAGCTGCCAAGCGGCGATCGATAAGGCTTCCCTCCCCGAAGCCCTCAAACAAAGACTCCTGGCTGCCGCCAATCTGCTCGCACCACCGGACTATGCTTGGACCGATCTCACCTACCTCCTGCACAAGCAGAACGTGCCCTGGGCCTACTACGTCTTCAACGGCACGGAACCCGACTGCCAAAATGACGAAGCCATGACCTGCGCTCCCGTAGCCCAGAACGCGAAAACACCGGGCATCTGGAATCCGCTGCCCTACTTCGACACCGTGAAGCAAGATGGCCAGTTGGGTAACATCCAGTCCCTGAGCAACTTCTACGACGCTGCCAAGAAGGGCACGCTCCCTGCCGTGAGCTGGATCGATCCCACCGGAGCCGTCAGCGAACATCCACCGGCACTCATCAGCACCGGGCAGGCCTACGTCACCGGCTTGATCAACGCGGTCATGGCAAGCCCGGATTGGGGCAGCACCGCCATCTTCCTTTCGTGGGATGACTGGGGCGGTTTTTACGACCACGTCGTTCCGCCAACAGTGGACGAAAACGGTTACGGCCTCCGGGTCCCGGGAATAGTCATCAGCCCTTACGCCAAGCAGGGCAACATCGACCACCAGGTGCTCAGCCACGACGCATACGCCAAGTTCATCGAAGACGACTTCCTCCACGGGCAACGCCTTGACCCGGCCACGGATGGACGGCCCGACCCCCGGCCAGACGTCCGTGAGGACAACCCCCTGCTCGGCGACCTGGTAAACGACTTCGACTTCAACCAGCCGCCCATCAAGCCCATCATTCTTCCCGGCGCAGCCACGTATTAGTGCAGCCACGTACTAGGGCCGGCGATGGTCGCAGTAGCAGCCCCCGTAGAATGGACCGGTGATGCAATCCCCCCTCCCCGTGCGCGACGGCGTCAACGCCACCCGTTTGCGGCTCCCGGACGAGGGGCCCTGGGACACCGCGATGGACTACATGATGCATCGTTGGGGGCACATCGACCCCCAGGGGATCGAAGACCGGTTCGACGCCGGCGAGATCGTCGGCGAGGGCGGTGCGCCTTTGGATCGCAGCACTCCCCTCGATGCGCACACCTTCATTTGGTACTACCGCACGCTCCCGCCCGAAACGCGGATGCCCGTGGAAATCAGCATCCTGCATCAGGATGAGCACCTCCTTGTGGTGGACAAGCCGCACTTCCTGCCCACCACCCCGGGCGGCACCTACATCCAGGAATCGGCACTCGTCCGCCTCCGCAACCAACTGGATCTGCCCGACCTCATCCCGATGCACCGCCTCGACCGCATGACCGCCGGGGTGCTCCTGCTCTCCACCAACCCGGAGACGCGCGGCAAGTACCAGGTCCTTTTCGAAAAGCGGCAGGTTCAGAAAGAGTACGAATGCGTCTCTGCCGCGGCACCCGCGGCGGGCTATCCCGCCGTCGAGTTCCCCGCCGTCGTCCGCAACCGCATGACGAAATCGCGCAGCTACCTCCTCGCCGAAGTACTCGACGGCGAACCCAATGCGGAGACCCGCATCGAGCGCCTGCGCACCTTCGGAGGAAAGCACGACGGCGGCCCGGGCGAAGGTGCCGACGGTCGCCGCGCGCTATACCGGCTTGAGCCGCACACCGGCAAGACCCACCAACTGCGCGTGCACATGGCATCGCTCGGACTGGGGATCGTGAATGACGCGTTCTACCCGGATCTCCTGGACAAGGCACCGGACGACTACTCCAAGCCCCTTCAATTGCTGGCCCGCGGGATCCGTTTCGTGGACCCGGTCAGCAAGCGCGAGGTCGAATACCGCAGTGGGCTCGAATTGAGCGAAGCCCGGCCCGCCTGAGCACGTCCAGCGCGTCCCTAGCCTCCGTTCCAGCCGCGCATATAGGCTCGGAGTGCCGGCCCGGATCCCACGGGCGGTGTTCGGTCTCGCGAAAAGGAACCCCATGGCCCACGCTGAAAACGAAGTCACGATCAACCGCCCCGCACGCGATGTCTACGCCTTCCTGGCCGATGGATTGAACAACAAGTTGTGGCGTCCAGGGGTGCAAGAGGTCGCGCTTGCCAGCGGAGAAGCCGGCACCAAGGGCGCTGTGTATTCCCAGACCATGTCGGGCCCCGGCGGCCGTTCGATTGCCGGCGATTATGAAATCACGGTGGCCGAGCCGGAGAAGCTGATCGAATTCCACGTCATTGCCGGACCCGCGCGTCCTACCGGAACCTTCACCTTGCGCGAGAACGACGGCGCCACCACGCTGCGCTTCGCCCTGGACCTCCAGCCCAAGGGCCTCATGAAGCTCATGGGATCCATGATCGCGAAAACCATGGAATCGGAGGTTGGGCAGCTTGGCACGCTGAAGAGCGTGCTGGAGGAATCCCGCGCCTAAGTTCCAGGCCGGCCAGGCCGGCCAGGCCCGTCAGGCCCCGGAAACGTCGCGGAACACGGTCGTCATTTCGGGACTGAACAGGACAAATTCGACGAGTTCCAGCGCAGGGGAACCGTCGGCGCCAAAGTTCCGGACGACGTCGAACGCTACTGTGGCGACCTCGCGCGCGTCCCAACCATAGATGCCGGCGCTGATCGCGGGGAAGGCTACAGACCGCGCTCCGAGGGACTCAGCCACGGCGAGGCTCTCGCGGAAGCACGAAGCCAGGAGCCCGGGATCGGTTTGCCCTGCGTGCCGGTTGGGACCGACCGTGTGGATCACCCACCGGGAAGGCAAGTTGAATCCCGGAGTGGCGACGGCCCGGCCCACAGGCAAGCCGCCCGGGTACTCTTTGCGCACCTCCCGGCACGCTGCGAGCAACTCCGGACCGGCCGCTCGATGGATGGCACCGTCGACTCCGCCGCCGCCCATCAAGGACGAGTTCGCGGCGTTGACTATGGCGTCGACGTCGCGCGTTGTGATGTCACCTTGCAGGATCTCGAGCCGCATGGCGCCAGTCTTCCACGGCGCCGCAGGGAATGCACCAAAAATGGAGTAGGTTGTGGCCATGGACGCCACCGCCACGGAAGGGTGGGGAGCCGCGATCTACGCGTGGATTTTCCCCATGGTGATCGGCGACGCCGTCTTTCCGCCCATCCCGTCCGAGATGTTGGTGATCACCGGTGGCGCACTGGCCGCGGAGGGCCGGGTCAACCTGCTGCTGTTGGGTTTGATGACCGCGGTGGCTTCCTGCCTGGGCGACCTCCTGGTTTTCCAGCTCTTCAAGCGCCGGCTCTCACATGTGCTGGATCGATGGGACTGGGGACGCAAAGTCCACCAAGGCATCCATCGAACCATCGCGAAGGCGGGCCGCTCGTCTACCTACGGTGCGATCATCGGCGCGCGCTTCGTCCCCGGAGGGCGTCTCGCAGCGTCGGCCGCTGCAGGAATCGCCGAGGTTTCGACCCGCGGCTTCAGTCTGTGCGCCGCTTTGGGAGGCGTCTTGTGGGCGGCATGGCAGGCCGGGCTGGGCTACTTTGCCGGTTCCACGACGGGGCTTCCGTTTTGGGCGAGCTCCCTGATCGGCGTGGGCGTCGGCTTGCTGATCGGCGTCGTGCTCGGCGTGATCGTGACGCGCCGCCGGGGCAACCGCTCGCCAGTCGACGAGCCTCTCGACGAGGCTGGCGACTAGATCGGCGCCCACTTGCCGCGGCTGCGGCGCAGCACGTATAGGCTTCCGGTCAGCGCTACGCGTTCGACGGCGTCGCGCATCATCGCTGCCGACTGGCGCGCCTCGCTGTTCTCGCCCGGGTAGTCGCGTGCCTCGACGAGGAATCGGAGGCTGATCTGGGGAACCCCGCCGACAATGTCCAACTGGTTGGATTCCACGTGGTGCCGGGTTTCCAAAGCCTCCACCGCTGCGGCCATCACCGACTCCGGCGGGTTGCCCGGTTTCAGGCCGGCGATCTTCAACTTGGTCTGAAACGAAGGCATCCCTCAACCCTAACGCCGGCGCGCCCTAGCCCGTGTTGCGCAGGCCTGCGGCGACTCCGTTGACTGTGATGAGCATGGCCCTCTGGAGCCGTTCGTCGATCTCCGCGCCGGAAATCGAGGCTTCACGGACGCGGCGCAAAAGCTCCACCTGAAGGTAGCTGATGGGGTCGAGGTATTGGTCGCGGATTTCGAGGGAACGCTTGAGCGTCGGCTGGGCTTCGAGGAGCTCGGTTTCGCCGCTCAGGAGCTCAACTTCGGCAACAGTGAGTTCGTACTCGGCACGGATCGCCTTGAACAAGCGGTGCAGTTCCTCGGGAACCAAGGAGGACACGTAGTGCCCGGCGATGTCCATGTCCGTCTTGGCGAGGGTCATCTCCACGTTGGAAATCACGGACTGGAAGAAGTGCCATTTCTCCATCATTTCGACCAGTTCCGCCGTGTTGCCGGCCTCGCGGGCGGCCTTCAGGCCCGAGCCCACGCCGAACCAGCCGGGAACGATCTGCCGCGATTGCGTCCAACCGAAAACCCACGGAATGGCGCGGAGGCCGCCGAGTCCGGCGCCGGAATCCGGGCGCTTGGACGGCCTGGAGCCGATGTTCAACGATCCGAGCTGCTCCACCGGGGTCGACGCCAGGAAGTACGCGGGGAGGTCGGGATCGTCGATCAGCGAGCGGTACTGGGCGAACGCGGCGTCGGAGATGATTTCCATGACCTGTCCGTAGCGTTCGCGCTCGTCGTCGGACGTCCGCGGCGCCCGGTGCAGGGCCGAACCCTGCATCACGGCGGCGAGGGAGAGCTCGAGGTTCTCGCGGGCGAGTTCCGGGAGGGAGTACTTGTCCGAGATGACTTCGCCCTGTTCGGTGAACTTGATGGCGCCTTCGAGGACGCCGTTGGGCTGGGCCATGATGGCGTCGTAGGTGGGTCCGCCGCCACGGCCAACGGAACCACCACGGCCGTGGAACAAGCGGACGCTCACGCCGTGCTTCGCGGCGACGTCACGCAGCTTGCGCTGGGTCTTGTGGATTTCCCATTGGCTGGTCATGACGCCGGATTCCTTGTTGGAGTCCGAGTAACCGAGCATGATTTCCTGGACGTCGCCGCGCAGCCGCACCAGCTCCCGGTAGGAAGGATCCGAGAGCAGCAGGTCCACGATTTCGGCCGAAGCGCGCAGTTCCTCCACGGTTTCCAGGAGCGGCGCGAAACCGATCTTGGCGTAGGGGGCCGCGCCAAACAGGTCGATCAGCCCGGCTTCGCGCGCCAGGACGGCAGCGGCCAGGACGTCGTCCGCGCCGCGCGTCATGGAGATGATGTAGGTTTCGACGACGTCCGGACCGTAGGTCTGGAGGGCTTGGCGGATGGAACGGAAGACGTCGTACGTGCGGTCGCCGTCGCCGTCGAGCTTGATGGGGTGGCCGGACAGCGGACGGCGCGAGGCCAGTTCCCTGCCCAGGAGCTCGAAGCGCGCCTCGCGGCTCAACTCACCGTAGGGAGTGCCGGCGCCGATCCGGTCAACCAGCTGCCCGACGGCGTCGTGGTGGTAGTCGGCGTGCTCGCGGATGTCGAGGGTGGCCAGGTGCAGCCCGAAGGACGCGATCGCGCGGCGGACGCGCGACATGGCGCCGTCGGCCACCAGCACGGCGGAGTGCTTGCGCAACGAGTCTTCCAACAAATCCAGTTCCGCCAACAGCTCCGATGTGGAGGCGTAGTCGCGGCCGGGTTCGTGGTGCTTGGCGGCGGACACGCGCCGGCCCGTGTTGATGAGCTTGGCCTTGATGCAGGTCAGCTTGAGGCGGTACGGCTCCTGGGCGTTGAGCTCCAGGATGCGCTTGTCCAGGCCGGGGAGGTTCTTGAGGTCGACGTCGATCGAGTCCAGGAGCTCCTGCTCCGCGTCCACAAGGGCGGTGGAGTTGGAGAGGATGGAGATGAGTTCGTCGATCATCGCGATGCTGATCCGCACGGCATGCTGGTTTTGAAGCTGCAGGATTTCGCGCGTGACCGATGCCGTGACGTTCGGGTTGCCGTCGCGGTCTCCACCGATCCAGGAACCGAAACGAACGGGAGCGTTGTGCGCGGGCAGGACGACGCCACGTTCACCGAGCAGTTCGGATAGGTCCGTGAGCATTTCCGGCATGGCGTCGGTGAGGATGCTGCTCAGGTAGTAGATGGCGTTGCGGGCCTCGTCAACCGGTGTGGGACGCACCTGGCGGAGCTCATCCGTCTGCCACATCTGGTCGATGATCTCGGAGAGCTGGCGGTCCTGCCGGCGGCGGGCTGACGTGCCCTCAACCGTGGTTTCGGCCAGGACATCGGACAGCTTGCGGATCTTGTCCAACACCGAGCGGCGCGACGCCTCGGTGGGGTGCGCGGTGAAGATGGGGCGGACGTCGAGCTCGTTCACGACGTCCTGGAGGGCCGCAGTTCCGGCTTCGTCCGCGATCTCGGCGACTGCCTTGGCCAGCCAGCCGTCCTTTTCCTGGCGGGTGCGCAATCCGCGGACGCGGTGCACTTGCTCGGCGGCGTTCGCGAGGTGGAAGTAGAATGCGAAGGCACGGACCAGTTCCGTGGCTTCCTCAAGCGGCAGGGAGGCGAGCAACTCGCGGACCTGGGCGACGACGTCGTGCGCGCTCCACGGACCGGTAGCGTCAGCGCCGCCGCGGGCGGCTTCCTTCGACTCCTTGGTGAGCAAGCGGACCTGCTCCACGAGGCGCAGCAGCTCGGGCCCGTGTTGGCGGACCAGGGACTCCCCCAACAGCGTGGAGACCCGGCGGACGTCGGCCCGCAGTTCCGCGGCGAGGTCGGTGCTCAGATGTGCAGTGTGAACCATGAAAAATACCTTCTGGCGTTGGAGTGGCCCGTACACTGCGCTGGATACTGTGAGCCTGCTTACTAATATTTCCAAGAAAATCCTACCCACAGCCATTCCGATGGTGGCAATCTGTCTCAGATATTGACGCCCCGACTTGGAGGAACCATGAGCACAACAGCCCCCGCACCCAAGGCCCAGGTGGAACGCTGGGAGCGCTTCCGCAACGGACGCAACTCCGCACTCGCAGCCGACCATGGCTGGCTGACGCTCACTTCCTTCCAGTGGCTCGAATCGGAACCCGCCGCCGTCGAACTCGTCCCGGGGCTCTGGTCAACAGACGGCACGACGGCGACGCTCACCGCGAGCGCGGCGGCCGGGCTCACGCTCGTGGGCACCGGGACTCCCGTGGATGGCACGATTTCGGCCACCCTCCAGGACGAGGAATCGCTCATGTGGGTGCAATTCGGTGGTGCGGACGGCACGCAGGTGGTGGTTGAACTCGCCATGCGCGCGGACAAATATGCCATCCGCACGAGGGACAACGGCTCAGCAGTACTGACGGAGTTCGACGCCGTTCCCACCTACGAGTACAACCCGGACTGGGTGCTGGAGGGCCGTTTCGAGGCCTACCCCGAGCCTGTGGATGTACCGATCGGGACGGCCAATCCCTTGGTGGACGGCGTTCACCGATCCGTGGGCGAAGTAGTCTTCCGCGTTCCGGGGCTCCCCCACGAGGTCCGGCTGCATGCGGAGGCCGAGAAGCTCGGCGCCCTCAACGTCACATTCCACGACGAGACCAACGGCAACACTACGGACGAATGGCGCAAACTTGGTGTGGCTCGGCCCCGGCAGGATGGCTCGGTAGTGCTCGATTTCAACCGTGCCATCAACTACCCCAGCGCCTTCACCCCGTACGGCACATGCCCCATGCCGGTAGCGGGCAATTCGATCGACGTTGCGGTTGAGGCCGGGGAGAAGCTGCCGGTCGGGCGGATCGTGTAGTTCGGGAGCCGGTTAAACGATCGCCGAAACCCCCGTCACGGCCCGGCCGACGATGAGCGAGTTGATTTCGTAGGAGCCTTCGTAGGTGTAGATCGCCTCGGAATCGGCGAAGATCTTGGCCATCCTGTAGTCGGTCACGATCCCGTTTCCGCCCAGGATGGACCTGCCCATCGCTACGGTCTCGCGCATCCGGGCGCTGCAATAGGACTTGGCCAGTGCCACTTGGGCCATATTGGCACCCCTGTGCCGCACGCCGTTGCTGTCCGTGTACAAGTCTTCCTGCAACTGCGCGATCCGCACCATCATGCCCATGCTGGCCACGGCGTTTCCGAGCATGTCCACCAGTTGCTGCTGGATAAGCTGGAACTTCGCCAAGGGACGGCCGAACTGCGTCCGTTCGAGCGCGTATTGCCGTGCGACGTCGAACGCTGCCAGTTGTTGGCCGACGCTCTGCCACGCGACCATGAGCCGGGAGCCGCGCAGCAAGTGGTTGGTGTCGGTGAAACTGTCGATACCGGCAAAGCGGTCCGACTCCGCGATCTTCACGTCCTTCAACACGATGTTGGCGTTTTGGACAGTGCGCAGGGCGATCTTGTTCTCGATCTTGGTCCGGGTCACTCCGGGCAGGCTCGCGTCCACGATGAACCCCCGGATTAAGCCGTTGGCTTCGTCCTTGGCCCAGACAAGCATGTGGTCGCAGAACGTCCCGTTGCCGATCCAGCGCTTGGCGCCGTTGAGCACCCAGTGGTCGCCTCCGTCGTCGGCTCCTCCGGCCACGCGCCGAGCCACCGTCTGGAGGCCGCCGGCCACATCTGAACCGTGATCAGGTTCGGTCAGCGCGAAAGCGCCGGTGGTCCGCAGGTTGGAGGCGTCGTCAAGGTAGCGGTCCTGCTGCTCCTTGGAGCCGAACTCGTACAGTGCTTCGACAAAGAGGTCGTGGTGGACCATGAAGAACGTTGCGATGGAGGTGTCCACCCGGGTCATCTCGGCGATCACGAGCCCGGCGAACAGGTTGCTGTACCCACGGTGGGTCGGGGTGCTCAGGCGAAGCGCGGCGAGTTTCGGCAGGATATGCGATGGGAATTCGGCCTTGTCCCACCAATCCTTGGCGTAGGGGGCGATCTCCGTGGCGAGGAATTCCCGGAGCTCGTTGAGCTTGCGTTGTTCCTGGACGCTGAGGAGGGACTCGAAATCGAAGAAATCTGCCCCCGGCAAAGAGTCGGCCAAAGAGTCACGCAGTGCGCTCACTTCGGCGCCATCCGGATGGCGCCGTCGAGGCGGATGGTTTCGCCGTTGAGCATGGCGTTTTCCACGATGTGCGCCACGAGGTTCGCGTATTCGGCGGGGCGGCCGAGGCGGGCGGGGTGCGGCACTTGCCGGCCGAGCGAATCCTGCGCTTCCTGCGGCAGGCCCGCGAGCATGGGGGTTTCGAAGATTCCGGGGGCGATGGCCACCACCCGCACCAGCGAGCGCGCAAGTTCGCGCGCCAAGGGCAGGGTCATCGCTGCCACGGCTCCCTTGGAGGCGGCATAGGCTGGCTGGCCGATCTGGCCATCGAAGGCCGCAACGGAAGCCGTGTTGATGATGACTCCGCGCTCCGCTCCCCCGATTTCCGTGGTTGCCGGCTCCGTCTGGATCATGGCGGCCGCCGCGAGGCGGATCACGTTGAAGGTCCCCACGAGGTTGATCTGGATGACCCTGTTGAAGTCCTCCAAGGGCAGGACTCCGTCCCTTCCAAGCACCTTGCCCGGGGTCGCGATGCCTGCGCAGTTGACCAAGATCCGCAGGGGCCCCATGGCGACGGCTGCGTCGACGGCGTCCTGGACATGTTCCTCGTTGGTGACGTCGGCCGGGACGAAGACCGCTTTCCCGGCGGCTCCCAAGGAATTCAGTTCGGCGGCGAAGGCCTCTCCGTGGGACGAGGGGAGGTCGAGCAGCACCACGGAGGCACCGGCGTCGAGCAATCTTCTGGCCGTCGCGGCACCGAGCCCGGAAGCCCCTCCCGTAATCAATGCCACTGTGCCCTTGATGTCCATCCATCCTCCTTGATGCAGAACTTCGTACTCAGCGTGGAACCAAATCCGTTAATGCATGTTAACTGAAACACATCGATTGTGCACGGTAGGCTGGCAGCATGGCCGGCCCCGAAGTCCCTCCAGGCGCCTCCGGAAATCCGGACTGGGCAGGACGCGCCAACCAGGCTGCCCGTTCCGTCACGCGGCATTTCGGGCACCGCCTCCTCTGGCTTCCGGGAACGCACATTGCCGCGCCGCTCCGGCCGTTTCCCTCGCCGTTCGCGCCCTGGAACTACTGGTGGCAAGCGCATTACGTCGATTGCCTCGTCGACGCCGACTCGCGCGAACTCGCCTCCGGTGCAGCGTTCGACGGCGGCAGCCGGCCGAGCGCGGGACGCCTCGCTTCCCGCCTGGTCACCAGCATCCGGCTCCGCAACGGACTGCGCTACGTCAACAGCTACTACGACGACATGGCCTGGCTCGCCCTCGCCGTGCTCCGTCTGGACGCGCTCGCCGCGAAGGCAGGCAAACCGGGCCGCCGCCGCAACGCCCGCATCCAGGAAATCCTCACTCCGCAATTCGAATCAGCCTCCACGGACGACCTCGGCGGAGGAACCTTCTGGAGCACCGCGCGCGACTTCAAGAACACCCCGGCCACAGCGCCGGTAGCTTTGCACTTCGCCCGGACCGGAAACCCCGAACGGGCGCAAGGCTTGCTGGACTGGCTCAACGCGACGCTCATCGACCCCGCCAGCGGGCTATACCTCGACGGCGCCCGCATGCAAGGCGGCAAGCTTGTGATCGCTCCCGAGATCTACACCTATAACCAAGGACCTGTGCTCGGCGTCTTGCTGGAGCTGGGCGGGGACGCGAACCTTGACCGGGCGGCCGGGTTGATCGCGTCGATCGCCACCCATTTGGCGGGCGATGGACATGTCCTCCGCGGGGAAGGAACGGGCGACCGCGGCCTCTTCACCGGGATCCTTGTCCGCTACCTCGCGCTAGCCGCCGCAGACCCACGCCTTCCAGAGCCGTCCCGGGACACCTCCCGGCAGTTGGTGTTCGGGACCGCCGAAGCGCTGTGGACCGGGCGGTACGACGACGGCGAGTGGACCGTTTTCTCGATGGAACCACAGCGGCCGGCCATCGAAACATATCCGCCGGGCACCGCCGTCGAACTCTCAACGCAACTGCAGGCGTGGATGGTGCTGGAAGCCGCGGCGCGGATCGAATGAGGCCTACTCTTATTCCGTGAACCCTGTGCCAAGTCCGATTCCCGTGACGGTGGTGGCCGCGCCCCCGGAGTGGTGGCAAATCGTTAGCGCGCTCAGCCCACTGGCAGTCCTGGTCGCCGCAATCGTCGCGGCCTCCGTCGGCCTCCTGACGCTGCGGCAAAAGGCGAGGTCGGACAACCGGTCCGAATGGTGGCGGCGCGCCCAATGGGCCCTGGACGCTTGCCTGTCCCGCAGCCGCTCCGAGGCCGAAATGGGGCAAAGGGCCATCGACATCCTTGGCCGGAGCGAACTCGCGAGCCACGAGGAACTCGCCCTCCTCAGGGTCGGGACCGAAGACGCGCTCGAGGCAGCCGCGGCGGCCCCGGCACCGCGGACCGTCCAACCGCCTGGGCCTGCTGCCCCGCCAGGCCCTCCTGCCCCGGAGGACCACAGGGTCCAGATCGCCGCGGCCAAGGCGAGGATCACGCTAGACCAGCGGCTCGGCGAAACGACTCCTGACTGGATCGTCGCGTTGTCCCGGGAGAAGCCTGAATAGGCACACTATCCCTCCACAGACGGCTTCTTCTTCTGCGGATGCGGCGTTTCCTGGCGGGCCAGCATCTCAACGAAACCCGCGATCTTCTTGGCCCGGGTCTCCGGCCTTTTCACCGAATTCGTGCGGTAGATCAGGGCATAACGGTTGACCGACGTCAAAACGTCGAACATCGCCTGGGCATCCGGATCAGCAGCAATCGCCGCGGCAAGATCCGCCGGAACCTCCGCGTCCGCCTGGCCAACATAGGCGGCCTCCCAGCGGCCGTCCGCCTTGGCGCTCTCGACGGCGGCTCGTCCCGCCGGGGTCATCCTCCCCTCCGCTTCCAAGCGGGCGATGTGCCCCACGTTCCGCCTGGACCATGGGCTCCTCGGACCGCGGCGGGTCATGCGTTGGAAGACGCTCTCGTCGTCGCGCCTCCTGCCCTGGCCGTCGATCCACCCGAAGCACAAGCACTCATCCAAGGCGGCCGCGTAGTCCAACTCCGTCACGTTGCCGCCCTTCTTGTGCAGCACGAGCCACACACCCGGACTGTCGGCACCGTTCTTTTCGAGCCACGTCCGCCATTCCGCCGCGTCCTTGACGATCAATTCTTCGAGTTCAACAGCCATTGCCCCATTCTGGCTCCCGCTAGGCTGGGACGAAAGTCCCTCTCTGACCGCCGGAGGTTCCATGCTGCGCGTGCGCCCCATCCTTTTCACCGCTGACATCTCCGCCTGGAAACACTTCCTCGAAGCCCTCGGCCTCGTGTGCGTCCAAGACCAGGGCGGCTGGATGGAGTTCGACGCCGGTTCGGGCAGGGTCGCGCTCCACCATTCCCCCACAGGATCGCCCGACGCCGCTGTTTTCGGTGTCGAGGTCGGCGACCTGGCCGAGTTCGCCCGGCGCACCGTGGCCGACGGAACCCGCGCCGAGCTGATAGATGCCGACCACGGCCAGGCCGTCCGCATCACCGCGCACGACGACTTCACGTTCCTCGCGGACAAGGCGACCAGCCGCACAACGAGCCCTGACGCGGATCCGGCGCTCGCCGTCGTCGGGACCTGGCTTGCCCCGGACGTGCCGCAAGCCGCACGGGACATGCGCAACATCGGGGCGCGGGCACGGAACATGTCCACCGATGAGGCGGACTTTACGTGCAAGAACGGCGGCATCATTCAGGTGCGCCAGTCCGGCACCACCGCTTCCGGTCCGCTCGCTTTCGAGTACGACGGCGACCCCGCAGCACTCGAGGCCCGGCTCGCCGCCGCGGGCCTCACCGCTGCCCGGAACGGCGAGTCGATCAGAGTCCCGGCACCGGGAGGAGCCAGCATCAGCGTGGCTGTCCCGCGCCCGACGCCCGCTCAGCTATGACGGCCATTCCACGAACGCCCGCTCAGATACAGTCGCCAAAAGCGTGGAACCGCAACGGATGCGGTAGAACTTAACCATGAATGTGCGAACCCCCGACCCCTACTCCGGCTGGCTTTCCGACGAAGATCTCTTCGAAGCCCGTGGCCGACTCCCCATGGTCTACGTTGAAGCCGTTCCCGTCCGCCTGGATCCGCTCGGCTTCGTCAACGAGGTAGGTACGCTGCTGCAAGGCGACGCCGACGGCAGCATGGTTCGTTCCTTCGTCTCGGGTCGGGTGCTCTACCGCGAAACCATCCGCGCCGCCTTGTTGCGCCACATGGAAAAAGACCTCGGCCCTCTGGCGTTCCCCCAGCTCCCGGTCAGCCCCGTGCCGTTCACGGTGGCAGAATACTTCCCGGCGCCGTCGCAGACCGGCTTCACCGACGACCGCCAACACGCCGTGTCCCTCGTCTACGTCATTCCCGTGACGGGCGAGTGCGATCCTCGCCAAGACGCCCTCGAGCTGACCTGGATGACCCCGCAGGAAATCCTCAGCGACGACGTCCAGCAAGAATTCACCGGGGGTCGCGGCAACCTGGTACGGCAAGCCCTGGCGTTCGCCGGCGTCGGACAATAGGGCGATAGGGGCGTCGGCATCCCCCACTTGCGGCGCGGGGTTGCATAGACTGTTGGGCGGACCCCAAGAGAACCAAAGGATTTCCGATGACTCACAGCCCAGCCCACCAGCAATACCGTGAACTGCAGGCTGGGGCCCTGCAAATCGGGGACTTCCTGTACCTCCCCGGTGAGGGGCCGGCAGAGGAAATCGCGCACATCGAGTTCGAACACGACGATTTCGACGTGCCGGCCCTCGTCGTCGCGACCACGGTGGACGGCGCGAGCGTGCGGATCGGGGTCGGTTCCATAGTGCCGGTCGGGGATGCGGCCGTCGTTCCTCTGAATCCGGTCTTCGACGACGTTACCCCCGACGACGGCGACGACTCCGCCGAGCCGGTTCCCGCCGTCGTCGTACCACCGCTGCCCGCGACGGCGCCGACCGTCAGCCCGTCCGCAGGGCCCACCGCCGAGCAACTTGCCCTCATTCCCGAACCCGGCAATACGCCCGAGAACCTCGTCGCGGCGGCGGCCACGGCACACCCGGGACGCAACGGCGTGGCGGTGCTGAGCGAAAGGCTCGTTAAGGGAATCAACACGAAATCCGGCAGTTGCCTACGGGATCTCAGCGACCTCGCGCACGACCTCTTCATCGAGTTGCGGGACCCGGAAAACGCCCTGGCCCTCGCCGACATCCTCAACGTCCTCCCGTTCGACGGGAACCGCGACCGGTGGATGTCCGTCGAACGGTCGCTCGCGCTCTCCAGTTTGATCTGCCGGGAACTCGGCCAGACCGATCGCGGCGACGTCTACGACCAGCTCCTGCGGGCACCCGAAGGACTCGAGACCGATCCGTTCAAGGCCCGGATTGCCGCGAAAGTCCGTCAACGCGGGCTGAACGAACCGAACCTTTACGACAAGGAAATCTTCCGCTCCATCGACAACGGCAACCGCGACGCCGAACGCGAATGGCGCCTTCTCCGGCTGGAAGCCCTCATGTTCCTGCGCTCGCACGGCGGTTCGGACACCATCAGCCTTGACGAACTCGACAACCGGATCCACAACGAACTCGAGGCAGTCCGCGGATAGCTCTGTCCTGCCCGTCCCAACGGCGGTAGATTCGTGCCCATGACGAACAATCTGAGCGTTGTGATTAATGCAGACGCGCAGCAAGTTTGGACGATGCTGCGCGAACCGTCGCTCGTGGCCCAATGGCACGGTTGGGAAACCGATGAACTGGGCGACGAAATCAACCAAATCTACTTCAGCAACGACGTTGTCGAAGGCCCCGACCACACAAGCCTCACCGTGAATGGCGGGGACGTTTTCGAGCTCACCCCCGTCAGCGGCGGCACGGAAGTCCGGGTGACGCGTGCCGCCCTGGACCACGATTCCGAATGGGCCGCCTGGGACGAGGACATCACCCAGGGCTGGCTGACATTCCTTCACCAGCTCCGTTTCACCCTTGAACACCATCCGCATGGCCACCGGCGCACGCATTTTGTTTCCGTGCCCGGCGGCGGGTCCGGGATCCAGAAGCTCGGCCTGTCGGAGCTGCCCGCTCCCGGGGAGGAATACTCGTTGACCTTGACGACCGGTGAGACGATTTCGGGCAAGGTCTGGTGCCGGAGCAACCACCAGGTGGGCCTCACGGTGCACAGCTACGCGGAGCACGGAGACGGGCTCCTGATCGTGGCGGACCAGCCCGTGATTCCAGAGAAAAGGCCCGACGGCGGCACCATGATAATCGCTACGACCTACGACCTGGGTGCCGCGGACCTGGAATCCATCCGCAGCCACTGGGCCAGCTGGAAAGCCGAGAACTCCCCCGCGGAGGTGCCTTCGCACTGACGACCCGGGCTTTACGGCTGGATCCGGGCTTTAGGGCTGGCAGACTGTAACGGTGCCAGCCGATACGTTCACGCCCGATTCCAGCCCGTACGATTCCATGCCGCCCCGCCTCGATGCCGGCCTTCCATCGGCCGGGTTTTCGTTCGAGGTGGGCACGCGGCTCACTGAAACGTGTCCGCCGTCGTCCGCACTCGTGGACGCCAACGGGGGCGACTTCCTCGGCCGCACGGGAACCATCAATACGCCGCACGGCACCATCCAGACGCCCGCGTTCATCGCCGTCGGGACCAAAGCGACCGTCAAGGCCGTGCTGCCTGAGTCCTTGAAGGAACTCGGCGCGCAAGCCCTGCTGGCGAACGCCTACCACTTGTACCTTCAGCCCGGACCCGAAATCCTCGACGCGGCGGGCGGGCTCGGCGCGTTCATGAACTGGGACGGCCCCACCTTCACCGATTCCGGCGGTTTCCAAGTGATGAGCCTTGGCTCGGGATTCAAGAAGGTCATCGATATGACTTCGGTGGACACCTCCGGGCCGGACGACGCCGTGGCTCCCGGCAAGGAGCGGCTCGCGCACGTGGACGAGGAGGGGGTCTGGTTCAAATCGCACCTCAACGGCGACCGTCACCGGTTTTCGCCGGAAATCTCCATGCGGGTGCAGCATCAGATCGGGGCGGACATCATGTTCGCCTTCGACGAATTGACCACGCTGCAAAACTCGCGCGGCTACCAAGAGGAATCCCTCGAGCGGACGCGACGCTGGGCCGAGCGCTGCGTCGTCGAGCATGAACGCCTGACCGCGTCCCGCGTGGGGAAGCCGTACCAGGCCCTTTTTGGGGTCATCCAAGGCGCCCAGTACGAGGACCTACGACGCAAAGCCTGCCGCGACCTCGGCGGGATGCCGTTCGACGGGTTCGGCATCGGCGGGGCGCTGGAGAAGGAGAACCTTGGCACGATTGTGCGGTGGTGCAACGAAGAGCTCCCCGAGAACAAGCCTCGGCACCTCCTGGGCATCTCCGAGCCGGACGACATCTTCACGGCCATCGAAAACGGGGCCGACACCTTCGATTGCGTCTCACCCACCCGGGTTGCCCGAAACTCCGCGTTCTACACTCCCTCCGGCCGGTTCAACCTCTCCGGAGCGCGCTACAAGTCCGACTTCGGGCCACTCTATGACGGTTGCGATTGCTACACATGCGCCAACTATTCGCGGGCTTACATCCACCACTTGTACAAAGCCCACGAAATAGTCTCGGCCACGCTCATTTCCATCCACAACGAACGCTTCGTGGTGAAGATGGTGGACGACGCCCGCTTGGCTATTGAGTCCGGGGACTTCTTCGAGCTCAAGGCCGAGACCCTGGGGCGGTACTACTCGTAGCTCCCCGTCGAAATCGCTGGAACGGTGCCCGTTCGCCGGAGCCTTCGGGCGATCTGGCGTCGTTCCGGCGAACTCGGGTTTTCCACATAGGCGAGCAAGTGGCTTCCGCGGCCCTAGGTCACCAGCGAGGCTGGATCAATGACGCCTTCCCAGCCACCTTCGCTCCCTGAAAAGGGAGACCTCTGGCGCACCGATCAACTCCACGCATACGGCCTCAATTCCCGTGCAATCCTGCTGCTGGTGCGTCACGGCAAGCTTGTCCGGCTACGATACGGCTGCTACATCCGCGGCACGATCTGGGAGAAGCAATCCGCGTCGGTCCGCAGCAGGCAGCTGATACACGCGCATGCGCACGGAACGCTCACGACGTCGGCGGGAGACTTCGCATATAGCCACACCTCGGCAGCGCGGCTCCACCGCCTCTTCCTCTGGAATGTTGACGACCTCATCCACATCCTGCTGCGGGTCCGGCCGTCCAGCGAGCGCCTTGGCAAGGACGTTCGCGGACACACCAGGCCTTTCGACGAGACGGACATCGTGACAATCGGGAGCTTACGGGTCACGTCCTTGGAGCGGACGGCAGTGGATTGCGGCATGCTGCTGAGCTACAAGCACGCGCTGGTGCTCATGGACCATGCGCTCAGGCTTGGCGCTGATCGTGGGCTATTGCAGGCCATGGCTGACGCGTTGGATGGCCGACGCGGCGTCAGGTACCTTCGAAAAGCCTTGCTCAACGCCGATCCGCGATCCGAGTCGGCCGGCGAAACCTTGTGCCGCGAACTCATCTCGCGGCTGAAGTTGCCCATGCCTGAACCGCAAGTCAAGGTGCTGAGCCGGGCAGGTCGGCATCGGATGGACTTTGCCTGGCGGGAGGCAAAGGTCGCATTGGAATTCGATGGCGAAACCAAGTACTTCGATTTCAAGCCAACCGCCAAGGTGATCTTCGAGGAGCGACGCCGGGAGAAGGCCCTTATCGAGGACGGTTGGCGTTTCGTCCGTGTGGAGTGGAAGCAACTCTTTCGCGAGCAGGAATTCAAGAACCGAGTGCTGAATGCGCTCCGTCGATAGACCACCGCCGTCGAAATCGCTGGAATGCGCCCGGGTCGCCGAAAGGTTCGGGCGAGCCGGCACCATTCCAGCGAACTCGCGCCTGCGAAGCCCTCAGGGGCGGTCCGCGGTGGTCACGCCGATCACCAAGAGCACCAGGTTCAGGACCACCGCCGGCATCACCAAGGGCTCCGGGGCATTGAACAGCATTCCCAGGGCCAAGGGAACCAAGGCGGAGAGGCACAAAACGTAGCCTCGGATCCTCGTGCCCAACATCGCGGGGCCGCTCCTGCCCAGCTGCATGAGGTACACGAGCTTGGTCAGGTCTTCCTGTTGACGGAAGGCACGGCGCAGCATTCCCGCTCCGAGGCCACCACCTGCGGCAGCGCCCAGGACCATGAGTTCGGCATGGAAACCGCCAGCCAGCACGAAAAATCCGGCAGCCGCCGTCGTCCATATCCCCATGAGCACCACCGGGAGCGTGGCGTGGATCCAGCGCGAGGTCGTCCTGGAGATGGGCAGGAGGGCGTCGAGGCTCGGGGCCATGCGCAACTGCCACAGCGGGCCCGCGATCGCTGTGGAGGAGAAGACCGCCGCGGCCAGCAATACCGGGAGCAAGACAATGGGCGAACCAAAGGTCCGGACCAACCCGACCAATGGAACGACGGCGAGACCCAGGACCCAGCGCCACAACCTTGCGGGCTGTCGTACGAGGACCGTCGCTTCGGCGTGCAACAACGCGCCGGCCGGTGTGGTGGGCACTCCGGGGAGCTTGGCCCTGCTGCGTTTGCCACCGCTGGAGAGGGACGCACTCAACTCGCCTGTGTCCATCAGGGTCAGCGCAGCTTGGACATGTCCCCTGGCAGCCCCGGCCTTGAGCAGCGACGAGGTCCGAACATTGGACAGCTTGTTTCGCATGCCCACGGCTGTCGCGATCAGGACCGCTGCAGGGGCAATGGCAAAAAGCCACGATCCTTCGAGCGTTCCGAACAGCAAGGCGCCAAGTCCGGCCGCGAGCACCGCTGCGACGGTTGTGATGGCTCGGCCTTGCTGCCGACCGGGCGTGCGGGCTGGCAACGCCGACAAACGGGACTGCGCGAACGCGGCCAAGGAAAGGATCGCGGCACCGGTGAGCGCACCCGCGAAAATCTGTCCGGCGAGCACTCCTGCGCTCGAACCACGCACAATCGCGACCGGCACGGTTGCAAGGCCACCGACCACAGCCGCGGCGCCCATCGCCCGACGCAGGCCCCGGGCCAAGAGAGGTTCGCGGTCAATCGCGAGTGAGTACCACCAATGGCGTTGGTTCGCCGTAATGGCCAAAGGCCCGAGTCGTCCGGCGACCCAGAACGCTGCGAGGCCGAGGAGCGCGAACGTGGCCCCAAGGCCGTATTCAACCGGAACTACTCCGTAACCCTCGCGGAGAAGATGGCCTCCAAAGCCGTGGTTCGCGGCAGCGGTAAGACCGTTGAGCAAACCGGTCGCGTAGATCAGGGCAACGCCGAATGTCAGGAACTGCACATAGAGTTCGCCGAGCCGTGACCACAGCGATTGACCACGCGGGCGGATGACCCGTCGCGTGGCACGCTCGGGGTCGAAGCTCACTGTCTCCAAGGAAGCCACGGCTGCGCTGGACATGCTCACTGGCGGATCCTCGCAACTGCGGCGTCGGTATCGACCAGGCGCGCACCGCCGTCGTCGACTATGACCGCTGAGGTGCAGGACGCCCGGGCGACGTCGGCATCATGGGTGACCAGTACGACGGCGGCACCCGCCTTCGCGGTGCGGGCGATCCGCTGCGCGAGCAAGCCGCGCATGCGGGTGTCGAGCCGCTGCTCGGGTTCGTCCAGGACAAGGAGATCGAACGGCCGGATAAATGCTGAAGCCAAGAGGAGCTTGCGGCGTTGGCCGGAGGAAAGCTGGTCCGGAAAGGCGTCTGCCACGGGATGGAGCTCGAAGAAATCGATCTCTCCCTCCACAGCTTTGTCCGGGTTGGCCAGTCCGTGCCCGCGCGCCACGAGCGAGAGGTGCTCGCGGACCGTGAGCGAGTCGAAGTAGGCGTCCTCGTCCAACAGCACCGAAACCCGACGACGGAACAGGGCCGAGCGGTCGTCGGGCAACAACCCCAAAACGTGGGAATCGCCGTCGACCGCGGCCTGGGCGCCGATCATCGTTCGGAGCAGGGTTGATTTTCCGGCGCCGTTTTCCCCCACCATCCCGAGCACTTGGCCGGGGAAAACTTCGACGTCGAGCGGGCCGCATACTGCGTGCTCGCCATAACCTGCAACAAGATTCTCGGCCGTCAACACGGCAGTCCTCGGGCTCATGGTTCGAAACTACCGGACTTCCTTGCGATTCCCATGGGACTCGTGGGCCGACGCCCGCGCCATCGGTGCAAGAATTGGTGAGGCTCCGCGGTTTCCCAGCGGGTCCACCCTCCAGTGCTAATACAGCGGGGCATCGTGATCACTCCGGCGCCTGCGCGAACCACTACGAATGGACAACCGATGACCTCGCCCCTAGAACCCCAAACCGCGACGAAACCCGCGCCCCGTTTCGCCTCGATCGGCTCGCCCTATTTCGGCATCATGCTGGCCATCATGGCCGTGGTGTTGATCCTGTCCAATATCGGCGCGTCAAAGGGCGTGGCGTTCGGTCCCATCATTACTGACGGCGGCTTCTTCCTCTTCCCGCTCGCCTACATCCTCGGCGACGTCATGAGCGAGATCTACGGCTTCAAGGTTGCCCGCAAGGCCATCATCACCTCGTTCGCACTCTCCGCGTTTGCCTCGCTGTGCTACTGGATCATCATCGCTCTGCCCGGCTTCACCGACGATTACGGCACCGCCAAGCAGGCCGCCATCGAAGGTGCGCTCGGACCGGTTCCGCAAATCGTCCTCGCATCCTTGCTCGCGTTCCTCGCCGGACAGACCATCAATTCCCTGATCCTGGTCAAGATGAAAGCCCGCTCCGGCGAAAAAACGCTGTGGGCCCGGCTCATGGGTTCCTCCGGAGTGGGCGAATTCGTCGACACCCTCATCTTCTGCAGCATTGCGGCTTCGGTCATCGGCATCACGGACTTCGCCGGCTTCGTCAATTACGTCCTGGTCGGCTTCGTCTACAAGGTCGCGGTGCAATACGTCCTGGTTCCGGTGACATCGTTGGTGATCGGTTGGATCAAGAAGCGCGAACCCAGCTACTGGGCCTGAGCTGGCCACTACTGACAATCGTCGTGCGCGGGCGTACGGTACAGCCATGCGCCGCGATGACCTTGAACACGCGATCCGGGCTGCCGCCGAAGTAATTCATGAGGACCGGGTGATCGTGCTTGGCAGCCAATCCATTCTTGGTTCCTACACCGAGGAGCAACTGCCCGCATCGATTGTCACGTCCGACGCCGTGGACATCGCCCCGTTTTCCGATGACGAGGCGGGCTCCCTGGCGGACAGCATCGATGCCGCCCTGGGCGAATGGTCCCCGTTCCATAAGGAGTTCGGCTTCTACATCCAAGCCGCCGAAAGGGAAACGGCTGTGCTCCCGGCGGACTGGGACTACCGGCTGGTAGGGGTGCGCAGCGAACGGACCCGCAACAGCACCGGACTTTGCCTCGATCCGTACGATCTCTGCGCCGCGAAACTCATTGCCGGACGGCCGACCGACCACGCCTTCGTCGTGGCCCTCATCGAATCATCGCTCATCGTTCCTTCCGAACTGGTTGCGAGGATCAGGCTCATCGATCCGGCGGAACCTCGCCGCGACGCTGCCCTGTCATGGGCGATGTCGGTCGGCCGGTAGCGCACCGGCTGCTACCGCGAGTGCGCCTCCAAAAACGCGTACACCTCGGTCTCGTCCACGCCGGGGAAGGCGCCCGGAGGCATGGCGGCGAGAAGGTGCGAATGGGCCCGCGCGGACGGCCAGGCGTTGCCGGCCCACGAAGAAGCCAACGACGCCGGCGGGCGCTTGCAGCAGTTCGGGTCGGGGCACGTCGAAGTAGCCCGCGCCGTCGTCTCCCTCCCGCGGAACCACTTCACGTGCTGGTACGGGACCCCGATGCTGAGCGAGAACTCCCCCGCCGCCGAGCGCTCCGTGCGTGCCGTGCACCAATACGTGCCGGACACCGTGTCCGTGTATTGGCTGTAGGCGCTGAACTTGTCCGGGACGTCGAACACGGCCCGCGATGTCCATGCCCTGCACGAAGGCTGTCCCTCGATGGCGCCCGTGTGGTCCTGGGGGAACGCCACGCCGTCGTTCTCGTAGGCCTTGTAGATGATCCCGCTCTGGTGGGTTTTCTGGAAGTGCGTGGTGATCCCCAGGTGCTTCGTGGCGAGGTTCGTGAAGCGGTGAGCCGCGGTTTCGTAGGACACCGCGAAGGCGTCCCGGATGTCCTCGACGGCGATTTCCTTGGCCGCTTTCGCCTTTTGGAGGAACTCGACGGTGGCATGCTCGGGCAGGAGCAGCGCCGCGGCGAAGTAGTTGGTGGCCACGCGCTGCGCCAGGAAATCGCCGTAGTTGCGCGGCGTCTCGTGGCCCAGGACGTAGTGGCCCAAGGCCTGCAGGAGCACCGAACGGGGGTCATGGTCCTGCCGCTGGCTCTGCGTGAGATAAATTCTGCGATTCTTCAAATCGGTCACTGAACGCGTGGAATGGGGCAAATCACCCACATGGTGCAGCGTGAATCCGAGGTTCTCGGCGATGTCCGCGATGACGTGCTGGCTCAACGGTCCGGAGGTGTAGCCGACGCCCTTGAGCACCTTCTGCGCCTCGGCCTCATACTCGGGGAAATAGTTGCCGCGCTCACGCATCATGGCACGCAACTCGCCGTTCGCACGCCGGGCTTCTTCCGGCGTCGCGACCTGCTCGTTGAGCTTGCGTTCAAGCTCCTGCAGGAGCCCCACTTGCGACTCCAGCACGTCGAGCGGAAGCCGCGAACTGATGCGGATTTTGGGCAGGTTCAGCGACTCATACAGGGGTCCGCGCTGGTACCGTTCCAACTCGATTTCGAGGGCGGCGCGGCGGCTGGGCGGCTCGGCCCCGAGCAACTGGTCGATGCCCACGTTCAATGCGGCGGCGAGCTGTTTCAGCAAGCCGAGTTTCGGTTCGCGCTTGCCGTTCTCGATGAGGCTCAACTGGCTGGGAGCGGTCCCGACGGCGGCACTCAAGTCGTCGAGCGTCAGTCCCGCCTGCTTGCGGAGATGGCGCACGCGGCGGCCCAGGCTGATGACGTCCAGTTCGGCGGTGGACGCCGGCGACGGCGGTGGTACTTCGCGGTTCCAGCTCACAGGTGACATTTCTTGAGAATACGCGAAGAAGTGCATTTCTTTCCATGGTTTTCCTCTAGAAAGACCTTTGGAAGTGCTGAAAAGTAATAACCACGGAAACCCCGACCGGACCCGTTGCAAAGGCGCAGCGACGTCCGGCCGGGGTGACAAACCAGAAAACACGCATCAGCAGCGTCGAAGGAGACAGAACAATGACCGCAGCATTTGAACCAGCGCAGCCCACGTCCGCTCAGCAGACCGCAACCGAGCAGGCCGCCGCGCTGGAACTCGAATGGGCTGCCAACCCGCGTTGGGAAGGCGTCACCCGCGATTACTCGGCCACCGACGTCGTCCGCCTCCGCGGCCGCGTCTCCGAAGAACACACCCTGGCCCGCCGCGGTTCCGAAAAGCTCTGGAAGCAGCTCACCGAGGAAGCACCCACAGGCGGATACACCAACGCGCTCGGCGCCCTCACCGGAAACCAGGCCGTCCAGCAGGTCAAGGCCGGCCTGCGCGCCATCTACCTTTCCGGCTGGCAGGTCGCGGCCGATGCGAACAACTCCGGCCACACCTACCCGGACCAGTCGCTCTACCCGGCCAACTCGGTCCCCACCGTTGTCCGCCGCATCAACAACGCCCTGCTGCGCGCGGACCAGATCGAGTTTTCCGAGGGCATCCAGAGTGTCGGGGACTGGCTGGTCCCGATCGTCGCCGACGCCGAAGCAGGTTTCGGCGGCCCGCTGAACGCCTACGAACTCATGAAATCCATGATCCAGGCCGGCGCCGCGGGCGTGCACTGGGAAGACCAGCTCGCCTCGGAAAAGAAGTGCGGCCACCTCGGCGGCAAGGTCCTCATCCCCACGCAGCAGCACATCCGCACGCTGAACGCCGCCCGCCTGGCAGCCGACGTCGCCGGCACCCCGACCGTCGTCATCGCCCGCACCGACGCCGAGGCAGCAACGCTGATCACCTCCGACGTCGACGAGCGGGACCAGCAGTTCATCACCGGCGAACGCACCGCTGAAGGTTTCTACAAGGTCCGCAACGGCATCGAACCCTGCATCGCCCGCGCCAAGGCCTACGCCCCGTACTCCGACCTCATCTGGATGGAAACGGGCACCCCGGACCTGGAACTGGCCCGCAAGTTCGCCGAATCCGTCAAGGCCGATTTCCCGGACCAGATGCTTTCCTACAACTGCTCGCCGTCCTTCAACTGGAAGAAGCACCTCGACGACGCCACGATTGCCAAGTTCCAGCGCGAACTCGGCGCCATGGGCTTCACGTTCCAGTTCATCACCCTGGCCGGCTTCCACGCTCTGAACTACTCGATGTTCGACCTCGCCCACGGCTACGCCCGCGAAGGCATGAGCGCCTACGTCGAACTCCAGGAAAAGGAATTCGCCTCCGAATCCCGCGGCTACACCGCAACCAAGCACCAGCGCGAAGTCGGCACCGGCTACTTCGACGACATCGCCACTGCGCTCAACCCGAACGCATCCACCCTGGCCCTGGTGGGATCCACCGAAGAAGGCCAATTCCACTAACCCACTTCCGACGGCGGACCGGGCTTCACCAGCGGTCTGGTCACCAGCGGTCTGGTCACCACCGACCCTGGTCACCGCCGGCCTGCGGACCGGCAATGCTCTGCCTGCTATCCCCATGCCCACCCCATGACCTCGTAGAACTCGGTCGAGGGTGGGCACAGGGCCCCTTTACGCAGGCTGCCGCAATACCGGCCTTCCGGCCTCGAGCGTAAGGCGCCTTTCCGGCAGCCGGGCAAGGTGATCCGGAAGCGTGCGTAAAGGGGCCCTGTCACCGTCCTCGGCCGAGCTTTGCGAGGCCTTAGGACGGAGATGGGGATAGCACGCGGAGGATTGCCTTGTCCGGCACCCAACCCGGCACCCGCACCCTCGGCCCATCAGGCACCTAGCCGCAGCCCGCCGTCGAACCTTTGCTTCTCTTGAGGAGAGATTGACATGAACAGCTTCACTGACAATTACACGATCAATGGCATCACGCTGACCGCACAACCTATTCACCGGCAGAACGAGGTTTTGACTCCGGACGCACTCGATTTCGTAGCGAAGCTGCACCGCGCGACGGCGGAGCGCCGCCAGGAGCTCATGCAGGCCCGGCACGGGCGCCGCAACCAGATCGCGTCCGGGCAGGATCCGCGGTTCCTCCCGGAGACGGCGGACATCCGCAATGACCCGAGCTGGCGCGTCGCTCCCCCGGCTCCGGGTTTGGAGGACCGCCGGGTGGAGATCACCGGGCCGGTTGACCGGAAGATGACCATCAACGCGCTCAATTCGGGCGCCAAGGTGTGGCTGGCCGACATGGAAGACTCCTCGACCCCGACCTGGCGCAACGTGATCCAGGGGCAGTTGAACCTGACGGATGCGCTGGAGCGCCGGATCGACTTCACTTCGCCTGAGGGCAAGGAATACAAGCTCAAGGCCGCCGAGGAACTGCCCACCATCGTGGTTCGGCCCCGGGGTTGGCACCTGCCTGAGAAGCACATGCTCATCGACGGCAAGCCCGTGGCCGGCGGCGTGGTGGACTTCGGCTTGTTCTTCTTCCACAACGCCCGCCGCCTGCTGGCACAGGGCAAGGGCCCGTACTTCTACCTGCCCAAGATCGAGAACCACCTCGAGGCACGGCTGTGGAACGACATCTTCGTCCTGGCGCAGGACCTGCTCGGAATCCCGCAGGGAACCATCCGCGCCACGGTGCTGATCGAGACCATCACGGCCGCGTTCGAGATGGAGGAGATCTTGTTCGAGCTGCGGGACCACGCCGCTGGCCTGAACGCCGGACGCTGGGACTACATCTTCTCGGTCATCAAGAACTTCCGCACCCGCGGTCCGCGTTTCGTGCTCCCTGACCGCGCCCAGGTGTCCATGACCCAGCCGTTCATGCGTTCCTACACCGAGCAGTTGGTCCGGGCCTGCCACCGCCGCGGCGCCATGGCGATCGGCGGCATGGCCGCGGCTGTCCCGAACCGCAAGGACGAGGCCGCCAACACGGCAGCATTCGAGAAGGTCCGCGCGGACAAGACCCGTGAAGCCGGCGACGGTTTCGACGGTTCCTGGGTGGCGCACCCGGACCTGGTCCCGGTCTGCCGCGAGGTGTTCGACGGCGTACTCGGCGACCGCCCGAACCAACTGGACCGCTCACGCGAGGACGTCGTTCCCGACGACCGTGCGCTGATCGACGTCGCTTCCACCACGGGCACCATCACCGAACAGGGCATCCGGAACAACATCGAGGTGGGCATCCGCTACATCGAATCCTGGCTGCGGGGCAACGGTGCAGTGGCCATCCACAACCTCATGGAAGACGCGGCCACCGCGGAGATCTCCCGCTCGCAGCTGTGGCAGTGGATCCACGCGCACGCCATCACCGAGCACGGCGACATCATCACCCGGGAATGGATCAACGAACTGCTGGACGAGGAATTCGCCCGCCTTGAACGCTTTGACGACGACCGCTTCAACGATGCCCGCAGCATCTTCGAGGAAGTCACCCTCGCCGCGGAATTCCCCACCTTCCTGACCATCCCGGCCTACGCCCGCTACCTGACCGAAGCCCGCGAAGAAGCCACCAAGGAAGAACTCGTAGCCGCCTGAACAGCCCTACCCAAGAACCCCTCCGCCCGCTGGGCTGCCCGCACTCTTCGCAACAAGTGACCCCGAAGGCCGGGGAGGCAGCCCAGCGACGGAGTTTGTGTACAGGTGAGCCCCCTTAAAACGGGCGGGTTCTAGCGGTCGTTGCAACACCCTGATTTTTGGGAGTTGCAACGACCGTGGTTCGTTCAAGCCGTTATGGGCTGGAAGAGAAGGCTGCTTTCTTCGCGGTGTTTGATCGTTTGCAGAATACGACGGCGGCCGCGAGGGAATGCGGGATCAATCCGGTGACCGGAGCATCCTGGGTCCGGAAGGCCGGGTTGAAAGGCCGGGGAAAACGGGGAGCCGGCCCTCACCCGGGGCGTGAGGAGTTCTTCCGGTTACGGTCCTCCGGGACGTCCCGGAAGGAGGCTGCTGCACGTGTC
>NZ_SMRU01000034.1 GCF_004354015.1 Arthrobacter terricola
AACGGGAATCGAAGCGAACGGGAATCGAAGCGCTTCGCAACTGGCTCAAGCGCCCAGGATCCCAGCCGGCACTGCTTATGGAGATCGCATCGTCGGTCCCCCGCTCCAAGGGTCCGCTCCGCCAGGCATTGGAGATCCTCCTGTGACGGCAGCTGCGACCGTTTACCTGAAGCTTCAGAGGGTTGCACGGGACCGAAAGCGCCCCGCCGACGAGATCTTCACCCTTTACGGTCTCGAACGCTTCCTGGCGCGCCTGGCAGGCTCGCCATTTGCAGAGGACTTCTGCCTCAAAGGTGGCGTCCTGCTGTCCGCCCATGCGCTGCGCCGCCCGACCCGTGACGTCGACATGCAGGCACTCGATTTCCAACTCGACGTCGATCACGTCACCGAAGTGGTGAAAGCCGTCTGCGACGTCGTCGTCGACGACGGCCTGGTATTCGACCATGCGTCCATGCAGATCGAACAGATCCGCGACGAAGACGAGTACACCGGACTGCGAGTCTCACTGCCCGCAGTCCTGGGCCGGGCAAGAATTACCATCAAACTCGACATCAGCACCGGCGACCCAATCTGGCCCGAGCCCGAACAGATCGAACTGCCGTCGCTGCTCGGCGGAACGGTGAAGATGAAGGGCCACCCCCTGGTGACAGTGATCGCCGAGAAAACCGTCACCATGCTCCAGCGCGGCACCACCAGCACGCGATGGCGAGACCTGCTGGACGTGGCGATCCTGTCCGACCGGTTCCAGTTCGACGCCGCGGACCTCAGAGAAGCGGCGGAGCAGGTCGCCGCGCACCGTGGAGCCGAACTCGGGCCGCTCCGCGACCTGATGGACGGTTACGGTGCGACCGGTCAGGCGAAATGGGCTGCGTGGCGCAGAAAGCTCAAAGTGGAAGACCTCTGCGACCCGAACCTCGATGCGCAGGTTGAACGTGTACTCACGTTCATTGAACCGGTGTTCGACGGTTCCGTCGAACACCACCACCGGTGGAGTCCCGACGCGCGGTCCTGGTCATAGGCCACACGGGAAGCCGGCGCCTAATGTCGGCGGCCTAGCGCTGATTGAGGTGAGTTAAAGGTGAGTCCGAGCGGGAATCGACCTCTTCCGTGCCGCCTACCGAATCAAAACCGCAGGTCAGCGCCCCAATTCAATACGCGATGGGATTCAGACCGAGAAACCCCGCCGAACCGCTGCTGGAATTGGCCCCTTACCATCCACGCACGGCACTAAACCCGCAGGTCAAACCCACAATCGGAGCCCCCTGTCGGATTCGAACCGACGCCCCCCGCTTTAGTCTCGAGTGCCTCTGTGCGCTTCGAAACTAGTGGTTTTTACCCGGATTCTAGGGGTTTTTGTGGTCAACGTCAGGCGATGATCTGTCATTGGTTGTTGCTGATTGAGGTGAGTTAAAGGTGAGTCGGTTGCAATGGGGTCCCCCAGTAATGCCCGATCGACCCGCGTCCGTCACCCTGGCCACCCACTACCTCCTCCTGCCGGTTGAGAGAACCTCAGCGGCCCCAACTATCCTTCATAGCTGACGATCTCCAATAACTCATGACTTGGTCCGACCCGACGAGCACATGAGAAGCGCGCAGGACAAGGACTCATCTAGCGGCCCTCCCCTCGTCAAAGACGAGATCGGCCGGCTCGAATCCCAAAACCCGTCCAAGATCCGCCAACTGGAGGTCAGCGGGATGCTAGGCTGGCGAAAGTTTCACCAGTTTCACCAGTTTCACCTACTTTTACCTGTGGAGGTTCCGTGCAAAATCCCTTCAAGCCAACAGCGGGCGCCACTCCTCCGGATCTGGTGGGACGGGCCGGGCTCCTGGACGAATTCGAATACGGTCTCCGGCAGGGTTCCGGAGCGCCCGGGCTGCTAACGATCATCACAGGGTCCAGGGGCATCGGCAAGACCGTGATGCTCAGCGCAGCGGAATCGATCGCACGGGAGCATGGCTGGGCGGTGATCTCCCGGACGGCCAACCCCGGGTTCCTGGCCAAGGTCGGCGATGACATGCTCCGGCTGCTCGACGAGCTCGGAGACGGACCTCCGACGCGAAAAATCACCGCCTTCTCAGCCGCCGGTTTCGGCGTGACGACACAACTGGCACCGGAGCGGATCCCGGATTGGCGCCGCACCGGAGAGGAACTGCTGCGACTGCTGGATAGCAAAGGCACCGGCCTCGTGATCACGATCGATGAAATCCATGCCGTGGACCGGACCGAAATTTCCCAGCTCGCAGCCGACGTGCAGCACTTCATCCGTGACGGGTTGCCCATCGGGCTGATCTTCGCCGGCCTGCCCTCGGCCGTGTCAGACCTCCTCAACGAAGGCGTCGCGACCTTCCTTCGCCGGGCCGACAGGATCAATCTCCACGAGGCCGCCATCGGCGAAGTGACCTCCTCCTACAAAGAACTTTTCAACGAAGGCGACATCGACGTCCCGCAGGAACTCATCAACGAAGCCGCAGAGGCCACCGAAGGCTACCCCTTCCTCATCCAACTCGTGGGCTACTACCTCTGGATGGAGGCCGAGAGGGCACATTCGAAACTTGACCAGGCCGGTGTCCGCAGCGCCATCGCAGCCGCGTGGCGGCGGAACGCCCTGGTTGTCGTGGAGTCCGCCCTCTCAGACATCTCAGACAAGGACCGCGAATTCCTCGACGCCATGGCCGAGCAGGAAGGCCCATCAACCGCTGCCCAGATCGGGAACATCATCAAGTCCAAACCCAGCCTCGTATCCAAGTACCGCAACCGATTGATAGCGGCGGGGCTGATTGAATCGGCAGGATACGGCAAGGTCGACTTCGCCATTCCCGGGCTACGCGACTACCTGAGGCAATAACCGCCCAAACCTCGGCTGAATCAGACTGGACACTTCAATTGTCGAAAGAACCTTGGACAAACCGACGAAGCTACCGAACCCCGGACACTTCGCGAGCTCGGCGAACTCCCTACACTTTCCATCATGGGGAGTGAGTCAAAGCCCACCGCCGGGTCATCACCGGTGATCGGACGGGCAGCGGCTGGCCTCTGCGCCGTGGGCCGACCTGTCCATCCTCGGTGCGCTGATTCTCACGCCCTGTCGGATTTCTTTCCGGGCTGCCTCTTCTCGACCGGCGTCGCGCATCATACGGCGCGGCGAATTGTCTACACCAGAGCGCTGACGCTGCGACCTGAGTGGTCGTCCTCCGGGGTGTCGCTCGCGCCCCCAGGTCAGCGGAAGAGGGAGCTCACGTCGCCACAGACCTCTTCCGGTCCTGAACCCCGCCGGAACAGTACCGCCGGACCTGGCGCCGGCGTGCCAACCGCATCGCCGCCGATCCACGCTGAGGTGGTACCGCCGTCGTCCGATATGACGCGGAGGTATGTGCCCTCGCGGAGCCCGAGGACGGACAGGCTGTTCTCCTCGTGGAACTCGCGGATGCGATCGGCGCGGGTTTCCCCAGCGTGCGTGCTCGTCGGGTCGGCGTCGAGGTAGTGGGGGTTGATCTGGAACGGCACCAGGCCCAGGGTCTCGAAGCTCGGCGGCTGGACGATGGGCATGTCGTTCGTGGTGCGCAGGCTCGGGGCGGCGATATTGGTGCCCGCGCTCGAGCCCATGTATTGCGTGCCGGACCGGACCGCGCGGGAGAGAGGGCCCATAAGCCCGCGCTCGTGCAGCTCCTTGACGAGGCGGAACGTGTTGCCGCCGCCCGTGAACACCAGATCGGCGCGCTCGATGGCTTCAAGCGGGTCCTCGGCCGCGTGCAGTCCGGTGACCTCGACGTCGTACGGCCGGAGCGCGTCCGCGACGAGCGCCGTGTAGGCCTCGTGGTCCGCGCCGGCGAACGGCACGAAGAGCAGCGTGCGCGCGGAGCCGAGGTACTCGGCGAGCACGTCCGCGGCGTGCTCGAGGTAGCCGCGGCCCTTGACGGTTGAGTTCGAGAAGAGCATGAGTTCCATGTCTTAGTCCTTTCGGGTACGTGGGCGGCCGGTGAGCCGCCTTTCGATCTGCTGCGCCGCGTGGCGCAAGAGGGGGACGTGCTGCTCGGGGTTGACGAACGATTCCTCGGGTCCCCCGAGGCTCAGGCTCCCGTACGGCTCGCCGCGCACCGAGACGAGGACGGCGACCACCGCGACGTGCGAGTCGTACTCCCCGACCGTTGACGCATATCCCTGCTGGCGGATTCGCAGGAACTCGGCCTCCAAGGCGCTGGCGTCGGTTACGGTGCGATCAGTGAAGCGAGCGATCGGCCGACCCGCGAACAGCAGTTGTCGCTGCTGAGCCGGCAGATATGCGTAGAACGCCTTGCTCGTAGCCCCGGCGTGGGCCGGGTACAGCTCTCCGACCAGAGGATATACCCGCAGGGGCCCGCTTGAACCGTCGACCGCGGCGACGGCCCGCATGTGCAGATTGTCCGGGAGTGCGAGAATCGCGGTCGCATCGGTCCGGGCGCTGAGCTCGCGCAGGATCGGATCGACGATGGCGCGCAGGGAGCCCGAGCGCTCCCACGCGTGGCCCAGCGTCATCGCCGAGGGCCCGATCCGGTACCGGCGAGTGTCCGGGTCCGCAATGAGGAAGCCCCGGTGCGCGAGGGTTGCCAAGAGGCGCTGGGCAATCGACTTGTTGAAGCCGAATTCCTCCGCGACCTCGGTCACCCCCCACTCCGTACGCAGCCCATCGAAATGCAGGAGCACCTGGAGCGCGCGGTCGGCCGTCTGCAGGAGACCGTCCGGGGTGGCCCTGTCGTCCGCGAACGAACCGACATCGTGGGTCACGGTCATCTTCACCTCTCCTCCATGTTGCGATTATCGGGAAATCGTTGCTAATTATGCCACAGTCGCGTGATCGTGGACACATGGCACCAAGACGCGGGTTCGGCGCAGATCCCGCGGACGGCGCCCCCGACTTCCGCTCTTCACGAAGGATCCCCATGCTCAAGCACGTCCTTGACGTCGTCGACCTCCTCGACAGCCCCCACGCCGACGGCGGAACCGTTGCCAAGTACTTCGAAAGCCTGTTCACCTCTCCCGCCCCGACCATCCACGTCGAGACCGTCGAGAGCGAGTCCGGCTCGACGGACTTCGTCCGCGTGCTCATTCCCGGCCGCCACGGCAAATCCTCCGGCGGGACGGCGCCAACGCTCGGCATCATCGGGCGGCTCGGCGGCGTCGGCGCGCGCCCCGAGATCATCGGCTTCACGTCCGACGGCGACGGCGCGGCTGCCGCGCTTGCCGCAGCTGCGAAGCTGCTCACCATGTACGAGCGCGGGGATATCCTCGACGGCGACCTGGTCATCGCTACGCACGTCTGCCCGGACGCTCCGACCCGCCCCCACGAGCCGGTCGCGTTCATGGACTCCCCCGTGGACCTCGCGACGATGAACTCGCACGAGGTCACGGCGGAGATGGACGCAGTCCTCTCGATCGACACGACCAAGGGCAACAGCATCATCAACCACCGCGGCGTCGCCCTCTCGCCGACCGTCAAGTCGGGGTACATCCTGCGCGTGAGCGAGGATCTGGTGCGCATCCTGGGCGTAGTGACGGGTGAGCCCGTGGTCACCTACCCGATCACGATGCAGGACATCACGCCGTATGGTAACGGTGTGTACCACATCAACTCGATCCTGCAGCCGGCGACGGCAACCGACGCTCCCGTGGTCGGTCTCGCCATCACTGCCGGAATCCCCGTCCCGGGCTGCGCGACCGGGGCCAGCCACGAGGCGGACATCGCCGCGGCGGCCCGCTTCGCCGTCGAACTCGCCAAGGACTTCGGCGCCGGCCGCACCACTCTGCACGACGACGCCGAGTACCGCGAGCTCGTCGCCCTCTACGGGTCCATGGCGCACCTGCAGACCCTCGGCTCGAAGGGAGCCTGACATGGCCAAGATCGGACGCGACGACTACTCCCTCTCCCGAGTCCCCCGCACGGAGAGGTTCGGGTTCTTCTCGATGCTCCTCCAATGGCTCGCGATGTCAGGCTCGCTCTCACAGTTCGTCCTCGGCGCGACGCTGGGCCTCGGAATGACCTTCCAGAACGCCTTCCTCTCCTTCACCCTCGGCGCCGTCATCCTCGAAGTGGTCATCTTCGCCGTCGGCGCGGCAGGACAGCGCGAAGGCCTCAGCATGACACTCCTGACGCGCTTCGCCGGCTTCGGACGCAACGGCTCCACGCTCGTCTCCCTCGTCATCGCCGTGAGCCTCATCGGCTGGTTCGGCGTACAGAACGGCATCTTCGGCACATCGATGACCGCGCTCGTCGGCGGGCCCTCATGGCTCTGGTGCATCCTGGCCGGCCTGGCGCTGACTCTCTTGGTCATGTACGGGTTCAAGATCATGATGTGGCTCGCGAAGATCGCCGTGCCGCTGTTCTTCGGCCTCGTGGCGTTCAGCATCTGGAACGAGCTCTCGCACCACTCGATCCCGGACCTCGTGAACATGCCACCCGCGGGAGCCGCGATCTCGATCCCCGCGGCCGCAACGATCATCGCCGGCGGCTACATGACGGGCGCGATCACGAGCCCGGACATGACGCGCTTCAACCGCAAGGCCTGGCATGTGATGGCCCAGAGCTCGTGCTCCATGATCCTCAGCGAGTACATCGTGGGCATGACCGGCGTCCTCCTCGGCCACGCGGCGGGCACGTCCAACGTCTCGAAGATCGTGCTCGGCTCGTCCGGCTTCATCGGGCTCATCATCGTGATCCTCGCAACCGCGAAGATCAACGACTGGAACCTGTACAGCAGCTCGCTCGGCGTAGCCAACTTCGTCCAGACCGTGTTCGGAAAGAAGGTCCAGCGCGGCGTGATCACAGTGGCCATCGGGATCCTCGGAACCGCCCTCTCGGCGATTGGTTTCCTCGACCACTTCAAGGACTTCCTCTCGCTCCTCGGGGTGGCGATCCCGCCTGTGGGCGGCATCATCGTGGCCGAGTACTGGTTCGTCCGCAGGCTCCGCAAGCCGCTCGACGACACGCGCGAATCCGGCGCCATGCCAGCGCAGGTCGCCGCGTGGGTTCCCGCCTCGCTCGTCGTATGGGCCATCGCGTTCTGCGTGGGCAAGTTCGTCCCGTGGGGCATCCCCACCATCAACTCGCTCGTCACGGCCCTCGTGCTCTACTCTGTCCTCGCCCTCCTCGGGCTCGTCCGGCCGAGCCGGCTCGTTGCAATGGAGCCCTCCGCGGCACCTCACAACAACCCCGTTCCGACGCATTAGGAGAGGCGAGCATGTATTTCGCAACAGCCCAGGACGAGGTCGTCTGCCTCTGCCGGGACCTCATCCGCATCGACACCTCGAACCCCACGAGCACCGAACTCGAGGCCGCGCGCTATATCGCGGCAAAGCTCGAGGAGGTTGGCCTCGCCGCGGAGCTCGTGGAATCCGCGCCGGGCCGGGCGAGCGTCTTCGCCCGCATCCCCGGCGCCGACCCGAGCCGGGGCGCCCTCATGCTCCACTCCCATCTTGACGTCGTTCCCGCCGACCCATCCGGGTGGAGCGTCGACCCGTTCGAGGGCGTCATCAAGGACGGCTACCTATGGGGCCGCGGCGCGATCGACATGAAGGACACGGTCGCCGTATACCTCGCAGTCGCCCGCGAACTCGCCCGCACCGGCACCACGCCCCCACGCGACCTTGTTTTCGCGTTCCTCGCCGACGAGGAAGCCGGCGGCAAATTCGGCAGCCACTGGCTCGTGCAGAACCGGCCCGACCTCTTCGAGGGCGTCACCGAGGCAATCGGAGAGGGCGGCGGGTTCTCTTTCCCGGTCGATGACGCGCGGCGACTTTACCCGATCGAGAACGCCCAGCGCGGGCAGGCCTGGCTCCGGCTCGTCGCAACAGGGAGGGCCGGGCATGGCTCCTCGCCAAACGAGGAGAACGCCGTGACGCGACTCGCCGAGGCCGTCAGCGCGATCGGCCGGCACCGCTTCCCGCTCCACCTCATCGACCCCGTGCGGACCCTTGCCCGGGAGTTCGCGGCCCTGCGCGGCGTCGAGTTCGACGAGGATGATCTCGAGGCCACGCTCGACCGGCTCGGCCCCGCGGGCCACCAGCTCCTCGACGTCATCACCCGCAACTCGGCCAATCCGACGACACTCGAAGCCGGCTACCAGACCAACGTCATCCCCGGACAGGCAACAGCGAGCATCGACGGGCGCTTCCTGCCCGGCCAGGAAGACGCGCTCCTTGCCGAGATCGACGGGCTCCTCCCCGATGGCGTCAAGCGGGAGTTCATCCACCAGGACATCGCAATGGAGACACCGTTCGAGGGAAGGCTCGTCGACGCCATGTGCGAGGCGATCCGGTCCGAGGACCCCGACGGGCACCCGGCCCCGTACTGCAACCCCGGCGGCACCGACGCAAAAGCCCTCACGGGCCTCGGAATCCGCTGCTACGGGTTCAAGGCCCTGCGCATGCCCCACGACCTCGAATACGGAAAACTCTTCCACGGCGTCGACGAACGCGTCCCGCTCGACGGACTCACGTTCGGTGTCCGCGTGGTCGGAAAACTTGCACTCACCTCCTGACCCATCAAATCGCCGCACCGCTGAGCCTCCTGACCATTCGCTCGCCCACCGCGGTTGTGGCGCGAGGCGAACCCGAAGGCATCAGCGATCGGGCCTATTACTCAAGGCCCGGTCGCAGGCGAGCTCCCAGACCGCGGTGATCGCCCCCGGTAGTGTCACTGCTTTGAACATCGGCCCTGGTTCCGCCATCCATCCTCCACTTCAGCCGGTTCCTCTTGCGGCAGGAGGCTTCCTCTCAGCTCGCACGTAGTTAGCGCGATATTGACCGATTAGCCAACTGGCAGTGGGTGCGTACGTGAAGAGCTGCCCATAGAAAACAACAGACCTATGAGACACCGCATGCCCTGCAGTCCGAATAACCACCGCCCGGAATCACGCGGACGCCGCTAGGCTGCGGGCGTCTTCCAAAGTCATCTCGCCCCTCATCATGTCTCGCGGCATGCTTTGCAGTCCGTCTGCGGATTCAGGGCATCAATCGGTCCACGAAATTTGCGCCGACGTTTGGGAGCACGGCCACCGCAATACCTCTGAATAAGGTGAGTTAAGGGTGAGTCCCGCACGCAAAAGTCCGAAAAACAGCGGCCGAGGCGACCAAACCCGCAGGTCAGGGCCACATTGTGGGGATCTGAACCGACAAAACCGGTAGAAACACGCGCCCTGACTGGTGTCTTCGAAAATAAAACCGCAGGTCAAAGCCGAATTAAGAGCCCCCTGTCGGATTCGAACCGACGACCCCCGCTTTAGGCCCGAGTGCCTCTGTGCGCCTCGTTTCTGGTCGTTTTCGCCCGGATTCTCGGGGTTTTTGCGGTCAACGACAGGCGTTGATTTGTCATTGATTGTCGCTCATTAAGGTGAGTTAAAGGTGAGTCGGTTGCAATGCCCGTCCGCCCAATAATTGCCAACCCACCTGTGTCCTGCACCATGCTCAGCCACCACATTCCTCCTATCCGCAGAGGACTCGTCCAACTCTCACTTGTCCTTCATGGCTGAAGATCTCCGATGCTGCATGACTGAGAGACACTGGATATCGAGAGGTGCGCCCTGGATTCTGTCGGTGTAGCCGTGCCTTACGGGCTTACCGTCGCCGCCGCCAGCAACGCCTGGGCCGGCAGCCCGAGCTAGGCAATCTACAGCTGAGGCCGTTCCTGTTCCATAAGATCTCCCACCCATGGCAGGTACCCCCGACGCGCAGTCATTCCGTCGGGCAATCCCTGCACAGAAAAAGCAGACCCGGAAATGTCTATCGTGATCCGAGCATCGCCTATCGGCGCGTTGCTGATGTGCAGATCTCCATAGGACTCCGGGAGTACCGGATCCATCCATATTCCGCGTAGGGAAACGTCCGGGTCGTATCGCATCAGCGTTGTTACAAGCATGATCGGTGCGGTCGCTGCCCAGGCCTGGGGTGAGCACGCCGTCGGATACGGAACTGGCTCGGTGAACTGCTCCCGACTGAAGCCGCAGAACAATTCGGGAAGACGCCCGTCCGAGAATTCCGCAGCTTCAAGCAACGCCATGGAGATCCGCTGAGCCTCTGCCACAAATCCGTAGCGCATGAGCCCGACTTGGATGATCGCATTGTCATGCGGCCACACCGAACCGTTGTGGTAGCTCGCCGGATGGTAGGCACCCATATCGGTAGCAAGAGTGCGTACTCCCCAACCGCTGAACATCTTCGGGGACATTAGCCGCTCGACCACGGACGGCGCCTTATCCTTATCAACGATTCCCGTTGTCAAGCAGTGGCCCATGTTGGAGGCGCAGGCGTCGACAGGCCGCTTATCCTTGTCCAGCGCGACGGCATAGTAGCCCTTGTCCGGCAGCCAAAACCGTTCGTTGAACTGCCGTTTCAGACGCGCGGCACGATCCCGCAGCTCGGCCGCCTTGGCCAAGTTGCCGGTTTCGTACGCCATCCAGGCGGATGCAAGGAAGGCGCCATAGACGTAACCCTGCACCTCACAGAGAGCGATTGGAGGCTCAGCCAATGTTCCGTCAGCGAAATTGATTCCGTCCCAGGAGTCCTTCCAACCTTGGTTTATCAATCCCCGATCGTTAAGGCGCTCATACTCGACAAAACCGTCCCCGTCTGTGTCCCCGTAATCCACAATCCAGTCCAGAGCGCGGTCCGCGTTAGGCTGCAACGCAGCAAGGGTTTCCTTGGCAAAACCCCAACGGCTCACCTCTCCGAGCACCATAAGAAACAACGGCGTGGCGTCTGCACTGCCGTAGTATGTGGACTTACCGCCAAGAGCGAGCGCGCTTGAAACGTCCAGCCTGACCTCGTGCAAAATCTTGCCGGGTTCTTCCTCGCTCATTGGGTCCACTATTCTTCCTTGGCGGTCGGCAAGTGTCTGCAACGTGCCGAGGGCCAGGGAGGGGTCCACGGGGAGCGCCATTGCCGAAGCCCATAGCGAATCCCGCCCGAACAGAGTCATGAACCATGGTGCCCCAGCCGCCACCACTATTCGGTTTGGGTGTCCGGGATCCTCAATCCGCAACGAGCCCAAATCGTCGTAGCTACGTCGCAGGGTCCGCTCGATCGAGCGGTTGCCCATCTGCAGGACAGGGATTTTGGCCACCCACTCCCGTCGACGACGGTCACGCGGCGTTAACGCGTCGGTCTCCGGGCGCGCGTCGGTCTCCGACGCGGGAGCACCATCCGTGGCCGGCGCCACGGCGAGCAGAGTGCTCCAGTGATCGTGCGGCGGGATGGTCACCTTGCAGGTCAAGGCTTCAGCTGCCAGGACGCCGCGGTCTGCCGTGATAACGACAGCCTTGCTGACGTCCTGCCAGGTGCCCCGGATGACAAGCGAGCCCCCGTCCAGTTCCCGGGTTTCTTTCCAGCGCCGTTGGATCCGGGCTTCCTTGACTTCGAAGAGATCAGCAAAATCCGATTCAAAGGCCATTTCCACAGTGCACTCGACCGGCTTCATCGAATAATTGCGGATAGTAATCCGCTCCTGGATTCCGATGCCGACTTCACGAAGCCTCTCAACGATAAGGGGAGTCGCCGTGACGCCTTCGGATTGTGGCACACGACCGGCAAAGAGTGCTCTGTAGGGCTCTTTGCTCTCTTTCGCCAGCGGTTCAAGAAATTGCCCGTTTACGGTCAGGATCCAGCGGGACAGGATCCGAGTGTCCTCGTAAAAAACGCCGTGAGGGTATTCCGGGAGAATGTCCCCGTTAGCCGACGAGATGCAGAAATTTGAACCTTCCAGCAGTGTCACCGCCGCGCTCAAAGGCGCGGCTGCCGTATCTGCGTTCCACCCAGCCATACCAAGCTCCTCCGCGGAGTTACGCCGTTACTTCTGACGGTCCATGCCCCGCGATCCGGGGCCTTGTTCATTGGATCAGCCGACTCTACGCTTCTCGGTGTGCTGGCTCCAGACCCGTGATTACTCCCGGAAATCCCTGTGCCCGGGCAATGCTGGCCGGGATCTGGTGTATCAAACTGACACGTTTTGTCCCGTTGCCAAAGGCCGATTCTGGAAGAGACCAAATAGGCCAATCAGGTTAGTGAGTTGATTGCAATGATGAACCGGAAGCTCGCGCACGGTCGGCACGGCGAATGGCTGCGGGCTATTACCGATTGCGAGCAAGCAATTCCGGTGTATCCGTCGAGCTGCGAATCGGTGCAGGCCAAGCCAAGCTCAGAGTCGAGCGGGCGTTTTCAGCCCATGGTTGCGCATCCTGCCCGATTCGAAGTCTCCCCCGCAGATCTACTCACTGCTGGCATCTGGCCAGACATCGCGGCAGTAGTCGCCTGAAGCAAAAAGCAAGGTGAGGGAAATGAAGGCTCGAGAAGTAGTCAAGCAACGCAGGACGGACGCGGCATTGTCCGATTGGCGTGAGCTTCAAAGCGGTGAGTTCGTCAATATCGTGAGGAACGCAAAAGTGATTGCGCGCGGTCGCGTTGAGGAAGTTTCGGGCAGCGGCGGGGTCCTGTGGATCGGCGACGAAGAATCCGAAACACAGACATTCCTCAAGTCGGACGGTGTCTTTGTTCGAAGGCACTGATGTTCGTCACAGCGGCGGAACCCCAAACCCTTCTGCACAACAACGGGGGAACGTCGGTCACCACCGAAGCCCAGTGCTACGTCCAGGCCGAAGCATCCCGCGGCGGGTCGCGGGGGGTCAAAGTCACTTGGTATAGCGCAGCTTCCTACAGCATCGAACTAAGCGACGAGATCCCAGTCGGAATAATTTATGAGTGCCTCGCAGAGAACCCGCACAACGAAGCTTGAAGGAAATCCCCGAAATCCCCCTAGGAGAACGCTGCTTCTCCTAGGGGGATTTGGCGTTATCCAACCGGTGCCCCTATCGCGAACACAACCGTGCGCCCCAGCCCGAATTCATCGGGTTGGGGCGCCACCAGGTGGGTCTCGATGATCGCCCGGAGTTGCTGGAGGGGCGTCCGGGAATGACCCGGACGCCCCTCAGAAGGTCAGGCTTTGGTTCCGAGGCGACGACGGTTTGCCTCGTGTGCGTCTTGAGCTTCGAGTACGTTTTCGATCTCGCTCTCGGTCTCCGCGACTGAAGCGATCGCGAGGCTTGCATCATGCGGCGAAGCGCTCGAAACGGCGGCTTCCACCTCGGCGTCCGTGGCCCGGCCAAGACGCGCATACCAAGCGGGACGGAATCGCTTGAAGTAGAGCGCGACCGAGGAACCGGCAATGACGAACGCGACAAGCACGAGCAGCATCCATAGGTTCTGGCCTGGCTCGCCGCCGACGAGCAGGTCGAAGCGCGCGATCGCGAACACCACAACCGCACCAAGGATCACGAGCGAGAAGATCGGTGCGACGAAAACTTTCCATGGGGATTCTCCGGCGGGAACACCCGTCCGCTTGAACCACACGAAAACGGCGAGGCTGACGAGGACCATGAGGATGAGCACGCCGGCAGTTCCAATACCGCTGCCCGCACCCATCACGAAGGCCGGGTCGACCGAAGTGATGGCGAACGGCGCCAGCATGACGGCAACGGCGATCGCAGCAGTCAGGGATGCACGATATGGGGACTTGTGCCGTGGATGCACGACCGAGAGGTACTTCGGGAGAGCGTGGTCTGCGCTGAGGTTGAACAGGTAGCGTGCCGAGACGTTGTGAACGGACAACACAGAGGCCACTGCCGACGTCGTAACCAGGACCATCGTGATCTGCAGGACGCCTGGACCGACGAACCGGGTGAGCGCATCATTGAACATTGTGCCGGCGCCGTCGGTGGCGGCAGCCTGCGCCTTAGATCCGAACGCTACGATCAGGGTGTACGCGGACAGCGCGTAGAACAGTCCGATGAGGACGACTGCGAGGTATGTAGCCCGGGGAATCGTCCTGTTCGGCTTGCGGACTTCGTCTCGGTAGAGGGCAGTCGCTTCGAAGCCGAAGAAGTTGCCGAGTGCGAACAAGAGCGCGATGCCGGTACCGCCGTTGATGAAGTGGGCCGGGTTGAGCGGCGCAAGCGACAGTCCTTCCGAGCCGCCCTTTGCAAGGGTCACCACGTTGAAGATGCCGACGAGGATCACCTCAAGAACCATCACGGTGCCCAGGACCTTCGCCGACAGGTCAATGTGGAAATGTCCAAGGGTGGTGACGATGATCCATACGACGGCGCCGCATGCCCACCACGGCAGGGCGGGTCCGCCGAAGCTCGTCACCAATGACCCAATCGTCACACCCGCAAAGCCGTAAATTCCGGCGCAGTTGACGAGGTAGGAGATGGTCGCGAGGTAGGCACTGCCGACGCCGGTCACTCGACCGAGGCCGAGCGAGATGTACGCGTAGAACGCGCCCGCCCTGGGGATGTGGCGGGTCATTGTCATGTAGCCGATCGAAAAGACCATCAGGACGATCGTCGAGATGATCCACGCCAGCGGCGCGGCTTCTCCGACGAAGCCGATGGCGAAGGCCAAATAGCCGGCCACCGTGACGATCGGCGCGGAGAACGCGAGCACGCTCAGCACGAGCGAGACGGTCCCCAGGTTGCCGGTGAGTCGGTTCTGCTGGTCTTCAGCGGACTGTGCCGCTGCGGGCGTCGGAGAGTTTGTGGCGGATTTCCTATCCATGGTGTTCCGCGATTCTTTTGATGATGCTTCGGTCATTTTATCCTTCGTCCTCGATAGATAGACCACGAATGAACGGGATGAATTTGGCTTGCCGCTGGTAGTCGACCAACTCCCTCGTTGGATCCGGCACAACACCTACGGTCATCGTGCCGGGCGACGCTCCGGAGGCCCGGATTCACCCGTGTGCAACAACTATGATCCACATCACGTCGACCCCTATGTGCCAGAATGGAACACCCGATATCGAGCCCGTTCGAAGCCAAGCCCCGCATCCACCGGCGCACTTGCACAGACGGATGCGGCCAAGATTCCGGGACCCTGGAATCTTGGCCGCTGGCAGCGCCTGACGTCGCGCCGGAAAACGGGAACGTTTCGCTAATTGGCTATGGGCAGCGCGCTTGCGATGGACACGGCAATGCCTTCCTCTGCCGAGCGCTGTGCGGCGTCGGCGATCATCAGGGCAGCCCGTCCGTCTTCGAAGCTTGGGCTACTGGACTGCCCACCGCGCACCAGTTTGATGAATTCATCGAGCTCGAGGGCGTATGCCTGCGTGTACCGTTCGATGAAGGATTCGATGTAAGGGTCCCTTGCTTCAACGGATGAGGCGGATGAATAGCTCACAAGGCTGGACTGCGCGTTTCCCACCTGGAGCATGCCGAGCGCCCCGAATGCCTCGAGGCGCTGGTCGTAGCCGATGGCGCTGTGCCTTGAGTTCGTGATGGTGACGATTGCGCCGGAGGCAGCACGCAAGGTCACCACGGCCGTGTCGAAGTCGCCGTGCTCGCGGGCGCCCGCGTCGAACAGCCGGGCCCCGGTAGCACTCACTTCGATGATGTCGCCGACGAAGAAGCGCGCCATGTCGAAGTCATGGATGGTCATGTCACGGAAGATCCCGCCCGACACCCCGATGTAGGACGCGGGCGGTGGGCCAGGATCCCGGCTGACGATCGAGAGGTGCTCAAGCTCTCCAATCTCCCCGGCCAGCACCCGCATATGCACGCGCGCGAAGCTGGGGTCGAAGCGCTGGTTGAAGCCCAGCGCCACGGGGACGCCGCTTGCTGCGACTTTTGGGCGCAGCGCGTCTACCCGGACGATGTCCAGATCGATCGGTTTCTCGCACAGCACAGGAAGGCCCGCGTCGACGCAGGCCTCGATGAGCTCGACGTGGGTGGGTGTCGGGGACGCCACCAACACGGCGTCCAACTGCCTGGAGTGGATAAGTTGTTCCGGCGAGTCGGTCACGGTGCCGCCGAAGCGTGAAGCTACAGACTTTGCACCGTCGATGAACGGGTCGGCTATTCCGACCAGTTCCGCCGCCGGATTGGCGGCGATATTCGCGGCATGGACCTGGCCGATGCGGCCGGTCCCGATGAGTCCGAAGCGCATGGGATTCTGCCTCATGAAATGTCTCCTTCGAGAATCGCTTCTAGTCCTGGTAAAAGTCGGGTTTCGTCGCAAGCATGACCGTCTTCCGGTTGCCGGTGCGCATCGCCTCGATGGCTGCGTCGGCGACGGCGGTAGCCGCATATCCATCCCAGGACGTCGGGCCAGCGGGGGGCTTGTTCGCCGCGAGGTTGTCGATCCACTCCTGGAATTCGATGTCGTAGGCACGGATGAAGCGTTCACGCCAATCGCTCGGGACGCGGCCGCTGTAGTGCGCGCCCTGTTTGAGGACGACGTCGGTGTTGTCGGCGAGCGCAACGGTTCCGCTCTCGCCAACAACCTCGCCGCGGATGTCGTAGCCGTATCGGATGTTGGCTGACACTTCGACGTCGACGAGGATGCCGCTTCCCAGCTCGATCAGCACGAAAAGGGGGTCGTCGACTCCCTCCTGGGTGTTGCTGTTGCCTCGGGGCTTTAGCACCCGGACAGCGGCTATCTCATCGTTGAAAAGCCAGCGCACGAGGTCGATCTCGTGGATGAGGCAGTCAGTGATCGCCATTTCGCTGGTGTAATTCGGTGCGGCCTCCGGCATGCGGTGTGCGCAGTGCATCATCAGGGCTGCCCCGATGCGGCCTGAATCGACGGCGTCCTTCAGGGCGCGATAGGAGGCGTCGAACCGCCTCATGAAGCCGACTTGCACGAGTCGCTGCCCCGCCCCGGACTCGGCGCTCATGATCCGTTCGCATGCTTCGCGGGTTGTGGCGAGCGGTTTCTCGCAGAAGACGGGCTTGCCTGCCTCGATAGCGGCGAGCACGAACTCCTCGTGCGTCGGACCCCAAGTCGTCACGACGACGGCGTCCACGTTCGGGTCGGCGATCAGTTCCTCCCCAGTAACGTGCGAGGTACAGCCGGGCAGGGCCGAGGCAATCTTCCGGGCCCGGTCATGGTCGACGTCGCTGACGGCCACGACGCGGCCTCCTGAGAGGACTTCTGTCAGTCGGCGGATATGGTCTTGGCCGATCATTCCGACGCCGATGACTCCGATTCGCAGTGTCATACCTTCTCGTTTCAAATTTTCTATGTTCCGGGGATGGGCTTGCTGAGGCCGGGAGGGGTCCAGGGCTCTTCGGGGACTGTAGTGATGACGACTGTGGAGCCGTCGAGATAGATGCGATCCACGTGCTGGTGGCTGGCTTCCTCCGGCGTGGATACCCACACTGCGGTGAGCCTTCGCACCGAGTAGTTGCTGCCGTCATAGCCGGTCACTCCATTGCGGATGAGGGACTTGAGGCCCTTGACGAGTTCGTCGACTGTGCTGGGGTGATGCCCTTCGGGCGCGATGGCAACTTCATACGGATACCCCCTGTAGGAACCGCAGCGCCCGGCATAGGTTCTGCGTCCTCGATGTTCGACCATCACCCGTGCCTCCCTCGGGTAGTTCATCAGGGTTGCGATGAGCTCTCCGACATGTCCGGCCCTGGCAGGACTGCGAGGCACACGGGCTCCGGAGGCGGACTGCTCGAGGTGCCCGAGCAGAGCCCGATGGGCTGCCGCGAGGACTTCGTGGCTCACGGCGTGGGGATTCTGCGCGAGCCATCGATGGTGGCCGAGGTCGAGGGTCAGTTCCCTGTCGTCGACGATCGAGCGGGTGGCGAGGGATGCTGCGGCTGTAGATTCCATTTCGTTTGTCCTTGCCTCAAAACTGTTACTGCTACTCGAACAACGTGCGCAGAGGGGCGTTCAGGAATGTGCCGGTGGGATCGAGCTTCCTCCGGACTTCGACGAAATCGTCCCACCGCGGGTAGCGCTCCCGGAGGATATCGGGGGCGAGGAAGTACTGCTGCTTACCCCAATGCGGCCTCGCATCGAACTCGGAAAGTACGTGGTCGATGGTGTGGAAAAGGGCAAATTCTCTCCGCCCTTCGTTCGGCAGAAGCCGATCGCCACGGAGTCGCGGCCGTACATGGGTGACAGCCAGGATCCGTCCCGCGCAACGGTCCGTGCTTCCATGGGGAATTCGTCGGGGAAACGGTCCATGACGGGTAGCGTTGCTGCGAAGGCATCGTGAGCCTTGTCGTAGGGAACGAAGTACTCCACTTCTTCCCACGGTGTCGGATAGTGGTCCGGATATATCCGGTACGGACGGTTGAGGCGCGAAGCCGGGGTGTAATCATCCTCCGCCTCCGCGGGGACCGCGTCGTAGATCCGCACTAGTGTCGGGTCCTCCATGCTGTCCGGCAACGGTGGCAGGATCGCGGACATGTCGTACATCGGTCCACGAACGAAGCTGAAGTGCCGGTGGTTACGGTTCGCTTCATCCCATCCGTCCAGGACTTCCGCAAATGGCTTGAAGGTCAACGATTCCCTTAGTTTGAACGCCGGCTCAAGCTGCAGATCGATGCTGACGAGGATCCCAAGCATCCCCGCTGAGGCCCGGAGAGCCGGGAGTCGCGGGTCGTCGGGGCCAATTCGCTCCTGTTCGCCGGATGCAGTTATCAGGTCTGCACCGACGACTGCCCCGGACATTGCGGTGAGTTGCAGTCCCGACCCGTGGGTTGAGGTGCTGACGGCGCCTGCGATTGTCTGCAGATCAATCGCGCCTTGGTTCTTCAAGGACAAACCTGCGTCCCACAGGGGTTCCCCGATCTCAGAGATTTTCGTACCGGCCTGGACGCATGCCCGATTTGCGGTTTGATCGATGTGGACGATGCCCGATAGGGCTGAGATGTCAAGCACGATTCCATCAGTGGGAACGAGCGGGGCAAACGAATGGCCGGACCCCACCGGACGGACCGAGATCCCCCGTTTGGTTGCGTCGGCCACTATCTCGCTCACGTGCTCAACAGAAACTGCTTTGACGACCGCCTCGGGTGAGCATCCTTGAGTGCCGGCCCAGTTACTCCACGTCGTTTGAATGCTCATGTTGTTCAACCTCCGGTCCTGCGACGCTTTAGGAGTCGCTTTGGGAATGGTTCATTGCTGGAACGTCTTGTCCATCAGGGCCGCCCCCAAGCGGGGAGCTGAATTGGCCTGTGTCAGTCGATCTTTTGCCGGCCGAGCCGAACATAGATGTCCGGGCGCCGGGAGCGCAGGAAGAATGCGTAGACAACTCCTCCGAAAAACAAAGCGAAGGTGAAGCTCATAAAAATGACCGTCATTTCGGCCGAACCCCCAATGAGTTCGGGGTAGTTGGCGATTGCCAGGTAAGTGACCACACCTAGGAAGACCACGCTGATGAGGGGAGCAACGATTGTTTTCCATACCGACTCCGGGGCAAAACTGCGGCGACGCAGGAAGTACACGAGGACGGCAAAGCTGGTGATGAACATCAGCAAGAGCACAGCGAATGTCCCACTGCCACTGGCAATCGGATACAGAGCATCCGGGGAGACGCCCAACACTGTGAAGAGCACTGTCGCCGCCGCCCAGATCAGACCGATGGCGATTGCGGCAACATAGGGCGACTTGTGCCGGGGGTGTACGCGTCCAAAGAACGCGGGAACTGCGTGATCGGCCGCAAGGGAGAAGCCGTAGCGTGCTGCGATGTTCTGGATGGACAACATGCATGCCAGCACGGATGTGATGAGGAGAATCGTTGTAACATCCGCGAAGATCTTTCCCACAAGGGCCCCTACGGCGTTGTTGAACAGATTCACAGTGTCGCTTGATGCTGCCGCCTGTACGTTGTCCGGGCCGAAAAAAGCGATGAAGGCCCATGCAGCTATGGCGTAGAAGAGGCCGATGCCGGCGACGGCGAGGTATGTGGCACGGGAGATTGTCTTGTCCGGATTCTTGACCTCGTCACGATAGATGACCGTGGCTTCGAAACCGAAGAAGTTGCCCACAGCGAACAGCAATGCCAAACCCACTGTCGCATTGGTTGCCGATGAGGGGACGAATCCTGCGCTCCGTACCGCGTCGAGTCCTTTGGCTGAGAACGACGCCACATCGAAGACGACGATGATGGCCACCTCAAGGAGCATTACCGCTGTGAGCAATTTCGCGGAAAGGTCGATGCGGTTGTAGGCAAGGGCCGTTGTGACTGCGATGATGGCCAGCCCGTACCAGTACCAGGGGATTTCAGGGCCGTGCAAGGTGTTCACGACGAATCCTTGCAGTGTCACTCCGAAGAATGAAGGGGCGAAGAATCCTATGAAAATGTACCCGAAGAGCGCAAGGAAGGCGCCGCCGAGGCCGGCTGGCTTACCCAGTCCAGCTGTGACAAACGAGTAGAAACCACCTGGCGATTGGACGCTGCGGCTCATCTTCACGAAACCAACAGAGAAGATCAGCAGCATGAGAGTGACCAGAACGTAGATGGCCGGAGCCGTCTGGCCGCTGAACATCAGCAGGACGGGCAGGGTTCCGGCTACCGTAGCCAGCGGCGAAGAGAACGCGAGGACGTTCATCACGAGTTCGCCCACCCCCATGTTGCCGTTGAGCCGGCTTTCGGGAGCGGAGCCCGTCACCTTTGGTTTGTCGATTGTTGTATTGCTCATGTAATCCTCGTCACTAAAATATGAGTGCCGACTCACAGTATCGACAGCTGGAGCGGCAGGGATGTGCCAGTCTGGGACAGCTCGAGGATCGATCGGGTCAGCGTGACGGCACGGTCCAGCACTTTCGCGAACTCCACTTGCCCAGGCTTCCGCCCGCCCCATCGTTTGACCCCATCCAGAAGGGTGAAAATCACCCGCGTCGTCTCGGTAGTGAGGCTGTAGCCCATTTCCTCTGCGGCAGCAGCAAACATGTCTTCGTGGAAGCCAACCAACGCCCCGACTTCATCCCGGACCTCGTCGCTGAGAAAGTGCGTGACGCGGTCTGTGGCGATCAGGAGGTCCCACAGCTCAGACTCGGGTTGCAGCAGTTGATGTGAAAGGTGGAAGCGCACCAGGGTCGCCCAATATTCCTCGGCTGATCCGGCGTCACTGGCTGCGGCGAGCAGCCCGCGGGCGAAGTCGTGAGTGAACGACAGGAGTGACGCAGCGGCAATTTCGCCCTTTCCTTGCGGAAAGCTTGAATACAGACTGGGCGCCTTCATTCCAAGCTCTCGCCCGAGGGTCCTCATGGTTACCGATTCGAGTCCGCCGTTGGCGGCCAGCCGCAAGAATGCAGCCAGGATGCGTTGTTGCGCAGGAGTGTGGGGAGGCCGGTCGCGGCTGAGTAAGAAGGCGGCAATTGCCGCGTTCGCTCGCTCCCGCGGTACCTGAATCATTCCAACGTCACCCCCGATATCCATCGCACAAGGATAGCTAACGACCGTTCGTAAGTCATTAAGTCAGGAACTGGCTACGGTCCTGGGGTTGGCCACGGCGAGGAGTCGCGTGTGTCGCGGCCTTCTGCCATGTCCTGAAGGAGTCGGTGAACGAGCTTCCCGGATCGCCTTAGCTGAACGTTCGTCCGTTCGCCAAGATCGGTCTCGTTGAAGGGTGCCGACGCCCGCAGCCATTCGACATGCCGGCCTTGTGCGAGCTTCCTGTTCATCATCGAGATCAACTCTCAAAAATATTCGGGCTATTAGGTCCCTTCCAGCATCTGTCCCGGGAAACGAAACCGACCGTGCCAGTTCGGGACACGGTCGGGAATCGGATGGGGACGGGGTTCACCGGGTGGAGATGCTTGTGGTGAAGATGAAAACCCCGGCAGCCGCCGCTAAAAGGGCAGCCGCGCCCGGGGGAACCGCGTGGAGTCCGCGAAAGGTAGCCGTGCTCCGCGGCTGATGGTCGGCCCCGGCGAAGTACCGGCCCATCAGGCGCAGCCCGGCCGCCACCAGGATCAGGAAGAGGCCGAGGTACTCCATTAATCCACCGGACGGGCATTGCGCGGGTCCAGCGCAATGGCCAGGTGTTTGCTGGAGCGTTCCGGGTCGATCTGTGAGACCTGCATGGCGCAGCTGAAGCCGTCAGTGAGGACCAGGGCGTCTGAACCGCCCTTTGCCAAGGCAGGTATGACGGAGTGTTCGGCGACCTTCATGGACATGTCGAAGTGTTCGGCCTCGAAGCCGAAGTTGCCGGCCACGCCGCAGCATGAGGACGATTCCACAAGGTTCGGGACGCCCCAGGCCTCCAGGATGCGCTTCTGTGCGCCGGAACCGAAAACGGCGTGCTCGTGGCAGTGGGTTTGCAGCACTGCTGTTTCGGGCGGCAGGGTCTTAGGCATCCAACCGCGTTGCATGGCTTCGTCCACGGCCACCGAGAATGACCGGACCCTTGCCGCGACCCGGGCGGCGGCCGCGCCGCCCACGAGCTTCGGGCCCTCGTCGCGGATGGTCGCCGCGCAACTCGGTTCAAGGACAACGATGTCCCGGTCCGTGCCGTCGTCGAGCTTGCCGATCAACCGGGCCAGCCGCCGTCGGGCACCGTCGCGCTGCCCGGTGGAGATCCAGGTGAGGCCGCAGCAGGCGTCCGGCGTACAGCCCACGGAATTCCCGGTTTCGCGGAAGATTCGCGCCGCGGCCGGGACCACCTCGGGCCGGAACGCGCGGGTAAAGCTGTCGATGAACACAAGGATGTCCGCGTTCCGGCGGAATCCAGCCTCCCGGACCCGCCGTCGGATCCGGGCCGACTGCGCGAAGTCCGGGAGTCGCCGTCGTGCGCTGACACCCAACAGCTCCCCCAGAGCCCGGAACGGGCCGATCCGTGTGCCGAGGTTGGCGACCGCGGAGACCCTCGTCAGCAGCGGCAGCCAACGCGGCAACCAGCCAATCGAATAATGCGTGAACGGCCGCAGGCGGCCACGGTAGTGCTCATCCACCAACTGGGACTTGGCTTCGGCGACGTCCACACCCGTGGGACAGTCGGTTGAACACGCCTTGCAGGACAGGCACAGATCCAGCGCCTCCCTGACTTCCGGACTCGACCAGCCGTCCTGGCTGCTCCCCTTTGTCCGAGTGAGTTCCTGCAGCACCCTCGCCCGCCCGCGCGTCGAATCCTTTTCGTCTTTGGTGGCCCGGTAACTGGGGCACATGAACCCGCCGGTTGTCGCCCTGCAGCGTCCCACGCCGATGCAGGCGTGGGTATTGCCCACGAAGGGGCTCACCACCGGGAGCAACCCGCGGTTGTCGGAGGAAGGTACGACGGCGGCATCCAGGACGGCGCGCAGCTCACCGTGGTCGGGGCCCGGTTGGGGTACGCCCTCCAAGGCAAGCGAAGCAGAGAAGGGCTCCGGGTCCACGATGATCCCTGGGTTGAGGATTCCGGTCGGGTCCCAGAGATGCTTGAACGCTTTGAAGATGGCCAACATCTCGCGCGAATACATCACCTCGAGCAATTCGCCCCGCGCCCGGCCGTCGCCGTGCTCTCCGGAGAGCGAGCCGCCGTGGGCGACCACAAGCGTGGCCGCTTCACGGGTGAAATCGCTGAATGCCTGCCGGCCGGCGTCACTGCGAAGATCGTAATCCAGCCGCATATGAACACAGCCCGCGCCGAAGTGTCCGTACGTGAATGCGGTGTAGCCGTATTTCTTCACCAAAGGCAGCAAATCCGCGAGATAGTCAGCCAGCCGCTCCGGAGCGACGGCCGAATCCTCCCAACCCGGCCACGTCTGCACGCCATCGATCCGCCTTGACGAGAGTCCTGCACCGTCTTCCCGCACCCGCCACAGCTTTGCGCGTTCCCGGGGTTCGGTAACGATCGCATGATCGACAGTCCGGCCGTCGGCTCGGAGTTTTTCCGCCAGGCGTTCACAGTCGGATGCTGCTTGGTCGATGGTTTCGGCCGGGAACTCGACCATGAGGAAGGCCTGGCCCTTCGGCAGGGAATCAACGCTCGCGTCCCCCCGGCGGTGGCGCATGATGTCCACAATCGATGCATCCAGGCCTTCGATCGCGCTTGGCTTCGCCGCCAAAATGGTCATCACATCGCGGGCAGACTCGACGGTGTCCTGGTACCCAAGACACAGGAGCGCTGTGGTCCTGGGTTTTGGGACCAGGGCCACTTTTGCCCTTACGACGACTGCGCATGTGCCTTCGCTGCCTGCCAAAGCGCCCGCGATGTCCACGCCGTTTTCCGGCAGCAGATGGCCCAGGTGGTACCCGGAGACCTGACGCGGAATTTTCTGCAGTTCTACCCGCAGCGGTGCCATGTTTGCCCGCGCCAGTTCTTTCAAGCCTTCATGTAACTCACCGGCCCGGACCACGGAGTGGTGATCTGTTGCGTCCACAGCCCGAAGGAAGTCCCGTCCGGCATGCAGGTGGGCGCCGTCAGCAGTAACGAGTTCCAGTTCCTTTACATGCTGGGTCATGCGCCCGTAGGCCACCGAGTGATTCCCACAGGCATCGTTTCCGATTGAACCGCCGATCGTCGCCCGAGTCATTGAGGAAGGGTCAGGAGCGAAGGTCAACTTCCCGTTCGTGGCTTTCTCAACGTACGAGCGCAACTCGCTTAGGACAACTCCCGCATCCGCCCACACCGTGGCCTGTCCGGCGTCGAGGCCTTCCACTGAAACCATGCGGCGGGAAAGGTCGATCACCACTCCCTCTCCTATCGCATTTCCTGCCATGGAGGTGCCGCCTCCCCGTGCGATGGTCGGCACCTCCAAGGCGGAACACGCCCGCACGACCTTTCGGACATCGTCGACGCTTCCCGGGAAGACGACGGCGGCAGGCCGGATACGGTAGTTCGAAGCATCGTAGGAATACTCGGAGAGCCTCCGGGAAGTGTCGTCCACCTCGATGCCCTGCTCCCGTAAGCCGGCAAGCAACTGCCTCAGGTTCGTGTCTCGGTCGTCACCGTGCGGCATGTCTGCGTTCTCCAATCGTCGTCAGCCCCTCACCATGAGGCTGTAACCGTCAGCCTTGTGGAAGAGGCGACGTTCACCCACTGAGGAAATCCAGACGATATCGCCGTCGGGGGTCTTGTCGTCCACATAACCTTCGTGCGGTGGCCAGTCCGCCTTTTGCAGTCGGACCGCGTCTCCGACTTCTACTTTTCCCCAGAATGCGATCGGCTGATGCCGTTCCGCGTTCGCTTCTCCACTGCCTGCATGCGTTGCACTCATGGGGCGATTACGGGAGTGTCGCAGCAGCCCGGGACACGACTCTTGGAGCTGTCGCACCGAGCTTTTTCAGGTCGACCACGTCGTTGAGGGGCTGGCCCGTTTTCCACCGCTCAAGGTTCCGCGCGAAGCAGTCCACAACCCGGCCGCGCCAACCGATCAGGTCACCTGAGGCGTGGGGGGATACCAGGATGTTCTTGCGGCTCCACAGGGGGTTTTCAGGTGACAGCGGCTCATGCTCAAAGACGTCCAAGGCAGCTGCTCCCAGGTGTCCTGCGTCAATGGCTTGGAGGAGGTCCTGCTCGACTACCACCGCGCCACGCCCGACATTTACGAGGCGGGAGCCGGGACGCATTTTGTCGAACCGGGCAGCATTGAACAGGCCGCGGGTCTCCTGCGTGAGCGGTACCGTCAGCACCACATCCTGGACCTCCCCGAGGAGGACGTCCAGATCGTTGAAGGACGCGATGGCCCCCAGCTGGGCATCGTCACGGGCGGATCTCCCGACGACGGTAACGTCCATGCCGGCCGCGCGCAGCAGGAGGACTGTCTCGCGGCCCACGGGTCCGGGTCCCACCACCAGGACTTTCCGGCCCAGGAGCGGCTCAGTTTCGCGGTGCTGCCATGTGCGGGCCTGCTGCAACTCAATGGTGCGGCGCAGGTCCTTGGTGAACATCAGCAAGACTCCCAGAACCCACTCCGCGATGGGCCGTTCGCACACCCCGCGGGAATTGCTCACCACGATGTCGCTATGCACGATCTCATCCGTCATCAGGCTGTCGACTCCGATGCTGGACGTGTGGATCCAGCGCAATTCCCCCGGACCCACTTCGCGCAGAAGCTTGGTTCGGAAGTCATTAAGGAACAGGATTTCGCTTCCGGGCAGTGCCGCCCGGAAATCGTCTGCCGTCCGGACCACCACGACCTCGGCCTCAGCGTCCAGACGCTCAACGGGAGGGACAGGACGGCCCTCCTGGACAATGGTGATCACTTTGGGTCGAGACATCTTTTCTCCTTTCAAGCCGTCCTTCGCGGACGGCGGCGCATCCGTAGTTGTGAGCCTTGCTCTTACCAGCCGCCTTGCCAGCCGCTCATCAGGCCGTAAGGCAGCCGCTGGGGCTCTTCGTCCGGCAGGCCCTTCAGGAAATCGAAGTCACAGCCCTCGTGCGCCTGATTGACGTGCTCGATGAACAGCCGGCCGTATCCACGCCGGTACTTCGGCTCGGGGAGCTTGAGTTCGGCCAGGCGGTTCTCGATTTCTTCGGCCGGCAGATCGAGGTCGAGGCGTTGGTTCTTGACGTCCAGCACGATCGGGTCCCCGTCCCGCACGATGGCAAGCGGGCCGCCAGCGGCTGCTTCGGGGGAAACATGCAGGACGGTTGTTCCGAAAGCCGTGCCGCTCATGCGTGCGTCCGAGATCCGAACAAGGTCCCGGACTCCCTTGCGAAGGAGCTTCTCGGGAATGGGAAGCATGCCCCACTCCGGCATGCCGGGCGCTCCGACCGGACCGCTGTTGCGGAGCACCAATACGGAATCCTCGGTAACGTCCAGCTCCGGATCATCGATCCTGCGTCCGAGGTCGTAGATGTCCTCGAAAACGATCGCGGATCCCTTGTGCTGCAAAAGATCTTTGGAGGCGGCGCTGCGCTTGATAACGGCGCCGTTGGGGGCCAGGGAACCGCGGACGACGGCGATGCCACCGGAGGCGTCAAAGGGCTCGTCAAGACTACTGACTACGACGCCGTCAGGCTCGGGGGCGTTGACGTACCCCTTTTCGAGGGTCTCGCCGCTGACCGTGATGGCGTCCTTGTTCAGCAGGGGTGAAAGCGCTTTGAGCACCGTGGGAATGCCCCCGGCCTCGAAGAGCTGTTTCACCAGGTACTCGCCTGAGGGGCGCACGTTGACGATGCGCGGCGTTCGCTCCGAGATCTGGTGGAACCGGTCCAGCTCCAGCTCATATCCCACGCGCCGTGCAAGCGCCAGGAGGTGGACCACGGCATTGGTGGAGCCGCCCACGGCCATCAGGAGCGTAATTGCGTTGTCGAAGGCTTCTTTGGTCAATACTTCGCTGGGCTTGGGACCCTGCGACAATGCCATCTCGACCGCGCGGCGACCTGTAGCTTCTGCCGCGGCACCACGACGGGAATCGACGGCGGGGATGGAGGCGGTGCCTGGCAGGCACATGCCGAGGGCTTCAACCAGGGAGGTCATGGTGGACGCGGTACCCATTTCGCTGCAGTGGCCTGCCGACGGTTTAGCTGCCGATTCCAGTTCATCAAAGTCTGCTTGCGTGATTTTCCCGGCCCGCAGTTCGTCGGCGAATTTCCACGTGTCGGTTCCAACGCCGAGTTGCTTGCCCCGGAAGTGTGCCGGCTCCTGGGGGCCGCCGGTCAGCATGATCGTGGGAATGTCGGCACTGGCCGCTCCCATGAGCTGGGCAGGAACCGTCTTGTCACAGCCTCCCAGGAGCACAATGGCGTCCAGCGGGTAGGCGCGGATGGATTCCTCGACGTCCATGGCCATCAGGTTCCGGAACTGCATGGCGGAAGGCTTCATCAGGCTCTCCCCCAAGGAGATGGTGGGGAACTCCAGAGGCAAACCGCCGGCCATCAGGACACCCCGCTTGACGGCGTCGGCCAGCAGCTTGAAATGGATGTTGCAGTTGACGAGCTCGGACCATGAGTTCGCAATACCGATGACCGGCTTGTCCTTGATGGCGAAGCGCGAGAAGCCTTCTGCCTGGATGGCCGTACGGTGCACGAAACCCGTGAGGTCGTGGGGCGCGAACCAGCGCGCGCTGCGGAGGTTGTTGTAGTTCGAATCTGGCATGTCTTTCAAAGCTCCTTGGCTTGGTCTATGTCTTCGGGTCTTGGGGGCGGTTACGCGGCGGAAGTTCCGCCGTCGAACGCCATGCTGGTTCCGGTTGCGAAGGTGCCGTCAACGGCCAGGAAGTAGATGGCCGCAGCCACCTCATCCGGGTCGGCGAGCCGGCCCAGCGGCACGGTACTTTTCTTCTGCTGCAGGGCAAGGACGGGGTCCGGTTCCGATTCAAGGCCTGCCCGCAGCATGGCCGTGTCAATCGGCCCCGGGCAGACGACGTTGACGCGGACATCAGGGGCCAGTTCCAGGGCCAACGCCTTCGTCAGTCCCACTACTCCGGCCTTCGCGGCGCAATAATGGGCCAATCCGGGGACTCCCATGACTGCGAGGTCCGAGGCAACGTTGACGATCGCTCCTCCACCGGCACCGCGCATGTGGAGGCCGGCTTCCCGGGAAACGTAGAAAGTGCCGGACAGGTTGGTTTCCAGGACCTCATGCCACCGGTGTTCATCCAGGTCCTCAAGGGGCGCGTATCCGGCAACCCCTGCAGCGTTGATCGCCACATCGAGTCCGCCAAGTGAATGGATTGCTCCACGGACCCCGTTCCTGGCTGATTCAGCGTTTGCGACATCGGTCGCCACGGTGTGCACTCCCCCACCGATCTCCTGCGCGACTCGCTGCAGTTCCCCTGACCGCCGGCCCAGCAGTGCTACCCGGGCTCCTCGTTGGGCAAAAAGTTTGGGGGTAGCTTCCCCGACTCCGGACGTGGCACCGGCGATGAGGACCCTCAACGGTTCCGTTCCAAGTTGCTCGCTGCGGTCCGTCATCGTCGACAGAACTCCTTAGGGTTGGCGTGGTGGGCTGTGTTCCACTAAATCAGTGCCGGGATCCCCCCGGATGTCTCACATTGAGACACAGCGCACGCCCTCCGCGTTCATATGCTGGTCGACAGATGCCGCCCCTTCGCGCGGCACCATTCCCAAGAAACCATTGCTAGACGGAGGAGTTCCCTTGAAAGACCAGAAACGCATCGGCGTAGGCCTGATTTCGGTAGGGTGGATGGGGCGGTTGCATTCACGTGCCTACATGGCCACCAAGCAGTTTTTCCCGGAACTGCCACGCCACCCCGAACTGGTGATTGCGGCTGACCCGGACGACGCCGGACGACAGCATGCCGAAGACGCGCTTGGCTATGCCGAGACCACCACTGACTACCGCAAGGTCCTGGAGAACCCGGATGTGGACGTGGTCTCCATCTGTTCCCCGAACTTCCTGCACCATGAGATCGCATTGGCCACGATCGAGGCGGGAAAGCACTTCTGGATCGAGAAGCCCATGGGCCGTAGCGCACGGGAATCCCGGGAGATCGCCCAAGGTGCCGAGGCCGCCGGCCTCATTACCTCGGTGGGCTTCAACTACCGTCATGCTCCCGCGATTGCAGAGGCCCGCCGCCTCATCCGCTCGGGCACCCTTGGCCGTATCACGAACGTCCAGATCCGATTGCTGACGAGCTACGCTTCGGACCCGAACCAGGTTTTCACGTGGCGCTACGAGCAGGCCCGTGCAGGCTCCGGCGTCCTCGGTGACATCTTGAGCCACGGGTTTGACCTTGCCCAATTCCTGGTCGGTCGTATCGCCTCGATCAACGCCGTCACGGAGACCTTCATCAAGGAACGTCCCCTGCCGGCAGGTACGTCCTCGAATTCGTTCAACACCGGTGAGGCCTCGGATGTCACCCGTGAAGTGGAGAATGAAGACTACACCGCCATGCTCGCCCGTTTCGAAGACGGCGCGATCGGCATGTTCGAGACGACCCGAGTGGCGATCGGCCCGCACGCCGAGTACATCGTGGAGGTATACGGCACCGAAGGATCCCTCCGCTGGAACTTCGAACGCATGAACCAGCTGGAAGTCGCCACGGACCGCAGCGGCTACCGAAGCATCATGACTCCGCCGTCCTTCGGTGAATTCGGCCGCTTCCAGCCCAACGCGGGACCCGGTATCGGCTTCAACGACCTCAAGACGATCGAAGCAGCACTGTTCCTGCGCTCCGTCGCCGAAGGCAAGCAACTCGGCCCATCGGTAGCTGATGGCTGGTCAGCATCCGAGCTGGTTGATGCATCGCTGCGCAGCGCCGAGTCCGGCGCCTGGATTGACGTTCCCGAGGTCTCCGGCAACACCACGTACCAGGCATAGCGCTGCCACCACGGAAATGGGAGGCCGGATCAGAAATGATCCGGCCTCCCATTTTGCTGCGGTTTCTTATTTCGCGAAGCGGAACAGCTTCTTGTTGGCGAACTCCAGCATGCCCACCTTGCCCAGTTCCCGGCCGTAACCGGACTTCTTGACGCCGCCGAACGGTACGTCGGCGCCGCTGAGGTCGTAGGCGCCCACGAAGACCATGCCGACGTCGAGCCGGTTGCCGACGCGCTCGGCGCGCTCGAGGTCCTCGCAGATCACCACGGAGCCAAGTCCGTACGGGGAGGAGTTGGCGAGCTTGATCGCTTCCTCGTCGCTGCCGACCTTGTACAGTTGCGCCACCGGACCGAAAAGCTCCTCGCTGTAGACATCCATTGAGGGTGTGATGTTGGTGATTACCGTTGGCGTGAAGACATTGCCCTGGGGCTGGTTGTTGCCGACCAGGATTTCGGCGCCCTGATCGAGGGCGCCCTGCACCTGCCGGGTAAGGAACTTGGTGGCAGCGTCCGAGGAGAGCGGCCCAAAGTCCCCGTTTTCGTAGGATTGTCCGGCGATGGCGGCCTTGAACTTCTCGGAGAATTCGTCGAAGTACTTGTCCAGGACGACGATTCTCTTGGAACCGTTGCAGGACTGTCCGGTGTTGCCCATCCGGCCCATGATGGCTTTCTTGACGGCAAGGTCGATGTCACTGGTGTCGAGTACGAGGAATACGTCCGCGCCGCCGAGCTCCAGGACGCATTTCTTCAGTGCGCGCCCGGCCTGCTCAGCAACAATCGCACCAACCTGCTCCGAGCCCGTCAGCGATACTCCCTGAACACGGTCGTCGGCGATGATGTCCGAGATCTGCTTGTGCGTGGCGAAAAGGTTGACGTACGCGCCCTCGGGGAAGCCTGCGTCGCGGAAGAGTTCCGCCAGGGCCAGCGCTGATTCGGGGCACTGGCTGGCGTGACGGACAATCACTGTGTTGCCCAGGATGATATTGGGGATAGCGAAACGGGCGACCTGGTAGTAGGGATAGTTCCACGGCATGATGCCCAGGATCACTCCGAGGCCCTGATACCGGAAGAAACTCCGCAGTCCGTCTGCTACTTCGAGTTCCTCATCGGCGAGCCACTCTTCGGCGTTCTCGGCGAAGGCCGTGGCAATGGTCGCGGAAAACTCGGCTTCCCCGACAGCCTGCTGCAGCGGCTTGCCCATTTCGCGGTTGATGATGGCTCCGAGTGTGTCCTTGCGCTCGACGAACAGATCGGCCAAGCGTTTGGCCAAGGCTGCACGCTCCGCGAAGGTGGTGGTTCGTGACCACTCCTGGTACGTCTTCTGGGCAGCGCTGAGGCCAGCTTCGATCTCTGCGTCAGTGGCCGCAGGGTACTCTGCGTGGGTGGTTCCCGTGGCCGGGTCAATAACAGCGAATGCACCCATGGTGAATGCTCCTTTTTCGGGGGATGTTGGTCCAAACAGGCCGGGCGGGACCGCCGCGAAGACGATCCCGCCCGGTGACGCCTAGTTGGCGTCGGGTACGGTGGTGGCCGCGTAGTAGCGCTGGCGGGCACGGCCTTCGAGGTGCTTGGCAGTACCTTCCTGGCTGCCTGGCCGCTGGGAGGTCATCGGAATTCCGACGTCCCAGAAGGAGCCGTTGCCGGATAGGTAGCGCCACGGTTCCACGTGAGCGACGATGACGGCGGGACCTTCGACCCTGCGTGCTTCGTTCAAGGCCGCGGTGAACTCCTCGACGGTCGTCGTGGACCAGGCGGCGCAACCCATGCTTGCGGCGTTGGCAGCGATATCGAACTCAAGAACCGCCCCGTCCAGGCGACCTGACTCCTTGCCGCGTTCCTTGTATTGCGTACCGAATTCACGGCCCGGGCCGCCCTTGGCCACCTGGAGCGGCCAGATGCATTGATGCCCGCGGTTATCGATCACGATGGTGATGATCTTCTTGCGTTCCTGGACCGCTGTTACCAGTTCGGTGGGCTGCATGAGGTAGGTGCCGTCACCGATCAGTACGAACACGTCACCCGGCGCGTCTCGACGGGCCAAACGGTAACCAAGGCCCGCGGGGATCTCGTGGCCCATGCAGGAGTTGGCGTATTCGAAGTGGATTTCCGTGCCGTTGGATGTATCCCACGCCTTGTGGATGCCTTCCACTGTGCCGCCGGATCCCAGGACAAGTGCGTCCTGGCTGTTCGTTTCCCTGTTGAGGATCTCGATGACCTGCGCCTGGCTCATGTTTTCTCCGGGGAAGGCCTGGAGGTCATGCTCGCGTACTTCCGCGGTAGCCTTCCGGGCTTCCGCGATGTCGTTGCGGAAGCCCTCGGACGTGCTGTAGCCATCCGCCGCGAGGCGCTCACGCAATGCAGCCAGGTTCAGCTTCGCGTCACCGATCACTGGGAAGGAACCCATCTTGTGCGCGTCGAAGGCCCCGACGTTGAGGTGCACGAACTTGACGCTCGGGTTCTGGAACAGTGAGTGCGAGGCCGTGATGAAGTCCTGCAGCCGCGAGCCCACGGTGATCACGCAATCGGCGCCGCCGGCGATTTCGTTGGAGCCGACGGTTCCGGTGACACCCAGGCCGCCGAGGTTCAATTCACTGATCGGGCCGCTGCCTTTGCCGGAAAACGTTTCCGAGACAGGGATCCCGAACTCTGCGCTGAAACGCGCGAGCAATTCCTGCGCCTTGGAGTAGCGGACTCCGCCGCCGGCGATCAGCAGGGGGCGCTTGGCGGTGCGGATGATTTCAGCCGCGTCACGGATCTCGTCCTCCACCGCCGGACGGCGGCGGATGTGCCAGACACGCGGGGTGAAGAACGACTCCGGGAAGTCGAATTCCGCGCCCTGGATGTCCTGCGGGAGGCAGACCACCACGGCTCCGGTTTCCACGGGGTCGGTGAGGACCCGCATGGCTTCGGGGAGGGTGGAGAGCAGCTGGGCCGGGTGGGTGATGCGGTCGAAGTAGCGGCTCACCGGGCGGAAGCAGTCGTTGGCGGAGACATCGCGTTCGACCGGGTGCTCGATCTGCTGCAAGACCGGGTCGCCGAAGCGGTTGTTGATGATGTCTGCCGGGAACAGGAGGACCGGCAGGCGGTTGGTGGTGGCCGTTGCCGCACCGGAAATCATGTTGGTGGATCCCGGGCCGGCGGAGGCCGTGCAGGCGAGGGTGGCTGCACGGTTGGAAGCTTTCGCGAAGCCGATGGCTGCGTGGACCATCGATTGTTCGTTCTTGCCTTGGTAGTGGGGGAAGTCCACGCCGTATTCGTCGATGCCTTGGGCCAGTCCGACGGAGTTTCCGTGGCCGAAGATGCCGTACATGCCGGCAACCAGGCGCCTCTTCTCGCCGTCCAGTTCGCTGTACTGGACTTGGAGGTATTCAACGATTGCTTGTGCGACTGTGCGGCGACGGACGGCCATTTTATCGGCTGCGATATTGACGTCGGTGCCGATATCAGCAGCGGCTGTGCTAGTCATGCTTTCTCCTAAATTCGTAGGTGCGTCGGCATTTGCAAACCGATTCGCCCGAACATCAGGTTTTCACCGTGGAGGACCAAAGTTGTGTCCCAGTTTGATACGCGGCCCACCGGCCGGGCACAAGAAAAACAGCAGCCGACGGCGGCACATGAGTACCGCCGTCGGCTGCTGTTCTTGCTGGCTCTCAGTCGAATCGGTAAGGTTCCTGCGGACCTACTGAAGGCAGCGGCCGGGGCCGCTCGCAGGTGCTCTCGATCTCGATATGGCGTCCCTGCTCGGAGGATGCTTCAAAGGCGAGCAGGACCTCCAGCACGTGGTATGCGAATTCCGCGCCGGTGCGGGGTTCCAGCCCCTTGCGGATGGCGTACCCGAATTCGGCCAGGCCGATGCCGCGGTACGCGTCGTCGCGGTGGGTGATGGGCGTTTCCCGCCAGTCGCCACCGCCCGGAGGGGTCATGTCCAGGGAGAGATCACGGGGCTCACCGCGCCGAAGCACCGGCGCGCCGGAGAAATGGTCCGGGTTGGGTGCTGCCAGGGAGCCGCCCGTGCCGTAAATCTCCAGGTGCGGCAGGTTGTGGTTCCAAATGTCCCAGCTGACGATCACCGTGGCCGCGGCGCCGGACTCGAAATCGATGGTGCCCGTAACGTGGGTCGGGGTCTGGATGTGGATCACTTCCCCTTCCTTGCCGGGGCGCGGACGCGTCTCCGACGAGCGGGGCGCCGTCGCGGAAACCCGCCTGACCGGACCAAAGAAGTTCACCAGGTTGGTGATGAGGTAAGGCCCGATGTCCAGCATGGGCCCGGCGCCGGGGCTGTAGAACGGGTCCACATTGGGGTGCCAGTGCTCGTAGCCGCGGCACGCGAAGGAGGCAAAGGCGGCCACGGGCTTGCCGATCCACCCATCGTCAATGAGTTTGCGGCTGGTCTGCATGCCCGAACCCAGGAAGGTGGTGGGGGCGGAGCCCACTTTGACGCCGGCTTGCCGCGCCGCGTCGAGAATTTCCCTGGCTTCCTCCAGCGAGGTCGCAAAAGGCTTCTCGGAGAGCACGTGTTTGCCGGCGGCGATGGCTTTGAGCGTCACCGGTGCGTGGAGCTTGGGCGGAGTGAGGTTGAGGACCAGCTCCACTTCCTCGTCGGCCAGCAGTTCATCCGGTGTGAGGGCTTTGGGAACCGAGTACTCTGCCGCCCGCGCCTTCACGGCATCAGCGTTCACATCCGCCAGCGCCACGATCTTCACATCGGGGTGGACGCCGATCTTGTCCAGGTATTGGTTCAGAACGTTTCCGACGCCGATGATCCCGACTCGAATGGGTTCCATGTCTATCTCCGTTATTGATTGTTGGAACACTCCGGGGCGAGGAATATACCGCGCCCCGGAAGTGATTGCCATGTTCTTGCTCTAGCTGGCCAGACGCTCCTGGCGGTACTTGAATGTGGCCTCTTCATCCAGCACTCCATTGGTGAAGACGACGCCGTAGTCCGTCAGTGCGGCGTCGGGGCTGACCCTGGATTCGCGGACATCGTCCAGGACCGCAAGGAGGTCCCGCTCGAGGGGGTCACCGTATCCTCCACCGCCCGGGGTGATGGACACGACCTTCTCCCCGGACTGCAGGTCGTAGCGGCCGACCACGGGAATTTCGCGGCGTTCTCCGGTCCGGAGGTCCTCGACCCAGGTGGCCGGGGCTTTGCCATCGTGCCCGCCGCGGACACCCTTGGGCGGGTTGAGGTTGCCTTCAATGCCGTAGGTGAGGGTGACGCTTTCCCCTCGGGGGGCCATGGTGACCCGTGTGGCGAGTCCGCCGCGCTGCCGGCCCGCTCCGCCGGAGTCGGCGATGAGGGTGCGTTCGTGGATCAGGATCGGGTAGCGCTGTTCATCGACCTCTGCACTGTCGTGGTAGAGCAGGGAGCCGCAAACAGGACGCTGGTAGGTCGGCCACCCGTCGACGTAGGGGGTTGCCGGGCCGCCGACGCCGCCCACCAGGATCTGGTTGACGTAGGGGTTGCCGTTGCGTTCGTCGATGCCGGAGATGACCGACTTCGCCGGTGCCTGGCCGGCCGCGCCTTCGGCCGTCCCGTAACCGTCGTCGATCTGTGAGAAGGCAGCCTGCACGATGTTCACGACGCGGTCGGCGAGGTTTGTGGTTCCGGACGAGCAGGAGTAGGGGTGCTTGGGTACGCCGACGGCGCAGCCGTCACGCAGCAAGACGTCGACGCGTCGGAAGGTTCCCGCGTTGCTTGGCAGGTTCTCCGGGATGCCCGAGAGGATACCGGCCAAAGCGGCACCTGTTGCCGTTGCCTTCGTGAGGTTCAGGCCGTTGGGCAGATTGTCCGGGTTGTCCCGCAGGTCGATGACGATTTTGCCCTGCTTGGGCTTCACTTCGAGAGTCGCCTGCAGGTGCACGCCGTCCGGGCCGGTGCCGGGGAAAGGATCGTGCGTCGATGTGCCGTGCAGGACATAATCGGGGAGTTTTTCGATGGCGCTTGCTGTGAGGCGTTCCGAGTAGTCGAACCAGGCGTCAACGAAGTCCACCAGGTCCTCAACCCCGAACTTTTCGGCGAGTTCGTGGATGCGGCGCTCAGCGATGCGGGAAGCACCCACGGAGGCAAGGTAGTCGCCGTACCACTGGTCCGGGACGCGGATGCGCGAGCGGCACATGCGGATGATGTCGTCGATGTCCGTGTAGTCGCGCTGGATCCGCACACAGGGGAAGATCAGGGCGCCTTCTTCATACACGTCCCGGGCGGTGGCGAAGAACGTGGTGGGCAGGGAGTTGCCGCAGTCTGCCTGGTGGGCCTTGGTCACGGCGGTGAAAAGGTGGCGTCCTTGGATGAAGATCGGCACCAGGATGACGTGGTCCGCGGCATGGGAGTTGCCCATGTAGGGGTCGTTGTGGAGGAAGGCGTCGCCTTCACGGATGTCGTTGTGCAGTTCCACCATGTCTTCGCCCAGCGGCCCGGCGCCGAAAACGTGCACGGGGACACCTTCCGCTGCTGCGAGCAACTGGTTGTCTGCTGTCAGGACGGCGCAGGAGAAGTCCCGGGCTGTGTTGATGACGGACGAGCGTGCCGAGCGGAGCAGGCCGCTGGTCATTTCACGGACGATGCCGTCGAATGCATTGGCAAGTACCGAGAGTTTTACGGGATCGAATTCGCGCGTCACGGTTATGCCTCCTTACGCGTGAGGTAGATGTTGGATCGTTCGTCGAGCGTGGCGTTCCACTCCGGCGGCACGACGATGGTGGTGGTGGGCTGGTCAATGACGGCCGGTCCAAGGACCTTGTCACGCGGAGCGAGCGTGACTCCGCGGTACCGCTGGGTGCTGAAGCTCTCGCCGCCGAAGACGATGTCGTCGGTTCGGTGGACCTCGCTGGTGCGGGTGGGTTCGCTTTCGGACTTGGCGTGCTCGGGCCGCGGGATTTCCACCCGGACGCCCCAGGTGATGATCTCTACCCGGCTGTCCGGGTCGTGGGTGCCGTTCCGGCGGTCGTGTTCTTCGTGGAAAGCCCGTTCAATGATTCCGGCGGCATCGCCGGAGGTGTCGGGCGCGGCACCCAGGTAAACCTTGAGGTCCCAGGCCTGGCCCGGGTAGCGGGCGTCGACGAAGTAGGTGACGTTGGGTTCATCCCCCACGCCATCGAAACGCTTCACGAAGAGCTCTGCCTTGGCGGCGAGCTCCTCGACAGCGCGGGAGGCCGAACCGGCGTCGAAACTGCGGGTGTCGTTGTGCAGCGGCGAGAGGAACTCGGTGGCGATGGGTGCACGATGGGCGCCGTAGGCGGCCAGGACACCCGCGGTGGCCGGGATGAGGATGGTGTCGGCTTCAAGGAGGACACCGATCGCCGCGGCGACCATCGCGCCTGCGCCGCCGCCGGCAACAATGAGCGCACCGCGAGGGTCGACGCCCTGCTCGAGTGCCGCTTGTCGGATGGCCGTGGCCATGTGGTTGGCGGAGACGTCCAGGATGGCTTGTGCTGCCTGCAGGGTGTCCATCTTCAGGGGCCCGGCGATGCGGGTGTCGATGGCCTGCACTGCGGCCTTGCGATCCAGGGTGAATCCGCCTTCGAAGCCCTCCGTGTCGAGATACCCGAGTGCCACGCAGGCATCGGTGACGGTGGGCTCTTCGCCGCCGCGGCCGTAGGCTGCCGGCCCGGGGGTGCTGCGCGCACTCTGCGGACCGACGCGGAGCAGGCCTCCGCCGTCGATCCAGGCAATGCTGCCGCCGCCGGCGCCAATGCTGGACACCGCCACGGAGGACAATCCGGTGAGGTGCCCCACGAATGGCTCGCCGAGCCATGCTTCGCGGGTGTGGCGGACAACGCCTTCTTCAACGAGCGACACGTCAAAGGTAGTCCCGCCCATATCGCATACAACAACCGTGTCGCGATCCGGGGCGGCCGCCGCGCCAACCAGCGGCGCCATGGACGGCCCGGAGTTCAGCAGCAGCACAGGGCGGTCCAGGACGTCCACGACATCGAGAACGGCACCTTCGGAGGTGACCACCAGGAGGTCGCCGGCGAAGCCATACGCCTGAAGGTCAGAGCGGAGCTTGCCCAGGTGATCTGCCATCAGCGGCTTCAGGGAAGCGTCGATTGAGGCTGCAGAGGAGCGGCGGTATTCGCGGATAGTGGGGTTGGCTTCCTTGGAGAGCGTGTAGGGAACTCCGGGAAGGATTTCCTTGATGAGTTCGGCAACCCGCTTCTCGTGGGCGTCGTTGATGATCGACCAGAGGAAAGAGACTGCAACGGCCTCGATCCCCTGTTCCTTGAAGGAGCCGAGGACTTCCCGGACCTGTTCTTCGTCCAGCGGTATCAGGACGTCGCCTTCGGCAGAGATGCGTTCGGTGATCTCGAAGGTCAGATGCCGGGGTATGTAGGGCGGCGGGTAGGCGGCCTTGGAGTCGAAGGCGTCCCTGCGCCCGCCTTCGCGCAGCAGCAAGGTGTCGGCGAAGCCGTCCGTGGTCAGCAGCGCGGTTTTGGCGACCTTGCCGGTGAGGACTGCGTTGGTGGCGTGCGTGGTGCCGTAGACAATGACATCGGCGTTGCGCAGTACCTCGTCGCCGCTCCAACCGACGGACTCGGCCGCACGGCGGACCGAGGCTTCGAAGCCGGTGAATACGCGGTCGTAGGTGGTCAGTGCCTTGCCCACCGCCATGTCGCCGCTGTTGGAACCGACCACGACGTCGGTGAACGTACCGCCGGTGTCGACGGCGATGCGGTACCTGGCCTCACCTGGTTGTGTTTGTACTTCACTCATAGGTCTTCATTACTTTCGTAGGGCTAACAGGGAATTAGAGCTGGGGTTTGCCGACGCGGTTGCGGAGCACCCCGACCTTTTCGATCTCGATCTCCACGGTGTCTCCAGGCTCAAGCCAGACAGGCGGATTCCGCTTGGCGCCGATGCCCTGTGGGGTACCTGTGGCAATGACGTCGCCCGGCTCGAGCGTGAGGAAACTTGAGAGGTAGGAGACGATCCGGGCGATGGGGAAGATCTGATAGCGGGTGTTGGAACGCTGGACTTCGATGCCGTTCACGCGGGTGGCCAGTCCCAGTGTTTGCGGATCACCCACCTCATCCAGGGTGACCAATGCAGGGCCCCAGGGGGTTGAGCCGTCGACGGCTTTGCCGGCCAGCCACTGGGTGCCGCGGTATTGGAGGTCCCGCGCCGTGACGTCGTTCAGCGGTGCGAGCGCTGCCACGTAGTCCAGCGCTTCTTCCTCGGTCACCTCGCTGGCCCGACGTCCGATAACCACTGCCAGCTCACCCTCGAAATCAAGGTTTCCACTGACCTTGGCGCCCCCGATCTCGTCGTCAGGGCCAACCATGGTGGAGGCGAACTTCGCAAAGACGTCGGGGTACTCAGGGAAAGCCCGTCCGGTTTCGGCTACGTGGTCCTTGTAGTTCAGTCCGATGCAAAGCACCTTTGAGGGATCCGACACCGGTGTGGTGAGGCGCACGCCGTCCCGTGAACCCACACGGGCGACAGGGTCCTGGCTGACCAGAGTCCCGATCTCGGCCGAAATATCGCCAAGCCGGTCACCGTACAGCTCCAGGAACTCTCGAACGGAGGTTGTGGCGCCCTGAACAGCATGGCGGCAACCCTGCAGGAGCAGCTCCAGATCGTAGACAGCATCGTCAACCAGGACTCCGCCGCGAACTCCGGATTCGTGTTGGTAGGAAACGATCTTCATGCTTATTTGCCGCCTTCCGTAGCCGGAACGTGTTTGGCGACTTCCAACACGGCATCCGCGAGGCGGTCAGCGATGTCGCCGACGACTTTCTCGTCCATCGGTGTAGACAGGGACAGCAGGTTGGCGGGGGAACCGAGAAGTCCCCGTTCGTAGGAGGCCCACCACAGTTGGTGTTGGGTCTGCTCGTCCACTTTCCCGGCTCCGGCAGGAACGGCGCGCAGCAGCGATCCACGGCCGCGGATCTCCCAGCCCGCATCTGCGATCCTGGCGTTCACGATGTCCCGCGCGGAATCGCCCAAGTGGTTGAGCCGCTTGACTTCCTCCTGCGTGTACAAGCGCAACGAAACCGCCCCGGCGGCCATACTGACCGGGTTGCCGGAGAAAGTGCCGCCATGAGGCAGGCTGCCCGGACGGGTCGGGTCCACTTCGGCCATGAGTTCGGCCTTGCCGCAGACGGCGCCAACGGGGAATCCGCCGCCGATGAGTTTGCCGGTGGTCAGCAGGTCGGCCGAAACGCCGTATTCCCCACTGAACCCGTTGAATCCGAGGCGCAGGCTGATCACCTCGTCGATGATCAGGACAATGCCGTACCGGGTCGCGAGTTCCCGCGCGGTCCTGACGAAGTCGTCGGAGATCGTGAGCAGGCCGGCGCGGTTGGGCAGCAGGTCGAGGATGATGGCGGCGTATTGGTTGGGGGCGGCTTCCACCGCCTGCCGCAAGACCTCGACGTCGTTCAGCGGTACCGCAGTGACGTCGTCGATCACACCTTGGGTCACGCCGCGCTGGTAGGAGGGGCCGCCAGGGACGAGGGCCACTTCGGACGTGCCATGGTAGCCGCCCCTGGTGACGATGACGCGTTCGCGACCCGTGCTTGCCCGGGCGATGCGGATCGCGGACATGACGGCTTCGGTGCCGGAATTCGTGAAACGGACCTGGTCAAGGTCTGGCAGGCGGGACAGCAGGAGATCAGCGAGTTCCCACTCGTAGAGGTTCGGGATGCCCCAGCTGGCTCCGGTGGTGAGGGCCTTGGTTGCGGCCTCCGCGATTTCCGGGTGGGCGTTACCGTGGATCAGGGACGTGAAGTTGTTGTTGGCGTCGATCAGTTCGCGGCCGCGGTCATCCCAGACACGGTAACCTTCGCCCTTGATGGCGTAGGGGCTCGGAGCCCCGGTGTAATACGTTGAGCGCCCGTAGCCGCCAGGAAGCAGCGGGAAGCCGCGCGGCCCGCGGCGCAGGTGGGGATCTTCCGCGGGGTTAATGTCCGCGACGTTTTCCAGATGGTTGGTTGTTCCCAATTTCGAGTTCTCCAGTCTATTCAGTTCACAAGGTCGATCAGTGGCTGCCCGGTCAATGCGAGCCGGACCCGTTCGACGGCGCCGTCCTGGAGCGCGCCGGTGGACCGGTTGGAGCGCCAGGCGATGTGCGGGGTGAGGATGGTGTTGGGGGCGGAACGAAGCGGGTGTTCCGGGCTGAGGGGTTCTTGGGCGAAGGTGTCGATGCCGGCTCCGGCGATGTGTCCGGAGGTTAGTGCCGAAGCGAGGGCGGCTTCATCGATGAGGCCGCCGCGGGAGACGTTGACGACTACCGCGCCCTTTCGCATCCGTGCCAGGACGTCCCCGGAGATGAGGTTGGCGGTGTCCTGGTTCAGCGGCAGGTGCAGCGAGACGACGTCGGAGTTTTCCAAGATGTCTTCCATCCCGGTCAGCTCGACGAAGCTTTCGGTGACGAAGGGGTCGTAGGCGCGGACGCGGGCGCCGACAGCCGAATACATCCGGGCAACGTGCTGGCCGATGCGTCCCATGCCCAGCACGCCGACTTCCAGCTCGGAGAGAACCGGTGTGTCGTAGCCGATGGTGCCGGCCCATCCCAGGTCACGGATCGAAGCGTTGCCTGCAGGCAGGCGACGGGCCAGGGCCAGGCCCATGGCAAAGGCGTGGGAGGCAACTTCCTCCGATGCCGTTCCCGGAACGATTGATACCGGGATGCCGGCTTCCGTGGCCGCGGCAACGTCGATGTTGTCGTAGCCGATTCCATACCTGATGACCGCGCGGCATTTGGACATCACCGGGAAGTCCGAGGCCGTGAGTTTGGCGTAGGGGGTGATCATCACAATGTCGGCTTCAGGAAGTGCTTCACGGAAGGCATCGGTGTCTGCCGCGGGGTTGAGTGTGTAACCGAATTCCTCCGCGAGGGCGTGCTCGCGGTTCAGGTTCGGGAAATGGTGAGGGGCCACCAGTATGGTTCCCTGGGCATCGCGGGTCATAGTCTGTCGTCCTGTTCGTCTCGTACCCTCATTCGCTGCCGAACACTCCATGGAACGGGTGCCGGCGTCGGGTGTTTCAAGTACAACGCGATATCCAGGTGTCCGTCCGTGCCAGATCGGGACACCCGGTGGGACACTGTCCCACGGGCAGCACCCGCTCTGGGCACGTACCGGACACGGAGGAGCCGGCCACCAAAACGATGGCCGGCTCTGTCAGTCCGTGCAGTTATTTCCGGTGCTCCGGATCAGAGATCGAAGCCGCGGCTGCGGAAATAGTCCATCCGCCGGTACAGGGTGGAGCGCCCGATCTGCAGGGTCTCCGCCGCCAGGCTGCGGTTTCCCTCCGACTCCTGCAATGCCGTCCGCAGCTCACTGAGCTCTGCGTCCTCCAGCCGGGAAAGCCTGCCCTTCGTCAGGACGCGGTGGAATCCCTGCGGCAGATCGTCCACTGTGACTTCGGCGCCTTCTGATCGTTCCACCGCGTTGGACACGACGGCCCGGAGCTGGTCAATGTTCCTTGGCCAGTCAGCGTGCGTAAGTGTCGTGATAAGCCTCCGTGACAGCCTGCGCTCCCCCAATTCCGCCGCGATGGCATTGGCGAGCTGGGGAATGTCTTCCCTTCGGTTGCGCAAGGGCGCCACCGAGATCTCAAGGACGTCGAAGGCTTCTGAGAGCTGCAGTGTGGCGTCAGTAGGGCGGGTAATGGTGAAAATCAGCTTGGTGGCCGGGTTACCGCGCAGGCTGTGGGCAATTTCGCCGGCTTCGTGCTGGGAAAGTTCGTCAGCGTGTTCGATGATCAACGTCGTCGGTAGTTCTGTGGCCACCTGGTGCAGCACATCCATGAATTGCGGGCCCCGGAGGGCGCCGCTGCGCGCATCAACCACCAATTGGCCTCCCCGCAATGATGCGATGGCACTGGCAAGACGGAGTTTTCCGCTGCCCGACTCCCCGATCAACACCACGGACCTGTCGTGGTCCACAGCTTTCCGGACCAGGTTCAGGGTGCGCTTGAATTCCGTGCTTGTGCCATCCACATGCTTCATCAAGCGCTCAATGGTCCCTTGCGGGGGCGATTCGAGCCTTGTGACGACACTTGCCGCAGTTTCAGCATGCTCCGTGGCAGCGGCATGGGGCCGCACCACGACAATTGCCCCGACGTTCGCGGCCGACAATGTCACAGGCGAAATTTCCAAGGTGGACAGTCCCGGACCCTGCAGCATGACCTCACACGTCATATCGCGGCCCGAGGACATCACTGCCTTGGCGTAACCGGAGACAATCGAAAAATCGCTGTCCACCAGCATGGCCGTGGCCGACGCATTCTGGAGCGAGTTCTTCCCGTCAACCGCGATGACTGCCCGGTTGCCCCTTCGCCGGGAAATTCTTAGGTACTCAGTGAGCAGGGCGCGTTCCTTCGAAGACGTCCGTACCTCGATGTCCCGCTCGATCCGCGAAGCGACGCCCTCGAGCATCAGCAACGTCGAAGACGGCTCCAGGGCGGGAACGCGGTTGGCCGGGAGCGTCAGACCGATCACAGCACGCACACGGTTATGGAACGGGTCCCGCACGAGGGAGGCAAAACACCAGTTGCCCCGCATGTCCTCACGGAAATGCTCCTCGGGGGCCAGCCACACACCGCGCCCCTCCTCCAAGGCCAGGCCTTCTCCGTTGCTGCCGCAGCTCTCCTCCAGCAGCGAGTATCCGGCAGGGAATCCGTCGTCGCGGAGGAAATTGGCTTTGACAAGCACCCCGTTTGGAGACGTCAGGCTGACATATCCACCCAAGTCAGCAGCCACCTCGTCCAGCTTCTGTAGATGCGGACCGGCTGCAGCCATGGTGAATTCATCAATGCGACCTTCGTCAAAGAAGCCACGATCGGCCACCGCGTCGACGCCGGCAGCGCGGCTCCGGTACCAGGAACGGGCCACGATCGGCCGGATACCGCTGAGGTCCGCATTTGGTTGCGTCAGGAATAGTTCGCGCACCCGGTCAATCTGCTGCAACGCCGCAGATGGCCAAGGGGACAATACTTCGACAGCAGCCATCTCAAGATCTTTCTGGAGAATCTGATACGAGCCCGACGACGACATCGCCTCCGGCACCATGGACATCACGGCCTGATCCAGAACCGCTTCCGCGACCACTTCCGCCGCCTCCTGTGTCTAAAACTTCGAGAAGCGCTCAATACGGGCGCTTCATTGACCCCACTTCCAGAATAGGCTAACTAATGGTCGTTAGCCAAGAGTTTTTTGGGGGTTACTTCTTTGTTAGTGTCAAGTTATGAGCGGTAGGTCATACGAGGCTGCGCGAGACGCCTTCGCCCACCAACTTCAGGAGTGGGACTGGGCAGGCCAAGGGGCCTCGCGGCGGCACATCCTTGAAGCCTTTCTTGAGTTGGCAATAGCGAACGGCTTCAGCTCCGTCTCGATGCGAACGATCGCAAATGCCGTCAATATCAAGCCCCCCAGCCTTTACTCGCACTTCCCCAACGGGAGGGACGAAATCGTGGCCGAATCGCTCCGCTGGCACTTCCACCGCTTTGGCATGGCCCTACTGGAAGCCGTGGATCCGGCGACCTCTGCCGAGTCTTTTTGGGATGCGATGGTCAGGCTTCACTTCACCCGCCAGGTGAAGCTCCCGGAAAGCAACCTCTGGGACTTGCTAGTGGCCACCGACAGGATGGCCCACATCCTCCCGCCAGCCCTGCGCGATCAGGTCAATGACTGGGTGAGCCTCCATCAGAATATGTACGTGGCGGCCGCCACTGACATGGGCTACACACAAGCCGAGGAGCGGGTCAAAGTCGTCATGACCCTCCTCGAAGGAGCCACCAGATGGGCATCACCCGATTGCAATGACGACGAAATGGAAGAATTGACTAGTCGCGCCGTCACGCTTTCCCAGGTTGTTCTCGCGGCCCAATTTTAGTTTGAGCGCGAGGTTTCGTCCGACTACTGACCGAACCGGCACAGGTACGACCGAGTCCGACGACGAGGGTGTGCACTATGCGCACAGACGTCTTTGAGATTGTCAGGAGAGCCGTGCCCGGCGCCTTCGACGCAGCAACTAGGGAGCTGGACCGCCAGGAAGACCGGTCTCTAAATCTGATTCAGGTGAGTTAAGGGTGAGTCCGGCACCAAAAAGTTCAAATGGCTCTGACCAAGATCAATAAACCCGCAGGTCAACCCCAACTAAGAGCCCCTGTCGGATTCGAGCCGACGAACCCCGCCAACTGGAGGCCGGCGGGATCCTAGGCTGGCGGAAGTTTCACCGGTTTCACCAGTTTCACCTACTTTTACCTCTGAGGTTCCGTGCAAGCCATCAAGCCAACAGCAGGCGCGCCACTCCCCCGGATCTGGCGGGACGGGCCGGGCTCGTGCACGAATTCGAGCACGGTCTCCGGCAGTTCCGGAGCGCCCGGGCTGGTAACGATCATCACCGGATCCAGGGGCATCGGCAAAACCGTAATGCTAAGTGCCGCGGAATCGATCACACGACAGCATCGCCGGGCGGCGATCTCCCGGACGGACAACTCCGGGTTCCTGGCGAAGGTCGGCGATGACATGTTCCGGCTGCTCGACGAGCTCGGAGACGGATCTCCAGCGCGAAAAATCACCGCTTCCTCGGCCGCCGATTGAGGCAACAACCGCCGCAACGTCAGCTGATCCAAACTAGACGATTCAATCGTCCAAAGAACTTTGGACAATCCGACGGAACATCTGGACCCCGGACACTTCGCGAGCTCGGTGAAGCCCTACACTTTTGGTCATGGGGAGTGAGTCAAAGTCCATCGCATGGCCATGGCCGGTGATCGGACGGGCCGCGGCTGGCCTCTGCGCGGTGGCCAATCTGTCCATTCTTGGTGTGATCATCGTCGACGCGGTGACCAGCAGCACTGCCGCGGTCCTCGCAGCCATGGCACCCCCGAAAGGGCCGCTCGGTCTCCTGGCTTTCGGGGTGCATGCCTCGATCATCCTCGGCGCTGTCGTTGCGGTGAACTCCCTGCCCGGCCCCGGTTACGGGAAGAACATCTTCAGGCGTAACGACCTCTCCGGTCTGAGAAAAGCTGCCCCTGCACTACCGCTCCTTGCCGTTTCGTTCCTGCTTTACTGGTGCGGCTTCATGGGCGTCACGGAGTTCGCATGGAGACACAACCAGCCCTGGTCGGACATTGCAGCCGTCAGCGCAGACACCGCAGTCCTCGGAGCTGCCGCCTTCGCCCTCTGGCTGATCCTCGTCGCCCTCGGCATGAGATCCCCGCATTCTCCGGGAAACACCCCGCCGGAACAGCCCTAGCCTCGCCCGCCGCCGCCCTCTCGCGCTTACGGCGGGATCAGCACGGCGGGCAAAACAACCTATGATGCACTTCTCCCTGCCAGAAGACCAAAGGCGCTACGAGCAGCTGGTCGCCGCCCTGGCCGGCAGCAAGGACCCGAAGATCAGCTACCGCTGGACCCGCACGGACGGACCCGAGCAGCGGGCCGAAAGGCGAGCACGTGGCCCGACTCTGGTTTGTCGGCGCCAACCCCTGGCTGGGTGAAGTGTCCCCGATCGAGGCGATCCGGGACATGCGCGCCAAAGACGTCATGGGCGCGGCCGTAGCCATGACGGAGGACAGGTTCACCGCTTGACCCAGGTCTGCTCCGCCACGGGCCTGGCCTTCGTGGACGGGCCTGTCCACGGTTACAGAATCGCGAAATCCTCCTACGGCCCGCTGAACCCGCTGGCGCGAACCCCCAGCTCCCCCGACAGGTCCTCATGGTCCCGTTTCGACACCCCGGGATCCACGGTGTACCTGGCCGGTGACAGGAGAACAGCCTATGCCGAGACCCTCGCGGTGGCACGGGTGGCCAACGACTTCCGCAACGCGATTGCCTTCGCCGCCGAGCAATTCGACGTAACGGTGGAGGAAGCCAGCAAGATGGTCCAGGACGACTGGACCAGAAACGGGAACATGGCCCCAGGCTGGCTACCGGCCAGCTGGCGTGATCTTCGCCGGCCTGAGAGCATGGCCGCCTTCACCGCATTGCCTCGGGCAAATGCTTGGCCCCTACCGCGTCGTCGATGGGTCATGAAGCAAATAGCCGCTACGCAGTCAGCGCCGTGATCGGTCGATGTTCGGCGAATTGGTGCTAGCCGAGCATCCCGAGGTATTGGGAGCGGCATTTCATCGCGTGGATGAGCTCTTCGCTTCCATCGTCCCAGACCAGCACGACGAGCTCCAGCAGCCGGCCGCGGGTGTCGAAGCCGAGGCGGAGGAACCGGCGCGGGTCCTCATCATCAAGGGGAACTGATACCAGTGGCCACGACGCCGCCTCGATGCCGTCTTCGGAACTGATCCCGTGTTTGTGTGCGGAGCGGCGGACGATCACGCAGCGTGTGCCCAGGCCGCGAGGGCGGCACGGAAGGCCTCCGACCGGTTCATGTGCTCGCGCTCGGCCCGCGCCATCACGGCTGCCAACTCCTCGACGGTCAGCCGGACCGGAACGACCTGTGAGGCGTCCGCGCCCCGGGCGGGGCGCCCCATCCGTGACTTCAGTTCTTCGACGTCGTAGCCGGCTTCGGCTTCCTCGACCCATTGGTCGATATCGGCTTCTGAGACCTCGCGTCCGTGCATCTTACGTTCCATGCAGATAATCGTATTACGAATGTGTCCGGGCGGCTAGCCGCGTTCAAAGGTGAGGTCGGCGACCCGGGACTTGGCGGCAGGATTTTCGCTAGTTCACCGCAACGGACACCGGCTAGTTCGCGCGGATGTCGTGGCAAATATCGCCTCATGAGCCGGCTTATGCTCGCCCTTGAACACCCAGTCGGGCTGCTTCGTAAGGATCCACGGGCGCAAGTCAACACTCAGCCCCAAAAACTGATTAAGGTGAGTTAAAGGTGAGTTAAAGGTGAGTCCGGCACCCGAAAGTTCGAAAGCCACCAGCCTCGGCCGGCAAACCCGCAGGTCAAGGTCGCATTGAAGCTGGTACCGGATTTCGGACCGGCGATCGTCACGGGATTTCCACGCCGCCCGCGGTCAGGCGCGTCAGTAAAACCGCAGGTCAAACCCCAACTAAGAGCCCCCTGTCGGATTCGAAGCGACGACCCCCGCTTTAGGCCCGGACGCCTGTGCGCGCTTCGAAACTCGTGGTTTTCGCCCGGATTCTAGGGGTTTTGCAGGCAATGACAGGCCGGTGATTTGTCATCGGTTGCCGCTCATTAAGGTGAGTTAAAGGTGAGTCGGTTGCAATTGCTGACCGCAGAGCCATGCCCGTCATGCCCGTCATGCCCGTCATGCCCGGTCCAACACCGCCTCCAACCAAGCTTCCTCCTCCAGCCTGCAGTGGACCTCAGCGGTCCGTCTGGCTTTCATGGAGGGACGCGTCCGGGAACACATGACCGAAGTGAGCCTCCATTGCGGCCAACCGCAAGTTGTAATCGGCTTCGACTTCTCCAGCTGGCGAGGCGATGAGGCACGTCGACGGTCATTTTCCACGACAGTTAATCTTATCTGTCGTAAGATATGAACATGAAGCACCAAAGCCATCTGCTGGACCGCCTGCCGCGCGGCCTGTTCAGCATCTCCGACGCCGCCCAACACG
>NZ_SMRU01000035.1 GCF_004354015.1 Arthrobacter terricola
CTACGCCACGCACAAGACCCCCGAAGTCAAGGCATGGCTTGCGGCCCATCCCCGCTTCACCGTCCACTTCACTCCTACCTCGGGATCCTGGCTGAATCTCGTCGAAGTCTGGTTCGGCATCATCGACCGGCAGGCCATCCGGCGCGGCGTCTTCACAAGCGTCAAAGACCTCAACCAGAAAATCCGCCAGTTCATCACCGGCTGGAACGACCGATGCCACCCGTTCGTCTGGACCAAAACCCCCGAACAAATCCTCGCAAAAGCCAACCGCTTAACTACTTCAGAAACGCGACACTAGACACGATAGCTTCATACTGGAAAGTACAGAATTCCGGATAGACGCAGCTAACACACATCATCGTGCTGGGAGGGGTCCCTCCATGTTAAGCATCGGGGACGAGAGGGATTCCCAATACAGCACTGACGGAATCGTCGATGGTCCTGAAACTCTGGAGACCGTGTTCGCCTACAGGTTCAACGGGTCCAGGAAGGTCATCACCGAACTCATCAACGTACTTTCGGAAGGAAGAATCGAAGAAGCAGTGCTGGGAGAGAACATCATCGCGTTCAAGCGGTAAATTGGCGACGGTTTCTAGGTAGCCTCGTGACCATGGCAAACGGTTGGTCATCATCGGTGGGATCAACAAACAGTCGCTCCGCAGTTCGGATCGCTCAGGAAGAGCTTTCGAATCCGACCGAACTTTATAGACGTAGATGAGTTGGGCCTGGATTCGGCCACCGACCATCGCCGAGGTGCTTATCACGCGTCCGAAAGAATACATTTCGTCCGGCATCTGGAGCACAAATACATCGCCCGGAAGTGGTCCCTTCCTCGAAGGTTTGAGTATGTGCATATTCGTCTGAACAGACTCCATTAGAGACTTCCCGCCTTCAACCAACCCTCACCCCCAGTCAACCGCATCTTGGTAGAACGGTCTTTGTGGACAGATGCTGTTGATTTTATTCTCAAAGCCGGGAGTGCGAATAATCAGCGCGTGCTCGATCGCACGTGCTGCGCCACGGACAAGCGGGAAGGCTGTTATTGGTCGTATAGAGAAACGGGCGCCGTGCTGACTGACCCTTCGGCCTATATCTTTGGTAATCCCCGCATAAACCTCATTGCCAGCCCTGCTCACAATATATGTCAGTGTTGGCCGGCCAATCATGCGTAAACGATAGCCAGTGCCGCCCGGCATCCTCCTCGCCGATCCGTGTTGCCCGGGCTTCAACCGGCCTGCTCATCCGTCCATCACAGACGCCTCGGAAGGCGCAACGAATTTCGTTATCCGCAACAGTGTGGCCCCGTCATATGGTCCGCGTCAAGGGTTCGCTGAATACCCGGCCAACCCTTGACAAGGGCATGTGAGCACCGTCACTCTGTTGCGTATCGTGATTCATGTTGATCGATAGACAACTCGACGGGGTCTGGCCTGACCGGTGAAAGAGGTTCGTGAAATGCACAGTGCTTGCCCGCTCAGCGCGTTGGCCCCGGGAGACGCCATTCGACTTGAGACGTCCCCGCCCATTGCCGTTTTCCACACCGAGGAAGGCGAACTCTTCGCGCTCGACGACACCTGCACGCACCAGGACGCTTCTCTGACCGATGGCTGGGTGGAGGACTGCTGGGTGGAATGCCCCCTTCACGCGTCGAAGTTCAACCTCCGCACCGGAGCCGCCGATGCCCCGCCCGCCAAGCTGCCGGTAAGGGTGCACGAGGTCCTCGTGGTGGACGGCCGGATCATGGTCAAGGAATCCGGGGACGCGCCCAACCTGCCGCCCGGACTCACGGTGGACGGACACATTTCAGCCGGATAGTCCGCACCGACGGTCCGGATCAACGACCACCACCCTTACCTTCCGCAGGCCGAATGGGGCGGCTTCGGGCAATCCCGGAATGGCCGCGAGCCAAGGCTCGCACATGTGGCCACATACCGGGAAACCACATCCGGCAATACATCAGCCCGGCCGCAGCCATTGGTTCGAGCCGCCTAGCAGGAGTACAGCAATGAGCAATCCTGACATATCCGTCCGCAATCTTTGGAAAGTCTTTGGGCCAGGCGGGGAAAAGATCCCGAAGGACGCCTCGCTCTCGGCACTGAGTGCAGCCGAGTTGCTGGCGCGGACCGGCTGCAACGCGGCCGTGCGGGACATGAATTTCGACGTCGGGAAAGGGGAGGTTTTCGTGGTCATGGGCTTGTCCGGGTCCGGCAAGTCGACCCTGATCCGTTGCCTGACCCGCTTGATCGAGCCGACGTCCGGTCGCGTGCTGGTCGATGGCAAAGATGTACTGGAGGCAGGGACCGGGGAACTGCGGGAACTGCGCCGACGCAAGATGTCCATGGTCTTCCAGCATTTCGGTCTCTTGCCGCACCGCACGGTCCTGGACAACGTCTCCTACGGACTGCAGATCCGCGGGGCGGGCAAAGCCCAGCGTTACGCGAAGTCCCGGGAGATCATCGAGTTGGTCGGTTTGAAGGGGTACGAGCAGCACTTCCCGGACCAGCTTTCGGGCGGCATGCAGCAGCGTGTCGGACTCGGGCGGGCCCTTGCCGGGGATCCGGACACGATCTTGTTCGATGAGCCGTTCTCGGCACTGGACCCGCTGATCCGCCGCGATATGCAGGCAGAAGTGATCCGCTTGCACAAGGAGATGGGCAAGACGATGGTCTTCGTCACCCACGATCTCTCCGAAGCGCTCAAGCTTGGGGACCGGATCCTGATCATGCGCAACGGCGAGATGGTCCAGTGCGGCACCGGCGACGACCTCGTCGGTTCCCCGGCGGATCAGTACATCGCCGATTTCGTCTCCGAAGTGCCCCGGGCCGATGTCCTGACCCTGAAGTGGATCACCGGCCCTGTGGCGTTCGGGACTCCGGCCGACGCTCCGGTCCTGGCCGCGGGCACGGTCATCCGGGACGCCATCCCTGCCGTGATGAATTCTTCCTGTCCTGTGCTGGTGGAAGACGCGGGCAGGATCACCGGACAGATCGACCGCGACAGCATCCTTTCGGTCATCCTCGGCACGGAAGCGGCGGCGTGATGTCCACCCTCATCCGCGAACGCGTCCCTGTCCGGAACACACCTCCAGCCGCGGTCCGTCCGCAGCGGCGACGCCTTGGCCGGCGGACCATCCTGCTTGGCGGGGCCGCCGTCGCATGGCTTCTCGGGTTCATCTTCCTGCACGGCACGGCGACCTTGAACCTGCCGGCGTCGGAGCTGACGGACCTGCACCGTACCCTGAACCAGGTCAATGCGTGGGTCGCGGACAACCGCGCTGACAACCCCGTCTTCCAATACCTCCTCACCCCGCTGCGTTCCGCCGTCGACGTCGTCGCGAACCTGTTCACCGGTATCTTCGCCGCGAGCACCACCGGCCTTCGCCTCCCCGAGATCGGCTGGCTGGGAACCGTCGCGCTGTTGGGCTGGATCGCCTGGGCCGCCGGGAACATCCGGGTGGCACTGCTGACCGTCGCCGTGTTCATCTTCTTCGGCCTGCAAGGGCTTTTCGTCGACGCCGCGTACAGCTTCGCCCTGGTCCTCACGGCCGTGCTGTTCACGCTGCTGACCGGCATTCCGCTCGGGATCCTGGCCGGGATCTCCGCCCGCGTCTCGAAGGTCATCACCCCGGTGCTGGACTTCATGCAGATCCTGCCCACGTTCGTCTACCTTGCCCCGCTGGCGCTGATCTTCCTGATCGGCCCGGCCTCGGCGGTCATCGCCACCGTCATCTACGCGGCGCCGCCCGTCATCCGGCTGACCGCGCACGGGATCAGGGGCATTCCGGCAGACACCCGCGAAGCCTCCGACTCCCTTGGAACAACGGGCGTGCAACGCCTCATCACGCTGCAACTGCCGCTGGCCCGGCGAACCATCGTAATGGGCATCAACCAAACCACCATGGCCGCGCTGTCCATGGTCACCATCGCGGCCCTCATCGCAGCCCCCGGGCTGGGACAGGTGGTGGTCCGCGCCCTGCAATCGCTCGACGTCGGAACGGCCGTGAACGCCGGCCTGTCGATCGTCCTGCTCGCCATCGCACTGGACCGCGTCACGACCGCGGCGAGCCGGCGTGCCGAACCGGGAGCGGCCCGCAACCGGCGGATTTCGCGCCGGACCCGGTACATCCTGCTCGGTGCGGGGTTCGTGGTGGTGCTTGCAGCGATCCAGCTCTCCCGCACCATGCTCTGGGCTGCAGTGTTCCCCAAGGACCTCAACATCGGGCCGGGAATCGTCGACGGCGTCACAGCGGCCAGCCAGTGGCTGCAGACGAACCTGTTCTTCCTGACTGTGTCCCTTCGCGAGGGCGTGACGAACGGGGTCCTGAACCCCTTCCAGTCGCTGCTGACGGACACCCCGTTCTATCTCCTGGCCCTGGTGATTATTGCCGTGGCCTGCGCGCTCGGCCGTTGGCAGCTGGGCCTTGTCGCAGCGGCCTGCCTTGCCGTGATCATTTGCCTGGGCCTGTGGAGCGACGCAATGGTCACCCTCGCAGGGACACTGGTCGCGACGTCCGTCGTCATGATCCTGGGCGTCATCTTCGGCGTCGCCATGGGCCGCTCCAACCGGGTGGACCAGATCATGCGGCCCCTGCTCGACGCCGGGCAGACCATGCCTGCGTTCGTGTACCTCGTTCCCTTCCTGGGCCTGTTCGGCGCCACACGCTTCACCGCGATCGTCGCCGGCATCATCTATGCCGCACCCGTGGCCATCAAGATCACGGCCGACGGGATCGCAGCGATTTCCCCCACCGTCATGGAAGCCGCAGTTTCCGCAGGGTCCACGCCGTGGCAGATCATCACCAAAGTCCAATTGCCCATGGCCCGCAAGTCCCTGGCCCTCGCTGCGAACCAAGGCCTGATCTACGTCCTGGCCATGGTGGTCGTCGGAGCCCTGGTCGGCGCCGGCGGCCTGGGCTACGACGTGGTCGCCGGGTTCGTCCAAAGCTCGCTCTTCGGCAAGGGGCTCGCCGCCGGCCTCGCCATCGTCTTCCTCGGAATCCTCCTGGACCGCATGACCCAAGCCGCCGCGGTCCGCCCCGCCCGGAAGACGGCGCCGGGAAAACCCGTGCGCCACTAAACGCCTCCCCATCCCCCAATGCACCACTCCAGCAAGGAGCCTCCACCATGAGTAGAACCAGTCAACTCTTGAAACGCACCCTACCCGCCCTGGCGGGAACAGCCGCGGCCGCCCTGATGCTCGCCGGCTGCGGTGGCGCAACAGTCAACCAAGCAGTAGCGGGCAATGGCAGCGCCACCCCGTGCGGATCCGTCAACGTCGCGCTCAACGCGTGGGTCGGTTACACCGCCGACGCTGCCGTCTACAGCTACGTCGCACAAAACAAGCTCGGCTGCACGGTCACCCAGAAGGAACTCTCCGAACAGATCTCCTGGCAGGGCTTCGGCTCCGGCGAAGTCGACGTCATCATGGAGAACTGGGGCCACGCCGACCTTGCGAAGCAGTACATCACTGACCAGAAAGTGGCGGTCGACGCCGGACCCACCGGCAACGAAGGACACATCGGCTGGTACGTACCGCCATGGATGGTCCAGAAGTACCCGGACATCCTGGATTACAAGAACCTCGACAAGTACGCCTCCCTCTTTGCCACCTCCGAATCCAGCGGCAAAGGCCAGGTCCTGGACGGCGACCCCGCCTTCGTCACCAACGACGAAGCCCTCGTCAAAAACCTTGGCCTGAACTACAAGGTGGTCTTCTCCGGTTCGGAAGCTGCCCTGATCCAGTCCTTCCGCACCGCCGAGAAGAACAAGACCCCGTTGCTCGGCTACTTCTACGAACCGCAGTGGTTCCTCTCGGAGGTACCCCTGAAGAAGGTCAGCTTGCCTCCCTACACCCCCGGCTGCGACTCGGACCCGGAGAAGGTTGCCTGTGACTACCCCGACTACAAGTTGAACAAAATCATCTCCAAGAAGTTCGCGGACAGCGGTTCCCCCGCTGCGAAGCTGGCCAAGGCGTTCACCTGGACCAATGCCGACCAGAACTCCGTTGCAACGGACATCCAGGGCGGTATGAAGCCTGAGGCTGCCGCCAAGAAGTGGGTCGACGCCCACCCCGATCAAGTGGCCGCCTGGCTCAAGTAGCCCCACGGACCGGCAGCTGTCGTCGCTTCTTCGGACGACAGCCGCCGGTCCTTTTCGCCCCGCCGGACAGTGCCTGGGCAGCAGTCGCCGGAGGATACCCGCCTGCCCACGAGCGCCCGCCGGCTGCATGTTCGACAACGGCATCAGGCATGAGGATGGCTGGATCCACCGTGCCGGCCGAGTTTGTATTGAATGATGAGTCAGCCTTGGAATACCGGATCAATGAGTCGACACTGGTGTGATGACTCCTCACACCAAACTGGCTGCACTGAGCGCCCCGTCATGGCCGCCGGAACCTGAAATTGATGATGAACTCCGCGAGCTCGAAGCCGTCTCCCGGGGTCTGGAGACCCACACTCTTTCCGCGAACACGCGGCGCGCGTACGTGAAGGCGTGGCGCTCCTTTGAAACCTTCTGCGCCGTGCACGGCCTGGACGCGCTGCCGGCCCACCCTGAGACGGTGCGGTGGCACGTGGCATGGATGTCGGTGCAGACGGATGAGCACGGCCTGCCGCGGTTTTCGGTCGCCACGATCCGTCAGCGGCTGGCCGGCATTGCAGAGAAGCATCTGCGTGAAGGCCTGCTGGATCCGACCGGCCACCGCGGCGTGACCGGCCTCGTCCGCGGCCTGGCAAAGCTGCGTGCGACCCGGGCCGTGAGGAAGAGGCCCTTGCTGCTGGACGACGTCCTGCGGATCATCCGGGCCATGGACCATGACGTCTATCCGGCCGGGGTCTCTGCCGCACGCGATGAGCTGGCGATCTGGCTGGGCTTCGCGGGGGCGCTCAGGCGCGGCGAAGCGGCGGCCCTGTCCCTGAAGAGCATGGAACTGAACCGGCTCGACGGTGTCCATATCCATGTCGGGGCGTCCAAAGCCGACCAGGACAACAGCCAACCGGACGTCGTCGTCCTTCCGTTCGGCGGGTCGCCCCGGACCTGTGCACCGTGCGCGGTCCATCGGTGGGTCGCGCTGATGGGAGCGTGCGCTGACCGCAGGTCGACCATGAGACTGCTGTACGGGTATCAGCTGGACACCCACGTGTGCGGAGCAGATGGATCGACGCCGCTGATCAGCAGCGCCGACCTGGATTCGGCCACTCCTCTGCTCCGCGCGACCTACCGGAACCGGAGGAGCGCCCGCATCCACGCGCAGGGCGTCACCGGAGATGCCCTGCATACGATGCTGCTCACGCGCATGTCCGAGGCCGGGATGAATCCTTCAGCCTATGGATTCCACAGTTTAAGGTCGGGGTTCGTTACGCAAGCACGTCGCAACGGCGCGGACCCGAGTGACGTTCGACGGCAAACGCGGCACAAATCTGATCGCATGGTCGAGATCTACGATAGAGAATGGCTGCCCTTGCAGCGCAACGCTGTGACATCTCTTGGTCTTTGATTGGTTCTTCGAGCCTCTATGGACTCAATCGCGTGTTCACCCAGCGAAGTTATGGCCTTCAGCAGCAAGACGTTGTGGTGGCTCTGCGACCAGGGCCATGAGTGGCGGACCATGGTGAAGCACCGCACTCGATCCGGTAGCAATTGTCCGACATGCAGAACGTGGCCGACGGAGTCGAGACTGCGCGAATTGCTGCTCGATCGATTTCCTGGCATTACGCACGGCGGATCTCCGGGAATCCAGGGGTCGACCAAGGGCGGCATGCGCTGCGACATCGTCATCCCTGAGCTTAGGTTTGTGATCGAGTACGACGGTGCTTGGTGGCATCGCAACCGCTTCGTGCAGGATGCAGCCAAAACGCAAGCTCTTTTGGATGTCGGATTCTTCGTGATCCGAGTGCGGGAGGGCTTACTGGACGAGCTTCCGCTGACACACCCTCGCCTTACTCAGCTGACGCACGACTGGCAGCCGAACGGTGTCGGGTTGGAACGTCTCGCGATTGCGACCGGAAAACGCGTAGAAGCCGCCACGGTGTCGTCGATTAACCCCAACGGAGCGAGCACCGGGGAAATCATGCGTGCAGGCCGCTGGCGGAAGGCCGAGACGGTGAATGTCTACGACCGCGAGTTCAATCCCGCTGCACGCAACAGCGTCATGTGCCTGGGGTTATGACCCGGTGCCTTTTTCACCGCCGGCAGGGTCGTGGATGCCCGACTGGTCCATGCTGAGGCTCTGGATGAGTCCGGTCAGCCGGCCGATCTCCTGCCGGGTCTCCTCCCACCGGCGGTAGGCCGCCGCAAGCTCAGCCAGATACTGCTGCTTCAGGGCTTCGTTCCGGTCGGCGTCAGGGTCGGCCAGCAAGGCAGCGATCGGCACATCGAGCACCGCGGCCACGGCGACCGCTTCGTCGAGGCGCACGGCCCGGGTCTGCTGCTCGATGCGTGTCACTGCCGATGGATCGACGTTGCTGTCCAGGACCTGGGCCATCCGGCGCGCGAGCTCGGCCTGACTGATCTTCCGGCGTTCCCGTTCGGTCCGCAGCCGGCGGGCAAAGATGTCGGAAGGCAGTGGAGTTGGCATCGTGCGGCTTTCCGCTTTCGGTGGTGACTGAGGGCTCTCGCCCATGGTGCGCATTACGCACACTATCCGATCTTATCTGCGGAATCCACAGGACGGGCCCCGTCGGGCAGGCACTTTTCCTCCCGCTTCGCCCGGAATGGATAACGCGCCAGGGTCCCGAATCAATGGTTTTTCAAGTTATCTATCGATAGACTATTCGAATAAGAGTCATTGATGTGCCCGGGACCGTCCGGACGAGCGGGATGACCACGAGGAGAACAGCGATGAATCCGATCACCGAGTCCGCCATGCGCTCACTCATTGATGCGCAGGCGGCAGTTCCGCCGCCCGGACTGCGGGCTGTGAGTGCGGCCTGGGACCTGAGGTCGTTTTTCGAGAACGCGAAGACCTACGTCCAGGGCATCGGCGGCGGCCTGCTCATGCTCATGGGCGCGGTAGGCCTGGTCTGGGGCGGCGTCCTGCTCATCAAGAAGCTCCTGGGCGGCCAGCAGCACGGCGGCCAGCACGGCTGGACCCAGATCATCATGCTGATCCTGGTCGGCGGCGCACTCGGCACGGGCGGCTGGACGCTGGTCAGCACCGTGGGCTCGGGCGGCCAGACCACCATCCAGGAGCTCGGCGGCGGCACGGTCATCATCCAGCCCTGGAACGGCGATGCCGGACACGGAATTCCGACGCGCTGAGCTTCACCGGCCCCGGCACTCAACCGGCGACACGACGTGATCCGGGAGCAGCCGGACGACAGACACGGGACACATTATGGGTTTCAAGACCAGGCTCACCACATTCATGCGGGCCACCAGGCTCGACTCCCATCACGCCATTGAGCGCTTCGGGATCTTTTTCGGCGTGCTGATGCTCAGCGGCGTACTCGTGGTGGGCGCGGCCGGATTTTCGGCGTTTACCGCGGGTCAGGACAAGCTGGCCGGCACCGCACTGTGGACCACGAAATTCACGACCTCGAAGACGCGGCTTTCCGGCACCGTCGACGGCGTCTACCTCAGCGATTCCAGGACCCGGGCGCTGATCGTCATGCACTTCGACCCGCAGGCGAAAATCTCCTACAACGCCGCCGACTACCAGGCTTTTCTTCTCGGCTCCGATGAGAAGCTGAGGACGTCCAGGGTTCAGACGCCTGACATCACGGGCTCTTTCCACGTCTTCGGCTCGACCGGCTACGTCGCCGTCATGCTGGAAAGCCCGGCACCGTTCCAGCAGCAGATCCTGAACCTGACCGTCCGCGCCAAGGCCGAGCTGACCTTTGCCCAGCAACAGCAGGCCGGGGCCACCCAGGACCAGGTGGTCGGGGATGCGAGCTTCACGAGGTTCGACCAGTGGCGGGTGTTCGCCAATCCGGGCGCCGCGCAGGCGACGACACTGCCCTCGCTGGACGCGCCGGCCTTTGATCCGGCCCGGGCCTACTACGACGTCGTGATTAAACCCCAGGAGACCGCGGCGAGGGCGGAACTCGACCGGCAGCTGGCCCTGATGCGCAGCGACCTGACGCAGATCAACACGTACACGGGCGAACTGGCCACGACGAAGGTCGACGGTGTCTCGCTGCTTCCGCCGGCCGTTCCTGACGCCATCTCGGGCGACACCGTCACCGGCAGCACGGCGGCCGAGTCCACAACCGGGCAGTCGACGCTGGCGCTGAACACCAGGACGGTTGTTCCTGGCGGTTTCGATTTCAACTGGCGGGACGGCGACGTCTTGAGCGGCTATCTCGGCAGGATCATGCCGAGCGGGCAGAGCAGTTGGCTTGGCTATCTCCAGCAGCAGTCCACCGCTGGAGCGGACACCGCGGCCAACGCGTCGAACCAGATCAACAGCATGGCCTGGAAACTCTCCAACGGCAGGAGCTTGGCCAACGACTACAGGAGTTCGGACGTGACCATGCGCCCCTTGACGACGCTGATGAACAACCTGTCGCAGGCATACCAGGGGTACTACGCGGACAAGCGGAAATACGAGTCGGACGATCTGCTGGCCCTGCTCAACCTCGAGGTGAACCTGCTCAACGTGCGCAGCGGAAGCAGCGCCAACTCCGACCACTTCCTGACGACGTTCCACTGACCGCTCCGGACCCGGGAAAGGACGAGGAATGGCTGATCTCCAGGACCCGGTGAATGCCGCAGGCGTGAAGAAAGTTGCCGCGGCCGCTGTCCAAGGAGCGGGCGAAGGTGCGATGAAGGGCGGCGCAGCAGGGGCGGCGGCCGGCGCCACCATGACGGGAGGCCTGGAGGCAGCCAGGCAGCTTGCCGCGAACAAGGATGACGTCAGGGAGAAGTCCGGTCCGCACACCTGCGACACCACGGCCCACCGGCTCGGTGCCGGCGGAACGAGCTTCGAGAGGACACCGGACGCCCATGGTGCCGCCGGGGCCGGGAACGAATTCGGCGGCGGGAAACCCGCCGGTGATCCGGGCAGGAAGATTGCCGCCGCTGGTGCGGCAGCTGCTGCTCCCCCGGCATCCGGACTGCTGTTGCTGATCCTTTTCCTGCAATGGCTCAAGTCGCTCTTCTTCGCCCTGCTCGGGTACCTTCTCTCCTTCCTGGCCATGATGCTTCAGTGGGCCTTCTCCCTCGGCGCTGCGATCGTGAACGCGGTCAAGGCACCCTTTGCAGCGATCGGGGCCGGCATCGCCAAAGGCGTCGCGTTCATCACCGGCGGCTCCGTGGCGCTTTCCGCCACGGCCGCGACCGTGACCGGTGCGGCAGTGTCCGGTGTGACGGTGTTCTCGTTGCTCGGCGGCCTGATCGGCGTTGTCAGCACGTCGATCGCTGCGAACGACGATCCGTTGGCCGGCACATGCGGGGCGGTCAACGTCTCCACCGTGAGCTCCGGTCCCGACACTGGTCCAGCCACACCGGACAGCGAGAAGAACGCCCGGGAGGTCTGGTCGGTCCTGAAGAGGCAGGGGATGCCCGACGAAAACATCGCGGGAATCCTCGGCAACTGGACCCAGGAGTCGGGCATCGACCCGGGCAGTGTCCAGGGCTTCCCCGCTGGCATGGCCCTGATGACGGATGCGAAGAAGGCCGCGGCGCAAAACACGGACAACGGCATCGGGCTGGGCCAGTGGACCGGTGCCCGGAACACCCTGCTGCGCAACTACGCCCGGGCCAGGAACACCGACTGGTGGAACCTGGGCCTGCAGCTGGCGTTCATGGCGGACCCGCACGGCGACAGCGCCGGCGACGTCACGGTCTTCACGTCGATGATCAGCACCTCACAGGGCACCCCCGCGGCGGCCGCACGGTACTTCCACGACAGCTGGGAACGCTCGGCCGATGATGCAGCGGGAGTGGCACGCCGCGGCGCCATGGCCGAACAGTGGTACGCGACGATGTCCGGCTGGCACCTGAACGGCACCACCGTCGACAGCACCGTCGGCGATTTCGTTTCCGGGGCGGCCCGGACGGTGGGCGCCTTGTTCACGCCGGGCAGCTGCACGGATACGAACGGCACCGCGACGACGACCATCACCCCGACGAGCGGCGGCATGTCCGAGGAGCAGGCCCGGCAGCTGATCGACCTGTACAACCGGGAAGGCGACAAATTCCTCGATGCCCGGTACGGCGACCAGGGCGGCCCCGGTTCGTGCGGCAGCAACCACGCCGAGAACTGTGTCAGCTTTTCGACGTACTGGTTGAACAAGTACACGACCTTCCAGGCGTTCCCGGGCGGCGACGGCATCAGGACGGCGTATGCCGTCGCGGAGCAGACCGGCAAGCAGATGTCCCCGACACCGACGCCGTATTCGGTGGGATCGGGCCCCGGTACGGGCGACGCAGGCCACACGCTGGTCGTGCTCGGTGTCCAAGGCGACAAGGTCATCCTCGGCGAGGCGGGCTACTGCGCCTTCATGGGCCGGGTCCGCATAGACAGTGCCGCACGGATGAGGTCCCAGGGGTGGATGTTCGTCCCCATGCAGGATGCGCTGCTGCCAAACGGACAGGCCACCGCACGATGACGCCGGAAAGGAACCGCATGATCGATGAAAAGACCGACGTGACAACCAACGGTGACCCTGCCGGCGGCACCGCCAAACGGCGGCTGGTCCCGAAGGCCCGGGCGTACACCGGGGAAGAACTCGAGGCCGCCTTCGACTGTTGGGTGGCGGACCGCAGCGAGCGGGCCGCCGTGAAGAAGGCGTACCGCACACCTGAGGCCACCAGCCGGACTTTCCGGCGGACTGTTGCCGCCGTCGTCGGAGTGGTCCTGCTGGGCACAGCCGTCTTCAGCAATCTCGCCGGAACGTCATACGAGAAGGAATACGACGCAAACCTCGCCGCAATCGGGGAGCTGCAGCAGGCCGCCGCCCCGGAGCCGGCAGGTACCTCGAAGGCTGTCGACGGACAGGCCGTCGCAGCACTCACAGAGCGTGCCGCCGGCCAGGCGCAGAAGGTTGCGGACGGGCAGAACCGGTTCGCGACGCTCTACCTCGCTGCCACCACCGCACCGGACACCGGAAACGGAACACCCGCCACGGCGGACCTGGACGCCGCCGGGCACCGCAGGGATCTCGCGCAGTACTGGGATCCGGCGTCGTTGACCGTCGCGGAGCCACTGGCCTACCAGTGGACCACGGCCCCGGTCCTCGATGCCGGACGGATCGATCCCCGGTTTCCGTGGTACGTCCGGTACGACGGGCTGAAGGCATCGGACCCGACGGGCTACATGTGGTCCGTCGATGCCGTGATGCCCGACCTGTCATCGCCCACCACGGCGCAGGTGGTCTGGGCCAACAAGGAGCGCAACGGCACGGTCCTGGCCTGGGCCACTGCGGCATACACGGACGCAACGCGGAAGTTCAGCCGCCTGTCACTCGTGGTGACGGCCGAAGGAGCACGCCACCTGCCGATGACGGCAGCGGCGCTCGCGGACCAGGTGCCCGGGCTGTCCAATGTAAACGGAACGGGGACCAAATGATGCCACCGACCAAACAGCCACGGGATTCCGGAACCCGGTCCACGAACCGATGGCTGGCCGCCTTCGGGGCCCTGACCCTCGTCGCTGTCACGCTCGCCGGAACGAACTACGCAGCCCACGCCAGGACCCTCGCCACACAGCAGGCACAGATCACGCAGCTGACAAACGACTCCGCGAAACAAAGCCTCCAGGCAGCTGCTGGGACCGCCAGGAGCGTGCAGGACGGACTGGGCATTAGCCCGGACCGGGTGTCGACGGACACCGCCATCATCACGCAGTTGCTGTCCACGGCCTTCACCTGGAACTCCGGGGAAAGCTACGGGGAATCCCGCGAGGCGGTCAAAGCCCGGTACGACCTGGCGGAAGGCAGCCGGTTCCTCACCACCTTCATGCCGCCGGCGGGCTTCAACCAGGACAAGACCGGCAGGAAGTACTACTACATCGACGCCGCGGGATTGTCATCGAACGTCGGTGGCAACGTCGATGTCGACGTCGTCGAAATAGCAGGCACCAGCTACCGGTACGCCGTGATGGCGGACCTGGTCATCAGCGGGACCCCCACCTCATCGACCAGCGGTGCAGGGCAGACGAAGGGCACCACGGCCTCCGTCACCCGCCGGATGCTGCTTTACGTCACGGTCGCGGCGGACGGCACGGTGTCCGAGCTGACGGGGTACCCCGCGTCCGGAGACACCCGGACATCCCCTTGAGTCAACAGGTCTTGTTACTCATGTCTTGAATCATCTCTTGATACAGTTATTGATATGCCCGGGCGGAACCAATGGCACGCTCAGGAGCCGGACCGGCAGGAGGCCAGACAGATGGCGGCAATGACAGCACGCACGATGAAGCCGCGGCTGAAAGCGGACGGTACCGCTTCCAGGGACAAGAACCCTGTGCGGGCCGTGGCCGCCTCCGTGTGGGGCAGGCTCATGAACAGCGCGCGGGCGTTCGTCCGGGCCGCAGTGATCCGGCTGGCCACGCTCCTTGCGGCCTACGTGCTCGTGTTCAGCACGGCGTTCGGCGTCATCCCGATGATCGGCATGTTCCTGCACCAGCAGAGCGGTGCCGACGACGGTGAACTGACCTTTGACGGGGTCCTTGCCGTGTGGGTTGTGCCCTTCGTCTTCGTCGTCGGGGTCTTGTTCGTCGCTGAAACCGCGATCCTGCGCTGGCTGTGGCGTGCGGGCAGCCGCCGGATCGACGCCTTCAGAACGGTCCACCGCCCAGGGACGCCGGATGCCTCCGGCGATGGAAAGCCGGTGCGTGCCGGTGGAACACCCCGGACGAAGACCGCCAGGAAGTAAGCGGGGGGTCCATGATGAGAATCGCAGGACTGGCCATGAACGATGTCTGGGCCCATCGCGTGCTGCGGGAACGCGGGGTGGAGACAGAACTGATCGAGGGCGCCCCTGCAGAGGTAGCGGTGCTCGTCGAAACGCTGCAACTGGCGCATCACGGACCCGGGAAGAACTACCGGCCGTATCTCCACCTGCACGGCGAGCTGCGCTCGGTGCGGCCGCACGGGCAGCTCCCCCACGGTGTCGACGAAGTGCTGTTCCCGCCGGGCGGCGGCGACATCGTGGACGGCTACTACGAGTTCGACGACGTCCAGCTGGCCGAACTGACGAGGAAGGGCTACTTCTCCCCCGGGTTCACCGTGCCTGAACAGGTGGCCGGGATCGAATGGAGCCTGCCGGCAACGGTCGACGCGCTCGTGTTGGCGCCGGCCGGACCGTCCGGGAACATCTCGGGGACGTCTGCGGATGTCCCTGACATTCCCGTCGTGTTCGTCCGGGTGCACAACCTTGGCAATCTCTCCATCGACCTTGAGTCCTCGGGCTACGACCTGATTCCGTACTTCGCTGACCATTCAACGGACAGGATCCGGCAACAGGAGCAGCAGCCGCTTGAGGAGAACCGGCCTGTCCGCACCGATGCCATCGTGTCGCTGTTCGACGACGCGGATTTCGAGCGGCCTGCCGCGACCGCCTCCGCGGTGGAGGCCGGACCTGGGACGGCGCGCGATGCCAAGGAAGAGCTGTCCGTGCAGCTCCTGGCCGTCGCCTCCGGGCTGGACGCCGAGGCCGAGCAGGACCGTCTCTCCCGCGAAGCCCGGAGCGGAACCTTCGAGAACGTCTACCGGGAGCGCATCGCCAGCGCGTTGCACACGAAGGTCGGCAAGGAGGCTGCGCAGGAACCACGGGAGACCGACCAGTTCGCGCAGGAAGAAAACACCGGCCCTTCACCGGCGGAAAGCACGCCGGTTCAGGGACCAGCCCTTCTCGAGGAACTGAAGCGGACGGTATCCCGGCGCGCCTCCGAGCTGGAGCGTCACCATGACCACGCGGCGCCCCGTCAGTACTGAGCCGGCGAAAGGACGTGCGCGGTGAATCTGCGCACTTCGATCGTCGTCGTCAATGAATTCAGCGTTCCGCTCCCGGACGGCAGGGGCAGCCGCGGCGCCACGCCCGGAAGCTATGTCGAGCGCTACATGGCCCGCGAGCATGCGGTGGAGCCGCTGGCTCCGGTGCAGCGCCTGCGCACCGATGACTTCATCCTCCGGTACATGGCACGTGAAACTGCTGTCGAGCACGCACCGACGCGGACGGCTGCCAAGGAGGGAATGCGGCAAGCCCAGGGGAACGGCGGTGTGGCGTTCGGCTACGGCTCGGTCTCACTCTCGGACGAGCAGCTGAAGGCGGCCAGCCGGGACATCCAGAACGGGTTTGAAAACGGCAAAACCGTGCTCAAGACGGTGCTGTCGTTCAGCGAGGAGTATCTGAAGAAGCACGGCATCGTCGCCCGGGATTTCCACTGCGGGAAACCCGGGGATTACCGGGGCCACATCGACCAGATGAAGCTGCGCATGGCGATCATGCACGGTCTTGAGCGGATGAGCTCCGGCAACAGCGGATTCGACGACCTGCGCTACGTCGGAGTCCTTCAAGTCGACACCGGGCACCTGCACTGCCACCTCGCCATGGTCGATGCCGGGGCCGGCACGGCGGCACGCGACGGCAGGCAGCGGGGCAAGCTGCTGGACCGGCATAAGTCCCGGCTGCGCCGCGGCGTCGACGCCTGGCTGGACGAGAAGCAGGCGATGGCCCACCTCTCCAGCGCCGTCGGCTACGAGAGAAGGAACGTCACGACGTTCATCAAGCGTTGGGCCCACGAACGGATGCGCGACGAGGCGCTCCCCCAGTTCCTGCTGGCCTGCCTGCCCAGGGACACGTCCCTCTGGCGCGCCGGAAGCAACGACCGGCGGATGCGCAAGGCCAACCAGCTGGTCACGGAGCTGGTCACTGAACAGCTGGAGCGGGCAGGTTCGCCAATGCCTGCGGCGATGGAGAAGATCGTCGATTACGCCAACGAACGCCGGGCCAAAGAGGGCCTGGGAACCACCGCGTGGCAGAAGCTTGTCGACGCCGGCCGGGGCCGGATCATCGAAGGAGCGGTCAATGCCGTCTACCAGCTGGTGCGCGCCTTGCCGGAAGATGAACTGAGAATCCGTACCCCCATGCTCGACATCATGGGCATGGACTACAAGGAGATGGCCGGACTGGCCCGCGGCCGCCAGGGCGCCGGAGCAGGAGACCGCAGTGACGACGACCCTGTCTCCTTCGGCTTCCGGCTGCGCAGCTACGCCTCCCGCCTTGAACATCACAAGGAGCGCGCAGCCGCCTACCGCACTCTGGCGCGGCAATGGGAGAAGGCCGACCGCGCCGGCATTCCCTTGGATTCCCGTCCGCTCTACGACTTCTACCGTTTCGAGGAAGAACATCACCGCCGGCTGATGGCGAAGTACCAGCACTTCCTCCCGTTCGTCGGAGACGCCGGCGCCTGGTACGAACAGCATCGGGAGCTTTCCGGCTACGGCCGGCGGCTGCTCTCGTTGATAAGCCTGCGTGCCGATGCCTCGCTGCAGCGCATGAAGGTCGCCGGGGAAGCCGAGCGCCTGGGCCGGGAAATCTACGGCCAGCCGGGCGGGCGGCTCCTGACGGAAGGCACGGCGGGACGGACCGTCCTCGACCACCGCATCGAAACCATGCGGCGCATCTACGATCAACGGCTCGACGACCTGAAGGCGGAGCTCACCGGCTCATCGCTGGTGCTGCGTCCGGCGCCCGCGGGGTCCGGGGCCGGCGACGGCGATCCCGTCAGCACGGCCATCGAACCAGGCTTGGGCTACGCCTTCCGGGAAGTGAAGGCGCTCGACCTGCATCATCTGGGCTATGACTTCCCTGCCGACATTTCCATCGGCGCCGGGCCCACGCAGGCGTTCATCTCACATGCCGGCCAACGCCACCGCCTGCTGGAGGGTGCCATGTCCTACCTGGACGGCTCCGGCCAGGCCAGTGCCATCGCCGATCTCCCTGTGGACGACGTTGCCGCCATGACGAAGCTGGCTGCACAGCTGGCGGACTCAACGCGCCCTGACGGCACAGCCACCCTTCCCAGCCGCTTTGCCCGGCTTCGGGCCCGGCAGGGGGCCACGCGGCGTCAAGCCGCGACCGCATTGGATGCCGGACTCGCGGTGCGGATCCAGGTGCAGGTCGATCAAGCCGCGATTGACACCGCCGAAGCGCTCGTTTCCGGACCGGAACCCGACCTGGACACAGACCAGCCCGCCCCCTTCGACTGAGTGGATCATCATTCGATTTATGATTGACTCTTGTATGAGTCATGTATCTGCACTAACCTTGTTATTATTCGCGGACCGGTCGCCACGGCCATTCGGCGGAGGTCGGATCAAGACAGATTCATGCTCGGGTCGAACGAAATCAGGGAGAAGAGATCATGGCAAAGCTTCAGGGCAAGGGCGCATTCACCGGTGTCAACCTTCTGGCGAAGGTGTACGACAACGGCGTGACCAAGGACGGCAAGACCCGCTTCATCGACGCACAGATCGACAACCGCGACCCCCGCGGGCCGGAGCAGACCAATCTGCATCTGGTCTCGTCCGAGATCAAGGACAAGGACGGCAAGGTCCGCTACAACAACGGAGCGGCGTACTCCGCGGGCCAGTTCGAGGAGATCGTCAAGGCCGCCGGCCCGAACTCCGAGCCGATCACCAACAAGGACGGCCGGGAAATCGGCCGCGTCTACGCCATCAAGGCAAACGTGATGCCGTCCACGCGCGGCAACGGCCTGGTGATCAACACCAAGTCGCTCAGCCAGTCCGATCACCGGGTCGACGCGAAAACGCTGGACAACCAGTTCACGTCGATGAAGGCGGCGAAGGAGGCCCATGCAGCCACCACGGCGACCCAGGCAGAGGCTCCTGCGGCCGAGGCTCAGGTCCAGGCGGCCGGGTTGACCGCCGATGTGCCGGTCTACGAGGCGGGGGAAGAGCAGCTGGCGGTTGGCTGAGGCCGGGCCCGGCGCCACGGGCGGCGTGACACCCCACGGGGTTATGAAAGACCCCCGGATTCAGATCCGGGGGTCTTTCAGGCTGCGGACACCTGCACTCCCGGACCCGACCGTCAGGCTCCCGGGGTCGCCCCTCCGGGCCTTTGCCGGAACCCATGGATGGATCATCACCTGACCTTGATCCGACTGATCAGTCCAAAGAAGACCAAGGAGGCACGGCATGTTCGCCGACGAGCGTCTGAATGAGCACTACGGGCTGCTGTCACGCCTGTCCAGCCCCGTCAGGATTCCCGGGCGCGGAATCATCGGCCGGGAACGGGAACAAGAGCAGCTGCTGGCTTCCATGAGCCGGGCCGAATTGTGCAATGCCCTGCTGCTGGGCGCGCCGGGTGCCGGGAAGACCATGCTCGTCCAGAGTGTCTGCCAGATGGACACGGACCGCCTGTACCTGGAGGTGGATCCGGCACGGATGATCTCCGCGGCCGGCGACCCGGACCGCATGGCGGCGATGCTCAAAGGATTCTTCGACGAAGCCGAGCGTTTTGTCAGCGACGAGGGCCGGGAGCTGGTGCTCTTCATCGACGAATTCCACCAGATCATCCAGCTCTCGGACGCCACCGTGGAGGCGATCAAGCCGGTGCTGGCCGCCTCGGGCGCCCGGGGGATCAGGGTCATCGCGGCAACGACCTACGACGAATACCACACCCACATCGCACCGAACCTGCCCCTGGTGGAGCGCCTGCAGCGCATCAACCTCGCTCCCCCGGACGAGGAGACGACCGTGAAGATCCTGCAGGCCATGGCGGTGCGCTACGGCGTTGCCGGCCAGTTCGCCGACGACCATCTTTTCCGGTTGATCCACGAATACACCCAGCGGTACATGCCGGCGTCCTCCCAGCCGCGCAAATCGATCCTGGTCCTGGACTCCATGGTCGGCTGGCACCGGTTCACGAAGCGTCCGATCGACCGGAGGATGCTTTCGGATGTGCTGATGGAAAGCCTGAACGTCAACGTTGCCATCAGGGTCGACGGCAGAAAGATCAAGCAGGAGCTGGATAGGAAGGTCTTCAGCCAGGATCTGGCCACCCGGGTCGTTGCCAGGCGGCTGCAGCTGTGCGTCGCCGACCTGAATGACCGGACGAGGCCGATGGCGAGCATGCTCTTCGCCGGTCCGAGCGGTGTCGGCAAGACCGAACTTGCCAAGCAGCTGGCGAAGCTGCTGTTCGGCGCCCACCAGGGCCGCCTGATCCGCTTCGACTGCACCGAGTTTGCCGAGGATTCCTCCCTCGCTCTCTTCCGCTCCGAGCTGACCAGGCGCGTCTGGGACCTGTCACACGCCGTCCTGCTCTTCGACGAGATCGAGAAGGCCTCCCCGCTGGTGACCCGTATGCTGCTGCAGGTGCTCGACGACGGCCGGCTCAGCGACGAGAACAACCGCCAGGTGAGCTTCCTGAACACCTACATCGTCCTCACCACGAACGCCGGAAACGAGATCTACCGGGACATCGCCCAGTACGCCGCCGACGACACGGGATCCGGCAAGCAGCTGGTGGAGTACGAGAAGCTCATCCGCCGCTCGATTTCGACGACGCAGGGAAGCAACCGCTTCCCTCCCGAGCTCCTCGGGCGCATGGATGCGATCGTGCCGTTCCAGCCGCTGTCGCTTCCGACGCAGGCGAAAATCGTGAAGAGCAAGCTGCGCCAGCTGGTGCAGGACGTTCTGATCAAGCACAACGTCCGGGTCGCCGTGGATGAACGGGTGCTCCAGTACCTGATCGAGGACAAGGGCGACCCGGACTCGGACGCCGGCGGCGCGCGGGCTGCCGTAGCCAAACTGACCGATGAGGTCAGCACCGAGCTGGCGGCGTTCATCAACAGGCACCCGGGTCAACGGCACGTGCGGATCGACGTTGCGGGCACCTTGGCCTCGGGCAACAAGCAGTTGCTGACCTCGGACGCGCACATCGTCGTGTCCGCGATGGGTTGACCACCGACCGCCGGACGTCATCAGTAATATTCATACATGAGTCAATAAATGTATCTAATACTGCAATTGAAGCATTCTGAATGATAATCTGATAGACGAGGTGAATTGTCCAGCAATTGGTCGGAGGGATCACTGGCATGAGCATTCTGGCGGCACCAAAACGCGGAGAGCGCCATAAAAAGCCGGACGAACTGCTGTCCTCGGTCGTCCGCGAGACCGCGGTCCCGGCGGCAGTCGAGCTGCTGCGGGGCAACGGCCGCTTCGTGTTCCCCAGCGGCACCGCCTGGGTGATCCTGGTGCTCGCTGCCGAACGCATCGGTGGCTTGAGCCGGAAAAACCGCCGGGACGAGGCAAAGGGCTCGATCATCGAACTGATCGAGGACGACTCGATCCAGACCCTGGCGACCGCGGCCATGCTCGGCGAAGAGGTCTTCGGCATCATCCCGACTCCCCGGACGCTGGAACGCATGGACGAGTTCGGCCTGCTGACCGGCGCGGCCTACTCCTGGGCCGTCGTCTACCAGAACGAGCAGAGCCTGCAGGTCGACCTGGTGGCGGAAGCCACGTTCGGAGATGCACAGGCTGTATCTTCCGGGACGATGCCGCTTGAGGACGCAGTCGGCGACGTCGCCTGGGCCAGGCACAGCGGTGTGGGCACATCCTCGGCTGAGGCTGGACTTGACGCCGCACCGTCGGTTGACGCGGCGATCGACGGCACTTCCGGTGACGACGGCGACCCGCTGTTCGACGAGTCCCCGGAGGCAGGGTCCGACGAAGCGGAGCCTGATTTCCCCTACGCCTTTTTCGAGGGTGAAGACGAGGATGACTCCCCTGCCGTCGACGACGATGTCGAAAGCCTTGATGATTGCGACGGGATCTCCGCTGCGGTGGACGACAGCGAACCGGTAGCCGGCCAGGCGCAGGTGCGCGGGACCCTGGCCCGCCGCTTCCTCAGCGAGGACCTGGATCTGCAGGTCACGCTCGACGAGTTCCTGGTCACCTTCAACCTCGACGCCCCGACCGTGAGGATCGACGTGCCGGAAGGGACGGGCGTCTGGCTGGGCGAGCAGGTCGCCCAGCTCACCCGCCAGGCCAACGCACAGCTGGCCAAGCTGCACGCCGACGGCGAAACCGAACTGCAGGCGCAATTCGTGAACCTGATGGGGCTGCACGCTGAGCAGGTGATCCGCGAAGTCTCCATCGACCGCGTTGACAGCACCTACCGCCGGCTCGCCGACGGGGCGAAGCAGGCGTACCGTGAAGAGCTGGAGAAACGGGAAGAGAAGGCGCGGCAGGCGCAGGCCGGGATTGCACAAGCCTTCGAGCAGACCATCGCACAGATCGGACAGCAGGCCGCCGACCAGGCCCAAATCCAGTACCGCGAACGGAACAAGAGCCGGATCCAGCGCGAACAGGTCGATGCGGCCGCGGCGATCGACGCGAAGATCGAAAACGACTACTCCTACACCCGGCAGGAAATCCTCGGCCTGCGACGCAAGGACGCCGAACGGAAAATGGCGGTCGGAAAGACCCGCATCTTCGAAGTCCTGGTCGAGCGGCAGCAGGAAAACCTGGCAGCCGAGCGCACTCTGCTCCTCGACCTCACCAGCGGGATCCAGCGGATCATCGACGAAAACCGGAAAAACGACATCTCCCGGGCCGAGGCCCTCGCCACCGAACAGGCCACCGTCGACCGGGTGGGCGCGCTGGAACACGAACACGCAAGCATCGTGGAGCGGCTGCGCGCGGAGCACGGCGTCAGCCTGCGCCGCTCCGAGGAAGAGTTCGAGCGCTCACGCAAGGCGGCCATCGAGCAGATGCAGGCCCGCGACGAGGAATGGCAGCACAGCTTGAACCTGGAGAAAGCCCGGACCGCATCGCAGACGGCCCGTGTCGCCGACCTTCTTGCCCAGATGGACCACATGGGCAGTGCGTTCAAGAAGCAGTACGACGACCGCGTCAATGAACTGCAGGCGGACCGTGCGACTTACGTCAACGACCTGGAACGGGCGAATACGATGCAGGCCCGGTCCAACAAAGTCCTGACCGCCCTGGTGGTGGCACTGTCGCTTTTGATGGCGGCAGCCGGATTCATCGCCGGCGCACTCCTGGTGCGCTGAGCATCAGGACGCAGGCAGCAGTCGACCGCGACGACCTCGCACGGGGCAGGGCATCACCTGGGCGCCGTGGTCGTTTCTGAACCAACGGGCCACGCGACGAAACGAGGGTCATCATGGCACGGGCAAAGGCCAAAGCCGCAAAGCCGACCGCGAGCAGCTGGGACAAGATCTCGGCGCAGGATCCAGCCCAGACGCTTGGGAACCGCGAGGTTCACGACGGACAGCAGCTGGACCGGGGCCGGCTGCAGAGGAAGCAGACGAATACCACCGGGCGGGTCGCCGCGATCGTCGCCGGTGTTTTGGTGGCCGCCGCGGCGTGGGCCCTCTACTCGGTGATCGCCATGGCCGTCACCGGACTGGGGTCGATCACCGCGGACCTGGGAACGGGCGGCGGGAGCAACAGCCGGTACTACGTGGAGTCGGCGACGTCGGGTGCGGACGGTGGCTCCGTGAAGTGCTACCAGCCGCTGGATAAGCGCGGCCAGCCGGCCGGGAAGTGTGCTCCGGCGCTCACGGATGTTCCCGTGCCGGACTGGTACAAGGCAAAGCAGCCCGGCGGCCACTCCCTGGGCGGCACGACGGTTCCCGGCGGGACGACGCTCGGAGCCCAGCTGGCCGAGGTGTCGCTGCTCAAGCTGTGCGTCGCAGGCGGTTCGGGGCTGCTGATTGCCCTTGTCATCGGCTCGTGGAGCGCGAAACGTGTCGCGACAGTGAACCTGATGGCGGACACCACTGACATCAACCAGCATGAAGGCGACCAGCACATCGCACTGCCCGAGGAGATCCAGCGCAAGTTCGACTGGTTCCCGGACGCCGGCGCACACTCCGGTGTGCAGGTCAGCTCAATGATCAGCCACGTGATGCTGGAGAAGAAGGGATTGAAGCAGGTCGGGATCACCAGGCGGGCCGAGACGGACATCATTGACCGGGACGGGAACATCCTCTACTACGCCGGCGAGGCGGTGTACGACGACAACGGCGAACCGCTCCTCGACACGCTGCCGATCATCGACGAAGAATTCGGTGCCGCCTTGTTCGAAAGCTCAGGGCTGAAGGACAAAACGAAACAGAAGAAGTACCGCGCGACGGACATTCCCTACAACGGGGACGGCAGGAACCGGGACAAGCTCGGGAAGCACAAGGACGTGGCCGGACTGATCAACGCCGACTGGGAACTCCCGCCCTACGAGCGGCAGAGGCCGGCCGGGGCATACATCGTGGACACCGCCCCTGTGAACACCATGGTCCTCGCGATCACCCGGGCCGGGAAGGGACAGACCTATATCGAGCCCACCCTCGACATGTGGAGCCGCGAGAAGAACCCGTCCAACATGGTCGTCAATGACCCCAAGGGCGAACTGCTGGTGAAAAACTACGTCCCGCTCGTGATGCGGGGCTTCCAGCCGGTTCAGTTCAACCTGATCAACTCCGGGAAGACCGACATCTACAACCCGCTCATGCTTGCCGCGGACAAGGCCCGCGAGGGCGACTTCAACAAGTGCGCCCAGTTTGTCGAGGCCATCGCCAACGACTTTTTTCCGGTCGACGGCGGCGAGGACCCGGTGTGGCCGAACGCCGCGAACAACGCCTTCAAGCGTGCCGCGTACGGCTTGATCGACTTCTACCTCGAGGAGGAGCGCGAACTGCGGGAAACCGCTGCGGCGACCGGCATGGATCCCGCGGTACTGGAGCAAAAGCTCGATGACCTGTGGGGCAAGGTCAGCTTGTACAACTGCTACCAGCTGTTCGTGCAGCTGACCAGCAAGAAGCTCAAGAACCCCGAAGCCGAGCTCGAAAGGCGGGTGAAGAACGGCGACTTCGAAGGCGACGACGCAGGGCTCGAAGCGGCGCAGGAGGAGGCCGCGCGCCAGGCGTTCCTGTGGGAGGGCAAGGCGGAGCAGGACATGCTCACGCTCTACTTCAACGCCACGGAGGCGCTGCCGCGCAACAACATGCGCACGATGATCGGCAACGCGGACAACGCCCTGCGTGCCATGGCCGGCGCGGAGAAGATGCTGGCCTCGGTCTACGGCATCGCCATCACGGCCATGTCGTTCTTCACCGATCCGACGATCTCCACCCTTACCTCAGGCAAGCCCTCGCAGAACACCGACCTGGCGGGCCTGAGCTTCCCCCGCCGTCTGGGCGTCCGCTTTGCCATGGGCTATGTGAAGCGGGACCACCTGGTCGGCAAGCTGGCCGTCTGGTCCGCCTACGCAGACGGGAAGTTCACCCGCCCTCTGGGAGAGGATTTCGACCACGAGGAGATCATCGGCCGGGAAGGCTGGGCCAGGTACAACTTCAAGGGGATCTTCCCGGCGGACGACGCCTGGCTCAAGCTGGAACTCGTGAACCCGCAAAGCAAGATGCTCGTGCGCACCTTCTACTTCCGGTTCACCAAGAGCTATGCGCTCTCGCTCAGCGGCCGCCACTATGTGACAGAGTCCGTGACCGGCAGGAAGATGGTCAAGAACGGCGTGCTGCGCGAGGTGCGGCCGGTACGGGAAAGCTGCAACGCCGACGGCGCCATGACGAGGTACCAGGCCGGAGAGACGACGTATCCCCGGGACCGTCTTGATCTGACGGCATCCGGCAGCCCCGAGAAAGTCACGGTCCAGGCACGGGCGATCACGCAGACGATGACCCGGTACAGCGAGTCGCCGAAGGCCGTGTTCCTGGTGACGCCGCCGCACCTCACCTCGTACGCGAAGCTGCTGCTGATCTGCGTCAAGCAACTGGTCGATGTCAGCTTCGATCAGTCGTACATGACGAAGGCCAACCAGAAGCCCCTGTACCGGACCAGGTACATGCTCGACGAGCTCGGAAACCTGCAGAGCGACGGCCACGGCATCGCCGGCTTGGAGACCATGCTGTCGATCGGGCTGGGCCAGGAGCAGCAGTTCACGCTCATCCTGCAGACCCTCCAACAACTCAGGGATGTATACGGCCAGTCGGTCGACAAAGTGGTCCAAGGCAATACAGCGAACATCGTCTTCCTGAAGTCCACCGACGATACGATGATCGAGACACTGGAGAAAATGAGCGGCACACGGCATGTCTCCTATGTCGACTCCAAGACGGTGACCAAGAACATGGAGAAGATGGTCGGCGGGCAGACCGACGGCGAGGTGTCCTACACGATGAGCACCACCAAGGAGCCGTTGATCTCGTACAACGACATGGCCTTCATCAACGAGCGCAACTCGATTGTCTTCCGCGCCGGCGACGCGCCCGTCTGGAACAGGAACGAGACCATCCTGCCCATGTCCCATATGCTGCTGGGCCACAGCACCGGGAAAAACCTTGTGCACCCGGGGCATGAGTACTCCCTGCAGACGATTCCGACGCTGAGTACCGCCATGGAATTCGACGTCCAGAAGAACCAGCCGGACTTCGCCAGGATGCTCGGCAAGCGGATCAAGCAGGCGGTCTTCGCCGCGGACGCGAAAAAGGTCTTCGCCGAAAGCTACGGCTACACCGATGTCGACATCGCACGCCTTGACCAGGACGTCTACAGCGAAGAGGTCATGCAGATCGTCCGGATGCGCGTCAATGTCGACGAAGGCCGGGATCCGCACGCGATTCCGGAGGTGGATGCCGACGACCTGGCGGCCGGGTACATCTTCGACGACGAGAACGTCGTCGACAACGTCGAGCTCGCCGCCGAAGTTACCGGGCTGAAGGCCCGGAGGGATGCCTGGGCCAGGAAGATCTACGCAGAAGGCACGATCAGCAAGGACATGCTGGTCACGTTCCCTGATGGAGCGGCGCGCGTGAAGAGCCTGGACAGGCAGATCAGCGAGGCCTACAAGGCGTCGCTGACCGAACTTCACCAGGACCGGGATCACTTCTCCGTGGGCGCTGACGGCGAACTGCGCAGTGCCGATGGTTCACGGGTCTACATCACGGCCCTTCGCTCGGCCCAGTTCACCGAAGCCGCCGGCAAGCTCAATGCCGCGGCCGCGGCAGCCGGCTCCCGCGTGTACGCCGAGGACGAGCTTGATTCTGACGAGCTGCACGCAATCGCGACCCTGGAGATCTCGGCGGACTTCTACACGTTCCTGGCATCCCTGCCGGGCTGGGAGCAACTGGCCGGCGGCGCCTTCGACCGGGCCATGGCGATTGAGATGACAGCCGCATAAAGTGCGCAACCGCTGTGAACCCCGTGCCGCGGTCCGCAAGGTCGGGGCGCGGGTTTCACTCACTTATGACTCATTTCTTGAGTCATTATTAATAGTCATGAGTTATGATCTATCGATAGATATGTTCCGATCACTCCGGCGGAGGCGATAGACATGAAAAAGGGACACGGGCTGCGGCGGTACTTCTACGAATACACCGTCCACCAGGCCATCGGACTCCTCCGGGAAAAGACCGGGCAGGTGGTCCCGGTCTCGCAGGCGAAGCGGATCCGGGAGCGGTTGGATGAGCAGCTCCGGCAGCAGAACGGCATGACAGTCGCGGATCCCCGGCTGGGGGTCCGGGACTTCCTCGATGCGCTGGATGCTGCGATCCAGGAGTCCGTTCCTGCAGCGGAACCGGTTTTCGCAACGCATTCCGGCCAGGACCGGCTCTTCGTGCAGATGCAGGCTCAGTTCATGCGGGTAGCCGGGCTGGGGCCGGACAACAGCCGGCCGGCGGCACTTCCGATCAGCCCCTACGACCCGGAGTGGTCCCGGCGGGCAACGGTCAAGGGCGCGGGCACCAGGCTGAGCTATCTGCCGGACGCGACCATCGAGCAGGACATGGACGGCGAGACCAGCCGCGCCGCGGCACCGGAGCACGGAAACGCGGCGCTGTTCACTTACGACGGTACGGGGAAGTTCGTCGAAGCCGGTCCGGCCATGACCGATGACGACGCGTCGGGACTGACCGCTTTGCGGGACTTCATGAGCGTCAAGGACTACCGGCAGGTCCGTGCGTGGGTGATCGACGGAGGCCGGGATCAGTCAGGCCGGATCGACCGCAACCGTTTCATGTCCACCGCCGCAGTGGACCGCTCCGTGGCGATGCTGCGGGAGCTGCAGGCCCAGGGACTGGGCTACGAGGTACGCCGCGACAGCAATCCGGGGCAGATCAAGGCCCGGATTTCCGGCACGGGCATGGAAATCAGGCTCACCGACTCCCGCTTCGGCGAGGACTACGCCGGGGCCCGCGTCTACGACAATGGCGTCACCGTTCGCTACTCGACCAACCACAAGGTCGAAGGAGGTGTCGCGTCCTACTCCCCCGGCCCCGCCGAAGCCGTGGACCTGCTGCGTTTCGCCCAGGGCCGCGCGGTGGCACGCCGGGATCACCCGGAGTTGCTCGCCGGACAGTCCGGCATGACCCACACCGAGATGGTGCGCAAAGGCCGTGGCGGTCCCCTGGAACCGGCGGAATTCGAGGACAGCTACCACGTCGACAAGGACTCCGTCTTCGTCATCAAGGACTACGCCGTTCCCGGCCAGCCCCGGCGCGAAGGCTCGAAGGTGGTGCTCCGCCGCGAGGGCAGGAACCGCACCCTGCCGGAGTTTTTCGTCAGCGCCGAACCGGCAGAGCAGTACCTTCGGACGGCCGTGGAGACTGCCCGGGCGAACCTGTCGGTGTCACTGGACGCCGGCGGCCTGATCGGGCACTTCGAGCAGCAGCGGGCCGAAGGCCTGAATCTGGTCGAATTCCAGGCTCCGGAGTTCTCCAGCGATCCCGACATCGCGGCGATCCAGCGTTCCTACTGGGATGTCATGACCGGGGCGCGTCAGGAACTGCTTCGTCCCGGAGCCACCGAGCAGATGTACGAACATCGCCTCGGCATGATCGGCGAACTCCAGGCGGCCGAAGGGGGCATCCCGGACTTCGGCAACCTCGTCTACGGCGGAACGCCCGCCGAAAAGGTGCAGGCACACGCCGAGGAGGTGCTCGACGAATTGATCGGCAGCTATGACCTGCAGACCCGGCTGGTTGACGGCGTCATCGTTGACCAGCGTTTCGATCCGCTCCGCGTCGCCAGGTACATGACCAGTTCCAAGGGCCAGTGGTCGAACCTCGACGAGCTCGCCCAGGCGCTGCGCAGGATGGGCATCGAAGCCGGTGAGATCCGCGGCACCGGCTTCCAGGCCGACCGCTTCAAGGACCGGCTTGTCCGGTTCGATGCGACCCTCGCGCTTCCGCTGGAAGACCATGGTTCCCCGTTCATCCGGCGGATGGGCGCGACGGTCCGGGCGTGCCTTGCCCGGAACGCGACCGAACCCCTGGAAGTTCTCATTGACGAGCGCGGCGTCATCAGGTGGACCGCGGAGAAGATGCGCCGCGACGGCTCGACTGCGCAGATGAGCGGCGAGATCGGCCAGATCTTCGACATCGGCGCGCACGGGGAGATCATCACCCGGTTCGCCAGCGGCGACAACGGGCTGATCGTTCCCGGCTACGAAGCCCGGATCGCCGCACAGCTTCCCGGCCAGACGAAGACCGTGGAGGAACGCACCATGCTGCGCGGCTACGAGCAGGCGATGGTCGAACGGATCGAATTCCAGCTCGCCAACGACCTGATCCAGGGCCGCAGCGAAGTCGGCGAAGGCGCGTCACTGAACCGTGTGTACGCGCAGCTGTACGGCACCAGGCATCCGGCCGATTTCATCGAACGGTCCCTGGACGCAGAGGGCCGGCTGGACGGGTGGACCGCCTCGATCCTGGCGACCGAGGCACGGCGCGTGCGCTATCCGAACGAGATCAAACAGGGTTCGACCGTGTACGCGGAATACCAGGCCGGCAGGGCCGACGTTGATCCGGCCGACGACAACCATTTCGATGCCTGGACGCTGACCGGCGGCCGCAACATGGCCGTGCTCACCGGCAGCGACCGCAACGGCGTGCCGGGAGCCGGCGGCTTCTTCGATCCGGTCATGACGGGCGGCGCCACCAACCAGGGCATCGTGCGGTACCTGACCGAAGACGCCCGGGTCACGGCTGATGGCCGGATCATTCCCGGGGACCCGGGAACCCGCAGCGGCGCCCGGACGCCGCTGATGAACCGGCCCGAGCTGGCCACGCTACAGTATGACCCGTTCGACCGGCAGCAGATGACTGCCGCCACGCTGATGCAGTCCTCGGCCATCACCCGGCCCACAGGCACGGCCATGATGACCTTCGGCGGCTGGACAGCCGACGATCCGATCGTCGTCAGCCGGGAATTCGCGCAGGCCAACCAAATCCGCGGCGCCGGGGGCGGGCTCCGTGGCCTGGTCGTCGGCGACAAGCTCTCCGACCTGCACGGCAACAAAGGAGTCATCTCCCTCATCGTCGACCGGGACATGGATCCAGGTGAAGCCGTCAAACACGGCATCGGGCAGGAGGTCGCGTGGTTCAGGAAAAACAGCCGGCTGGATGTGGTGATGAGCCCGTTCTCCCTGATCTCGCGTCGCAATGCCGGATCGGCCCGGGAGCTCATGGGCGGCCCGGTCGGCGCCATCGACCGCCCGTTCCCGGACGCCGACGGCTCGACCCCGCCCCCGGGCCACGGCGCACTGGGCGAAATGCGCTTCATCGTCACGCACATGGCCGTCGACGAGAAGACCAAAGTCTATGACGACGACGCGGTGCTTTCCGGCAAGGGACGCAAGGCATCCTCGCAGCTGGCCTGGGCGCTCGGCGCCCGGGACTGCCCGGCGATCATGAAGGAGTTCTACGGCCACAACGCCGGCGCCGAGGCGAACCTGCGCGAGTACATGCTCAGCGTGGGCCTCGACATGGAAGCGGACGGCACTCTCCATGTGATCGGACGCGGCAACGATCACACCGGGTCGGCGCCTGAGCCGGTCGATGCCCGGCCGGGCCGGCGGCTCTTCCGGATGCCCGGACTGGTGCATGTCAAGGGCGGCGGGCTGCACACGCTGGCCATGCGCCGGTCCTTCGGCTCGCTCATCGGAGACAAAGGCGGCGATTTGGAGATCCCGTTCCCGCTGAGCTACCCGACCGGAGAACAGACGCAGCAGCTCACCGGTACCAGCTGGAAGATGCCGGTGCTCAGCTCCCACCTGCGTTCCGGCCAGGAATTCGACGACGGATCGGTGGTCACGCACGACTACACGAACCGCTACCTGGACATCCACGAACAGGCGTGCCGCTACCGGGCAGCCCGGGAGAAGCTTGCCGACGCTTCGCTGACGCAGGCCAAGCGCGAAGAGCAGCTGAAGATCATCACCGACGCCCCACGGAACGCCCAACGCAGCTTCCAGGCGATCACGACAGACCTTCAAACCCGGGTGTTCAGCGGCAAGCACAATGCCTTCAAATCCGGGCTCATGTCCAGCCGTCTCGCCGACTCCGCAACAGCCGTGTGGACCGCCGATCCCCGGCTGGACATCGATCAGATAGCCCTCTCCCCCGTCATGGCCGCACAGCTCGGGTTCATCGAAGGCGACCACGCTCTGGTCTGGCGCGATCCCGTGCTGCGCGACGCCGGTGTCCGCTACCTCCGCGTAGCCATCGACGAACGGCTCACGGGCGTTGCCATCAACCCGGTGATGGACCAGTGCTTCGATGGCGACTTCGACGGCGACGCCGTCGCTGTCGTGAAGCTCCACAGCGAAGCAGCGAAGGCCGAAGCCATGGCGAAGCTCTCCGTGCCGGCCAACCTGCTCGACACCGGAGTGCGCAGCGAGGACGGCACCCATCCGTTCGCGCTGCAGGTTTCGCTCGATACCCGGGTGGCGCTGTCCAGGAGCGCACAGCTGAGGCAGGAGCTGGACAGCCTGAGCGGAGAGACGAACCTGATCGCCCGGGAAGGTGCCGGGGAAGACCCGGCGACCACCCGCGCCCGGCAGGACGACGTGGCCGGGCAGCTCAGCGACTTCTACCGTGCGGCCCAGCGCGGCGAGTTCGGCACGGCGCTCTCGTTCGCGGACCTGCAGGCCCACCTCAACTCCGTCCGCGACGTCTGCGTAACGACCGGGGCCAAGGGAAGCCCCGCCAAGCTCATGGACTATGCACGGTACCTCGGTGGCCGCGACGGCGTGTCGGGCATCAGCCGGAAGGACCAGGAAGCGTCGATGTTCGCCACGGCAATCAAGGCCCACGGCACCGGCCTGGGCGGCATGTACAGCCAGCGGGCCGTCCGGGCACTGCGGAACGTGGACCTGAAGGCGGTCCTGGAGGTCACCTATCCCGTGACGCAAAGCATCCTGCAGGCCAAGCACGACGCGGCCGAGGCGCGGCACAAGTACGAGATGCTCCAGGGCCCGGGCCGTGAACTGTGGCGTGGACGCCTGATGGAGCATCCGGGCCCGGGCGCATGGCGGCCCGTGTTCGACAACGGTCAGCCGGTGCAGGCCACCAGGGACCAATGGAAGGCACAGTTCATCGACTTCTACTCCGCCAAGGACGGCTTCAACGTCACCGTCAACCCCGAATACGTCGAACGCGTCGCCGCAGCGCTGGAAGACCCGGCGTCCGGACGGATCCGGAACCTGGAGGATGATCCGGCGCTGCAGGGCTCGCTGATGGACCGGATGGCCTACGGCGGCACGCTCGAGGACCTGATCACGGCGGCCGGGAAACACGAGAACCTCTTCGACGGCGGGAAAAACGAGCAGTTCTGCGCCCTGCCGACCCGGCGGTCCCGCCGGGAGGCGGAAGCCCGGCACCAGGACGAACGTCATGCGGCAGGAGTGATCGCCGATGCGCTGATCAAGCGCGACGTCATGCCTGCGGACCTGGAGTCCGCCCAGGCCCGCGGCGAGCGGAAGCGGTCCCGGCACGCCGTGGCGGCGGGCACCAGGACACCGCACCGTACGCCGCCCAGGGTCCATACGCCGCCGGCTGTTCCCGCCACCGATGTCACCGGTGCCGGCAACGACTACGGAATGGGAGCGTAAGCGATGACTTCCACAGCAACCGGCCGGGGACCGAAGGCCCTGCCCGTCACCGACCCTGTCCGCGGGCCGGTGTATCCGTCCTACACCGGACCGGCGGGGAACGAACCACCCGTGGACGCTGAATGGTGGGAGGACGTTCCAGCCTCCTCCCCCGGCGGATCCGGATGGCGTGAAAGCTGGGACCGGGCGCGGGAATTCTTCGCCACGCGCTCCCGGCGCCGCCAGGAGGAACAAGACCGCGAACGGGAGGCGAAGCGCGGGCGGATGAACCAGGCCGGTGAGTTGTCCGGGCGCGAACAACTGATGCTTCTGCGCGGGAACATCCGTGCCGCCGGCGAGGACTACATGGACTCGTTGAGGCGTTCGAAAATCCACGCCCCCGGTTTCAATGATGATGAGCGCTTCGGGATGCTGGACATGGCACAGCGGATCTATGTCCAGCAGATGGTGACGGTGGGCATGGAACCGCTGCAGAACGGAGTCAACCCCGCGTCCGTTGTCCGCGTCATGTCGACCATGGCGGCGATGTACCTGCTGTCGTCCACGTTCAGGGAGGTCGTCGACGAAAAGCTCGAGCCGGTGTCGAAAGCAATCCAGGCCCGGATCGACGCCAAGGCCGAGTCGACGGTGAACCGGGCACAGCAGAAAGCCGCCGCAGTGAACGACCGGATCGACCGGCGCAATGGGAAGCGCCGGGCGGACGGAAAGGACGGGAAACAGCACGTCGACGCCCGGACGTATGTCGCCGGCAGATGGCAGAAACGCTACGACGAGCTGAGATACCGTGAGCGCGGCCACCGGGAAATGTACACCGCCCGGTCCGCCGGCCTGACCGAGATGGCCCTGACCGAGAATGCCTTCCACGCCCTGCGTGAACCCGGTGCGAAGGCCGACAGGATCATGTCCAGCTACACGGCCATGATCAGCAGGCTCTACCGGCAGGCCGGGGAAGACGGCCTGGCACGCGAAGAGGTCGCCGAGGCCTCACGGATCGTGCTCGGCGAACGGCTGCGGCAGGATCCCCGCATCCGGCTGATGTTCGACGGCCTGGCCCACGGCCAGCACCGCATGGCGCCGCCACGGGAGGAACGCGTCGCCGGGACGAGCCAGGTTCAAAACGTCTGGCGCGGCTACTTCGAAGACTACACGGGAAAGCCGGTGGATCCGACCCGCTACGAGACGCTGCTGGACAAGCAGGGCAACCCGCTGACCGATGACGAGGGTGAGGCCCTGCCGCCCCGGGTGGCCGGGGCGTTCACCCTGCGTGAGCAGATGGGAGACAAGGCCCACCGCGACCGGATGCAGGTCGCCATGACGATGACCTTGATGCAGGCAGCCGAGCGCGGCGACCTGACCGCCTTCAACCAGGATCTGGCCGCCTACATGGGAGGCTGCATCGCCAGCGCACGCACGTTCGACGGCGACGGCCTGCCCGAGCCGCTGCAGGAGCGCCTGTTCCAGTCGCGCACGATGCAGGCCGCAATGGACGTCGACGGAATCAAGCCCAGGCAGCAGCGGGTGATCTACTCCCAGGCATATGCGGAAGCGACGGCGGCCATCGACAGCGCCTACCCGGAGTTCGCTGTGCGCTGGCGGGAAAAGTGCGGCGCGGGCTGGCAGCGGTTCACCGGGCAGGTCGGGGTGGACCCGGAAGCAGCATACAAACGGTGGGCGGAGCAACAGGAGACCTGTGAACAACGGAAGCCCGGTCGAGGGCACAACGCTCCCGGGCCGGCCGGCCATGACGACTGCCAGCGCTAAGAAACCACCGAGTGCGAAACCAGGATGGAGTGTTCCGACGATGAGCAACAGACAAGGCAACGGCCTGCCCCGCCCGGGTGAGACGGCCCTCGGGTTCGGCTTTGTCACCGCAGAGGACCGGGCGAAATGGGATCAGGCGCGGCAGTACCAGCGGCAGAAGCAGCCGTCCGCGGCCAAAGAGTTCCTGACATCCGCGATGCGCGCGCTGACCCGTGTCCAGCGCGAGGTCGGCAAAGCCAGGATGCAGGCGATGTACCGTGCACAGGCAGAGCACGAGAACGACATGGTGTTGACCATTGCCAGGCCACAGCGCCGGACAGTGGGCGACGTCGAAGCCGGGATGGCCGGCACCCCGGAGCGGGATTCCCGCTCCCGGCTGGACGAGGGACCCGGGTTCTGAGCCTCGGAACGGCTGCCTGTCGAACTGACAGGGAAATACGGACCTACGGGGAAAGCCATTGATTGAAAGAAGGCGACGGGAATGAGCATCGTGACGACCGGGCAACCGCGTATCTCCAAGCGCGAGTTCATCGCGCGCGTGGCAGCCGGGGCGGCTGGTCCGTCACCACGGTGAGCTCCCTGTACGAGGCATTGTTCAGTGAGCTGACGGAGGCTGTCTCCCACGGCGAAGTCGTCATGCTCACCAATGTCGGCCGCTTCTACCGGCAGGACCACAAAGGCCACAAAGTCCGTTTCGGAAAGCAGGACATCGACGGCTATCCGGTGATGAAGTTCTCCGCTTCGCCGAGCCTGAACCGGCAGCTTGACAGCCCGGACGGGTAACCCGCGGTCGACAGGCCCGGCTGGAGCTCCACCTGTCCGGTGAAGCTTCCCCGGCTGCATAAAGGTCCCCGTCGAGGTGGACGGCGTGACCCCCCGGGAAGGCGGTGATCGCCGGGGCGTTCTGTGACAAACGGATCGCAAACGGTTTTGCAGGAGAACCCGGCGGAAATCAGCCGGCGGGAGGCCGGACTGACCGGGCGGTGCGGGGTGCCTTGGTGCCCGTCCATGGTGGCAGATCATGGGGGCAACCCCCAGGAAGTCGGCCGCCAGGCGCGTCGCGTGTCCGGTCTTCCGCCGAGCAATCAGTGACAGCACGGCAATGATGAGCGCAAGAACGATAGCAGGGACAATCCACAGCGGATTCCGGGTGGCGGACGTTCCTTCCACGCCGACGATCAACGCCGGCAGACCACCACCGGCGGTGAGGGCTGCCGCGAAGGCATAGTTCCGGGCGTCCGCGCGCATGTTCCCCGCAGCTGCACCGAAGCTGTTGATGAGCCGGGCACGTATTGATTTCGCTCCGGCCAGTTCGAGGTTCGTCTCATTGATCGCACCGGCCGCGGCAGCTGCCCGGCAGGAGGACTTCAGGGCCGCCACCCGCAACAACGTCTTTTTCAAGGCGGTGAATTGCTCTGGCCGCCCCCAAGGCTGTGAATCGCAGCGGTAAGTGGCGTGTTTTTCGCAGCGCTAAATGTCACCCATAGGCTTCGTTAGCCGATCCCTCAGCGCTTCCCGACTTGGCAGCAGAGCACAGATCTTTGGACCGGTGGCCGACGGGACGACTCGACGGCTACCTAGCGCCCGGTCATAGGATGGCGAAATGACCTTCGCCCAGCCCGTGACCCTGACCGGAAGCTACGTGACACTCGAGCCCTTGGCCGAGGAACACCTGGATGGTTTGTGCCAGGCCGTGGAAGACGGTCAGATGTGGAACACCTGGTTCACGCGCATTCCGGCACCGGATCAGATGATGGCGGAGATTCAGAAAAGACGTGCGCTCCAGGAGGCGGGGACGATGGCGCCTTGGACCATCCGGCGGAACGATACCGGTGATATTTGCGGGATGACCACGTTCTGCAATATCAGGGCCGATAACCGGCGGCTGGAGATCGGTTCGACCTGGTTGGCCAAGAGTGCACAGCGCACCGCCGTCAACACCGAAGCGAAGCTACTCCAGCTCAGCCGCGCCTTCGAATCCCTGGACTGCATCGCGGTGGAATTCAGAACCCACTGGCACAACCACGCGTCGCGGGCGGCTGTTGCCAGGTTGGGTGCCAAGCAGGACGGAATCCTGCGCAACCACGACCTGTGGCGCGACGGCACGGTGCGCGACGTCGTGGTGTTCTCCATCATCGACAGCGAGTGGAAAACAGTGAAGTTGTCACTCGAACAGATGCTCACCAGGAGCTGAAGCCGCCTGCCAGGCCGGTGAGCCCGCCGGGCACCGGCCGTATTCCGGTCAGATGATTCCCGTGAAATCCGGCTCGACGTTCGGCGTAAGGGACAGCCGGCGCGGGCGCTCCCGCCGGCTAGGCTTCACGGTTGCATCGTCAGCAGTCTGTTAATTCTTCCGTCGGCCGAAGCCCCATCCAGGGGCCAATGGCCCTCCGTCTTCAAATAAGTTCCTCATGGCCCGCAGAATCCGTCGCCACGGATTGCCTTCCGAGGTCACCTTGCCCATGGGAAAGCGTAGACCACATTTCCGCCACGCCCCCGGGGCCAGATGGAAGCCTGCCCTGGCACCCTGGTCAGGGGAACAGCTGTCCCAAGGCTTGGTCGAGTGCAGCGAGGTTGTAGTGAAGGCGGTGCCACAGCCGTCGCGCCCGCTCCAGCCGGCCCGCGTTCAAGGAGGCCTGGATCAGACGGCCGTCCCGTTCAACCTGACGGGCTCCCGCCCTCGAGGCCAGTGCCGCCAGGGCAACGACGGCTCCTCCGGCTGCCCCGAGGTTGCCAGCGTCCAAGGTCGCGCCCAGAACGCGTACGTGCTCCCGCAACATATCCACCGTGTTTGCCAGGAAGCGTTGTGCTTCGCCTTCCGGGAAGTGCTCCTTAATGAGCGCTCCAATGCGGGCCGGGTCGAGCACTATCTCCCGGTTCCGAAGCGCGGGGTTGAAACGGCCGGGGTCCTTCTCTGGCGGGAGCATCGACGGCATTTCCTCCTTGGGTCGGAGCCGGGGTTTCATTGCATCCTACTGACCGTCCTAGCTTCGTCCGGGAGAGTGTCCGCATGCCGGTCACGGGACGGGAATGGTGCCTGCGGAGCTTACGGCATCCTCATGGCTTCCTGACCCATCCGCACGTGGGGCCAGGCAGCGGGCCGGAGTCCGGCGGTCCGGCCGCACGTCCTCCTGAACGACCTCGTGTATGGTGTTGAGCTCGTACAACGCACAACGACGCAAAGGGGAGCGTGATGACCCGTCCGGCCTACGTCTTTCAGTCCTTCGGCCTTGACGGGGTCGCCTACCTCGTCACGTGCGGAAATCACAACAAGGCCCGTCTATTCGACGGACTGGAGTCAGCCCTAAGCTACGCACGAAAACACAACAACAAGCACCATCAGGGCGCGGTCCCGCAGCTCCACACCTGGAACACCAAACAGGTCGAACTACGAGAGCAGTCTCCCAAGGCTCGGAAACGGAACCCTGGACCCGTACGGGTCGGCTAGCCGTTGTGATCCGGGCTCCGTCCGACTCAGGTATGAGAAGCCATCCCCACACCAGTGTCGACATCTCCACCCTGTGACTGGTGTCCTCGTTGGCGGTTAGGTCGCTTCTTCAAATGGCCGTTGCGCTGCGCTTGTCGACGTTTCCGCGCCAGCTAGCAAGCGCGGCACGGTCCTTGCTGCCAAGCGCTGCCGCCCTGATGAAGCCGTCCAGATCAAGGCCGGCCAGAGCTGCGCGGAAAGCTCCCTCCGTTGTCGTTCCGTAGCGGGCGCAGAGTTCATTAAGCAGCGGTTCGACATTGTTCCTATTGCTGCTGGCGGCTCGCAAATCGCCCAGTCGGGGCGCCCCCCGCCGCGGAAAGTCTGAGCCTGTGGGCGGTTTTCCCGGTCCCGGATCGCCCTTGTCGCCTGGAGATGGGTGTTTCCCCTTCGATTCTCGGATTGACGTCGGGAGGTTCGCTGGAACGGCTGGGGCGAAAGCGTCAATCTGAGACCGGCATGCGGGAGGTTTGTTGTCCGGTGAGGCCATGCCTCACCCGGACACGCGGTCTTTGGTGCAATAAGGGTCGTTCCCGTGACGTGTTCCGTCGCGTCGACGTTTTTGGGATGCCTTCCAGAGGCTCCTTTATGTTGGTTTCAAAGCTCATAACCGGAAGGGGCAACGGATGCTCGGTTTCGATGTATCGGTCTATTACTACGACGGCCAAGGAAAACGGCAGAGCCTCGCGAGCTGGTCCGCACACGGTCTTGACTGGATCAACGAGTTGGTGACCGGGAACCGTGCGGCGCTTGTTCAGGACAGTGGAGGGTACCCATACGTGTACGAAGTGGCTGCGGCAGAGGTCATTGCCATTTTTTCACTTTCGGAGCGCGCGGCACTGGACCGACGTCTTACCCGCAAGGGCGGATCAGGGGACTGGAACCAGACGCCATTGCCTCGGGGCGGGACCATCAACGACGAGGGCATTGCGATGTGCCCCGGGGACACGAAGCTCACGGTAGAGGCATGGGACCAGTCCTGATTTGGCCGCACCGTCGTGAGTATCGCCGGCGGAAGCTTACGTTGGGCAGACCAGGCCTGGCTCACGAGTTGGATGGCCCGATGGCCGCTCCTGTGCGGACCCGCCATAGGCAGGCCGCGGATCAATTGTGCAATCGGGTGTCGTGATAGTCCTTTCCCGCTGAAAAGGGGTTCCCCGGATCAGCAGGATTTCTTCCTTGTGAGGAGCTCGAGTGGCCGCAGGGCCGGAGGCGAGGGGCGGTGAGACTCACAAAACTCAGAGGCACTCACCGGATCGGCAGCCGTTGGCTACACGCACGGTTGCCGGCCGGCCGGTCACTGCGGGTACAAGCCGTGCCCCAACGGCTTGGATTATTTTGTGGCGTTCGGGTGGTGGGTGTGGACATCGATGAGGACCACGGTTCCGTCGTGGACGTAGAACCAGATCCTCGCACCATTGGAGAGCTCATACTGTCGCCTGCGGTGGGTTGCCCCTTTGTGGGTGACGAACTCCAGATCGCCTTTCATGCCATGACAGGTCAGGTCGTTGCTCAAGGGATCTTTGGTCAGGCGCTCCCATGCCTCCACGACCGTGTTGCGTTGCACGGCGAGAACATCAGTCCATCCCTTGCTCGCATTTGTCGTCCCGAAAACAATTTCGTGTTCGGTACGACGCAGCGGACGGTGGACGGTCTCCTTCTTCGGGCTCACTCTCCGGCCCGCGGGTCAGCAACCGTTTCGGAATCATCCAGCCAATCAAGCTGGTCGTCAGGTGTGTACCCGGCCGCGATCGCTTCGGCCGTCGCCCTCCATTCGGCCAGCACGACGAACAGCCGCTCAAAGCTGGAGACGGCGGCGCAGGCGCGGGCCACTTCCACGATCTCGGTCGCAAAGCGTTCACGGTGTTCGTGCGGCAGGAAACCCAACCACGGGAACGGCGCAAGCAATCTTTCGGCAAAGCTCTCTTCGCCAGGCGCCAGCGACGCAGCCACCAGGTTCGCCGCAAGGCGCAGCGCGTCGTGCTCCTGCTCGATCGTGCTCGACCGGACCAGTGTCAGGGGTTCACCATCGCGGCGTGTAATCGTGACGGGGCCTTCTTCAGCGGCGCGGAAGACCTGCGCCGGGTTCCGCGACAAGTCCGAGGATGTGGCTGAGCGGCTGTGCGTGACGATAGACATAAACCCATTATTCTGAATATGTTCAGAATGTGCAAGTGGGGTCTGGTCGATCACTGGTCCTGGCCTGAGGTTCCATTCGGCTTGCTGGACGGCCAATGCTTGATTGGATGCGCTCTTCGTCGGTTTCGATGCTGCGATCAGGGTGCACCAACCCCCATCGATGGCTCCGAGAAGCCCCGCCGCAGCGGGTACCAACATGCTTGCCAACTGGAAGTTAGTCGTATCCACTTTTTAAGGCTAGGCAGGTCCGGCTCGATCTGGGTCATGAATCCAACCTAATCCGCGGCGCTGACACCCTTGATCGAGTTGTCCAGACACTGTCTGGACAACTGAGATTCGCGATGACTTGGACGGGTCGCGCCGGGTGCCTTGGGCGCTACAGCTCTTGGCTGAACCGGAGTGTCGGAGGTCTATTTGCTTTCCGGGGGCGAACGGGTGCCAGTACCGAGGGTTCCGGTCATGGCGAGAGACTGGCCGGCGGATGGGCTGACCAGTCTCTCTTGTTGGACCGTTAGATTGCCTGGATGTTCTCCGCCTGGGGTCCTTTGGGTCCTTGGGTGATGTCGAACTGAACCTTCTGGTTCTCCTCCAGCGAGCGGTAGCCGCGTGAAGCGATTGCCGAATAGTGTGCGAACACGTCAGGGCCTCCGTTGTCCGGGGCGATGAAGCCGAAGCCTTTTTCGGCGTTGAACCACTTGACAGTACCTGTTGCCATTCCCGTTTCCTTCACGGGCCGCTGGTCGGTTCCGCTTCTCGGAAAAGCCGTCCCTGCCACCCCCACGACGAGCCTATGTGTCGGTCTCCGGTTTTCGAAGTCGGCTGCACGGAATGTCCGGGCGTCGTCGCCGGTTATTGAGCAGTCGGCGTTGCCGGGGCCTCCGTGAGGAGCCGGGCGAGGTAGTCGTTCAGGGTGTGGTGGAAGCTCGCCGCGAGGTGGGACTGCGGGGCGAACATGTCGAAGGCGTGGTAGGCGCCGGGGTAGAGGTGCAGCTCGACGGGGACGCCGTGGGCGCGCAGGCCCGCGGCGTAGTCGAGGTTTTCGTCGCGGAAGACGTCGAGTTCACCGACGCCGATGAAGGTCGGGGGCAGGCCGGCGAGGTCGGTCGCCCGGGCGGCGGCGCTGTAGGGCATGACGTCTTCGGTGCCGGCGCGGTCTCCGAGGATCGCCTGCCAGGCAAGGAGGTTGGTCGAGCGGTCCCAGATGCCAATGTCGGTGATCTCGCGGCTGGAGTCGGTGGTGTTGCGGTCGTCGAGCATCGGGTACATCAGTAGCTGGAACAGGGGGGTGGCTGCGCCGCGGTCGCGGATCAGCAGGGCGGTGGCGGCGGCGATGCCTCCACCACCGCTCTGGCCGGCCAGGCCGATCCGGGTGGGGTCGAGGCCGAGATCGGTGGCGTTGTCGCTGATCCACCGGTAGGCGGTGTATCCGTCCTCGGCGGCGCCGGGCGCGGGGGTTTCCGGGGCCAGCCGATAGTCGACGCTGACAATGGCGCAGCCGAGTGCCGCGGACAGCGGCTTGAGCCAGGGGGTGTCCTGCGCGGCGAAGCCGAGCACCTGCCCGCCGCCGTGGAACCACACGAGGACAGGCGCCGGTCCGGGCGCGTTCTGCGGACGCAGCAGGACGACCGGGACGTCGGGGCCTTCGGCGCGCGGCACCTGGATCTCGTCGGCGGTGACGGTGGGCTCGTCGGGGATGGTGCTGGCGATGGATTCGGCGAGCGTGCGGACGGCCTGGCGGGTGGCGGGGATGTCGGTCAGGTCGAAGACGCCGTTCGGGCCGATCGGAATGGTCTGGAGTGCTGCGGCTAGTTCGCTGTCGATCGCGGGACGGGAGCGGGGCATGGTTCTTCCTTCCTGGGTGGGGTCTGCGTGGGGGCATGGGAGGGTGGTCAGGCCGTCGGTGCGGCGAGGTGGTCGCCGCTCTCCAGGTCTTTGAGCAGGCCGGGGTGGCTGGGGACCAGCCACCCCGGGCCTGAAATGGGGCGTGATGGAGATGGTGGCGGGCTCAGTTCGTGGTGGTCGGCGGGGCGTCGAAGTAGTGGCCCTGGCCGAGGTCCTCGATGAGGCCGGGCTGGACGGGCTCCCAGCCGAGGAGGTCCTGGGTCCGCGTGCTCGAGGACGGGTTGTCGGCCTGGGCATGGGCGCTCAGGAAGCCGAAGTGGGCCTCGGCCTCCGTCGGCGGGATGCTGACCACGGGCAGGTTCAGCCCGCGGCCGATGCCCTCGGTGATCTGGCGGAAGGTGATCCCCTCGTCGCCGACGGCGTGCAGCCGTGACCCCGCTGGCGCGGATTCCAGGGCCAGCCGGTACAGGCGTGCCGCATCCAGCGTGTGCACGGCGGGCCAGCGGTTGGCCCCGTCGCCGACATAGGCGGCAACGCCCTTGGACCGGGCGATGGAGATGAAGGTCGGGATGAAGCCATTGCGGTCGAGCGTGCTGTGCACGGTCGGTGTGAGCCGGACAACGGAGGAGCGGATGCCGCGTTCGGTGAGTGCGACCACCGCGTTCTCGGCGTCGATCCGCGGACCTGCGTCGAGCGCGTAGTCCTCGGTGAGGGCGTCCTGCAGTCCCGCGAAGGCGAACAGCGCTGTTCCCGACGTGGTCACCAGCGGCTTGCCGGTGCCGGCGAGTGCGTCCCCGAGCGCCTCGATTGCGCGCAGATCCGCTGCGACCGCGCCGTCGAAGTCGCCGGAGAACATGGCGTCGTGCTTGAAGGCCAGGTGGATGACACCGTCGGCTGCTGCGGCGGCCGCGGCGAGGCCGTTGAGATCGTCGAGGTCGCCTCGGTGCACCCCGGCACCGGCAGCTATCAGCGCGGCAGCGGCCTTGTCCGAGCGGGCTAGGCCCACGACCTGGTGTCCCGCTGCGAGGAGTTCGGGGACGACGGCGGAGCCAATGTGTCCGGAGGCTCCGGTGACGAATACGTGCATGGTGTGCCCTTCCTGTTGTGGGCTCTCCACCGGGGGGAGTCCTGATGTCAGTTCGTGACATCACTGTAGCACCCATGTCAGGTTCTGTCATCACTTGGATGTCAGTTTCTGTCATCGCGGTGTAGGATCGTAGCATGAGCCGATGGAAACCTGACGGACGGGGCCGCCTGGAGAAGGCGGCGCTGGAGCTCTACAACCACAAGGGCTTCGAGGCCACCACCGTCGCGGAGATCGCGGGCCGCGCCGGACTCACCGAACGGACGTTCTACCGGCACTTCGCCGACAAACGGGCGGTCCTCTTCCCCAGCGACAACCCCCTCCCCGCCATCCTCGCGGACGCCACGGCCAGCGCCCCCGTCCCGCTGCCACCGCTGGAGGTGGTCACCCATGCCCTGATCGAAGCCGCTCCCGTCTACGAAGAGCGCGAGGACCTGGTGCGGCAACGCCAGGCCGTCATCGCCGCCAACCCCGAACTCCAGGAACGCGAACTAGCCAAACTCGCCGCCCTCGCCGCGACCCTCACCCAGGCGCTGCGCGAACGCGGTCTGGACACCACCACCGCAGCACTCGCCGCGGAAATCGGGATCGCCGCGTTCAAAGTCGCCTACGAACGCTGGATCAACGACCCCGACGAGCACACCCTCGCCCAGCACATTCGGGAAACCCTGGACACCGCCAAGCACCTCACCACGCCCGCCGAACACGCCGCCGCGACAGACAACGTGAGCTTCACCGGCCAGCAGGGAACGGCATGAAAGCGTAGGCACCCTGAGCAAGGAGCCCGCGGGCTATCCGCCCTCGCGGTCTCTGTGCCGGTCGCGCAGCTGCCGCAGTCCCGAAACCGGCGGCCGGATAAAGGGGTAAAGGCCCAGGAAGTCGATGCGGCCGTATGCGCAGACAGCCAGGCGAGCAACTCGTCGATGGCGGGGAAGCCGTTGGCGTCCAGCACGTAGTGCGCATCGCGCCTAGTCGCGACGACGACCTTGGTGCCGCAGGTGGTGTGCTGGTCGGTCACGTGGGTTGTACGTCGAGAGCCCTTCGTGGGCGAACGCCACGTCCCCCGGGGGCACCGTGAAGAATCGGAACAGATCCTCCCGCCCGATCCCCGCAGACCCGCCAGCGGCACATGTCGTGTCTATACTCGTCTGTACTCGCTCCCGCGGAATTCGGGGTAGTGCAGACGAGTATGGACACGGAGGCCAACCAAACATCACAGGACATCTACATCACGCCTCTGCGAATTTATTCCTTGGGATCGATTAAAGTTGACCTTAGCGTTTGGGCTCTTTACAGCAGCCAAACGAAGGCGGCGCCGATCGTCGTAGGCCGGGGGCAGACAGTGATGTTCACATTGAAAGAGAATATCGCCTGGTCAGTGGACCAGGACATCAATGTTTGGATGCTCAACCCGGGATTTACGAAAGTGACATACGCGGCCCAGCCGTATGCCAGCACCTGCTCCGTGCAAGCCAACTGGGGCCTGACCATCAACAACCGCTGAGCCGATTTACCGCGGCAATTCCGCTGGCCGGCCCAAATCCAGGCGTCTCGGAAATACCCAGAACACGCTATGAGACACAAATGAGCAGTGAGACGACTTTCTGTGTGAATCGCAGCGATAAGTGGCCGCATTTTCGCGGCGCTAAATGTCACTACTGATGATCGTTTGACGATCGGCTAACGGGACTACTCAACGGCTTTAGACGTTTGGCCATAGGATTGCGAAATGACCTTCGCTGAGCCCGTGGCCCTGACCGGAAGCTATGTGACACTCGAGCCTTTGGCCGAGGAACACCTGGATGGTTTGTGTCAAGCCGTGGAAGACGGTCAGATGTGGAACACCTGGTTCACACGCATTCCGGCACCGGATCAGATGATGGCGGAGATTCACAAAAGACGTGCGCTCCAGGAAACGGGGACCATGGCGCCTTGGACCATCCGCCGCAATGACACCGGTGACATTTGCGGGATGACCACATTCTGCAATATCAGGGCCGATAACCGGCGGCTGGAGATCGGTTCGACCTGGTTGGCCAAGAGCGCACAGCGCACCGCCGTCAACACCGAAGCGAAGCTTCTCCAGCTCACCCACGCCTTCGAAACCCTTGACTGCATCGCGGTGGAATTCAGAACCCACTGGCACAACCACGCCTCGCGCGCGGCTGTTGCCCGATTGGGTGCCAAGCAAGACGGAATCCTGCGCAACCACGACCTGTGGCGCGACGGCACGGTGCGCGACGTCGTTGTGTTCTCCATCATCGACAGCGAATGGAAAACAGTGAAGCTGTCACTGCAACAGATGCTTACCAGACGCTGAACCACTAGGCCGGCTTGTCAGTTCTGCCGTCGACCGAAGCCCCATCCGGGCGCCAACGGGCCTCCGTCTGCAAATAAGTTCCTCAGCGCATGGAGGATCCGTCGCCACAAACTTCTCTCTGAGGTCACGTGGAAAGCGTACATCGGGATATTTGCGGTTTGACTGTCAACTTCGGTTGGCGGGAAAACCGCAGCTTCAAATGGCGCTTTCTGCGCGAAGGTTTTCTGTGTTGCCGCGCCAGGTGGCAAGTGCGGCATGGTCCTGATGGCTAAGCCCTGCCGCCTCGATGAATTCGTCCAGGTCGAAGCCTGCCAACGCAGTCCTGAAGGCACCTTCCGTGGTGGTGCCATGGCGTTCGCAGAGTTCATTGAGCAGGGGTTCGACATTGTTCCGGTTGCTGCTGGCTGCTCGCAGGTCGCCCAGCCTCACGGTTTCAAGGTAGTCATCGACGATGGCCTCATGGTGGACGTCTATGGCCGAGAGCAGAAGCATGGCTATGATCCCGGTCCGGTCTCTGCCTCCCATGCAATGGAAAAGGACACCACCGGGCGGGGCGTTCACGATCGAGGACAGGGCGGTGCCTGCTCGTTCGGGCATCGCTTTGAGGTGGGGTAGGAAATAGAGTGCGGTGCCCACCAGCCCGTTGTCCCAGTAGTCCGCCCAGAACTCGGTGTTCTCAAGGCCGTCGAGATCGACGTGGATCGTGGTGAGCCAGTCGGGGCGCTTCTGGGCGTCCGTGTCACGCTCGCGTTGTTGGCGGAGGTCAACGATGGTGCGGATCCCGGCGTCGTAGAGGTGTTGCCATCCCGCCGGGGTAAGCCAGTCGACGTTTTCGCTTCGGAAAAATACCCCGCGCGGTGTGAAGGTTCCATCCGCGCGCCTGAGTCCACCGAGATCGCGGGCGTTGACCAGCCCGTCGGCTTGCAGGACGCGGTCGCTGCCATCTGATGTTTCCATGCCCCCAAGTAAAACAAACGGGAGCTGGGCCGCCTGTCACCAAATATCCGCTGTCTCTGGATTGGCCGTCGAGTGGACGGCGAATCAATGCAAATGCCTCCATTCAATGCGGCAAAAAGCCGTAGCCGTTAATAGGTCCTCTGTTGTTCTGCAAACCGGGCGATCGCAGTCGCATCCGGTTTGTGGAACGTTCGCCAGTCAGAGCGGACGTCGACCCAGCGCGCGGGTTGGCCATCCTCCGGTACGAGTTCCGTTGTGGGGTCGGCGGTCGTCCAGTAAGACAGGTTCAGTGTCGCTGTCCAGTCTGAGCGGTATGAGCGGGCAGCCGCGAAAGCCGGGCGGTCGGCAATAAGGAGTTCAATGCCGGTCTCTTCCGCAAGCTCGCGAATCGCCCCCTCGCGCGGCGTCTCGCCGGGTTCCACCCGTCCGCCGGGAGGTACGAGGCCTCGCCAGCGGTGCTGAACGACGAGTATGCGTTGGAAGTCCGGCGAGAACACCCATACATCGGCCGCCAGCGGGCGCGGGTCCATAAGCCATTCGGACTGGAACCAGTTCAGGAGTCCTTCTTCTGCTTTGTGCGCGATGGATACGTCATGGATGGCCGCGTCAACGCCCCGTTTGTCGTGCACTGCTTGCTCCTGTCGATTGGTTCGCGCGGCAATTGTAGGCACAGCGGTCTCCACTGAGGTCGGCCAAACCAGTCCCTTACTTTGAGTCGTCGTCACTGGCTATTCACACCATTGATCGTCGCCGACCACTCGAAGGTCCAAAGCTTCTGATTGGTAAGTGATCCGCCGACTTTTCGATCTGCCTCACAAACGACCGTCCATGGAACACTCACCGGCCGACTCGGCAAACGCGGCGTGTCGTGTTCCATGGGCCGTGTCCGAGAGCTATGTACTCTCAGGCGCGTCCACGGTACATTTCTCGGCATGGCGTTGGTCGGATACGTCAGATAGTTGAGCATGAGACGTGTCCACCCGAACTCGTGTCACTCGATGCCGGCGGTAAGTCGGTATCAAACGCTGGGCGCAGCACGACTTCGTGTCTCACGGCAGTACTGAGTCAGATGTTGGCGCTTCACGCCGCGTCCTGTCCCTGGGGAGACCGGAACTAGGGCTACCGAGTATTGACAGCCATGGGTAAACAGCGTCCTATGTGAGAACGGAAGATCGCGCTGTATTCTGGCGCGTCCTCTTGGTAGTCGGTGACCGTGCAAAGGACTCGGACGAATGGCACAAGAAACGCTTC
>NZ_SMRU01000036.1 GCF_004354015.1 Arthrobacter terricola
GACACGTGCAGCAGCCTCCTTCCGGGACGTCCCGGAGGACCGTAACCGGAAGAACTCCTCACGCCCCGGGTGAGGGCCGGCTCCCCGTTTTCCCCGGCCTTTCAACCCGGCCTTCCGGACCCAGGATGCTCCGGTCACCGGATTGATCCCGCATTCCCTCGCGGCCGCCGTCGTATTCTGCAAACGATCAAACACCGCGAAGAAAGCAGCCTTCTCTTCCAGCCCATAACGGCTTGAACGAACCACGGTCGTTGCAACTCCCAAAAATCAGGGTGTTGCAACGACCGCTAGAACCCGCCGAGGTTTAAGGGGTGTGATCTGTACACAAACTCCGGGGGAGGGGAGGGTTACTTCAGGGCCGACTTGGCCAAGGGCGCCGAAGTGTCGCTCAGGCTGAGGCCCTTCGTTTCGGGTGCCAGGTATTGGGAGATCACGGCGCCGAGCACGCAGATCGCGGCGGCGATCAGCATGGTGGTTCCCACGCCCAGGCTGTCCACGGACATCGGGAGGATGAAGGTGCCCGCCGCGGCACCGATCCGTGAGAATGCGGCGGCGAATCCGACGCCGGCACCGCGGATTTCGGTGGGGAAGACCTCGCCCGGGTACACACCCGTCAGCGCCGTGGAGACCGCGTTGAAGAAGGAGAACGCGATGAAGCAGATCAGGATGATGGTGGGCGAGAAGTGCGAGAACAGGCCGATGATGACGAGTGCGACGGCGGCAATCCACATGGGCGGGATGGACAACTTGCGTCGGCCGACCCGCTCGATCAGGAACATCGCGGCAAGGGAACCGGCCACTACGACGCCGTTGAGCAGCAGTGCTCCCGTCAAACCGTCCTGGATGCCAAGGTTTTCAAGCACGACGGGCGCGAAGGTTGCGATGGCGAAATACGGAGTGACGTTGCAGACCCAGTACATGCACACGAAGATCGTGGAGTTGCGGTACTGCGGGGAGAAGAGCTTGCCGAAATTGGGTTTCTCCGACTTTTCGTTCGCCAAGTCCTGGACATCCGCTTCGTCCATGTGCGCCTTGGCGATGGCGAGTGCTTCATCGATCTTGCCCTTGCTGATGAGCCAACGCGGGGATTCGGGTGAGCCCAGGCGGAGCAGGAACACGATGAGCGACGGGACGGTGCTCATGCCGAGGATGATCCGCCAGTCGGCGTGGATGGCAGTGGACAGGTAGTAGCCCACCGCGTAGGAGAGCAGGTAGCCCACGTACCAGGCGACTTCCTGGAACGCCATGAGCTTGCCTCGCAGCCTGGCCGGGGAGAACTCGACCAGCAGGGGCCAGCCGATGGCGTAGTCGGCGCCGATTGCCATGCCCATGAGCAGGCGGATGGCGAACAGTTGCCAGGGCTCGGCTACGAAGAATTGAGCCGCGGAACCCACCAGGAAGATGGCGAGATCGACGATGAACATCGGCTTCCGGCCGATCTTGTCAGCCAGGAAACCGCCGATGGGTCCGCCGAAGAAGATGCCGATGAGGGCCGAGGCGCCTATAAGGCCCTGCCACGTGGCGGAGAGGTGGAGGTCTGCGGTCAATGCGGGCATCACGAGGCCGATGCCACCCAGGATGAAGCCGTCGATGAACATGCCGCCGGCGATCACGGCGCTGAGTTTGTAGAGGAACCGCTTCTTTTGGGGATCGAGCGGGGCTTGCGTTTTCAACGGCCTCGGGGCCGGAACGACGGGTGTACTCACGATGGACTTCCTTGTTCTCGTGTTTTTCTAACGGACGGATGGACGACGGCGCGTCGGGAAAAGGTCCAGGCCTGGAATAAGAGGGGGTTCCGTTCAATTGGTGAACGTCGTGCTCAAAAATATGACACACGCCACAGATGGTGTCAATAGTGAACAGCGCGTTCGAAAGTAATGCCTCCAAGTCCTTGACAGTGAAATGGCTAACACGTTAAATTGAACGCAGTGTTCAGATGATGAACGTTCGAATGTAATGTTGTCGCACTGGTCGGCATGAGTCCAAGGAAGTACCGTTGCCATGAAAAATGAACCTTTGAGCCTGTTTGCGTTCGACGTCTTCGCGCCGGCCCACTTGACCTCCGGATCGTGGCGCAATGAAGGTGACCAGGGCTACCGCTACACGGACCTTCAGTACTGGACCGGGATCGCCCGGAAGCTGGAGGACGCTGGCTTCGACGGCATCTTCTTCGCCGATAACGTCGGCTACCACGACGTTTACCGCGGCAACGGCGACGCCGCATTGCGCGACGCCGCCCAGTTCCCGATCAACGACCCCACCGTGCTGATCAGCGGCATGGCGGCGGTCACCAAGCACCTCTCTTTCGGCGTGACCGTCTCGGCCACCTACGAACCGCCGTACCTGTTGGCCCGCAAGTTCAGCTCCCTGGACCACCTCACCGGCGGCCGGGTTGGATGGAACATCGTGACCTCCTACTCCGAGGCGGCAGCCCGGAATCTGGGCAAGGAACAGCAGGTGACCCCGCTCGAGCGCTACGACATGGCAGACGAGTATATGGACGTGGTCTACAAGCTGTGGGAATCCTCCTTCGAAGAGGACGCCGTAGTGCGCGACGCCGAGTCCGCCACCTACATCGATCCCGCCAAGGTCCACCAGATCAACCACTCCGGCCAGCACTTCACCGTTCCGGGTTTCCATCTGTGCGAACCGTCCCCGCAGCGCACTCCCGTCCTGTTCCAGGCCGGCTCGTCGTCGCGTGGCATGGAATTCGGCGGCAAGCACGCTGAGGCTGTCTTCATCCAGAGCACGTCGGTGGAAGGCGCCAAGCGCACGGTCGCCAAATTGCGCCAGGCCGTGTCCGACGCCGGACGGGACCCGCAGGATGTCAAGATCGTCATCCTGCTGACCGTCGTGGTCGCTCCCACGAATGAAGAGGCCCAGGCCAAGTACCAAAAGGCCGTGGACAATGCCCCGATCGACGGGATCCTGGCCCGATTCAGTGGCTGGACCGGCATCGACATGTCCGAATACGAACTCGATGTACCGCTTCGTTCGGTTGGCACCAAGGCCGGCCAGTCGATGGTGGACATGTTCTCCAAGGCTGATCCGGACCGTGACTGGACTCCGCGCCAGATCGCCGAGTTCCTCGCGGTCGGCGGAACGGGTTCCACGATCATCGGTTCCCCGGAAACCATCGCCTCGGAGTTGCGCCGCTGGCGCGACGAGGCCGACGTCGACGGCATCAACCTCAGCTACACCACCAAGCCGGGCAGCTGGGACGACTTCATCGAACTCGCCCTGCCTGAACTGCGCGCCCAGGGGATCATCGCCCCCGAACGCAACGAAGACCAGGAACCGGTCACGCTGCGCGAGAAGCTCTTCGGGCAGAAATACACCTTGAACGGGCACCCCGCCACTGCCCACCGTGCCACCCACCTGAGCGAAGCAGCCCGCTAAGCGCGGTCACCCCCGACGGATATCAACGGAGATACTCATGACTGAACAGACGGATGTCGTTGTAATTGGTGCCGGCCTGGCTGGCCTGGTCACCGCCCGTGAGCTGGGCAACCGCGGCCACAAGGTCGTGGTCCTGGAAGCCCGCGACCGGCTCGGTGGCCGCTTGTGGACCGAGGACCGCCTGGGCCGCAAACTCGAACTGGGCGGGAACTGGCTGCACTGGACCCAGCCCCACGCCTGGGCCGAAGTGACCCGTTACGGCCTGGACGTCTCCCGCGGCCCCCGCTCGGAGGAAACCTACTGGCTCGCCGGCGACGAAGTCCGCCGCGGGAACCTCGATGACTTCATGGCCCTCATCGACCCCGGCATGACCCGGCTCCTCGAGGACACCATGAAGTGGCTGCCGCGCCCGGACGCCCCGCTCACCAACGGGGACCTGGCCGAAGCGGACCAGTACAACCTGCAGGAAATGCTGGACAAGCTTGACCTGTCCGTGGACGAACGCAACGCCAACGAAGCCGCCTGGGTGGGCCACTTCAACGCCCCCCTGGACCAGTGCGCCTACGTCAACGCCCTGCGCTGGACCGCCGCATCCTCAGGGCACTGGCACCTGATGCACGAAGCCTCCGCGATCTACCGCCTCAAGGACGGCAACGACACCCTGGCCAACGCCATCGCCGAAGACGCGGACGCGGAAATCCGCCTGAACGCCCCGGTCACCCGGGTGGAGCACAATAACGACGGCGTCACCGTCACCTATGGTGGCGGGCAGCAGCTCCAGGCCCGCAAAGCCGTGATCACCCTGCCGGTGAACATCCTGCACAAACTCGACATCCAGCCCGCCCTCTCCGAAGGCAAGCTCGCCCCCAGCCGGGAACGCACCGCCTCCCAGGGCGTGAAGGCCTGGATGCGGGTCGGCCGCCGAGGCACCCCGGGCCCGATCAAGCCGTTCTTCGCCTACTCCGCCCAGGACAAGCCGCTCTCGGTCATCCGCACCGAGTTCATCGGCGAGAACGACGCCGTGCTGGTCGGCTTCGGCGCCGACGGGAACCGGATCGACGTCACCGACAAAGCACAGGTGCAGGCCGCCGTCGACGTCTGGCGTGATGACCTGGAAGTCCTGGAAGTCGCCGGCCACAAATGGGGCGAGGACCCCTACGCCGAGGAAACCTGGCTCATCCAACGCCCCGGCCAACTCACCAAATACCACGCAGCACAACAAGCCAGCGAAGGCGCACTCCACTTCGCCAGCGGCGACATCGCCAACCTCTGGGCCGGTTTCTTCGACGGCGCCATCGAATCCGGCCTGCGCGCAGGCCGCACCGTTCACGCAGAACTGAAGGCATAATCATGGACACCATTCCCGCTCCCGTCCAGGACGGCATCACCCCCGCCTACTACCGCCAGATCCTGGGCAAACTGCCCACCGGCGTCACCGCGATCACGGGCATTAACGACGACAACGAGAAGCTCGGCCTCGTGGTCGGCACCTTCCAATCCCTGTCCCTGGAACCGCCGCTGGTGATGTTCTGCGTGGACAAGTCCTCCTCGAGCTGGCCGAAACTGCGCAAGCTGCAGAAATTCACGGCCAACATCCTCGCCGATGACCAGATCCCCATCTGTAAGTCGCTCTCCCGCAAGGGCCCGGAAAAGTTCGAAGGCCTGCCTTCCACCCCTGGCCCGCTCGGTACCCCGCATCTTGACGGCGCCACCGCCTACATCGACTGCGTGGTGACCGCCGAAGTCCTCGTCGGCGACCACTACATGGTCGTAGGATCCGTGACGAACATGGAAGAAGGCACCGGCGACGCCCTGCTCTTCCGCGCCGGCAAATTCGGCCAATACCTGCCCATCGACATCCCGGCACCGGCCGCCGTCGCGCCTGCCGTCGTCGCCGCACCGGAAACCGTACCCGTCAGGAGCGCATCATGAGCCGCCGCGACACCATACTTGAAGCCTGGAACCGTGCCTGGGGCGACGGAGACCTCTCCGCCTTCGAAGCCCTGCTGGCCCCTGGCTATGTCCGCCGGTCCAAGACCGGGAGCGAGGATTACACCAGCCTGCGCAAAACCATCGAAGCCACCCACGCAGCCTTCCCGGATACCACCACCGAGATCCTGCACATCATCGAAGACGGCGATACGGCTGCCATCCACTGGCAGACGAAGGGAACACACCAAGGCCAGTTCATGGACGTGCCCGCTACCGGACGCAACATCACCGTCACCGGCGCATCCTTCCTCCGTTTCGACGGCGACAAGCTCGCCGAAGAATGGGTCGTTTGGGACCCGCGCGAACTCCTCTCATCCCTCGGCATCTGGCACTTGGGATAGCCCGCATCGTTCCTACCGCCCAGGAGGCGCCCCATGACCCTCGAAGGACATTCCCTCATCGCCGGTGAAGCCATTCCCGGCACCAACGGCACAACCAACGGCTTCAACCCGGCTACCAACGAGCATCTGCAGCCGGCTTACACGCTGATCAGTGAGCAGCAATTGAGGGTGGCCACCGAGGCCGCCGCAGACGCTTTCGACTCTTTCTCCGCCTTGGCTCCGCTGCAGCATGCCCGGTTCCTGGAAGCGATCGCCGAGAACATCGAAGCGGTCGGAGATGAACTGGTGGAGCGCGCGTCGGCGGAGACGGGCCTTGGCCTTGACCGCTTGCGCGGCGAGCGGGCGCGGACCATCGGGCAGCTCCGGCTGTTCGCCGACGTCGTCCGCCAGGGGGATTTCCGCGGAGTCCGGATCGACCCGGCCTTGCCCGACCGGACGCCCCTGCCTCGGGCAGACATCCGGCAGCAGCAGATTCCCCTCGGCCCCGTCGCCGTGTTCGGCGCGAGCAACTTCCCGCTCGCCTTCTCGGTCGCGGGCGGCGACACTGCCTCAGCCTTCGCCGCGGGCTGCCCGGTCATCGTCAAAGCGCACAATGCCCACCCGGGCACGGCTGAACTCGTGGGCAAGGCCATCACCCAGGCCGTGAAGGACCTCGGCCTCCATTCGGGCGTCTTCTCCCTTGTTTATGGCTCCGGCTCAAGCATCGGCCAGGCCCTCGTTGCCGATCCCGCCATCAAGGCAGTCGGTTTCACTGGCTCCCGCTCGGGCGGAACGGCCTTGATGCGCACTGCCGCGGCCCGGCCCGAACCGATCCCGGTCTACGCGGAAATGTCCTCCATCAACCCGGTCTACGTTTTCGACGGCGCCCTCGCCGGAGACGTCGATACCCTCGCCAAGCAGTACGTCGCGTCCGTGACGGGAAGCTCGGGACAGCTCTGCACGTCACCGGGCCTCGTCTTCGTCCCGGCCGGTGAGGCAGGGGACCGTTTCGCCGCCGCCGTCACGGGCCACATCACCCCGCTGCACGGTCAGACCATGCTTACCGGCGGGATCGCGGCCGCCTGGCAGCACGGCTACAACGCGCTCGAGGGCGTCGCCGACGTCGAACTCCTCGGACGCGGAAGCGCCGGCCCTGGGGAAAACGCGCCCGCACCGGCTGTTTTCAGTGCGGACCTTGATGTCTTCACGCACAACAAGATCCTGCACGAGGAAATCTTCGGCGCAGCGTCATTGGTGATCCGTTACAAGGACGTGGACGATCTCGTCAGCGCCACCAACAAGCTCGACGGACAGCTCACGGCCTCCCTGCACCTGAGCGAAGACGATTACGCTTCCGCGGCCCCGCTTGTCCCGGCCCTGGAACGCAAAGTCGGGCGGATCATCATCAACAGCTGGCCCACGGGCGTGGAAGTGAGCCACGCCATGGTCCACGGCGGTCCGTACCCGGCAACCTCGGACTCGAAGACGACGTCCGTGGGCACGCTCGCGATCGAGCGGTTCCTCCGCCCGGTGGCCTACCAGAACTTCCCCGAGGAGCTCCGGCCGGCCCCGCTGAAGGACGCCAATCCATGGAAAGTCCGCCGACTGATTGACGGCGAACCCGTGATGTAGCCCATTTTCCGGCCCCGGATAGACCTCTCCAACAAGATATTCGTCCGGGGCCGGAGTCCCACTGCGTTTAGAGGCCGAGTTCTTCGAGGACGGGCAGCTTGGCGCGCACCCAGGCCTTGGCGTCGAGGGCATCGGGCGCAGAAAGTGCCAAGCGGGCCAGTTCCTGCGCTTGCTCCAGCGTGACCGTCCTCAAGACAGTGCCCACCGCGGCAAGCGAGCGGGCGGTCATGGAGAGGGTGGTCACGCCCAGCCCAACGAGTACGACGGCGAGGGCCGGGTCGGCGGCCGCCTCACCACAGACGCCCACTGGCTTCCCGTTGCCTTCTTCGAGTGAACCGGCGACGGTCAGCTGCACAAGCCGCAGCACAGCAGGTTGCCACGGAGTGTTGAGTTCGGCGAGGGGTCCGAGCTGGCGGTCGGCCGCCATTGCGTACTGGGTGAGGTCGTTGGTTCCCAGGGAAGCGAATCCAACGTGGCGCAGGACCGAGGCCGAGGTCAACGCGGCCGACGGCACCTCCACCATGACGCCAGGAGTCTTGATACCCGCGGCATCGCACATCGAGGCGAAACGCGATGCCTCCGCCGCCGTCGAAATCATGGGCGCCATGACCCACACATCCGCCTCGGATTCGCGGCTCGCCGTCGCGATTGCCTCGAGTTGGCGCTCAAGGACGCCGGGCGTCGTGAAGTCGGTGCGGTAGCCGCGGACGCCGAGGGCAGGGTTCGGTTCGGTGGCGTCCGTGAGGAAGGGCAGGGGCTTGTCGGCCCCGGCGTCGAGGGTGCGGAGCACCACTTTCTTGCCCGGGAACGCGTCGAACACGCCTTTGTACGCGGCGGCTTGTTCTTCCACGGTCGGCTCGGTGTCGCGTTCGAGGAAGCAGAATTCCGTGCGGAACAGGCCAACGCCCTGGGCGCCGAGCGCCGCGGCCTTGGCGGCGTCCTTCGCTCCGCCCACGTTGGCGAGGAGGGGCACCAAGTGGCCGTCCGCCGTCGTGCCGTGTCCGTCGAATACCGCAAGGGTAGCGGCGTTCTCCAGCCACGTGAGTGCCGCAGTGCGATGCTCTTCGGTGGGCTCAACGGTAAGGGATCCGGCGGCGCCATCAACGAAGACTTCGGTCCCGTCCGGGATGTCGTCCACGCCGTGGGCCGCGACGACGGCGGGCAGGCCGAGCGAGCGCGCAATGATTGCCGTGTGGGACTGCGGTCCGCCGCCGGAGGTGACCAATGCCTTCACCATGAGGGGATCCAGCGTTGCGGTGTCGGCGGGAGCCAGGTCTTCGGCCACCAGGATGAACGGGGCGTCCGACGCCGGGATCCCCGGGGCGGGGACTCCGCGGAGTTCGGCGACAATGCGGGCGCGTACGTCGAGGACGTCCGTAGCACGCTCGGCCATGTAGCCGCCCAGGTTGTGGAGCATTTCGGAGACTGAGGCGCCTGCTTCCCAGATGGCACGTTCGGCGGAGGTGCCCTTGTTGATGAGCTTGGCGGCCGACTTCAGGAGCATCGTGTCCTTGGCCATGAGTGCAGTGGCTTCCAGGACTTTCTGGCCATCTCCGCTGGCCTTGTCCGCGCGTGCCTTGAGTTCGTCGTGGACTGATTGGGCCGCCGTCTTAAGCCCGGCGATGGCGTCTTCCGTGCTGATGGAAGCGGCTAGCTGTTCGCCCGACGGCGGTTCGCTGACTGGCTTGGGCATCTGGCGGATAGTGCCGATGACGCGGCCCGGGCTGACGCCTACTCCTTGGAAATTCTGCACTGAAATCCTCTGTTCCTGCTCGTGGACCGGACCCCGGTGGCTGCGGCGCCTCGTGACCCGAAAAAATCCCCTGTGATTCACTTCATATAGCGTTGCTATAGGTGCTAGGGTAGCGGCTATGAGTTTCGATGACCAGCTTCCGCCCAAAACTCGGCTGCTTCGCGCTGCTGCCGAGTTGCTGGCGAATTCGGACGGGTCACCGGTCTCTACGCGCCAAATCACCAAGCTTGCCGGAGTCACGGCGCCCACGCTTTACCACCACTTCGGTGACAAGGAGGGGCTGTTCGACGCCGTTGTTTCAGCCGGCTTCGAGGAGTACGTGGCGGGGGAGCGGGATTTCGCACCCTCCGGGGAGCCCCTGGAGGATGTCCGGCGGATGTGGGACAACCACGTCAAGTTCGGGCTTACCCAGCCGCACCTTTATTTGGTGATGTTCGGCAATATCCGTCCGGAGAGCAGGCCGTCCATCGTGGCCGATGCCGAGGCGCTCCTGGAGGAAATGCTGAACAAGGCAGCGATCGCCGGGCAGATCAACGTACCCCCGCGCGAGGCGGCGAGGAGTATTCTCGCGGCCAATGTGGGAGTCACGCTCATGCTCATCGCAGAACCCTTGGAAGACCGGAGTATCGAGCTCTCCACCATGACCCGGGATTCCATGATTTTCGCCGTGTCCACGGATACCGCCCGTGGCGCCGCAACAGGCGACTCCGGCAAATCGTCAGTTGTTGTTGCGGCAATCGCCCTGAATGCGGCACTGCAGGCCTCCCATTCAGACCAACTATCCAGTTCTGAGTTGAAGCTGTTCCTCGAATGGCTTCACCGGATTTCCAGCAGCTCCTAAGAGCTGTCCTTCCGGCAGCTACTAGAGCTTTTCCCTTTTCGATATACATCGACTGATCCCGCACAGCTGCGGGACTCACGTTAGGAATTCACCCATGGCAACAGCGACCGTTGCGAAACCGCGCACCAGCATGCGCGTGCATGTCCAAAGGTTCGGAACATTCCTCTCCGGCATGATCATGCCCAACATCGGTGCCTTCATCGCATGGGGCATCATTACGGCCCTCTTCATCCAGACTGGCTGGCTGCCCAACCCCGAACTCGGCGGCTTCGGCAACAGTGCTGCTGGCACCCCGAATGTGGGCCTTGTGGGCCCCATGATCACCTACCTCCTGCCCCTCCTGATCGCCTACACCGGCGGCAAGATGGTCTACGACGTCCGTGGTGGCGTCGTTGGCGCCATCGGGACGATGGGCGTCATTGTCGGTGCCGGTATCCCGATGTTCATCGGCGCGATGATCATGGGTCCGCTGGCCGGCTGGACGATGAAGAAGATCGACTCCATCTGGGATGGCAAGATCCGTCCCGGCTTCGAGATGCTGGTCAACAACTTCTCGGCAGGCATTTGGGGAGCGCTGCTCGCCCTGTTCGGATTCTTCGGAATTTCGCCCGTGGTTACCAACTTCAGCACGGCTGCAGGCAATTTCGTCGAGTTCCTGGTGCACAACGGACTCCTTCCGCTGACCAGCATCTTCATCGAGCCCGCCAAGGTCCTCTTCCTGAACAACGCCATCAACCACGGCGTGCTGACCCCGCTGGGGATCCAGCAGTCGCTCGAACAGGGCAAGTCCATCCTGTTCCTGCTTGAAGCCAACCCCGGTCCGGGTGCAGGACTTCTCCTTGCCTACATCTTCTTTGGACGCGGCGCGGCCAAGGCCTCGGCACCTGGCGCCCTGATCATCCAGTTCCTTGGCGGCATCCACGAGATCTACTTCCCGTACGTCCTTATGCGCCCGCTGCTCATCCTCGGAACCATCGCCGGTGGCATGACGGGCATTGCGACGCTTGCCATCACCAACTCGGGCCTCGTCGCTCCGGCAGCCCCGGGATCCATCTTCGCGGTCCTTGCCCAGACGGCCCGTGACAGTTATTTCGGTGTGATTTTGTCGGTCGTCCTGGCAGCAACCGTCTCCTTCCTGGTTTCTTCGCTGATCCTCCGGACCACGCACCACAGCGACGAAGTGGACCTCGGCTCAGCCACCTCCAAGATGGAAGCGCTCAAGGGCAAGAAGAGCTCCGTCGCCTCCACACTGGTGGGTGCCGGCGTCGGAACCGCCGTCCTGACCCGCCCGATCGCGAACATCGTCTTTGCTTGCGACGCCGGCATGGGCTCCAGCGCTATGGGTGCCTCGGTCTTGCGCAACAAGATCAAGGCGGCGGGCTTCCCTGAAGTCAAGGTGACCAACGCGTCCATTGCCAACCTGCGTGACGACTACGACGTCGTTGTCACGCACCAGGACCTGACGGAACGCGCCCGCCCGGCCACTTCCAGCGCCGTGCACGTCTCCGTGGATAACTTCATGAACAGCCCGCGGTACGACGAAATCGTCGAAATGGTCAAGGAAAGCAAGGCGGGACCGGGCGCTGAAAGCACGACGGCGACTGCCGAACCGGTCGCCCAAGGGGGCGGTGCCCACGCGGCCGAGCCATCCGACGTCGGGGGCAAGGATGTCCTGCTCGCCCAAAGCGTGGTCCTGAACGGAACCGCGAGGGACCGCGATTCGGCCATCGACGAAGCCGGCCAGCTCCTGCTGGACCGCGGAGCCGTGGACACGAGCTACGTGCAAGCGATGCACCAGCGCGAGGAATCCGTGTCCACCTACATGGGCAGCTTCCTGGCCATCCCGCACGGCACCAACGCTGCGAAGGACCACATCAAGCACTCGGGCGTATCGATCGTCCGCTACCCCGAGGGCATCGACTGGGCCGGCAAGCAAGTCAAGTTCGTCGTCGGCGTGGCCGGCATCAACAACGAACACCTGCACATCCTGTCCTCCATCGCCAAGATTTTCACGGACAAGGCGCAAGTGGCGCAGCTTGAGCAAGCCACATCGGTGGACGAAGTGCTGGAACTGTTCGGAAAGGTCAACGCATAGTGAAGGCAGTCCATTTCGGGGCCGGGAACATCGGACGGGGATTCGTCGGCTTGCTGCTGCACGAGGCTGGTTACGAGGTGGTTTTCGCGGACGTCGCGGAAGCACTGATCAACCAACTCGCCGCCGCGTCCTCCTATGAGGTCCACGAGGTCGGCGAAAATGCGGCAGTCAAGACCGTGTCCGGTTTCCGGGCCTTGAATTCGGGCACCGAGGAGGCAGCTGTCGTCGCGGAAATCGCGACGGCGGATGTCCTCACCACGGCCGTCGGGCCGCACATCCTCAAGTTCGTGGCACCTGTGATTGCCCGCGGCCTCGCGGGTCGCTCGCCGTCGTTGGCTCCCTTGCAGGTGATGGCCTGTGAGAACGCGATCAATGCCACCGACCTCCTGCAGACTGAAGTGCGGGCGGCGTGGGACGGGGCCGCCGGCGACCTTTCCGAGGTGGCCGTGTTCGCCAACACCGCGGTGGACAGGATCGTTCCCAACCAGGCTCCGGGGCAGGGGCTGGACGTCACGGTCGAGACGTTCTACGAGTGGGTCATCGATCGCACTCCGTTCGGGGGCACAGCGCCGGTCATCCCGGGCGCGACCTTCGTGGACGAGCTTGGTCCCTACATCGAACGGAAACTGTTCACGGTCAACACAGGACACGCTTCGGCGGCGTACTTCGGCTACGGGGCCGGCCTGGAGAAGATATCCGATGCCATGGCGGATGCTTCGGTGGCTGCGCGGGTCCGGGCTGTGTTGGAGGAGACCAAGAAACTCCTCGTGGCCAAGCACGAGTTCGTCGAGGCGGAGCAGGAAGCGTATGTGCAGAAGATCCTGTCCCGCTTCACCAATCCGTACCTGCCGGACACCGTGAACCGCGTCGGCCGGGCACCGCTGCGCAAGCTGGGGCGCCACGAGCGCTTCATCGGACCCGCCGCGGAACTCGCCGAACGAGGAGTTACCCCGGTTGCCCTGCTGGACGCGATGTCGGCAGCTTTGCGTTTCGACGACGGAGCGGACGACGAGGCCGTGGAACTCGTCCGGATGCTCGCGGAAATGGACGCCGCCGACGCCGTCGAACGCATCACCGAGCTGCCGCCGTCGCACCCGTTGTTCCCGCACGTGCAGAAACTGGTGGAGGAGCGCAAAGCGGAGGTGTAGGGCCTGCGGGTCGCTCGCCCACAACTGGATAGAAAAGACGAAACCGCTCCTGCACATCGTGTGCAGGAGCGGTTTCGCTTTTGGCGCGTGTTGCTACCGGGAGCTCACGACGGCGGCCGTTTCGGTTTCCGCCATGGCTTTCCACTCTGCCACCCGGGCCTGGTGGAGGGGCGTCTTCCGGACCACGAAGTAGGCCACACCCAGGATGGCGAACCATGCGGGGGTGACGAGCAGCGCGGTAAGGGTGTCGGGCTGCGTGGTCAGGGCCCATACGAGGAACGCGAAGAAGGCGAAGACCACCCAGACCATCGCGATGCCGCCGGGCATCTTGTAAGTGGAGGCTTCGTGCAGGTGCGGTCGGCGCTTCCGGTACACGAGGTAGCTGGCCAGGATGATGGACCAGACGAACATGAAGCAGACCGCGGAAACGGTGGTGACCATGTCGAAGGCCGCTCCGATGTCCTTGCCGGCGTAAAGCAGGACGACGCCGGACAGCAGCAGGACGCAGGACAGGAACAGGGCGTTCTGCGGAACCTTGCGGCGGGACAGGCGGCCGAACACCTTGGGGGCGTCGCCGTCGTTCGCCAAACCGAACACCATGCGGGACGTCGAGTAGATGCCCGAGTTGGCCGAGGACATCGCGGAGGTCAGCACCACGAGGTTCACCACGGTAGCCGCGATCCCCAGCCCAGCGAGCGAGAACATGGCGATGAACGGGCTGTGGCCGGCCTTGAATTCGGTCCACGGGATGACGGACATCAGGATGATGAGGGCGCCGACGTAGAAAAGCATGACGCGGACGGGGATGGCGTTGATGGCGCGGGGCAGGTTGTGCTCCGGGTTCTTGGTCTCGGCGGCTGCGGTGCCCACGAGTTCGATGCCGACGAATGCGAAGACGGCAATCTGGAAGCCGGCTACGAAGCCCATGAATTCCTTGGGGAAGAAGCCGCCGTGGCTCCAGAGGTTGGTGAAGCTCGCGGCTCCGGCGTCGGACTTGAAGCCGGAGAAGATCATGACGAGGCCAACAATGATCAGTGCGGCGATGGCAACGATCTTGATGAGGGCGAACCAGAACTCGGTCTCGCCGAAGGCCTTCACTGTGGGGAGGTTCAGCGCGAGGAGGATGGCGATGGTGGCCAAGCCCGGGATCCAGAGCGGCACGCCGGGCCATAGCTCCTTTGCGTACCCGGCGATGGCGATGACGTCGGCGACTCCGGTGACAACCCAGCAGAACCAGTACGTCCAGCCGGTGAAGAAGCCTGCCCAGGGACCGATGAGGTCGCCCGCGAAATCGCTGAACGATTTGTAGTTGAGGTTGGACAACAGGAGCTGGCCCATTGCCCGCATGACGAAGAACAGCATGAAGCCGATGATCATGTACACGAAGATCACGGAGGGGCCGGCCACCGAGATCGTCTTACCGGAGCCCATGAAGAGGCCCGTGCCGATTGCGCCGCCAATGGCGAGCAATTGGATGTGGCGGTTGCTTAGTGAACGCGCGAGATGGGGTTCACTGTCCTTGCTTGAGGCGCTGCGTTGCCCCTTTGTTGTCTGTTCAGACATATCTGCATCCTTCAGGTGATTCGCCACGATGGTGACGTGGCTAACAGATCGGCTAGATAAAGGTAGCGCGAAGCCTCCGGAAAGTTGTGATTGAACGTTTCACTCGAAATTCTCGCCGGTTGTGGTCCAGGTCTCTTGATATTTAGGTTGCCTAACTGTTAGGATACCTAACTATGAACACCGATCGACCCGAGGAAGCGCTCATGGCCCTCGCCCAATCCTTCCGGGAAGCGCTGCGGCAAAGCGTCTACGTGATGCGCCGCCTTGATTCAGAAGAGCAGCTCAGCGCGGCACAGTTGGGAGTCCTCAAGATGGCGCTCGACGGCGGTGCCCGCGTCGGGGCGATCGCCCGGAACCTTGGGGTCAAGGTCCCCAGCGCAACGGAACAGATCATCAAACTTGAACGCGCGGGCCTGGTCAAGCGCGAAGCCGACCCCGACGATTCACGCGCCGTACGGGTCGTTGCGACGCCGGCAGGGCATGCCGCCATCGAGAATGCTGACCGCCGCCGCAACGAGTACATCGCCGGCATCCTCGGCACGCTCAGCGAAGAGGAGCGCGACTCCATCGCCGCCGCCCTGCCGGTGTTCGACAAGATCAACAACTCATTCCAGAACTAAACGAAAAACAAGGAGAACAGTCCATGAACGGCCAGCTCGCAGGCCAATTGCAGCCAGCGGAAGAAACCCTCGAGGCCGAGAAAGCCTCGTTCCTCAAGCAGCCCAAGGCTGTGTGGGCCACGGCCCTCGCCGCGGTCTTCGCTTTCATGGGCATCGGCCTGGTGGACCCGATTCTTCCCGCCATCGCCAACAACCTCCAAGCGAGCCCCAGCCAGGTATCGCTGCTTTTCACGAGCTACTTCCTGGTCACCGCCGTCGCGATGCTCGTGACCGGATTCGTCTCATCGCGCATCGGCGGCAAGAAGACGCTCATGATCGGCCTGGCGCTGATCGTGGTGTTCGCCTCGCTGTCCGGCCTTTCCGGCAGCGTGGGTGAACTGGTCGGATTCCGTGCCGGTTGGGGACTCGGGAACGCGCTCTTCGTGGCCACCGCGCTCGCGGTGATTGTCGGCGTCGCAAGCGGCGGGACCGGAACCGCGATCATCCTGTACGAAGCGGCCCTCGGGCTCGGCATCTCCCTCGGCCCCCTGCTCGGCGCTCTCTTGGGTGGTTGGCAGTGGCGCGCACCGTTCTTCGGCACCGCGGTCCTCATGGCCATTTCCTTCATCGCCTTGATGGCGCTCCTGCCCAAGACCCCTACCCCCGCCAAGAAAGCCCGGCTGCGTGACCCGCTCCTCGCACTCGGCCACAAGGGACTGCGCACTACGGCCGCAAGCGCCCTCTTCTACAACTACGGATTCTTCACCATCCTGGCTTTCACCCCGTTCATCCTGGGAATGGACGCCTACGGAATTGGTGCGGTGTTCTTCGGCTGGGGCGTGGCCGTGGCGGTGTTCTCGGTCTTCGTAGCTCCCGTGCTGCAGCGCCGCTTCGGCACCACCAACGTTTTAGTGGGTACGCTCGGCGTCCTCCTGCTCGACCTTGCCGGGCTGGGACTGGCCGCGGGGCACTCGGTGACTGCCGTCGTCGTACTTGTCATCGTGGCGGGAGCTTTGCTGGGCATCAACAACACCCTCTACACCGAGCTGGCGATGGAAGTGTCCGATTCGCCGCGTCCCGTTGCGTCGGCAGGGTACAACTTCGTGCGCTGGATGGGTGGGGCCCTTGCCCCGTTCATTGCGGCACAGCTTGGTGAACACTTCGGTCCGCAGGTCCCGTTCTTCGCCGGCGCAGTCGCCCTCGCGATCGCGATCCTGGTGGCCCTCGGCGGACGGCGCTACCTGAAGACCCACGAACCGCACCTCGTGTAAGCATCTCTGGAAACGACAACGGCAGGCAGTCCAAAAGACTGCCTGCCGTGACGCTGTTCGTTTGCCGGGCCGGAACTTTAGTGCGCGGAGACCGATTCCTTCGCGGCGGCCTTCGGATCCGTCAGCTTCTTGTTGGGCAACGCGAAGCTGATGAGGAACGCGATGCCGGTAAGGACCGCGGCGGTCAGCATGACGCCGTCGATCGCCTGGGCGAAGCCCTCAGTGATGGGCCGCGTGAGCACGGGGTTGGCGTGGTGCAGCCAGCTCGTGTCATTCAGGGAGTCGTTGCTGGCGCCGTTCTTGAAGAAGTCGTACAGCTTGGCGTTTGCGGGATCGGCGGCGACGGCCGGGTCCTTGAGGACCTTGAGGTAGTCGGCGCTGCCCATCGCGTCCTTCATGCCGGAAGCGATCTTGTCCGCGGCCAGGCTGAAGAGCATCGAGATGAAGACCGCGGTTCCCACGGCGCCACCCATCGAGCGGAAGAACGCGGCGGTGGACGTGCCTACGCCCATGTCTTTCGCCGGGACGGAAACCTGCATGGCCAAAGTGAGCGGCTGCATGCAGAAGCCCAGGCCGACGCCGAAGAACACAGCGATCAGGCCGGGAACCCACAGGCCGGTGTCCACTCCGAGGGACAAGCCCATGGCGACGGCGGACGCCGTCAGGACTGCGGTGCCGATGATCGGGAAGACGCGGAAAACGCCCGACGACGAGATGGTGCGTCCCGCTGTGATGGAACCGAAGAGGATGCCCACCGTGAAGGTGATCATCAAGAGGCCGGCCTCGGTGGGGGTGAGACCCTTGACGAGCTGCAGGTACATCGGGAGCATCGCGATCGCGCCGAACATGCCGATGCCGATGATGAAGTTCAACAGCGAGGACAAGCCGAAGGTGATGTTCTTGAAGAGCCGCAACGGGATCAGGGCGTAATCGCCGGCGCGCTTCTCTACGAGCAGGAACGCGACAATACCTACGAAGCCCACGCCGTAGCAGATCCACGAGTTCGTGGAGGTCCAGCCCCAGCTGCGGCCCTGTTCGGCCACGAGGAGCAGCGGCACGATTGCCAAGGTGATGGCAGCGGCGCCCCAGTAGTCGATCTTTTGCTTGACGTGCTTTGCGGGCAGGTGCAGGAAGATGAAGACAACCACCAGTGCCGCGAGGCCGATCGGCAGGTTGATGAAGAAGACCCAGCGCCAGCCGTCGAAGCCGAGGATGTGCGAAGCGCCGGCGAAGGCGCCGCCGATCACGGGCCCGAGCACCGAGGAAACGCCGAACACGGACATGAAGTAGCCCTGGTACTTGGCGCGGTCCTTGAGTGCGACGATGTCGCCGATGATCGTCAGTGCGAGGGCCAACAGGCCGCCGGCGCCCATGCCTTGGATGCCGCGGGCAATGGCGAGTTCGGTCATGGAGTGCACCGATCCGGCGTACAGGGAGCCGGCCAGGAAGATCAGGATGGCAGCCAGGTAGAGCGGTCGGCGGCCGAAGATGTCACTGAGCTTGCCGTACAGCGGCGTGCTGACGGTGGAGGTGATGAGGTAAGCCGTGGTGGCCCAGGCCTGGAGCGAGAGGCCATCGAGATCGTTGGCGATGGTGTAGATGGACGTGGACACGATGGTCTGGTCCAGCGATGACAGGAACATGCCGAGCATGAGGCCCACCATGACGGTGAGCGTCTGACGGTGCGTCAGGACCTCGCCGGCGGCCCGTACGGGCGTGGTTTTGGACATTGCTTCTCCAAGGATGGCAGAAAAGGGGACTAAGCAGGATAGTTGCTTTCAGTAACTATCCTAATCGCTCCTGTATTCCCTGTCGTACCAGAATGGAGTGACAATTGTTACCGCTTCACTGTTATCTCTCCACTGCTACCTCTCAACAAGGATTCCATCCGGATCGCAGTAGATGAGGTTGCCCGGTTCGATGTGCACTCCATCGATCACCAAGGCGATGTCCACCTCGCCGCGGCCCACTTTGGAACTCTTCTTGGGATTGCTGCCAAGGGCTTTCACGCCCAAGGGCAGCTTCGCGATCGCCAGGCGATCGCGGATCGCCCCGTTGATCACGACGCCGGCCCAACCGTTCGCGACGGCGCTTTCGGCGATCATGTCCCCCATCAGGGCCGTGCGGAGCGATCCGTAGCCGTCCACCACCAGGACGGAACCTTCGCCCGGAGTCGCCAGGACTGCCTTCACCAAGGCGTTGTCCTCGAAACACTTGATGGTGCGGACCGGGCCGTTGAAATGGGTCAAGCCACCGAGGTCCTGGAACTGAAGTGATATCGACTCGACATCTTCGGCGCGCTCATCGTAGAGATCGGCGGTGTTGATGGGGTTCGCGGGCGTGTTCATCGTGCTCCTCCTCGGTCCGTTGCAGTTAACCTACCGCCACCTGCCTGCTGCTGTTCCAGCCGGGGTAGATGTCCACATACACAAATTCGTCCCGGTCCCTGAGGGGTGCGCGGCGATAGGCTGATTCCACACGTCCTGACGCCAGGGGAGCACTGTCATGAGCTTGTCCAATGTTCCACCTACATCCGGCGTCCCGACGACGACGCTCGCCGAGCCTGTCCAGCGTGTCCGCTCCCTGTGGATCAGCGGGCTGGTGCTCGTCAATGTGGGCATCAACGCTGCCTTCTTCGGTCCGCTCCAAGTGTTGCTCGGGCAGCAGGCAATCCATTTTGACGAGGGGCAGAAGGAAGCCATCCTTGCGCTGGTCACCGGATGCGGCGCAGCGGTTTCGATGGTCGCGAACCCCCTCTTCGGAGCCTTAAGTGACCGCACCGCCTCCCGATTCGGGCGCCGGGTGCCGTGGGTGGTCTTCGGGGCCGTCCTGGGTGCCGCGGCCTTGGTAGGGCTCGCGGGTGCGCCGAACGTCGCCGTCATGACAATCCTGTGGTGCCTTGTCCAGGCCGGCTGTAATGGTGCATACGCAGCCATTACCGCAGCCATCCCGGACCGTGTCCCAGTGCCGCAGCGGGGCACGGTGGGAGGCCTTGCTGCCATGGGCCAGACCGCTGGGATCCTTGCCGGCGCGGTGATCGCGTCGGTTGTCTCCGGGAACTTCGCCCTCGGCTTCATCGTGTGTGCCGTGGTGCTGCTTGTGAGCGTCGTCCTCTACTTTTTCAAGAACGACGACTCCGTCCTTCCCGTGGCGGAACGGCCACCTTTCAAATTGTGGGCGTTTCTCAAGCGTTTTTGGGTCTCGCCCGTCAAATATCCGGACTTTGCGTGGGCCTGGCTGACGAGGTTCCTGGTCAATGTCGGCAACCACATGGTCACGCTGTACCTGCTCTTCTTCCTCAAGGACGCCGTCCGGCTTCAGGAGACACAGGGGATCGCGCCCGAATTCGGGGTCCTCATCCTCACCGGCCTTTATGCCGTCATGGTGATCGCCACCAGCGTGGTGGGCGGTGCTATCAGTGATCGGATGGGCAAACGCAAACCCCTCGTGATTGTCTCCTCCATTGTCATTTCCGCGGCTTCGTTGATCCTCGCGTTCGAACCAACGTGGACGGGGGCGATTGCCGGGGCCGTGGTGCTCGGCATCGGTTTTGGGGCGTACCTCGCGGTCGACTTTGCCCTGATCTCCCAAGTCTTGCCAGCGGCTTTGGATCGCGGACGGGACCTCGGAGTGATCAATATCGCAAACTCGTTGCCCCAAGTGATCGCTCCTCCGTTGGCCTCGTTTTTCGTGGTGTCCTGGGGCGGCTACGTCTCGCTGTATGTGGCCGCGGCGGCTATCGGATTGCTCGGTGCGGTGTTCGTCGTCAAGATCAAAGGCGTCGCGTAGGCGGGCTGCGCTCTCAGGGAACTGACAACTTGCTGCCGTATCATTGTCAGGATGCGCGCGGCCTATGGGGGGCCGGGCACTGTCCCAGAACGAAGCCCAACCAACAGAACGCCGGAAATGTCCGAACCGAACTCCCTGGAACCGTATTCGCTGGATCTGGCCGCGGGGCTGCCGCACATGGCAGCCGCCCCCACCACGCCAAGACAGCTATTGCGCTACGCCCGCATCCTGAAGACTGCCGCCGGATTCGCCCAGCGGCAGTTTGATACTGTGAGCCTTTCGGACGTGTCCACCCGGGCATACGTTCCGCTCGGGACGCTCTACAGGTACTTCCCCTCCACAGTTCATCTGATGCTCGCGGTCTTCCGGAACCAGCTCCGGGAACTGAGGGACTCCAAGCCGGCTTCGTCGCGGTCCAGCCAGCAAGAACTCACAGGGCTCGCGATGGAGATATTCCACATGCGGGTCATGCAGCCCGCCGTCGAGCATTGCCTTTCCCGCGCGTGGGATACGCGTGACGGCGACATCCCCGTGCTCCTGAAGGACATCGAGGCGCTGTCTGTCGAGATGGTCACAGCGGCAACCCGGGACCAGGGGAATGCGCGGATTTTGCTGCACATGATCACTGGTCTGGTCCAGTCGGTCAATTGCCGCCGGCTCTCCCTTTTTGACGCCGAAAAGGACCTCAAGAACGCCTGCAAGCTGTTCGCGGCAGCGTAGTTTTCCCGCTAATTCGCGTAATTGGTCTAGACCACTATGACCAAAAGTATGTGTTGACGTCTGGAATTATCTAGTCTTCCTATCAAGCCCCTGCCTACCGAGGCAGGGGCCAAGCGGCTAGCAGCCCATATCCGCAGGAGCTTCACAGCACGGACCAGCCACCCTTGGTCCGCACCGAAGCCTCAACACCTGCCCGACGTGCCGTGGGTACACGGCTAGCCATGAGGAGACAACGACGTGTCCGTCGAAACCATCACCCCTGAACAGAACCTGACCGCCCTGGCGCTGAGCGAAGAGGAAATCTTCGCCGCCCACGAAGGCGGAAAGCTTTCCGTTTCCAGCACCGTCCCGCTTGCGGACAAGCGGGACCTTTCCATTGCCTACACTCCCGGCGTCGCCGAAGTGAGCCGGGCAATCCACGCCAAGCCCGAGCTCGCCCGCACCCACACTTGGGCCGAACGCCTGGTGGTCGTCGTCAGCGATGGCACCGCCGTCCTGGGCCTCGGAAACATCGGACCCAGCGCCTCCCTTCCCGTCATGGAAGGAAAGTCCGCCCTCTTCAAGGCCTTCGGCGACCTCGATTCCATTCCGCTCGTCCTCAACACCACCAATGTGGACGAAATCATCGAAACCCTCGTTCGCCTGCGCCCGAGCTTCGGCGCGGTGAACCTCGAGGACATCGCAGCGCCTCGCTGCTTCGAACTCGAAGAGCGCCTCATCGAAGCCCTCGACTGCCCGGTCATGCACGACGACCAACACGGCACTGCCGTCGTAGTCCTCGCGGCCCTGACGAACGCCGCCAAGGTGACGGGTCGCGAGCTCGAAGGCCTCAAGGTGGTCGTCTCCGGTGCGGGCGCCGCGGGCATTGCGGTTTCCGAGATCCTGTTGACCGCGGGCGTCAAGGACGTCGTCCTGCTGGACTCCAAGGGCATCATCAACGCCGAGCGCGCGGACCTGGTCAACGATTCGAGCAGCGTCAAAGCCCGGTTCGCCCGCCGCACCAACCCGCGCGGGATTTCCGGCGGCCCCGCCGAGGCTCTGCAGGGAGCGGACGTCTTCATCGGTGTTTCTTCGTCCAAGCTGGCCGAGGAGGACCTGAAGCTCATGAGCCAGGATTCAATCGTGTTCGCCCTGTCCAACCCTGATCCGGAAGTCCTTCCCGAGGTCGCGGTGAAGTACGCGGCAGTCGTGGCCACGGGCCGCAGCGACTTCCCGAACCAGATCAACAACGTCCTCGCGTTCCCGGGCATCTTCCGCGGAGCCTTGGACGCCGGCGCACGCCGCATCACCCCGGCAATGAAGATCGCCGCCGCCCGGGCAATCGCCGAACTCGCCGAGGAAGACCTCTCCGCCGAATACATCGTGCCGAGCCCGCTGGATCCGCGCGTCGCTCCCGCGGTGACGGCCGCCGTCGCCGCCGCGGCCGAGTAACGCCAACCTCGCCCGAAGATCCGACGACGGCGACGCTCCCCAGGGTGGAGTCGCCGTCGTTCTTTTTCCCGGCAGTCCACCCAACGCTCGCGCAGTTCTGGTGGGTTTTTTCCCGACGCTCGCGCAGTTCTGGTGGGTTTTTTCCCGACCCTCGCGCAGGTCTGCCCAACCTAGACTGGGGCAATGGACGCCGAATCAGTAGTGACCGTGCTGTGCGGGCTCGCGATTGTGGTGGGCGTGATCGGCACCATCATTCCGGTGCTGCCGGGGAGCGTCTTGATCGGCTTGAGCTTATTGGCGTGGGCTCTTTGGGGCGGTGCCGGCGCAGTGGGGTGGATAGCGTTCGGGATCGGCGCAGTGTTCGTCCTGGCGGGCATGGCATCGAGCACTGTGCTCACGGGTCGAAAACTCAAGCAGCACCGGATTCCAAATCGTTCCATTTTGGCCGGGGTAGTTCTGGGAATCGTGGGGATGTTTGTCCTTCCCGTGGTTGGTTTGTTCCTGGGATTCGCGGTAGGCCTTTTCCTGAATGAATTGCTTCGGACCAGGAAATTCAGAGGCGCAATCAAGACCAGTGCTGCCGCGCTCAAGGCCACGGGTTTGGGAATGCTGGCGGAATTCACCCTGGCGTGCTTGGCGGCAAGTACGTGGGTGGTCGGAGTGTGGATAGCAGTCATCGCCGCTTAGGAGCTGCGCAATTCTGGCTTAAAGGATGAATCGCCTGGCCAACGGACGAAAGGGCGCGGGATGTGAGCGGGCGTCGGGGAAAAACCCGCCGCATCGCCTTCTAGGGTAGAAACAAAGGCGGCGGTCGCCCCGCGAAGGGGTGGCCGCCGTCGTGCTTTTCAGTTGGTGCCGCAATCAGCCTGCGCTACATGGCGCGGCCTTTTGCTTCCTCCCTAATGTCCCGGCCGAGCCAGATTCCCAGGCCAACCATGACGATGCCGAGGACCAGGTGCAGCCAGTTATCGCCGCTGTTCAAGGGCACGAAGTCCGCGCTTGCGTTGGACATAACGATAAGGCCGTAGATCCACAGCAGGAGGTAAATTGCACCGCCGAACAGAAGGTATCCACGGGCCATTCCGTCGGTCCGGGCCAGGTAAAGGCCTACAGCTCCGTACAGCAGGTGGACGATGTTGTGCAGGATGGATACTTGGAAGACTCCAAGAAGCATGGCGCCCGAGTCATGCCCAGCGAAGGACATCGCGCCGTAATTGGTAGTGATGCCAGGAATGAATCCCAGAACACCAACAGCCAGGAAAACCCAGCCCAAGGTGAGTGCTGTGTTGTGCAGCGTCAGCCCCATGACGTGATGGTGCTGCGCCGGGTGCGAAGCAGTAGTCATAGCTCCTCCCGATCACGATTTCCACCGGCCCTTCAGATGGAGGGCCGTATCGCGGCAAGGAGTCGGAACCCTGCCGACGAAGATATCTTACTCCCGAATGCGGCGAAAAAGAGGGGGAAGGGGTGGAACCAGCGCAGCTAGCATGGTTCTGTGATGCCTGACTGTTCGAGTTCCCGTCCCGGTTCCGGCCGGGCGATGGCGCGGCAAACATGAGCGAGTCGCCGGTTCCTGGGGCCAACGGCCCGATCTTCAATGAAACGCGGGACATCACGCCTTTCAGGAATGGACATGTCCGGACTTCGGTGAGCGGCTTGGCCGACGGCCTGGTCGGGGCGATAAGCGCCGTGCTGAAGGGAAAAACGGCGGGCAGGATCGACGTCGTCGGGGATGTTCCCAGGCTGAAGCGGCTTTCCGGCAAGCAAGCAAAGACCATGTACCAAGCGGTTTTCACCAGCACCGAACCCGACCGCCTCATCGCCTTCGCCCGCGCCAATCCGGGTTGGGCGGGCTTGTGCTACGTCATCGCCGGCCTTCTCTTGTACCAGCACGGCGGGTACCTTCGCGCGTCGGAGCTGCTGCGGCGCGGTCTTTCGGTACGGATCGACGACGACGCGAGCCAGTTCTCGGCCACCTACCTTGGCAGGGTGGTCACGCGGGTCGAGGTCGCCGAGCGGATCGACGTACCGGTCCTCTTCAGTGAGGAATCCGTGTTCCTGGCGCTGTCGCACTGCTTGCGGGAGGCGGGCCAGACGGAAGAGTCGCTCGAAGTCCTGGCCGGTTTGCCGCCGTCGTTGCCTTCCGCGCTGGCCCGCTGCACCGCCGCGGGGACGCTCGAGCGGCACGCCGACGTCGTCGCCTGGACCGAAGGGCTCCGCAACGCGGACGATCTTTCGGCGGCGCTCCTCTTGATCCGGGCGCGCTCGCTCAACAGCCTGGGCGAGCGGAGGGCCGCGCTGGCGGCGCTCGCCGAAGTGCTTCGACGCAAGAAGACCAGTCTGGCGCTGCGCAATGACGCGTTCACGGACCGCGCCTTGTTAGTGCTCGACGTCGGACTGAAGGCTTCCAGCCCCCGTCCCCCGGGTGCACGTCCCCCGGGTGCCCGCGCGCCGAAGCCCCGCTCCGGCCTGCGCGGGAAGGACCGTAAGAACGGGGAACTCGAAACCGTGGACGGAATCCGCAAGGACGCCGAAATCCGCCGGTTGTGGAACAAGGATTTCAGCGAGCCGGGCGACTAGGAGCGCAGCGCCTTGATGACTCCCCGCAGCGAAACCCCCACGGCTCCGACGAGCGGCAGCATCAACGCCATGAGCACCAGGGTGTTCGGCTGGAACGCGATGCTCCCGTTGGCTTTGCGGCCGTAGGTTCCGATCGGGAAGACCATGCCGCCGCCCCCGCCACCGGCCGCGTTGTTGCCGTCGCCGCCTCCGCCAAAACCGAAGGATACGACGGCGACCGGGATCAGTTCCTCTCCGCCGATCTGCTGCGCAGGGCCAAAGGCCCGTGATACGCCGAATTGCTTGAAGGATTCCACGAGGGCTGAAAAGTCGTCAGACATGAAGCCGACGATAGGCCGCCCCGCGCGCGAACGCTAGAGCCCGCAGCCGCCACGGCCGGCGTCACCGCAGGAGCGGCAGCACCTGTTCCCCGAGCAGCACGGCCCCAAGCCCCATCATGATGATGCCGCTGGCCAGTGTCACTCCGCGTGCCGCGCTGGGCCGCGATTGCAGAAGCCTCCGGGCCGTCAACGCCACCACTGTGTAGATGGCCCCCGCCAGCAACACGAACGTCAATCCAAGCACACCCGACTGCACCGGCACCGGCAACGACGCCTGCGGACTCACGAACTGCGGCACCAGCGCCAGGAAGAACAGGAGGCCTTTGGGGTTGATACCGCTGGTCCCCATTCCCTGCAGGAAGGTGCGCAGTTGCGTGGGGGACTGCCCGACGGCGTCATCCGCGGCGAAGCTGGCGCTCCGCCATGAGCGCATGGTGCCGATGCCGAGCCACAGCAGGTAGCCTGCCCCGGCGACCGTGAGCCAGCCGAGGAGCCCCGGAACGCCGGCCAGGAGGGCGGCAAGGCCAACCACCATGAGGGCTGTATGCACAAGGTACCCGCTGCACAGGCCGGCCACCGCGGGGACGAAGCTCCGCTGCCGAAGCCCGGCGGAAATCGTGTACGCCCAGTCGAGGCCCGGCGTGGCCGCCAAACTGAAGGCGACGATCACGAACGCGATGAAAAGCTGGGGATTCATGGTGGCTCCTGGCTGGTGGGTACACCATGAACTTTAGGGAAAATCGCCCCATAAGTGTTCCTCTTTTTAGCTCAACTCACCGCCGGATGGGTAAGATATTTGCGTGATTGACGGAATAGACAGAACTATTTTGCGCCACCTCAAAGAAGACGGCCGGATAACTGCCACGGCGCTCGCGGGCAAAGTGGGTCTGACCGTGGCTCCGTGCCATCGGCGGCTGCGCGATCTTGAGGCTTCCGGGGTGATCCGGGGGTATCGCGCGGACATCGATCCCGCGGCTATTGGCCTTGGTTTCGAGGCGATCGTGTTCGTTACCTTGCGCCAGGTCGATCGGGCCACGATGTCCGATTTCGAGGACCGAGTGGCTGCCATCCCGAACATCGTGGAGGCACAGCGGCTCTTCGGTTCGCCGGACTATCTCCTGCGAGTGATCGCGGCGGACCTTCCCGCGTACCAGCGTTTCTATGACGACCAGCTCACGGCGCTTCCCGCCGTCGAACGCCTTACATCCACGCTGGTGATGAAGAACCTCAAGACCAACACCGGCCCGCCCGTTTAGGGGTGGAGGAGGCCGGTGGTCCGGTAGGGGATCACTTCGCGAAGGAACATGCTCGTTGAAGTGCGCACGATTCCGGGGCAAAGCCGGATCTCTTCGGACACCCTGTAGAGATCGTCCGGGCTCGTGGCGACAACGCGGATGATGAGGTCGGTGTCGCCGGCGGGGGCGTGGCATTCGAGGACTTCGGGGATTTCCCGGAGGGCCGCGATCGCTTCGTTGAGCCGGCTTTGGTCCAGTTCCGCGCTGACCGCCGCCGCGACGCCGCGGCCCAGCGCGGACGGCAGGACCCGGCTGCTGTTGGGACGCAAAGCCCCCGACGCCGACATCCGCTCGAGGCGCGACTGTACCGTTCCGCGGGCCAAGCCCAGGCGCTGGGCGAGCACCATGATGGGAACCCGGGGATCGTCGTCGAGCGCTGCGAGGATCCGCTTGTCCGTTGAATCCAATTCGTGCATGGTGGGGCTTTCTGGAGGTGGCTTCGGCAAACTGACTATCCGCTGCTTACATTCTTCCAAGAGTTTGGTCAGATTGACCACTCGAGGTTAGGTCTGTTGCGCCAACTGCCGGGATCCTGCTGCAATTATGGCAACGAGGGGAACGGCTACCGCCGAACCCAAGAGGCTACGGACCAGCCGGCACACCAACCGGTCACCGCAAACACATCCCGCAAGGATGTAGCCCGCTGAATGACTCTTGTTCACAGCATTGTCCTTCCGCATCCGCCGGTGTCGCCAATGAAGGGCGGCCGGCAACCATCATCAAGAGCCCCTGAGCCACCGAACGCGTTGCGGTAGCTGAGGGGCTCTTGTGCTGCATAGGCTTGAGGCATGACCTCCGCCGGCCGCTTCGCCCCGAGCCCCTCGGGTGAGTTGCACGTGGGCAACTTGCGCACGGCCATGCTCGCGTGGCTTTTCGCCCGTTCCACCGGCCGTGCTTTCCTGTTGCGCGTCGAAGACCTCGACCGTGCGCGGGCCGGGGCCGAAGCCGTCCAGCTACGGGACCTGGAAGCGGTGGGCGTCACGTGGGACGGCGGCGTCGTCCGCCAAACGGGTCGCGCCGCTTTGTACGATTCCGCGATCAAGCAGCTGAGCGACGCCGGACTGACCTACGAGTGCTTTTGCACGCGCCGGGAAATCCAGGAGGCCCCGTCTGCGCCGCATGCTCCTCAAGGCGCCTATCCGGGGACCTGCAGGACGCTTTCGACGGCGGAACGGGAGATCCGCCGGACCACTCGCCCCGCTGCCATCCGGCTCCGTTCCGAAACGCAGGAATGGACTGTTGAGGACCAGTTGCACGGGGCCTACACGGGGATCGTGGACGACTTTGTGCTCCGGCGCAACGACGGCGTGACCGCTTATAACCTGGCGGTCGTGGTCGACGACGCCGAACAAGGCATCGACCAGGTGGTCCGCGGCGACGACCTCTTGTCCTCCACGCCGCGCCAGGCGTACTTGGCTTCCGTCCTGGGTTTGCCGGTTCCGGAATACGCGCACGTGCCGCTCGTGGTGAATCACGACGGCGACCGCCTGGCAAAGCGCGACGGTGCAGTCACGCTCGGCGACCTCGCCGCCGTCGGGCTTTCCGCCGAAGAGGTGCGGGACATGATCCTGGAGTCGCTAGAGTTGCCAATGGGGCCGCTGGGTGACGCCGTGGACCGTTTTGAACCGGCCCGATTGCCGCTCGAGCCATGGGTGTGGACCGGGCGGCTGCAAGCGATGATCCGGAAGGGGGACTAGGTGCTCGCATACGTGCTGACCGGCTATGGCGGACCCGAGGCCATGGAACTCCAAGACGTGCCGAAGCCCATCGCGGGCCCCGGCGAGGTCTTGGTCAAGGTTTTCGCGGCTGGCTTGAATCCCGTCGATTACAAGCAGCGCGAAGGAGCGGTGCGCCTCATCACCCGGCCCAGGATGCCGCTGGTTGCCGGAAGCGAGTTGGCTGGAATTGTCGAAGCCGTGGGTCCTGGCGTGCGCCGCTTCGCAACCGGAGACCGGGTGTTCGCCCGTGTGGACAAGGCCAGCCTCGGTGCGTTCGCCGAACATGCCGCCGTCCATGAGGACCTGGTGGCCCTTATGCCGAGGTCGCTCAGCTATGCCGAAGCCGCGAGCCTCCCGCTCGCCGGGCTCACCGCCTTGCAAGCGCTCCGGGATGAACTCAAGGTCAAACCCGGGATGAAGGTGTTCATCTCGGGCGGCGCCGGCGGAGTGGGCACACTCGCGATCCAGCTCGCCAAGCACTTCGGCGCAGAGGTGACCACCACTGCGTCTCCCCGGGGGGAAGCCCTGGTCCGCTCCCTCGGCGCGGACGCCGTCGTCGACTACACGAAGGACGACATTGCCACCGTGCTGAGCGGTTTCGACGCAGCCCTTGACCTGGTTGGCGGGGAAACCCTGGAGCAGACGTTCAAGATCCTCAAGCCGGGATCCACGGTAGTCAGCATCGCCGGAATGCCGGAACCGCAGACCGCGCTGAAGGACCTCGGCGCACCTGCCTGGCTGACAGTGTTGTTCTGGGCGGCAAGCTTCGGGCTACGCGGACGCGCGCGCGAAGAGAAGGTCAAATACCGCTACCTGTTCATGCACCCCAGCGGCGAAGACCTGACTGCCCTGGCGCGGCTGGTCACGGAAGGCCGGCTCAAACCGGTCCTGGACAGTACCTATCCCTTGGAAAAAATCGCCGACGCCTTCGCCGCACTCGAGCAGGGACGCGCCAAGGGCAAGATCGTGGTGACCATGGACAGTCGGGCCTGGGCCCATTCTGCCGGGTTCCCTGGCCGAGCGTAGCGAGGTTAGGGGGCAGAAGGGATTAAGCTGTCCGGGTGGATGCACAGACGATTGCCCCAGGATTCGAACCGGTAGCCGAACTCTTTGGCCAATACCTCAGCGAGGACCCAGAATACTCGGCCCAGTTGGCGGCCTATCACCGAGGGGTCAAGGTCCTGAACATCAGCGGCGGCCCGCACCGCCGTCCGGACTCGGTCACGGGTGTCTTCTCGTGTTCCAAGGGCGTTTCCGGGTTGGTCATCGCCCTCCTGGTCCAGGACGGCCTGCTGGACCTCGACGCCGAAGTGGTCAAGTATTGGCCCGAATTCGGGGCCGAAGGGAAGGCTGCGGTCACCGTTGCCCAATTGCTTTCCCACCAGGCGGGCCTCCTGGGCATCGAAGGCGGCTTTTCCCTGGAGGAATGCAACAACTCCGAGCTCGCCGCGGCCAAGCTCGCCCGCCTGCGCCCGATGTGGAAGCCCGGCGCCGCGTTCGGTTACCACGCCCTGACCATCGGCGTCTTCATGGAGGAGTTGTGCCGGCGAATCACGGGATCCACGCTCCAGGAAGTCTACGAACAGCGGATCCGCGCTGTTACCGGTGCCGACTTTTTCCTGGGATTCCCGGATGCCGAGGAGGCCCGGTACGCGACGCTTCGTTGGCAGGCCGACCCCGCCCAGCCGTGGATCGACCCCGCCAGCCATTACGGTTTGTCTGCCAACTCGGTGGGAGAAGCGATCCTCGACCTGCCCAATATCCGCGAGGTCCGGGCGGCGGGCTTGTGTTCCGTCGCCGGCGTCGCCAGCGCCGAAGGCATGGCGCGCGTCTACGCGGCGGCGCTCACAGGACTTGCCCCCGACGGCGACCGTTCCGCCGTCGGGCCCTTGCTCAGCGAGGAAACCATCCGGACGGTCTCGGAAGAGCAGGTCTTTGGCATCGACCGCGTGTTCGGTGATACGAGCAGCTTCGCGACGGTGTTCATGCGATCGCACGCGCGGAACCCGTACGGCAGCCACCGTGCGTTCGGGCACGACGGCGCCAGCGCGTCTTTGGGGTTCGCGGACCCTGTGTATGAACTCGCCTTTGGTTACGTACCGCAGCAGGCCGAACCCGGTGGTGCAGGGTGCCGCAACCTCGAACTGAGCGCTGCGGTGCGCAAGGCGATTACCGGACTGTCTCACTAGGAGGACGGCATGACATTCACTGTTGAAACCGCCAAGGTCCTTGCCGAGGTGGCCCACTACCGCCAGAAGGACAAACTGAAGCGGCCGCACCGCGACCATGTTTTGGCGGTGGGCGAGGCCCTGGTCGATTTCGACGACGACATCCAGATCGCCGGCTACCTCCACGACATCGCCAAGGACACCCCCATCACCAAGCAAGCGCTGGTGGACATGGGCGTGTCCGAGCGGGCCGTGGCCATCATCGAACGGGTGACGCGACGGTTCAATGACAATCCGGACAGCGATGAGGAAGTAATCCTCCACATCGCCGAAGACCATGACGCGAGCCTGGTCAAGATTGCCTGCAACGCGCACACCTCCTTGCCGGAACGGATGCAGGCGTTCGCCGAGAAGTGGCCGGACAGGCCGCCGGCGACCGCCCGCTACGCGGAGGCCCGCAAAGTGCTGTACACGGCGGTTCCGCGCGGAGAAAGCCACCTGATCCTCGACCGACTCAACCCGGACCTGCTGTCCGAACTGGACCGCTTGGCCGACGACTGAACGGCTGAATCGACCGGAACGCAGCGGGTCTATGCCTTCCCGGGCTCGTTCTTGGTCGATGCGGTGGGCTCCCGACTAGCGGACGCGGCCGTTTCAAGGAGGATGTGTTCGTGGATCTGGCGCGTGAGCTCGTGGATCGTCCGCGTGAGTTTGGTGTTCTCCTCCAGCAGCTGCTCTTGGGCGTTGTAGTCGTGGTCCGCCTTCGCCTGCTGGAAAGCCGCCTGGCGGTTTTGGCCGATCATCACGAAGGTTGAGAGGAAGATCGCTTCCAGGGAGACGATCAGCGTCAGCGTGGGCCACGGACTCTGTTCAAACACGAGCATCCAGACCGCGAACAGCAGCACGTGCAGGTAGACGAAGTTCATCGATCCTGCAAAAGCCGTGATTGCGTCCGCGACCCGCAGTTGAATGCTTGCGGCTCGACGTTCGGCTTCTGCCAGGACTGATGGATGCAGCCTGGACGGTTCGGTGTAGGTAAGCAACCGTGTTGGCCTCAAATAGGGCCGTGGATGCGGAGGAACGCTTTTGGTGGATGCCGGTTGCTTGTCGACCTGCTGTGTCATCCGTTCGATCCCTTGGCTCGGGGCGAGGCGATCTCGCCTTCGAAAGCGAGCCTAGCGCCGCGACTCCCGTGAACCTAGGATCGAAACTTGCCTCTTACCAGGATCCGAACTATCCACCCATCAATCTTCGCCGGTGCTTGAGTTCCTTGATCCAATCCCGGGTTTGCGCCGCCCCGAAAGGTGACGCGCCGGCGTCGAGCTCTGCCATCAGCGGACCCGACGCTTTGAGCGCGAGCTCCAGAACGCCGCTCGCCGCGCGGTCGGTCAGGCCGAGCCTTCCTGCCCAGGCGAGGAAATGCTTCCGGGAGATGCCGCTTTTCTTTCCGCCGATGCCGAGCGCGAGGGTTTTGTCGCCGTAAACGACTGTGGAGGGGATGTCGTAGATCGGCGCGATGGTGTATTCGCCGCCCGGGGACTGGACCATCGAGACGTTCTTGGCATGGAGGTCGCCGTTGCCCGTAAGCCAGGCGAAAGCGAGTTGGAGCGCGAGGTTGCGCAGGGCTGGCAAGGGCGCGGCGCAATGCGCGGCGAGTGCCCTGCACACGTCGCCGAACGGAACGCTGTACTTGTCCGCAGGGTACAGGCCCAGAACTTGGGCACCATCTTCGACGGCGAGGCGCACCGGCACGCCGTCGGCTCCGGTGAGCCGATCGAAACGCTCGACGAGTAGCCCCGCCCGCCCGCCGACGTCGTGCACTAACTGGACTGAGCTGACGGGGATCCGCAACTTGCGCGCAAAACGGAACATGAGGAACTCGTTCTCCACAACGAACGGGAACTCGGGCGCGTTGAGCTTGAGGATGAACCGCTTGCCGGCCTGCGCCACCGGGAGCGAGATCATCCCCGCGGACAACTTGTCCTGCACACCCGCCAAGGCCACCGGATCGATGAGTCCGGAGTCGCCCAGCAGGGCGTCGAAGTCGAGCGGCAGTTTCGAATCGAGTACGACGGCGGAGCCCCCTTCCGCAGGCTGCTCGCCATGCGGGACGGTCTGGACATCGCCCACGGCGTCCCCGCCCGCGCCCATGAGGAGGGCAAGTTCGTCGTCGGCACTGGCTTTGACCGCGCGGCGCAGGGAATTCAGGCGGCGGCCTTCAGGGAGCAGCCCGGTGAAATAGGCGGGAACCGCGCCGCTCGGGGTGAAGACGGCCTGGCTGGTGAGGGGGAGTGTAGTGGCGACGGCCGGGCCCCCCGATTCGAGGTACCGCGGCAGGTAGCTGAACTTGGTGCCGCCTTCATGCCGCTCGATGCGGGCCGCGAGGATGCCTTGCTTGTAGACGTCGGCGATGCGGTGGAAGGTCATGGTTGGGCTGTTTTGTTGGTTGTTTTGTTGGCGTGCGCGACCGTGAGTTCCAGGCCCAGCGTGCCGAGCACGGACAAGAGGGGTTCCAATTGGACGGTGGTTTTGCCTTGCTCGACAAAGCGGACGAAGCGCTCCGACACCCCGGCGAGGTCAGCGAGGTCGGACTGGCTCAGGCTGAGGGACCCGCGGCGGGCGCGGACGGTGGAGCCGAGGGATCGGGCGAACTCCTCAGGGGACATGCTCATCCTTCCTGGCGTCGGCTGCAACTGTTCCTTAGCTACCATTGCGACAAACCGGCACGTTCGTTCCGATTCCCCCAGTTTGCGCTTCCCTGAACCCCGAATCAAGCCCCGCAACTCGAAAAACGGCACGTTCGTTCCGCCCCTCCCTCCCGAGTTTGTGTACACCTCGTACCCCTTAAAAGCCGCCGGTTTAAGGGGTGTTTTCTGTGCACAAACTCGAGGGGTTTCGCTTGGCCCACAGGAGCAGTCCGATGTACGTCAGGTCGAAGACGCTGCACAAGGCACCGATTCCCAGGATGAACGGGGAATCCTGGAGCACGCCGAAACTGATGGTCGGTGCCAGCGTGCCAATCCACTTCGACGCACCGATCAACAGCGTTTGGCCCCGCAAGCCACGGCGAACAGCGAACATTGCAATGAACAAGCCGGACATCAGTAGGTTCTGCAGGAAAGCCGCGTACGGCGCCGCAAGATCCCAATCGAATTCCAGGACAAACAAGCCCTGGACCGCAAACCCCGCCACGCCCAGCAAGACCGCCCATCCAATGAACATGGGTCGGGTGACGAAGTCGGGCAATTCACGCCGGCCGAACGCGAAAAAGGTGTACACAATCGCGACGTCGGCAAGTCCCCACGCGAGGTTGATGAACCCCTGCACGGACGGCGTCGTAGTGAGCGAATGGAAGGCGTAAATCGATTCCCACGCGATATTCAAGGCCAGCGCCGCGGCCGGGATCGCGTAGCTTTTATCCCGGAATCCCACGCGGATGGCGTCAATGTAGACCACCGTCCATGCGATCCCGCTCAGGATTGTCAGAAACAACACCATGGTTCCTCCTCATCCTCAGGCACTTCCGCCCACTTCGCCGGAAGCCCTCCCGCTCGCCGGAATTTTCCGGCGAGTTCGCACGCTTCCAGCGAATTGGCGGGCCGGCGCCTGTTAAACCCGGCCCAGCACGTCGATGTCCTCCAGGAAGTCCCGGTGCACTTCTTCGCTGACGGTGGTGCGGGTATCGGCGATCGCGTCGAGGTAGTCCTGCGTGACGGGTCCCTTGCGGCCGTTCGACGCCGGTGAGCCGGCAGCGGCGGGCGACGTACCGACGTCGTACACTGCTTTTTCCAGCGCACGCTGGGAGGCACTGCGGGCCGCGTACTCGATGTCCGCGGGGGAGAAGCCCTCGGTGCGCGAGACCAGCAAGTCCACATCGATCGAGTCCACCACGCTCGCCGGGATGAAGCGCTGCCACATGGCTTCGCGGGCGTGGGTGTCCGGCAGGCCGATCGGGATGACGTAGTCGAAGCGGCCGTGGCGGAGGAACGCCGAATCCAGGGCGCGGATGAAGTTCGTCGCGCACACCAGCAGGCGGCCGGGTTGTTCACGGAAGGCCGGGATGATCTTGAGGAGCTCGTTGGTGACGCCCTGCAACGGCGATGGTGGCTCGCCGGAACGCTGCGCGGCGATCTCTTCGACCTCGTCGATGAACACGACCGCGTGCTCGAGTTCGGCGATCTCCAGGAACGTCTCGCGCAGCGCGCCGGCCAGGCCCTTCGGATCCGACGCCAGGCGGGACGGGAAGACCTCCACGAACGGCCATTCGAGCCGGGACGCGATCGCCTTCGCGAACGTGGTCTTGCCCGTTCCCGGAGGGCCGAAGAGCACGACGGCGCGCGGCGGCACCACGCCGAATTCGTCCGCGAGGTCGGCTTCGGCGAGGGGCAGGACCAGGCGGCGCTCCAACAGTTCCTTCTCGCGCCGCATGCCGGCGACGTTCTCCCACAGGTCGCGGGCCAGGATCCGGCCGCCGAGCTGGCTCAACGGCTCAAGCTCCTGGCGCTGCACCGGAATGGTCCGCTCGAAGTAGTGCAGGTTCTGCTTGAGCAGGAAACCGCGGCCCAGGAACGCCTCGACGCGGGTCTCGGACTCGGGCATGAGCGCCGAGAGCTTGTTCAGGCCGTGTGGCGCCATGCGGTTTTCGACGGCGGACAGCAGCGAGGTGCCGATCCCGCGGCCGCGGAAATCGGGCAGCGTGGCCAGGAACACGATCCAGCCTTGGTCGTGCGCCGCGCGTCCGACGGCGGCACCCACCACCTGATCGCCCTGCACCGCGACGACGGCATGGTCCTTTTCGCACGACGCCAACACTTCGGAAAGCGCATAGACCGGCTCCACGTTGTCCGCCTTGAGCGTTTCCCACAGGTGCAGGATGCCGTCCATGTCCGAGGAATGGAAATCCCTGATTCGCCAATTGCTCATGCCCGCTCCTTGGTGGATCGCCGTCGATTACCTGGTGTTGAGCATAGGCGACCGGCATGCCGTGCGGGGTTGCAATCGCGTTGCGTTACGACGGCGGGTGGTGCTTAGTGCTGCTCGAGCCGTTTTTCCAGCCGGGAGCGGGCGCTTGCAAGGGACTGCTTTGTTAGTTTGGTGGCGGCTTTGACGTCGCGCGCCCGGGACGCTTCCAAGAGCGCGGGCTGCGGTGTCCAGAGACTGGCGTCGTTGTGATCAATGGCTTCGGTGGCGCCGATGACCTTATAGGGTCGGCATTGGAGCCACAGGTTTTCGATGACGTCCACAAGGACGGGGTTTCCGCCGGCCTTGTACAGCGTGCGGAGGAGGTCTTCGTCGTCGTCGAGCGCGTCCCATACCCGGCGCTCGGCCACTGCTTTTTGCATTCGGGAGCATGCGGCTTCCATGCGCGCGATATCGGCGTCGGTGACTTTGGCTGCCCCGAGGCGGGCGGCTTCGGCTTCGAGGGTAGCGCGGACGTCGTAGATGTGGATCAGTTCGGTGACTGTGAACTCGCGGACCACGGCTCCCCGATGCGCGGCGACCCGCGTGGCAAGTCCTGTTTCTTCGAGGCGCCGGATAGCCTCGCGGACCGGCATGACGCTGGTGCCCACCATCGCGGCGATATCCCGGACCCGCAGTGGCGACCCGCCTGCCAGTTCCCCTGTGAGGATTGCCGTGCGCAGCGCGTTGTAGACCTGGTCTGCAACGAGGGTGGGCGTAATCGCAAGGCCGAGGGATGGTTCGGCCTGCTTGCCCGGTGCGGAGGGTGTGGTCTCTTGCCGTTCGTCGGCGTCGGCGTTTCTTGCCATGGAATCGATCCTAGGCGAGCCGGACGTGTTTTGCCTCCGGCGGCTCGGTGAGGCACCACGGTGAGGCACCGCCGTCGGAATTCCGTCAGCCAGCGGAAGCATCAGGCGCTCGCGCCGACCCGGCTGAGGTCCTGGGCGGCTTGGCGGGTGAAAGTGATGAAGCGGTTCCGTTCCGCGTCTGTTGCGGCGCGGTCGAGCGGAACCATGGTGGTGACGACGCCGGCGAGCCCCGTTTCGCCGAAGACGGGGGCGCTGACGCCCCAGACGCCCGGAGCCAGGGCGCCGGAACTGGTGGCGAAACCGCGGGCCCTGATCTCTTCCAGGTCGGTCCGGATGATGGTTTCCTCCGCGGGGGCGAGGAAATGGCCGGCAAGGATCTCGTTGATCTCTTCTTCCGGGAGGTGGGCGAGGATGGCCCGCGCGCTCGCGCCGTTAAGCAGGGGGCGGGACCGGCCGGCCGCGTAGCTGCAGCTGAGGATATGGATGCTTTCGACCGACTCGACGCACAGGACTTCCCGGCTGCTTTGGACCAGGTAGGCGGCCAGCTCTCCGGTTTCCTTGGAAAGTTGTTCGAGCCGGTGGGAGACGACGCCCTGTGCCAAGGCCTCTTCGCGGTAGTTGTCGGCCAACCGCACCACTTCCGGTCCGGCGGCGTAGCGGCCCATGGACTGGCTCTCCACCACGAACCCGGCTTGGAGCAGCGTCTCGAGGTGCCGGTAGACAGTGGAAGCCGGGAGCCGAAGGAGCCCGGCGATCTGCTGGCTGCTGAGGCTTCGGTGCCTCGCGAACAGGAGCAGGATGGACATCGCCGTGCCGCGCTCGTCGCGCCGCTTCGGGAAGTCGGACAAGGCGGTCGAGGAGGCTTTTTTGGGGAGGATTCGCTTTTTCATGAGGGGTGGCTTTCCGAAGCGTGGAACAAACCGGTGAGAGGGTGGCAGCCGCCGCCTGGAGTGGTCAGGCGGCGGCTGCTTCACGTGCTGCCTACTGGGCGAGGTAGGGCTGGCGCCATTCCGACGACGGCGAGAAGTTCTCGTGGATGAACCGGCCGCTCAGCCAACGCTGCAGGGCAAGGCGGGAGCCTGTCTTGTCGTTCGTGCCGGACGCGCGGCCGCCGCCGAAGGAGACCTGACCCATGAGCGCACCAGTGGGCTTGTCGTTGACGTAAGTCATGCCCGAGGCATTGCGCAGCTTGTCCAGGGCGAGCGAGATCGCGCGGCGGTCGTTGGCGAAGATGGACAGGGTGAGGGCGTAGTTGCTGGTTTGGTCCACGAGATCCAGCACGGATTCCCATTCGTTGTCTTCATAGACATAGACGGTGAGGAGCGGGCCGAAGAATTCCTCGCTCATGGTGAAGGCGTGCGGGTCCGTGGTTTCGAAGATGGTGGGCTCGACGAACCACCCTTCCTCCGGGTGGACGTTGCCGCCGGCCAGGAGGGTGTGGCTTTCCAAACCCTTGGCCTTCTCGATGGCAGCTTCGAGCTTGCGGAGCGAGGTCTCGTCGATGACGGCGCCGGTGAAGGTTTCGTGTTCAACGACGTCGCCCACGCGCAGGGACTTGGTGGTTTCGATGAGTTCATCCTTGATCACGTTCCAGACGCTGCGCGGCAGGTAGGTGCGGGATGCGGCGGAGCACTTCTGGCCCGAGTACTCGAAGGCGCTGCGGATCAGGGAGGCCCGGACTGCGCCGGTGTCGGCGCTGGGGTGGGCCACGACGGCGTTCTTTCCGCCGGTTTCCCCGACGAGGCGGGGGAAGGAGCGGTACTGGTCGATGTGTTCGCCGGTCTTCTTCCAGAGGCTGCGGAACACGTCGGTGGAGCCGGTGAAGTTCAGTCCGGCGAAGTCCGGGTGCGCCATCGCGTAATCGGAAATGGCGCGGCCGGAACCGTGGATGAGGTTGATGACGCCCGGGGGCAGGCCTGCTTCTTCGAACATGCGCATCAGGACGTCGTTGCTGAGCGCGGACTTTTCTGAAGGCTTCCAGACCACCACGTTGCCCATCAAGGCGGCGGTGGTGGGCAGGTTGCTGGCGATGGCGGTGAAGTTGAAGGGGGTGATTGCCAGGACGAAGCCTTCGAGTCCGCGCTGGTCCAGGGTGTTGCCTTCGCCCTGCAGGGCCGCGGGCTGGTCGCTGAAGATCTGCTGCGCCAGGTGGGCGTTGTAGCGGAAGAAGTCCGCCACTTCGCTCGCGGCGTCGATTTCTGCCTGGTGGAAAGTCTTGGACTGGCCGAGCATGGTGGTGGCCACGAGTTCATCGCGGTACTTGCCGGCAGCGAGGTCCCCTGCACGGAGGAAAATCGCGGCGCGCTCCCACCAAGGGGTACGGGACCAGTCGTGCTGGGCGGCGAGGGCCGCGTCGATGGCGGCCTGGATGACGGTTTCATCGGCGGTGGGAATGCGGCCCAATACCTGGGAGTGGCGGTGGGGCGCGACGACGTTGCGCAGTTCGCCGGTCATGGAACGTTCGCCGTTGATGACGTGGGGGAGGTCGCGGACACTGGAGGTGACCTCCGCGATCGCCTTCTTGACGGACGCGGCCTCCGGCGAACCCGGACGGAATTCCCGCGACGGCTCGTTGTAGGGCGTGGGGACTTTGAAGTTGCCAGTTACGCTGACAGATTGGGCGGACATGATCCGGTTTTCTCCTCGTGGGTTTTCCGAAGCGGGGGCGACGGGTTGGTTCAGTGGGTTTCTCAGGGGTTGTCGGATTTCGGCTAGCTTCCGATCAGCGACCTCAGGAAAAGCAGGAGGTTGGCGGGCTTTTCGGCCATCCGGCGCATGAGGTACGGGTACCACTGCGTGCCGTAGGGGAGGTATACGCGCACCCGGTACCCTTCCCTGACCAGTTGGTCCTGCAATTTCCGCCGGACCCCGTAAAGCATCTGGAATTCGAAGGATCGCTTGTCCACGCCGAGTTCGGCCGCGGCTTTCTTGACGACGTCCACGCACGAGTCGTCATGGGTTCCGAATGCAGGGTCCGGCAGGTGCTGGAGTGCCCATCGCGAGAGGAACTTGTATTGCTCGGTCACTTCGTCGGCGTTGCGCAGGGCTGCCGCTGATGATTCGTCAAAGGCGCCCTTGACGAGGCGGATCCGCGGCTTGATATCCGTGAAGGATGCCAGGTCCTCGGGGGTCTGGCGCATGTTGGCTTGGATGGCCACCCGCGTGTTCGGGTGGTCAGGGAGGATGCTCTTGTAGATCGCAAGCGTTTCCCGGCCGACGGAACTGTGCTCCATGTCGACTTCCACGGTTGCTCCGTGGGTTGCCGCGGCATCCAGGAGCGCCTTGAGGTTGTTGGCGCATTCCTGGGGATCGATCATGATGCCCAGTTGGGACAGCTTGACCGATACCGTGGAGCCCGGGGCGCGGTTCTGGATGTTCTCGATGGCGCCTTGGTATTCCTGGGTTGCCGCTTTGGACTGGGCCAGGTGGTGGACCGACTCGCCCAGGAGATCAAGGCTGACGTCGATGCCGGCCTTGTTGAGTTCTGCGGTTGCTGCCCAGGCGTCTTCGAGTCCGTTCCCGGCGACATATCGGTCGACGATGGGACGGGTGAAGCGGTTGCGGGTGGCGATCGCTTCAAGTTGCTTGTTCTCTGCGACATGCAGCAGAAGTCTGTTAGGCATTGGTGCACTTCCTTCTGTGGCCCAACCCTCTTCCGAGTGTTGTTCACACCACATTATCTTGTGATCACAAATCACACAAGGTCTGAGCGAATCCGGCCGCTGCAGTTAATCCGAGTGGATGGTTGTGACGGCGAGGAGGCAGTCCTCGGCGTGAAGTTCCTCCACTTCCGAACCGAGGATGAGCGTAGCCAGATCCGTCAGCCTCCGATCTCCGGTCAAGGTTGCCCGTCCGGCCAAGACGGTGGCGGCAACGACGCCGGCCCTCGGGTCCAGTTGCAGCCTTCCGTTCCGTCGTGCTGTCAACACCGCCCCGGCGGAAATGGAGCGATGGGTCATGAGGTTCAGGCCTAGCTGCGGGCCTGCCGTGAGCAACGCGACCTGGACTTTCGCCTCTCCCGTGAATTCGACGGCCTGGCCCAGTTCGAGCGTGCGCTGGACGCCGTTGATGCTGAGGGTCAGCGGTCCGGGGCTGGCAAGCGTGAAGATGCGGTCGATTCCGGGTAGCAGGGAGAAGTCCGCGGCCCGGGTCAACTCGGCCAGGCTGAGCCGCCAGGCGTACCCGGCGGTATGCGGCGCATCCCTGAATCCGATGCCGATCTCGCGCGTGGCACCGCCACCGTTGGCCCATCTCATTCGGGAGAGCCGGGCTGGATGGACAACTTTGAAACCTGATGGTTTTGGCACTTGCTTCCTTCATTTGTAGGGGGAGCATGGAACGAGACCATGAATAAGCAAACTCTTGTGTGATCACATATCGCAAGTTATGGTGATCAGACCACAATCTTTGGAGACGGCGCAGCCTGTCCAATGGCTGCGCTCCCCGGCTGGCACCGACGCCCGCTCGTTGAAAGGACTAATCCCTGATGACCACCATTCGCAGCGAGGAATTGGCTGCCCTGTGCGAGCGTGCGCTGCTGGCCGCTGGCGCCGATGGGCAGGCCGCCCAGGTCCTGGCCAGTGCCACCGTTGAAGCGGAGCTCGTGGGCAACCGCGCCGTCGGCGTCGCCCACCTGTTCGACTACCTTGATGGTTACCGGACAGGCCGCATTGTCGCGGACGCCCAGCCCGCCGTTCGGCGCGCCGCGGGAGCCGTCGTCGACGTCGATGCCCGCAACGGACTGGCCCAAGTCGCCTTCGAAGACGCCTTGGAAGAACTGCTGCAGGCCACCCGGGAGTCCGGCATCGCGGCCTTGTGGATCCGCGGGTCATACACTTGCGGCGAACTCGGCTACTACCCCCGCCGCCTGGCCGGGCAGGGAATTGTGGCCCTGGCCTCTGCAAACAGCCCTTCCCTCATGTCGCTGGGTGGAGCGCCCAAGCCGATCCTTGGCACAAATCCGCTGGCATATGGCATCCCGCGGCCCGGCAAGCTCCCGGTAGTGATCGACCAGGCCTCTTCATCCACGGCGTTCGTCAATATCAGGCGGGCCGCCGAGGCGGGCGATCCCATTCCGGCCGGGTGGGCCCTTGGTCCTGACGGGCAACCCACCCAAGACGCGGAACAAGCCCTCCACGGCACGCTCCTGCCTTTTGGTGGCCACCGTGGCGGAAACATCGCATTGCTCGTCGAGATTCTGGCGACGCTCTCCGGGGCCAACTTCTCGATGGATGCCGCCCCATTCGATCACGGGGCAACATCGCCGGGCATTGGAGTGTTCCTGCTGTGCATCGATCCCGGCATCTTCTCAGGATCTGTAGAACGCCTCACGAAACAGCTCGAAACCCTGCAGGGCGAGCACCAGGTCCGGCTCCCGGCCCTTGAAAACACCAAGCTCCCCGAGGAGGTCACTATCGACGACGGCCTCCTGGACCGTTTGCGCGCCGCAGAAGCCCACGGCGCCAAGTAACCCACCTCCAACCACCACTTCCCCAACAGAGAATCCAGGCGAAGCCAATGTCCTTCAAACGAATGATCCAATCCGTGGAGACCCACTCCGGTGAACCCATGCGCGTCATCACCGGCGGCGTGCCGCACATCCCCGGCGACACGGTTTACGAGCAAATGAAATGGCTCGAGGAAAACGACGACCAGCTCCGCAAGCTCATGCTCCGCGAACCCCGCGGATATCCGCCGTTGTGCTGCAACCTGATCGTGCCCCCGAAGCATCCGGACGCCGTCGCCGGCTTCATCATCATGGAGCAGGTGGAATACCCGGTCATGAGCGGCGGCAACACTATCGCCGTCGCTACGGTCCTCCTGGAAACCGGAATGATTCCCATGGAGGAGCCCATCACCAAATTCAACCTGGAAGCGCCTGCCGGCCTCATCGCCATCGAGGCCGAATGCAAGGACGGCAAGGTTAAGCAGGTCAAGTTCAAGAACGTCCCCGCGTATGCCGTTTATCTTGACACCGCGATCGACGTTCCCGAGCTCGGCCAGGTGACCGTCGACGTCGCGTGGGGCGGCATGTTCTATGTCATCGCGGATGTCAGCCAGTTCGAAGGGCTGGATCTTGTCCCGGAGCAGGGGCGTGACATCACGCGTATCTCGTCCCTGATCCTCCGCGCAGCCCAGGACCAGCTGCCTGTATCGCATCCGGACTATCCCGGCATCGGCATCACCATCTCCCAGCTTTCCGGGCTCACCAACAACCCCAACGCGGACCGCAAGAACGCCGTTACCGTCGCCAGTGGCCCGGTGGACTTCGACAATCCCGCCACGTGGACCGGCGGCGTCGATCGGTGCCCCTGCGGGACCGGAACGTGCGCAAAGATGGCAACCCTGCACGCCAAGGGCCAACTCGCACTGAACCAGCCCTTCCGCCATGAAGGCATCCTCGGCAACGTCTACACCGGCGAACTGGTGGAAGAAGTGACGATCCACGACCACGTCGGAGTAGTCCCGACGCTCAGCGGCCAGGCGTGGATAACCGGCTTCAGCACCTGGGTCCTGGATCACGACGACCCGTTCCCCAACGGCTTCACCGTGGGCGACATCTGGGCCCCGCAAGAGCAGGAACAAGGCGCACCCGCCTTCGCTGCAGCTGAAACAGCCAGCTAGGCTACAGGCGAAAGTCGTCCGCAGCAGTCCCACGACGGCGCCTGCCACCACTTCACAGTGGTGGCAGGCGCCGTTACTTTCTTGAAAGGTATTAAACAGTTGAGTGCGTTCGGCTATCTGGCTGCCTCTATACCGCAAAGAACGGCGATGGCCGGTTCCCTCGTCGCACTTCCCATCCTGGCGATCGACCAGACCCATAATGTGGCTGTCGGGGGTGGCTTGGTGGCGGCATTCCTTGGCCCTAGCGTGGTTGCAGCTCCGGCAGTCGGGGCAGCACTCGACATGGCGCGTCGCCCCGCGATACTCGTCGCGGCTTCAGGACTACTCACGGCCCTGGCCTTCCTTGCGGCCGCCAATCTGAACCAACTGCCGCTGCCCGCCGTGATAACCCTGATGGCTTTCGCGGGCGCAGCTTCGCCCTTTTACATGGGCGGATTGTCCAGCTTCGTCGCTGATACGATTCCGGACGGACGGCGGGCATTCGCCTACGATGCGCTCTCTTACAACGTCTCAGCAGTGGCCGGCCCCGCGCTTGTTGCCCTGATTGCGGCGTTTCTTTCCGCGCAGGCCGCCCTCTTCGCTTTGGCGGGAATCTGTCTTGCCGGCACTTCATTTGCCGGTGCCATCAAGGGGCGTGCCCACCACCATTCATCAGAGCCGCCATGGCAGGTTGTCAAAGCGGGATTTCGAAGGATTTTCGCGCACCGACCCCTCGCGATCGTGACGGCCTCCTCGACACTGACCCAGGTGGGCCAAGGCGGTTTGGCGATTGCCGTCGTCGCACTTTCCGTTGAACGGGTGGGGTCACCGCGCGAAGGTGCCGGTCTGGTGACAGCCTTCGCTGTCGGCAGCCTGATCGGCGCCCTCTGGGAGACCTTGCGGCCCAGCCGCGGGCGTCCTGACCGCACCATGACGGCAGGTTTTGTGGCAACAGGATTGCTGACAATCAGCGCCGCCTTTGACCTCGGCATGCCTTGGGTTTTCGTCACCATCGGACTGTCCGGCGTCTTTACGGCTTCAACGACGACGGCGATGCTCCGTCTGCGCGACCGGCACAGTACTCCGCGGCTCAAGTCCCAGGTTTTCACCGTCAGTGCCGGTTTGCGCACGAGCGCATCGGCCGGCGGTGCCATGCTCGCTGCCGCCGCCACCGGTTTGGGCGGGGCCTTGTCCCTGAGTACTTTGGGGATCATTTGGATCGTCTCGGCAGCAGTGATGTTCGCCTATCCCAGGTCCCCGCCCGCGACGGACGCTGAGGCTTAGTCTGCGTCGTAGGTGTTGGCGATGTAGACGTCGCAGGGCGCGTTATGGGCCACACTGTTGGCCACGCTGCCCAGGACGCGTCCGATGCCTCGCATCCTCCGGTTGCCCACCACAATAAGGCGGGCTTCCTTTTGGTTTGCCTCCCTGATGATGGCATCGGCCGGCCTGCCGCCGGCTGCCGCATAGGTGATGTTGATGTTCCCGCCGAGGGTATCGGCGACGGTCCTTGCTACTTGTTCGGCCTTGTCGGCGTCTGACACGAGCCATTTGTTGCTGCCGGTACCGAACACGTCCGAACGGTCGCTATCAAACGCCGAAACCACATGGAGGGTCGCGCCGAGTGCCGTGGCGAGATCTCTCGCGGTTTCCGCCGCTTTTCGTGCTGTGGGGCTGCCGTCAACGCCTACAACAACGGTTCCGCTCATGTCCTTGCTCCCTTGCTTTGTTTCGTTTTACTTGAGTGCCAAGGGCGCGTACGGCGCCCGTCGGGTAGCGGAAGGGCGGCGCCGGACAGGATATCCGGCGCCGCCCTTGGCGCCGCCCTTGTTCAGGTGGTGCTCCTATTACAGTTCGCTGGGCGCACCCGGCTCGCCGACCGCCGGGTCGAGTCCGTACTTTTCGAGGATCTTCTTGATGGTGCCGTCCGCGCGGAGCTTCATGATGTCGTCGTCGATCGCCTTGCCGAGGGCCTGGTCGTCGAGGCTCGAGGGCAACATGACTTGGCCCACCGAGGCGAATTCAGGGACATGCGGGTTCGGTTTGACGTCGATCACCTTCGCGCCGTCGATGGGCGCGGTCTTGAAACGGCCCTTGGCTGATGCGGCGGATGCCACGATGGCGTCGATGCGTCCTGCCTTGAGGTCCGCGTAGATGGACTCGTCGTCCTGGTAGATCTTGAAGTTGTCGCCGAGCCAGTTCTGCAGGCTGTTGTTGTAAAGGTTGCCGGCGACCGAGCCGACCTTCTTGCCCGCGAGGTCGTCACTCGTGAGGCCCTTGGTGGAGATGATCGCCTGGGGGTCGTTCCACAGAGGGGTGCTCATGTACACGATGCTCGAGCGTGCCTTGGTGCGCAGCCAGTCACCCGAGCCGATGTCGACGCGCTTGGACTGCACGGAGGGGATGACCGCACCGGCACCGCCGGAGGAGCTGACGGTGACCTGGAGGCATTCGAGCTTGGCGATCTCGCCGATCAGGTCACCTTCGGTACCCGTGACGCCGCCGTCGGGGGTCAGGGTTGTGGCTGGTGCGTAGTCGTAGCTGGCCACGGTGAGTTGGCCTTGTGTGAGGGTTTTGAGGCCGTCGTGGGCGGGTTTGCAGCTGGAATTGCTGCTGGCACTGTCGGTGCCTCCGCAGGCTGCGAGGGAGAGCGCGAGCAGGCCGGCGGCGGTGCCGGCTGAAAGCGCGCGCACGAGGACGCGGGGAGTGCGTGACATGGTTCTTCTTTCTTTGCTGTGGTGTTGGAGATGTGGGGGTGTTTTAGTTGCGTTGGAGGTGGCGGTTGAGGCGTTGTTCGAGGAGTTTGACGAGGGCGAGGAAGAGGAGGGTGAGGGTGCCGTAGAGGATGGAGGTGAGGAGGTAGACGGAGAGGTATTGGAAGGTGATGGAGCCGATTTCGAAGGCTTTGGACATGAGTTCGGGCACGGCGATGACGAAGGCGAGGGCGCTGCCTTGGAAGACGAGGACGGCGAGTCCTGCCAGGGGCGGGGTGGAGATGCGCAGGGCTTGGGGGAGGATGATGATGCGGAATCCGGTGAAGCCGGACAGTCCGGAGGTG
>NZ_SMRU01000037.1 GCF_004354015.1 Arthrobacter terricola
TTCGACTTGCATGTGTTAAGCACGCCGCCAGCGTTCATCCTGAGCCAGGATCAAACTCTCCGTCAAAAACAAAAAACGAAAACAACACCCGGCAGCCGGAAAAAGACCACCAAAGCATCGCAAAAATCTGAAACCAGCCAAAAAACCAGACCACCACACACGGGGGTGCGCAGCAGCCCAGCAAATCAACCAATCAAAAAACAATCGGTATCAACAAACTTGGCACACTATTGAGTTCTCAAACAACAGACACACCCGACACCACCCAACAACCGTCAGGATCGCTCCGGAGCAACTTTCCAAACTTACCCGAACTGGCGAGATCAAGCAAACCAGCGTTTCCGCAATTCACTGCTCCAGAGGGGTCCCCACCCGTCCAAAGCACACTGGTCAGCGCACCATTTTCAGGCTGTTTATCAAGGGGGTCGGTCGCTATTTTTCCGCATCAGCGGCGGCGACTCGAACTACTTTACACACCTCGAGGACCGCAGGCAAATTCACCCTCAGAGAGCCAAGAACCCCGCCAATCCGCGGCGAAAACGGGCGCTTCCGCACAAAAGGTAGCCGTCGGCGTCGTAATCCGGCGCTGTGTGCTGCACCACTTAAGCGGAATCAACGGTTAAAAGCCAAAAAGGCCGGCAACCAAACGGTTGCCGGCCTTTCGAAAGGCTTCTGGATTACCAGGAAGACTTGGTGATGCCCGGGAGTTCGCCCTTGTGTGCCATGTCGCGGAAGCGAACACGGGAGATGCCGAACTTCTGGAAGGTACCGCGCGGGCGGCCATCGATGACGTCGCGGTTACGCAGACGGACCGGGGAGGCGTTGCGGGGCAGCTTCTGGAGGCCGAGGCGGGCCTCTTCGCGTGCTTCGTCGGTTGCGTTGGCGTCAACCAGGGTCTTCTTCAGTTCGAGACGCTTGGCGGCGTAGCGCTCAACGATGACCTTGCGCTGCTCGTTACGAGCAATCTTGGACTTCTTAGCCATGTTTAGCGCTCCTCTCGGAATTCAACGTGCTGGCGGATCTTGGGGTCGTACTTCTTCAGGACCAGACGGTCGGGGTCGTTACGACGGTTCTTGCGGGTGACGTAGGTGTAACCCGTGCCCGCGGTCGACTTCAGCTTGATGATCGGACGTACGTCCTTGTCCTTTGCCATTAAAGCTTCACCCCACGAGCCAGGATGTCGGCGACGACTGCGTCGATGCCGCGAACGTCGATGGTCTTGATGCCCTTGGCCGACAGGGTCAGCGTGACATTACGGCGCAGGGACGGAACCCAGTAGCGCTTCTTCTGGATGTTGGGATCGAACCGGCGCTTGTTGCGGCGGTGCGAGTGCGAAATGCTGTGTCCAAAGCCCGGCTCGGCTCCGGTCACCTGGCAGTGTGCTGCCATGACGACTCTCCTAAGAAATGAATGAAAACGGCCAGCAGAATTCCTGCTTTCCGTGCGCCGGGCGACGTCCGCCACCAGTCCACTCAGCTTTTCGGTAGTTCCCGCGCGACGGATCCATTTACTGAATCATCACTGCGGCGAAGGTAGTGGTTCCCGACGTCAGGCCGGGATACTGGGCGAATACAGGAATGCACGCAACTTGAGCCCCTAACTACCGGCCCACGGAGGATCCATTGTTGCCAACAGATCCCGTAAACCGGAGCAATTGCACACGCTCCGCGCCACCAAGCGCCTAATAAGTCTAGGGGGTAGGGCAAATTAAGACCAATCGGGTGTATGAGGCCCGGCCAAACCGGCCCGGAGAAACAACCCCACCAAGACTTAAGCCCGCACAAGCCCCTTCACAGGAGAACGAAAGGTTGACGCCTCAATCTTGAACCATGAAGACAGAACTCCTTGCCTCTACAGAGCAGCGGGCAGCCACACCCCCGGCCCGGCCACCTGCGTCCGCTGAATTTTCCAAGGGAAGGAGCGCTTCCAAGGGCCCCGAAGGTCCATTCGCCGCACAGCACCGGCGGCGCATGTTCCGAACGGACATGCTCACGGTGGCCCTCTGGGTCTCCCTCGCCGCCGCGTTCTCCCTCTGGCTCGCCGACGGCGGATTCTCGACCATAAGCAACCCGACCCAGGCGATCACCGCCGTCGGGATCCTGGCCGGACTTGCCGGCATGGACCTCGTCTTGCTGATGCTCCTCCTGGCGGCACGCTTGCCGTTCGTGGACGGCGCGGTCGGGCACGATCGCGCGTTGGAATTCCACCGGAAACTGGGTAAACCCGCCCTATACCTCTTACTAGTGCATGGGATCTTTATTGCGATCGGCTACGGCATGGCCGAGGGCCTCAATCCGGTCAGCGAAGCGATCGCGCTCTGGGTATTGGTCCCGGATATGTGGTTGGCATTCGTTGCGATGGCGCTGTTCATCGCGGTGGTGGTCACATCGCTGGTAGCCGTGCGGCGCCGTTTTCCCTATGAGTTCTGGTACGTCATCCATCTCCTCACCTATGTTGCGGTCGGCACGGCGATCCCCCACCAATTCAGTGTGGGCGGGCTGTTCGCCGACGGCACGTGGCAGCGGTGGTACTGGCTGCTGCTGTGCATCGCCACGGGTTCGGCCCTGGCCTGGTTCCGCGTGGCCCAACCCGTGATGGCCACCTTCCGTCACCAACTGACGGTTCGCCGCGTGGTCCGGGTTGCACCGGACGTGGTCAGCGTCGAAATGAGCGGCTTACGTCTGAATGAGCTGTCCGGCACCGGCGGACGGTTCTTCGTGTGGCGGTTCCTCGCACCGGGAATGTGGTGGCAGGCACACCCCTACAGTTTGTCCGCGGAACCGCATGTGGTCCCCTCCGTACCGGGGAGGCACCCGCGGCAGGAAGTCCTGCGCATCACCGTCCGGAACCTCGGCAAAGGATCAGCTCGGTTGGCATCGCTCAAGCCGGGTACGAAGGTTGCCATCGAAGGTCCGTACGGTGTCTTCAGCACGGCCGCGCGAAGCCGGAAACGCATTGTCATGATCGGGGCGGGAATCGGAATCACTCCGCTCCGCGCGCTCCTGGAATCCACTCCGTTCGCTCCGGGCCAGGCCACGGTCCTGCTGCGCGGGAGGAATGAAGAGGAACTGTTCCTCAACGACGAAATCCTGGAGCTGTGCAGGAAACGCGGCGTCACGCTATTCCATCTCATTGGTCCGCGATCGCCCCTCCCGGGAAGTGAGTGGTTGCCGGCTTCGGCGGCCCACACCACCTTGCAGGATTACGCCCCGGACATCGCCGACGCCGACGTCTACATCTGCGGCCCCTCGGCTTGGGCACGCGAAGTGATTGCTGAAGCGAAGGGTTCGGGCGTGCGGGAGGAACAACTCCACTACGAAAGGTTCGACTGGTGAGAATCAGGGCAGGAATATCGTCAGCGCTGGCTTCGGCGGCAATCCTCCTTGTCGGTTGGCAAGCAGGCACCCACGTCTCCGACTCCAACGCGTCAGCGGTCACCACCTCTTCGAGCACCGGCACTATCGGAGGATCAAGCGCCGGTAGCGCCGGAACGGGCACGACGTCGGACGCCACCACCGGGACCAGTTCCGGTTCGTCGTCGGGAACCACTACGGGATCCGGCTCGAGCTCAAGCTCAGGCACCGGAGCAAGTGCAAAGGCAGGCGCCTCCGCCAAGGCCGGCGGAACGTACACCGGGACCTCCGTCGAAACACGGTTCGGCACTGTGCAGGTTCAGGTGACGGTCAAGGGCGGAGTCATCACCGATGTCACGGCCCTCCATTTGACCGACGAAGAGCAGCGGTCGGTCCAGATCAGCAACAGGGCGGCGCCTTTGCTCCGTTCCGAGGTGCTGAGCGCACAATCGGCCAACGTCCAAACCATCGGTGGTGCCACCATTACCAGTGATGCGTACCTGACGTCTCTCCAGGCGGCCCTCGATGCAGCCAATTTCTGACGCTTCCAGCAGCGCCCACAGCGCTGACCGCCACGACCGCACCACAGCCGGCAGCCCTCACGAACCGCGCCTTCGTTCCCGCACCTTCGCGAGCATGGGCACCGTGGTGAGCCTCGCCATACCGGCAGCACTTCCGGAATCCCACGTCGTGGAGGATGCGCTCGAAGCCGCCACCGCCGTCGTCGAGCAGTTGTTCGCGGAACTGGACCGGACGTTCAGCCTATATCGCCTCGATTCGGAGGCGAGCGCGATGGCACGCGGCGAACTCGCGTTGCGGGACGCATCGGAGGATATGCGCAGGCTGTACGTCGAAGCTTCCGAATGGCGCACCCTGACGGAAGGCGCGTTTACCGCGGAGCGGCCCGACGGCGTCGTGGACTTGGCGGGCATCGTCAAGGCCCACGCGATACGGGAGGCGGGGACGTCGCTGCGCGCGCTTGGCCTGAAAGACTGGTGCCTGAACGCGGGCGGAGATGTCCTGGTGGAGGGCTCGCCGATTCCCGGTACCGGGCATCCGTGGATGGCCGGCATCGTGGACCCGGCCGACCGGGCGGCCTTGCTGACCGCCTACCCGCTGGCCAGCAGCGCCCCGGCGGCCAGCACCCCCTCCAAAAGCGCAAAGCGCGCGCTTGCGACGTCGGGAACGAGCGAACGTGGCGAGCACATCTGGACGGCTGGCCTCCGCGCCGGGCGCGGCGGCGGGTTCAGCCAGGTTTCCGTCGCGGCGGCCGACATCATCACGGCCGATGTCCTGGCCACCGCAATCATGGCCGGCGGCCCCCAAACCCTCGATTTGGCGTCCGGCCGTTGGGATGTGGACATCCTCGCGGTCAAGAACGACGGCGGACTGCTCGCCACGCCGGGCTTCCGGAGCGTTGCGTCGAAGGCTGGCTAGGGCTCGATGAGTTGCGGGTAGCGAGGGCTGAGGCCGTCGCCGGATGACTTGCCAGTGAGTCGGCGAACGAACCACGGTGCCGCGTGTTCCCGGGCCCAGCGGGCGTTGGCGCGAAGCGCCTCTACCTTGGCTAGTTGGGGAAGGCTGACCGGAGCCGGCACCTCGAGGGAACCTTCGTGTTCCAGGACGGCCAGGACCCGGTTGGCCATGTTGATGTGGCCGGCAGTGGACATGTGCATGCGGTCCTCGGCCCACATGTGCCAGTCGTGGTATTCGCCGAACCGCCAATAGTCCACCAGGAGCGCCCCATGCTTCTCGGCGATTTCCCGCACTAGTTCGTTGTAAATCGCCGTCCGGCCGCGCATGGTGCCGAACACTTTGGAGCTGCGGGCGTCGAATCCGGTAAAGAGGAGCAAGGTAGCGCCGGTTGCGCTGAGCTTCGCGATTCCTGCCTCGTAGTCTTCCATGAGCCGGTCAATGTCCACTTTTGGACGGAAGATATCATTGGCCCCGGCGTACAGCGTCACCAGCGTCGGTTGGAGTGCGACGGCGGCATCCACCTGTTCTGCCATGACTTGCCGGAGCTTCCGGCCCCGGATGGCCAGGTTGGCGTAACCAAAGGAACCGTTGCCTTCGGCGAGTTGCCGGGCGACGAGGTCCGCCCAACCCCTGACGCCGTTGGGAAGCGAAGGATCCGGATCGCCGAGGCCTTCCGTGAAGGAGTCTCCAAGTGCCACGTAGCGGGCTGCAAAATCCATGGCGTTAGTCTCTCACTCCGGGATCAGCTCTCGCGCAGGATCCAGTGATCGTCATCCAGGCGGGCCACGATCTTCTCGCCGATCCGCGCGAGGTCTGCGACGTCGTCGTCGGTCATCGCGTCCAGCATCAAGGCGCGGACGGACGCCACGTGTCCCGGGGCGAGGGACACGATAGTGTCCATTCCGGCCTGCGTGAGGTGGGCAACGGTGACCCGGGCATCGCGGGGATGGGCTTCGCGCTCCACCCACCCGCGTTTCTGCAGCTTGGTGACCACGTGCGACAACCGTGACAACGACGCGCTGGTCCGTGCCGCGAGCTCACTCATCGGCAGGAACCGCCCTTCGGCTTCGGACAGCATGGCGAGCACGTTGTAATCAAAGAGCGAGAGCTTGCCGGCGGCCTGCAGTTGCGTGTCGAGGGCAGCAGGCAACAGGGTGTTGATGCTCAGGAGGGCCAGCCAGGCACGGCGTTCGTCGGCATTGAGCCAGCGCGGTTCGGTCATGAGTTCATCGTAATTGCTACGCTGACCGTATGTTCGTCGTCTCCCTGACATACAAAGTTCCCGACGAGATCGTCGATTACCACCGCCCGGCCCACATGGATTGGGTCAAAAACGCGTTCGACGCCGGAACTTTCCTCGCGTCCGGACGTCGCGTTCCAGCCGTCGGCGGCGTGCTCCTGTCAAAGGTCGACCGGGCAACCCTCGACGCTTCCTTGGCGACGGATCCGTTCTACATCCACGGAGTGGCCGACTTCGAAATCATCGAATTCACGGTCACGTCGGCGTCCGAAGGCTTCGACAACCTTCTGGACTAGGCTGCTGGGCTGCCAGGCGTCAGTGGCTTACGAGGGCCATGGCCGCCGCACCTAGCCGTTCCGGTATGACCGGCGGCATGAGCGCGGGCCAGCGGGCACTCAAGTTATCTCCGCTGGATACACCGCGGAACCTGCGCGAAAGCCACGGTGCCACGTCCCGCCTGAGCCACGCGGCGTCGTCGAGCATTATCCCGGCGCGGCTCCGCGGCTCAAGGCGTGCAAGCGCAGGCGACGCCAGGGAATGTTCGGCGCCCAAAACCTCGAGCACTTTCTTGGCCATGTATTCGTGGCCAAGACTGGACATGTGCAAGCGGTCCGGAGCCCACATCCGGCGGTCCTGGTACTTTTCGAAACACCAATGGTCCACGAGAAGCGTGCCGTAAGTGGCCGAAATGCGCCGGACATGCTTGTTGAAAACGGCGCTGCGCAGCTTGAGCGGTTCGAGGACCGGGGAGAGCGGCACGTTGTACTCGGTGAAAAGAACAACCTTGGCGCCGGTCTGCACGAGCCTTGCAACGGCGTCCTCGAAACCGCGGATCAAGGAGCGCATGTCCAGCCGTGCTCCAAGGAGGTCGTTTCCGCCGGCGTGGAAACTGACAAGCGTGGGCGCCAGGCCGAGCGCCGGCTCGAGCTGCTCGGCCACGATCTGCTTGAGGCGACGGCCGCGAAGGGCGAGGTTGGCGTAATGGACCTCGGGTTGGTGCTTGGCCAACTCCTCGGCAACCCGGTCCGCCCAGCCGCGGCAATCGTTGGGAAGGCGGAGATCGACGTCGCCGACTCCCTCTGTAAAGGAATCCCCGACGGCGACAAACCGAAGCGGCGCGTGCGTGGTCATGATCATGTTCCCCCGTTATCTTGGCTTTTGCTTTCCAACTGGCGTCCGACGGCGGCCGAAGACTTGCGTGCCCCCGCCCCGGCAACCGCTCTTATCGCCGCGCGCTCGGCCAGTTTCCGCAGCCCGGCCTTCCTCGGCACCTTGACGGGTTCCGGCCAGCGCGGGTTCAGGCTGTCGCCGAGCGTGACGCCCCGAAGCTTGCGCCCGAAAAGCGGTATGACCCAGTCGTTCATCCATTTGCGCTGGCGGCGTTCCCACTCGCGCAGCTTGAGCCGTTGCGGCGGCTCCCAGTCCTTTGGCGAGAATTTGTGCGGCACGCCAAGTTGGTCAAGGACCTGTGCCGCCATGTATTTGTGGCCAGCCTTGGACATGTGGAGCCGGTCCGCCGCCCACATCCGACGGTCGTGGTAGGCGTCGAGGCACCAATAGTCCACAAGCACTGCGCCGTACTTGACTGCAAGTTCGCGGACACGCTCGTTGTAGATCGCGTTGCGCTTCTTGAATGGCTCCAGGACGGCCGAGACCTTGACGTCGTAACCCGTAAACAAGACCAACGTGGCGCCGGTGCTTGCCAGGCGATCCACCAGCTTTTCGTATTCGGCCATGAGTTGGTCCATGTCCGTGCCGAAGTCCAGGATGTCGTTGCCGCCCGCATACAGCGTGATAAGCGTTGGTTCCATCGCCAACGCCCGGTCCAACTGTTCCTCCACAATGTGGTGGAGCCGCTTGCTGCGCACCGCAAGGTTGGCATACTCCCAACCCGGCTCGGCCTTCGCCAGTTTCTCGGCGACACGGTCGGCCCAACCGCGGACGCCGTTCGGCAGGATCTTGTTCCGGTCCCCCACGCCTTCGGTGAAGGAATCGCCCAGGGCAACAAACCGCCGTCGTCCGTTCTGGTCTGCATGAAGCACGTTTCCGGCCACGACGCCAGCGTAAACCCGCCCGGTTGCCCGCCGGCAAAGCGCAGGTTAATTCGCCCCTCGCTCACGTGGAGACCTCACGCGCCGGTTACAGCTCGGCCTTCCCTTGGCGCCAATAGCCCATGAACGCTACTTGCTTGCGGTCGATTCCGACGTCGCGGACGAGGTATCGCCTGAGGTCCTTGATGACGCCGGCCTCGCCCGCGATCCAGGCGTAGAACGGCAATGCGCCGGAAGGGATATTGGGGTTGCGGCTTGCTTCAAGGGCGGCCCTATCCATGCGGAGCGGGGTCTCCCACAGGATGTCCTGGTCCACGTTGACGTCCTCGGGCTCGGGACCGGGGGCGCCGTCGCTCGGCACGATACCCACCCAGCCGGGAGCGGGCACCGCACTCCGGACGGCAGCTTTCAGCAGTTCACCGTGGGGCCGGGCGCGGCCGAGCGATGCTCCGCGGGCAAGCCACGTGATCTCGATGTCAGCGTCCGTGGCAAGGTCTTGGAAATCGCCGGCCTCGGGAACTTCCAGGAAGGCGTGGCCCGTGATCCCGGCCGGCAACGATTCCAGGATGGCACTTATGGCCGGCACAGCTGTTTCGTCGCCGGCAAGCATGACTCTCTGGGCCAGGCCCGGCCGCCACTCGATTCCCGAATAGGTTTCCGCCGTGATGCAGTGGGCGGCCCGGTTGTTGGGGCCGATGATGGTCAGGGAGTCGCCCGGTTTCGCGGCGAGCGCCCAATTCGCCGCCGGCCCGCCGGAGAGCTGCGGACCGCCGTCACGGGGACCGCCGTCGAAATGCATCGCGAAGTCGACGTCGATCTCCGGATAAACGGCATCCAACCTCTCGTTCCGCACGGTGTAAGTGCGCATTGAGCCGCGGACCGCGGGGTCCAGGGCCAGCCACGATTGATACCACCCGGCGTCGCGCGTTTCGAAAGCTGGCAACGGCAAAACGTTCCCCTGGGCGTCGAGCGACGGAATCATGAGCTTGATCCGCAAGTCCAGGGTGTCGCCGGAAACGCCGAACCCGCGTAGGCAATATCCACCGAAGGTAATGCGGCGGAAATTCGGGCTGAGATCCTGCACCGCACTGACCGTGACGTCGAATGCGAGTGTCATCGGCTCGGTCGCCGCGCGGCGCAATGCCGCTCCTGGATATGCATTCATGACGCGAACTCCAATTCAACGGGGGTCGAAGGGGTGGCCGTGTGATGCCGACCGATGGGAAGGATGAGCGGTGTGCCGGACAGCGGATCAGCGACCACGCGGGACTCGAGTCCGAAAACGTCGCCGACCAGGTCCTCCGTAAAGATTTGGGACGCGGGGCCTTCGCCGACGATGGTCCCCGATTTCATGGCGATCACGTGGTCGGCATAGCGGGCTGCCAGGTTGAGGTCGTGCAGCACGATGGCCACCGTGGTGCCGCGGCGCCGGTTGAGGTCCGTGATGAGGTCGAGCACTTCCACTTGGTGCGCCAAATCGAGGTATGTGGTGGGTTCGTCGAGGAGGAGGACGTCCGTTTCCTGCGCGAGGGCCATGGCGATCCACACCCTCTGCCGCTGGCCTCCGGACAATTCATCGACGTTTCGCCCGGCCAGTTCGAGCGTCGACGTCGCCTCGAGGGCCCGCTCCACCGCAAGGTCATGTTCGGACTGGTCGCCGGTCCGCCAGCTCCGGAAGAACCCTTGGTGCGGATACCGGCCGCGACCGACGAGCTCACGGACCGTGATGCAGTCCGGGGCGATGGGGTGCTGCGGGAGGAGTCCGAGCGTGCGCGCGAGTTCACGCGCCGGACGGGAATGGATGTCCTTGCCGTCCAGGGTGACGACGCCGGCGCTCGGCTTAAGGAGCCTCGACAAGCCGCGGAGCAGGGTGGACTTTCCGCAAGCGTTGGCGCCGACAATCATGGTCACCTTCCCTTCGGGGATGGTAGTTGACAGCCTTTCGACCACGCGCCGCTGCTCGTATTGGAGGGTCAGGCCCCGGGCGCTCAGTTGTGCCATGTCAAGCTTCCTTTCGGTTGGACGTGACTCGGTTGGACGTCATTAGGAGCCACAACAGGAACGGGGCTCCGAGGGCTCCGGTGATGACCCCGACCGGCAGGACCGTGCCGTTCAGGACCAGGGGTGCCACGTTGTATGCGAGGTAGTCGGCCGCGAGCACAATCGCGGCGCCCGTGAATGCCGACGCCGGAAGGCTGGGACGCCCGACTACTCGGCGGGCGATCGGCCCGGCAAGGAAGGCGACGAAGGCAACCGGCCCGGCAGCCGCCGTCGCCACCGCTGCGAGCGCGACGGCGGTGATCACCAGGCCGAATCGCACGGCGTTGACCCGGATTCCCAGTCCGGCCGCGACGTCGTCGCCCAACTCCAGCATGCGAAGTGGCCTTGCGAGGATCGCCAGCGCCGGGACGAGGACCGCGAGGGAGGCCAGCAGGATTCCCACTCGCTCCCAATTGGCCGGATTCAACGATCCGTTGAGCCAAATGAGGGCTTCGGAGGCGGTCCGGATATCGGCCCGGGTCATGAGGAAGTTCACCACTGCCCCCAATGCGGCGGCGATGCCCACCCCGGCGAGGACCAGCCGGTTGCCGGCCGCGTTCCCGCTGCGGACGCCAGCGGTCTGACCTCCGGTGCCGCGCGAAATGGCGTAAATGACCAGTGCGACGCCAATGGCCCCAACCAGGGCGGACGCCGATACCGCCAGGCCCGACGCGCCGAAAACGACAATCGCCAGGACTGCCGAGGCGCTTGCCCCGTAGCTGATCCCGATCACATCCGGGCTCGCCAGGGGGTTGCGGAGCATGGTTTGGAAGAGTCCACCGGAGAGGCCGAATGCGACGCCGACAAGGGCCGCGAGCACCGCACGCGGCAGCTTGTTTTCCATGACAATGAAGCTCGCACCGGGGATCTTTTCCCCGCCGGTCAATTGGGCGGCGACGATCTTTAAGAAATCGGGGATGGTCACCGTGTAGCTCCCAAGGAGCACCGCCACTGCGAGGAGGACAAGGACGACGGCGGCAAGGAGCGCGGTCCGGTTGCGCGGGCTCACAGCGAAGCTCCCTTTCCCCGGCGGACAAGCCACACGAAGACGGGAGCGCCGACGATAGCTGTCATGATGCCCGCGGGAACTTCACTGGGAAGCAGCACAACGCGGCCCACCACGTCCGACGCCAGCAGGAGCGCCGGCGCGAGGACCATGGAAAACGGCAGGATCCAGCGGTAGTCCGGCCCGGTGAAGAAGCGCACGGCGTGCGGCACAACAAGTCCAACGAATCCGATAGGACCAGCCAAAGCCGTGGCGGATCCGCACAGCAGCACGATCCCCAGGGAAGTCACCCCGCGGGCCAGGGCGACGTTCTGGCCGAGACCGCGGGCAACATCGTCACCAAGGGCCAGGCCATTGAGCGTCCTGGCGCTGCCCAACACGATCAACGCGCCGGCTGACAGGAACGGCAATCCGGACAGGATCACCGACCAGTCGCTGCCGGCGATTCCACCAACTTGCCAGAACCGGAATCGGTCCAGGGTGTCTTGGCTCGAGACCAGGATGACGTTCATGAGGGAGTACAGGCCGGCGCTTAGCGCGGCGCCCGCGAGCGCGAGCTTGACCGGCGTCGCGCCTTCGCGTCCCATCGCGGCAATCAGATAGACGACGACGGCGGCCGTCCCCGCGCCGATGAACGCCAACCAGATGTAGCCGCTCGCCCCCGAAATCCCGAACAAGTAGATTCCGGTGACTACGGCGAGGGCAGCACCGGCATTGACGCCCATGATTCCCGGGTCGGCGAGCGGGTTGCGGGACACTCCCTGCATGGCGGCACCGGCCAGTCCCAGTGCGGCCCCCGCCACCAGGCCGAGCACCGTGCGGGGAATCCGCGTATGCACTACGGCATGGTTGCCGTCGTCGGGGTTGAAGGCGGTGAGTGCCTGCCACACCGTTCCAAGGGACATGCCCCGCGCGCCGATCGCGAGCGAGGCCGCGCAGGCAACCGCAAGCACGACGACGGCGACCACCAGCCACGCGGCGCGGTTCCCCCGGTGCCCGGTACCGGCGTCGTTCCCTGCTTTCGCCCTCGTGGCGGTGGCCTGCCGGGAAAGCGGCCGGGCCGTCGTCGTGCGTGTTGTCATGGTGGGTTGCCGCCTAGTTGGCGGCCGCGTCTGCGCCCTTGGCCAGCTGGGGAAGGAACTTGTCCAGCGCCCACGGCAGGCTCAGCGGCGACGAAGCGGAAATCGCCAAGGTGAGAGTGTTGTCCGAATCGGCCACCAAGGCGCCCTTCTTGATCGCGGGGATCTGGCCCAACAGGGGGTCGGCCTTGATCTGGTCCGTGGTCTTGGAATCCGGAACCCAGGTGACGAATACATCCGAGGATAGTTCGTTGGCCTTCTCGGCGGACCATGGAACGAAGAATTCCTTGGAGCCCTTGCTGGCGTTCTCCACCACGGGCGCGAGCTTCATGCCGATTTCGGAGAGGAAGCGGGGACGGTTGTCGTTTGCGGTGTAGACGTTGACGCCGTCGCCCTTGGCCGGTTCGAGGTTGCCGTAAATGAAGGTCTTTCCGGCGAGCTGCGGGAACGCGGCAACCTTGTCCTTGATGGTGGCTTCGGTGTCCGAGACGAGCTTCGCGGCCTCGGTTTCCTTGCCCAGCGCCTTTCCGATAATGGTGGTTGCGTCCTGCCACGGCGTTCCGTAGGCGAGCTCGGGCTGCGCCACCACCGGCGCGATTTCGGAGAGCTTCTTGTAGTCGGCTTCGTTGAGTCCCGAGTACGCGGCGAGGATGACGTCCGGTGCGAACTTGGCGATCTCGGTGAAGTTGATGCCGTCGGCCTCGGAGTACTGGACAGGGGCCTTGGGTGTGCCGAAGCCCGCACCCAGTTTCTCGAGCGCGGCGTCCTTCCAGGGAGTGGAGCCCTTGTCGTTGTTGCCCCAAGCGTTCTTCGGGACGCCGACGGGCACCACGCCGAGCGCCAATGCGACGTCGTCGTTGACCCACGAGACGGTGACCACGCGTTGTGGTTGCGACTTGATGGTGGTCTCACCGAAGACGTTCTTGATGGTGACAGGGAATTGGCCGGCCGAAGCCGGCGTCGCGGTGCTGCTGACGGTGGACCCGGTTGAGCAAGCGGATAGGGAAAGTGCGACGGCGGCCAGGGCGGCGGTTGCTGCTCCGGCGGACTTGAGCACTGCCCGGCGAGGGTGGAGGGAAGCCACGAGACTCCTTAGGTAAGTGATGCAAACCTAAGTAAGGCTAGCCTATCCTTCTATCAATTACGAAACGTTTGCATTGCGTAATTGCCGTTCACCATCGATCGGCCATGTGCGGGCAGGCTGTACCCGTCGCGCCGTCTAGCTTTCGAAGGCTGCCCGGAAGGCTTTGAGTGCGCCGTCGGAGTCTCCGGAGGCGTAGGCTTCGAGGCCGACGGTGCCGGTGTAGCCGGCGTCGGTGAGGGCTCGGTGCACGGCGGCGTAGTTGATCTCCCCGGTCCCGGGTTCGCAGCGGCCGGGAACGTCGGCGACCTGGATCTCGCCGATCCATGGCAGGGCCTCGCGGACGAGCTCGATCAGGTTCCCCTCGCCGATCTGGGCGTGGTAGAGGTCCAGCATGAGCCGTGCATTGGGGTGGTCGACGGCGCGTGCCAGCGCGAGGGTGTCCTTCGCGCGGGCGAGTGGGATGCCCGGGTGGTCGAGGATCGTGTTGAGGTTTTCCAGGCAGAATGTGAGCCCGTGGCGTGCGCCGAGCTCGCCAAGGCGTTCGAGCGTGCGCGCAGCCGTAAGCCACATCGTGCCGTCCGGGCGCAGGTGCGGACGGGCGGCCTTGCCGTCGACAAGTTCGGCCGGGTGCACCACGAGGCGTTCGACGCCGAGCTCAAGCGCCGTCGGGATGAGGGCTTCCGCGGTGCTCACTACGAGATCCGCGGTGTCCGGCTCGACGAGTGATCCGGCCGAGTAGCCGGTCATGGACGAGAACCTCGCCCCGGTGGCCTTGAGCGCCGCGATGTCCTTGTTACGGGAGTCCCATAGTTCGACGTCGAATCCGGCCTCGTGGATGCGGGTGACCCTTTCGACGAAGGGCAGGTCCGTGAAGACCATCTCGGCGCAGACGGCGAGCCTCATGCGCGGGCCTCGGCGACGGACGCGCCAACGATGGCGGTGGTGGCGCCGGTCCGGGCCGATTCGATGCAGGCCAGGGCGATCGCGAGGGCGCGCCGCGCGTCCTCGAGGCCCGGGGTGAGGGGCACGCCGCGGTCGGGCGCTGCGGCACCGTCGCGGCGGGAGCGGACATGCTCGGCAAAGTCTGCGAGCTCGTCGGTGTAGGCGTCGTGGAACAGTTCGATGTTCAGGCGCGGGGTTTCGGCCGAAAGCCCCGCGGCACCGTAGCGCACTGCTGCGGTTTCGGTGGTGCGGCCGGCTTGGACCATGCCGGCGGAGCCGAATACCTCGCCGCGCACGTCATAGCCGTACAGCGCGGAGAAGTTGGCCTCCGCGACGGCGATGGCACCGTTCGCGTAGCGGAGGGTCACGACGGCGGTGTCTAGGAATCCCGCGTCTTTAAAGGAAGGTTCTACGAGGGCGTCGGCGGTGACGTGGACGCTCACGGGTTCGGCGCCAGGGTTGAACCAGTTGAGGGCGTCGAAATCGTGGATGAGGGTTTCGAGGAAGATCGTTCCTTGCGGGACCTTCGCGGCGTGCGGGATGCTCCCGGTGCCGGGGTCGCGGGTCAGGGAGCGCAGGAGTTGCGGAGTCCCGACCGCACCGGCCGCGACGTCGCGGCGGGCGGCAAGGAAGTCCGTTGCGTAGCGGCGGTTGAAGCCGATCTGCCAGTGCACGCCCGCGGCAGCGACGGCTTCCTCGACCCGGGCAAGCTCCTCGAGGTCGAGCGCGCCCGGCTTCTCGCAGAAGACGTGCTTGCCGGCGCGGGCGGCATCGATCGAAAGCTGGGCGTGGAAGCGGGCCGGGCCGGCAATCACGACGGCGTCGATCTCCGGATCGGCGAACAGGTCGGCGGGATCCGCGGTCACCAGGGCCACGCCGAGCTCGGCGGCGAGCTCCTCGGCGACAGCCGTGGCGGGGTCGGCGATCGCGACCAGAACTGCGCCCGGGATGCGAAGGGCGAGGCTGCGGGCGTGGAAAGCGCCCATCCAGCCCGCTCCGATGAGGCCGATGCGCACCGGCTCGGGCCGGGCGGACACGACGGGAAAGTAAGTCATGACGGGGTCCTCTCAAAACCAGACTAGAACGTTCTAGTGAAGATGTATTGAGTGTCGCACGACACACGGTCGGATGTCTAGAACGTTCCAGTAGAGTTGTGGGAGAGCGTCGAAGGAGGTATCTCGTGGTCAAGCGCCCCACCTTGGCGGATGTCGCCGCGGAAGCGGGGGTTTCGCGTGCGCTGGTTTCGATCGTGATCCGCGGTGTTCCCGGTGCGAGCGACGCGACACGTGAGCGGGTCCTCGCTGCCGCCGCGCAGCTTGGCTATCGTCCGGACGCCCGGGCCCGGCTCTTGCGCAGTTCCCGCAGCCGGCTGCTGGGCGTTGTCTTCGACGTCGACGGCCCGTTCCACACGGAGATCCTCGAGGCCCTGTATCCGGCAGCAGCTGCCCTCGGATACGACATCACCCTCAGCGCCCGGGGGCATCGACGCTCGGAGGGCGAGGCCATCCGCTCGCTCCTGGACCTGGGAGTGGAGGCGCTCCTGGTCCTCGGCCCGGCGTCCCCCTCCGACGCGCTTGCCGCCCAGCCGGCACCCGTCGTGTCGGTGCTCGAACCGCACACTGACCCGCGCCTCTCAAGCGCGGCTACGGATGAGGCAGCCGGAATCGCCTTGGCAGTCAAGCATTTGCGCGGTCTCGGGCATTCCCGGATTGCCCACGTCGACGGCGGCACGGCCGCGGGTTCCGAGGCGCGCAGGCTCGCCTACGAACAACTCATGGCCGAAGACGGCGCCCAACCGCTCGTTATTCCAGGCGGGCCGAACGAGACGGACGGAATGAAAGCTGCCCGGGAATTGCTCGCCCTCCGGGTCGGGCGCCCTGCGAACGAGTTGCCCACCGCCGTCGTGGTTTTCAACGACGACGCGGCGTTGGGGTTCCTTCACGAGCTCGACGCCGCCGGGACGGCTGTTCCGTCCGAGCTCTCTGTGGTGGGTTATGACGATTCCCGGCTGGCGGCTCTCGCGCACGTCCAGCTCACGAGCGTCCGGCAAGAGCCGGACGCGATCGCGGCCGCCGCCGTCGAAGCCGCCGCCGCCGCACTCGAAGGCCGGCGCACCCACACCCTCGTTCCGCCGTCGCTGGCAGTGAGGTCAAGTACCGCGCCGTTGGCTGCCGTCGCCCGCTGAACCCGGCCGGGAGCCAATGCTGCCCTTTGGACAGCGGGCGCGGCTTTTGCGAAGATGACAGAACCGGTTGGTTCGAACAGCACCCGGAGTCGAAAAATCCAGGATCGAGAGGATGAGCATGCGCCCTGCATATGACGGCGATGCCATGGTTGGCGAGGTGGCCGCTTTGGCCTGCTTTGCAGCTCCCCTCGCGTCGGCCATCCTTTTCCGCAGTTCGGACTCTTAACCCGCGCTGCCCCACGCAAGAAGCACATCAAGGGGTTCCTTTATTGTGCCCGGATCGCCAGACGCCCGCGTATCCCTTCGCCAGCTCCAACGATTCGAAAGAACTTCGCCGTGCAGAAAATTACCGCCCAACATATCCGTTCGTCCTTCATCAACGCGAGCCGCTCGGAGGCTGCCAAGCTCAACCTCCCCAAGGACTTTGATGCCCTCGACTGGGAAAACCTCGAGTTCCTCGGCTGGCGCGACGAAAAGATGCCGCTGCGGGGTTATCTTGTGGTTCCGCAAGACGGTGCCCTCACGGGAATCATGCTTCGCGCACCCGAAGGGGGCTCCGGAAAGAAGCGATCAGTCTTGTGCGAACTTTGCCGCGATGTGTTTTCCAAAGATGACGTCTATCTCTGGGTAGCCAAGCGCGCCGGCCAATCGGGCCGCGACGGCAACACCGTGGGGACACTGATCTGCGCGGATTTCGGCTGTTGCACCAACGTGCGCAAAGAGCCTCCGGTCAATGACATCAATCCGGACCCGGCCGCCGTCGTGATCCGCCAAGTCGCCGGACTTCAGTCCCGCACGGCCCAATTCCTGTCACGGGTCCAGGGGAAGTAGGCGCGGAGCTAGCGGAGGACGATGTCCACCGGGTTGGCTTCGGACCGCCATTCGCCGGGCACACCGGGACCGCCGATGACGGGCGCAGTGAGCACGCCGGATCGGTTGGTTCGTTTGTCGCGCAGGATTTCGGTGACGGAACCAAGGTGCCGGGACAAGTCGATCACGTTCTCCGGTGCCGCCAACAGCAATTGGAAGCCGAATTCATGCAGCGCCTTGATGCCCGCGCCGGCGAACTCTTCCGACGCCAGGACGAATGCCTCATCCATCATCACGGTCCCGTAGCTCGTGAAGCCTTGTTCCGCGATGCCCAGCTGGTAGCTCAGCGCCGCGGCCATGATGAACGCGGTGAAACGCTGCCGCTCGCCACCGGACATCGAGCCGGTGTCGGCGTGCATGTAGACCTCGGTCTTGGTTCCCCCGCGCGGGCCCTGGATGGAGCGGTGCTCCTTGCACTGGATGAACAGGTGGCCTCGCACGTCCAGGACCTCCGCACGCCAGCGCCGGTCCTCCGGCGTTTGCGATCCGAGCCTCTTGACCAGGGTTTCGAGCGACTTGTAGCGGTTGGTGAGTTCGACGTCGTCGTCCCCTTCGCCCGTCGAAGCCGCACCGGCCGCCCGGGATGGCCGCGTATGGCGCGCCTTCAAGGCGTTATGAATGGCGTCCTTGAACTGCTTGGCCGTTGCGGGGAGTGTCTGCTTGATGTCGAGTTCCAGGAAGCTGCCCTCATGGAAATTGACCTCGGACAAGATCCCGTTGAGCGGCAGGATGCGGCTGGTGATGGCACGCCGTTCCTCGTCCAGCAAATGCAACAGCGTGCTGAATGATTCGTGCGTGCGCTGGTTGAAGAATTGCCGGAATTCGGCTTCCTGGGCCGGCAGCCCCTCGCTCACGATCTGGTGGTAGCGCGATTCGAATTCGTCCGCGGCGCCGATCGACGTCCCGTGGTCTGCTGAGATCGCCGTTCCCCATTCGCGGACGAAACCTTCGAAGACGCGCGTCAACCGTTCGGCCAGCGCCTGCCCGCGGGATTCGGCCGCGTGCAACTCCGCGAACAGCTTGCTCCGGACCTCCGCGGCTAGGCTGTCGAGTTCGTGCAGTTCCGATACTTCACCGAACGCGCTGAAGTACGGTTCCAGCGCGGTGACGGTAGCGCCCGACGGCGGAGCCTGATCCAGGCGGGTGCGTGCGGAATCGAGGAGCGCGTCAGCCGTGGTCATCTGCTGGTCGAGCGTCTTGTATTCGCTCTGCAGAACGGCCGCCGATCCTGTGGAGGACTGGTGCTTTTCGCGAACGGCCTCGATGTTTGCCCGCAAGGGTTCGAGATCCGCTTGTGCTGCCAATGCATCCTTGAGGCGCTGCTCGATCTTCGCGAGTTCGTCAGCGGCCACCGCAGCGGAAACCTGGTCCCAACCGCGCTCGTCTTCGGCGATGCGGCGAAGCGCCTCAAGTTGGCGGGTCATGCCCTGGTGCGAATCTTCGCGGCTCTGGGCCAGTTGGGCGGCCTTCTCCAGCTCGTTTTCGAGTTCGCCGACCTTCGCGGCGACGAGTTCCAGCTTGAAGGCGTTGTCGAAACCGAGGACATAGTCCTGGCGGCTCGTGAAGCGGTCGTCCTTCTCCACGGTGTGCCTGTTGCGCTTGACAACGCCGCCCAGGCTCAAGCCCTTGTCCAGCCTCGCGAGCTCGTCCGGATCCTCGACGCACGGGTAGGCGAAATCGAGGGCGATCCGCTCACGGACCCACTCCCCGGCATCGGCATTGATCCCGGCGGTGAGGATGTTCAACTTCGTCAGCAAATCGCCGTCGGACACGTCCTCCACAGCGAGCGCACCGCCCGCTAACGGTTTCGACACGTCGATCGCCCGCAGCGCTCCGCGCACCGTGTTGTCGTTCAAGTAGCGCGTGACGGCTGCGAAGTGCTCTCCCGGGACAAGCAGGGTGGTGGCGAGGTTCCGCAACGCCCGCTCGGCGGCGGGCCGCCACTGCTCCTCCCCCTCGGTGAGGTCGATCAACTCACCGCCGAAGGGCATGCGCTCTTCCGGAACACCCGTGGCGGCCGCGATCGCGGCCCGGTTTTCAATGCTCGACGGCGGCAGAAGGGACTTGCGCGTCCGCAACGAGACGAGCTCCTGCTGGGCTGCGGCGAGCTCCCGCTTCTTGGTGGCGTGGGCATCGAATGCTTCGAAGCGAAGTTCCCTCAGCGCTTCCGAGTCGTCCTTGAGCTCGTCCGAGCGGTTCGCGGCTTGTTCGTGGGCTTGCTCCCAACCTTCCGCCGTCCACTCGAGGGTGAGTCCGGCGTCGAGCAATGCCTGGCGCGCAGCTTCCTCAACTTGCTGGCGGAGTTTGAGCCCCACGCGCGCGTTATCGAGCGATTGTTCGATCGCGGAGATCGCGTTGCCGCCCTGGTTGTTGTACTCCGATTCAAGTTGGCGCAATTCCTTGGCCAAGGCGTCCCGGACTGCGCGCTCGGCACCCAGTTCCTTGGCCTTTTGCTGCGCAAGTTCCTTGAACCGGGTCAAGGTCTTAGCATGCACCGTCACGGAAAGCTGTTGCTTGTAGGCGTCGAATTCCTCGCCGCTGAGCTCGCGGAGCCGGTTCGCCTCGAGCAAGGACTGGGCATACTCCTTGTTCATCCCGGGAACCGGAGCGAGCTGGTCGCGCTGCTGGCGGACGTCCTCGAGCCGCTGCCTGATGGACATCAGGTTGCTGAACTCCTCCACAACATCATCTGCTGCGGCCAACGTCGCGGGGGCGTCCAATACCTGGTCGCGGAAGAACGTGTTGACGCTGCCGCCGAGTCCCTTGCCCGCCTGGATCACCCGGAGGAGCGGGAGCGCCTGGTCCGAGTTGATGCCCAGGAGCCGGCGGAACCGTTCCGCGAACGCCTTGTGGACATCGAACACCTGGGCGTCCGGGAAAATCGTTTCCAACGCCCCCTTGGTGAAGCGCTTCTCGGCGATGCCTTCAATCGCGCCCAGGTCCAAGGGCTTGTTGTCGATCAGGTAGAAGCGGCCGACGCTGGACTCCGTGCCGTTCTTGGGAAGGTCGAACAGGGCCGAAATCGTCACCTTGGTGCCGGCGGCGTTGTCGAACGTGAGCGCGACGGCGGACCACGTGGCCCCAGGGCGCTGGAAGGCACTTGCCGATCCTTCGCCGACGGCCTTGTCGCCGACCTTTCCACGCATATACGTGAACGTGGTCCTCTTGTCCTCCACAGCCCCGCCCGCTCGTTGCGCCGCAGCTTCGTTGGAACGCGGCCGCGCATCGAACACGCGGAGCATGGCATCGAACAGGGTCGACTTGCCTACGCCCGAATTACCCGTCAGCAGCGTGCCGTTCCGATCCACATGCATTGTGTGGGCGCCGTGGAACGTACCCCAGTTCACAACTTGGACCAAGACCAGGCGCATCTGGCCGGGATTGGTGAGTTCACCGATAGGCAACATGGTTGCGATGGTCACTTGGCTGCCTCCGTCTCGGTTGCGTTCTTCGTGGTTGCGTCAGTTGTGGTCGCCTTTGCCTCCGCAGCCGATGCCGCCCCCGCCCCTTCGCCGGACGGCACTGCTGCAAGCAGCAGGCCGTCCGGCTCCGATAGGCCCGATGCCACTCCCTGGGCGGCATCGGCTGCTGCGGCGGGGGTGTCGTCGCCAAAGGCGTCATCCACGTCGGAGGCAGCGTCGTCGGAGTTGGCGTCGCCGTCGTCGTCTGTTTCTGTTAGTTCGATGAGGGGTTCCGTGCCTGATTCGTCGGCTGTTACGGCGATCAGCGCCTCGATTTGGGCTGGGATGTCGCCGATGTTTTCGAACGGAAGGGCTAGAGGGAGAGCCTTCGAAATGGCGAAAGTGTCCTCGATCCCAGTGGCGAGGAGCAGTTGGCGGGCAAGGAGCTTGGTGACCGTGCGGTTGACGACGTCGGCATCGCGCAAGGCGTCTTGTTGGCCGGACGGCTGGTAATGCGCCACGAGTTCGGCGATTTCCTCGCGGGTGATCACGGGATCCGTCTGGGCGGTGACGTGTCGGTCGAGGAGGAGCCGCAGGCGGAGCAGCACGATGGTCTCCACCCTGCTCAAGGAGCGCTGCTGGCGCAGGATGCTTGAGCGGGCGCTGCCGCCGATCGCCTCCGGATCCACCGGCCGCAACACCGCGATCTTCCGTTCGTGGTCCAACTGCAGGTTCAGGAACAGCTCGGAAAGCCGGCTGCGGAGGATGACCTGGTTGTCCAGGAGTGTGGTCCAGAGTTTCTCGTCGCGGCCGCCGTCGACATATGGACCCTTTAGCAGTCTCACGAGGGCTTGACGGACCTTCATGGGCAGGACACCCGTGTCGCCAGGGAAGAGCGCCGCGCCATCAACGAACGTGTCGCGGGGCGTGACGCGGAACGGATCACTATGGACATGCGCATCGTGGGACGCGTCAGAAGGAGCATGCTCCGTGGGGTGGGGGGCGTCAGTCATCGGAATCCTTAGCATCACTTGAAGTCAGCGTCACAAGAGGCAGGTACGCGGTGCGGGAACTTCCATCGATTTGTTCGAAGTCGAGGTCTTCCCACGTAGCGCGATCGAAGGCCGCTCCGCTGTGCAGCGCCTCGGACAGTAGGGCCCGGACCGTATTGATGTGGCGTTCCTCCTCGGGCAGGTTTGCCCAGGCCCCCGCCAAAGTGGCCGCACCAGCCATGGCCGAGCGGACGACGTCGGGCTTTGCCTTCGCCGAACGCAGCGAACGCACACGGTCCGAATCGCTGAACGCGATGGGATCGGCGAGCTTGGGCGGTGCCGCGAACTCGTCCGGGTCGAAAAGCTTGACCATGGCCAGTGATTCGAATCCCGCATTGAAAAGGACCGGTCCCCGCACAAGGCCGGGCCGGTCGCGTTCATACGGCATGGACCGGATGGCCTGTTCGGCTTCGCGCAGGACCTGCCGGAGCCTGACCGACTGGCGGATGTCGTCGCTCTGGATGTAGTTGTTGAGGCTTTCGGACAACTTGCCGTAGATGCGCTGGATCTGGCTGTGTTGCGCCCGGAGTTCCGCCACGAGGTTCTTGAGTGTTTCCCTGTCCTCTTGGCTGAGTTCGTCGGCGAACTGGCGGCTCAACACGTCGCCGATCGCCGAGCGGAAGCGCAATTGCTGCTGCGGATCCTCGAGGAACGCCGCGAATGACCGGAAGGTACGGCCTTCCGGGCTCTGGCGCAGGCGCTTGTCAGCCTCCAGGACTTGAGCCATGGTGGCGCCCTTGCTGAGTGATTCTTCGATGATCTGGTTGCGCAGTTCGCCAACCAGTTCCTCGATGCGGTCACGCATCTTCTTGTAATCGGCAGGCAAGCTCGCGGCGAGGTCGAGGATGTTCCCCGCGGCTTCGACTGCTTCCTCGTCATCCAAAAAGCCGTCGAAATCGCCGGACGTGATGTCCTCGATCAATTGTTGGCGTTCCTGGATTTCGTCTTCGAGCGATTCGAGGCGGGCGCTTTGGTCCGGATTGGTCTCGTTGGCGAGCTTTTCGACGTCGCCCAGCAGCGTTCCGAGCCGGGAACCGTTGAGGGTGGAGCGTTCGCTGGAGAGGCTGTCCAGGAAGGCCAGCACGCGCGCGGCCGCCTCGGTGATTTCATAGACGATCTGGCCGGACTGGCTGCGGCGTGTCAGGAATTGCTTGCGCGTCCACTCGTCGGCGAACGCCTTGCCGCTTGCCTGCCCGCCGAGCGACGGATCCTGCTTCCGGAGCTGCTCAAGGAAGGCGTCGACGTCGGCGTGGAACTCTTCGAGCGGAAGCTGCGGTTTCGTCCGGGTAAAGGACGCCTGCAGCACCGCGATGACCCATGGCGCCGATCGAGTAAGCGCCCAGGCCGGGCCTTTGGTCAGGAGTTCGAGGTCCCTAAGGCGTGCGTTAATGGCATCGGCGGAGGACATCGCTGAGCGGGACACTTACTCTCCTTCAGCTGCCGCAGAACTTTCTTGGCAGCGGAAATCCCGAAAACTGCCCCGTACAAGGTTACGGCAGGCCGCACCGCAACCCTTCCGTGACCTACCTGCGGGTATGGTTTCGATCCCATATCAACGGCCGCCACGCCCGTGTTGCGGGTGGTTGAAGTGGTGACGCCGCCCGTAGTGTCATCTCACCGACGCCACCATCCGGCGTCGATCTTTGGCAGCGTTGCGGAGGGGACCCAATGCAGTTGGATCTGACGAACTTGGACATCAACACCTATGTGTTCGTAGGAACCTTGGTGTTTGGCCTGATTATTGCGGCATTTATCACCGTGGCGGCCATGGCCGTTCTGGCGATGGTGGGTGCCGGAAGCCTGGCATGGTACACCGTGAAGACCGTGTTGGGCGGGCTGGTCAACGGGATCAACTTCGCATGGGACCAGTTGGTGCACCACGCCGGAAAAGTGGAACTGCCCGGCGAGTTCCCGACCCAGGCGGCCCCTAGCACAGGAACCTACCCGCGAGTAGCATTGAGGGACAGCTGAAGGGTCCACCACCCGAGGCGGACCCAGGGCCCGAACCGGCACAACCGGTAAGAGGAGCCTTCCCATGACATCTGCCACAGAGAACAAGAACAGCGGCGCCACCGCGGCGGAAGCCCGCGCCGTCGCCGAAGCGGCCCGCGAAACAGAATGGACCCGGCCGAGCTTCGCGAAAGGCCTTTACCTCGGCAATTTTGATCTTGGACTCATTCATCCCTGGCCCCAGGCCAGGGATGCTGATGTTGAGCGTGGCGAGGCCTTCATGGCGAAACTGCGGGAGTTCTGCACCACTATGTCCGGCCGGGTCATCGAGCGCGAGGCCCGGATTCCGGACGAATACCTTGCCTCTTTGGCCGAACTGGGCGTTTTCGGCATGAAGATCCCGCGGGAATACGGCGGCTTGGGGCTATCGCTCGTCTATTACGGCCGTGCCTTGGCGCTACTGGGGTCGGTCCACCCGAGCCTCGGCGCCTTGATCTCGGCGCACCAATCGATCGGCGTCCCGGAACCGGTCAAGGTCTTCGGCACGCCGGAACAGAAACAGGAATACCTGCCCCGTTGCGCCCGCGGCGCCATTACCGCGTTCCTGCTGACGGAGCCCGACGTCGGAAGCGACCCCGCGCGGATGGGCTGCACTGCGACGCCCAGTGACGACGGCGAATCCTACCTTTTGGACGGCGTGAAACTTTGGACCACCAACGGTGTGATCGCCGAACTGGTGGTGGTCATGGCGGTTGTCCCCGCCCACGCGAACCCCGACGGAACCCAGGAAAAGGGTGGAATTACAGCGTTCGTGGTGGAGATGGACTCACCCGGCATAACCGTGGAGAACCGCAACGCCTTCATGGGCCTGCGCGGAATCGAGAATGGAGTCACGCGCTTCCACCAGGTCCGGGTTCCGGCGGCCAACCGGCTCGGCCGCGAAGGCCAAGGCCTCAAGATCGCGCTCACCACGCTCAACACGGGCCGTCTTTCCATTCCCGGACTATGCGTCGCGGCCGGCAAATGGTCGCTGAAGATCGCCCGCGAATGGTCGAACGCCCGGACCCAATGGGGGCGGCCGGTCGGGAAGCACGAAGCAGTCGCGAAGAAGATCGCCTTTATCGCCGCCACGACGTTCGCACTTGAGGCGGTGTTCGAGCTTTCCGCCGAAATGGCCGACGCCGGGCAAAAGGACGTGAGGATCGAGGCCGCCCTGGCAAAGCTTTGGTCCACGGAGCTGAGCTGCCTGGTGGCGGACGAACTCGTCCAGATCCGTGGCGGGCGCGGCTTCGAGACAGCCGAATCCTTGGAAGCCCGCGGCGAACGCGCCGTAGCGGCCGAACAATTACTGCGGGACTTGCGCATCAACCGGATCTTCGAGGGGTCGTCCGAAATCATGCGGCTGCTCATCGCCCGCGAAGCCGTCGACGCCCACCTCGCGGCAGCAGGCGAACTCGCCTCCGTGGACGCGACGCTGCAGGAGAAGGCGCGTGCCGCCGTCGGGGCCTCAGGCTTCTACGCGAAATGGCTGCCGAAGCTGGTTGCGGGAGCCGGCCTGGATCCGCGGTCCTACAGCGAGTTCGGGCGGCTCGCGAAGCAATTGCGGTACGTCGAACGGGCGTCGAGGAAGCTCGCGCGCCAGACGTTTTACGGTATGGGCCGCTGGCAAGGAAAGCTCGAGTACAAGCAGGCGTTCCTGGGCAGGATCGTGGATATCGGTGCCGAGCTCTTCGCCATGGCAGCGTGCTGCTCGCGGGCCGAGATGCTCCTGCGGACAGCCCCGGAACAAGGCGCAGCCGCCTACGAACTCGCCGAAGCGTATTGCGAACAGGCCCGCCTGCGGGTTGACGACTACTTCGAGAAGCTATGGCGGAACACCGACGACGCCGACCGCGAGTTGTCCGCGAATGTCCTGGCCGGGGACTACGCGTGGCTCGAGGCCGGGGTGCTCGACCAATCGGAAGGAACCGGTCCGTGGATTGCCGACGCTTCCCCGGGGGCTTCTTCGAAAGAAAGCGTCCACCGGAAATACCGATAATTTGTCGGGCTAGCTGACATCGCCGTCGAGGTAATACCAGCGGCGGTCAATTCGCAGGAAACGGCTAATTTCGCGCTGCACTCCGCGTTCGCCGTCGGAACGGAAATGCGCCGCGAATTCGACCGTTCCTTCCGCGTCCAAGGGGCCGCCGCGTTGGGTTGCCAGAATGTCCAAACGCCGCCATTCAATTCCGGGGTCCGCGTCCAGCGTGGCGGGGCGCGTGTCCGGGTGCCACGTTCGCAGGAGGTAGTCGGCGTCGAGGACGACGAAGGCCGAATAACGGGAGCGCATCAACTGCTCGGCAGTGGGTGCCTCGGCCTCGCCGCGATGGAAACGTCCGCAGCATTCCGAGTATTGTTCGCCGGACAGGCAAGGGCAGGAACCGTTACGGAGACGGTCGGGATCGAGTGGCATACGGCCCTCTCCGGAGACGACAAATGAGACGTGGCTAACAAATTTTGTCACACCAGATAACAGCTTTGAAACAACCTCGGCGGGAGGGTGGCTCGCGGCTGATTCGTCCACGTTTCGACCGTAGGCTAGTACATGCCCGCGGACCATCGGTCGCGGCCCACCCTACAACTCCGGCTCAGGGAGGCTACGTGGAGGATCCAGCAACGCTAGGCCTCAATCTGACGTTTTTCGGTACGCTCGGGCTGGCCTTGATCATGTTCATCGGCTTGGCCATCCTGGTGGCCATCACCCTGGTCCTGGCCGGCATCGCGAAGCTGGTTTCGGTCATCCTCCTTGCCATGCTGGGCGTGTACCCGAAACGCGAAACCGACTCCATCGTGCACCTTCCTCCGAGGCCGCGGCGCAAGCCGGCCCGGCAGCAAGGGTTGGACGACTGGTTGCCGGAGGCAGGCTACGCCGAGTCCGCAGCTCCCCCTCCCGTGAAACAGCGTCCGGGCTTCTTCGCGACCGCGAAAGCTGTGTATTCAGCTGGCTGGGCTTCCATACGGAACGTCCCCTGGAAGTCGGTAGTTGATCCGCGGACATGGCCCAAGCCCGCCGAGATCGGCGCCGGCCTCGCATCCACGGCAACATCGGTCGCCGCGAGCCAGGCCAAAGAGCATCCCCTGGTGGTCGCCGTGAAGGATCCTCACGTCTTGAACAGCAAGTGGGCCGCCGCCGTCGCCGAAGCCGACGCACGGGCGGCCGCGCGTGCCGGGGATGCCGTCGTCGAACACCCCGCTGCCTCCCGGCCAGGGGCCCCGAACCCTTCCGACTCCCCAAACCCATCAGACCGGCTTCCGCGGGATGTCCGCGAGCACGCTGCGGCTGGCCCGCACGGGAGCGCCCTGGCGTCCGGAAAGCAAGCCGCGGGCATCGGCGGCCGTCCCCGCCCGTAGCGGGAGGCCGACGTCGGGACCCCGGTCAGGCGACCGGCGGCACCGCAGTTAGGCGGCGAGCTGCCTGAATCCCGCTCCGTGGTAGATGAGCGGCTCGGCGTCGTGGTTAATCTCGGTTGCCTTCACTTCGAGGACCACAATCGAATGGTCCCCGGCCGGGGTTTCGGAAACCACTTCGCATTCCAGCGCGAGCGCCGCGCCCTCGATCAGCACCGCACCGGCGTCGCTCGTCGAAGTGGCAAGGCCGGCGAAGCGGTCCTGCGACCGCGAAGAGAGCTGGAGGCACACGTCCTCCTGGCCCTGGGCCAGGATGGAGACCCCCAGCCGCTGGGCGCGCCGCAGCTTGGGCCAGGTAGAGGAGGAATTCCGCACCGCGAACATGACCAACGGCGGCTCCAGCGAGACGCCTACCGTGAAGCTCGATGCGACGAGCGCTTCCGGCACGAAACCCACCATGGCGCTGAAGGCCGCGACGCCTGAGGGAAATTGCGCGAATGCCTGCTTGATCGAAGCGGCTCCATCCACCGTTGCCTGGGTCATGGCGGTTTCCTTTCTCTGTAGATTCGTGCTGCCTTTCTACTAATTCACCCCCTGCGCGCTAGGGCAATATTTGTGTATTCGCGTGTCGATGGATGTCAATTCATAATTCGTCATTCGTACTTTTCATTACTCCGCAATACGAAAAGCGAAGAATTTGTACGCTTTTCCGGTGCCATGGCGGCGATATGTGTAGCGTCGTGTCAATCCATTGCACATCCTTGATTCACCACGAAGGAAGCCGGAGATGAGCCTGAGCGAGCTTCGAACCCTGGGACGCACAGGCGCCCTGATCAGCCCCTTGACCCTGGGCACGTTGAACTTCGGTACAGGTTCGGCGCCGTCCGGCGCCGAGGACAGTGTCCGAATTGTCCACGCGGCGCTCGACGCCGGCATCACGAGCATCGACACCGCGGATATCTATTCGCAAGGAGAAGCCGAGGCCATTGTCGGCCAGGCCCTGCACGGCCGCCGCGACGAGGTTTTCCTGTCCACCAAGTTCCACGGGCAAATGGGACCGAATCCCGCCCACGCGGGAAATTCCAGGCGATGGATCATGAAAGCCGTGGAAGGCAGCCTGCAGCGTTTGCAGACGGACAGGATCGACCTCTACCAAGCGCACCGCCCGGACTACAACACCGACGTGTTGGAAACCATCACGGCGCTCAACGACCTCATCCGCCAAGGCAAGATCCTGTACTACGGAACGTCGGTGTTCACGCCGTCGCAACTCGTGGAGGCGCAATGGATCGCCACCACCAACCACCTCATACCCCCGGTGGTCGATCAGGTGCCGTATTCGCTCCTGGTCCGCGCGAATGAGCGCGACGTCTTCGCGATCACGCAGCAGTACAACCTCGGCGTGCTGAGTTACGGACCGCTCGACGGCGGCTGGCTCGCCGGGAACTACCGCGTCGGGGCTCCGCAACCCGCGAGCTCGCGCGCTTCAGCCGTTCCCGGGCGGTTCGACGTTTCAGCCCCGTACAACAGGGACAAGCTCCTCGCCGCCGAGGCCCTCGCCCGCCTGGCCGAACGGCACGGACTCACACTCATCCAGTTGGCGGTGGGCTTCGCCCTGAACCACCCTTCGGTCAGCAGCGTGATCATCGGCCCGCGCACCGAGGAACACCTGGTCGATTACCTCAAGGCCGCCGACGTGGTCCTTGAGGACGCCGTCCTGGACGCCATCGACGAGATCGTCGCCCCCGGCACCAACTTCCTGGAACGTGACGCGGGAACCGTTGTGCCGCACCTTGAGTTCGCGGAGCTTCGACGGCGGTAAGGCGCGGCTCCGAACGCCCGCTCCGGCAGCCGCCGTCGGACTATACTCGTTCGCAATCATGACTAGCCTCCCGTCTGCCCCCAGTACCGTCCGCATCGACGCTTGGTTGTGGGCCATCCGGGCCTACAAGACACGCTCGGCCGCCACCACCGCCTGCCGGGCCGGACATGTCCGGATCAACGGAAACCCCGTCAAGGCTTCGCAAACGGTGATCATCGGCGACACCGTCCGGGTGCGGCAACCCGGCTTCGAGCGCATCCTCGAGGTGCGCCGACTGATCGCCAAAAGGGTGGGGGCCGAGGCAGCGTCCCATTGCTTCACGGACCACACACCCGAACGGCCCGCAGCCCCGGCGCTCGGCCTTCCCCAGCGCGACCGTGGCGCCGGCCGGCCCACGAAGAAAGACCGGCGCGAGATGGACAGGCTCAGGAGGCAGTAGCCGCACACCGGCCGCGCCATCCCGCCGAACCGGCAACGCACCGTCGTCGGACGCTTTCGGCTCGGTCCCAAAAGAGCGCGAGCGGAGCGCAATCGGACAGCGTAAAGTGGCAAGGGACGCCGATTCTGGACGCCGCGCTGCCGAAGGAGAGAACGTGACCATCGACTGGGACGAAAAAAGAGCCCTGCTTCAAGAGCCCAATATCGCTGCCGTAACGCAGCTCTGCGACGAACTCATGGCCAGGAAACCTGGCTCCACGGTGCCGTACATCGATCCGGTACATGACGAAGACGAATGCCGGATCATCACCCTCCAGACCAGTCCGGTCCGCGGTGCCGAGTCCGGATTCGTCTCGCACCTGAACGAAGACGACGCCGCCCGCCGCATCCAACTCATCTACGACTCCGCCGAGTTGGACGCCCGCTACGTCATGCCGTGGAACTCCTACCCGTGGGTGCGGGACTCCGGATCGCCCACAGCGTTGAGCGCACAGGAAAAGACGGACGGACTGCGCCCGTTCCGCCAATTCCTCAAGATCAACTCGCGGGTGTCCGCGGTCGTCGCGCACGGGGCGGACGCCGCAGCCTTCCTGGCACTCTACGAGAAGACCTACCATTCGGCGCTCAAGCAACACGGAATCAAGGTCTACAAGGCGAGCGCGCTAGGTGGCCGGGCATTCGCCCTCTCTGAGGCGAAACAGCAGGAACTCCTGGAAAAGAACATCGAGACATACCGGGATGCCATGCAAAGGGCAGGGATCCAACACCTGTAGCCGTGCGAATCGCCGTGATGTGCTGTGAATCCGGTGTTTTGCGGCGGCCTACCACCTAATCAGGGCCTTTTCGCCACTCATTTTCGCATTTTCACCACTCAATGGACTTTTTTGGTCCTAGCGTCGAGAACTGTGTGAGCCTCATCCGTTTGGGTCTCGCGCACGTCCACGATATCTGGCCTGCGGTACTGGTTCCCGGCCCCGAACAAAGAGCGTTTCGTGTCGCGAGTGACTCCCTGACAGCGCCAAAAGGGGCGCGTGGGATTCAATGATGGCAAGCGCTAAGAGTGAGGAGCCCAGGAGTGTTCGAGGAGGAAGCCCGCCGGGCACTGGAGTACGCGCGCCGTGGGACCAGTGTGCGGATTGTGGGAGGGCCGGGAAGCGGCCGTTCTACGGTTTTGCAATCGGTCATCGGCGACTTTGAGAAGACGGGCGTTGAGGTCTTCAGCTTGGCCGGTGCACTGCTCCTGCAGGACACGCCGTTCGCCGGGATCGGGGCCCTGGGCCTGGACGCCCGTGTGCGGCTCAGCGGACCGATGGCCGTCGCCGATGTCCTGGCCGAACGCCTGGCGCGAATCGGCGCCAAGGCGATTGTGGTAGACGATATCGACCTGCTGGACAAGGAATCCGCCGCTGTAATCGACATCGTCCAGCGACGCACCCAACGGCCGCTCGTGATGACCATGGGGGACAAGCCGCTGTACTCGCGCACCTCGGTCTTCACGCCCGCCCGGTGGCCGGAAGCGAAGATTCGCCTCAGTCCCCTGCGGTACGACCAAGTGAACAAACTACTGGCCCAGACGCTGGGGGCTCCTCCGGACGTAGACCTGACGAGTCTGATCCTCATGAAGTCAGCTGGAAATCCGCGCCTCGTGGTCCGGATCGCCCAAAGCGCGAAACTCAGCAAGCGGCTTGTCCTTCGCGAAGGCCAGTGGAGCATCGGCAAGCACTCACTGTGGAACGAATACCTGCAGAGCACCATCGAGGCACTGCTCCATGGGCTCAGCGCGGACGAACTTACCGCACTGCATACCTTGGCCGCGGTGGGCGCGAGGCCGGCGGCCTCCCTGGCTCCGACGATCGAAGCGGACGTCCTCGATGAGTTGGAACGCCGCGGCCTGGTGGCCGCCGCGGAAGATGCGGACAACGTCATCTGGGTGGATATCAGCCCGCCAGTCATCGGCGACTACTTTCGCGACCACCACACAGTTTCCTCCCGCAAGATGCTGGGAAACCGCATAGCGCAGGAACTCGAATCCAGTGCGTCGCACGCCATCACCGATTTTCCCGGGCCGGTGGCCACGCTGCTCAACGAGCTCCGGACGGAGGCAGGAGCTGGAACGGCCGCAACCCGGCATTTCCAAGAGCAACTGCGGATCCTCGAGCAAACAACCTACGGGCTGTGGGAGCGCGAGAGGAACATGTCCAACGCAGCGGCCTTCCTGCGGTTCTACTGGGGCGGACCGATCGATCCCGTACGCATCGAATACATCTTCAACAACACCGAAACGGCCGATGCCAATCCAGCCGACCACTTCTTCTTCACCATGACCCGGGCGCTGTGGGGGATCTTCCGGGGCGCGGAAGTAGTGGACGTGACGGGCATCCTCAAGGAAGTAGGAGACGCCGAGCCGGAATGGAAGGCCGAGGCCGAGGCCTTCGCGATCTACCTCCAAGCATCTTTCGACCGCATTCCGGCGGACTTCGACGACGCGTGGGAGCAGCTCGACAGCAAACATCCGGAAAGCGGTGTCCTCCCCGTGATCCGCGGCATCGTGGAACTCTACCGCTTCGACCCCCAGGCCGCGCTTGAGGCCCTCGATTCGGCCGAAGGCTTCGAAATATCAGCCAGCATGGCCCCCTTCGTCCACGGCTTGGCGCTCCATATCGCCGGACGTTCCGACGAAGCCCTGGTCTACAGCCTCACCCAGAGAACCGAAGCCCGGAGCAGCCTGAACCAATTCGGCTTCGTCGCCATCAGCTACGTCGCAGCATTGGCACTCGTTCAAAGGGGCCTCATGCGCGAGGCCGACTGGGTGATGAGCAGCGTCTTCGCCCTCGGCAGGCCGGGCTTCCTTGTGAGCAACCTTCACGATGCCATGCTCCGGCTTGCCGGCCTTCGCTCATTGTCCGATTCAGGCAAGGACATCCCGTCGCTTGGCGTGCAATCCCGCAGGGACGTTGCGGACATAGGTCCGCTGCCGGGAACGGGCAAGGCGGTCTACGACCTCGTGTCGCGCAAATACATCAACCCGGGGATGTTCGATGAAGCGGCTGCTCGCGTTATTTCGGAGCAATTGGACCGCGGTTTCATCACCGAAGCCGTATATGCCTCATTGTTCATGCTTTCGCTCTACCCCGGTCCACGAACGTTGGAAAAGACCAAGAGGTTCTTTCGGAAGAACGGCGTAACGTCACACGGACAGTTCTTGGCCCTGGCTTCAGCAGTCCTGAAAGCGGACTACCCCCTCCTTGAGGAACTCCTCGAGCATTACGAGCGGGACAGCGACCTGATCTTGATCGGCAATCTGCTCCACGGCGCAGCCAAACGCCAATCACTCGAGCCCGATCCGTGTCCGGTCGCGCCGTTCCAGGACCTCGCAGCTTCATTTAATGCCCGCTTCCCCTTACGCGCCGAGTATCCGTTCCTTGACACCGGGGAGGGCCTGCCCCAGCACTTGTCCGCGCGGGAGATCGAGATCGCCGTACTCGCCGGCAGCCACAGCAACGCTGAAATCGCCAGCCGCCTGGGGATCAGCACGCGGACCGTGGAAAACCACATCTCGAGATCCCTCAAGAAAACCGGAACAACCACCCGGGCAGCCCTCCACGAACTCGTGAGGCGTCCGGGGAAGTGAGCGCGTCTTCGCCGGGGCCCGGCCAGACGTGAGCGCGCATCGGCCGGGCCCGGGCGGGGAACGACCCCTAGCCTGTAGGAGCTGGCGGGAGGGTTTGCCTGTTCCGGATTCTCGATGCGCCGAATTCGAGCGGCAAGGGACTGATCTCCCAGGGTCCGCGTTCCCGGTCCATTGGCCTGCCGATGGCTACGTGTGGCAACCATCGCGGCGAGCGGAAGCCGAGAGCGGGGGAACTGAGGATGAAGTCGTCGATGTTGTCCACCAGCAGGTCGTCCAGGAGTTCGTGCAATGCCTGGATCAGCGAGACCTGGTATTCAAACACGTGCTGCGGTACGTCCACGTCCAAGCCGGACACGCCGCCGCCACCCAGTGCGATCAACCTTTGGGAGCTTCCCGAAAACGCCTCGAGGATGGGCAATTCGTCAAGCCATGAAGCCACCCTCCGGAGGACCAACTCCGACCCGGTGACATCCTTGGTCCACCTGGCCACATCTTGGGATAGCTCTTCCGCGACCCCCAGGTGCAACAACGTCATGTGCAAGCCCCGCGGGTTCCGCAGAGCGCCGACGTACCGTCCCAGATCCTCGTAGTCCGCCAGCCCGGCTCCGACCTGAAGGAGTGGCACCTCTACCGTGACAGGCGGAGGTCCAAAGATGCGGGGATCCTGACGAACACGCCGACCATTGGCCATGGATGCAATTATGCTCCGGGATTGGCGGCCCGCGGAGTCACGGATTGACCAAGTGTCTCTACTAGATATCCTTCAGTATCTGAGGCAAGAACCCCATCTGGTCCAGGCGCCATGTAAGCAATGGCGCAGGATTTTCGCCACGGGATTCATAACAATTAAGACTATCTCGCGTTTAACCCCGCAAAATCAACGATTCTTCCTGCACGAGAGAGGGTGTGAATTAAGCAGGCCCGGTGCAGGACTTAATCGGGGCGAGTCGTGGGCTTCCACGACTCGCGGCCGTGGCCGGACGAAGTGTCGCGCCCCCGAAACCACCCACATTGACACCACCCTGTGACCCGTGCCATATTTTTAACCGTGAACCTGTCAGACAGCCGGACAGCCGGACAGGCTGCCAATGGACGGGCCGCCATCGGACAACCAACCATCAGCCAGAAAGCAGAGGTTGGCAAAGGCCCCGCCACAAGCGGCGCCGTCCCCCGGCCGGCCAAGCGCGTGCCCAGTCCGCGCGTGCCCAGCCCCCGCCCCCTCGCCCGCTTCAGCGCCGCAGAGGCCGTCTTCAGTGCGATCCGCCAGGACATTGAGGGCGGAACCATCGAGGTCGGCTCCAAGCTCAGTTCGGAAGCCGCCCTGGCCGCACATTATGGCGTCAGCCGTTCCGTGATCCGCGAAGCGCTCCGCTCCTGCAATGCGCTCGGCCTGACGGTCACGAAAACCGGCAAGGGCACGTTCGTGGTCGCAAACCGCGTAGCCAACGATCTCTCCCTCGGCCAATACTCGGCGCGGGACCTCAACGAGGCCCGGCCCCACATCGAAATACCTGCGGCCGGCCTCGCGGCAAGGCGTCGCAGCCCCGAAGATCTCGAACACCTTACCGAACTTGTTTCCACCATGCTTGGCGAATCGGATCCCGAAGCCTGGGTTGCCCTCGATGCCAGCTTCCATTCCGCCATTGCCCGCGCTAGCGGCAACAAGGTCTTCGAAAGCGTCGTCGCGGACATCCGCGAGGCGCTGTCCCACCAATCCGAAACCCTGAACATGGTGGCCGACCGCCAGCATGTTTCAGATGACGAGCACCTTCGCATTGTCGAAGCCATCGCGTCGGGCGACTCCACGGCCGCCGAAGCAGCGATGGCAGACCATCTCAGCGCAGTAAGCGTTGCGCTGGACGCCATCCTCAGCAAATGATCCACCAACTGAAGGAAGCCATGCCCACCCCGCATGCAACGCACACCACAGCGCCCGAAAACACCGTAACAAGCCCGCGCCATGTCCCCCTGGCCGAGCAGACCCGCGACGGCTTGGTCGAGAGCATCCACTACGGCTCCCTGATCGCGGTGGGCCCGGACGGCGAAACCCTGCTCGAAGCGGGCGAGCCCGACGCCGCGTTCTACCCCCGGTCCTCCCTCAAGCCGTTGCAGGCAGTCGCGATGGTACGCGCCGGGCTCGAGCTTCCGGATGACCTTTTGGCCCTCGCCGCGGCCAGCCACTCGGGTGCCGCGATGCATCTCGAAGGCGCCGTCCGCATCCTTGAGATGCATGGCCTGGACGAAGCAGCACTGGAAAACAGCACGGACCTCCCCTATGGAGTCAGCGAACGCGAGGAATGGCTGCGTGCCGGCGGAAAGGCTACGCAGCTTGCCCAGAACTGCTCGGGCAAGCACGCCGCGATGGCCGCCACGTGCGTGATCAACGGCTGGCCTGTGGAGGGCTACTTGCACCCTGAGCACCCTCTCCAGGTCCTCGTGAAGGAAACCATCACTGAGCTGACCGGGGAGGACGCCGCCGCGGTGAGCACTGACGGTTGCGGAACGCCGCTCTTCGCGCACAGCCTCCACGGCATGGCGCGTGCGTACGGCCGGATCGCGTCGGCGGCGAAGGAAACCACCGAGGGCCGGGTTGCCCACGCGATGCGCTCGTACCCTACGATGGTGGCCGGCGAGGGCCGGGACGTCACCGCGATCATGCGCACCTTCCCGGGCTTGCTCGCGAAGGACGGCTTCGAAGGCCTCCAGCTCATCGGCCTGCAGGATGGCACGGGTGTGGCGGTCAAGATTTCCGACGGCGGCGACCGCGCCCGCATGCCGGTCACCGTTCGTGTCCTTGAGTCGCTAGGGCTCGACGGCGGCAGGCTCGCCGAGCTTGCGAGCCCGCCTGTGTTGGGCGGCGGCCACCCGGTGGGCGAACTGCGGGCAACGAACTTCCTCGAATCCAACTGAGAACGTCGTCGAAGAAGACGAGAACCAGAAGACTAAGGACGGTACATGACAACCGCGGTACACACAGCTACTGACGTCGAGCAGGCACGGCTGTTCCGCTCGGAACACGATCTCCTCGGCGATCGGGATGTCCCGGCGGACGCCTATTGGGGAGTCCACACGCTCCGGGCCATCGAGAACTTCCCCATTACGGGCCAGCCGCTGGCCACCAACGCCCACCTCGTGACCGGCCTCGCGGCAGTGAAACTCGCAGCCGCGCGGACCAACCGGGAGCTTGGACTGCTGGACGACGAGCGGGCCAAAGCGATCGAGCAGGCGTGCCAGGACATCCTGGACGGCAAGCTGCACGAACAGTTCATGGTGGACGTCATCCAGGGTGGAGCCGGCACCAGCTCCAACATGAACGCGAACGAGGTGATCGCAAACCGGGCCCTCGAAATCCTGGGACACCCCAAGGGCGATTATGCGAGGCTGCACCCGAACGACCACGTCAACTTGAGCCAGTCCACCAACGACGTCTATCCGACGGCGGTCAACCTCGCCACGATCTTCTCGGTGCAAGGCCTTCTGGAAGCACTCCAGGAACTCGAAGTGGCCTTCGCCGACAAAGGCGAGGAATTCCGCACAGTGGTCAAAATGGGCCGCACGCAATTGCAGGACGCGGTGCCGATGACCCTCGGCCAGGAGTTCGGCGGTTACGCCGTCACGATCGGCGAGGACCGGGCCCGCCTGGCCGAGTCCCAGCTCCTGATCCACGAAATAAACCTCGGCGCCACGGCGATCGGCACGGGCCTCAACGCGCCCGCTGGCTACGCCGAGGCAGCCTGCCGGCACTTGGCCAAGATTACGGGCCTGCCTTTGGTCACCGCCGTCGACCTCATTGAGGCGACCCAGGACGTGGGCGCGTTCGTGCACCTCTCCGGCGTGCTCAAGCGCGTCGCCGTCAAGCTTTCCAAGATTTGCAACGACCTCCGCTTGCTGTCCTCCGGACCGCGGGCGGGACTGGGCGAAATCAACCTCCCGGCTGTGCAGTCGGGATCGTCCATCATGCCAGGCAAGATCAACCCGGTGATCCCTGAAGTTGTCAGCCAGGTGGCCTACGAGGTCATCGGCAACGACGTCACCGTCACCATGGCGGCCGAAGCCGGACAGCTCCAGCTCAACGCCTTCGAACCGATCATCGTCCACAGCCTCCACAAGAGCATCTCCCATTTGGAAGCCGCGTGCCGCACACTCACGTCACGCTGCATCCGCGGCATCACCGCGAACACCGAACGGCTGCGCCTCACGGTCGAGCAGTCGATCGGACTCGTCACTGCCCTCAACCCACACATCGGCTACGCCTCCGCCACGGCCATCGCCCAGGAAGCGCTGGCGACCGGACGCGGCGTCGCCGAACTTGTCCTCGAACACGGGTTGCTGACTGCCGAGCAGCTCGACGAGCTCCTCCGACCCGAACGATTGGCGAACCTCAGCAAGTAAGCCGGGCAGAGCACCCGTACGACGACGGCGGCACTCACCTGCCGCCGTCGGACCCGGACCGGATAGCAACCGGCGGACAGCAGCAGCCGGACGGCGAGATCCGGACACCCCAACAGGACACCCCTAAGGATTCCTTATGAGCAATGCACCCATTACGGACCACACGGTCCCAAAGCAAGCGCACGCCACCGAAAACCTCCTCCACGCGGAAGACACGGGCTACCACAAGAGCCTGAAGCCCCGGCAGATCCAGATGATCGCGATCGGCGGTGCGATCGGCACCGGCCTGTTCCTGGGAGCAGGCGGCCGCCTGAACGCCGCCGGACCTTCCCTGGTCATCGCGTACGCCGTCTGCGGCTTCTTCGCCTTCCTGATCCTGCGCGCCCTCGGCGAGCTGGTGCTGCACCGCCCGTCCTCGGGATCCTTCGTCTCCTACGCCCGTGAGTTCTACGGCGAG
>NZ_SMRU01000038.1 GCF_004354015.1 Arthrobacter terricola
AACGGGAATCGAAGCGCTTCGCAACTGGCTCAAGCGCCCAGGATCCCAGCCGGCACTGCTTATGGAGATCGCATCGTCGGTCCCCCGCTCCAAGGGTCCGCTCCGCCAGGCATTGGAGATCCTCCTGTGACGGCAGCTGCGACCGTTTACCTGAAGCTTCAGAGGGTTGCACGGGACCGAAAGCGCCCCGCCGACGAGATCTTCACCCTTTACGGTCTCGAACGCTTCCTGGCGCGCCTGGCAGGCTCGCCATTTGCAGAGGACTTCTGCCTCAAAGGTGGCGTCCTGCTGTCCGCCCACGCGCTGCGCCGCCCGACCCGTGACGTCGACATGCAGGCACTCGATTTCCAACTCGACGTCGATCACGTCACCGAAGTGGTGAAAGCCGTCTGCGACGTCGTCGTCGACGACGGCCTGGTATTCGACCATGCGTCCATGCAGATCGAACAGATCCGCGACGAAGACGAGTACACCGGACTGCGAGTCTCACTGCCCGCAGTCCTGGGCCGGGCAAGAATTACCATCAAACTCGACATCAGCACCGGCGACCCCATTTGGCCCGAACCCGAGCAGATCGAACTGCCGTCGCTGCTCGGCGGAACGGTGAGGATGAAGGGCCACCCCCTGGTGACAGTGATCGCCGAGAAGACCGTCACTATGCTCCAGCGCGGCACCACCAGCACGCGGTGGCGAGACCTGCTGGACGTGGCAGTCCTGTCCGACCGGTTCCAGTTCGACGCCGCTGACCTCAGAGAAGCGGCGGCGCAGGTGGCCGCGCACCGTGGAGCCGAACTCGGGCCGCTCCGAACCCTTATGGACGGCTACGGTGCGACCGGACAGGCCAAGTGGGCTGCATGGCGCAGAAAGCTCAAAGTGGAAGACCTCTGCGAGCCGAACCTCGATGCGCAGGTTGAACGTGTACTGACATTCATTGAACCCGTGTTCGACGGTTCCGTCGAAGACCACCACCGGTGGAGCCCCGACGCGCGGTCCTGGTCATAGACCTCTCCAAGGACGACACGGGGACTATCAGTCACGCGAAGATACAGAGTGCCGTCGTCGACCCAGGCTTCCAGCTCTCACGGTCGGCGGCCCAGTCCGTGGGACGTCGCCATTCAGGTCGTCCAAGACAAAACGAGTCGAAGACCGCCTGCATGGCATCGAAAGTCGAAGGCTTCGGAGCGAAAGTTATGGGGCCGGGGATGGCACGGACAGTGGACCGAGTTCGTCTTTCCGGGGAGGATTTGCTCCTTGCCGGGAGCAGGTGATCGCAGCGGCGCGGTTGGCGTAGGCGGCCAAGGCGCGTAATTCATCGCGCGTTAGGTTCTTCAGTCGCGTTCTGCGACCTGCCCCAAGGGCATCCAACTGCGCGAGCCCGCAGATCAGCCCTGCCATGAAGGAGTCCCCGGCGCCCACGGTGTCGGCCACGACAATGGCTTCGGCAGCCATGTCCACCCGTGCGTTTCGGGACAGGACCACCGGGCCGGAGGCTCCGCGGGTTAGGGCCACGACTGCCGGGCCTAGTGCCAGCCACGCCTCCAGGGTCTCGTCCAGGGTCCGGTGCGGGTAGAGCCAACGGAGGTCTTCGTCGCTGGCTTTGACGATGTCGCTGGCGGCCACGAACACTTCCGCGGCTTGGCGCGCCGCGGCCGCATCGGGGCTGATTGCTGGCCGGCAGTTGGGATCAAAGCTGATGGTCGCCTGCCCGCGGGCGGATTTCACGAGGGCGAGGGTCATCTGATCGCCGGGCGGAAGCACGGTAGCGATCGAACCTGTGTGGACGTGGGTTGAACCCTCGCCTGCGGCGAGGGCCGGCAAGCACGCCCCGTTGATGTCCCAGGTGATAGAGAACGTGTATTCCGCGCCACCGTCGGGCCCCAGCGTGGCCAAGGCCGTCGACGTCGGTGCGGATCCGCCGTTGATCACGTCCACACGATTGGACTGCAGGTGTTCTTCAATCATGAGCCCATAGGGGTCATCGGAGTAGTGCGTCACGAGGCTCGTCCTCAGGCCCAGGCGGGCGGCCCCGACAGCTACGTTGAGCGGACTGCCACCCGGGTGGGCCCGGCTCCCTGTCCGCCCGCGAGGGTCACTTATGACATCGACGAGGGATTCGCCGATGACGGTCACCGTGGTTTCTTGTGCCATTCTTCTCAGCGGCCCGGGTAGACGACGGCTTTGAGCTGTCCGGGCTGCTTGCCGGCTTTGAGCGCTTCTTCTGCCTCGGCCAGCGCGAAGCGACCGGTGACCAGGACATCCAGGTCCACCTTGCCGTCGGCGATCAGTTGGATGGCCAGGGGCCAGGTGTTGGTGTAGCGGAACACACCGGAGAGCCAGATCTCCCGGTTCTGGATGTACGACACGGGGAGTTCGACGTCGTCGGCCCCGAGCCCTACCAGGATCACCCTGCCGGCCGGTCCCACGGCTTTGATCCCGGAACGGACCGCCTGCGGTGCGCCTGAGGCGTCAATGAAGGCATCGACGTCGAGCCCTTCCACGCTGTCCGTCTTCGCATTGAGCGCATGCGTTGCGCCGTGTTCGAGGGCAAAGGCCAGGCGGTCCTCGGCGATGTCTGTGATGTAGATGTCGGTGGCGCCGAAGGCGCGGGCGGCCTGGGCGGCGATGATGCCGATCGGGCCGGCGCCAGCGATCAGTACGCGGCTGCCGGGCTTGATGTCGGCGCGTTCGCAGGCCCAGAGCCCGACGGAGAGCGGTTCGATGAGGGCTGCTGCCTCGTCGCTGACGTTGTCCGGGATGTCGTAGGCGAAGTCGGCCTGGATGGTGACGTATTCGGCGAAGGCTCCGTCGATCGGCGGGGTGGCGTAGAACTCGATGTCCGGGCAAAGGTTGTAGCGGCCGGCTTTGCATTGCTTGCACTTACGGCACGGCCGCTGGGGTTCGACGGCGACGCGGTTCCCTACGCGGGCGGGGTCCACGGCGCTTCCTACGGCGGCGATCCGGCCGGAGAGTTCGTGGCCGAGGATCAGGGGGTGGTCAACGACGTAGTCGCCGATCCGGCCGTGTTCGTAGTAGTGGACGTCGCTGCCGCAGACGCCGACGGCGGCGACCTGCACGAGGACCTGGTCGGGGTCAAGTTCCGGCAAGGAAAGGGTTTCCAGGGTCATGTCGCCCTGGCGCTGGAGGATGCAGGCGCGCATGGTGGACGGGAGTTCTGGCTGCACGAGGGTGTGGGGCTGTGCGGGCGTGTGGGACTGTGCGGTTGGTGTTGTCATGGGAGTAGTCCTTGGGAAATCGAAGAGGGAGGGCGGTCTATTTGACGGCGCAGTTACTTGACGGCGCCCAGGGAGAGGCCTTGGACGAGTTTGTCCTGGGCTGCGAAGCCGGCGAACAGCACCGGGAGGGAGATCACGACGGCGGCCGCGCAGACTTTCGCGAGGAACAGGCCCTGGCTGGAAACGAAGCCGGTGAGGAACACGGGCGCGGTGCCGGCGACGACGCCGGTGAGGACCCGGGCCAGGAGGAGTTCGTTCCAGGAGAAGATGAAGCAGATCAATGCCGTGGCGGCGATGCCGGGCATCGCTACAGGAGCGATGATCTTACGGAGGGTCAGCAGCAGGCCGGCGCCGTCGATCTGTGCCGCTTCAAGCATTTCCACGGGGACTTCGGCGAGGAAGGAGCGCATCATCCACACGGCGATCGGCAGGTTCATGGACGTGTACATGAGAATCAGGAACCAGATGTTGTCCAGGACCCCGGCAGTCTTCGCGAAGAGGAACAGGGGCAGGATCGCGGCGACCACCGGCATCATTTTGGTGGAGAGGAAGAAGAACAGGACGTCGGTCCACTTCTTCACGGGCCGGATGGAGAGCGCGTAGGCGGCCGGGATCGCCAGGACCAGGACGAGCACGGTGGAGAAGATCGACGCCGTGGCCGAGTTGATCATCGGCGGCCACGGGCTGACCCCGGAACTGGCTCCGAAGAATTCCTTGTAAGCGTCCAGGGTGAGGTTGGCGGCGACGGACGGCGGGTTGGTGGCCGCGTCCGTTTCGGAGTGGAAGGAGGTGAGCACCATCCACAGGACCGGGGAGGCGAAGAGCAGGGCCAGCAGCCAGGCCGCGAGTCCGGCCGCGGTGTTGTTGCGGGTGGGGTCCATGCGGGACTTGGCCCCGCCGAACTGTCCGAATCTGCCGCGGCGCGGCCCGCCGTCGAAAGCTGTGCGGTTGTGTGTTGTGTTGCGGCGCGCGGCAGGAGTGAGGGTGCTCATCGTGCTGCCTCCTTCTTGAAGAGCGAAAAGACGGTGCGGAGGGCGAAGGTGGCCACGATGATGGTCCCGATGACCACCACGACGCCGGCGGCGGACGCCAGGCCGTATTCGTTGGCGAAGTAGAACGTCTGGTAGATCGCGTAGGGCAGGTTGGCGGTGCCCAGGCCCCCGGAGGTGAGGGTGAAGACGGCGTCGAAGTTCTGCACGATGTAGATGGCGCCGAGAAGTCCGCCAAGTTCCATGTACTGGCGCAGGTGCGGGAGCGTGAGGTGGCGGAAGATGTCCCAGCTGCTGGCTCCATCCATCTGCGCTGCTTCGACGGTGTCCATGGGCCGGGACTGCAGGCCGGCGAGCAGGATGAGCATCATGAACGGGGTCCACTGCCAGACCAAGGACACGACGACGGCCGCCAGCGGGGCCTGGGAGAGCAGGTCCGGCTGGGGCGGGGTGTTGCTGCCGAAGAGCGACCAGACCCAGGTCAGGATTCCGTTGATCAACCCATAGGTGGGGTTCAGCAGGGCGTGCTTCCAGATCAGGGCTGCGGCCACCGGGACCACCAGGAACGGTGCGATCAGGAGGGTCCTGGCCAGACCTCGGCCGATGAACTTCTTGTCCAGCAGCAACGCCAGACCTAGCCCGATGGCAAGGCTCGCCAGGACTACCGAGACCGTGAGGATGATGGTCGTGAAGATCGCCTGGCGCAGGTCGGGGTCGGTGAGGACCTGGACGTAGTTGCCGAAGCCTGCGAATCCGGTCTGGTCCGGGCGGAGGCTGTTCCAGTTCAGGAACGAGATGATCAGGGTGACCACGAACGGGAGCTGGGTGACGATGATGAGGAAGATCAGGGCTGGCAGCAGCGGCGCACGCCGGGCCCAGGCCAGGGCGCGTTCACGGGCCCTGGCATTCGTGGAAGGTTTGGGTGCGCTGTGCCCGGGACGGGAGACGCGCGCTGTTGCTGTAGTCATTGGATCTCCTGCGGTGCTGTGTCCCTGCGGCGGGACACAGCACCGGGTGGTAGGTGTTGCTACTTCTTGTACTTGTCGCCGATTTTTTGTGCGGCATCCTGACCCTTGGCCAGCGCATCAGCGACGGAGCCCTGGCCGGCAATGGCGGAGCTGACGCCTTGGGAGACAGTGGTGCCCAGGTCGGCGAACTCGGGAATGCCGACGAACTGGATGCCCACCACCGGGCGTGGCTGGACCCCGGGGTTCTTCGGATCGGCGTTTTCAATAGCGGTGCGTTCGGCCTGGAAGAACGGTGCGGCCTTCTGGAAGTCGGCGTTCTCATAGGTTGAGATGCGTTTCCCGGACGGAACCTTGGCCCAGCCCAGCTTTGACGCCACCAGTTCTTCGTACTTCTTGGAGCTGGCCCAGGCGATGAACTTGCTCGCAGCGTCTTGCTTCTTTGACGCGGCCTGCACGCCCCAGGACCAGGTCCAGAGCCAGCCGGAGGATTTGGTTTCCTTCACGGGGGCCTGGACGTAGCCGATCTTGCCCTTGACCGGCGAGTCCGCAGCTTCCAGGGAACCTGCGGCGGAGGTGGCGTCGTACCACATGGCTGTTTTGCTTTGGCTCATGTTGTTCAGGCATTCGGTGAACCCGGCCTGCGCGGCACCGGCTTCACCGTGGGCGCGGACCAGGTCGACGTAGAACTGGGTGGCGGCGGTGAATTCGGGGGCGTTGACCTTGGCGTTCCAGTCCTTGTCGAACCAGGTGCCGCCGAAGGTGTTGACCACGGTGGTCAGCGGGGCGAAGACCTGGCCCCAGCCGGGCTGGCCGCGCAGGCAGATGCCTTTCATGCCCGGGGCGGCGCCGTCAACCTTGGCCGCAAGGTCCGCGACCTGGTCCCAGGTGGGCTTCTCCGGCATGGTCAGGCCCTTGGCCGCGAAAATGTCCTTCCGGTACATCAGGAACGAGGATTCACCGTAGAACGGTTCGCCGTACAGCTTGCCGTCCTTGCCGGTCAGGGACGCCGTGTAGGCCGGAAGAATGTCCGCCTGGTTGAACGAGGCATCCTTGGCCACGTTGTCCAGCGGCGCGAGCCAGCCGTTCGCGGAGTAGAACGGGATTTCGTAATTGGACAGGGACGCGACGTCGTATTGCCCTGCCTGGCTGGAGAACTCCTGGCTGATCTTCGCCCGGACGTCGTTCTCCGGAAGCACGGTGTAGTTGACCTTGATGCCGGTTTCCTTGGTGAAGTTATCTGCCGTGAGCTTCTGCAGGTCCTCCATCTGGGGGTTGTTGACCATCAGGACGTTGATGCTGTTCTGGTCGCCAGCGGCGGTGCCGCCACCGGCACCTGAACAGGCCGAGGCGGAAAGCGCGATGCACAGGGCGCCGGCGGCGAGTGAGGCCACACGTATTTTCGGGCGCATTAAGGACTCCTTTGTTCTTCAAGGGGGTGCACAATCACCACACCTCGGCTGCCGTGTCGAGGTGCTGGACTGGAGCGAGGCCTGAGATCGGGGAATCCGATGTGCCGCGCTTGGTTCCTCAAGATTAGGCGTGTGGGACAGGGCACAACTAGCGCCTCCGTTGCTAATTTCTGATACAAATTTTCCTGATGGGTTGCCGACTGGAAGCTAATCTGAGAGAAGGCGGCCAAGGGAGCTTCCAGATTTCATAAAAGTCGAACGCATGGAGAAACACTATGAATGGGCTGGACGCTGGCGAGAGCGCAGTGGAACCGGGCAATGACGCAGCGGCCAGGCTTGCCGAACGGTTTCTGGGCATGCGCGCAAACAGGGAGGTCATTCCAGCAGACCCGAACCATTCAGTCCGTTGGAACGAGCATGATTATCCAAGCCCGTTGGCGCGCTGGAACTACCATCCCGAATTTGAGATCCACCTGATTCGCAAGGGCACCGGCAAATTCATCGTGGGAGACCATATCGGCACCTTCGAGGCCGGGCAGGTGTCGCTAGTCGGCTCTGGGCTGCCGCATGACTGGGTCAGCGATCTTGAACCCGGAGAAGTGCTGAGGAACCGGGACGCGGTTATTCAGTTCGACGGAAAATGGGTCCGGCAAGCAGCCGCCATGATTCCGGAACTGGCCGAAGTCGATCCCCTGTTGGAACAGTCCGCACGCGGTATCGAATTCCTGGGAAGGACGGCAGAAACGGCAGCGGCGTCGATCGAAGCGATGGGCGCATCTACCGGACTGGAGCGGCTACATCACCTTTTCGAACTATTTGCGATCCTCGCGCGGGCACCACAGGAAGAACGCCGCTACCTCGCCGACGAATGGTTCAGACCTCAACTGGACGGTCAGGCCGCCGCCGTAGTCGACATCGTCCTCGAATACGTCTTCAGCAACCACGCCGGAAGCATCAAGATGTCCGAGGCCGCGGCGCTCGTGGGAATGGCCGAGCCCACATTCTCCAAATACTTCAAACGCTCCACCGGCCAGAACTTCAGCGACCTCGTGCGCAAACTCCGGCTGGCCCACGCACGGCGCCTGCTGGAACGCAGCGACAAACCCATCTCCGACATCTGCTACGAAGTGGGCTTCTCAAACCTGTCAAACTTCAACCGGCACTTCCTCAACGACACAGGAGTCACACCGCGGGCCTACCGGAACGCCCAGCGTGAGCCCGCCCGAGAGGCCGCGCTGAATTAACTGCGCACGGCTTGGTCAGGCAAGTCCGGCATCGGGTGCGCCCAGGTTAGGCCGCCTCCTGTCCGGAGGCGGGGGACGGTGTTCCGGGCAGTGCGGGGATCACCGGGTCAGCTGGTCCGACTTCGCCTCGTCGTAGCTCCAGCATCGTCTTGGCCGCGGCATTTTGCTCCACAATTTGTGCTTCCAGGGGGCTGCGGGCAGTTCGGCCACTGCCACCTGCCAGGAAGGGACGAGCCGGTCGGGCAACGGTGCTGCCGCATGACTTTGGCTAGCCCTCAGGACCACATGAGAAAGCGCAGGACAAGGACTTATCTGGACGCCCGGCCCTCGTCAAAGACGAGATCGGCCGGCCTGAATCCCAAATACCTCTACTGTCCGCCAGTTGAGGGCCATGGGTTTGGTCGGCTGGCGGAAGTTTCACCGGTTTCACCAGTTTCACCTACTTTTACCTGTGGAGGTTCCGCTTTTACCTGTGGAGGTTCCTCGCAGAATCCCTTCAAGCCAACAACGGGCGCCATTCCCCCGGATCTGGTTAGCAATTGGGCAATTGGGCTCTGCGCTTCCGCGGAGGCTGGGGTTATCGACGTTTCAAGCCTGCACACCATCCAACCGCATCGCCTGACGGCGGCGCCAGAGGGACGGGCCTGTCGCTATCGATGCCGGATCAGTCGACGGCGGCCATGATGGTGGCCAGGGGCATCGTCGGCGGTGGCACCGGGGACGTACGTCACCGACGCCGTGTAGATCTTGTCCTGGGTGCAGAGTATAGCCTCGCTGAAGGAGCTGTCATGTGCCGCTATCCACTCAGACCAATGACGGTTCTGGGTCCAGTCAGCGTTGATCTTGGCTGTGCCGTCCCAGCTTTCCGCCATCGCATTGTTCGGTGAAGACAGCCCGGTCCTCGTCGTTTTCAAAGTCTGCGCCTCCAAGGTGACACGCGGACAGTAGGGGTCACCGTCGTTGCTGTAGCAGCTGAGAGTGCCCGCGGCGTCCTGCAATCTCCGGGTGTGGCCGGCACAACGGGAGGTCGGGGAACTTGGACAGATAGGTGCCGGCGTTCTCGCAGAACTGAGCGGATGGCAGACCGGTCACGGGGATCTTGCCCGAAGGCCCTGTCGAACTTGGGCTGGGGGGTCGGTGCGGGCCCGTGTTGGACGATAGGCACCAAGGGCGCGCAGCCGGACAGACTGAGCGTGATGACGGCCCAGCCCAGCGGCGCCGCGTAGCTGCATGCCATCCCCCTCGCGTCAGCGATGGTTCACAGTAACAGGCGCGTGGCCGGGGTCGGTAGCTTCGTTCCGGTGCGCCCGGTAAGACGGCTGTCCGCCGGACGCCTCCCGGCAGCCTTGAGCGACCGTTCAGATCCGCGTAATTCCTCCCCCACGGAATTCCCGTATACCCCCCGGCAACACCCACCCGCTAAGTGTTGCAGTCGCCGCAAACAGTCTGGATCGGCATGTCGCTGGTCTCAGGTCACGGGAAATACGTTGAAGGCATCCTTAGACCGTTCACGCCCAAGAGGAGGACGGAGCCGTCATCTCTTCGGACGGCGATGGATCGTATGACCATCAAGATGTCCACGTCTTCGGGATAGTCATACTCAATGTGGGCTGTGAACTGTTCCGCGAATCTGCGGTTGATGAATGGGCACCAGCTCTCTCTGCTTCCGTTTCCCATCTGTGGAGAAACCGATGGAAAAAGCCAGCGCGATTCCCGCGATCGTGAATACGGGCCACTTGGGAAGTCCGGTTGTCCCGAACAGGGTTACTCGCCACAGTGCGACTTTCGCGAAGCTACTTGGTTCAAGTTGGTGTTTTTTTCGTGCTTTTTTGGTTGGATTTCATGTATGTTCCGTTAGGATGGATGTCGAAGGAGCGTGAAACTGTGAGCATTTCAATCGACGTCGGAGCCGCCCACGGCGGAACCGCCCGTCTGGGCATCCGTGAGATCGTCCGGCAGCTCAACAGTGCCTTGGGGGCGACGCTGGTCGCCGCACTGGCCGGCAGCAAGGACCCGAAGATCAGCTACCGCTGGGCCCGCACGGCCGGACCCGAACCACGGGCCGAAGCCCAAGCCCGGCTGCAATTGGCACACCGCGCCTGGACCGCCGTCGCAAGTGTGGAAGGCGAACACGTGGCCCGGCTCTGGTTTGTCGGCGCGAACCCTTGGCTGGGTGAGGTGTCCCCGATCGAGGCGATCCGGGACATGCGCGCCAAAGACGTCATGGGCGCGGCCGTAGCCATGACCGAGGACAGGTTCACCGCCTGACCCAGGTCTGCTCCGCCACGGGCCTGGCCTTCGTGGACGGGCCCGTCCGCGGTTACAGAATCGCGAAATCCTCCTACGGCCCCCGCTGAATCCGCTGCCACGCACCACCGGATCCCCCGACAGGTCCTCATGGTCACGTTTCGACACCCCGGGATCCACCGTGTACCTGGCCGGTGACAGGAGGACGGCCTATGCCGAGACCCTCGCGGTGGCGCGGGTGGCCAACGACTTCCGCAACGCCATTGCCTTCGCCGCCCGGCAATTCGACGTGCCGGTGGAGGAAGTCAGCAAGATGGTCCAGGACGACTGGACCAGGAACGGGAACATGGTCCCAGGTTGGCTGCCGGCCAGCTGGCGCGACGGACGCCTGATGTACAGGCTGCACGTCACCGAGCCCCGGCGGTGGATCGACCTCACCGCGGCCGAATCGATCGCCGCCTTGAACCGCCACCTCGGCGAACAGCTCGCGGACACCTTCGGCACAGGAGTCATCACGCTGGCAACGCTGGCCGTCGAGGACCGCGAAGCAACAACACACATCGCCCAATGGTTGCGGGAACAGGTCCTTGACGACGGAAACTACGCCGCCGGAGTCCGCGCACATTCGAAAAACGGCGGCGGCATCTGCTGGGCCTACTGGATGCGCCGCAAAGACAACGCCCTGGGCACCGACCCGGTCACCGTACTGGACGAAACCGAAATCCACCGCAACGACCCGGACCTGAACTACGTCCTGGCCATGTACGGACTGGACTGCCGCTAGCCCTCGGCGACGAACTGGCACTACGTGCCCACGCCCGTAGCAGCTCCACCGACGACGCGGAACTCGCCGCCGAAGCCCTCACGAACCAGTCATCATGTGGATCTGCCTCGATATAGCACGGGTGTGCCACAAAAAATCTTCCCAACATGTGAGGACCGGCCTTTCGCTCTGCCTTCGCCCTCGGATGCATCCTCTTTGCCCTCGTCCTCCTCGACCGCCGCCTCTATGGAACCGTCGACAGCCAGAAGAATAATCGCTGTTTGTCATTCTGATCTTCGATCGTCGCTGGGCAGGACCTCCGCGCAACCAGGGCGCTACGCGCGCCGCTCGCCATCCAAAACTTCGCTCGGCGCTCCTCCGTCGCTTGTTTCCTCGCGAACTTTTGGACCGCTCCCGGTACCCCAAGTTGCACTCCGGCCCCTAGTCCCAGCGGTGGCTCCGCTATCAGAACGACGCCGAAAACCGAACGGCCGCCATCGAGGTGGCGGTTCCTTGCCGTCGTGAAACTCCCAAGCTGATGTCGGCTACCCAAGGGAGCCGTCTAGTGCCGCAAGGTGCCCTGTGCTGCATTGGTCATTCGGCCCTGCCCACCGCTTTCCGTTCGACGCCGGCAGCGGAAGACCCCGTTCCGGGCTCGCTCCCGTAAAGTTCTTGCGGTCCCGGCCCGTACCGCGCGGGGCCGACAGCGTCGGCGCTCCAGCTGGAAAGGAGCCGGAGTCGTTCCAGGGAAGCCGCGTTCCTGGCCGTATAAATAAACAGAACCTGGTCCGGATCTGCCGCACTGTTCAGCGCTTCGTAGTCAATCTCCAGCCCTCCCACCACAGGATGCATGAAGCTCTTGGACCCCGAAGTGCGTTCATGCACCTTCCGGTCGGCCCACCAGATGCGGAATTCCTCACTCTTCATGGCAAGCTCGCCCACGAGGCGCGCTGTCTGGACGTCATCCGGAAAACGGGCCGCATCGGCCCGCAGGACTCCCACCATTTCCTCCGCGACGCTCGCCCACTCCTCATACAAGGTGCGTGCCGATGGATCAAGGATCATCCACCGAACCATGTTCTGTTCCTCTTCCGGCATCGCGGAAAAATCGGTCAACAAGGCAAGAGCGAGCGGGTTGCCGGCCAGAAAATCCATCCGGCGACCAAGGACAAACGCCGGCTGGTCAACCATGGCGGCCATCATCTTGCCAAACTCAGGGCGGACACTCTGCCTTCGGACCGCGGCCTTATCGCTGCGGTGTCCCTCCCTGGGTCTGGCCAGATTGAAAAGATAATCGCGCTCAGCCTGATCCAGCTGCAAGGCGCCTGCGATTGTGCCCAAGACCGATTCGGACACCGAGGGCAGCTTTCCTTGCTCCAGCCGACGGTAGTAGTCGGTGCTGACCCCCGAGAGCTGTGCCACCTCCTCACGACGGAGCCCGCTGACCCGCCGACGTCCCCAGCTCCCAATGCCTGCGTCGCCCGGCTGGATCGACGCCCGCTTGAGTCGAAGGAATGCGCTGAGTTCTGAATGACGGTCCACACCGCAATTGTCCACCCCCCGGCCGCAGCCTGCAGCCTTCCAAGGGGGGGCCAAAAATGCCTAGGCAAAACCCGGCCCTCCTTCCAGCTGGAAGGTCCGGGGTTCTGAACGCAACCATGGAAAGGACAGGGTGGCCAGTGCCACCTCACATAGCGAAGGAGAACGCCTTGAAAACATGGCTCATTACCGGCACATCGACCGGCTTCGGCCGCGAACTCGTCAAGGCCGTACTGGCGGACGGAGACCGGGTTGTTGCGACAGCCCGGAACATAGACCACGTCAAGGATCTTGTTTCTGCCGGAGGCGACCGGGCAGTGCCGGTCCAGCTGGATCTGACCCGGCCCGATCAGATCGCCCGTGCAGTTGACGCCGCAGAGCGCGCCTTTGATGATGCAGGCATTGATGTGCTGGTGAACAACGCCGGCATTGGCTACTTCTCGGCTGTCGAGGAGGCAACGGAAGAAGCCATCAGGCAGATCTTCGAAATCAATGTCTTTGGGCTGTCAGACCTGACCCGAAAAGTCCTTCCCGGCATGCGTGCCCGGCGATCAGGGGCCATAGTCAACTTCAGCTCGATCGGTGGACTGAGATCCTTTCCCGCCGTCGGCTACTACAGTGCAACAAAGTTTGCCGTTGAAGGTCTTACGGAAGCCCTCCACCACGAGATCGCACCCCTCGGACTGAAAACGATGCTCGTCGAGCCCGGTCCCTTCCGAACCGACTGGGCCGGCAGGTCCGCCGCCGAAACGCTCCCTGAGAGGGAAATCGCCGACTACGCCGACACGGCAGGAGCGCAGCGGGCGGCCTTCCGACAGGAAACCGGTAAAGAGCCCGGAGACCCCCGGAAGGCAGCGGTGGCAATCGTCACCGCCCTTAAAGCACCGTCACCGCCGCGCCGCCTCCTCCTCGGCACTCCTGCCCTCGAACTGGCCCTCGACCATCTGAAAAGCCTCGAAACCGAGTTCAGGCGGTGGGAGGAGCTCACAACGTCCGCCGACTTCTAATCTGCCCCGGCCAGGCTCCACGCCCGAAACCGAAGATCGTCGAAAGGAACATGAAGAATGGAAAAGAAGAAACTCCGCGTCCTCGTCACCGGAGTCAACGGCAAGCTGGGTGACGTGGCGGTAGAACATCTGCTGGCCGCCGGACATGAAGTCGTTGGCGTAGACCTGGCGCCTGCGCGCAACAAGAAGATCATTTCACTTGTCGCCGACTTGACGGATTACGGGCAGACCGTCGATGTCCTGGGATCGGTCGGCTGGGATATTCTGGGCGACACCACGGACAAGGCGTTCGACGTCGTCGTCCACCTGGCCGCGATACCGCACCCGAGGATGCACAGCAACGCTGAGACATTCCGGAACAACGTGGTGAGCGCGTACAACGTCTTTGAAGCATGCCGCAGGCTCGGGCTCAAGGACATCGTGTACGCCTCCAGCGAGACCACACTCGGAGTTCCCTTCTCCACGGACCTCCCCTACCTGCCCCTCGATGAGGATGCCCCGCTCCGCGGCAGAAACGCCTACGGGCTTTCGAAGGTCCTCGCAGAGGTCATGGCGGCGGAGTTTGCCAAGAACGATCCGGAACTCCGGGTTACTGCACTGCGGTTCTCCTACGTTCAGAACGTCGAGGAATACGCCGAGTACCCCTCCTTCGCCAATGACATCGATTTCCGCATCTGGGACCTCTGGGCCTACATAGACAACCGGGATGCCGCCCGGGCGATTGAAAAGGCGCTCCACTACACACCCCGGGGCTTCGAGACGTTCCTCATCGTTGCTGACGACACCGCAATGCCCATCCCCACCAAAGACCTCATTGCCGCCCGCTTTCCGGACGTCGACGTGAAACGCGAGCTGACGGAGTTTGAGAGCCTGCTCAACACGGATGCTGCCAAGGAAAAGCTTGGGTTCACCCCCAGGCACAGCTGGCGGGAGCACGTCTAAGAAATCCGGGCGCATCAGACCGATACAGACCAACGAAAGGAAACACATGCAATACCTCCGCCTAGGAGCAACTGGATTGAAAGTGTCCCGGCTTGCACTCGGATGCATGAGCTTTGGCGAGCCCGGGCTCGGGGATCACAAATGGACGCTGGACGAGTCCGCGAGCCGTCCGATCATCAGGCAGGCACTCGAGGCCGGCATCAACTTCTTCGACACCGCGAACTCGTATTCAAGCGGAACCAGTGAAGAGATTCTGGGCAGGGCGCTTCAAGACTTCGGACAACGCGAGGAACTCGTTATAGCGACGAAGGTCCACGGCGCGTTTGGCACGGGCCCGAACATGCGGGGCCTGTCCCGCAAGGCGATTTTCACCGCCGCTGATCACAGCCTCCGGCGCCTTGGCACCGACTACATCGACCTCTACCAGATCCACCGGTTCGACCCCGACACACCGATCGAGGAAACCCTCGAAGCCCTGCATGACCTGGTCAAGTCCGGCAAAGTCCGCTACCTCGGGGCCTCATCGATGTCCGCCTGGCAATTCTCCAAGCTCCAGTACACCGCTAAAGCAAACCGCTGGACCCCGTTCGTCTCCATGCAGGACCACTACAACCTGCTCAACCGGGAAGAAGAAAGAGAAATGCACCCCCTGTGCGCGGACCAGGGCGTAGGGGTCATTCCCTGGAGTCCCCTTGCCCGGGGGCGCCTGACCCGCGAATGGGGCACGGAAACCCCGCGCAGCGGCGTCGACCAGTTCGGGCTCGAACTCTACGAGGACGGGGACAAGGAAATCGTCGACGCGGTGGGGAGCGTGGCCGCAGCCCGGGGAATCCCACGAGCCCAGGTTGCCCTGGCCTGGCTTCTCAGCAGGCCCTCCGTGACTGCCCCACTGATCGGAGCCAACAAGGCGCAGCATCTTGACGACGCAATTCAAGCACTCAGCGTCGCCCTCGAAGATGAGGAAATCAAAGTGCTGGAGGCGCCCTATCGCCCGCACCGGCCCGCGGGCTTCTGATTCCAGCCAACACGTCAGACCCAACCCTGAAAGGCAAGAAATGCAAAGAGTCGCAGTAACCGGAGCCACCGGCAAACAAGGCCGCGCCGTCGTTGACCTCCTGACACGCGAAGGGTACGACGTCATGAGCCTCGACGTCACTCCACCGCGGATACGCAACGAGAAATTCAGCAAAGTCGACTTTACGGACTACGGACAGACCCTCGACGCGCTGCTGGGCATCGACTCACGGCATTCGGGCTTCGACGCGCTCGTTCACCTGGCGGCCGTCCCCGGAGCAGGTCACCTCAGCGACGTCGAAACCTTCCACAACAACATGACTGTCACATTCAACGTCTTCCAAGCGGCCAGGCGAGCCAGCATCAAGAACATCGTTTACGCCTCCAGCGAGACACTTCTCGGGCTCCCCTTCAAGACCGATCCCCCATACCTTCCGGTCGACGAGGAATATGCCTCCCGGCCGGAATCGATCTACTCACTGGTCAAGCACCTCGAGGAAACCATGGCAATCGAAATGACCCGCTGGGACCCGGCCCTTAAGATCGTCGGCCTGCGCTTGTCCAATGTGATGGACGAATCCGATTACCAGCGCTTCCCGTCCTTCGACAGCGACCTGTCCCTCCGGGACTGGAACCTGTGGGCCTACATCGACCACCGGGACGGCGCCCACGCCGTCCTGCAGGCCCTACTCTGGGACGCCATCGGCTTCGACACCTTCAACATCGCCGCAGACGATTCGGTCATGAACCGCCCGTCTGCGGAACTCGCAGCACAGCGGTTCCCCACCGTTCCACTGAAACACGATCTCAAAGGCAACGACTCACTGATGTCCAGCGGGAAGGCCAAAAGAATCCTCGGGTACGCCCCCCAGCACTCCTGGCGGGACGTCGTCTGAGGGACGCAACACTCCATTCGCTCCGGATCCGGGATAGAAGCAGCTCATGAATCATTCAACTTTCGTTTCACCATCTACCGGCCGCAAGGTCAAGGCCATCTTGTTTGACACGTTCGGAACGGTCGTCGACTGGCGTACCGGTGTCGCCCGGGAAGCCAGGATGTTCGCCGACAAACACGGACTGACCATGGAGCCCTTCGACCTCGCAGACACGTGGCGCGCCCGCTATTACCCGTCGATGGCGCCAATCCGTTCGGGGGACCGGGGATACGTTCCGCTCGACCAGCTGCACTTTGAAAACCTGAAGACCGCACTGGCTGAGCTGGGGCTCCCGCCGTCAGAGTTTCCCGATGATGACCTTCTGGAACTCACCCGGGCCTGGGAACGGCTGCCGGCATGGCCGGACAGCGTCGAAGGCCTCAAGCGGATGAAGGCGCGCTACATCGTGGGACCGTTGTCGAACGCCAACACGGCACTGCTCGTGAGCATGGCCAAGAGCGCCGGGCTCCCCTGGGATGTCGTCATCGGGATGGACCTGCTGCAGGTCTACAAACCGGATCCGGCGGCATACACCGGGGCAGCCGCCCTGCTGCGGCTTCATCCCGGAGAAATCATGCTTGCCGCCGCCCACAATTACGATCTCCAAGCCGCCCGCGAGACCGGAATGGCGACTGCATTCGTCCGGCGTGCAACAGAACACGGCCCAGAACAAACGACCGACCTGGCGCCCGCATCCGACTGGGACATCTGCGTCGAAGACTTTACCCAACTGGCCCAAAGCCTAAGCGCCGAACCTGCAGCCACGGCATAGCCCGTCACATGACCTCAGCACCGCCTGACTCGAAAGGCCAATGGAATGGATAACTCTTCATCCACACAAACACCGCTCATCATCGAAATCCGCAGCAACGAGATGGCCAGCAAGGAACTCAACCCCGCAATTCCTTACGGTCCACAGGAGGTGGTTTCAGATGCCCTGTCCGCTGTGGAGGCTGGCGCGTCAATGATCCACTGGCATGCCCGCGATATTGATGGCGCCGAGCGGCCAGGAGAAACCGCGCTCTACCGCGAGGTAGTCGAGGGCATTCGAAGTCAGTCCGATGTGTTGCTTCACCCCACTCTCGGCTTCATCGGAACACAAAATAATGCGGAATCCCGAATCCGGCACATCCTGGAATTGAATTCGAATCCGGCCACCAAGATTGACATCGTTCCAGTCGATTTCGGCGCGTTCATTGCCGATACTTGGCTTGAAGACGAGATGGGCTTCGCGAGCACTGATGGGGTGCTCATGAACCGCACCGGCTACCTGGAGGAATTGCTCGGCACCATCCACGAAAACACCATCAAGGTCATGTCCGTGGTGTGGAGCGCCGGCGCTGTTCGCACGGCCCGGATCATGCAGCGTAAAGGCCTCTTGGCGTCAAGCGCGTACTGGCAGTTCGGCTTCACAGGCGACTCGGTTCCCGGTGGCCCGCCTCCCACCTTGGCTAACCTTCACACCTTCCTCGAAGCAATTCCTCAGGGAGACCCTTGGACTATCCACGTACGCGACGGCGACGGTTTCGCGATGGCCTTGTGGGCCATCACTCTTGGTGGCCATGTCAGCATTGGCTTAGGCGACAACCCCTACTCCCGGCTGGGGCACCCGGACAACAGCGGGCTCGTCCGGAGGATTGTAAATATCGCTGAGTCTTTGGGGCGCCCTGTGGCAACAATCGAACACGCCCGCGAGATTATTGGTGTTTGACGAGCCCTCCCGCCCGTGTTGTCGACACAGGTATTGTGGCCGCGGTGACTGTGTCGGGGCTTGCATCGGACTCCGACCACCAGTTCATCGTCGAAAGCATCCGGGCCTATCTCAACGAAAATGCTCGCCATAAAACGAAACCCATGACCGCAGACAAAGGAAACAAATCGTGACCACCTCTCCTCATGACAGCATGCCTGAACGACCGATCTGCTGGGGAGTCCTCGGCACAGGATTCATCGCAGGCATCCAAACACAGGACCCTGATCGAGAACGGTCACACCGTCCAGGCCGTAGGTTCCCGCAGTCATGAATCGGGCCAATCGTTCAGCGCCAGGTTCAGCATCCCCACTGTGCACGAAAGCTACGAAGCACTAGCCGCTGACCCGGATGTGGACGTTCTCTACGTTGCCACACCCCACACGTTCCATCACGCCCACGCGCTTCTCGCCTTGAATGCCGGCAAGCACGTCCTGGTCGAAAAGCCCTTCACTATCAATGCCGAACAGGCGCAGGACCTCGTTGCGCTGGCCGAAGCCAAGAGGCTGGTAGTTCTGGAGGGCATGTGGAGCCGCTTTCTACCCCACATGGCCCGCATCCGCGAAATCATCAAAGAAGGAACACTCGGGGAAATCCGAAAAGTCATCGCGAGCCACAACCAGAACCTGCCCAAGGACCCGACCCACCGACTGAACGACCAGGCCCTCGGCGGTGGAGCACTGCTGGATCTTGGAATCTACCCGATCTCCTTCGCTTTTGACATCCTTGGCTCCCCCGAACGCATCCACGCCAGTGCATCAATGACCTCAACAGGCGTGGACCGCCAGACAGCGGTGATTTTTGAGTATGCACAGGGACAGCAGGCCCTCCTGGACTGCGCGCTGGATACCGCAGGGAACAACCGGGCCTCTGTCATCGGCACCAACGGGTGGATCGACATAGATCCAACCTGGTACAGCGCCACAACCTTCACCCGATTCGACAGCGACGGGAGCGTTCTGGAGCGGTTTGCCCAACCTGTCAATAGCCGGCGCATGCAGTTCCAAGCGGCCGAGATGGAAGGACTCATCGGTGCCGGCCTCACGGCCGGCACCGTCCTTCCCCCGAGCGAGAGCGTCGCCGTCATGGCGGCCATGGACGAGATCCGCCGACAGATCGGCCTCAGCTACCAGGCCGATGCGGCGGAATAGCATCGCAGCCCGTCAACCCGAACGCGGCCGGCCAGCGGGCCTCTAGCCTGATGGTGAACGGTCGTCGCGGCGGGATCCTTCAAGACGAATCGGCGGCACTCTCGCGGGCAGCCGTCATCAGGCGCAGGAATAACGCGTACCGGCCATCGAGCAAGGCTTTCCACGCCGGATCGGGGTGGTGTGTCCTCACAACCTGGACGGCCCTGGAAGACGCCTCTTCCAGCCCGCCGTAGACGCCCACGCCAATACCGGCCATGATAGCGGCGCCGCGGGCGCCCGCTTCTTCGGCGTCGGTGACTTCGATCGGCAGTTGCAGGACGTTTGCCATGAGCTGCGACCATGCGGGGCTCTTCGCTCCGCCGCCGCACAGACGAACGGCGCCGGCGATCCGGAAACGTTCCTTCAGCGCGTCAACGTGCCATCGGTGGTTGAACACGATGCCTTCGAGCACCGCCCTGAAGAGGTCCGCCCGGCCGTGGCTGCCGCGTATCCGCGAAAACGTACCGCCAGGGTCTCCGACACCTTGTGGTGCCCCGTAGAGGTAGGGCAGAAACAGCGGAGAATCCTCGAAGGAACCCGGATCCTCCAAATGGGCCGAACTGACGGCAGCGGCATAGTCCGGAGTGCCATCTCCCCCGAAGACCTTCGTTGCCCATTCGAAGTTCGAGGCGCTGCTGGGGGATGTTGACATGTGCAGGTATTGCCCGGGGGTGACGAAGGTCCGGGCCTGCCAGCGGGAGTCGCTGACCGGTTGCTCCGAAACGATCTGGTTGATGCTGAAGGTGCCCATGGTGATGCTCATCGCGCCGGGCGTTCCGGCACCGATCCCGACGGCGGCGGCGTCGACGTCGTGTGCCCCGGTGATGACCGGCGTCCCGGCGGCAAGACCGGTCCGGTCTGCGCCTGTTTCGCTCACGGTCCCGGCGACGGACGCGCTGGAGACGATGGACGGCAAAAGGCGCCGAAGGTTTTCGAGTCCGTAGAGGCCCAGTACCTCCTCCGACCAGTTCTGGGTGGCGACGTCCGTGAAGGAGTGGCTGGCCTCGGTGGGATCGGTGGCGATCTTGCCGGTGAGCCGAAAGCGGAGCCAGTCTTTGCAGTGCAGCAGCTTGTCGGCTCGATCCAACGTCTCCGGCTCGTTGCGTTGCAGCCACGCCAGCAGTGCCGATGGGCTGTAGGCCGCGGGCACCTGGCCTGTGAGAGCCAAGGCCTTCATCCCTGTGGGGCCTTCGCCGAGCCGTTTGGCTTCGGCGAAGGCCCGTGCGTCGGTGGCGAGGATGGCCGGCCGCACAGGTTTCCCCGCGGCGTCGACAAGGTACAAGCCGTCGCCGTGCCCGGACAGCCCCACCGCGAGGATCTGCGAAGGGTTGACCCCGGCGGAGTTCAGGCACCGTCGGATCGCGGATGCTGTTCGTTCCCAGGTGAGGTCCATGTCCCGTTCCTGCCAACTGGGGCGCAGCGAGGTGGTCGGGATCGAGGTCGAGGCGGACGCTGTTTCCTGGCCGTCCAGGGTGAAGAGGACGGCCTTTGTGAACGTCTGGCCGGCGTCGATTCCGAGCAGGTAGTCGGCCTGGCCTGTTAGGCCCATCCAAGGTCCTTTGCGTTGATGGCACGCGCGATCTTGCCGGTTTGGGCGAATTCGGTGATCGCTTCGGAGACAAGGCGCGCAGACGTGCGGTTGGTGTCTTCCGTGTCTCCGCCGTAGTGCGTGGTGATGGTCACATTGTCGAGCGTACGCCAGCGGCTGTCTTCCGGCAGCGGTTCCTCGTCGAAAACGTCCAGGGCGGCACCGGAGATGGCCCCTTCCTTCAGGACGTTGTAGAGGGCGTCGTAGTCGACGAGGCGGCTGCGGGATCCGTTGATGAAGTAGGCGTCAGGCTTCATGAGGCGGAATTGGCGTTCGCCGATGAAGCGTTCGGTTTCCGGGGTGAGGCGGGCCTGGACGAGGATGAAGTCGCTCTGGCGGAAGACGTCGTCCAAGGTGCCGACGCGGCGCACGCCGCAATTCTCCAGAAGTTCTTCGCTGGCGTACGGGTCGAAGGTGATGATGTCGGGCTTGAAGCCAGCGAGGCGTTCGCTGGTGATCCGGCCGACGTGCCCGAAGCCCACCATGCCGACGGTGCGGCCGGCGATTTCGATCCGGGCCCCGGGGAACTCTTTGCGCCAGCCGCCGCTCTTGACGCTGGCGTCGGCGCGGGCGATGTTGCGGGCTTCCGAGAGCATGAGGCCAATGGCGAGTTCAGCAACTGCGCCGGCGTTGCGGCCAAGGGCCTGGACGACGCCGATGCCTCGCCGGGTGGCTTCTTCGACGTCGATGTTTTCGACCCCGGTCCGGGCGACGGCGATGAGCTTCAGGTTCGGTGCTTTGCCGATGAGTTCCGCGGTGATGGGGGCGAAGTGCAGGCCGATGGCTTCGGCGTCGTGCACGGCGTCGAGGAGCGCTGCCGGTGCTTCGACCGCGTTGGCACCTTTGAATTCCGTGATTTGCTGGAGGGCGTGCTGCTCGGCCTTGGTGCCCTCCCATTCGACATAATCGACAGCGAATTCACTGCCGTCGAGGTATTCGGCGTAGCTGTCGGTGGGGATGAACTTGTCGCCGATGATCAGGGCGCGGAAGGTCTCGCTCATGTCTGGTTCACAGCTTTCTGTGTGGGGGTGGGAAGGACTTGGATTTTCCGGCCGGAGCCGGCTTTGAACTGGTCGAAGGCCTCGGCGACGCGTGTGAGCGGGAGGCGGTGGCTGATGAGGATTTCTGCCGGCAGGACGCCGGTGGCGAAGAGTTCCGCGGCCCGGTCGAAGCTGTGCAGGACCGCCATGGAGCCGGTGATGGTGATCTCCTCGTGATAGATCCGGTGCGGATCGATGGTGACGTGTGCGTCTTTGTCGGCGACGCCGAACTGCAGGAAGGTCCCGCCTTTGGCGACCCTGCCCAGCCCATCCTGGATGGCCTTGGCATTGCCGGTGGCGTCGATGACGATGTCCCAACCGTGGCGGGAGAATTCGTCAGCCGAAGCTGCAGCGTTCGTGCAGCCAAGAATCACGGCGGTGCAGCGCCGGTCCTCGTTGAGGTCGACGACGTCGACGCTCGCAGCACCTGTGGCCTTGGCCAGTTGCAGCATCATCAGGCCCATGGTTCCGGCGCCGTAGATGAGCACATGCGAGGCGAGCCGGGCACGGAGCACGTCGTAGCCGCGGACGGCGCAGGACAGGGGCTCGATCAGGGCGGCGTCCTCGAGCCGGACGTGGTCGGGCAACACGACGCAGTTGGCTGCAGGTACCGTGGTGTATTCGGCCATGGCTCCGGGGGCGTGGATGCCGATTGCGGCCCACTGCTCGCACAGGTTGCTGCGTCCGATCCGGCAGTAGGAGCATTCATGGCAGGGCATGTTGGGGTCGGCTGCCACGCGCGTCCCGATCGGGATGTGTTTGATGTCTTTGCCGGTGGCGACAACGGTGCCCGCGAACTCGTGGCCCGGGATGACGGGCAGGGACGGGGCGAAGCCGCCGGCCAGGATGTGAAGGTCCGTGCCGCAGATGCCTGCGGCCGCGATCTGCACCACGACTTCCCGTGGTCCCGGGATGGGGTCCGGAACCGTTTCCAGCTCGATCCGCCCCGGCGCGGAGATGAGGGCTGCTTTCATGGGGCGACCCCCGCGTCGCGGCCGCTCACTTGACTGCACCGAGGGAGAGGCCCTGGACGAGTTTGTCCTGGGCGGCGAACCCGGCCATGAGAACCGGGAGGGAGATAATCACCGCGGCGGCGCAGACCTTGGCCAGGAACAGGCCCTGGCTGGAGACGAACCCGGTAAGGAACACGGGGGCGGTGCCGGCAATGACACCGGTGAGGACGCGGGCCATGAGCAGTTCGTTCCAGCTGAAGATGAAGCAGATCAGGGCGGTGGCGGCGATGCCGGGCGTTGCGACCGGGGCGATGATTTTCCTCAGCGTGAGCAGGAGGCCGGCGCCGTCGAGTTGGGCGGCTTCGAGCATTTCCACCGGGACTTCGGCGAGGAAGGAGCGCATCATCCAGACCGCGATGGGCAGGTTCATGGAGGTGTACATGAGGATCAGGAACCAGATGTTGTCCAGGACCCCGGCAGTCTTCGCGAAGAGGAACAGGGGCAGGATCGCTGCGACCACCGGCATCATTTTGGTGGAGAGGAAGAAGAACAGGACGTCGGTCCATTTCTTGACCGGCTTGATCGAGAGCGCGTAGGCGGCCGGAATCGCCAACGCCAGGACAAGGATCGTGGAGATGACCGAAGCCATGGCCGAGTTGATCATGGGAGGCCACGGGCTCACACCCGAACTTGCGCCGAAGAATTCCTTGTAGGCGTCGATGGTGAGGTTGGCGGCGACCGACGGCGGGTTGGTCGCGGCGTCGTTCTCGGAATGGAAGGACGTGAGCACCATCCACAGCACCGGCGAGGCAAACAGCAGGGCCATGAGCCATGCTGCCACGCCGGCTGCGGTCTTGTTCCGGGTCGGGTCCATCCGGGACTTGCCCTTGCGGATGCCCGGTAAGGCGTTCGTGGTGCGGGTGGTCTGAGCGGGGGCGGTCATCGCGCTGCCTCCTTCTTGAAGAGCGAGAACACGGTGCGCAGGGCGAAGGTCGCGACGACGATGGTGCCGATCACGACGACGACGCCGGTTGCGGAGGCCAGGCCATACTCGTTGGCGAAGTAGAAGGTCTGGTAGATGGCGTAGGGCAGGTTGGCAGTTCCCAGGCCGCCGGAGGTCAGGGTGAAGACGGCGTCGAAGTTCTGGACGATGTAGATAGCGCCGAGCAGACCGCCGAGTTCCAGGTACTGTCGCAGGTGCGGCAGGGTGATGTAGCGGAAGATCTGGAACGGCGTCGCACCATCCATCTGTGCCGCCTCGATCACGTCGGCGGGCTTGGACTGCAGTCCTGCCAGGAGGATCAGCATCATGAAGGGAGTCCACTGCCAGACCAGGGAAATGATCACGGCAAGGAGGGGTGTCTGGGAGAGCAGGTCCGGCTGGGGCGGGGTGTTGCTGCCAAAGAGTGACCAGATCCAGGTGAGTGTGCCGTTGATCAGCCCGTAGGTCGGGTTGAGGATGGCGTGCTTCCACACCAGTGCCGCAGCGACCGGCACGATAAGGAACGGGGCGATCAGCAGGGTCCGGGCCAGGCCGCGTCCGATGAACTTCTTGTCCAGAAGCAGGGCCAGGCCGAGGCCGATGGCGAGGCTGGCCAGGACCACCGACGCTGTCAGGATCACGGTGGTGATGATCGCCTGGCGCAGGTCGGGGTTGGTGAGGACCTGGACGTAGTTGTCGAAGCCGGCAAAGCCCGTCTCGTCCGGGCGCAGGCTGTTCCAGTTCATGAACGAAATCACCAGGGTGACCACGAAGGGCAGCTGGGTGACGACGATCAGGAAAACCAGGGCGGGAAGAAGCGGGGCGCGGCGCGCCCAGGCTGCCGCCCGTTCGCGGGCTTTGGCGCCTCTGTTGTTTGGGGTGGCCCGCTGTCCTGTCCTGGAGGCGAGCGTCGTTGCGGAACTCATTTTTCTGCCTAACTCCTGGGGTTTCCGCGCCCCGCAGGGGCGGGGCGCGGAAACGTCCCGATTGTTGTTACTTGGACTTGTACTTGTCGCCGACCTTTTGGGCGGCGTCCTGGCCCTTCGCGAGGGCATCGGCAACGGAGCCTTGGCCTGCGATGGCCGAGCTGATGCCTTGGGAGACGGTGGTACCAAGGTCGGCGAATTCGGGGATGCCTACGAACTGGACACCGATGGCCGGCCGCGGCTGCACTCCCGGGTTCTTCGGGTCAGCGTTCAAGATGGCAGTCTTCTCCGCTTCGAAGAACGGGGCAGCCTTCTGGAAGTCGGCGTTCTCATAGGTGGAGGACCGCTTTCCGGACGGAACCTTCGCCCAGCCCAGCTTCGACGCCACCAGGTTCTCGTATTTGCTGGAACTTGCCCAGGCGATGAACTTCCCGGCAGCGTCCTGCTTCTTCGACGCGGCCTGCACGCCCCAGGACCACGTCCACAGCCAGCCGGAGGATTTGGTTTCCTTCACCGGGGCCTGGACGTAGCCGATCTTGCCCTTGACGGGTGAATCGGCGGCTTCAAGGGAGCCGCCGGCGGAGGAGGCGTCGTACCACATGGCGGTCTTGCCTTGGGTCATGTTGTTCAAGCACTCGGTGAATCCGGCCTGGGCTGCACCTGCCTCGCCGTGGTTGCGGACCAGGTCAACGTAGAACTGGGTGGCAGCGGTGAATTCGGGGGCATTGACCTTCGCGTTCCAGTCCTTGTCGAACCACGTTCCGCCGAAGGTGTTCACGACCGTTGTCAACGGGGCGAAGAGCTGGCCCCAGCCCGGCTGGCCGCGCAGGCAGATCCCCTTCATTCCCGGGGCGGCGCCATCGGCCTTGGCCGCCAGGTTGGCGACTTGGTCCCACGTGGGGTTCGCCGGCATCGTCAGGCCCTTGGCTTCAAAGATGTCCTTGCGGTACATCAGCAGGGAGGACTCGCCGTAGAACGGTTCACCGTACAGTTTGCCGTCCTTGCCGGTCAGGGACGCCGTGTAGGCGGGAAGAATGTCCGCCTGGTTGAAGTCCGGGTTCTTGGCCACGGTGTCATCCAGGGGTGCCAGCCATTTGTTCGCCGAGTAGAACGGGATCTCGTAGTTGGACAGCGACGCGACATCGTATTGTCCGGCCTGGCTGGAGAATTCCTGGCTGATCTTCGCCCGGACGTCGTTTTCCGGCAGGACGGTGAAGTTGACCTTGATGCCGGTGTCCTTGGTGAAGTTGTCCGCAGTGAGCTTCTGCAGGTCCTCCATTTGCGGGTTGTTCACCATCAGGACGTTGATGCTGTTCGCGTCGCCGCCCGCGGCCGATCCCCCGCCGGCGCCCGAGCACGCGGTCAGGGTCATTGCCGCAGCGGCAATGATGGCGGTGGGTATGGCGATCTTGCGAATACTGCTTTGTACTTTCACAGGATTCTCCTGGTCGTGATTCCGTTGGGATTTTGGCAATGCGGTAGCAGGGCCAATGCATTGCGGTGCTGCCGCAGGGGCAGGATCAAGGGAGCGGGCCGCCGACGGACCCGCCAAACTAGGCCTGGATGATGTCCACGCCTACACGCCGAAACGGTTGCAGCAGGCTGTCTGCCACGCCCCGTTCCGTGACCAGTGCATCAAGGTCGTGAAGGTCGGCGAACTTGATGCTCGAGTCGATTCCAAGCTTGGTGTGGTCGGCGAGAACCACGGTCCGGCGGCTGGCCGCGACGGCGGCCGCCTTGACAGCGGCGACGGTCGAATCCGGGCAGGTGAGTCCGTGTTTGCCCGTCGCCCCGTTCGTGCCGAGGAAGGCAACATCAAGAACCAGTCGGGACAGCATGCCGGTGGCCCAGTGGTCCACGGCGCCCAGGTTGTTCCCCCGGACCCGTCCGCCGAGGATAAGGACGGTCAGCAGGGGGTTGGGTGCCAGCTTGCACGCCACGGGAAGGGAACTGGTGACCACGGTCATTGGCCGCGAGGGATTCAGGGCATCGGCGAACGCCGCCGTGGTGGTTCCCTCGTCAATAAAAATAGACTCAGCGTCATCCAGCAGTTCCAGCGCCGCCTGGGCCAGGCGGGCCTTCTCCTCCGGGTGCGCAGCACCGCGCTCGATGAGCGAGTTCTCGAAGCCGAGCTTCTCCACGGGAATGGCTCCCCCGTGCACCCGGCGGACAAGTCCGCGCTTCTCCAGATGAGTCAGGTCGCGCCGTACGGTCTCGACTGCTACGCCAAGCTGGGAGGCGACGTCCGGAACGTCGATCCTGCCGGCCGTACGCGCATTTTCGAGCATCCACCGCTGGCGCTCTACTGGGTACATCATCGTTGCCCGTCTGTTCTCGTTTGTGACTGTTAGTGCATGTCCTGCCCTTCGATCATCCCATCCTGTGACTGCTGTCACTACAGATTTTCGAAACGGGCAGTCCAAGCGGGTATCTCGGGCAGAACCGGGCAGTCACATTCAGGGACCGCCGTCGGCGGTCAGCGGTCGGCCGTATTTGCCGCGCCGGCCAAAACCCGAAGGGCGTGGGCTACCGTGCAGGCCACGGCTTCCCTCGAGAGGGCGAAGTACTTGCGCGGATCCACGACCGAGGGATTCGCGTCAAGGAACCCGCGGGTCGCTGCGGTGTAGGCAATGTTCAAGGCAGTCCCGATGTTGATCTTGACCATGCCTTCCTGGGCGGCCAGGGCCATTTCGGCGTCGGGGACTCCGGAGGAACCATGGAGGACCAGAGGCACATCGAGTGCGGCCTTGAGCGCCTTGATCAGTTCGTGGTCCAGCGCTGCGGACTTTGAGGTCATGGCGTGCGACGACCCGACCGCCACGGCAAGCGCCGCGACGCCGGTGGCCTCGACGAACTGGAACGCTTCCTGCGGGTCGGTCCGGACGCCGGGGGCATGGGCGCCGTCCTTGCCCCCGATCTCCCCCAGCTCCGCCTCGATCCAGATGCCGTGCTGTCGGCCCCATTGCACGGCACCCTTGGTTCGAGCGACATTTTCCTCGTAAGCGAAGGCTGCGCCGTCATACATCACCGAGCTGGCTCCAAGCTCCGGGGCGAGCTTCATCAGCGCCGCATCGGTGATGTGATCCAGGTGCAGTGAAATGTCTGCGTTCGAATGGCTGGCGACGGCCGTACTGGCCGCCGCGATCGCATAAGGCGAACCGTGGTACTTCACCGCGTTTTCGCTCAGCTGCATGATCACCGGAAGACCGGCCCGCTCTGCGCCCATGGCAATGCCTTCAGCATGTTCGAGCGTGATGACGTTGAACGCGGCGACTGCGCGACGCTCGCGGAGCGCCTGGGCAACAAGTTCGCCTGTAGGAACCAAGGGCATGGTGGGATCTCCTCAATCTGGGTGTGGGGGTTTGAGCTTGCGCTTTCACAACATATTGACAGAAAAACAAGAAAGCGCAAGCATGTACAGATAAGCGCAGACACCTCGTTCGTCCTCAGCGCACGCCGAAACCAACCCCTCGAAGTGGAGCAGCTGTGATTATCACGGTCACCCCCAGTCCCGCCATCGACTGGACCGTCAACGTCGATTCCTTTGAATTCGCGGCCGTGAACCGCGTCGCGTCCAGGACCCGGGAGCCCAGCGGCAAGGGCATCAACGTCTCTGTGGCGCTCCATCGCAACGGTGTGCCGACCGCTGCGATTTTCCCCGCGGGTGGGGACACGGGACGATTCATGGCCGGAGACCTGCGCAGGCAAGGCATCGAGATCATTCCGGTCGAATCACCCCGCGACGTACGGACGAACATCACCCTGATCGTCCCCGGGCAGAGCGGCACCAAGATCAACGAACCCGGCGAACCATTGGAACCCGAAGTGATGGAGTCCCTGCGCACCGCCTGTGAAGACGCTCTACTAGCCGCAGATGCAGCCAATCAGGGAAGTCCGGTCATGCTTGCCATCTGCGGAAGCCTTCCACCGGAAACACCGGAATGGTTCCACAGCGGCATGATTGAAGTTGGACGCCAAGCAAGGGCCATAGTCATCGTGGACGCATCCGGCGATGTCCTGCGCAGGGCCATCCCCGAAAAACCGGACCTCATCAAGCCCAACGTGCATGAACTGGCAGAGGAAACCGGCCACAGCATCGAAACCCTGGGCGACGTTTCAGAAGCGGCTCAGGAACTGCGCCGCCGCGGCGCAGGGGCGGTCCTGGCCAGTCTGGGCGGCGACGGAATGATGCTCGTTGACGCCGACGGCGCCATCCATGGAACGGCAACCGACATCGCCGTCGTCAATACGGTCGGCGCCGGGGACGCGGCACTGGCCGGATACCTCGCGGGCCTCGATCAAAGGCTGGACCGGGCAGCCTGCTTGGCCAGTGCCCTGGCATACGCTTCCTCCGCCGTCGGACACCAAACAACCCTTTTTGACGTCGACCCGCACATTGCCGAACGAGTCACTGTCACGGACGCCTTCGACCGGGATCGCAGGCTGTCCGAGCCGGCGCTTGCTCAAATGACCCAAGACAGCCGTGCCACGGCCGCGGGCACATGATCTGGACCACTCGGGCGGATGCGAGATAGGGGCGGCCCTCTCCTTCGTCGCTCGCACACTGGTGAAGCCCGAAGTGCGCACCACCTACTGGAAGCCGATTCGGCGGAAAAGCGTCTTCTCACTCTTCGGCGACCACGTCCGCGCAGACCCCTAGCCGACCTCAACCATCGACGGCCCAAAGGAACGGCCTCTGTCCAAAACAGGGGCCGTTCCATCCCCTTTGGCCGATCCTAGACGCACTCAATCGTCAAACCCGCGGATTCCAGAGCGGTCTTATCCCCTTGGTTCAATCCGGAATCAGTGATCAATAGGTCAATATCGGCAATGGTGGCATGTTGTGCCGTACTGACCACTCCCACTTTGCTGTGATCAGCGAGGAGGATCCGGCGCCGCGCTGCGGAGAGCATCGCCCTCTTTACCAACGCCTCAGACGGGTCGGGCGTCGTCATACCGCGTTTGGCGGAAATGCCGTTGGTGCCCAAGAAAGCCAGGTCAACGTTCACCTCACTCAATGAACGCAGCGCCCAGTCGTCAACGTCCGCCAAGGTCCGGCTGCGGAGCCGACCCCCGATCAGGTAAACCGTCACCAGGGGGCGCGAGACCAGCGAAAGGGCTATGGGAAGCGTGTTGGTGTACACCGATAGCTCGCGGTCCCCCGGAAATATCTCTGCCAGCTTCTCGGTCGTGGAACCCGCGTCGATGAGCACGGAACCGTGATCGGGCAAGTGGCCTAAGGCAGCGCGGACAATCCGAGCCTTTTCAGCCGAGTATTCGGTTCGCGTTGAGACCGCCGGCTCAAATGAAGCAGTATCCACCGGGATGGCTCCCCCATGGATTCGTTTCAACTGGCCGTGCCGCTCCAGCTGGATCAGGTCGATCCGGATGGTCTCCCGGGTAACCCCGAGGTCGGTGGCCAATTGGGCAGAGTCAACCCTGCGTTCAGTGCGCAACTTAAGGAGGATCGCCTGGTGGCGCTGATCGGCGTAAGCGGCCCGCCCTGCGTCTTCTTTGATAGTCATGCGAAAAGCTCTTCCTTTCGGAAAATCAACGGCGAAGTCCATCCTGCCATTCGGAACGGCAAAACGTTGTTTGCGTTTGCCTGTAATTCACTGCACAAGCTTGGTTTCATCCTAGCCCGCCTCTACCATTGAAGGGCGACAACGGCACTCTTAGTGCCTGCGCATCCATGTTGAACGCGGCCCGCGCGGCCGCCCGTGAGGAGTTTCCATGCCCATCGCAACCCCAGAGATTTACTCCGAGATGATCGACCGCGCGAAGGCCGGTGGATACGCGTTCCCGGCAGTGAACGTCACCTCGTCGCAGACCTTGAACGCCGCCATCCGCGGCTTTGCCGAGGCTGAGTCGGACGGCATCATCCAGGTCTCCACCGGTGGTGCGGCTTACTGGTCCGGCGCTTCCGTCAAGGACATGGTTGCTGGCTCCCTGGGCTTCGCGGCTTTCGCCCGCGAGGTCGCGAAGAACTACAACGTGAACATCGCCCTGCACACGGACCACTGCCCGCAGGACAAGCTGGCTGATTTCGTCCTGCCGCTGCTGGCTGCTTCCGAGGAAGCCGTCAAGGCCGGCAAGGACCCGATCTTCAACTCGCACATGTGGGATGGCTCGCACGAGACCCTGGAAGACAACCTGCGGATCGGCCGTGAACTCCTGGAGCGTGCGGCTGCGGCCAAGATCATCCTCGAGGTTGAAATCGGCACGGTCGGCGGCGAGGAAGACGGCGTCGAGAACGAGATCAACGAGAAGCTCTACACCACCACCGCAGACGCCCTCGCCACCATCGAGGCACTCGGAGCGGGCGAGAACGGCCGCTACCTGACCGCCCTGACCTTCGGCAACGTCCACGGCGTGTACAAGCCGGGCAACGTCAAGCTCCGCCCGGAACTGCTCAAGCAGATCCAGGCCGAGGTCGGTGCCAAGATCGGCAAGGAAAACCCGTTCGACCTCGTCTTCCACGGCGGCTCCGGCTCCACCGAGCAGGAAATCGCGGACGCCGTTTCCTACGGCGTCATCAAGATGAACATCGACACGGACACCCAGTACGCGTTCACCCGCCCGGTTGCCGGACACATGTTCGCCAACTACGACGGCGTCCTGAAGGTCGACGGCGAAATGGGCAACAAGAAGACCTACGACCCCCGCGTCTGGGGAGCCTCCGCCGAGGCCGGCATGGCTGCCCGCATCGTGGAAGCCGCCAAGCAGCTCGGTTCGGTCGGCAAGACCTTCTAATGTCCGACGTCACGACTGCCGCACATATCCAGCCAGACCGCAACCTTGCTCTGGACCTCGTCCGCGTCACCGAAGCGGCAGCAATAGCCGCAGGCCAATGGGTGGGCCGCGGAGACAAGAACGCCGCCGACGGCGCCGCTGTCGACGCCATGCGGTCCTTCCTCTCCACCGTCCGGTTCGACGGCACAGTCGTGATCGGCGAAGGAGAAAAGGACGAAGCCCCCATGCTCTTCAACGGCGAGAAAGTCGGCGAAGGCTCCGGTCCGGCCTGCGATGTGGCCGTCGATCCGGTGGACGGAACCCGGCTCACGGCCCTCGGCATGAACAATGCACTGGCTGTCCTTGCCGTCACGGAGCGGGGCGCGATGTTCGATCCATCGGCCGTGTTCTACATGGAAAAGCTCGTCACAGGACCCGAAGCAGCGGATCTCGTTGACCTTCGCCTTCCCGTCGCACAGAACCTTCACCTCATCGCCAAGGCCAAGGGGGTCAAGACCAGCCAGCTGACCGTCGCCGTCCTGGATCGACCACGCCACCAAGGCCTCATCGAGGAAATCCGGGCGGCCGGGGCACGGACAAAATTCATCCTTGACGGCGACGTCGCCGCCGCCATTGCCGCCTGCCGCCCAGGCACCGGCGTTGACGCGATGATGGGAACCGGCGGGACTCCGGAGGGCATTGTTGCCGCGTGCGCCATCAAGACTCTCGGCGGAGTCATCCAGGGCCGGCTAGCCCCGCAAGATGACAAGGAACGGGCCACGGCCGCCGACGCCGGTCACGACCCGAGCCGGATCCTCGGCACAGGCGACCTCGTCCGAAGTGACAACTGCTACTTCGCGGCGACAGGCATTACAGATGGTGACCTTCTCAGGGGCGTCCGGTATGCCAAATCGACGATAACCACCGAATCGCTCGTTATGCGTTCCCGATCCGGTACGATCCGCACCGTCGACGGTGAACACCATCTGGAGAAGTGGGACCAGTACGACCCGAAATAATGAAAAGGAGCCCGGCTGTCAGACCGGGCTCCTTGCATTTCCGGTGCGGGCAACCTGCTACGGAGGGCCTCCTTCACCACTTTGACCCCCTCCTGTTCCGGAGTCTGGGCCACCGCCGCGATGATCATGTCGCCGTAGAAGATCTCCTCCAAGGACGGATCTTCCCCATCACAGCAAGCCAACGCGAAGCGCGGAATTGCCAAAAGGCATGTCGCGACGCCGGATCGTCAACGATATTAGCCTCGCCCTTGATGCTGCAGGCCGCGAAGGTCTAGTTCTATTTCGCGACCGTTCACATGGACGACCATCTTTGCGTCTTCGACGCCTGCGGCGGAAAGATAATCCATCAGGGTCGACAGAAGCATGTCCTCGCGCCGCTCCGTCTTCGAGACCACGCTCTGATCAATCCCGAGCCGCTGCGCCAACTCGTCCTGCGTCAACTCCGCAGCCTTGCGGATCGTGGCCAGGTTGATTGCGTAGATCCGGTCCTCGCGCGCCGACGCTTCCCGGATTTCAGCGACACGCTCGGCCATGCCCGGCTTCGCCAGGATACGGTCGAGCCGGTCGTTGCCCTTCCTAAAAGTCTTCCTGACCATTTTCTTCACCCTCCCCTTCTCTGATCCATTGCTCTATTATTTGGCCCGCTCTGGTTCCGACGCTGTCGTAGAAACGTCGCCCATGTTGGCTGGCGCCTGAAAACAGAGCCACCACCGCGGTGTTTTCATCGGGAGGGAACCAACAAATGAGCCGGACGGCAATCCCTTGGTGGTAGGGGTGGGAGACCCGCCACACTTCGTATTTCTTGGCCTGACGAATGGTCTTGAGAGTCGGGGTCTCGGACGTAGGCGGTGACGTCAACCGTCGCAGGTAGTCCATCTCTGCGACCACATTTTCGAATACCGCCCTGGCCCCCTCATCACTGTGGTCGGCCTCATCTTCCAGTCGGCCCAGCTGCCGGTCAAAGCTTTCCGGCCAGAAAAGTTCCACATCCGATTATGACTTCCAAGACATATGCATCGCAAGTCATGATGGCCGGGTCGTTCACGCCTTCCCTCGACCGCCCTTCGCCAAAGCTTCCCGTCACCCTCCGTGGCCCGTCCCAGAATCCAGCGCTGCAAACTTCGCCGAACCTACAGTGCCGCAATCCCTTAAGCCCGCCTTCAACTGAGGATGCCTATAGACCCTTCAACAGCACACCTCTGGCACCCAAGGCCAGACTCACGCCTAAAGACGGAAAAGTGACAGCCCAGCACCGGGGCCTGGGGTCTATTCTCTTTTGTCCTGGTGCGCGACCCGCGTGGTGATTGGCCTTCCTCGATCATGGTAACTTAAAGGTGACATCGTAAGATTTACGTAGACATCATGGGGGTAGGAGTGGCCGAGGCTCCCGGATCGGCGCGGCTGGTCCTGGTGGACGGAATCGCGCACCTGGACGAGGAACTGGCCGTGTTCGAGGCGATGCTGACCGGGTGGGAGCGGCAGCAGAAGTCCCGCTTGCTGGCAGAGACGACGATTGCTCCGCGGATGGCGTTGCTGCGGCGGTTCACGGAATTTTCCGGTTCTTATCCGTGGGAGTGGACCGCCGGCGATCTCGAGGACTTCACGGTCTCGCTGATGTCCGGCACCGCCCGGCTGGCGCCCTCGACGATTCGCGGCTACCACTTCACCTTGCGGCTGTTTTGCGACTTTCTGACCGACGGGCGCTACGGGTGGATCCAGGCATGCGCGGACCGGTTCGACCAGATCCCCTCCCAGGTATGTCATGACTTCAATACCGTCGCGCATCTGCATGATTACGAGGGCCGGCCGGAACGGCGCCCGTTCACCTACGACGAGCTGCAGCACCTGTTCGATTTCCTGGACACCCGGGTGGAGCAGGTGGCACGCTCGGGCCGCAAGGGCGCGTTGGCCGCGTTACGGGATGCGCAGATGATCAAAACGACCTACGCGTTCGGGTTGCGCCGCAACGAGTTGTGTCAGCTCGATGTTGCCGACCTGCGGCCGAATCCGCACATGCCGCACTGGGGAACCTACGGGTCCATCCACGTCCGCCACGGCAAATCGTCCAAGGGCGGGACCCCGAAGCGGCGCACGGTGCTGGCCGTCCCCGAGTTCGACTGGGCGATCGAGGGTCTCAAGCAGTGGGTCGAGCAGGGCCGCCCGATCGTGCGCCCGAAGAACCACGCCGCCCTCTGGGTGAGCGAGCGGCTGAGCCGGGTCTCGGCCAAGCACCTGGACAAACGGTTCAACCGGCTCCGTTCCGAGGCAGGCCTGGACGCGGCACTGACGCTGCATTGCCTGCGGCACCTACGTGACGCATCTGATCGAGTTCGGCTACCCGGAACCCTTCGTCCAGGAACAGGTCGGCCATTCCTATGCCTCGACCACCGCGATCTACACCTCGGTCAGCAACGACTTCAAAAACAAGGCCCTCCAGTCCGCATTGAAACGCGTTTACACCCCGACCCCGACAAAGGAGCCGTAGATGACACGGAAACTGAGCATGCAATGGAACCTGCGCCAGCTCATGGCCGCCAAGGGCCTGTTCCAGACCAGCGAGCTGATCCCGCTGCTGGAAGAACGGGACGTCCACCTGAGCAGGCAATACGTCCACCGCCTGGTGACCAAGCCCCCGCAACGGGTCAACATCGAGCTGCTCGCCGCGCTCTGCGACATCCTCGGATGCACCGCCGCCGACCTGCTCGAGTTCCGCATCGAGGAAGTCCGCGAGCTGCGCCACGTCGCCGGCGACACCGGCCCGGGCATCGGCGAACTCCGACCGATCCGGGCGACGATCCGCAGGCCACACGAGCCACAGTGACCGGCCCCGCATCCAAGCCACCCGCGTGCTCCCGGTGCGGCATCAACCGGCCTGCGTCCATTACCGTGCAGGGCAAAAGCATCTGCCAGGGCTGCCGCACCCGACTGCAACGCAACCCCGGGCCGTGCCCGGGCTGCCGGCAGCACCGCGTGCTCGCGTTCCACGACCGGCAGAACAGGCAGATCTGCGCCGGCTGTGCCGGGGAAAAACCCACCTACTCGT
>NZ_SMRU01000039.1 GCF_004354015.1 Arthrobacter terricola
CTACGCCACGCACAAGACCCCCGAAGTCAAGGCATGGCTTGCGGCCCATCCCCGCTTCACCGTCCACTTCACTCCTACCTCGGGATCCTGGCTGAATCTCGTCGAAGTCTGGTTCGGCATCATCGACCGGCAGGCCATCCGGCGCGGCGTCTTCACAAGCGTCAAAGACCTCAACCAGAAAATCCGCCAGTTCATCACCGGCTGGAACGACCGATGCCACCCGTTCGTCTGGACCAAAACCCCCGAACAAATCCTCGCAAAAGCCAACCGCTTAACTACTTCAGAAACGCGACACTAGGCAATTCGGTGAAACACAGCGAATTCACCCACTACGACGGAACGAAGGTGGACGGCAAAGACCACCTCGAAGACGTAAAAGACTCAGTTGCCAAGCTCGGCCTCGAAAAACCGGACCAAGTCGGCGTGACGGCGCTGGCCTCTGAATTGCTCAGCGAAGGGCGAGCAGCTGCTCTCGGCTTGCGGTACAGCCCGAGGCGTTCGTGCCTTCTCAGCTGTCGTCCCACGGGACCTCGCGGGAAGGCGACGGTATCGCGCCGGAGATTACGAGGGATCGCCGACGTCGGCCACATCGAAGGAGACTCAAGGGCGAAGAAGCAGCACGCCTCAGCGGTTGACGGCTTCGAGCATCTGGTCGACAGCAAGGGAAGGGGCGGGCAGCTGCATGGCGGCGATGGCCGCGCCTCGGGCCCAGTGGGTGTGGCTGACCTCGACGATTTCGAGGGGCACGGCAGGGGTATGCTGTTCCCGGTCGTGTGACCTACCGGCTTTGAGTGCTTCGGGCGCGGCGACGGCGAGCTCGACGCCTTCGCCTGTGAGGACGATCTTCTGGGGCATGGTGAAGGCTGAGGCGATGGTCATGAGGCGGCCCAGTGAGAACGCGGCCTGGTCGACGACCTGGCGGGCGACGGGGTCCTCGGCGGCCAGCTTCATGAGGCGGTCGTAGGGCACGCTCTTGCCGAGGGATACGGCGGCCTGGGCTTCGATGTTTCGGGTGCTCAGCACAACGTTGGCGCACCCGCGGTGTCCGATACCGCAGGCCGGGCCCGTGGGGTCCAAGGGTGTATGGCCTACTTGGCCGAGGCCTGCGTTGACGTCGTTGATGAGCTGGTTGTTGATCACCAGGCCGTATCCGACGCCGGCACCGATGGTCAGGATGATGAGGTTCTCGACTCCGCGTCCGGCTCCGTGCCAGTGTTCGATGAGGGTCAGTGCGTTGAGGTCGTTGGCGACTGCGACGGGCATGGAGGTTGCGGCCGCAAGCTGCTGGCCAAAAGGAACGTTCTGCCATTCGAGGAAGGGCGCGTAGCCGACGCTGCCGTCTTCGCGGACCTGCCCGCCGAGGCATACGCCGAGCCCGGAGGCGGCCGTGCCCCGTTCCTGGAGGCTATTGGCGAGTCGGGCGACGACTGCGATCACATGATCGGGGTCCTTTGAGCGCAGGGGAGCGTCCGCGGCGTCAAGGACATCGGCGCGCAGGTTGACCAGGGCCGCGTAGGCATGGGTTCCCGTGACCTTGACGCCGATGAAGTGGTGCCGGTCGGCGTCCACCTCGAGCGGCTGGGTCGGCCGGCCCGTGGGACCAACGTGACGGCCGGGGACTTCGCGGAGCTCACCGGACGCGAGCAGGGGCTTGGTGACGCGGCTAAGACTCGCAGCCGAAAGCCCGAGCCGTTCGGCGAGGGCGCTGCGGGACATGGGTCCGTCGATGAGCAGCCGGTACAGGACATCCCGCGTGGAGCTCGGCTCTCCGAGCCAACTGGGGTGCACGGGCGTCGCGTCCACGCGATTCCTCCTTCATGGCCAGACCGTTCTGGCACGCTTCGATTCTTCCACATTTCAGGGTTTTGTTCCAGAACCTACATGAAGAGATTTCGAGCTTTGAAGCCCCTCTTGACACTTGAAAGTTTTGTAGCGAAACTTTCAGTGTGGGGTTGATCACGAAATGCCCCGCCGGCAAGGACGCTGAGTCCACTACCGACTATCCATAGGCAACGCCGCCGTCAGGTGGCCAACATTCTTTGAGGTGCATCCTTTGACCCTGCAGACAGAGAGGTCCGAAGCCGTGAGGCAAGCCAGGCGGGACTGGTTCCGCAGTGCCGTCGTGTACCAGGTGTACCCGCGCAGCTTCGCCGACTCCAACGGCGACGGGATCGGCGACATCCCCGGCATCATCGGCAAACTCGACTATCTGAAACGGCTCGGCGTCGACGTCGTCTGGCTCTCGCCCGTGTACCGCTCGCCGCACGACGACAACGGCTACGACATCAGCGACTACCAAGACATCGACCCGGTCTTCGGCTCCCTCGCAGACCTGAACGAGCTCATCGCCGGCCTCCATCAACGCGGCATGAAGCTGATCATGGACCTCGTGGTCAACCACACCTCCGACGAACACCCCTGGTTCGCCGAGTCCCGGGCGTCAAAGGACTCCCCGAAGCGGGACTGGTACTGGTGGCGGCCCGCCCGACCGGGCTGCCAGCCCGGGGTTCCCGGCGCCGAACCGAATAACTGGGGATCATTCTTCTCCGGCCCCGCCTGGCAGTACGACGAGGCGACCGGGGAGTACTTCCTCCACCTCTTTTCGAAGAAGCAGCCCGACCTGAACTGGGAGAACGCCGAGGTCCGGGCGGCCGTCTACTCGATGATGAACTGGTGGCTCGACCGCGGGGTCGACGGCTTCCGCATGGACGTCATCAACTTCATCTCCAAAGACCCGTCCCTGCCCGACGGTCCGGTCCGTGGCGGAGGGCTCTATGGCGACGGGGCCGCCTCGTTCATCTCCGGCCCTAGGATCCACGAATACCTCCACGAGATGCATGAGCAGGTGTTCTCCGGCCGGGACGGTGCCCTGTTGACCGTCGGGGAGATGCCCGGGGTCACCGTCGAGGACGCCGCCCTGTTCACCGACCCGGAACGGGCCGAGGTCGACATGGTGTTCCAGTTCGAGCACGTCGGCCTGGACCATGATGGAAGCAAGTGGAAGCCGAAGCGGCTGCGCCTCACAGACCTCAAAGCTTCTCTTGGCCGCTGGCAGGACGGGCTCGCCGAGCGTGGCTGGAACAGCCTGTACTGGGGCAACCACGACCAGCCCCGCGTCGTCTCGCGCTTCGGGGACGACGGTGCCTACCGGGAAACCTCCGCGAAGATGCTCGCCGGGATTCTCCACCTGCACCGCGGCACGCCGTACATCTACCAGGGCGAAGAACTGGGCATGACCAATATGGCCTTCGCTTCCATCGCCGAGCACCGTGACATCGAGGTCCTGAACCACTACCGTGAGGCGACCGAGACGCTCAACGAGGCCCCGGCCGTCGTCCTGGCCGCTATTGCGCCCTTGAATAGGGATAATGCCCGGACCCCCGTCCAGTGGGTCGCCGGGCCGGACGGCGGGTTTACGACCGGAACGCCGTGGATTGCTGTCAACCCGAACGCCGCCGAGATCAACGCCGAGGAACAGGCGGGCCAGGACGATTCGGTGCTCAACTTCTACAGGCGCCTCATCGCGCTCCGCCACGGGATGCCCATTGTCGCCCAGGGCGACTTCACGATGCTCCTGCCCGATGACGAGTCGGTCTACGCGTTCACCCGCACCTATGAGGGAACCGAGCTGCTCGTCCTCGGTAACTTCACCCCCCGCGAACAGACCGTCGACATCGGGGACCCGTTATGGGCCGGCGCCGAGCGGATCCTCGGCAACTACCCGGACGCCCACGGACTGGACCTCAGGGCCTGGGAATTCACTGCACTCATCCGTTCCACCAACTAGCACACCTCCCGGGCAAAGGATGCCCGGGAACAGAAAGGTCACCCCCATGAAGCGATCCCTGGCACTGCCGGCCATCGCCCTCGTCGCCGTCGCCGGCCTGGCCGCCTGCGACGTCGGAGGCACCGGCGCCTCGCAGCCGGCACCGAGCTCCCAGCAGCTCGCCACCGGCGCACAGGTCTCCGGAGAAATCACTTTCTGGCACGCCTACAGCGCGGGAGGCGGAGAGATCGACGCGCTCGAGAAAACCATCATCCCCGCGTTCGAGAAGCTCCACCCCGGAGTCAAGGTCCACGACGTCCAGGTGCCGTCGGACCAGATGCACCAGAAGCTCATCACCGCCACCGCGGCCGGTTCCCTGCCCGACGTGGTCCGGGCAGACATCGTCACCGTCCCGGAGCTTGCCAAGCTGGGCGTCCTCGCCCCGCTTAGCGACGACATGCCCGACTTCCAGGACTGGGCCGGCAAGATGTACCCCGGCCCGCTGGCCACCAACAAGTACAAGGACAAGTTCTGGGGCCTTCCCCTGGACACCAACACCAAAGTCGTCATTTACAACCAGGACGCACTCACCGCCCAAGGCATTTCCTCGGTCCCCAAAACCCTGGACGACCTCAAGGCGGATGCGGCCAAGCCCGGCGCCGGTAAGTACCTCTTCGCCGAAGGCGGCTCAGGCGGATGGAACCTCCTGCCCTTCATCTGGTCCAACGGCGGCGAAATGACCAACCCCGAGGTGACCAAGGCCACCGGCTACCTCAACAGCCCCAAGACCGTTGAAGCTGTGCAGATGCTCGTGGACATGTACAACGCCAAGCAGCTCCCCTCGAACGTCCTCGGCGCTCCCGGAGCGGTCCAGACCTCCGACGGTCTCGCGAAGGGCATGTACGACACCATCGTCGACGGCCCTTGGACGTTCCCCAACCTCACGAAGGCCTACCCGAACTTCAAGCCGGCCACCGAGCCGATGTTCTCCGGCTCGGCCGGGAGCATCAGCGTGGTCGGCGGCGAGGACATCGTCATGACGCAGCAGTCCAAGAACAAGGCCCTCGCTGCGGAGTTCATCCGGTACATGCTCTCTCCCGAGGCGCAGCAGGCGATGGGCAAGGTCGGGCAGCTTTCCGCCGAATCGGCTCTGGCGGCGGACATGGCCTCGTATGCGCCGTACTACGCCCCGTACCTCGACCAGCTCAAGACCGCACGGCCCCGCCCGGCGACCCCGCAGTGGGCGAAGGTGGACGACATCTTCACCAAGCAGGTCCAGCAGGCCTTCCAGGGCAAGCAGACGGTGCAGCAGGCCCTTGACAACGCGGCCGCACAGATCGATCCTCTTCTCGCACAGGGATAGTCATGTCAGTGAGCACCTCACCCAAAACCCGCAAGGTGCGGGCCACCGTCCCGCCGCGGCCGAACAAGCCGCGGCGGGGCGGGGCCTCCCGCCGCGCGCCGCATTGGTGGGTCCCTTGGGCGTTCGCCGCCCCGGGGCTGGCGCTGTTCGGCCTCACGACCGGTTACCCGCTCGTCCGCTCCCTGCAGATCAGCTTCTACCAATGGTCCGTACTGCCGGGTACCGCGAGCCAGTTCGTCGGTCTGGGCAACTATGTCCGGGCCCTTGGCGATTCCCAGTTCTGGAACAGCGTCGAGAACGCGGGCGCTTACCTGCTCATGACGGTCCCCGCCACGATCGCTATTGCCCTCGCCTTCGCGACCCTCCTCCACCGCCCGATGCCTGGGCGCACTCTCTTTCGCGTGATCTACTACATCCCCGTGGTGACCAGCTGGGTCGTGGTCTCGCTGCTGTTCAGGTATCTCTTTACTACCGACAACGGCGCGGTGAACTGGTTCATCCAGGACATCGTGCACGTGGTCAACGGCCCGGTGCCGTGGCTTGAGCAGCGCTGGACCGCCATGGCTGCCGTCTCGCTGCTGGGCATCTGGAAGAACCTTGGATGGTGCATCGTCGTCTTCCTTGCCGCGTTGGCCGGCGTCCAGCAGGACCTCTACGAGGCGGCGGAGATCGACGGCGCGAACGCCTGGCACAAGTTCGTGTACGTGACGTTCCCGGGGATCCGCGGCACGGTCGTGTTCGTCACGATCGTGCAGATCATCGGAGCGTTCAACGTCTTCCCCTCGATCCTGCTCATGACCAATGGGGGCCCTGCCGGCTCCACCGAGGTGCCTCTGACCTACATGTACAAGCAGGCCTTCTCTTTCCTTGACTTCGGCTATGCGGCGGCCATGTCGTTCGTCCTGGCCATCATCATCTCCGCGGTCTCCTATCTGCAGTACCGCTTTACCCGCGAGAAGAAAGAAGCCCGATCATGACCGTCATGACAGCAGTCCGGACTGGAACGCCGACACGCGGACGCAGGCGTCGTTCGATGGCCATGACAAGTGTCAGGGTGCTCCTCGTGGCGGCCGGGGCATTGTTCATGATCGCCCCATTCCTGATCATGGTCTCGACCTCGTTCGAGCCTGACACTGCCCTCCTGCCAAGTCCGCCGCACTTCTTCCCGCAGAACCTCACGTTCTCCAACTATCTCGACGCGTGGAACGGCAGCGACTTCGGACGGTACTTCCTCAACTCCGCTTATGTCTCTGTGCTCACAACGGTCGCGTCGGTTGCCATCTCCGCGATGACGGCGTTCGCGTTCGCGCGGTTCGACTTCCCGGCCAAGAACCTGGTCTACGGGATCCTGCTGGCCGGGCTCATGATCCCGGGCATCGTCGTGATCGTCCCGCAGTTCATCCTGGCCAAGTCCCTCGGGCTCGTGGACTCCCTCAACGGTCTCGTGTTCTTCTACACAGCAGGCCAGATCGCCTTCACCACGTTCCTCCTACGCGCCTTCTTCGAACGGGTCCCGATCGAGCTCGACGAGGCCATGACGATCGACGGCGCCGGAACGCTGCGCAAATTCCTCCGCCTCTACCTCCCTCTCGGCAGGCCGGCTCTCGCGACCGCCGGGGTCTTTTCCTTCCTCGGAGCCTGGGACGAATATGTCTGGGCCCTGACCGTGATCAGCGACTCGAGCAAGCGCACCTTGCCGCTGGGTATCGCCGCCTTCCAAGGGGAACACAGCACCGCGTGGGGGCTCGTCTTCGCAGCCTCGACCATCGCTGTCATCCCCGTCGTCGCTGTCTACATCGCCGGGCAGCGGCATCTCATCAGCGGACTCACCGCCGGGGCCGTCAAATAGCCCCACGCCCCCTCACAACATTCAGAAAGAGAAACGCATGACACTTCCCCCACAGACCGCCGCGGTCCTTGGACCGGCCGTCGAACAGCCCGTCCCTGCCGAGCCGGGCATCCTCCCCGCCAAGGCGTCCTTCGTCACCGGCGAGACGGTCGCTGTCGACCTCATCGTCCCGGCAGGAACGGAAGGCACGCTCACCGTGCTCAGCCTGGGCGACCCCGTTCTGCGCCTCACCGGCCGGGGCCATGGAACGCACTCGCTCGGCGTCCTGGACCCTGGCTGCTACGGTGTCGAATTCACCGCCGAGGAGCTGACTCTGCGGACCGCGATCGAGGTCACCGCCAACCCACGGGCGCGCCTGCGCTACGGCTTCGTGGCCAGCTACGAGCCCGGGAAGGACGTGGGCGCCGTGATCCGCCGCACGCGGCGCCTCCACCTGAACGCCATCCAGTTCTACGACTGGGCCTACCGCCACGCCGACCTTCTCGGCGGAGGTGACGAATACCAGGACGCACTCGGACAGACCATCTCCCTCTCCACCGTGCGAAGCCTCGCGGAAGCGCTCAAGGCCAGCGGCGCGGCCTCCCTCGGGTATGCGGCCGTGTACGCCGTCGGCAACGACGAATGGGCCCAGTGGCAGCACCTTGCACTCACCACCCCCACCGGCACAATCCACAGCCTCGGCGACTTCCTCAAGCTCCTGGACCCCGCCGCCGAACCCTGGCTCACCCACTTCCTCGACGAACTCGACCGCGCCTGCGCGGAGGTCGGCTTCGACGGATTCCACCTCGATCAATACGGCTACCCCAAGCACGCGCTCACCCCCGATGGGCGCCGGGTCGACCTGGCCGAATCCTTCGTGAAGCTCATCGAAGAAGCACGGACCAAGCTGCCCTCCAGCAGGCTGGTCTTCAACAACGTCAACGACTTCCCCACCTGGGCCACGGCCGCGGCGCCCCAGGATGCCGTCTACATCGAGGTCTGGCCCCCGCATGTCACCCTCGAGTCGCTCGCGAAAGTCATCGAGCGGGCCAAGGCCGCCCGGAAGGACCAGCCCGTGGTCCTGGCCGCCTACCAGCACGTCTACGCACAGACCCCCGACCAGGCCAGCGCCGACCGCGCCACAGCGCTGACCATGGCCACGGCCTTCAGCCACGGCGCCACCCAGCTCCTGGCCGGCGAAGCGGACCGGCTCCTCGTCGACCCGTACTATGTCAAGAGCCACCCGGCCACGCCCGAGACCGAGCGGTTCCTGACACGCTGGTACGACTTCCTCGTTGAACACGACGCACTCCTCATGGACCCGGACATCCACGACGTCACCGGCTCCTACGCCGGCGGCTACAACGACGACGCGGACGTCACCTACGCCCAGACCCCCGTCACCGAGACCCCCGCCGCAGGCGCGGTCTGGAGGCGCGTCACGAGCACACCCCAAGGCCTTGTCATCCACCTCATCAACCTCAACGGCCAGGCAGACACACTCTGGGACGCGTCCCGGGCCGAGCCTCTCTCGCCGGGCGAGGGAATCCTTCGCTTCCGGCGCACCGGGCGTTCCCTCCCGCGCATCCGCGTCGCGGACCCGGATACCTGCGCCCGCCTCACGGACGTGCCCTACACGGTCGACGGCGACTACGTCCTCGCGCAGCTTCCTGCACCCCATCTGTGGCAGATCGTGCACATCACCGAAGACTGAGGCACTCCCTCCGTTCCCTCACCGCGCGGGGCCATCCCCTGCCCCGCGCAACGTCCCTCTGCCCCGCGCACTCCTTGACCCTGCGCGCCTTCACACGCCCGAAAGGAACCAGCCGATGGAATCCCTTCAGCCCGGGATGCCGTTCAGCCGTCGAACCCTTCTCGGAGGCTTGGCTGCCACGGCAGCCGCCTCCGCAGCCTCCCAGCTCCTCGCCGCGGCGCCGAACGCACACGCCGCTGGTGGTGGGCCCGCCCTGCTCGACGTCTACACCGACAAAGCACGCTACTCACCCGGTGAGACGGTCCAGCTCACCGTCGAGCTCGCCAACCCCACCACTGTGCCGGTCACAGCGCGTCTGACGGTGGCCGCGGAGAAACTCGGCACCCCGCTCAAAAGCGCGGCGCCGTCGCAGAGCGTCCGGATGGAGGCGGGCCAATCCCAGACGGCGACTGTGCAGTGGCAACCTCCCGCGGACGACTACCAGGGGTACCGCGTCAGCGTCCGGCTCGACGCCGGCGGCCAGACCCAGACCCGCAGCACCGCGGTGGACGTCTCAAGCGACTGGGCCAAGTTCCCCCGCTACGGCTATGTCTCCGTCTACACGGAGGGGCTCGACGCCCAGGCCGTCCTCGCCCAACTGAACCGGTACCACCTCAACGGCCTTCAGTTCTACGACTGGCAATGGAAGCAGCACATGCCCTGCCCACCGACCCAGATCTGGAACGACCTCGCCAACCGCCCGGTCTCCGGCGCCAGCGTGAAATCGCTCATCGACGCGGCCCACAGCCGCGGAATGAAGGCGATGTTCTACGACCTCGCATACGGGGCATTCAGCAACTACGACACCGACGGCAGCGGAGTCCAGACCGGCTGGGGCATCTTCCACAGCCCGACCACCGCCACGAAGGACACCCAGGTCGGCTTCCCCCTGCCCTCGACGTGGTCCACCGACCGGCTCTACCTCTTCGACCCGGGGAACAAAGACTGGCAGGATCACATCTTCGCCCAGTGCTCCAAGGTCATGGACACCTTCGGCTTCGACGGCTGGCACATCGACACCATCGGCAACCAGGGCATCGTCTACGACTCCCAGGGAAACCGCGTCCGAATCCCGAACGAGTACCGAGGCTTCCTCGCAGGAGAGAAGCAGGCCGTCGGCGGCCGGTCGCTCATCAACCCCGTCGGCGGCTACGGTCTCGACCAGATCTGCGACACCGGCGTCGACTTCATCTACAACGAAGTCTGGGAAAGCGACGGCATCACCACATACCGGGACCTCGCCCGCCAAGGCGACCGCGTACGCGCCAACACCACCAAGGCGCTCGTGATGCCCGCCTACATGAACAAGGCCTACAGCAACAGCACCCCAACGGGCACCACCCGCTACTTCAACGAGCCAAGCGTCCTGCTCACCGAGGCCACCATCCTCGCCGCCGGCGCCAGCCACCTCGCCATGGGCGACGGCGACTCCATGCTCAGCCACGAATACTTCCCGAATAAGAACCTGCAGCTGACCGACTCGCTCCGGGCGAAGCTTCGCGAGTACTACGACTTCCAAGTCGCCTACCAGAACCTCCTCAGAGACGGGTCCCATAGGGCCGGGAACAGCGCCGAAGTGTGGGGCCTGAACACATCCACGACAGGATCAGCCGGAACGGTCTGGCTCCAGGCGATGTCGACCGGCGCCGCCACGGCGCTGCACCTGATCAACCTCCTCGACAACCCCTCCGACCACTGGCGCGACGACAACGCCGACTACCCCGAACCGGCCGAGCGGACGGACTTCACCGTCAAGCTCTACATCGCCGACAGCACGCCCAACGACGTCAAGGTCCGGTTCGCCTCCCCCGATCGCAACTCCGGCGCGGTCGAGGAGCTCAAGGCCAAGCGCGCACGGGATTCGCGAGGGACCTTCCTGACCTTCACGGTCCCCAGCCTGAAGTACTGGGACGTGATCTGGCTCGACACCGCTGCCGCGGCGCTTCCGGTCAAGGCCTTCGACGCCTTTGCCCGCAACCGTGTCTCGGAGAACAGCTTCAACGCCCAGATGAACATCGAACCGACAAGCGATGCCGGCGGCGGACTCGACGGATGCGCCGTCAACGACGGGAACTACTGGGCGTTCACCCCCATGGACTTCGGACCGGGTGCCCACAGCGTCGACCTCCGGTTCGCGACCGCCACCCAGGGCGGCACCGTCGAATTCCGCATCGACCACCACGACGGACCCCTCATCGGCCAGATGGCAGTCGGACACACCGGCGGCTGGCAGAACTGGATGACCCTCACCACTCCCGTGCAGGTATCCGGACAGCACGCCCTCTACATCATCTTCCGCGGCGACGTCGAAGGCATCGGCAACGTCACCTGGATCCAGTTCCACTAGCACAAGGCGGGAGGCCCCGTGAACCCTCAAGGCCTCCCGCCATCCTCACGACCAGACCCCAACGGATACACAGAATGACCCAGCACAGAAGCGCTTTCAGCCTCACCGTCACAGCCCCTTCCGGCCAACCGCCCGAATCCGAGATCGACCAAGCCGTCCAAACCGCCATCACCGAGGCGCTCAAGGAAGGAACACAAGGGATCAAGGTCACCAGACACGACTACGCCACCTTCACAGTCGAACTCGCCGAAGACGTGACATTCGGCACAACCCTGGAGATCGACCTGGTGGAGCACGGTCACACAAAACGAAGGTAAGCCGCTTACCTCGCTGCGAGTCGTCTGGGATCAGAACAACCTGTCGCCAGCCCGCAGCGGCCGGTACCCGGTCGGATCACCTTCGCCGACGACCGTGCCCGGCAAGCGTTGGCGGGCTGTGGCATAGGCGGACGCCATGATTGATCTGCGTGAGGAGATCGACCGCCCGGTCGCCGACTGGCTGCATGCGCCTCCGGAGCGTGAGGATCGCTTCGACGACCTCGTCGACCTAGCCCTCGCCATGCCAAAACCGGCAAAGCGGGCGACAGGAATCTCTTCGCCGCATGGGCGTCAGCCCGGATGCTGTACCGATCGTGAAAACCGGCAAACCCAAGGTCAGCGCGGTCCCGGCCAGACCGGGTGAGCCGCCACGTTGACCGGGATCTTCCGGGTACCATCTGGTAGGAGTACCGTTAATCCAATACATTATGAATAAACAGCGTGTTGGAACTCGAAAAGGAGCAGTACATGCTCACCATCCAGGACGAGCTTGCACGTGTATTCGCCGGTCGTGAGCTGAACCGTCTTGACCAATTGCGGGCATGTGCGTCGGCTCGAAGCAAGGGGTTGAAGCAGGCCGAGATCGCGCGCAGGCTCTCCATCTCACAACCTGAAGTCCACAGGATCCTTCGCAGGATCAAGAACTTCCCGGAACTGCTGGAACGAACGCCGCGCGAAGTGATTCTGGACTTCCACGTCGGGCTCATCGACCACGAACATATGCTTCAGGAACTCACGGTATGGCCATACACCTACTCGGCCGACGCCGAGCCGGGAAACCCTGAAGGCCAGATAACCGGCGGCAGCTGGGATGAAATTTCCGATGCGTTTCATCGGGACCTGATCACCGGAGAAGACTACGAGGCAATCGTCCGCGCCGTCCACCCTTCGGAGATCTAGGTGGATGAGCAGACATTACGCCGCGTTGAAGCGGAACTGAATGAGCTGACTTCTTCCGGTGCGGATCTTCACCGCAATGCCACCATGGCTACTTATGTTCTTGGGCGCCCTCTGCCCATTGAGCAGCTTCGGGCCCAAAGACTGCTGCTGGATGAGCTTTTGGCCGAAGGGGATGGGGACATCGAGAAGGGCGGTTTGGCGGCGATAATCACGGCAGGCCCGCCCGGCGCCGGAAAGACCACCGCAAGGAAAGCGCTCGGAATGGGCGGCCTGGGTTGGCGCGTCATCGACGCAGACGAAATCAAAGTCCGCTTGCTGGAGGCCGCCGTCCAGGACGGACGATTCGACAGCGTGTTCACCCGCACGCTCGCCGACGGCTATCCGGTCATGCCGAACGAGATTTCGACCCTGGTGCATAACGAGTCGGTCGATCTGGCCAACAGATTGATTGAACGCAGCCTTGAGGCACAGGAGAATGTCGTCATCGAAGGAACCCTGTCCTGGGAAGGCCTGCCACAGCGCTATCTGAAGTGGCTCGAGCTGAACGACTACAACACCGTGACTGTATTCGACGTTGAAGTGGACCGGGAAACCGCTCTGGAACAGGCGTACAAGAGGTGGGCCGAGGGCCGGATCGGGACCATCAACGGCACCCACATTCGCGGCGGACGCTTCACGCCAAAGGAAGCCATCACGTCCCTTTACGACGAGACCGGCCGACACTCCAAGTGCAACCAGAACGCCGTGGATTTCTTCAACAGTCCGGCCGCGGCAGGCTTCGGGACCCTCGAATTGCTCGTCACCACACCGGACACCGAGGAGCCCCGGACCTACCAGCGGCTCGTCGGCAAGCATTCGGGCACGCCGCCCGTGTACCTCCAGGATGCCGAAGTTCTACCTGAGAACTGATCGACCTCATGCGTAGTACTTAGGCTATCGCTGAATATCTGTCAGAAGCTCCGAGATTACGCTGCTGGCAAACTCGCTCCCCAAATAGTCAGTTCGCGCCGTAATTTCAAACTCGAGGTCATTCATTCGAGACACAGAGCGAGCCCGCGCGAGGCCGTATCCGCGTTCCTGGAATGCAACAGGCAGCACCTCAACCACCGCATCAGATACTTCAAGTTCAGGAGGCTCGGCGACGTGATTAACCTGAAGATAGTTCAACGTCGATTCATTCACATAGTCTCGTCCATGGGGTTGATTCGGAGTGCGCTGAAGAACCTCTAGAGCAAATGGAGTGCGCGATCGACGCATGGCGCCTAGGATGCGACCGTGCACCGCACGGGCACGAACATACAGCGGATCGTCGCCTACTTGCGCGGCGAGCATCGCGTACGAGAAATACATTCCGACTGCTAGCTGGTCGGCAACCGTACGACCGCTCAGGACAGCAACCAACGGAATTTCGGAAACAGGAATGCCTTCTATAACCCTTGACACAGACTGGGCCAACGCAGCGCCACAGATTCCAGGGGCAGAAGATCTATATCGATCGTCCATTTCCTCCCAAGAAATTCTCGCAGAAACCTTATGTTCACCATATTCAATCCCCGGCCTGGCCGTCATCTCAACTTCAGCCATCGGAGGGAATATACCGGGGTTAACCTCGGGCCAACGGCTGAGGTCCTGCACGGACGATCGATAATCTGGGCCGAGCTTGACGCAGCGGTCAAAAAAATTGGTATCACAAGCGCCCTCCGAGAGAGGCTGGCCATTCAATGCGAGGGCTATCTTCACATTCAAAAAGCCAATCAGAAGGCTGATAGAGACGCCGTCGATACAAATATGATCGATCGCCAACTCCACGACGACCCCGTCAAAGACGGGGGTCACAACAAATGAAAATAACTGCCCAGTATCGATCGAGACACGATCATCAAATTGCTGGACACTTGTTCTATCAGGGAAGTAGGCGCCGACGGTAGTCCAAAGCGCCACCTCGTCGTTCGACAGTACTCTTTGCGACCAGAACCCAGAAGTGTGGCGTCGGTATTCAACACGGAGCGCCGGGTGTTCCGAAACTACGGCACGCCAGGCATCACAGATTAGCGACGCGACGCCTACATGCGCCACGTACCATCGCCTGCATATAACATCACGCGGCTTTATGCCAAGACTATGGCTCGTCAGCGCCTGATTTTGGTCCCAAGAGCAGGGAATATCGCCAGCCTGAAATTTCGCGTCATTCATTATCCCCAACATCCACACCTCATGTTTCTTCTTCGTCGTGCTAAGCGCTTACTACGGCTGATGTTGGAGCCATGTAAGCGATCGCCAGACCGAAGGCATTATTCGAATCCAGCTTGATCCAATTGATACCATCAGACCGTCCTCGCCGTTCGTTGGCCACGTCTAGCTTGTGGGGTAGGTCAACAATCCCGCTCCCTCGCACTTTCGAAATCGCCTCTTTGACCGACCATTGCTCCGCAGCAAGCATCCTCGCCGCATCGCTACCTGTCGACTGGGGAATGTAGATCCCCCAGCGTTTTGCGAACGTTGGGGACACCTCGAATGGGACTTGCAGGTCTATCCCGATTTCAATACCCTCAGCGACCGCTGCAACCACATAGGTGCCGTCGTGTGAAATACTCACGTAGAGATCTTCACCGGAAATAACCGGCTTCCCGAACCTGGTCACATTAACTGCCAAGTCATTTTTGCGGTGAGCAGAGGCAGCGTCGAGGACACCCCGAAGAAGGTACCTTCCTCTCAGACATTCTTCCCAGCGCTTCCTGCCGCAAGATGGACCGTTACGGTATTTATTCTTACAGTCGCGAAGTGCAAGTTGAAGAAGTCGGGGATTTGAGCCTCTTCGAATGTGAAAATCGAGCCATTCCGTCTCACCGACAGAGAGCAATGTGCTGTATCCACCCAGGACAATCTTTGACATCTGACCTAAAAAGATCCGTGAGGCATCAGATCGCACTGCCATCCTCATCGCTAATGCAGCCACCTAATCCCCTGGCCGAAGTGCCGCCGTGTCGGCTGTTTTCTGACATTGCACATTCTTTTCGTTCGGATTGCGCCACAGTAGTCGTGTGTAGCCTGACCACACCGCGATGGTTCTCAGCGTGTAGTCTGTCAAGACCTACCCATCGGCTGAGAACCGTCGCGCCAACACACCCTTCCGGCGGCCCCCTCGGACATGATCGAGCCGCAACTTAATTTTTGCGGCCGCATCCAAACATCATCGGATCTTTCCAGGCTCGGGTGCACATTCAGTTCAGGGTCAATTGCCGTGCCTTCACACGACGCGCCAAATGCTCCCAGTAGGACCGAACGGACAGGTCGGCGAAGTTGAATTCTCGTTTGGCATCAATGTCCTCGTCCTCCGAGCTGTGGTAGCCACCGGACACAGCTTCAGCCATTAGCTGAAGCTGACATGCCCGCTCGAGCATGTGCGCGTAGACGGTGGCGTGGCGGATTGACTTGCCCACAATTACTCCGCCATGGTTCCTCAGGAACGCCGCAGGTGAGTCGTCTATGGCCGACGCGACCGCCGTTGCCACGTCCAACGTGAGGATCGTGTTGCTGGTCATCGTGAACCGTGGTGTTCGCCCTTGAAAGAACGCACCGTCGTGGGAGACTGCGCGCAACGGGAGGTCGGTAGCCCCGAACACCAGCGTGTACGGCGCATGTGAGTGAACGATGGCGTTTACGTCCGGACGCGCCGCATACACAGCTTGATGGAGGACCACTTCGGGTGGCAACTGCGGATGCTTCTCGGCATGGGGATCCACACTTGCCACCAAGATGTCCGACGGCGTGCACTCATCGAATCCCGTGGTGGCGTTCTTGATGAAGAAAATATCGGAGCCAGGCTGGCGTGCAGAAACCTGCCCCTGATTGAAATCGTCGTGTCCTCCGTCAGACAGGCTCCGCGCGGCAACACTAACCTGTTCGACCAAGTTCCGTTGTGCAGAGGTCAAAGGAGCGGCCGTTTCACTAATCATTTCGATATTCTCCTAAATGCTTGTTCGAACGCTGAATGTATGTCGTACAGACCCGGGGCCTGGTCGATGATCCAATCCGATAGGACGACCGCACCCATCCCGGCACTGTCGAGACTTGCTACTTCGTGATGGATCGAGAGAGATTCGCCCGGAAGATCAACGGTCACCGTGTGGCCGGACACCGGAAGTCCAAAACGCAAACTGACTACCTCGGTCAAATGATTGCCGCCGGCCGCCTCCCAAACAGCTCGAAGATCTGCAGCACTAGCGCTCGGACGGTCCAGTTTGGTGCGAGGGTGACGTTCATGAATTGCGGTCGCCGCTTGGACAGACAGACGCGACATCTTGGCGAGATTCCTCACCAACTCAGCCTGAAGCCAATGGCCAAGAGTCAGGTTCGTCGCTATAACGACGGGTGCCGTCATGGCGTAGTCTTCCAATTGTTTACTCGCAGCGTCAGACAATGCCGAAACGCAGTAGATGAGAGCTGCCCCGCCTTGTCTGCATACCCGGAGTGTGGTGTCTATCGCAGACACGTTGCTTGCGTCAAAGACGAGGTTTGGAACGCGGTTCAAATGTGCACCGTCACGGTCGACCCGACCAACCAGCGTATGCCTAGATTCTTCCAGTGCTCGGCACAAGGCACTGCCAAGCCTCCCCCTGTGGCCGACTACCGCGGCTAAGACAGAAGTGTCCCCGGCCATTACGAGCTCGTCTGCTGGTCCACGTAGGACGCGATGCCCTCTACGGTCTGGAGGAAGGAAATATCCCCTTCGAGATCGATGTAGACTCCAAGATCAGTCTCAATCGCATCCACGAGCTGAAGGAATGCGAGAGATGTCAGACCCTTGTCGGACAGCGATCTTGAATGATCAAGCGCTTCAATTTTGTTGATTTCGCCTGAGGAAACAGATTCGACCAAATCTGCGATTCTGTCTGTCGTAGTAGCCATGTTAGGACTTCATTCCCTTCAGTTTCTGCAGTTCCATACCGAGAAGCTGCTGTATTAGTTCGTCTATTTCGGTCAAACGCGGTTTCCCGGGCCCACTGCGTGGAATCGCGTCGACAAGGAAGTACTTCATCGGCCGTTCATGTGCCGAAAGCCTTCTCTCCGCCAGGCCGCGCAGCTCCCTCACCAGGTCATTTTCGACAGTGTCTTGAGTTTTCACCAGCGCGCAGAGAATGCCGTGCTGCGAGGATGAAGTGGCCAGTGATACGTGGGCGTCGGTGACGTTAGGCGATTCAAGCAAGACGTCCCGAATCTCATCAGGAGAGACCTTCTTTCCGCCGACATTCAATCCTTTACCTGATCGCCCGGAAAGGACGAGCCGGCCGTCTATAAACGTTCCCTCGTCGCCTGAGCGGTAGTAGCCATCGGTCGTGAGCCGCGATTCAAAAAGCCCCGGGTAGTTCAGGTACCGCGTTCCCATAGAAGTGCTGCGGACCAATAGACCGCCCTCTTCTACGCGAATCGACACATTGGGGAGGACTTTTCCTTGCCCCACTGCATCGGGACGCTTTTCGCCTTCAGTCAGCGGACCAGTCTCCGCAAGGCCGTAGTAGTCTGAAATCACAATGCCCTCTCGCTGACCGAGGATTTCTCGCGTCGATGGGGCAAGGCGCGCTGAAGAAGAAAGACACAGTCTTGGCCTCTCGCCCGGAATATTCTTGGCCGTTCGAGCAAGAGCGTCATAGATCGCGGGAAACCCTACAAGAATCGTCCCTCTGGTGTGTTCGAGTTTGCGGCGGACATATCCTGCTGACGGCAACGCCGCTGGGAGGCTGAGCGACGCCCCCGATACCAGAGCTGGAATGAGGGATGTATTGAAGGCAAGGCCGTTGTATGCCCCGGCAAAGCACAGGATACTGTCTGCCTCGCTCATTTCGGTCGCCATAACCCAGCTCCGAGCCGCATTTACGACAGCCCGACCCGTGAATTCGATACAGGCGGCAGTCCGGGTGGATCCTGAAGTGAATCGGCATATCTCCGTCAGGGGATGCATCTCCGGCGCAGCCTGCTGCGAAGACGTCGCGGCAACAACAAGGTTCCCTTGTTCTATCGCGCCACGCATCTCTATCCGCGCTAACGCATCATGATCCGCCGGCTGAATTACAAATTCAATTCCGGTCGAATCGATAAGGGTATTCAACTGTTGTGACGAGACGGCCGGATCGATAAGGAACGGTACCGCACCGAGCTCCAGCAGTCCCAACAGCACGACGACGTACCCAACCGAGTTGGGCGCCACAAGACCGACGCGCGAACGTGGTCCTACTCCCGAGGCTTCCAGGTTCCGAGTAGCGTCGCAACGAGCTTTCAGTAGCTGTTCGGTGGTCAGGACCTCTTTTCCATCGGAAACGGTGGCACGCTCAAGCCGTGCGTCCATTGCCTCCGATAGATACCTCCGGAGATGGGAGGGTATGTCCGTCGGCAGTTGAGTGTCCTTACGCTTCACCATGTGCGTCCGCCCTCAGTTCACGATCTGCTCTTGTGCGAGTTTCCGATTGCTCTACTCCAATAGCCATGAGACACAGCAACTCTTCGGTCGCTGGTAGAGCTGCGAGGTCTTTCCAGATTGTCTGGACGAAGCCGCCAATCGTAAAGATTCCCAGATGGTTCTGCGCCGCTCCTAAATAGGCCAAATGCGCGGCTGCACCGCTGCGAAACAGTGCCTCACGGATGTTGTGACCATCGCCGCCAGTTCCTAGAAGCTGATTTGTATTTGCATGGAAGAGCAGGAATGCTTTAGCCGCCCCCACGTGACGCTGTCCCATGCAGGCACGAACGAAGTGCTCGGTACCAGTTCCATCCGGCACGAACTGGGTCCTCACCGATGGGACATCCAGTTCACACGAAGTCTTGTCCACCAATAGAAGCGAAACGCTGACCAGTGGGTGTTCTTGCATGGAATTCGGTATGTCAACAGGCAGCGCGGTTGCCATCACGGCAAGGAGGTCGCCCAGTGATTCACCCGGAATGGGTTCTCCGGTAAATGACCGCGCGGAATGACGTCGCCTCGATAGATCAGTCCAGACACTCATAAGTCCTGGGTTTTTAGGGCACGCCGCGACTTCAACGAGCCTCTTCGGGGTGATTGCGCCTCGAGATGTCGTTCCCATTAGCGGTTCGACGATATTTTCCCATGGGATCTTTTCATAGTCACCGCGACAGTCCCGAACTGTCCGCGGATATTCCAAGCGGAACGAACCTGGTTCGTCAAATAGGTGAGACGTACGAAAGGATACTGCTGAGTGGAACTCATGATAGGGAAAGTTTGAAGATACAAAATTCCGAACAATTCGCGAAGCTGAGGCCAGCTGAATGAATGATTCGCGTCCGTGACTCAGCGCTGTCCCAAGTAAGCTAACGGAGGCATGCGCAGCGTCGAGGGATGCATAGAGGTAACCCCTAGGCCCGTACTTTCGCATTGACAACCAGGGGCGCTGGACAAGTATCAAGTGGCATATCGAATCGCTTGGAGACTCAGTGTTCAGTTCCTGGGCCAAAGTTGTCAGCTGGTCTGACGGTATCGCGATCCTCCGGAGCTGTTCTGCTGAATCACCCAGCCTAAAGAGAGACCACTCTCTCAACGGTGCTCCCGGTGACTTCGACTCCACGAGCGCCAGTAGGCTGTAGGGAAAGATCGCTCCAGCCGAAGGGACTATCCGTCTGTCCCCGGCTCCACGGTCAAATATTCCTTGTTCGGCGATCTCGAGGGCGTTATCAAGGCCTCGGCATTGAATAGTTTGGCTAACCCCGGGGGCTGGTGGATCAAGGTGCGTCATAGCCCTCCACGCATCAACGACTGAGAGCGAAGAATATGCGCCCGCAGGATCATGAATCATTGTTGTATCGACTACCAACGTGCCCCCTAACAAAAAATTTTCCTATTCACAGATTGCCCGACCGACCCCAACGTCCTGACTCTTGGAGGGCACACGTTCTGGCGGCAGCCCGTTTTAAGGTTCTGGTGAATAGGCGTCTGAAGATTAAAGAATAGATACGCCGCAGGGCGAAGGTCCTTCATTTCGCGCCGAAAATTTGCGGGTTTCAAGTGTTCAGCCAAATTGGCGTGGTGATTGCAGCTTGGAACTCCTGGAAAGGCGAGCATGGAGGCGCCTTCCAATCGGACCGGATGCAGGCCGTCGTTCCTGCAAGTGGCCTAGCGGCGGCGTCCGGCCAAAATCCATATTCCAAGACCGCCCGACACAACAAGTGCACCGATATTTGTTCCTTGCCAGCCCATCCCAAGAAAGATCGCACTCGCCGAGAAGGACGCAATCACGGCCGTTACGCTGCCGATACCCTCAGCAACTGCTTGGAGTCGGCCACCCCTTCCCGGTGGGTAGCAAATAACCAAATATGAGCTCCCTGCAACATAGAGGAAGTTCCAACCGAGTCCGTTGAGCACAAGCGCAAGGAGGAAGTTTAGAAAGTCGCCGCCTGCAACACCGGCGATTGCCCCGCTGGCGAGCAATGCCGCCCCGCTTAGCGCAATTGCCTTCCGTCCGAACTTTTCAAGCAGAAGCCCCGAGAAAAGTGATGGCGCAAACATTCCGACCATATGCCATTGAATGATTGTCGTTCCCATTGTGACGGAATGCCCGGCGTGCTCACTTCCAATCGGGCCAATGGCCATGACCATTGTCATCACGGCACCAGCGACCGCAAGAGTCACAAGCGCCGTGACAAAGTTGCGTGGCTGCTCCAGATCCCGCCATCGCACGGGATCAGGCCCCGGACCCCCGACACGGGCCGGCCCTGATTCTGACACTGAGCGATGTCGTCGTTCGGGTCTAAGCAGTGCCAAGAGAATCGGCAGAGTCAAGAGACAAAGGGCCACGACCACAAGATAAGATCCTGCATACATTTCAGGGAGGACGTCCATTGTCGAGGTCGCGAGCCAAGGACCGACGAACGCTGCCACCAACCCTCCGGCAAGAATCATCGAAAGGGCCCTATCCCGCTGTCCGGGCGAGGTCAGATCGGCCCCCATGAGCCGGATGTACCCCCCGGTTGCGCGATATACGCCGACAATACCCGTTCCTACGCAGAGCGCGGGAAATGAATGCCCCACGACCGCGAGCGTAGAGACTGCGGCACCAAGTGCGCCAAGGATGGCGCCAACCACCATTACTGGGGTGTATCCGAAGCGGGCGCATGCAAGGCCAGTGAGGACCGAACAAATTGCCCCCATCAGGGTAATCATCGCCAGCGGAAGCGTGGCTAGCACGGGCGTTGGGGCCAAGGCGAGACCGACTAAAGCGGTGAGCGTCAGATCGACGCTCACCGTTGCGTAATACAACGCCTGACAAACCATAAGCGCGAAAGTTGTTGACCCGATTGATTTCCCGGAGTCGTTCTGTCCCCGGAGCTTCCCTTCGAGTGGTGTGTCTTCTATCAGTGGCTGCGCCGAGCTGTCAGGCACCGAACCCCCTGTGTTCAAGTTTTGATCCGGAGTCCACCTTGACAGATCCCACCCTTCGGTCGGAAGTGGCATGATGGACACCATGCGCAATGATTCGGACAGCCTTAGGCGCGTCGTAGTAATCGCCCTCGATGGTGTCGTCGACTTGGACCTCGCGATACCGCTCCAAGTGTTCGCAAGGCGGGACCTCAGCATTAGGTACGAGGTTGTCGTAGCAGCGGAACGACCTGGGCTGGTCTCAACGGCAGCCGGGCTCACACTGCATGTCGACCACGACGTATCGGAGCTGGACGAAGCACACACCGTGATTGTTCCGGGCTTTAACATAGCTAGCCCGACCTCCGATACGGTCCTTCGAGCGCTGCGCTCGGCTCACGCCCGCGGCGTGAGACTCGCCTCGATCTGCACTGGCGCGTTTGCCCTCGCCGCGGCCCGGGTGCTGGACGGAACATGGGCAACTACTCATTGGGAGCAAGCTGCGGAGTTGGCCCGGACTTACCCGCTCGTGCACGTTGACCCTGACGTCCTTTATGTTGACAACGGACAAGTGCTGACCAGCGCAGGAGTAACGTCTGGAATTGATTTATGTCTGCACATGCTGGAGTTGGACCTCGGTGCACAAGCAGCATTGGATGTTGCCAGAAGCCTTGTCGTACCTCGTCACAGAACTGGTGGGCAGGCACAATACAGACCAAGTCCCCTGATTAACACCGGTGGCGTCATAGCGGAAGCACTAATATGGGCGTCAGAACATGCCACTACCCTGTTAACGGTTGAGGACATCGCCAAACGCGCGCATGTCTCAGTTCGGTCACTGCACCGCCACTGCCTGAAACTAACCGGTTATCCGCCAGGTGAGTGGCTCCTCCGAGAGAGGGTCGCCATCGCATGCCGGTTGCTAGAAGACCCAACTCTTACCGTCGCAGCTGTGGCCGCACAAAGCGGATTTGGAAGTGCTGCAAACATGCGTGCACGCTTCAACTCGATCATGAACACGTCGCCCGCCGCCTACCGACAAGCGTTCGGGCCTTCGAGCAGGTAAGGATTTTCGTACCCATCAGTGAGACAAACCGGCTGCCGGTCGCGGTTCACAGTCCACCGCGGGGCCAATCGACGTTCCTGTACCTAAAGACCTGCCCCACCTGGGCTTCCGGTCTCCAGGTTCCCTGCCCCGGTCGCGACACCCCAGGATTGACTAACCAAGTGTGGAAATACGTCAATTCGATCAGGCCAAATACACCACGCCTGCAGCGGGCGGCGCCCATAATCAGATTCTGCTCTTGGCGGGCCCAGCAGCCATCCCAGTACCGCCCGAGGAAGTATTCCGGCGCGTGCTCGCTCACGTTTCAGGCGGCTCTTCACTGATGACAGGCAGAGGCGCCGTGTCGAAGAACCGGTACTCCCTCGTGGGAAGGTGGATTGGTTTTCCCGCGGCCTCAGCAGCCTTCTCCCGGATAAAATCGTGATCGTCCCCGGAGAGGACAACCTGGCCGTTCGGATCGTACTCAACGTCCCCGCGTGCATCCAACTTGGTCGACATGGCAGCTGGCAGAACCAGACAGGCCGGATTTTCCATACGCCAGGTCCGGGTATCGGAATCGAGCCACTCCCACTCGTCTTTGAGGCTCACACTGTTAAGCACCGCCTTCCTGTCCGGCTTTCCTGAAGTGAATTCCGTCCAGATTACGCCCGCCATCTTGCGGATGACAGGCGGGTAATTCCTCGCACTCAGTTCAACAAGCCACGCGCAGGCGACGCAGCGCCCGGTACAGGTCAGAACCGCACCTGTAGCGGGAAGTCAGACGAATCGGCGCGCGACTGCCGAAGTCGCTTGCACGGAGTGACCGTAGTCCACCGCCGTTGGTCTTTCAGCCAATGACCTACAGTGCCTTCCGTCGTGTCCCGAATTCGATCCGCAGGTACCCGAGCTCTTCGCGTGGCAGGACGGCAGTCACTACCCCGTTGTTTCCGAGGGACGCTCCGACGGCGTACACGTCCGGATCCGAATCGATTTCCGGCCCAGGCAATTGAGCGCCGTCAACCCGGACGGTGATCTCGCGGGTGCCGGGTGCGTTTCTGGGTCCCGGGCGTGACGAACCCCGGCGTTGCCGCCATCCGTTCGCACCGGTAGCGGTTCATCAGGGATGTGGCTCAGGTGGTCCGTCAACACCCACGCCAGCGATGACGGTCCGGCCCCGTCACGGTGCCAGCTGGTCCTCACAGCCTCCCAAAGTTGCGGGTAGCGAAGCCTTTCAACCTGCTCAACCAGCCACTGCGGCCGTGGCCAGGGAGGAACAAGCTCGATCGAGGTCCGGGTCTCCTCATCGGTTTCGGCCAGGTTGACCGGGTCGGATTTATCTTCGGGGTTCCGCCACACGGTGTAGCTGATGCTCACTGACATCTCGTTGTACCAGCGCGAGTCCGTCCCCGACTGGAGATACTGAGCATGGCCGGGTCTTCCAGCGACGCCTGCTGCGTGAGCCCGAGGACAGGGATGGGCATCAGTTTTAGGCGCCTGGCGGTCTCGGTGCGCGGGTCGGGCGCGTCCTCGGGAAGCACTCCCTCGAATCTCATGCGCCGATTTTGCCCGTTGACGGGTCTGCTGACAACGGGTGTTGAGTGTTTTCCGACCCTTTGCATGCATTACGCGTGAATGCTCCAGAAATGCCAAAGGCCCCTTTTTTGGAGCCGCGTGATAACCCTCGTCTCTGGAGGTCGGTATCGTTCCTCAGGTTATCACGTGAGGACAAATTCCCGATCTCTCACGTCTCTCAACACTCGACCGCGGAAATGCAGGGATCAGAGCCGACTCGACCGGTGGTGGGGCGGGAAAACGGCCGCGGATCCCAATCCTGGCGCGGATTTTGCTTTCACGAAATCCCCACTCGACCAAAACCACCGCGGAAGGTACGTGCTTACTAAGAGGAAAAGTACTCTCTTATAAGGGACAGGGGTGCTGAGGGGGAAGAGAACAGGGGCCCCTTATATATATCTATCTTTTAAGGTCGTTTAAGTAGAGTAGTAGTAGTAGTAGGGGCCCTATATTCCCCGCCATTCCGGGGAATTTCCCACCCTACCAAGTGGTGGGTTTGCGGACGATCAATGGGAGCCGCGGCAGGGTTCCCAAAGGCAGTACCCAAACGAGAACCAGGGTCCCGGCACCGCACCCATTCGGCCTCATCGATTTTCAACGCAGCCGCACACACATTTGGCATGACGTCTCGAAACCCACCGCCCCGGTTTATCTCCACTGCCGGGCAGTTCGCGTCGCGGGCGCCCTTCCTCCGGCGGCGACAGTTTCTTGCGGTGTGCGAATGAGTCTCCTGTCCGGCCGGCTGCATCTACCGCCCCAGGAATCGATGGGGCGTGGAGTGTGACCAGCGGCGTGCTTACCGAGCCCTTCCACCATGTTGCATGGTCGCATGGTGCCGTAAATCACAGTCATCTATGGAAAATGTCAGGGAGTGCATCTAAAGTGCATGTCATGATGAGGCATGATGTCTGATACGTCCGCACCCCCCGCCGTCAGCGACGCGCCCCTAGGGGGTCTCCCGTCGGCCGACAAGACGCTGCTCGCGAACGCCCCCTTGGAGGTCGCGATCTGCGAGGTCAGGTTCACAGCGGAAGTCGGCAGCGTGCCCGTTGAGACCGCTGAGCGCGTCCGAGACGCCCTAGCCAAATCGTTGGAGGTCGATTTCACGAGCATCCAACCGGCCGCTCAGAACACGATGGAAATCAACCTGAACGCGGTAGGCGCTTCCTGGTCGGGCGAGGAAACAAAAGGCTGGCAGATCGCCTCGGCGCAGGGTCACCACACCGCGACCGTTTTTCCGGGCAGTGTGATCTGGCAAGTTGCCGATTACGAGCGCTGGAGCATCAGCATGCGTCGCCCGCTCGAGCTGCTTCTGGGGGCAATCGCATCCGACCTGTTCCCGTCGCTGGTACAGCGAATCGGGCTGCGCTATGTGGACCGCTTTGTCGACTCTTCGTGCGTGAAGCCGCAGGACTGGGAAGGGAAAATTGAGGCATCCCTGCTGGGCCCGCTTTGCAATCCTGTCTTCGGAGGATTGGTCACGAGCTCCCAGCAGCAGGTGGATTTCGCCCTCGATGGCCGCCACGGGGCGGTACTGCGACACGGCCCCATTCCGGATCCGGCCTCGAGGAGTGTCAACTATTTGCTGGACCTTGATGTTTTTGCCAACGCGAGCGAGTTGTTCAAGATCGACGACGTCCTGGGGACTGCGGAGAAACTGAACCGGACAGCGTTGAGCCTGTTCCAGGCGTGTGTCTCGGTGGACTATTTGAAAGCGCTTCAAGGAGAAGGAACGAGCTGATGACTGCGATTCCTGTAGCCCCAGGCTCCGGTACTGCTTGGCTGCCCGACTTGACCCAGGGCTTCCTGCCCCGGGCGTCCGAGGACGACGTCGACCTGACTCCGCTCGCCTTGGCACTGGTCGTTCCCACTCTGCGTGAAGCCGTGCAACGGTTCGACGAGGCATTGAATCCGATCCACGATCATGAGACTGTTCGCGTGGTCACCGCCGGCGACGCCCGCAAGTGGATCTCCAACATCTACATGCCTGGACCAATCCATGTGGTCACTATCGGTGAGACTACATCTGTAATGGAGCGCGCCTCATCGGTCGACCCGGAAACGGCGGAGCCTTTGGCGGTATTCGACCGCCTGCGAAGCGAGCTCGGAGTCACACAGGAGGAGCTGCTGGCTGCGACCGGCATCAAGCGCAGGACCTACTATTCGTGGAAGAAGCCGAACGCACCCCGACCGCGGCCGGCAAGCGTTGGAGCATTATGGAACCTGGCCGACGCCATGGTGGATCTGCGTGAGGAAATCGACCGTCCGGTCGCGGCCTGGCTGCATGCGCTGCCGGAGCGGATGGCCGCGCTCCGGGAGGGCCGTTTCGATGATCTCGTCGACCTCGCAGTAGCCATGCCCAAACCGGCGAAACGGGGGATGGGAACCTCGCGCCGCATGGGCGTGAGCCCGGACGTGGACGTGCCGATCGTCAATACCGGCAAACCGAAGGTGACCGTGGTCCAGCGAGGTGCTCGCCGTTGACCGTCGATGGCCTGCTTCCCGAGACCTGGCCGGAGGAAACCGTCGGCGCGCTGGACACCTGGCGTCAAGGCCATCTCATCCGTGGCGACCTCGTGGCATGGTTGGCGACGGCTGGTGGCTTGGACCCGGTCACCGGCGACGATTACTCCGACGACGGCGACGGGCTGCTTGCAGCAACTGCCGAGATCGGTGACACGGACTACTTCGCCATAGTCTCGCAAACCTGCGACATCGCCGCGACAGGGCCAGGAAGACGTCACCCCTTTGTCCACGTGTGTCCTGTACGGTCCTTGACGGCGGCCTTCGACTCACAAAAAATCCAACAAGCCCGTAACGGAGAACTCGGCGAATACGTCTACCTGACCAAGCCTCCCATCACGGGAGCGCAGTGGGCGGTCGACCTGCGGGTCATGGTTCCACTCAGCAAAGGCTCCCTCGCGCGATCCAGCCCCATCGAGGGCTTCGCCTGCGAAGACGACGAAATCGATCTGGCTGCCAGGATTGCCGGAAAATTTGAGCGCCCCGCGCTGCACGACTACCTGTCGAAGGACCTCGTCGATTCCCTCAACACGCTGGTCACGAAGGCGCGAAAAGCATCTGCGGACTGGTGTGAGGATGTCGAACAGTTCAGGCTCGAAATCGAAGGACCGCGCCTTGCACCAAAACGGGTTCGCCTCGTCGTCATTACCGACGTGAACTACGGTTCCACGCTCCATCTTCTACGGAAGGGCCCGGTACGCGAGTACTGGAAGACACTGAAAAAGCCGCTTCGGAGCGCCGGGATCGAGCAAGGCTCCGTTGCTTTTCGCTACATTGACGATCTGAAAGCCAAGGACTACCGGAACTCCGTCCCCCTCAACGTGCCGGCACTCGGCCGCGGCCGCTTTGACTAATGAGGTCCTCGGTCCCCTGCGGCAGGGCAAAGATACAAGCCCCTATGCGCGACGTAACCGGCACCCGAAAACCCACGGTGAGCTACAGGATCGCCACCAGCGCCGCCGCCACCGCTGATCTCGCGGCGATGATCACGGCCGCGGACCGTGCGCTCTACGAGGCCAAGAGCTTCAGACGGAACCGGATCGTTACCGCACGCGCCCCGAACGTAGAAGCGAAACTTTTCCTGCATGTAACCCACGGCCAAGGCCGGGTGTTTCCGTTACAGCCCACGGACGCAATCGGTTCGAGTGTCTGGTTGGGGTATACCCCAAGCTGACGTCAGGAAGCGGGCCGCCAATTGTGTCAGACTAGGGTGTTCTTTTTATTTGTTGACACTTATTGCCGGAGGTCTTAGATTTCAACCTGACACTCTCGTTAGGAATGGAACATGGTCGGGCAGCGCATCGGATACATCAGGGTCAGCAGCCTGGACCAGAACAGCCAGCGCCAACTCGAAGGCATCCAGCTTGACAGGACCTTCACGGACAAGGCGTCGGGCAAGGACACCAAACGCCCCCAGCTCGATGAGCTGCTGCGTTTCAGCCGGGACGGTGACACGCTCGTTGTGCACAGTATGGACCGGCTCGCCAGGAACCTGGACGATCTCCGGTCCCTGGTACAGCAGCTCACGGGGAAAGGAGTAAGGATCGAGTTCCTCAAGGAAAACCTGACCTTCACGGGCGAAGACTCACCCCTCGCAAACCTGATGCTCTCCGTCATGGGAGCCTTCGGCGAATTCGAGCGGGCACTGATCGGGGAACGCCAGCGCGAAGGCATCACCCTGGCCAAGGCGCGCGGAGCATACCGCGGCCGCCGGAAAGCACTCACGCCCGAGCGAGCCTGGGAACTTCGGGAACGAGCGGCCACCGGCGAACAAAAAACAGGACTGGCCCGCGAATTCGGCATAAGCCGCGAAACCCTCTACCAGTACCTCAAGACTCAGGGCTGAAGACCACGTCCGGTGGACGACCGGCTAACGGGCGCCTCTCAAAGATGGAATAAGGCAGGCAAATGATGCCGTGCGTCCTTTGCTCTTCGGCGAACCGGAGGCGGAGAATGTACCGCATGGACATCGACAGCGCGCCTTACCAGGAGTACCCCGAATTCATCGCCGAGACTCTGAGCAAGTTCGTCCGCTACACCTGCAATCCGGAGCTTCTGGCGGGCAAGCCCGGCGCTGCACCTGACGCGCCCAGCCACATGGCCCTTGTCTCCTTCCGCCCGAAAGTTCTGGAAAAGTACAAGGGGGACCCTGAGCGCTATTCGATAGGGGGCGGAAGGCTGAGGGAGGGCATCAAGTGGGATCTCCCGCTCTGGGAGAACGAGGATCCGATCAGAGTAAGCCTAGGCGACCTCGGGGTCTGTCTTCCCGCGGAAGAACGGCATCACTGGCGGAACTTCATGATCGAGCCCTAGCTTCCGAGCCTCGTCATTCCCCGACCACAGCCAGACTGGCACAACGACCCGGCATGTTCTGCCTATACGTGCCGGGACGACCTGCCGAATGCAGTACGACGTGACCGCGCTTGAGTGGTTGGTGCGGCAGGGACCGCCGAGGTCCTCGGCCCCATCACAAGATCGACCGCATCATGCGCAGCCCCATCCCCTAGCGGGCGGCGTGCCACATAGCGCTTGCGGTTCCCCCTGAGACACACATCTGCTGGACACGTCTCGTGCCGAACTATCGGGTGTAGCCGATCTTCATTCCAGTCATAAGGACATGGTTGCAGTAATCCCCCCGTCTCCGTGCATATGATCGTGCGGGTCTTACGTCCCTGGCCTAGGCCAGCAACTGCGCGGACCGTGGCGTCGGCCTTCCGCAGCACGGTGATCGACCGGCTTACGGGCTCACCTGCTGACGCGTGGCACCTCGGCGGGGCTTGCAGGGTGCTGGGGCGAAAAGCTCCATCCCATTCCCGGGGCAACCTCACGAACAGTTGCTGAAACAAGGGCTCCTGCTCGGTAAGACATTCCATGCGCAAGAAGACCCATAACAGGTCACAGGAATGATTTGTCCAACGATTGTAAACCCGCATGCCGGTCGGTAGTGTGCGGATCAGAGTCGCCCGACGCACCAATGCGCCGGGCGACTTGGGTTGTGGGGGACCCGATAAAGCTGAGTTCTCTGCCGCGCGATCTGGAATATCCAACATCTGAAAGCAGGAGAATTTCGTGACTCAGCACAAATTCAGAACATTGGGACTGCCGGCAGCACTTGTATTGTTGCTTGCTTCCTCGGTAGGCATCACTGCCGCCCAGGCGGCGCCCGTGCCGGCGCACGGTGACTTCAGGACCTCCGTTCCCGCGGCTGCCGCCAAGGACGGATTCGCGGACCGGCTCTCCGTGTGGGGGGGGAGAAGGACGGTGTGCTTCAGGTCGGCCTGACTAGTATCCACGGGAATGAGCTGGCCGCTTTGAAAGCACGATTGGGGCCCGACGTCGCCGTATTCCAGCACGATGGTTTTGAATCCGCTGTGAAGAAAACGCCTGTCCCGGCTTCGGTGCCTGTCCATGCGGTGGCGCCCAGTCGGAAGAAGCCGGCTCCTTCCTCGACTGCTACTCTCGCTGCGTCATTGACGCCGAGCAATATCCCGCCGTTCATTGACAGCGAACCGTACTACGGCGGCGACCGAATAGTCAGCACCCAGGTGGAGAATGGAATCAACTACGTCGTCCAGTGCACCGTTTCGGCCCCATATGTGAACAGCTCGACGGTCTACATGATGTCAGCCGGACACTGCGGACCCACAGGAACCGCGTGGAACCAAGGTTACTTCGACGGGTCAAATATCTACATCTCGGGATCGATGGGTACGGCTTCTTCCGTTCAGTGGGGCAACAACAGGATCGATGGTGCTCTCTTGACCGGCGCTAGCTACGCTCCCTACATCTGGACCGACGGTGCCAACTACGTCAGCGCACATGTCACGGGGGCTGCCACGGTCGTGCCCAAGGGAGTCAACCCCGGGACCGGAGTCTGTACCGATGGGTCCTTTACTGGTTATGCATGCGGTGGAACAGTTAGCTTCACCAATGCTTGCGCCAACATCTCCGAAGGAAGCGTTGTCTACTACGTTTGCGGGCTGGACATCGCAGATTCAGCAACTCCCATCGTGCAGTCGGGAGACAGCGGAGGGCCGGTCGTTGTGCCCACATCCGGAGGGGTCCTGATGGCCGGAACAATCAGTGCCCAATCCAACGGCGGGAAAGAAGTGCTCTTCTCCGATGTCAACTATCTTCAGCAGGTCTTCGCAGTCTCCGTGGCGTCCTGACGTGTTTCCCATGTTTTACGTGACGAGAGGGGTCGTCGCGGTGGTCATCACGGTGGCGGCCCTTTTCGGCCTTCTTTCTTGTGGAGCGGACATGAGCAGTCCCGGACAAACGGGCGGCGTCACAGGCCCGGCAACGACCAATCCCGTGCTGACTGCTCCGGTAAAGACCAGCCCCGGCATCCAGACCCTGACCCCGGACTTCCCCGAGCTCCGCCCTGACACCTCACCGGCGGCGACGGGTGACACTGTGCCGTGGAAGCTCGTGAAGGTCGACACGGTGAACAACCGTATCTACCTTTCTGCCGAACAGGTCAGCTGCACGGTCCCCGAAATGGTCCACCTGCAGGAAACGCCCACGGAAATCATCATCGCCGTGACGGGCAAACCAACCTCAACGACATGCACGGCCCGGAAGGTGAGTCTGATTGGCTACGTGCAACTGCACGACCCAATAGCCAGCCGCCGTATCGTCGGAAACAGCCAGTAAGTTCCATGGCCCTAATCTCCCCGCGGGCTCACGGTATGCTCGCTCCGAAACCCGGTTCCGCGCGCCTGGTGGGGGCCGGGACTTCGGCGGCACCTACTCAACGGCCCTCGACATAACCGGGCAGCAAGTATGTGTCATCACCCAAATGGTCAGCAAGGTCGGCTCGATAAATACGGCGCGCCTCCCCAAGACCGACTTTGCCAGGCCGAGTAAATTCGCACCGCCTCGTGGGCCCTCGTCGCGGCGACAGTCGGCCTGGTCGCATGCACTGCCGGTCTCATCTAGGCGACGCTGGCCGCCTGAACCGGCGGCGGGCGGCCAGCGATGCCCGGTAAGGGATCGGCTTACGGGCGCCGTGACCGGGCAAGATCGGCGTAACGCGCGCGCTCTTTCCTTCGCATAGACTCGCGCGTATGGGGAGCACCGATACGAACAAGATCAAGCGCACCAGACAAGTTCTCGTCTACGCCATCGCTGTATTGACGGCGGTGGTGACCTCGCTAATGGGGTCGATGGTGGTCGCGGCGCGGACCGACAACGGGTTCATGCTCAGTGTCATCGTCCCCGCGACGATCGTCTTTCTGCTGACTGAGGGCGTATTCGTTGGGAAGCTCATCAGCTTGGGCAGGCCGTCCCGGTTGTAGGTCCGCGAACTGACAGATTTACAGCCGACTCGCCGAGCATATCCGCGCCCGCAGCGGGATCTCTTACCGGACACATCGGAGGAACTCACGACGTACGGTTGGAGGGTGCCCTCACCGAGCATCCACGCAGACGACCCGAGAACACGCTCGGGGTTCCACCTCCTTACTCCGGACCAGGTGCCAGCGCCGTACGACGAGCGGGGGGTTGATGCGGCCATCCGTGACGTGTCTAACGCGCACGTAGCTGAAGATGGACTTCTGGCGTGGTTCCAGTCCACTTGGCGAGCGGATCCGTCCGGCCTTCGCTGCTGCTCGCTCGTACCGATCGGATTGGTCAGCGACGCTCAACTTGTCCTATTGGGCGATCGCCGACCCCGCTTTAAAGCTGCTGTCGGAAGCGGGTCAACCCGCGCATTGGATCGACGTTGGCTCAGACTGGCGTACTTTCCACAAGCAGGATGCGGCCGTGATGGCCCGGTTTGCAGAACAACAGAGCAACTCCTAATCCCAACGGCTGTTCGCCCGCAACGCGATCGGCTAACGGGCGGACTGTCCTACTGCTCCACTCAGGGTCAGGATCTCGTCGACAACATGCGCGAGCGGACCGGTGGCGTCGATGGCGATGCCACCTCGCGGAATGTCCGCCTTTGTGCGATGCAAACGGAGTATGAGGTCCAGTTCCGCTTGCCGGCGCTGTCCTCCCCATTCGTCCTCCCGCCGGTCGTCGAGCCGGCGAACCAATGTTTCGGTGTCGACCTCGAGCACGAAGACGCCGTTGAACAAGTCAATAAACTTCGCGAATTTTCGCGATCCCCCACAGAAGAACGTCACCGCCTGGCGCTGATCTGCGACGAGCGCTTTCACTTTGTCGACCCGCCAAAGGTGGTCATCGTGAACGGCAAGACCAGTGACGTCCTCCATCGGTGCCCCGGTCTCCGGATCACCCTGGTACGCGAGTTCTCGATCGCCGTGAACGACGTGGTAACCGCGCCTTGCCAGCTCCTCGCACACGGAGGTCTTCCCGGTTCCGGAACCTCCTTCAATGAGGAAGTTTCTCCTGCCCATAGTGAATGGTAGTCAGACACTGCACCCCACGAGCGTTCGAGGATCGGCTAACGGGCACGGTTAGAGACCCCCGGGGGTACGTGCGGCCACCCCCCAGCCGCTGGTTCCGACCAGCAGTCACAGACCATAAGGCGGGAACATAGGACGGTCCGTCGGCAAAGCTTCGTTTATGCGGAATGCTGCGCGGTCGCCAGGGCACTGGCGGTTAGGACCGTAGCCATGCGGAGGTTCTCGGTGGCGGCGATGATGTTCTTCACCGTTTCGGGGTCTGCCTTGTTTGGCGAGCCGTGGTCGAACGGGGGCTCCGGGTCGTATTCGATGGCCAGTTGGATCTTCCGGGCTTCGTCGTCACCAAAGAGTTCCGCCGCCAGTGTGAAGGCAAAATCAATCCCCGAGGTAACGCCGGCACCCGTAATCCGGTTTCTGTCTCGGACGACTCTTTCCGATGTCGGTTCGACGCCGAAGTGTTCGAGCATCCGCAGGGAGGCCCAGTGGCTGGTGGCCCGGTAGCCGGTGAGGAGACCCGCGGCAGCAAGGGTGAATGATCCCGTGCAAACGGAGGTGATCCAACGGGCCTTCTTTGCCTGGAGTCGGAGAAAGTCCAGAGCCTTAGGGTCCTCGAACAAGTCGAATGCCCCTGCGCCTCCGGGGACAAAGAGGACGTCAGCCTGGGGGCAGTCGTCAAGGGTCGTAGTGGGCACAATGCACCAGCCGGCGTCGGTGGTGACGGGTTCCAAGTCATGCCAGGCGAGGTGAACTTCGGAGTTCGGGAACTTGGAGAAAACCTGGGCGGGCCCGGTGAAATCCAGCTGGGTGACCCTTGGGAAAAGGAGGACAACGATTCTCAGCGGACCCGACGACATGTTTTCAGACTATATGAGCGCGCGCGATGTCCGGCATCTTCGTTCGAATAGCACTGCCCGTTGGTTGAGCTAGAGATATTGGCCGCGTCTGTGGTGCGACACGCTGTGAATCGCAGCAATATATGGCCGGCCGCCCGTTATGACTGTGACAGGTTTGGATGGCCCCGGTAGGACGGTTATTTCTGGCCCCACTTTGTGACTCGCCGGGCAGTTGCGACGGTTATGTGTGGCCCCGCCTTCAACGTTGGATTCATCAGTGGATGGATGCGGCGGAAGGCTGGTCTGGATGGAGTCGAGGGTGGAGTTGTTCGCGCGGATCCGACGCGATGCCCGGGTCGAGGGCTTGTCGGTTCGTGCGCTGGCGGCCCGGCACGGGGTGCACCGCAGGACGGTTAGGCAGGCTCTGGAATCAGCTGCACCGCCGGAGCGTAAGCCGAG
>NZ_SMRU01000004.1 GCF_004354015.1 Arthrobacter terricola
CGCCGCAGCCTCAAAGACTGCCTCGCCGAAGAACTCCGCCGCCTCGACCCCGACGACGTATTCGGAGAAGTGATTACTATGGGACTGCCCCGAACGAATAGCAAGGAGTGACTGTCCCAGTGAGCGCTGACCCCAGAGTAAGCATCCATCCCAACTCCGCTGTCCTGATGGCCGCAATCGCGGCCCGGCTGATCACCAAGCTGGTGGACGTCCAGGACAAGCACGGTGAAGCAACTGTGGTCCTCACCGGAGGAACCGTCGGTATCGGCACCCTCAAAGCGGTTGCCGAATCACCCGCGGCACCCGCCGTTGATTGGTCCCGCGTGAACTTCTGGTGGGGTGACGAGCGCTTCGTGGAGAAAGACAGCTCCGATCGGAACACCGTGCAAGCCCGTGAAGCGCTGCTTTCCGCGCTGCCGGTGGACCAGGATCGCGTGCATGAGCCCGGTTCTGCGGACGAGTTTGCGACGGCTGAGGACGCCGCAGCCGACTACGCAGCCCGCCTCAAGGCGGCTGCGGAGGCCGAGCATGCCGCGGACACTTCGGACAATCGGCCGGAAGAGGCTGGGGAACTCCCCCGGTTCGATATCTTGCTGCTCGGGGTTGGCCCGGACGCGCACATCGCTTCCCTTTTCCCGGAGCAAGCGGGTATCCGGGTCAAGGATCGGACGGTAGTTGGAGTAGAAAACTCGCCGAAGCCGCCACCCTCGAGGATTTCACTGACGCTGCCGGCCATCAACTCCGCCCAGGAGATCTGGATGGTCGTGGCCGGCGAAGACAAGGCCGGTGCCGTGGGGCTCGCCCTTGCCGGCGCCAACCCGGTCCAGGTACCTGCGTCCGGCCCTGCGGGCCGTTCACGGACACTGTGGCTCATTGACGAGAATGCAGCCTCACGCGTCCCCCAGCAGCTCATCCGGAAGGATCCTGCGGGCGCGTAGCCGCTCAAGCGCTCCAGCCAAGACGATTTCAGCGTCCTGGCTGGAGCGTCTTTCTTTAACGTAATCCAGGTGGCTTTTGAAGATCTCTTCATCCGCCCGTTCGAAGTTCGCTTGGCCTTGCTCGCGCGCAGCGACCAATCCACATTTTGGACAGTCCCACCGGAGCGGAATCTGGTCCTCCGGCAGCTTAACGAAAACAAGCCGCGTCTCGTGTCCCTTGGCGCACCAATAGGGAACACGAATACGCGGCAAGCTATCGCCAACTACAGAGTCGGATTGGTTTCTAGGCTCTGAACCAGCCGTTACGCCGGCCCGTGTGCCTCGGAATCCAGAAGTACCGTGAACCATCGTCGATCCCCTTGAGAGTCGGCTTCGTGGCGCGGAACGCCATGAAGGACAGTTTAGTGTGGGGATGTGAACGACGGCAGTCTTGCATATCGGCCGATTCCGTCTCCGGAAGGCGGCCAACAGGACTTTTAAGAGTTTCCGCCTGAAGTGAAGCGCATGATGAGGCCAAGTCCGATGATTACGACACCCCAGGTGCAGCCCAGGACGATCGTGAAGCGGTTGAGGTTCCGCTCGGCAACGCCGGAGGAACTAAGACCTGAGGTCATGCCGCCGCCGAACATGTCGGACAAACCGCCGCCACGCCCCTTGTGCAGGAGAATGAGCAGCGTCAGCAGAAGGCTGGTGATACCCAGCAGAATCTGCAGAATGACTTGGAGAACGTCCACGACGGCCTTTCAGAGTATGGAAACGGAGCGGAACCCGAAGCGGGCTAGGCCGCATTGATGTGGCTCTCGAACCTCACAATGTTAGCAAATTCAGCGGGATCCAAGCTCGCGCCTCCCACCAGGAGTCCATCGACGTCGGCCTCGGCCATGATGGCGGCAGCATTGTTTGCCTTCACCGAGCCACCGTAGAGAAGGCGGGTCTTGGCAGCGACGGCGTCATCGAACAAGGAAACGAGTTCCGCACGGATGGCTGCACACATCTCCTGAGCGTCTTCCGGACCCGCCACTTCGCCCGTGCCGATGGCCCAAACGGGCTCGTAGGCGATGACAAGTTCTGCTGCCTGTTCAGCCGTCAGTCCTTCAACCCCGGCGCGCAGCTGGGCCAGGGTGTGTTCGACGTGTGTTCCGGCTTGGCGGATCTCAAGTCCTTCACCGACGCAGAGGACGGGGGTGACCTCATGACGGAAGGCAGCCTTGACCTTGGCGTTGAGGACTTCGTCGCCCTCGTTGTGGATGGTCCGGCGTTCGCTGTGGCCGACCAAAACGTATGCACAGCCCAGCTTGTTCAGGAACTGGCCCGAAATGTCCCCGGTGTACGCTCCCGAGTCGAACTGCGAAAGATCCTGGCCACCGTAGACAACTTCCAATTCGTCGCCCTGGACCAGGGTCTGCACGCCGCGGAGGTCGGTAAACGGCGGGAAAACCGCAACCTCAACCCGGCTGTAGTCGTGCTTGGCGTCGGACAGGGTCCAGGCAAGCTTCTGCAAAAGGGTGATGCCCTGGACGTGGTCCATGTTCATCTTCCAGTTGCCGGCAATGAAGGGTTTGCGGACGAAATTTCCGTTGGCAGAAGTTGTCACGTGTGCTCCAAAGGTTTGCGTTGAGAAGGAAACCGGTGGGACGCACCCCTCAACAAAGGGGTGCGTCCCACCGGCCGTAATGCGTTAGCGGTCCAAAACGCTCAGACCAGGAAGATCCTTGCCCTCAAGGTATTCCAGGCTGGCCCCGCCGCCGGTGGAAATGTGGCCGAACTGGGCGTCATTGAAGCCAAGGGTCCTGACGGCCGCGGCCGAATCCCCGCCCCCGACTACGGTGAACGCGGATGCTTCGGTCAAAGCCTGGGCGATAGCACGGGTGCCGCTCGAGAAGGCTTCGAATTCAAAGACTCCCATGGGACCGTTCCAGAACACCGTCTGGGCGCCCTTGATCTGCTCGGCGAAGGCGGCTGCGGAGGACGGTCCGATGTCCAGGCCAATGCCCGTCGCTCCGAACGAGCTGTCCTCGATGGAGTCGGCGCTGGCAACTTCGTGCTCGGCGTCAGCGGCGAAGCGGCTGGCGACCACGACGTCCGTGGGGATGACGAAAGTGGTACCGACGCTCTCGGCGCGCTTGAGGTAGTCCTGCACCACCGGAATCTGGTCCGCTTCGAGCAGGCTGCCTGCTACCTTGTGGCCGGCGGCTGCGAGGAACGTGAAGAGCATCCCGCCACCAACGAGGATGGTGTCCGCCTTGCCAAGGAGGTTGTCGATCACGGCAAGCTTGTCCGAAACCTTGGACCCGCCGAGGACCACGACGTACGGACGCTGGGTTTCGGTGGTCAGCTTGCGCAGTACCTCTACCTCGGTGTGCACGAGGTCACCTTGGAAGGAAGGAAGGCGGGTCGCGACGTCGTAGACGCTGGCGTGCTTGCGGTGGACGGCACCGAAGGCGTCATCCACGAACGCACCGTTTTCGCCGGTGAGCGCTACAAGCTCATCCGCGAAGGCGCCGCGCTCGGCGTCGTCCTTGCTGGTCTCGCGGGCATCGAAGCGCACGTTTTCGAGAATGAGGACGTCGCCGTCGTCAAGGGATGCGGCCAGATCCTTGGCAGACTCGCCAACAGTGTCCTCCGCGAGCTGCACCTTGAAGGGTGCGAGCTCTGCCAGGCGGGCCGCGGCGGGCTTGAGGGAGTACTTGGGATCCGTGGCGCCCTTGGGGCGTCCGAGGTGGGCGGTGACGAGCACGCGGGCACCGGCGTCCGAGAGCTTTTCGATGACCGGAAGCGAGGCCTTGATGCGGCCGTCGTCGGTCACTGTAGAGCCGTCGAGCGGCACATTCAGGTCACTTCTGACGAGAATGTACCGCCCGCGGACACCTTCAGCGATCAGTTCGTTGAGGGTGTGAGAAGTCATGTGTCTACCCTAGCCCAGCTTGGATGCGACAAGCTCCGTGAGGTCGACGAGGCGGTTGGAGTAGCCCCATTCGTTGTCATACCAGGACACAACCTTGACCTGGTTGCCAATGACCTTGGTCAATCCGGAGTCGAAGATCGAAGAGGAAGCGTCGCCGACGATGTCCGAGGACACGATCGGGGCGTCGGTGTAGCTGAGGATGCCCTTGAACTGCTCGGACTCCGAAGCAGCCTTGAGCGCTGCGTTGACTTCGGCAACGGTGACCTCACGGGAAACCGTCACGGTGAGGTCAGTGGCGGAACCGGTGGGGACCGGAACGCGGATGGCGTAGCCGTCCAGCTTGCCCTTGAGCTCCGGAAGGACGAGGCCGATTGCTTTGGCGGCACCGGTGGAGGTCGGAACCATGTTGATGGCGGCGGCGCGGGCACGGCGGAGGTCGCCGTGGGGTCCGTCCTGCAGGTTCTGGTCGGCGGTGTACGCGTGCACCGTGGTCATGAGGCCACGCTCGATGCCGAAGGCGTCGTTGACGACCTTGGCCAGCGGACCGAGGCAGTTGGTGGTGCAGGAAGCGTTGGAGATGATGTGGTGCGTGTCGGGGTCGTACGCCTCGTGGTTGACGCCCATGACGATGGTGATGTCTTCGTCCGAGGCGGGAGCGGAGATCAGGACCTTCTTGGCACCGGATTCGATGTGCTTCTTCGCGGCAGCTGCCTTGGTGAAGAAGCCGGTGGATTCGATGACGATGTCGACGCCCAGTTCCGCCCACGGGAGGTTTGCAGGGTCACGCTCGGCCAGGACCTTGATGATGCTGCCGTCGACAACGATGTTGCCTTCCTTGACTTCAACGTCCTGGGCCAGGCGGCCGCCGACGGAGTCGTACTTCAGCAGGTGGGCAAGGGTCTCGGGACTCGTGAGGTCGTTGACCGCAACAATTTCGAGGTCCGCTCCCTGGGCGAGTGCTGCGCGGAAGTAGTTGCGGCCGATGCGGCCAAAGCCGTTGATACCAATACGGGTGGTCACTTTTTCAGTCTCCTTGGTGCTCTTGCAAGCACACCTAGTGAGTCGGATCTTGATTCCAACTAACAATTCCCGCACGTCATTGGGCAGAAGTGATTATCAGATCGGAGGGCGACCAGCCACATTGCTGAAGGCTAACCGCCTTCCGTGACCCATCTTACGTTTAACTACGTCTGCCCCCGCAACTGCGGGGGCAGACAATCCGGTATTTGGGCGAAATTAACCTGAATGTGAAGTTTGTTACACAGGTATGTAGCGCACATCACTCACCGGAAACAGGCGGCAAAATCGCTCAAGGACTAAAGAACGACCAGTCCAGTAGCGTTTGCGCGGGCTGCTTCGAAGCGTTTGGCGACGTCGGCCCAGTTGGCAATGTTCCAGAACGCCTTGACGTAGTCAGCCTTGACGTTCACGTAGTCCAGGTAGAAGGCGTGCTCCCACATGTCCAGCATCAGCAACGGGGTGGTGCCGACTGCTACGTTGCCCTGCTGATCGTAGAGCTGCTCGATGACGAGGTTGCCACCGATGGGCTCGTAAGCCAGGAAAGCCCAGCCCGAACCCTGCAAGCCGAGGGCCGCAGCGGAGAAGTGGGCGCGGAAAGCGTCGAAGGAACCGAAAGCGTCGTCGATCGCCGCTGCCAGCTCACCCTCGGGCTTGTCGCCGCCGTCCGGGGAGATGTTGTTCCAGAACACGGAGTGGTTGATGTGGCCACCGGTGTGGAACGCGAGGTCCTTGGAAAGACGGTTGACGTTGGCGAAATCGCCTTTGTCGCGCGCGTCGGCAAGCTGTGCCAGGGCGTTGTTGGCACCGGCGACGTAGGCGGCGTGGTGCTTGCTGTGGTGCAGCTCCATGATCTTCGCCGAAATGTGCGGCTCGAGCGCTGCGTAGTCATAGCCGAGCTCGGGCAGTACGTACTCTGTCACGAAATCCTCCAATGTAGTGGACCTGGGTCCGGTTGGTAACTCTCGTTTTCTTCATCCGACCGGGCAAACCGGCCGGAAACCTAGCCATGACGATTCTAGGGCGGGTGCCCTACTCGTCCATCATTTCAGGAGTCACATTCGCCTCAGTGCCGGGGATGCCGAGATCGCCCGCACGTTTGTCGGCCATTGCAAGCAAGCGGCGGATCCGGCCCGCGATGGCGTCCTTCGTCATGGGCGGATCGGCGAGGCGGCCCAGCTCGTCCAGGCTCGCCTGCTTGTGCGCCACCCTGAGCTCCCCTGCGTACTTCAGGTGGTCCGGCACGTCGTCTCCCAGGATCTCCAGGGCGCGGTCAACGCGTGCTCCCGCGGCGACTGCTGCCTGCGCGGAACGGCGCAGGTTGGCGTCGTCGAAGTTCGCGAGGCGGTTGGCCGTGGCACGGACCTCCTTGCGCATCCGGCGCTCTTCCCAAACCATGAGGGCGTCATGGGCGCCCATGCGCGTCAGCAACGCAGCGATGGTGTCGCCGTCGCGGATCACTACGCGGTCCACGCCGCGCACCTCGCGCGCTTTTGCCTGGATGCCGAGACGGCGGGCGGCGCCCACCAAGGCGAGGGCGGACTCCGGGCCGGGACAAGTGACCTCAAGCGATGAGGAGCGCCCGGGCTCCGTCAGCGAACCGTGCGCGAGGAAAGCGCCGCGCCACACGGCTTCGGCGTCCGAGGCCGAGCCGTTGACGACGGCGGACGGCAGGCCGCGTACCGGCCGTCCCCGGCCGTCCAGCAGCCCCGTCTGGCGGGCGAGGGCTTCGCCGTCGCGCACTACCCGGACGACGTAGCGGCTCCCGCGGCGCAGGCCGCCGCCGGAAACGACGATGATCTCGCTCTGGTGCCCGTACACTTCGGCAATCGCGGCGCGCAGGCGCCGGGCGGTCGAGGCGAGGTCCACCTCGGCCTCGATGACGATGCGGCCCGAAATGATGTGGAGTCCACCGGCAAAACGCAACATGGCCGAGACCTCGGCCTTGCGGACGGACGACTTTTTGATATCCAGACGGGAAAGTTCTTCCTTGACCGATGCGGTCAGTGCCATCGCGTGTTCCTAACTATTCCCGAAAATATCGTGATACGCCGATGCCAGGCGCAGCGGGTCATGGACTGGACGGCGGCTCGACGCCCCCACTTTACCCAAGACCACCTCCGCACCGATCATCCCGGCGGCGCGTTCGAACTCGTTCAGGTCCGAAATCGAGGAAGGGTCGGCGAGGACCACGTCCACGCTGAACTCCGGAGCGTACGAGCGAAGAGCGTCCAAATGGTCCGCCGCGGACATGCCGGAGGTTTCCTTCGTGTCCATGGCGAGGTTCATCGTGAGGCAGCGCTTTGCCGGCGTGTTGCAGAGGGCCTGGCGCATTTCCGGGAGCAGCAGGTGCGGCAAGACCGAGGTATACCACGAACCCGGCCCGAGAATGATCCAGTCCGCAAGCTCGATGGCCGTCAGCGCTTCGATGCACGCCCGGGCATCTTCCGGAAACAGCCGGACGTTTTCGAGGGACCCCGCGACGGCGCACTTGGCCTGGCCGGTGACCTTCTGGAATTCGTAGCCTCCCGTGGGCAAGGGCACCCGGACATCGCCTTCGATGTTCAAGGGCTGGGTGGACATCGGCAAGACCTGGCCACGCGCACCCAGGAGGGCACCGGCCCATTTGAGCCCGGCAACGGCGTCGCCAAGCAGTTCCCAGAGGGTGACGATCAGGAGGTTGCCCATCGCGTGGTCGTCGAGTGAACCGTGGCGGCCGCTCGGAGTCTTGAAGCGGTGCTGCATGACATCGCGCCAAGTACGTCCCCAGTCGGTGTCGTCACAGAGCGCGCTGAGCGCCATCCGGAGATCGCCGGGCGGCAGGACCCCGTACTCCTCGCGCAGGCGCCCGGAAGAGCCGCCGTCGTCCGCTACCGTGACGATCGCGGTGAGTTCGGAGGTCAACAACCGCAACGCGGACAAGGATGCGGACAGTCCGTGCCCGCCGCCAAGCGCAGCGACGGTAGGGCCTTTTGCCGGCTGGCTGCCCGGAGTCCCCTTCGGCGGAACAAGCGGAAGGGGGCCGGTCAGAACGCCCATTACTCGCGTCCCAGATCGCGGTGGCTCGTTGTGACCGTCACCCGCGGATATTGCGCGAGGCGTTTGGAGAGTTCGACGGCGACCGCGACCGAGCGGTGCTTCCCGCCTGTGCAGCCCACGGCGATCGTTGCATAGTGCTTGTTTTCGGTCCGGTATCCTTCGAGCACCGGCTCAAGCGCGAGGACATAACGGTCCACGAATTCCTTGACGCCGTCAGCGTTCAGGACGTAATCGCTGACGTCGGCATCGAGTCCCGTGTGCGGCCTGAGTTTGGGAACCCAGTGCGGATTGGGAATGAAGCGCGCGTCCGCCACGAAGTTGGCGTCGACGGGAAGGCCGTACTTGAAGCCGAAGCTCATGACGTTCAAGCGCACCGCGACAGGACCGGTATCGGTGAACAGCTCAGTAATGGCTGTGGCGAGGCCGTGGACGTTGTACGTGCTCGTGTCCAGGACGACGTCGGCCGATTCCCGCAGTTCCTTCAGGACGTCCCGCTCGGCGGCGATGCCGTCGAGGATGCGCCCTCCGCCTTGGAGCGGGTGGGGGCGGCGGCCTTGCTCGAAGCGGCGGACCAGGACGTTGTCGCTCGCGTCGAGGAATAGCAGGCGGAAGGTGATGCCGCTCGCACTGAGCGCGCCGAGCGCCGTCCTGATGTCCGTGAACAAACCCTTGCTGCGGACGTCGACGACGACGGCCAGCTTGGGGATAGACTGCGGCGCGTGGGAGACGATGTCCGCGAGGGTACCGAGCATTTGCGGCGGAAGGTTCTCGACGACGTACCAGCCGTGGTCCTCCAACGCGTCCGACGCCGTGCTGCGGCCTGCACCGGACATGCCAGTGACCACCAGCAGTTCCGCTTCGACAGGCTTGACGGGGGTAAGGCCGTCCTGCTCCGCGCCGGCTGCTGCCACTGACTCTGACATCGAGTGTCCCCGTTCCTGAGATAGTCCATAAGCCGGGCCGCCTGTGGCAGCGGCCCGTTACTTACCCTAGCTAATATTCGAGGATTTCGCCGGTGGTCATGTTCACGGCAGGGGCGGCTTCTCCGGGGGCGCCGGCCGCCGCGAGATGGCTGACGACGGCTTGCGCCAAAGCGGGCCCGATCCCCTTGGCGGCGGTAAGCTCGCTCGCGGTGGCTGCCTTGATTTTCTTGAAGGAACCGAAGTGGGCCACGAGCGCCTTCCGCTTGGCTTCGCCCAGACCGGGGACGCCGTCGAGCGCCGAAACCGTCATGGCCTTGCCGCGCTTTTGCCGGTGGAACGTAATGGCAAAACGGTGGGCTTCGTCACGGATCCGCTGCAGCAAGTAGAGCCCTTGCGACGTGCGCGGCAGGATCACCGGGAAGTCGCTGTCGGGAAGCCAGACTTCCTCAAGCCGCTTGGCCAGGCCGACGACGTAGACGTCGTCAATCCCCAGCTCCGACAGCGCGCGGGCCGCCGCGTTGACCTGCGGCTGACCGCCGTCAACGACGACGAGGTTGGGCGGATAGGCGAACTTCGCCTTGCTTGGAACAGCCGCGTCCGCGGAGCCCTCGGCGGACACGCCTGCGGTCCGGTCTGCGGTCCCGTCTGCGGTAGCGGACGACGGCGGCCCGGCCGGGTTTGGCACTTCGCCGGACGTGGGAGGCTGTGCCGATTTGTCCTGCAAGTAATGCTTGAACCGTCGTGTCAGGACGTCGTGCATCGCCGCGGTGTCATCCGTCGCGGCGGCGCCGGTGATTGAGAACTTGCGGTAATCGGACTTCTTGGGGAGCCCGTCCTCCACAACCACCATCGATGCGACGACGTTAGTTCCCTGGACGTGCGAGATGTCGAAACATTCGATCCTCAGGAGCGGCACGGGAAGCTCGAGCGCCTCCTGGAGCTCTTGGAGGGCTTGGGAACGCACCGTAATATCGCCGGCCCTGCGGACCTTGTGCAGCTTGAGCGCCTGTTCTGCGTTCTCGCGGACCGTGGACATGAGGGCGGCTTTGTCGCCCCGCTGCGGAACCCTGATGTCAACCTTGGCTCCGCGGAGGCCGCCGAGCCATTCGACCAGTTCGTCGTGGTTGCTCGGTGTCTCCGGGACCAGGACTTCGCGCGGGATCCGGCCTTGGTTTTCGCTGTCCTCGCCGTAAACCTGCAGGAGGAGATGCTCGATGAGCTCCGGAGTGGTGGCATCCTCGACTTTCTCTACCACCCAGCCGCGCTGGCCCCGGACGCGTCCGCCCCGGACGTGGAAGACCTGCACGGATGCTTCGAGGTCGTCGTCGTGCAAGGCGAACACATCGGCGTCGGTGTCTTCGGAAAGGACAACCGCGTTGCGCTCGAACACCTTGCGCAATGCTGCGATGTCGTCGCGGAGCCGGGCCGCTTGTTCATAGTCGAGCTCGGCCACGGCTGCTGCCATGTCCTTCTCGAGCCGCCTGATGAACTTGCCCGCTTCACCGCCCATGAAAGAACAGAAATCCTCGGCAAGCGCGCGGTGCTCCTCGGGGGTGACACGGCCGACGCACGGGGCGGAACACTTGTCGATGTAGCCCAGCAGGCACGGGCGGCCGCTTGCCTGGGCGCGCTTGAGTACGCCGGCGCTGCAGCTTCGCACCGGAAAGACGCGCAACAAGGTGTCCATGGTTTCGCGGATGGCGCCGGCTGTGTACGGACCGAAATAGCGGGTCCCCTTGCGGCGTTCTCCGCGCAGGACCTGGACGCGGGGAAGCTTCTCCCCCATGGTGACAGCGAGGTAGGGATACGTCTTGTCGTCACGGAACACGACGTTGAACCGAGGGCTGAATTCCTTGATCCAGGTGTATTCAAGCTGCAGGGACTCAAGCTCGCTTCCCACGACAGTCCACTCGACGCTGCTTGCCGCATGCACCATGGCATGGGTCTTCGGCAACAGGCCCGCCGGGTTGGCGAAGTATGAGTTCAGCCGGGAACGCAGGTTCTTCGCCTTGCCGACGTAGATGACACGGCCGTGCGGATCCCGGAATCGGTAGACGCCGGGGGTCGTGGGGATTTCTCCCGTTTGGGGTCGATAGCTCGCTGGATCTGCCACAGATCAAGTCTAATAAGCCGAGCCTGCTGCCATTGCACGCCCCGGGACAGCTGCCGAACGCCAGATTGACGCGAAAACTGCGCGCGCGTCGCCCGAAAGCCAGCCAAAACTGCGCGCGCGTCGCCCGAAAGCCTGCTATTCCGCGGACTTGCTTTGGTTGTAGCTCGTCGAGCGCTCTTGGCCGCTCAATGCTGCGATGGCATCCATGATCTTGTCCGTCACTTCGCGTCGGGCCGGCAGCGAGTGGTCCGGACCGGTCTTCTCGAAGTACAACGGCTCCCCCACCTTCATGATGAAGTGCTGCGGACGGACGGTATTGCGGTCTACCGGCTGCAATTGGTCCGTTCCTATCAGTCCCACGGGAATGACGGGCGCGCCGGTAGTCAACGCCAACCAGCCGACACCGGTGCGGCCGCGATAGAGCAGACCGTCGCGTGAACGGGTCCCCTCGGGATAGATGCCAATGCCCCTGTTGTTCTCGAGGATGTCGAGGAGTGTCTTGAGCGCTTGGACGCTTGCCGCCTGTTCACCACGTTCAACCGGGATGGAGCCTACGGCTTGGAAGAAGGCCTTCATGGCCTGGCCTTTGAAGCCCTTGGTGGTGAAGTACTCGGCTTTGGCGAAGAAGGCTACGGGTCGAGGCATCAGCGCCTGGACGATAACGCTGTCGAGGAACGACAAATGGTTCGGGGCTACGATGAACGGGCCGTTCTTGGGAACATTTTCGAGCCCGACGACGGTGGGCCGGCACGTACCGGAAATCAGTCCTCGCGTAGTCCAACGGATGACATCAAAGGCTTCCATCGTTCTGCACCTCACTCAGTGCCGCCGCGCGGACAGCGTCAAGTTCCTCGATCTTCTTCAGCAGCTGCGCCGTGGTATCCACCACCGCGACGGCCCCTGCCATCTGAAGTTCGCCGTCGGGCGCAAATCCCCAAGTGACGCCGATGCAGTCAAGTCCGTTGGCCATGGCACCGGCAACATCCTGGTGCCTGTCTCCCACCATCACGGCCGGCTGGCACTTCAGGGTGGCAAGCGCCGCACCCACGATTTCCACTTTTCCGGGAGCCGTATTGGCCGCCATGGATTCATCGTCCGAGGCGCCGCAAATGGAGACGAAATACTCGGCGATCCCGTGATGCTCAAGAACGATGCGCGCCAAGCCCTGCGGCTTTTGCGTGGCCACCGCGACGGGGCGGCGCGAGAGCGCAAAAAACTCCAGCAGTTCATCGATGCCGGGGTAGAGCCGGCTTTGCCCGATGCCCACGGAACGGTAGTAGCTGCGATAGATGTCGATAACCTCGTCGACCTTCGCGGCGGGAACCCCGGCAATGTGCTCGAGGGAATCGCTGAGCTTGGGGCCCACCATGGAATCCAGCACCGATTGTTCGGGGATTGGAAGGCCAACTTCACCCAGCGCAGCGGCGATTCCGCCGGTTATTCCGCCTGCAGGATCGACAAGGGTGCCGTCCAGATCGAAGATTACGGGCACCATTGTTTGAGTCACCGGGTTAGTTTCTCACGAGTTGAGGCATGCCTGAAACTCACATGCCGGCCGGGGAATACATTGGCAACCTTTGAATATTCCCCGGCGCAAGCTCCCAACTAGCCCAGAATTTCCGCGAGGAACGTGGCGGTGTGGCTGTCCGAAGACTTTGCTACCTGTTCGGGCGTGCCGGTTGCCACGATCCGGCCACCGCCGGAACCGCCGTTGGGACCGAGGTCCACAATCCAGTCGGCGGACTTGATGACATCGAGGTTGTGCTCGATGGTGATCACGGTATTTCCCTTGTCCACCAGTCCCTGGAGGACAAGAAGCAGCTTCCGGATGTCCTCGAAATGCAAACCGGTGGTGGGTTCGTCCAGGACGTAGACGCTGCGGCCGTTCGAGCGCTTCTGCAATTCCGAAGCAAGTTTCACCCGCTGCGCCTCACCGCCTGACAGCGTGGTGGCGGGCTGTCCCAGCCGCACATAGCCCAAGCCGACGTCGACAAGGGTGTTCAAGTGCCGGGCTATCGGCGTGAACGCCGCAAAGAACCCGGCCGCCTCTTCAATGGGCATGTTGAGGACATCGGCGATGGTCTTGCCCTTGTAGTGGACCTCGAGGGTCTCCCGATTGTAGCGCGCACCGTGGCACACTTCGCACGGAACATACACATCCGGCAGGAAGTTCATCTCGATCTTCAACGTGCCGTCACCCGAGCAGGCCTCGCAGCGTCCGCCCTTGACATTGAAGGAGAACCGGCCGGGTTGGTAGCCGCGTACTTTTGCTTCAGTGGTCTCGGCAAAGAGCTTACGGATGTTGTCGAACACCCCTGTGTACGTGGCCGGGTTGGAACGCGGAGTCCGTCCGATGGGACTCTGGTCCACGTGGACCACCTTGTCGAGGTGCTCAAGTCCCATCACGGACTTATGCCGTCCTGCCACCTGCTTGGCGCCATTGAGCTTGTTCGCGAGCACCTTGTACAGAATCTCGTTCACCAAGGTGGACTTTCCGGAGCCACTCACTCCGGTGACAGCGGTGAAGAGGCCAAGCGGGAAGGTCGCGTCAACGTTGTTCAGGTTGTTCTCACGGGCGCCGACGACCTTCAGCTCGCGCTTCTTGTCGTACTTGCGGCGCTTCGCCGGAACGTCGATCTTCCGCCGGCCGGACAAGTAGTCGCCCGTCAGGGAATCCTTATTCTCCAACAATGCCTTGTAGGAACCGGAATGGACCACCTGGCCACCGTGTTCACCGGCACCGGGTCCGATGTCCACCACCCAGTCGGCCTCGTGGATAGTGTCCTCGTCGTGTTCGACGACGATCAGGGTATTCCCGAGGTCACGAAGCCGGGTGAGCGTTTCGATGAGCCGGCGGTTGTCCTTCTGGTGCAAACCGATGGACGGTTCGTCAAGCACGTACAGCACACCGACCAGCCCGGAACCGATCTGCGTCGCCAGGCGGATGCGCTGGGCTTCACCACCGGACAAAGTTCCGGACGGGCGCTCCAAATTGAGGTATTCAAGCCCGACGTCGAGCAAGAACGTGAGCCGGGCCTGGATCTCCTTGAGCACCTGGTGGGCGATCTGCGCCTCACGTTCGGTGAGCGTGAGGCCACCGAGGAACGCTGCGCAATCACGCATGGGCAGGGCCGAAACCTCCGCGATGGACTTCCCGTTGATCAGTACCGACAGCGACGCCGGGTTGAGCCGGGCACCGTTGCAAGCGGGGCAAGGAATCTGCCGCATGTATTCTTCGTAGCGGTCGCGCGCCCAGTCGGAGTCCGTTTCGCCGTGCTTCCGGTGGACATACTGGATAGCGCCTTCGAATCCGGTACTGTACTTGCGCTCGCGCCCAAAGCGGTTGCGGTATTGGACCACCACTTTGTGGTCCTTGCCGTGCAGCACAGTATTCCGGACATCCTTGGGCAGCTTCTCCCATGGCGTGTCCATCGAGAAGCCAAGCTCGAAGGCGAGGCCGTCCAACAGCCTGTTCCAGTACTCCGTGGTGGCTGTACCCAACGACCAAGGCGCGATGGCGCCTTCGTTCAAGGAGAGCTCCGGATTGGGAACCACGAGTTCTTCGTCAACCTCGAGCTTGGTGCCGATGCCACTGCAGGCTGCACACGCGCCGAACGGGTTGTTGAAGGAGAACGAGCGGGGTTCGATCTCGTCGATGGCCAAGGGGTGTTCGTTGGGGCAAGCGAGGTTCTCGGAGAATGCCCGGATCCGGGCGGGATCTTCCGCGTCGAGATCCACGAATTCGACCAGGACGCGGCCCTCGGCGAGGCCGAGAGCCGTCTCGATCGAGTCGGTGAGGCGCTGGCTGATACCCTCCTTGACCACCAGTCGGTCCACCACCACTTCGATGGAGTGCTTGAACTGCTTGCCGAGCTTGGGCGGGTCGGTCAATTGGACAAGCTCGCCGTCCACTCGCGCCCGGGAATAGCCCTTTGCGCTGAGCTCCTTGAAGAGATCAACGAATTCGCCCTTGCGTCCGCGCACCACCGGGGCGAGGACCTGGAACCGGGTGCCGCCCTCGAGTTCCAGCAATTGGTCGACGATCTGCTGCGGCGTCTGCCGGGTGATTGGCTCATGGCACACCGGGCAGTGCGGCCTCCCGACGCGGGCCCACAGGAGTCGCATGTAGTCGTAGATCTCGGTGATGGTGCCCACCGTGGACCGCGGGTTCTTGCTCGTGGACTTCTGGTCGATGGAGACTGCCGGGGAAAGGCCCTCGATGAAATCGACGTCCGGTTTGTCCACTTGGCCGAGGAACTGGCGGGCATAGGCCGACAATGATTCCACGTAACGGCGCTGGCCCTCGGCAAAAATGGTGTCGAATGCCAGGGACGACTTCCCCGATCCGGAAAGTCCGGTGAACACGATCATGGCGTCCCGGGGAAGGTCGAGATCGACGTTCCTGAGGTTGTGTTCGCGGGCTCCCTTGACGACGAGGCGCGACAGATCGTGCCGCACGGGCAGGTCAAGCTCCTGTGCGGAGATGCTTGTGATGGATTCGACGGCTGGTTCTTCAGCTACGGCTTTAGGCACCCACTAATGCTAATCGAAAACTTCTTCGAATTTCCATGCGGCCTTGCTCACCTGCGGACAGGCGTCAATCGGCGTCGTAGGCCGCGGCCAGAAGCTGCACAGCCTCCGCGAAACTGGCGCCCTGGGCCTTGGCCGCAGCCGAATAGTCCGCTGCCACAGCTGCCAAGGCGCTCCACCGGTCGTCCCGTGCACACACGACTGTTCCGTTGCGTCCTCGGGTGGCCACGACACCTGCGGCTTCGAGTTCTTTGTAGGCGCGGGCCACAGTATGCGGAGCTACGTCCAACTGGTCGGCCAGGCCCCTTACGGCCGGAAGCCGCGTTCCAGCAGGCAGTGCTCCGCTGTCGGCGAGTTCGATGATCCGCAGCCGCAGCTGTTCATACAGCGCGACAGTGCTCGACTGGTTAGGGTGCCACGATCCTGGAAACCCGGCCGACGCGCTCATGATGCCTCCCTCGTCCGATGGCTTGACCGTTGCCCATTGACTTGGGGCGCGCGATGCTTGGCAGCATGGGCTGGAACTGCCGCGAACTCGCCGTCTCCCATGGCGAACTGCGCGTCGTGCAATCGGGCGTAGTACCCGCCCAGCTCCAACAGCGATTGATGTGTTCCGTGTTCGACGATCCGTCCATGGTCCATGACGAGAATTAGATCAGCGTCGCGGATAGTGGACAAGCGGTGCGCAATGACGAAGGACGTCTTGTTGCTCCGCAGCCTGTGCATCGCTTGCCGGATCAGCACTTCGGTCCGGGTATCCACAGAGCTTGTGGCTTCATCCAGGATCAGGACGGGCCGCCCCGAGAGGCGCGCGCGGGCAATGCTGAGCAATTGCCGCTGTCCTTGGCTCAAGGGTTCGCCGCCATTGCTGAGCATCGTCGAGTACCCGTTGGGCAGCGAACGGACAAAGTGGTCCACGTGGCTGGCTTCCGCGGCCGCAACAATTTCCGCCTCGCTGGCTCCGGGAAGGCCGTACTCGATGTTCTCCCGGATGGTCCCGGTGAAAATCCACGGATCCTGGAGGACGACACCGAAGTTCCGGCGAAGCGCGTCCCGGTCCATTCCAGCGGTATCCGCGCCGTCGATGCTGATCCTTCCGGCGGCCGGTTCGCGGAAGCGCATAAGCAGGCTGACGAGGGTGGTCTTGCCGGCACCCGTGTGTCCCACGATGGCAACCGTTTCGCCGGGCTCGACCCGGAAGGTCAGGTCCTCGATGAGGGGCATCTCCGGCAGGTAGCTGAACGAAACGTGCTCAAAGGAAACCTGCCCGGCGGTGATTTCCACGGCATCCGTGGTGTCCGGGACGCCGCGCCCCACGGCAGTGGCGCCAGGGCCGACGTCGAACGCTGCTTTGGGGCGCACCGTGGCACCCGCGCCGGTCCGAACTGCGGATGCGGCCTCGCCCGCGAGTTCCGGCGCGTCCAAAAGCTCGAAGACCCGGCCGGCGGACACCGCACAGGACTGCAGCACCTGTGCCATGCCGCCAATCTGGCCCAGTGGCTGGCTGAACAGGCGATTGAACTGGATGAACGCTTGGATCCCGCCAATGCTCATGGCGCCGGCGAGGAACTGCAGGCCTCCCACGATGGCGACCCCCACGTAACTGGCGTTCGAGACAAACGCCATGAGCGGAATGATCAGTCCGGAGGCGAACTGGGCCTTGGAACTGGCGGAATACAGCCCTTCGTTGTGCACTGCGAAACGCTTCGCCATCATTTCCTGGGCGCCGAAGAGCTTGATGGTCTCGTGGCCGGTGGCGGTTTCCTCGACCAACGCGTTGACGTCGCCCGTGGCCTCCCATTGCCGGACGAAGTGCTTTTGGGATCTTCGTGTCACGACCACCGAGGCCAGCGCGGACAGTGGAACCGCCATGAGCGATACCAGGGCAAGCACGGGCGAGAGGAGCAGCATCATGCCTAGGGAAGCGATGACCATCAACGTGGACGTCAGGAGCTGGGCAAGAAGCTGGTTCAGTGTTTGCGCCACGTTGTCGAGGTCGTTGGTGGCGCGGCTGAGCACATCGCCGCGGGCCTGCCCGTCGTAGTACGAGACAGGGAGTCGATGCAGCTTCGCTTCCACCGCCTCGCGAAGATCGTGCGCAAGCAGTTGGACAGCCCGGGCGTTGAGCCGGCCTTGTGCCCAGCTGAGCAGGGCCGAGCCGGCGTACATCAAGGCCGCCACAAGAAGGAGGGCTACAAAACGGCCGGTGTCGAACCGGGCGCCAAACACTGTGTCCGCGATAACGTCGGTTGCGTCGCCGAGGATCTTGGGAGCAGCGACGTTGAGCGTGACGAAGCCGCAAATGCAAAGAATCGCGGCCGTCATGATTCCGCGGGCGGGCTTCAGGAGGCCGGCGAGCCGGAGAAGCGCCCCGAGCGGCTTTTCCGAGTTGGTCCGGCGCGTGTTGTCGCTGCTCACGCGGATTCCGTTTCCAGCTGGGAGGCGACAATCTCCCGGTACACTTCCGAGGAATCCAACAATTCATGGTGGGTTCCGTGCGCCACCAAACGGCCCTCGTCAATGACCAGGATCTGGTCCGCCGAGACAATCGTGTTGACCCGCTGCGCGACAATCAGCACGATCGCGTTGGCCAGTTCCGGTTCGAGGGCGTCCCGCAGCCGTGCCTCGGTGACGGTGTCCAGGGCGGAAAAACTGTCGTCGAACACATAGACCGATGCCGGCCTCAGGATGGCCCGCGCGATGCTTAAACGCTGGCGTTGGCCACCGGAGAAGTTTGCGCCACCTTGCGACAACGCGGTGTCCATGCCATCCGGAAGCTGGGCGACGAAATCGGCGGCTTGGGCCGTCTCAAGCGCGTGCCACAACTGGGCATCGGTGGCCGAGGGATGCGACAGCCGCAGGTTTTCCGCGATGGTGCCGCGGAAGAACCAGGACTCCTGGGGCACGACGGCGATCTTCCGGCGCAAAGTCGCTAGCGGAATAGTCGCGGTATCCCGGCCATTCAGAGAGATCGTTCCGCTGCTCGGATCGAGCAGTCGCGGCACAAGCGTCACAACGGTCGACTTGCCGCTGCCGGTTGCGCCGATGACCGCCGTCGTGGTTCCCGGCAGTGCCGTGAAAGTCACACCGTCCAGCACCCGCGCCTCCGCCCCCGGATAGGCGAAGCTGACGTTGTCGAAACACAACCCCGGACACGGGCCAACGGCCGTGCCCATCTCCGCTGCGCGTTCCGAAAGGACATGTTCGGACTCCGTCGCGAGGACCTCGGTGACGCGTTCCGCGCTGACTGTGGCGCGGGGGGCGGTACTCAAAACGTACATCGCCATCATGATCGCGAGGAGGATCTGCATGATGTAGGCGATGAACGCGGTAAGGGCGCCCAACTGCATCTGTCCCGCAACGATGCGGTGTCCGCCGAGCCACACCACTCCGGCTGAAGAGAGGTTGACGACGATCATCACGAGAGGGAGCATCGCGGCGACAATCCGGGCGGAGCGGAGGTTGTTGGTGGTGAGGGCTTCGTTTGCGGTCTCGAAGCGCCGCATCTCCATCGGCTGGCGGACAAACGCCCGGATGACCGCCGTGCCAAGGATCTGCTCACGGATCACGGAGTTCATCCGGTCCACGAGGCCTTGACCTTCACGATAAAGGGGAACGAGCTTGCGGACAATCAACAGCATGATGGCCAGCAAGACCGGAATGATGGCGAACACGATCCAGGACATGGCGACGTCTTGTTGGACCGCGAGGATCACGCCACCGATTCCCATGACCGGTGCGGCGACCAGCATGCTGAAGACGAGCACCGTGATGTTCTGCAACTGCAGCACGTCATTCGTAGTCCTCACCACAAGGCTGGCGGGACCGAATGCCGCGACATCCTGGTCGGGCAAGGAATGCATCTTGTCGAACAGCTCCCGCCGGAGGCCGCGGCCCACCTTCATAGCCACCACGGCGCCGAGGTAGCCGGCCACGACGGCGGCAAGCACCTGGACGACGGTGAGCACCAACATCCAGGTACCCAACCGAAGGATCACGTCGCTGTTCCCGGCGACCAGTCCGTCGTCGACGATTTTCGCGTTGATGGTGGGCAGCAGGAGCGTGGCCGCGATCTGCACCAACTGCAGGAGGACAATCGCGAGGACGTGGGCCTTGTGGGGGGCAAGGCGCTGCAGCAGGAAAGATGCCAGCACTTCGCCTCCATTCGTTGGTCTCCGCGCGAACGGACTCCTAACGATGCCGCCTCGCGATCGCGTTGTCATTCTAATTCAGAAACTACCGGGAAACCGTGCACTTCCTGGTCTTTCGGATAGTCGCGGAACCGGCACCTGACCTGCCCGCGTCCCCACTAAGCTGGAAGGCAATGAAACTTCTTGAGCAGCTCCCGGGAACCTCCGACGCCGGATCGCGAGGGGGCGGCGTGGATCCGGACGATGTCTACACGCGGTTTGTCGAATGGACGGAGAGCCGCGGACTGCAGCTGTACCCCGCACAGGACGAAGCCATCATGGAACTGGCGTCCGGGTCGAACGTCATCTTGGCCACCCCGACAGGCTCCGGAAAATCCCTCGTGGCGATCGCCGCGCACTTCGAGGCCATGGCGCGGGGAATGCGCAGCTATTACACCGCGCCTATCAAGGCGCTGGTTTCCGAGAAGTTCTTCGCCCTGTGCGAGATCTTCGGGGCCGAGAACGTCGGCATGATCACGGGAGATTCCGGCGTCAACCAGGACGCTCCCATAATTTGCTGCACGGCCGAGATCCTCGCGAACATCTCTTTGCGCGAAGGCAAGGAAGCCGAACTCGGAACCGTGATCATGGACGAGTTCCATTTCTACTCCGATCCCCAGCGCGGTTGGGCCTGGCAGGTCCCGCTGCTCGAGTTGCCACAGGCGCAGTTCCTGCTGATGTCCGCCACCCTGGGCGATGTCAGCCGCTTTGAGGCCGGGTTGACGGAGCTTACCGGACGGCCCACCGCCACCGTCAGCTCGGCGGAACGGCCCATCCCCCTGAATTACTACTACCAGGAGACCCCGGTCCACGAGACCCTTGAGGAACTCCTGAGCACCAAGCAGGTTCCCGTCTATGTAGTCCACTTCAGCCAGCTCGAAGCAATTGAACGTGCCCAGAACCTCATGAGCATCAACATGTGCACGCGCGAAGAAAAGGACCGGATCGCCGAGCTCATTGCCGGCTTCCGCTTCGCCGCCGGTTTCGGCAAGACACTGAACCGCCTGGTCCGGCACGGAATCGGCGTCCATCACGCCGGGATGCTGCCCAAGTATCGCCGCCTCGTGGAGCAACTGGCCCAAGCGGGCCTCCTGAAGGTCATTTGCGGGACCGACACCCTCGGCGTCGGAATCAACGTCCCCATCCGCACCGTCCTCCTGACCGCCCTGAGCAAATACGACGGCGTCCGCACCCGCTTGTTGAACTCCCGTGAGTTCCACCAAATCGCCGGGCGCGCCGGCCGGGCAGGCTACGACACAGCGGGAACGGTGGTGGTCCAAGCGCCGGAGCACGTTGTGGAAAACGCGAAAGCCCTTGCCAAAGCCACCGCGAAGTTCGGTGACGACCAACGGAAACTGCGCCAAGTGGTGCGGAAAAAGCCGCCGGAAGGATTTGTTTCCTGGGGCGAGCCGACCTTCAACCGCCTGGTCGAATCGGTGCCGGACCCGTTGTCGTCGAGTTTCACCGTCACTCACGCGATGCTGCTCAACCTGATGGAACGCCCCGGCGACCCCTTCGCCGCTGCGCGACGCCTCTTGACCGAAAACCACGAATCCCGGTCCGCCCAACTTCAGTTGATGAAGAAGTCCCTCGGGATTTACCGCGAGTTGCTTGCGGCCGGCGTAGTGGAGCGGATTCCCAAGGACGAACAGGAAAGGGAAGGCCGTGCCGTCCGGCTGACCGTCCACCTGCAGGCGAACTTCGCGCTCAACCAGCCGCTGTCACCGTTTGCGCTCGCGGCGCTGGAACTCCTGGACCCGGAGTCGCCGTCGTACGCTTTGGACGTCGTGTCGGTGATCGAGGCGACCCTCGAAAAGCCCCGCCAGGCCCTTTCCGCGCAGCAGAAGAAGGCGCGCGGTGAAGCGGTCGCCGCGATGAAGGCGGACGGCATCGACTACGACCAGCGGATGGCGATGCTCGACGAGGTCAGCTACCCGCAGCCCCTCGCGGACATCCTTGGCGAAGCGTTCGAGGTGTACCGCAAGGCCGCGCCGTGGGTGGGCGACTTCGAACTGGCCCCCAAATCGGTGGTCCGCGACATGTACGAGCGCGCAATGAACTTCGGCGAATTCGTCCAGTTCTACGGATTGGCCCGTTCGGAAGGCATCGTGCTGCGGTACCTGGCCGACGGCTTCAAGGCGCTCCGCCAGACCGTCCCGCAGGACGCACTGCGCGAAGACCTCGAGGACCTTGTAGCGTGGCTGGGCGAACTGGTCCGCCAGGTCGATTCGAGCCTCCTGGACGAATGGGAGGAACTCACCTCGGGCGAAGCTCCGACGCCGCACGACGCTCCTCCCCCGCCGCCGCCGTCGCTGACGTCGAACATCCGGGCCTTCAGGGTCATGGTCCGCAACGAGATGTTCCGTCGCGTCGAGCTCTTCGCGGATGAGGACGCCACTGCGTTGGGCGAGCTCGACGGCGGTAGCGGCTGGGATGCGGAGCGTTGGGAAGACGCCTTGGACGACTACTTCGACGAACACGACGACATCGGCACGGGTCCCGATGCGAGGGGTCCCGCCCTGCTCATGATCACCGAGGAAGCGGGCAAGTGGCGCGTGCGCCAGATCTTCGACGACCCCGCGGGCAACCACGACTGGGGCATTTCCGCGGAAGTCGACTTGGCAGCTTCGGACGAGAGTGGAACAGCGGTGGTCACGGTCACCGACGTCAACCGGCTCTGAGTCCCTCCTAGTAAGCTCGATCCATGAGTGTTATCCGGCCTGCCATTGTGTCCGACGTTCCCGCGATCCTGCAGATGATCCATGACCTTGCGATCTACGAGAAGGAGCCCGACGCCGTACGGAACACCCCGGAAAAACTCACCGAAGCGCTCTTCGGTGAGAATCCCCGGGTCTTCGCACACATGGCGGAAAACGCGGCCGGCGACGTCCAAGGCTTCGCCCTGTGGTTCCTGAACTACTCCACGTGGGAAGGTGTGCACGGCATCTACCTCGAAGACCTATATGTCTCGCCCGATGCGCGGGGGCTAGGCCACGGAAAGGCGCTCTTGCAGCACTTGGCGGGGATCGCCGTCGAACGCGGCTACGCAAGGGTCGAATGGAGCGTCCTGGACTGGAACGAACCGTCCATCGGCTTCTACCGGAGCCTCGGCGCCGAACCGATGGACGGCTGGTCCACCTTCAGGCTCAGCGGCGACGCCCTTGGCACTTTCGGTAGCGGCGACAGGGTCCTGGCGCGTGGCTGAGCAAGCGGCGCACACGATCCGCGCCCGGCACGAGTTCCGCGGCATCCGGACCGCCGAGCACTTCTTCACCGTTCCCCTCGACCATTGGCCTGAAGGGGGCACCTCGGAGTCGACGGAAGAAATTACTGTTTTCGCCCGCGAATTCGTTTCCGCCGAGCACGCGCCCGACGACGTCGAACGGCTCCCGTGGTTGCTCTTCCTCCAAGGGGGCCCCGGCGGACGCGGAACGCGCACCACATCCCTTTCAGGTTGGATGAAGGCTGCCGCACGGCACTTCCGCATCCTGATGCTCGACCAGCGAGGCACCGGGCTCTCCACGCCGGCCGACCGTAATACACTGCCGCTGCGAGGGGATGCCGCCGCTCAGGCGCGCTACCTCACCCACTTCCGGGCGGATTCGATCGTCGCCGATGCCGAGCTCATCCGGAAAACCCTTGGTGCGGATCCCTGGACGATCCTTGGGCAGAGCTTCGGGGGTTTCTGCGCGCTGACATACCTGTCCTTCGCTCCGGAAGGACTGCGGGAGGTGCTCATCACTGGTGGGCTGGCCCCGCTCCACGGACCGGCGGACCGCGTGTACCGCGCGACCTTCCAGAGAGTGGCTGCACGGAACGCCGAGTATTTCAGCTGGTATCCGGAGGACCGCGACGTCGTGTCCCGCATTGCGCGGCATCTTGAGACCAAGGCGGAATTCCTTCCGAGCGGCGAACGCCTGACCTCCGAGCGCTTCCAGATGGTGGGGTCGTTCCTCGGCGGAAACACCCGCGTGGATGCCCTCCACAGCCTCCTCGAGGACGCTTTTTGCCCGTCGCCTGACGGGGAACGTCTCTCCGACCCGTTCCTGGAGCAGGTCCACGGATTGGTGTCCAGGGCGTCCAATCCGCTCTACGCCGTCCTGCACGAGGCCATCTACGCCCAATCGGACGCTACTGAGTGGGCGGCGTGGCGTGTGCTGGGGGAATTCCCGGAGTTCAAACCCGAAGCGGAAGAACCCCTCCTGACCGGCGAGATGGTCTACCCGTGGTACTTCGACCAGGACCCGGCCCTAGTCCCCCTTCGGGACGTGGCGTCGATCCTGGCGGAGAAGAGGGATTGGAAACCGCTCTACGACATCGCCCGCTTGGAAGCGAACACGGTCCCCGTAGCGGCTGCCGTGTACCAAAACGACATCTATGTGGACTTCGACTTGTCCATGGAAACGGCGGCCACGGTACGCGGCCTCCAAACCTGGACCACTGCCGATTTCCACCACGACGGCATCGGCGAAGATGGAGACGGAATATTCAACCGCTTACTGGGGATGGTCCGCGGGCAGAACTGAGCCACGCAGAGGCGGCGACAGCCAGGATCACGAACGCGAACGCACCCGAAGCCATGTTCAGGCCTTGGTAGCCAACCCAGCTCAGCACGACGCCTGACAGTCCGCCGCCAAGCGCTCCGGCGGCACCCATGAGAGTGTCGGAAACGCCCTGGACCAGCACCCTTTGCCGTTGCTCCACGCTCTCGGCCAGGAGCGTGGAGCCGGAAATTGTCGCCGCAGACCACCCCAGGCCGAGGACGACCAACCCCGTTGTCACCAGCGCCGGGTCCTGCTGCCCGAAACCGGCCACAGCTACAGCTACAGCTACAGCGAGCAGAAAGAATCCGAGCACGATCGTCGGGATCCTGCCCGCGCGGTCCGTCAGCCATCCCATGACCGGGGACAAGGCGAACATTCCGGCGATATGCAGGGAAATGGTGAATCCGATGATCACCAAGGCATCAGTGCCCATGTCATGCGAGTCGCCGTGGCCCATATGCGCGCCGGCCGCACCATTCGAAACAAGTTCCTGCAGGTGAAGCGGCGTCATCGACATGACAGCCACCATGATTCCGTGCGCTGCAATGACCGAAGCCAAAGCGAGCATCGCATGCGGCGAAGACCTCACCGCCCGCAAGCCTTCACGCAGCGAACGGCGCGCACGTCCGGGCGCGGCCTTTCCAGCTAGAATGCCGGCGTCGTCATCTGCCTCCGCCAACCGCCTGGCCAGGAGCAGCGGATCGGGACGCAACCCGATCATGAGCAGCGCCGCCGCGAGCAGCAGTCCGGCGACGGAAAAGACAAACGGTCCCACGATTGCCGGCAGCCCCAATGCCGAACCGACGACGGCTCCGGGCTGGATGAGGTTGGGGCCGGCCACCGCGCCGACGGTGATGGCCCAAACCACTGTGGCAAGGGAGCGCCCGCGGCTTTCGGGCGCTGCGAGGTCGACGGCGGCAAAGCGTGCCTGGAGGTTTGCCGCCGTCCCCAGTCCCAATAAGGCACCCCCGAGCAACAGGACGGCGAACACGCCGGTTGCGGCCGACACGATCACGAGGATTGCACCGACCATGGCCGACACGAGGCCGGTCACCAGTCCGACCCGGCGACCCCGGCGTTCGGCCAGGCCGGCAAGCGGCAAGGCGGAGACAGCCCCGGCGAGGGTGAGGATGGTGGTCACTGATCCCGCCCATGCGCTCGATCCGCTGAGTTGGACGGCCAGGAGTGAACCGATGGACAAGGCGGCCCCGTTGCCGACGCCGCTCAGCAGCTGGGCTGCGGCAAGGAATTGGACCGTGCGCCGCTGTACCGCCGCTGAATCCACGGCAGCGGGAGAAGTCAAGGCCATCCCCAGAGCATATCCCCACCACGGCGGGAAGCCCCGGCCACTCACGTGTCCAGGGCTTCCCTGTTGCCGTCGGCCGCTAGTGGCCGGAGACTTTGTGCATGCTCTTGCGGGAGTCTTCCTCGAGCCGCGCGTCCAGCTTGGACTTGCTGGCGGCCGGGGTCAGGAGGCTCGCGACGACAGCAACGACGATAGTGCCGACGATGACGGCGAGGGAAACGTACGTCGGGATCTCCGGAGCCCATTCAATGTGCTGGCCTCCGTTGATGAAGGGCAATTCATTCACATGCATGGCGTGCAGCACCAGCTTGACGCCGATAAACGCCAGAATGACCGACAGTGCGTGCTTGAGGTACACGAGGCGGGTCATGAGTCCGCCGAGCAGGAAGTACAACTGGCGGAGCCCCATGAGGGCGAAAATGTTGGCCGTGAAGACGATGAACGCGCTTTGGGTCAGGCCGAAAATAGCAGGAATCGAATCGACGGCGAACAGGAGGTCCGTCATGCCGATGGTCACGAAGACGATCAGCATGGGCGTGAAGACCTTCTTGCCGCCGACTATGGTGCGCAGCTTGCCGCCGTCGAACTTCTCCGACATCGGCACCACGCGGCGCAGGCGGGAGATAAGCGGGTTTTCGGACGTGTCTTCTTCGTCTTCGCCGTGGTCCGTCGCCTGCTTCCACGCGGTCCAGAGGAGGAAAGCGCCAAAGATGTAGAAGACCCAGCTGAACTGCTCAATGACCACGGCGCCGAGGCCGATGAAAATGCCGCGCAGCACCAGGGCGATAATGATGCCCACCATCAAGACCTCCTGCTGGTACTTCCTGGGTACCGAGAAGCGCGCCATGATGATGATGAAAACGAAGAGGTTGTCGATGCTCAGGCTGTACTCAGTGACCCAGCCGGCGATGAACTGGCCTCCGTGCTCCGGACCGGCGAAAGCGAACATTGCACCAGCGAATACCAACGCCAAGGCAACGTAGAACGCCACCCACAGGCCGGCTTCCTTCATGGAAGGTTCGTGCGGACGTTTGAGGACCAGGAGGAGATCGACAAGGAGGATGATGCCGAGAAGGACGAGGGAGCCGATCTCAAACCAAGCAGGAAGTTCCATTAAAGAACCTTTCGAGGATACGCCGAAACGGCGTAAGTCTCTCCGGCTTGAAGCCCGCTATGCCCGGCGAGGCGTCTGTGCCTTGCGTGTTGACGTACATAGCGCTTGGGATACTCCCCTACGTACGCTCAACCTTACCTTACGCGTGACCCGCCGATTGCATCTGGCGCAGCTCGCGCTTGAGCTCTCCCACTTCGTCGCGGAGCCGGGCCGCAACCTCGAACTGCAGTTCAGCCGCGGCTCCATGCATCTGTTCGGTCAGCTGTTCGATGAGCCCGACGAGGTCCTCGGCGGGAGCGGCTGCGAGGCCGTCGTGCCGTACTGTCGCTGCTCCCTTCCCCTTTCCGCTACGCCCGCTCTTGCCTGATGCCGCGAGCAACTCCCGGGTGTCGGCGTCTTCACGCGCGAGCTGATCCGTGATGTCGGCGATCTTCTTCCGCAGCGGCTGCGGATCGATCCCGTTGTCCGTGTTGTACTTCACTTGAATGGCACGGCGGCGGTTCGTTTCCTCGATCGCGTGCGCCATCGAATCAGTGATGCGGTCCGCGTACATGTGCACTTGGCCAGAGACGTTTCGGGCTGCACGGCCGATGGTCTGGATGAGGGAGGTCGATGAACGGAGGAAGCCTTCCTTGTCCGCATCCAGGATGCTGACCAGCGAGACCTCGGGGAGGTCGAGGCCTTCCCTCAAAAGGTTGATGCCGACCAGGACGTCGAAACTTCCCAAGCGGAGCTCGCGGAGCAGTTCCACGCGTCGGAGGGTATCGACGTCGGAGTGCAGGTACTGCACTTTGACGCCATGGCCCAGGAGGTAGTCCGTGAGGTCTTCCGCCATGCGCTTGGTGAGGGTGGTGACCAGTACGCGCTCGTCCCGTTCCACACGTGTGCGGATTTCGCCAAGGAGGTCGTCGATCTGGCCCTTCGTGGGCTTCACGATCACTTCCGGGTCGATCAGGCCGGTCGGACGGATGATCTGCTGGACATAACCATCCGCCTTCCCCAGCTCATACTTGCCTGGTGTCGCGGAAAGGTAGACGGTCTGCCCGACGCGCTCAAGGAACTCGTCCCATTTGAGGGGCCGGTTGTCCATTGCCGACGGCAGCCGGAACCCGTGATCCACCAGCGTGCGCTTGCGGGACATGTCTCCTTCGTACATGGCACCGATCTGCGGAACGGTCACGTGGGATTCATCGATGACCAGGAGGAAATCATCCGGGAAATAGTCGAGAAGACAGTGCGGCGCCGTGCCCGATCCGCGGCCGTCAATGTGGCGGGAGTAGTTCTCGATTCCGTTGCAGAAGCCCATTTGCTGCATCATTTCGAGGTCATACGTGGTGCGCATGCGCAGGCGCTGGGCCTCGACGAGCTTGTTTTGGCCTTCGAGCGCCGCGAGCCGCTCCGCAAGTTCGGCTTCGATTGAAGTGATGGCGCGGGACATCCGTTCCGGTCCGGCGACGTAGTGGGAAGCCGGGAAGATGTACATCTCGGTTTCCTCGCGGATGACGTCCCCCGTGACCGGGTGCAGCGTGTAGATGTTCTCGATCTCGTCCCCGAAGAACTCCACGCGGACGGCCAATTCCTCGTACATCGGAATGATCTCCACGGTGTCTCCACGCACCCGGAACGTGCCGCGGTGGAAGTCCATGTCATTGCGCGTGTACTGCATCGAGACGAACTTGCGCAGGAGCTGGTCCCGGTTGAGCTCGGCGCCCTTGGTGAGGGTGACCATTCCCGCGATGTATTCTTCCGGCGTGCCGAGGCCGTAGATGCAGGAGACGGTAGCTACCACGACGACGTCCCGGCGGGTCAGGAGGCTGTTCGTCGCCGAGTGCCGCAGCCGCTCCACTTCCTCGTTCACGGACGAGTCCTTCTCAATGAAGGTGTCCGTCTGCGGGACGTACGCTTCGGGCTGGTAGTAGTCGTAATACGAGACGAAGTACTCGACGGCGTTGTTCGGCAGCAATTCCCTGAATTCGTTGGCGAGCTGCGCAGCGAGGGTCTTATTCTGGACCAAGACGAGCGTGGGCCGCTGGACCTGTTCCACGAGCCATGCCGTCGTGGCGCTCTTGCCGGTACCCGTGGCACCGAGGAGCACAACATCCTTCTCACCGTTGTTGATTCGCTCGGTGAGCTCCGCGATGGCGGTCGGCTGGTCTCCGGCGGGCTTGAATTCGCTGATGACCTCGAACGGCGCTACGACTCGGTTGATCTCCTGGGCAAGGCTCATGAGTCCAATGTACCCCCGCCCGCGGACAGTTACGGTCCGCGTTTTCGGGAGGTTCCGCCGCCCTTGCCGGAGCCTGTCCACGTACCGTCCAAACGCCCGATGATGGAGCGGAACATCCTTACTCCAAACAGCACTGCAGCCACTAGCCACACCAGCCAGGCGAGCCAGAACGCCGTCGCGGGGACAAGTACCCGCCACGTGGCCGGCCGCAGTCCCGCGACCAACTCGTCCCGCCCGCCAGCGAGGAACCACAACAAGGCCGCAGCGGCCATGAGTACGACGCCGGTCCACGCCAACCAGCGGACAGCGCCAAGGCGCTGCCCCTCAAGGTGGCGGACGATCCGTCGCTCGCGGGTCATACGGGCCGCCTAGCCGTTCTGCCCAGGGACGGTGGAGTAAGACGGCGGTTGCCAGCCCGAGCGTTTCGCCCACGCGTCCATGAGCGGCCAGGCTACCTCCGTGAACCACGGTTCCTTGGCGTCCGCATAGCCGGCTGTTCCATGCTCGGACGCGTACGCCTGGGCGAGTTCCCTTTTCAGCCCGGCATACGCTTCCCTGGCCTCCGGATTCGCGCGAAGCCAATCACGGAAGAGCAGTGCGTAGCGCCAGCCCGGGCTCCCGAGGACTCGCACATGGACGTTCGCGGGACGCCCCGGGTCGGCATTCCCATGCAGTCGCTTCATCCATACAGACGGATCCAATTGCGGTGGTTTCGGAGTGTCCTGGTCGACCGACTTGCGCAACGGGAATCCTGCGGCGCTGAGGGCGGGAGCCAGGCGATCAGCCGCTTCGAGCGAAGGGACCGTGACTTGGAGATCGATGACGTCCTTTGCGGGAAGCCCTGGCACTGCCGTGGATCCGATGTGGTCTGCACCAAGTACGTCCGGCGACGCCTTCCGGATCCTCGCGAGCAGCCGCTCCGCCTGCACCGGCCAATCGACGTTCGGCGACGACAGCACGGGTCCGCCATCCCGGGGTGCGGGGTGGCCCGCCGCGAGATTCCGGGCAAACGGTTCGAGTCGTTCCACCCACAAGGTGTCGATGAGGACCCGGACATCCTCAACGCTTCCGGAATTGTCCACCACGATGTCCGCCGCGGCCAGTCGTTCGTCCCTGCCCGCCTGCGCTGCCATCCGGGAGACGGCCTCTTCGGCGCTCATATTGCGGATCGACGTCATGCGTCGGATCCGTTCCTCCTCCGGGGCATCGACCACCAGTACCAGGTGGAAGTTGCTTCCTTGGCCTGTCTCGACCAGGAGGGGAATGTCCTGCACCACAATGTCTCCCGGCTTCGCCATGGAGAGCATTGCCGCGGCCTTTTCGCGCACGAGCGGGTGGACGATGCCGTTGAGGACCTCGCGGCGGTCCGGCTCGGCAAACACAATCGAACCGAGACGCGCACGGTCAAGCCGTCCCGCGGCGTCCACGATGTCTTCGCCGAACTCGGCAACGATCCTGGCAAGGCCGGTAGTGCCGGGCTCCACCACTTCCCGGGCCAGGACGTCCGCGTCGATCAACGTTGCGCCCAACTCCTTGAGCCGGGCGGACACGAGCGATTTACCGGAAGCGATGCCGCCGGTCAGTCCAATCTTGAGCACCCCTCCACACTAGACTGGGTCGGTGGCAGAACAAGAAGAGAGCCGGGCAACCGCGTATACAACGTTGGCCGATGGCGAAGATTTCCGCCACGAACTCGAGATCAAGCGTTCACGGTTCATCACGGTATTACGCAGGTCCCCCAACGAAGATGCCGCCCGATCCTTGGTCACGGAACTCCGCAAGGAATTCCACGACGCCGGACACCACTGCTCGGCTTTCGTCCTCGGACCGGATCGGGACGTCCAGCGTTCCAGCGACGACGGCGAACCTTCGGGGACGGCCGGCATTCCAATGCTCGAAGCCCTCATCAAACGGGAGACCCAACCCGGGGTGACCGACCTCAGCGACGTAAGTGCCGTCGTCGTGCGCTATTTCGGCGGGATCCTCCTGGGTGCCGGAGGGCTGGTGCGCGCCTACTCCGAATCGGTCTCGGCAGCGTTGGATTCCGCTCCCCTGGTCCAAAGGAGAAGGCTGAGGATTTGCGCAATTCCGGTGGCCCACCAAGCAGCCGGACGGCTTGAGAACGACTTACGGTCCGCAGGTTTCGTCATGGCAGGCACAAGCTACGAATCGAGCCGAGCCATCCTTCGCCTCGCCATCGCCGACGATGCGCAGGAGATACTCAACGCTGGCGAAAGAGTGGCCGCGATGACCGCCGGATCCTCGGAAATCCACACAGAGGGAACGGAATGGGTGGACCTCCCCGCCTGACGCAACTCCGCACGGCGCATGTCCCTCTCCACCGTGAATGAATGGACATAGTGCCAAGGTGGCGCAACCCTGCGAGGGACATGCCCATCGCTTGCCTCAACGGCTGAACATAATCCCGACATGTCCGCTCCTCGCAGGCAACACAGCGCATGCCCATCGCTTGCCTCAAGGGCTGGACATAATGCCTATATGTCCGTTCCTCGCGGGCAACGCGGCGCATGTCCCTTGGGAATCCGAAATAGTGAATCCGCAGAGAATCCGAGTTAAAGAAAAACAGCGGCCCCCGCTGATTCATTGCTGAATCGCGGGGCCCGCTGTTCTTTATGGTCCGGAATTCCGGGATAGTCCGGAATCCTGAGCATGGGGCAATTAGTTGCCGGTCAGCTTCTCGCGCAGTGCTGCGAGGGCTTCGTCGGACGCCAGGGTACCGGCGTTGGACTCGGCAGCAGCCGGCTCGGAGGAGTAGCTGGTTGCACCCGACTCGTTGTCGCCGGAAGCGGCGGCAGCGGCGTCGTCAGCAGCGTGCTGGGAAACCTGCTTCTTGTGGGCTTCCCAACGTGCCTGGGCGTCAGCGTACTGCTGCTCCCAAGCGGCGCGCTGTGCTTCGTAGCCCTCGAGCCATTCGTTCGACTCGGGGTCGAAGCCTTCGGGGTACTTGTAGTTGCCCTCTTCGTCGTACTCTGCGGCCATGCCGTACAGAGCAGGATCGAATTCGGTGCTGTCGGCGTCCACGCCCTCGTTGGCCTGCTTGAGGGAGAGGGAGATGCGGCGACGCTCGAGGTCGATGTCGATGACCTTGACGAAGAGCTCGTCACCAACGGAAACGACCTGCTCAGCAAGCTCAACGTGGCGGACTGCCAGCTCGGAGATGTGGACCAGGCCTTCGATGCCGTCCTCAACGCGGACGAACGCGCCGAACGGAACCAGCTTAGTGACCTTACCCGGAACAACCTGGCCGAGGGCGTGGGTGCGGGCGAAGGTCTGCCACGGGTCTTCCTGCGTAGCCTTGAGGGACAGGGAGACACGCTCGCGGTCCAGATCCACTTCGAGGACCTCGACGGTGACTTCCTGGCCGACCTCGACAACCTCGGACGGGTGGTCGATGTGCTTCCAAGAGAGCTCGGAAACGTGAACCAGGCCGTCTACGCCGCCAAGGTCCACGAATGCACCGAAGTTGACGATGGAGGAAACCACACCAGGGCGAACCTGGCCCTTTTCCAGCTTGTTGAGGAACGTGGAGCGGACCTCAGACTGGGTCTGCTCGAGCCATGCACGGCGGGACAGCACAACGTTGTTGCGGTTCTTGTCCAGCTCGATGATCTTGGCTTCGATCTGCTGACCGATGTACGGAGCGAGGTCGCGGACACGGCGCATCTCGACGAGGGATGCCGGCAGGAAGCCGCGCAGGCCGATGTCGAGGATAAGACCACCCTTGACAACCTCGATGACGGTACCGGTGACAACACCGTCTTCTTCCTTGACCTTCTCGATGTCGCCCCAGGCACGCTCGTACTGAGCACGCTTCTTGGAGAGGATCAGACGGCCTTCTTTGTCTTCCTTGGTGAGGACCAAAGCTTCGACCTGGTCACCAACGGAGACGACGTCTCCGGGGTCGACGTCGTGCTTGATGGAAAGCTCGCGGGAAGGGATGACACCTTCGGTCTTGTAACCGATGTCGAGCAGGACTTCGTCGCGGTCGACCTTGACGACGGTACCCTCGACGAGGTCGCCATCGTTGAAGTATTTGATGGTGGCGTCGACGGCTGCGAGGAAGTCCTCAGCGGTACCGATGTCGTTAATCGCGACTACGGGGGTACCGGGCTTCTCGGTGGAGGTGATGGTCATGTAGTAGGGGCTCCGTTGTGGATAGAGTATCGGTCAGGCAAACCGCCCGCTCGCCGTTCCCGGTTCGCAGGACACGACAAAATGCCGGGTCATCCTGAATTGTGGATTGTTAAATTGCGCACACCTAGTACGCGCCCGTTCATTCTAGTCGTTCGGCTCAACAAGGGTCAAAGCGGCAACGCGTCACCAAGTCGCGCAAACGTCACGCCACGGTCGAGAAGGAACGGCAGCACCCGCGCGTAGCCTTCCGCCGTGCCGCCCGCCGGTTGGTTGAAATGCGAAATCACGATCTGCCCCGCGCCACGGCCGGCCACGATCTTGCCCACCTCGTTGGCCACGACGGGGGCAGGAAAGGTCGCACCGCCGTCGCCGTTTACCGAGAAGTTCACCGGTATCAAGCCGAGCGAGCGGGTGATGGCCGCTGCGACGTCGTCGTAAAACGCGGTGCCCGGCCGGAAGAACCGCGGGGCCCTCCCGGATAGCTGCTGCATGGCTTCCTGGTTGCCCATGATTTCGTCATACACGTCGCTGACGCTCGAAGTGCCGGCGATGCCGTAAGCCGAACGCCCGTTCACCGACAACGGCTCGTGCTTGAAGCCGTGGTTGCCGAGCTCGAACAAGGGATCCGCAGCCAGTTCCGCGGCGAGTCCCGGGTTGGCCTTGATCCACCGGCCGTTCACGAACAGCGTGGCCGGAACGTTGTTCTTGCGGAGGGTCGCGAGCAGACGCCGGTCGCAATCGGCTCCCCGCGGGCCACCGCACGCGTCGAAGGTCAGAACAGCGTGGGCCGACGCCGTATTCGTGACAACCCCGGTTACCGAGAGCCCCCATTCGACCGGCTTGCGACTGGAATACTCGGCAACGATCTGTGCTTTCGACGGCGGTGGCGGAGGTGTGTCGTCATGCGTCACGGGAACTGCGAACGGCGTCGAAACGGGAGACGGAGCGGGTGCGGCCGAATGCTGCGGGGAGCATGCGGCCAACGTGGTCGCGGCAAGGCTTGCGGCAGCTGCGAGGAACAGCCTCCTGGCAGGCATGGATGAAGGGCCGGCGAGTCGGCCCCCCGGCGGGAATTCCCCCATGGAATCCTTCTAGTTGTCTCGTTTTTTGGGCGTGGGGTTGCCTAGAAATGCGTCAGGCAATGGGCTGGGCGTTCGACGGCGAACAAGTGCTGGGCGGCCAGAGATGCTCCGGGCGTATGTTCCCGGATCCGACCTGCCGAAGCCAAGGTTACCGGATTGACGGCACCCAAATAGACCGACCCCAGATCGGCGACATCCATGCTCAGGTTGGCGTCCTCGCCGCGCGCCTCACGGACGGTGACAGCCCCGCCGTCGGACATCATTTCCCATGTACCTTCGGCGAGGCCGAGGCTGTCCCGGACACCCAGCACGAGGCGGCCGTCCGTGCCGTAGCGGCGGGCGGAGAGGGCGGCAGGGACATCGAGGACACGCAACCACAACATGTCCCGCTCGTCGGACGCGGTAACGCAACGGGCATCGTCGAGTGCCCAGCCCAGGGGGTCCGCGACCGGGGCGTCCGCCCAGGAACCCTGATCGACGAGGTCTATGCTGCCGAGGAACTGCCACAACTCCAGGTACCCGGAGTCCGTGGCGGCCACGAGGTCCACGATTTCCACCGTGTACGGCTTGCTGTCCCAACCCAGGAACTTGTAGGCGACGTAACCATCAACGGTTCCGTCGGACCCGTAGTGCAAGGCACACCTGATCGCCTTGTCCTCGCTGCCGTCACGATTCATGGCGCCGGAAATATGGTGGCGATACGATTCCTGCCGCACGATGGAGCCCGGCGTACGGCTGTGGAGCTGCTGGAAGACCTCGGGCGCGAGCGAGAGGAGGACTTTGGGGTCCGCAATCTCGACCCGGCCGGCCGCTTCGTGGTTGATGCGGAACCGTCGTCCCGTGTCCACTTTGATGCTCCGCTCAAAGGTAGCGACGCCGAAGCCGAAGCGACCGTAGATCGAGGCCTCCGAGGCGGTGAGCGCAGCCATGGCGAATCCGGAGCCCTTGGCCGCAGCGAGGTCCGTCGTCATGAGGGCGCGAAGGATGCCTTGGCGGCGATGCGTTCCCCGGACGGTGACGGCGGTGATCTGGTGAGTGGGCAGCTCCTGGCCGTAGCCGATGTTCAGCTTGTTCGCCATGGTGCCGAACGTCGCCACAGGGAACCCCGGATGCAGCGCGTGCGGCGGCGGTTCCTCGTTGACGTAGACGCCCGTGAGCTCCCGATTGTCCGCCTGGTACATGGCAAGGATCTTGTCGATGAGCTCATCGCTTCGCTTCTCATCGTGGAACCCGAAACCGACCGCGTGTACCCAGTCACGGGCTTGACCGTGGCCCGGGTCCCCGGCGCCGGCCGAAGCGAAGCGTTTGATGGTGTATTTGCCGTACGTTTCCTGGGAATCAGCCACCACCCGAGCCTAACCAGACGGAGCGGGGCACGCCACCGTGTGGGCGGCGTGCCCCGCTCCGCGGGTTCGTTGCTAGTGGCCGGCTTCGTACCAGCTCGAGCCGACACCGATCTGCACGTCCAACGGAACCGTGAGCTGAGCGGCAGCACCCATCTGTTCGGCGAGGAGCTTCTCGACGGCGTCGCGCTCACCCGTTGCCACCTCGATGACAAGTTCGTCGTGGACCTGGAGCAACATCCGCGACTTCAGCCCCTGGCTGGCGAGCTCGGCGGCAACACCCAACATGGCCCGTTTGATGATGTCCGCGGCCGAACCTTGGATCGGCGAGTTCAAGGCGATCCTCTCGGCGATCTCACGGTGCTGCCGGTCCGTGCTGGTCAGGTCCGGAAGGTAGCGGCGCCGACCTTCGATCGTGGAGGTGAAGCCATCGATCCTGGCCTGCTCCACGACTCCGCGCAGGTAGTCGCGCACCGCGCCGAAGCGATCGAAGTAGTCCTTCATGAGTGTCCGTGCTTCGTCCACCGAGATTTCCAATTGCTTGGACAGGCCGAACGACGTCAGTCCGTAGGCAAGTCCATAGGACATGGCCTTGACCTTGGAGCGCATGGCACTGGTCACGTCCTCGGGAGCCACGTTGAAGATGTGCGAGCCGACGTAGCGGTGGAGGTCTTCGCCGTCCTTGTACGCCTGGATGAGCCCTTCGTCCCCGGAAAGGTGGGCCATGATGCGCATTTCGATCTGCGAATAGTCCGCGGACAGCAAGCACTCGTAGCCTTCGCTGACCACGAAGATCCCCCGCACCCGCCGGCCTTCCTCGCTGCGGACGGGGATGTTCTGGAGGTTGGGGTTGTTCGAGGAGATGCGTCCGGTGGCTGCCACGTTTTGCGCGTAGGTGGTGTGGATGCGGCCGTCCTCGGCCACCGACTTCTTGAGTGTCTCCAGCATCTGGGCGAGCTTCGAGGATTCGCGGTGTGCCATGAGCTGGACCAGGAACTCGTGTCCGGTCTTGTCGAGAAGCGCTTTCAGCGAAGCGGCGTCCGTGGTGTAGCCGGACTTGATCTTCTTGGTCTTGGGCAAGCCGAGTTCTTCGAAGAGGACAGTCTGGAGCTGCTTGGGAGAGCCAAGGTTCACTTCATGCCCGATGGCGGCGAAGGCCTGCTCCTGGGCGTTGTCCACCACCTTGGCAAGGTCCGTGAGCTGTTCATTCAACCGCTCGGTGGAGATCCCGATGCCCGAGAGCTCCATCTGGGCGAGGACGCGTGCCACAGGCAACTCAAGTGTGGTCAGGAGCGCTTCGGCCTTGCGCTCGGCCAGTTCCCGCTCGAAGTGCTTGCTGAGCGTGTGTACGACGGCGGCCCGCTGGACGAGCGCGGAAGCCGCGGCGCCGTCCGGTGCGTCTCCGAGTTCGAGTTCCAGTTGCCCGGTGGGGGCGGCGACCGTGTTCAGGGTGATCCGGAGGTGGTGCTGGGCCAGGTCCGCGAGTTCGTAGCTGCGGCGGTCCGGCTGGATCAAATAGCCCGAAATGGCGGTGTCGTCCACAACGCCTTCAAGCCCCAGCCCACGGTGATGCAAGGCTTTGAGCGCGTCCTTGAATTCGTGCAGGACCTTCGCTTCCTCGGGATCCTGCAGCCATTTCGCAACCACGGATTCGGCGGCCGCGTCGAGCGACGGAAGGCTGATGTAGGCCGCGGCATCGGCCCGCACGATGGCAAGGGCCTCGGCGTCGTCGCCGATCCGGCCGGGAACCAACTGCACGGCGACAGCAGCCCGGCTCCCGCTTCCGGCGGCGAAAAAGGCCTCAATGGCGGCCGCGTCCTCAAGGACCTGGAACGCGGGGGCATCGATGGTCTCCGCCGCCGCTCCGACGGTGTCGTCGCCGTAAAGTGCGAACAAGCGGGTGCGGAGCGTCTTGAACTCGAGGGTGTCAAAGAGGGTCTCGACGTCCTGGCGGTTGGGGCGCGGTTCCTCAAGGTCGGCAAGCGTGACCGGAAGCTCAAGGTCCTTCAGGAGCTGGTTGAGGCGGCGGTTTCGTTTGACGGCATCGATGTTCTCCCGGAGGGCGCCGCCGACCTTTCCGCCGATCGAATCCAGGTTCTCAAGGATCCCTTCGAGGCCGCCGTAGAGCTTGATCCACTTGGCTGCGGTCTTGGGCCCGACGCCGGGCACTCCAGCGAGGTTGTCGGCGGACTCCCCCACCAGTGCGGCGAGGTCCGAGTAACGGGACGGCGGGACGAAGTACTTTTCCTCGATGGCCGCGGCATCCATGCGCGGAATGTTGGAAACGCCCTGCTTCGGGTACAGGACAAACACGTTGTCCGTGATCAGCTGGAAGGCATCGCGGTCTCCCGAGACGAGGAGGACTTCCATCCCGGCGGCGTCGCCCTGGGCGGCAAGGGTGGCAAGGATGTCGTCGGCTTCATAGCCGGGCATTTTGATGGTCTTGATGCCCCAGGCTTCCATGACTTGGTCGATGAGGTCGATCTGGCCGCGGAACTCCGGCGGTGTTTCGTTGCGGCCACCTTTGTACTCGCTGTACTCGGCCTTGCGGAACGTGGTGTCGTCAGAGACGTCGAAGGCCACGGCCACGTGCGTCGGCTGCTGGTCCTTGATGAGGTTGATGAGCATGGACGTGAATCCATGCACGGCGTTGGTGTGTTGCCCTGACGAAGTGGCGAAGTTCTCTGCCGGCAAGGCATAGAAAGCCCGGAATGCCATGGAGTGCCCGTCCAGGACCAGAAGCCGCTGCCGGCCGCCCGGCACGGAGCCCGCATTGCTTGTTGAAGGGTCTGGTGCCGGTGCTGTGGCCGTAGTCGCGGCCACGGGCGCTGCTGTAGGTGCTGAATCCGGTTTGGTTGTTTCGCTCACAAGTGCCAGCCTAGTTGCCATGATGGACAATTTCACGCCGGACCGGTTCGCTGACGAGTTCGACGCCACCGGTGTTCCGCAGGAGTTGCGGGGCTGGCTTTCCCGTTATGGCGTGGGCACTCTCGTGGTGAAGATGGGCATCAAGTTCCTTGAGCTCGGACCCGAGCGGAGCGTGGCGACCATGCCGGTGGAGGGAAACACTCAGGTCGCCGGGATCCTCCATGGCGGAGCGCACGTGGTGTTGGCGGAAACCCTGGGTTCGTTCTCCGCCGCCCTGCACGCCGGAGAAGGCCGCCACGTCGTAGGAATCGAGGTGGGCGCCACCCACCACCGCGGGGTTTCCAGCGGCCTGGTCACCGGCACCTGCACGGCCATCCACCTCGGCGGCACGCTGGCCACCCACGAGATCGTCATGACCGATGAGCACGGGCGTCGCCTATCTACGGCGCGGATCACCAACATGATCCGCGAGAACAGGCACCGTTAGCAGGCCCTTCGCGCCGAAGCCGGGCTGCCCCGACTCAGCCCGCCTGGCGCGGGAACCGGTACCGCAGCTCCACGGCCGCCCCGCCCAAGGTGCGCGACGAGACCAACTCAAGTGGCGCCGTCGGGCGTTCAACGGGCAGGAGCCGCTTGCCGGAGCCCAAAGCGACGGGTATCACCGTGACGATCATCTCGTCCAGCAAGCCGGCCTTGCTGAACTGGGCCACCAGGTTTCCGCCGCCGACGAGCCAGACGTTCTTGTCGCCCGCGTCGGACACGAGGTCCGGCGCGAACTCCTTCACGTCGCCGCGCACGAACGTGACGTCGGCGCCTGGCGGGGCCGCGTACTCGTGGTGCGTGAAGATCCAGCAGGGAACGCCCGGATACGGCCATTTGCCGGGTTCGTGGTCCATGAGCCACCGGAACGTCTGGCCGCCCATGACGATGCATCCGATGCCAGCCATGAAGTCTTCGTAGTTTTCCGTGACTCCCTCGGCTTCCTCGAACTGGAGCAACCACGCGAGATCGTCTTCGTTGGTGGCAATGTATCCGTCGACGGAAGCGGCCACGTAGTACTGGAAATCCGACATGGCCTTACCCTACTCAACCCGGGGTTGGGTTCCCAGACTCACCGCGCCTGCTAAATGCTGGTTGTGGTGACCGCTACTTGTTGAAGTACGGCACGATCAAATAGATCCCGGCCAGCACAGCGACGCCGCAGGCGCCGAAACAGACATAAGCCAGGGAACGGACGGCGACGGGCGACTTGCGCTCGGGATCGCCCGCGATGGCGGTCAGGCGCACACCGAGCGCATACAGGACCACCAGGACGACGGCGGCCACGAGGGTTGCCCCCGCAACCTCGAGCAGTTCCAACCATTTCATGCCTGGACATCCTTACTGACGTTCTTTCCGGACCGCTGTTTCCCCGACTTTTTCTTGCGGAAGCGGACAGCGGTTCCGGCTTCCTCGACTTCGACGGCGTTGTGGTGGCCCACGTGCGATTTCCTGGAGTACCAGAACATGTAAACCACGACGCCGATACCCGCGACCGCCGCGATGACCACGCCCACGGTGCCGGCACCGACCAGGAGGCCGGTCAGCGCGCCCACGACGGCGGCGGCCGGCAGCGTGAAGAGCCAACCGACGGCGATCCGGCCGACCGTGCCCCATCGCACCGACGTGCCGCGACGGCCAAGCCCGGAACCGATGACCGAACCCGAGGCGACCTGGGTGGTGGACAAGGCGAAACCGAGATGGGACGAAGCGAGGATGGCGGACGCGGTGCTTGCTTCCGCCGAAAACCCTTGTGCTGGCTTGACCTCGGTGAGCCCGGCACCCATGGTCCGGATGATGCGCCAACCGCCTGTATACGTGCCGATCGCGATTGCGAGGGCACAGACGGCGATGACCCAGATCTGCGGGCCGCTGCCGGTCGGTTGGGTGCCCGCCGCAATGAGGACGAGGGTGATGACGCCCATCGTCTTTTGGGCGTCATTGGTGCCGTGGGCCAATGCCACGAGGCTCGACGTGAAGATCTGGCCGGTCTTGAAACCGCCACGCTTCTGGGTCAATTTGTCGCCGGTTTCGGGGTCATGCCGCGAAGTCAGGGCGTAGGCGAGCTTTGTGCAGACATAAGCGACGATCCCGGCGAGGATGGGCGAGAAGACGGCGGGCAGGATGACTTTCTGCAGCACAGTATCGAAGTTGACTGAGTTGAATCCGATGCTCACGATCGCGGCGCCGATCAGGCCTCCGAAGAGGGCGTGCGACGAGCTCGAAGGCAGTCCCTTGAGCCAAGTGAACATGTTCCACAGAACGGCGCCCATGAGGCCGGCGAAGATGATCTCCGGGGTGATGTGGACGCCGTCGGTGCCTTCTCGGATGATTCCTCCGGAAATGGTCTTGGCCACTTCCGTGGAGAGGAACGCGCCCACGAGATTGAGGGCCGCCGCGAGGGCAACGGCCGTCTTGGGTTTGATGGCACCGGTGGCAATGGGCGTGGCCATCGCGTTCGCGGTGTCGTGGAACCCGTTGGTGAAGTCGAAGAATAGGGCCAACGCTATGACAAGCGCGACCATGAAGGTGATTTCCACCTGGTGCCCAATCTGCAGAGTCTAAGATGCGCAGTTCCACTCCCCCGGGCCGGCCTTGCGCACCAAACGTTCAGCAAGAGTTAATCTGGTCGCAGTGGTGATATTCATGATGGCGGGCGTGGAACCTTATGAATCCTACGTGGCTATGCCTACGAGGCCAAACATAAGAATCAGTCGAGGAACCGGCGAATGGCCGCGATATCGCCGCGCGACAGGCCACGCCGCGGGTCCGGTGAGATCCAAAGCACACGGTTTCCAAGGAATTCGGCCCATGAGCGGGCCGCGGCTTCGAAGTTGAGCTGGTCGTCCATCCAGACGATGCGTTCAGCTCCGGAAACCTCGACGTCCCTCTGCACCGCGTCCAGTTTCCACCACTCGGGACTGAGGTCCCAGCCTTCGCTGGTCAGGACCGGCCAGTCCTCGCCGTGGAGGCCGATCGCCGGGCAAAGAAGCTCCGGGGCGAGGTGCTGCCACGTGGTCAGCCAGACGAACCTGGCGCGGGGGTGCGCAGCAAGTTCGTTGAGGCCCTCCACCAATTCGGGGGCGTAGATGACGTCGAGGATGCCGGCGTCGGCGATTTTCCATTCAGTACCCCAGTCCGTGAAGCCCATGGGACCGAAGGGGTTCACCACGCCGTCGACATCGAGATACAGCGACACGGTGGTCATGGATCCCCTCCCTGACGTGGCCACAAACCCAGAGTAAGGCACCCAGGGGATGTCAGGGCCGTGATGCGGCGCTGTGCCGGACCAGTTCGCGTGCCGGGTTACCGCCGAACACGCCTTTCGCGGGGACGTCTTCGCCTTTCATCAGGAACGAGTCGGCCTTGAGTTCGGCGCCCTCATGCATCGTGGTGCCGTAGTGGACGAAGGCACCGACGCCAAGGGTGCAGCCGGGACCGATGGAGACGGCGTCCAGCTTGAAGGCGCCGTCCTCCATTGAATGGCACTGCACCACGGATCCCGCATTCAGGGTGCAATAGTCCCCGATGGAAACCAGCGTCCTTTCGGGTATTCCGCATCCGTCGTCGAAGACCTTCTTGCCCATGCGAACCCCGAGGATCCGCCAGACCACCGGTTTGAACGGCGTGCCGTTGAACGCCTGGACGATGCCGCCTGCCGTGAGCTTCCAGTAGCGCTCATGCCGCCAGAAGGGCCGTTCATAGATTGAGCACATGAACGGAGTCAGCCTGGAGAAGCGCAGGGAGGCCTTTTCCGCGAAAACGGTGAGCGTGACGGTGACGATAACCACAGCTCCCGTGCCAGCCAGCGCTGCGAGGGTTCCGAGGACTCCCGCGCCCGGGAGGAGCGCCTCCGTTGCCCAAGCAACCAAGAGAATCGCTGACAGTTCTGTCCACCGTGCCAGCAAGTAGAGCAGCACAGTCACGGCGTTATGGCGGTTCTTGGCCGGAAGGCGGCGCCGCAATTCCGCCTCCGTCCTGAACCGATCGAAAGCACTGTCGCGCTCCACAGTGCGCGGTATTTCAAATGGTGGTGAGCCAAGCAGCCCCACTCCTCGGCGAATCGGTCCATCCAACGGCACCATGGTCTTGGTGCCCAGGAGGCAGTTGTCCGCCATCCTGGCTCCGGCCGGATAGGCAATGTTGTTTCCGAAGAAGCTCCTGGCCCCGATAACTGCCGGGGAGAGGCGAAATGCGGTGCTCGAGTAGTCGATATTAATGATGGACAGGCCGTCCGAGACCATAGTGCCGCTGCCGACCGTAGTCTGAACGGGACTGTCATGCCTGAGCCCGACACCGAAATTGGATCCCGTCTGCACCATGTCCGGCTGCTCGTAGCCCAACACGTTCAAGTAATGCGCAATGAGGGAACTGTCTCCGGTGAGCCGGAGCAGGACCTTGAGGTTGGTAAGCCGCTGGCTGGTCCGCACGATCGCGTAACGAAGGCTATAAAGGGGGTACTCCGTGCCCGGCGTGAGGATCGGCGCAAGCAGCCTGGGCAAAGTCACTGCGGACAGGAAAGCGGCAAGGATACTCCCGAAGAGGAGGACGGTGGAAAGAAGCAGGAGCGCCAGCCAAAATCCGGCCTGTGAAAGATCGGACTCGCTCATGGGAAGTAGCGTGAGCACGGCGTCTATGGCTCCAAGCCCGAGGGAAGACGCGATCACTGCATGGGTCACGATGGTCCAGAAACCGAAACCGGCCCGGCGAAGAATTCCGCAGTCAGCCTCTCCAACTTGGCGGTAGTTCGTGCCCGTGGGCTGCGCCGGCGAGCCGTTCCACGCGGCGCCTTCGGGAACCGTTTGGAAGCGATGCAACGATGAGCTGTGACCCAACTGGGCAGCATCGCCCATTGCGGTGTCGATGTCCAACGTGGTCATTTCACCAATCAGGACATTTCGCCCCAAGGTGACGGGACCGGTCTGGATCCTGCCTCCGATGGCGCGGTAGCAGTTCAAGCTGGAGTTCCTCCGAATGACGGTATCCGCGCCAATCGTCAATAGGTCGGTGCAGATTGGGATCCTGGAAGAGAGGAACGTGACGCGCGGGCCGATCTTCCCGCCCAAGGCCTTGAGGTAGAGGGGAAAGACCGGCGTCCCGACGAACATTCGAATCGGACTGGTGGTGATCAACGTTTTGACGAACCAGAATCTGACGTAGGCCAGGGACCAGACCGGAAATTCCCGGGTCTTCCACCGGCCGACAAGTACCCATTTGAGCAAGACCGGCATTGAGGTCATCATCAGGAAGGTCGCGGTGCCGACGACGACGGCACGCGCCACGGCGTCGCCGGGCTGCGCAGACTGCACAACCCATTGTTCACCGGCAAGCGGGATGACCATCAATACGTAGGCGTACGCCAGGGCTGCCACCGCCTGCAATGCACCACACAGGAAGTACGGAAAGTTCCCGACCGTCAGGAATGGTTCGGCGACCGCGATTTCCGTGTGTCCTGCACGGTCGGCGGAAAGGTCGGCGTTGCTGGCGGCGTCCAGGGCCGACGCCAAGGCAGTGATGGTCGGGTTCGCATAGACATCACTCATCGAGACCGACGGCGAATTGGATTCACGCCGGACGTTGGCGCAAAAATGAGCCATCAGTAAGGAATTTGCCCCGAGATCGTTGAAGAAGTTTGCCGAAGTGGACACTCTCTCGAGCTTTAGTGCCGCCGCCAATGCAGTGGCGAGTATCCGTTCCGTGGGTGATGCAGGCTTGGTATCGGCAAAGTCCGCACTGATTGCGCGCGGACCGATGGGATTCGGAAGGCTCTTGCGGTCCGCCTTGCCGCTTGCCAGCATGGGCATGGCCCCCAGCAACTGGAAATAGCCCGGCACCATGAATCCGGGAAGGCGCCGCCGCAGCCAAGCGAGGATGTCACCCGTTTCCAGCACGATCCCGTCCTGGCGCACCGTGTAGTACGCGGCAAGTTCCGTTGTACCCGGTTCGGGCTCCCAGGTCTTCACTACAGCCAACGCAATCCCTGGCAGCTCCAGTAGTACGTTTTCGATCTCGGCCAGCTCGATCCGGTATCCGCGAAGTTTCACTTGAGTGTCTGTCCGGCCGTGGTATTCGATTTCCCCATTGTCGTTGAACCGACCGAGGTCGCCGGTGCGGTAGATGCGGTGCGAAGGATTTCCCTCAAGGCCGAGGAAGTCCCCAATGAATGACTTCTCCGTTAGCTCGGGGCGGTTGATGTAGCCGCGGGCGAGGCCGATGCCGGCCAAGCCGATTTCGCCCAGCTCGCCGTAAGGCAGGGCGCGATCAGTCTCGGGGTCCAGGATCACCGCCGAATAGCCGGGAAGCGGGGTCCCAAGGGTGACGGGCCGGCGCGGGTCCGCCACTCCCCAGGTAGCTGTCACGGTGGCCTCGGTGGGTCCGTAGACATTGAGGAACCGACGGCCGGGTCTATGCCAACGCGCGATGAGGTCGGGCGGGCAGGCCTCCCCCGAAACGAGCAGGAAGCGCAGTCCGGGAAGGTCGTCGTCGAGCGTGGCGAGCAACGTCGGTACGCAGCACAGCGCAGTGATGTTCCGGGTTCCGATGAACTCTGCCAGGTCCGGCCCGAGGAGGTTGTTCCCGGCCGGTCGAGGCACCAACGTTGCTCCGACTTTCCACGGTACCCAGATTTCCTCGACGGAGAAGTCGAAAGCCACGGTCATGCCCTGGTACACGCGGTCGTGGAATTCGTATCCGTAGACATCGGCAGCAACCCGGACGAAGTGACAGATGCTGGCATGGGCTATGGCCACGCCCTTGGGCAATCCGGTGGATCCCGAGGTGTAGATAATATAGGCGAGGCCATCATCCGCGTTCTCCGGCCCCGCCCAGTCCACCCGCCCTGGATCAAACGCCGCGATGCGAGGGTCCTCTTCGTTGACGCAGATGACGTGTGCCGCACCTTCCTGCGGCAGGCGCTCCGCCAAGTGGGACGAGGTCAGTACGACGGTTACCTCGGCGTCGGCGAGAATAAAGGAGATTCTTTCGGAGGGGAAAGCCGTGTCGATGGGTACATAGACGGCATGCGCCTTGAGGACTGCAAGCATGCTGACGTATGACCGCACGGCCTCATCGAAGAACAGCGCGATCCGATCGCCTTGGCGCACTCCGCGGGCCATAAGGTAACGGGCGAGCATGTTCGCCCGGGCGTCCAGTTCCGGATAGCTTATCGCGCCGTCCGGCGTCTCAACGGCTGGATGGTGGCCACGTCCTTCGGTCTGTAATTGGTCGCATCGTGCCTCGAAGAGCTGTTCCAGCCGCTCGCCGGGACTCCACCGGATGCTCTTGTCACGAAGGGCACTGGCAAGGACCGGGGAACGGTCCGGGACTCTACCGTGGCGCATCGCCCGGGATCCCTGCGGTGGCGCGACCCTTTGCGGCGGCAGTCTCTTCGGCGAAGGCGGCCAGCAGCAGCTTGCACGCTTCGTCGGTGGTCTCTTCCGTGATGATCAGGGGAGGAAGGAGCCTGACGACGCAATCGTCCCGCCCACCGCATTCGAGGATCAGGCCATGCTGCAGGGCCCTCCTTTGCACAGCCCGCGCCATGTGTCCGGCGGGGCGGCCTGTCTCCGGATCGGCCAGCTCGATTCCCCACATGAGGCCCCAGCCCCGCACTTCGCGCACCCAGGGATTGCTGGCCAACGGCTCGAGAAGGAGGCCGATCTGCGTTCCACGCCGACGGACGTTTTCCAAGACGTTATCGCGCCGAATAATCTCCACTGCCGCGGCTCCCGCAGCGAAAGCAAGCTGGTTGCCGCGGAACGTGCCGGTGTGGGCGCCGGGGAGCCACCGGTCAAGCTTCCTGTCGTACATAATCACGGCAACCGGGAGGCCGAACCCGCTCAGGGCTTTCGACGCGATGATGACATCCGGCTCGATCCCGAACTGCTCAAATGCAAACCAGGTCCCTGTGCGGCCGCCTCCGGTTTGGATCTCATCGACAATCAACGGTATGTCGAGTTCACGGGTTACCCGCCGCACTGTCCGCACGAATTCCGGGGTCGCGCGGACCACGCCGCCTTCTCCCTGGATCATCTCCATGATGACGGCCGCCGGGCGCGGAATCCCCCCGAGCGGGTCCTTGAGCGAATTTTCGAAGAACTGGACGCAGTTGGTCGAACAGGTTTCGGGCCGAAGGCCAACCGGACACCGCGAACAGTAGGAATAAGGAAAGAAGTGAACGCCTGGCAACCCGTTCGCGACCGGTTCTTTCTGCTCGAGGAGTCCCGACAAAGCCATGCCGGCCGCGCTGCTCCCATGGAATCCGCCCTGGAAGGAAACTATGTCACCCCGTCCCGTTGCCGTCTTGCATAGTTTGATGGCCGCATCGACTGCGTTTGCACCGGTCGGTCCGCAAAAGTGCATCTTCATCCGGTTCGCGAGCCCCGGGGGAAGCATGGACAGTTGGGCCGTCATGAACGCGTCCTTGGCTGGCGTTGGCAGGTCAAGTCCATGGGTTAGCGTGCCCGCTTGGCCTGCCACAACGTCAGTCAACTCCGGATGGCTGTGGCCCAAGGTCAAAACCCCTGCGCCTGCCAGGAAATCAATGAACACATTGTCATCGACGTCCCGGACGAACGCACCCGCGCCCTCGGCAATGGCTATGGGCAAGTGCCGCGGGTATGTACGGGCGTTGGATTCATCGCGTTCCTGGCGTGCCAGCAGTTCGGCGGACCTGGGTCCCGGCAGGGGTCCGGTCACGTGGGCCGCGCTAAACGTAGCCGGCTGCGGGAGAACGTTCATGGCGATTTGTCCTTATCTCACGGATCCGCAGAAGCGGGTCGGATTACGTGGCCCTTCCGGGCTCAGGTGTCCAGCTGCGGGAAGAACCGGGGACGCATTGGCCCCGCTAAGGCGCTGGCGTGGCCTCCACTTTCCGGTCGTCCAACCCGAAGGACCGAAGCACAGCATTCCGGGCGTCCTCAAGGACCTCCGCCCGGATGGCTACATCTATCCGGATGTCCGAGGCCGATATCAGTTCGACGTCGATTCCTGCGGCTGCAAGGGACCTGAAGAGCCGGGATACCACCTTTCCTCCGGCACGCATCCCCAGCCCCACCAACGAAAGCCTTGCGATGCCGGCGTCGTATTGAAGGTCCTCGAAGCCGATGGGGGCCTGGGCCGCTGACAATGCGGCGCGTAGGCGGTACCCGTCCCGGCGATGGACCAACAGCGAGAGGTCGCTCGTGGCTCCGTTCCCGGACGGGACGTTTTGCGCGATCATGTCGACGTTGGCCTCTTCATCGGCTATTACTTCGAAGATTCCGGCGGATCTTCCCACTTCATCCGTCACTCCCACCACCGTCAATTTCCCCATCGACGTGTCACCGAGGACCGCCGATACAACAGGCTGCTCAACGGACGCCGCCTTGTTCCAGTGCGACCCGTGATTGGGTGCCGGGAGGACCAACGTACCCGCCGAGCCGTTGAAGGAAGAGCGTACATGGATGGGGACGTCGAAACGGCGGGCATATTCGACGCACCTGGGGTTCAGGATTCTGGAACCGCACGCTGCTAGTTCCAGCATTTCCTCGGTGGAGATGACGTCGATTTTCCGCGCCATTGGAACGATCCGCGGGTCCGCGGTGAAGACGCCCTCCACGTCGGTGTAAATCTCGCATATGCCGGCACGCAATGCGGCGGCCAGAGCGATCGCCGTGAGGTCTGAACCGCCCCTGCCCAGGGTTGTCACCCCTTTGCTCTTACGGCCCTTGCCTTGGAAACCGGCGACGATAGCCACTTCTTCGCGGTTCAGGCAGGCGCGTATGCGATGCGGATCCACTGCGACAATGTGCGCCCTGCCGTGGATGCCGTCGGTGATGAGCCCCGCCTTCTTGCCGCTGAATGTCCGGGAGGGAACCCCCAGGTCTGCCAGCGCAATCGCCAGCAGCGTGACGGAAATCCGTTCACCGGTGGTCAGCAACTCGTCAAGTTCGTCGCCAGGCGGCCGGGAACTGAGGGCTGCGGCGAGGTGGAGCAATTCGTCGGTGGTATCACCCATGGCCGATACCACCACCACCAACGGATGCCCGACCCTGCGTGTGTCGGAGATCCTCCGGGCAACACGCTTTATGGCGGCAACGTCAGCGACCGATGAGCCACCGTATTTCTGGACGATGAGATCCTCGGCTCGAAGATTTGTAGGCGGACGAAGCGGGTCCAAAGTCGGGGATGTTGCCGAATCCGGGCGGGCCCGGACCCCGACTGCCTGTTGGTACATGGTGCCTCCTGAAGACCGCACCCCCTTTTTGAGATTACAACGTTTTGGCAACACCGGCGGTTCACTTAGGCAACTTAAAACTCCGCTTTCGGGCGCGGAAATACAGCACGCCGGGCTCATGCAATTCAAAATCTTGACGTTCGTCATGAAAGTGATATCTTTGAAGTATGGAAAACCACACTCCGGGTTCCGGCACTTCCCCGACGTCCGCCGAACTCGACGCCGCAGATCCCCTCGCCGCGCAGCGAGCGGCTTTCTACTCTCCTGACGAAGGGGAACTGGCGGCGTACCTGGACGGCAATTCGCTTGGCCGCCCCCTCAAGGCCACAGCCTCGAACCTCGCCTCCTTTGTGCAGGACGCCTGGGGAAGCCGGCTGATCCGCGGCTGGGACGAACAATGGATGGACGAACCCACCGTGGTCGGAGACCGCATCGGCGAGGTCACCCTGGGGGCGGCAGCGGGCCAAGTCACGGTGGGCGACTCAACCTCCGTGATGCTCTACAAGCTCATCCGCGCCGCAGTCGACGCACAACCAGGCCGCGACGAAATCGTCGTGGACCGGGACAACTTCCCCACCGACCGCTTCATCATCGAAGGTATCGCCGCCGAAAAAGGCGCGTCCATCGTGTGGGTCTCCGCCAATCCTGCCAGCGGAGTCCGCACCGGCGACCTGGAGGGACTCGTCGGCGAACGCACCGCCGTCGTCGTGCTCAGCCATGTTGCGTACCGCTCGGGCTTCCTCGCGGACGCAAGGGCGATCACGGCGATGGTCAAGGACGCGGGCGCGCTCATGCTCTGGGACCTCTGCCACTCCGTGGGCTCAGTGCCCCTGGAGCTGGACGAGTGGGGCGTGGACCTCGCAGTGGGTTGCACCTACAAATACCTCAACGGCGGCCCGGGCTCGCCGGCCTTTGCCTACGTGAATGCCTCGCAGCAGGGCCGTCTGCGGCAGCCTATCTGGGGCTGGATGGGGGCGGACAACCCCTTCGGCATGACGGAAAGCTACAAACCGGCCACGGGTATCCGGAGCTTCATCACGGGAACGCCGCCGGTACTGGCGATGCAACCGCTCAAGGACATGGTGGAATTGATCGCGTCCGTAGGCATGGAGGCAGTGCGGGAGAAATCCATCAGACTCACCGAACACGCGATCTCCCTGGCGGATGAGCTGCTGGTCCCGCTGGGCGTCGAAATCGCGAGCCCGCGTGACCCGGCAGAACGCGGCTCCCACATCACGGTTGACCATCCCTTGTTCGGCCAAGTCACCACGGTTCTTTGGGAACGTGGCGTCATTCCGGACTTCCGTCCGCCGCACGGCCTGCGGATCGGGCTGTCGCCGCTGAGCACGGGATACGGTGAACTCGAACTGGGCATGACCGCCATCCGCGATGCCCTCGCCGAACTCTTGTGAGTGCCGTCCTCGATGACATGGACTCCCGTCCGGGGAGCACCACATCGTTGCTCCGGACGGTAATCGGCCTGTACCTGCGTGACGCCGGCGGATGGATGCCCACGAAGCACCTCGTCGTCCTCATGGAGGCGCTCGGCGTCGCCCCGGCAATCACGCGGACTGCATTGTCGCGGCTGAAGAAGAAGGGCGTGGTCGTCCCGCAGGTGCGCCAGGGCACGGCCGGCTTCGTGCTCACGGACGGCGCCGCCGCCATGCTCGCCCGCGGCGACCGCCGTATCTTCAATCCGCGCTTGATGTCCGCGGGCGACCGCTGGTGCCTTGTCTCGTTTTCCATACCGGAGAAGGAACGGGAAAAGCGGCACCAGTTGCGCCGCAGGCTGCATTGGGTCGGGTGCGGGATGGTCGCGGCAGGACTGTGGATCAGCCCGGACTTCCTGCGGGACGAGGTTGAAGAGATCCTCGAAGACCTCGGTTTGCGCGGCATGGCCACCATGTTTACCGCGGACACTCCGCAGGTCGGAGGCAGCCTGCGCGAGGCCGCGGCCGCTTGGTGGGACCTTGACGCCGTGGCGGAACTGCATCGCGATTTCATCCGCCAATACGGCGGGTTTGCGTCCAACCAGGATGCTTCGGTCGAAGTCTCCGCCGAAACCTTCGCCACGTTCGTGCGGTGCATCGACCACTGGCGGACCATTCCGTATCTTGATCCCGGTTTGCCGCCGGAGTTCCTCCCGACGGACTGGCCCGGCGCGGAAGGGACCAGTGTCTTCCGACGGATCGTTTCCTCATCCTCGCAGCCAAGCAAGGAATTTGTCCGCTCGGTAGCGGGCAACTAGTACGTGATGCCCCGGGAGACCAGGAGTAGTCTGGATTCGTAAGCTTCCCGACGGCGGTTGGTTTGCGAGGTTGCCATGAAACGTGCGTGGATGCGTTGGTTGCCGGCGGCGCTGGTTCCCGTTGCCTTTACGGCCGCGGCGTTGGCTGGTTCCTACCAGGCGGGTGCAGCGACGAGCCTGCCGCACAAGTCACCGGCGGATGTCATCGCCATGATGGGCCACGCCAATGTGCAGGCCTTGTCCGGCACGCTCCAGCAGACTTCCGACCTCGGTCTTCCGAGCCTCCCAACCACGGGACCGGCCGCCACGCAGGGTCCAGCCTCCACGCTCGAGCTATTGACTGGTTCGCACACTGCCCGCGTCTACATGGACGGGCCCTCGAAAGCCCGGTTCCAGGTCATGGACCTCCTAGCGGAACGTGACCTGGTCCGCAACGGGAACGACGTCTGGCTATACAACTCGGCTGACAACAGCGCGGCCCACGTGACGCTTCCGGCCCGGCAGTCCGCGGAAAGGACGCTTCCGTCCGCTCCGGCAACACCGGGAATGACCACTCCCGAGGCCCTTGCGCAGCGCTTCCTCGCCGCCGTCGAACCCAGCACCGATGTGACTGTGGGCGATGGAACCATGGTGGCCGGGCGCACCGCGTATCCGCTCGTCATCGCCCCGAAGAGCAACGGAACGCTCGTGGAGTCGGTGACGATCGCCGTCGACTCCGCGACAGGACTCCCCCTGAGCGTGGACGTCCGGGCACGCGGCCAGGCCGCTTCGGCGTTCTCGCTCGCGTTCACGGAGGTGAACCTGTCGGCGCCTGACGTCGGGCTGTTCGCGTTCACGCCGCCTCCCGGTGCCGCCGTCGAGCAAAAGTCGCTTCCAGCGGTTCCCGCGCAAAAAGCGATGCCAATGGTGCCGGGCGCGTCCGGTAAGGCCCTCCCGGTCCATCCGACGATCACAGGCAGCGGATGGGACGCCGTCATGGCATTCCCGGCGGGAGCGATGCCTAGCCAGGCCAGGACCGCACCGTTGCTGTCCCAGCTGACGCAAGCCGTTCCGGGCGGTCGCGCACTGACCACCAGTTTGGTGACGGTTCTCATGCTCGACGACGGCCGCGTTTTCGCGGGGATGGTGCCACTTGAGCGGCTGCAGGCTGTGGCCGCCGCGAAATGACGGAAGCTACCCTGCCGGCTGAACTGGCGATAGAAACCCGTAACCTGAGCAAGCGCTTCGGCCACCGAGCCGCAGTCGACGACGTCCACCTCGCCGTGCCGCGTGGCTCCGTCTTTGGCTTCCTCGGACCGAACGGGTCCGGCAAGACAACCACCATCCGCCTCCTGCTAGGGCTGGCGGGCGCGACGACGGGCAGCATCCGGGTGCTCGGCGGGGACGTGCCCGGCCAGCTCTCCGCCGTCCTGCCCCGCGTGGGCGCCTTGGTGGAAGGACCAGCGTTCTACCCTTTTCTTTCCGGCGCCGCGAACCTGCGGCGGTTGGACAGCGCTGATCCCCACGCCCCGGCGAAATCCAGGGCGGCACGTATCGACGAAGCGCTGGAGAGAGTGGGCCTGACCCACGCCGCGGACAAAAAGGTCCGCGCGTACTCGCTCGGCATGAAACAGCGGCTGGGGATTGCCCATGCCCTGATGCGGCCGAGGGAACTCCTCGTGCTGGATGAACCCACCAATGGACTCGACCCCCAGGGCACGCGGGAAGTGCGAAGCCTCGTGCGGTCCCTGGCTGCCGGAGGAACCACCGTTTTCGTGTCCAGCCATCTGCTGGCCGAGGTGGAGCAAATGTGCACCCATGTGGGGGTGATGAGCACCGGCAGGCTCGTGGCACAAGGCACGCTGCGCGAACTTCGGGCGGACGGGACGGCGACGATCCGGCTGCAGACGCCGGACATCGAAACGGCGATCCGCGTCCTGGCCGGGCTGGGCCTGCAGTCCGAACTTTCGACGACAGGCCCCGGCTCCGATGGCCTAAACCTGGTCAGCACCGGACCGTCCAGCTTGCAACTGGCTCCAGAAACCGTGGTGGCGGCACTCGTGGCCGGGGGCGTGCGGGTCAGGGGTTTCGGCGTCGAAAACGCCTCATTGGAAGAGCGCTTCGTCTCTTTGACAGGAGAAGGCTTTGATGTTGCCGGCTGAAGCCAATCCCCCAGTAACGATCCCGCGGCTGACGGCACCGCGACCGACGAGCCCGTGGGCACTCCTGGCCTCGGAGCTCGCGGTGTTGTTCGGACGGCTGCGGACGTGGGCCCTGTTGCTGGCACTCGCCGCGATCCCGCTCCTCATTGCCGCGGCGGTCAAGCTCAGTTCCCATCCGGTAGCCCCGGGCCGCGGCCCGCCCTTCCTGGACCGCATCACCCAGAACGGGCTCTTCGTCGGCGTGACTGCGATGGTGGTTTCCGTACCCCTTTTCCTGCCGCTGACCATCGGCGTCGTGGCGGGAGACACGATCGCCGGCGAGGCGAACCTCGGCACGCTCAGGTACCTGCTCGCGGCGCCTGCCGGCCGGGTCCGCTTGCTGCTCGTCAAGTACGCGGCCGCGGCCGCATTTTGCTTGGCAGCGACCCTGACCGTGGCCGCCGCCGGTGCGCTGGCCGGCGTCGTGCTCTTTCCCATAGGCCCGGCGACGCTGCTGTCCGGGGACACTATCGACGTCGGCGAATCCGTGGTGCGGTTGCTGCTGATCGCCGCGTACGTCACGGTGTCCCTCTTGGGGCTGTCGGCCGTGGGGCTCGCCATTTCCACGTTCACGGACGTGCCGGTCGGAGCCATGGCGGCCACTATCGTATTGTCTGTGGCGTCCCAAGTCATGGACAATCTCCCGCAACTGGACTGGCTGCATCCGTGGCTGTTCAGCCATTACTGGCTCAATTTCGCCGATCTGTTGCGCCAGCCGATTTCCTGGGCCGACTTCGGCAACAATGCCATCCTGCAAGCGGGGTACATCCTGGCAGGTGGCGCCGTGGCTTTCGGCAAGTTCACGGGCAAGGATGTCCTGTCCTGAACAGCAGGCTGCCGTAAGCTCGAGGGATGGCGAGATTCTTTGATGTCCACCCCGAGGACCCCCAACCGCGGGCCATTGCCCAAGTAGTCAACATCGTGCGGTCCGGCGGGCTGATCGCGTACCCCACCGATTCCTGCTACGCACTCGGCGCACAGTTGGGCAACAAGGAGGCCTTGGACCGCATCCGCTCCATCCGGCGACTCGACGACAAGCACCACTTCACATTGGTCTGCAAGGATTTCGCCCAGCTGGGGCAATTCGTGATGATCGACAACGACGTCTTCCGGAGCATCAAGGCCGTCACTCCCGGTAGCTACACCTTCATCCTGCCCGCCACCAAGGAAGTTCCGCGCCGCCTCCTGCATCCGAAGAAGAAGACGGTGGGCGTCCGGATTCCGGACCACAACGTCGTCCACGCCCTCCTGGCCGAGCTAGGTGAGCCGCTTCTCTCCAGCACATTGCTCCTGCCCGACGAGGAAGAACCGTTGACCCAAGGTTGGGAAATCAAGGAGCGCCTGGACAACGTGGTGGATGCCGTGATCGATTCGGGCGACACCGGCGCGGAACCCACTACCGTGGTGGACTTTTCCAGCGGCACGCCGGAAGTGGTGCGGCGCGGGACCGGCGACCCCTCGCGATTCGAGTGACCGTGCGGCCCGAAGAATCCCGTATCGCCATTGATGTGGACGGGACGCAGATCTCCGCCATCTACGCCCGGCCGGAAAGGCCGTTCGCTACCCTCGTGCTTGCGCACGGTGCCGGCGCGGGCATGGAGCACCCCTTCCTCGGCGGCCTCGCCCAGGCGTTGAACGACGACGGCGTAGCCACCTTGCGCTTCAACTTCCCCTACCGTGAAGCCGGCAGAAAGTTCCCCGACCGGCCGCCCGCGGCGATCGCCGCCTGGAAAGCGGTCATGAATGAGGCGGCAGCACGTTCCGACGGAGAGCCACTTTGGGCTGCGGGCAAGTCCTTCGGGGGCAGGATGGCATCCATGGCGGTAGCTGAGGGAATGCCGGCCGCCGGACTCGTCTACCTCGGATATCCCCTGCATCCGCCAGGGAAGCCGGACAAGCTCCGCGACGAGCATCTCTACGGGCTCACGCTTCCCATGCTCTTCCTGCAAGGAACCCGGGACACTTTCGCAACGCCGGAACTGCTGGAAGGCGTCATTGCCCGGATCGGGCCTTCGGCCACCATCGGCTGGCGGGAAGGCGGCGACCATTCCTTTGCCCGCAAGGGAGTCAAGGAGGGCGCCGGATCAGTGGGGGCTTCGTTGGCCCCTGAAGTGTCGGCGTTCCTCCGCGCGAACAGCTAGCGTCACGCCCTCGCTGCAGCGACCGCAATGCCCGGCGGGAGTGGTTCGTGCCTCAAGTACTCCCGCCGGAAACGGCCGCCGCCGGCGGTCAATCCCCGCAGCACGATCGCATACCTCAGTAACTCCTGTTCCGGCACTTCGGCGCTGATTTCCGTGTTTTCCCCGCCCACCGACGTCGTTCCCGTCACCTTGCCGCGGCGGGAGGAAAGGTCGCTCATGACGGCCCCCACGTGGTCGTCGGCGACGAGTACGGTGACGGCGGATATTGGTTCGAGAAGTTGGATGTTGCTCGCAGCAGCGGCTTCGCGGAGCGCCAGCGCTCCGGCGGCCTGGAATGCGGCATCCGAAGAATCCACGCTGTGCGTCTTGCCGCCCACCAAGGTCACCCTGATGTCCACCACGGGGAAGCCTGCCCGGACTCCCTTGTTCATCTGGGAACGGACGCCTTTTTCGACGGAGACGACGTACGTGCCGGGGATGACTCCGCCGACGATCTTGTCGACGAACTCGAAACCGGCCCCACGTTCAAGCGGCTCCACTTCGATATCGCAAATGGCGTATTGGCCATGGCCGCCTGATTGCTTGACGTAGCGCCCGTGGCCGGCTGCTTGGGCGGCGAAGGTCTCCCTGAGGGGTGTGACGACGTCGACCGTCTGGAGTTTCACGCCTTGCTCACGCAGGCGGTCCAGGACTGCCTCCGAGTGCGCCTCCCCCATGCACCACAGGACCAATTGGTGGGTCTCCGCGTTGCGTTCCACCCGGAGCGTCGGATCGCCGGCGGCGACTTTGGCGAGGCTCTTGGACAGGGCGTCCTCGTCGCCGTGCGAAGCGGCCTCGACCGCCACGGGCATCAATGGCTCGGGCATGTCCCAGGTTTCCACCAGCAAGGGGGCCTCGCGTGCCGAGACAGTATCGCCCGTTTCGGCACTCGCCACTTTGGCCAGCGCGCAGATGTCTCCCGCCACGGCAAACGGCACCGGGCGGAGGTTGGCTCCCAAGGGCGAATAGAGATGCGTGATCCGCTCATCGCTGTCGTGGTCCGGGTGTCCGCGATCCGCCAATCCATGGCCGCCCACGTGGACGGCCGAGTCCTCGCGGAGCGTCCCGGAGAACAGGCGGACCAAGCAGACTCGGCCTAGGAAGGAGTCAACGGTGGTCCGGACTACCTCTCCGGCGATCGGACCGTCGGGATCGCACGTTAGGGGTGCGACGGGGTTGCCGGTGAGGTCGGTGGCAGGTGGAAGGCTCCGCTCCGCCGGCGAAGGGAAGGCGCGGGTCAGGACTTCAAGCAGTTCGGCGGTGCCAAGCCCTGTAGTGGAGGATGCGGCGATGACCGGGAAGAACGTACCGCGGACGATAGCCGTTTCCAGGTCCTCGATGAGGGTATCCACGGAGACGTCCTCGCCTTCGAGGTAACGGTCCATCAGGGTCTCGTCTTCGCTCTCGGAGATGATACCTTCGATGAGCTCGCCGCGTTGCTGCTCGGACGAAGCTAGTTCGGCGGCCTCCGCCGGGCGGGTCGAGGGACGTGGCTCGCCCGCCGAATATTCCGAAACGGATCCGGACAGCAAACCGAGCAATCCCGTGACACTGCCCCCGGCACGAACCGGCAAGTAGAGAGGGAGGACGGAGTCGCCGAAAGAGTGCCGGCACTCGGCCAGGACGGCATCGAAGTCCGCCCGGGGATGGTCCAGGCGGCTGATCACAACGGCCCTCGGCATGCCGACCCGTTCGCATTCGCCCCACAAAGCGATCGTCCCGGCGTCGACGCCGTCAACAGCGGAAACCACAAACAGCGCCGCATCCGCCGCCCTCAGTCCAGCACGCAGTTCGCCCATGAAATCCGCGTAGCCAGGCGTGTCCAGGAGGTTCACTTTGATGTCGTCGAAAACCAGGGGCGCTGCGGACAACCCCGTGGAGCGCTGCTGGTGGACTGCGGTCGCCTCCGAATCGCCCACTGTGGTGCCTTCCACGATCGATCCCATGCGGGATACGACGCCGGTGGCATACAGGAGCGATTCGAGCAGCATGGTCTTCCCGGCACCCGAACGTCCGATCAGCACTACGTTGCGGATATTCTCCGGCCGATCGGCAGATGCCGCCGATGCGTCCGCACGTCGAAGGTCGGGATTGACCCTGTTCGGCCCCTTCACCGACATGAGCACCTCCTGGAGTCGCTTTGCAACCGATTCCACACCCTGGGGCGACGGACGGCAAGGGGTCAAGGCAGACTCGACAGAAACCAGGGACCCGGCCAGGGTGCGTGGTTCGGTGCACACCAAGGCTCAGATGAGCATGCTCCACACCAGGCGAACAGACAGGGCAGCGCTCGTGGCGATGACCGTGGCGAAGCCAAAGAGCCACAACCACGACGGAACGCCGGTGGATCGGGAAAGGATGAATGCGTCCGACGACGCCAGGCGGTTGCGGCGCCGGGTATGGACGGCAGCCACCTTGCACCAGTCCCGCACCGCTCCGACTTCCAGCGCCATTCCAAGGCCCAGCACGACGTGGCTCACCGTGGCGGCGTTTGCGAAGACCAGAAGCAGCTGGGCAATCGCGGCGCAGCAAACGGCCACGAAGATGCCGGCGAACCCCCTCAGGAAGACCAGTGCCACCAGCAACACCAGCGCGCCGATAGACATCGCAGCACCGGAGTGGCCGGCTGAGACAGACCAGATGAGTGCCAGCCCGACTACCGCGGGACTCGGATATCCCCAGAACCCGGACCAGATCGCGCCGAACCTACCGCGGCCGCTGCTAAGCAGCTGCCCTGAATGGTCCAGCCCGATCCTCAGTCCGTGAACCACCCTTCCCGTCATCAGCGCAGCGAAGGCGTGCCCGAGCTCGTGGATAAACGTCACATAGAGGCCGAACCATCGCCACGTCTGCCGCGGACCGCTCAGCAGGACCGCGGCAATGAGTATGCCGAGGACAACAGGAGTAGAGATGGGAGGAAGCTGCGTAGTGCTGAAGCCACTGATTACGGCGTGCCACCAGTTTGCCGCAAGGTCAGCTGGCCCCGGATCCAAATTCGTCACCGTGGCATCCTAAAGGGACAGCCTGTGAATCCGTGCCAGCATCACATCTTCCGCTTAATCTTGGCCGTTGCCGGCGCCGTCCAGGGATCTTCGGGCCAAGGGTGTTTCGGGTACCGGCCCCGCATTTCCGCACGGACCTGGGCGTAGGGTCCGGACCAGAACGACGCCAGGTCGTCCGTCACGGCCAAGGGTCGGCGCGCGGGCGAAAGCAGGTGGAACAGGACGGGCACCCGCCCTCCCGCCACCCGCGGGGTTTCGGACCAGCCGAAGCACTCCTGCAGCTTCACCGCGACCACCGGCCGCCCGCCGTCGTCCGCTGCGTCCGGGTAGTCGATGCGCACGCGCGAACCGCTCGGCACCTCAAGCGACTCAGGGGCCAGCTCGCCGAGGTTCGCGGCTTCGGGCCACGGGAGCAGCCGGCGCAGCGGCTCGGCAAGGTCGATGCCCCGCGCGGGAGTTCCGCTCGCCAGGGCGTCGACTTCGGGACCGAGCCACGTGTCGAGGCTGGACAGCAGCGCCGCTTCTGAGACGTCGGGCCACGGATCGCCGATTTCCCTGTGCAGGATGGCAAGCCGCCGTCGCAACCCGTCCGCCGCCGTCGACCATCCGATCATCCCCAGTCCTTCGGAAGCCAGTCCGCGGGCTACCGCCCTGCGCCCGTCCTCGGCCGACGCACGCACTGGCGTCGAAGACAAGACGATCGCCCCGAGCCGGCGTTCCTTGCGGGCCGTGACGCGGCCTTGGAGGAACTCCGCCTCCACCGATTCGCGGATGAGGTGGTTGGCGGCCGCTTCCGCGGACTCCGGGTCCAACGGGGCTGCCGATCGGATCACTGCGCCCGTGCCTGCGGCGTCGCGCCCGTCCGAGCGCGATACCTCCCCAACCGCAAGCCACTCGTGTCCGCTGAGCGTGCTTCCGAACGGGAGCCCCGCCCGCGTCCCGGAACTGAGAAGGTAGCGTTCCGGCCCCGCGCCGGGAACACGCCTTGCCACACGGTCCGGGAACGCAAGCGCGACGACGTAACCAAGGGATTCGGACGGACTCGCCGGATGCGGTACCTTCGCCGTCGCTTCGAGGGAGCGCCCGACGCCGGATCCGGCCTGCCGTACGATTCCCTCCAAGCGCCGTGCCTCCTCTGACCAGCGCCGGCTTGCGGGGTCCTTGCCTGGGCGGAGCGCCGCCAGGAGTCGGGTGAGGTCGGCTCCCGGTGCCCGCTGGTCCCCCGCGACGAGGGCCACGGCTTCGGCGGCCGTCCGGAGACCGACGGCGCCGGCTCCGTCCAGCACTGCGCGGGCCAGTCGCGGATCGGCGGGAATCCGCGCCAGTGCCTTCCCCAGTTCGCTCGCGTGGCCGCCATCCGAGATCGCGCCCAGTTCACTGAGGACTTCGACGGCGTCATCCATTGCTGCCGCGGGCGGCGCGTCAGGCAGTGCGAGGCCGGCCCCTCGCGGGGATCCCCAGCACGCGAGGATGAGTGCCGCGCTTGTGAGGTCGGCTACCGCGATTTCCGGTGTGGGATGTGCCGGTGCAGCGGCGAACGCCTTTTGCTCGTAACAGCGGACCACCCGTCCCGGGCCTTGCCGCGCCGCGCGTCCCGCGCGCTGCTCCGCAGATGCACGGGAACACGAAACGGTCACCAATCCCGACATGCCCCGCCCAGCGTCACGCCGCACCTCGCGGGAGAGCCCGGAGTCGATGACGAGCCGTACTCCGGGGACGGTGAGCGAGGACTCCGCCAGCGCCGTCGACACGATGATGCGGGGCGGTCCGCCAGGCTCGCGGCCGGACACTGCCCTGTCTTGTTCCGCAGGGCTGGCCTGGCCGTGGAGCTCGAGGACTTCCGCGTCGATCCTGCCGCGGAGACGGGAAGCTGTCAGGGATACTTCCCGGGCACCAGGCACGAACACCAGGGCGTCAATGTCCGGATTGCCCGTGAGCATTTCCGCATGCGCCGCCGCGGCTGTGTCTGCGACGTGCTCGAGGAAGGCCGTCGTGACGCCGCGCCCGTCCACGCGCGGCACGGCCGCCGGTGCCCAGTCCACCTCCAAGGGGTGGAGGGCGGAAGGACAGTCGACGACGGCGGCTGGATTCCCGCCGTCGAACGCTGCTCCCTGGCTTGCACTTGCACCGTCAGCTCCGCCGATGAGGGCCGCGAACCGCGGGGCGTCAAGGGTGGCGGACATAGCCACCAGGGTGAGGTCGTTCCGTAATTCGCGGACCTCTATGAGCATTCCGAGCAGCAGGTCTGTTTCGAGCCCGCGTTCGTGGACTTCGTCCAGGATCACCGCGTGGGTGCCTTCGAGGCCGGGGTCGTCGAGCAAGCGGCGAAGGAGGATTCCGGGAGTGACGAACTCGACAATCGTCCCCGTGCCCGCCTTCCGTTCTCCCCGGACGGTATAGCCGACGCGCCCGCCAAGGGTTCCGCCGTCGAGGGCCGCGAGCCGACGCGCCGCCGATCGCGCGGCGACCCTGCGCGGCTGCGTCACCACAACGCGCGGAAGCTCACCTTCGGGAATAGTGCGGGCCGCGAGATTCGCCAGGAGGGGCGGAACAAGAGTCGTCTTGCCGGTTCCCGGAGGAGCTTGCACGACGGCGGCGCCCGCGGCTCCCGGAGAAGCGGCGAGGGCTGCGGCGAGGACCTCCAACGAATCCCGAAACACCAGGCCGGCACCGATCGACTCAAGGTCAAAAGGTCGGTAGCCGGGCCAGGCGTCACGTGTGGTGTCAGTGGGGTTCACCCCTCCATTCTCCCTAGCCGCGGGACACGCAGAGGACGATGGACTGCGTAACGGATCGGGAGGAGGATTAATGTGCAGTCGCTGGAAGGAGGTCTGTGATGTGCTACGGGTACTACAAGGATTACCGGCGGGAAACAAAGACGGAAACGAAGCCGGAACCCGAGGAACGCCCTGAGCCCAAGGTGGAGGTAAAGGACTTTACGTTCTGGCCCTTCCCTCGCCGCCACCGTGAGTTCACGAACGATCCCGAGCCTGTTATCGACCGGACCCGCGAGAGGGTCTAAGCAGGAAATATGAAAGGAATGCCCCAGGAGGGGCGTTCCTTTCGTTTGCGGACCTCCAAAGCCAGTAGCCTTGGGAACAGCATGAGCGAAGGAGGAAGACCATGACCGACCCCCGCCGGCGCCGTTCTCCCGCCTTCCTTCGCCGCGTGGGGCTGTTCGCGACTTTGTTGTCCGTCGTCGCCGGCATCCTGGGGATGCACGTCCTGTCCCCCGGCCACGGCACCCATACCGTAGGCACCGGGCACGGCATCATCGCGCATGCCGACCACCACGAACAGACCGCCATGGCCGGTCACTCCTGCGAAAGTCCAGGTACGTGCACCGCTATGTCAGCAGGCGCCGGCACCTGCGTTCCTGCGCCGAGCCATACCACTTTGGCCGCGCCCCTGCCGGGCGTCCTTGCTTTCGTGACCGAACCGGCAGGCTCGATGGCTGCCGGGATTTCGCGTTACCCGCACCGTCCGGAGAGTCCTTCCCCGGGCGATCTCTGCATCAGTCGCACGTAAATTGCTCCCCGCACCGGTCCTGCCGATCCGGTGCAGCAGATTTCGCCACCACGCGCGCATTCGCGGGCTTTGCCGTGAGCGTCCCATGCCCATGCGCGCTCCATGCAGCCGCGACCTGCCGGCTGATGATTGAAGGACTACACACATGAAGAAAAACGTGACTTTCACTGCCGTTGCCCTTGCCGCCGCGATCGGACTTGCCGGTTGTGCAAGCGGTAGCGACAGCAACAACGAAGGCGCCATGTCCGGTATGAACCACCAAGGCACGTCGGCAGCCGCATCCCCGACTGCCTCCGCAACCGCCTCAGGACCGGCGGCTTCGACTGACCGCAACGCGGCCGACGTCGCCTTCGCGCAAATGATGATCCCGCACCATACCCAGGCCGTCCACATGAGCGACGTGGTTCTCGCAAAGAAAGACATCCCGCTCCAAGTCTCTGAACTGGCTAACAGAATCAAGGCCGCGCAGGGCCCGGAAATCGAAAAGATGCAGGGTTGGCTGAAGGCCTGGAACCAACCGGCGGAGATGGCGGGAAGCCATGACATGGACGGGATGATGAGCGATAGCGACATGAAAGCGTTGGATGCCGCCCAAGGTGCAGCGGCGGCGAAGCTGTACCTCACCCAAATGATCGCCCATCACGAAGGGGCAGTCGCCATGGCCAAGGCGGAAATCAAGGGCGGCACGAACGCGGATGCCCTGGCGCTCGGCAAGGACATCGTGTCCGCGCAACAAGCGGAGATTGCCGAAATGCAGGGGCTGCTGAAAACCCTCTAGGGATTAAACAGGGGCGCTTAGGGGTTAACAGAGCCTCTAGGAATTAAACAGAGCGCGCCGGCCTGCTGTGGTTTTCACCGCAGCAGGCCGGCGCACACGGAACAAGCAGGCTCAAGCGAGGGCGTCCGCGGGATCCTCCGTAGCCAGCAGTACGGCTTCGGCCACATCCTCGCGGAGGTGGTAGTCCCTGGCTTCGACTGGATAGAGGGAGCCACTGACGACGTAGTAGCCCCGGCCTTCTCCCGGACCTCCAGCGGCCGTATCGATCGCGTCGATCAAGTCGGAGTCAAGGGATCGTTCCCTGCCGGATTCACGTAATCGCGCGAGTTCTTCGGCCTCGAGCCGGCTGATCAATCCCGGAATATCGCACATGGAGGCACCGTCCTGTCGGTCCGTCGGAAAGGTTTGCGCCGTCGCCCCAGCCGTTGGTGCATGCCAAGAAGATTAAGCCCGGGCATGGTGCGTGGCAAGGGACAAATGGTTAAAAACCCGATCATGAAGTCATCAAGCGAAGCCGACCGCGAACTCACGCGGTGACCCCGATTAACATGCTCTGACGCCGATTAAAGGGGGCACTCCCAGTACCCCTATCAGCAGTGACTCCCTCGGTTCGGGAAAGTCCTGTTGGATGGATAGAGTCGTTCGGGGCCGAAGGGCCATCCCAGACTCAAACGGCATGGCGCCGCACTCGCCCTGGAAGACACCGCGAACACCGATCCTCCGTCCACAAGCAGGAGAAACATGCTTAGCGTTAATGCATACGCCGCCCCGTCCGCGAGCGAAGACCTCGTTCCGACAACTATCGAGCGACGCGACGTCGGCCCACACGACGTGCTGATCGAGATCAAGTATGCGGGCATCTGCCATTCCGATATCCACACTGTGCGCGGCGACTGGGGACCCCAGGCGTACCCGCTTGCACCTGGCCACGAAATCGCCGGCATCGTCACCGAAGTCGGCTCGGAAGTCACCCGGCACAAAGTCGGCGACCGCGTAGGCGTCGGCTGCATGGTGAATTCATGCCGGGAGTGCGCCAACTGCCTCGCCGGCGAAGAGCAGTACTGCCTCAAAGGCAACGTCGGTACCTACGGCGCCGTCGACCGCGACGGGACCATCACGCAGGGCGGCTATTCGACCCACGTCGTGGTCACCGAGGACTTTGTGGTGCGGATTCCAGAAGGGATCGACCTCGACGTCGCTGCTCCGCTCCTGTGCGCCGGAATCACCACCTATTCGCCGCTGCGGCACTGGGGTGCCGGACCCGGGAAGAAGATTGCCGTCGTCGGGCTCGGCGGACTGGGACACATGGCAGTCAAGCTCGCGCACGCGATGGGCGCTGAAGTCACCGTCCTGTCCCAGTCGCTCAAGAAGATGGAAGACGGCCTGAACCTGGGCGCCAACCACTATTACGCCACGTCCGATCCCGCTACCTTCGAAAAGCTGGCAGGCTCGCTGGACCTCATCATCAACACGGTCAGCGCGTCGATCGACATCAGCTCCTACCTTCAGTTGCTGAAACTCGACGGTGCCCTGGTGAATGTGGGAGCGCCGGCCGAACCGCTGCCGGTCAACGCGTTCGCGCTCATCGGGGGCCGCAGGTCCTTCGCCGGATCCGCCATCGGCGGCATCAGGGAGACCCAGGAAATGCTCGACTTCTGTGCCGAGCACGGCCTGGGAGCAGAGGTCGAGGTCATTCCGGCCGAGAAGATCAACGACGCCTACGAGCGCGTCCTTGCCTCCGACGTGCGGTACCGCTTCGTGATCGATACCTCCACATTCGCCTGATCAGTTGCTCTGATCAGACGCTTCGCGTAAGTGAACGCCCCTGCGGTTTCGTGCCGCAGGGGCGTTCTGCGTTGGCGGAGGGTTTTGCGGAGGGTTTTGCGAAGGTGCACTTTGCGAAGGTGACGCGCCACCAACGATGATGTGCTCATGGAGGCAACCCGATGAACAAGAACCGGCTCGAGGCATTCAGCGACGGCGTCCTCGCCATCATCATCACCATCATGGTGCTGGAGCTTCGCACGCCTCCGGAACCCACATGGCATGGCCTGCTTGAGGTGCTGCCCACATTCCTCAGCTACCTGCTCAGCTTCGTCTACGTGGGAATCTACTGGAACAACCACCACCACATGATCCACCTGGCGGATCGCGTCAACGGCGGAATCCTCTGGGCCAACCTGCATTTGTTGTTCTGGCTGTCCCTCTTTCCGTTCAGCACGCGCTGGATGGATGAGACAGGGTTCGTCGAAGTCCCTGTGCTGGCGTATGGGTTCAACCTACTGTGCGCCGCGGTTGCCTACTTCGTCCTGCAGCAGAGGTTCATCCGCCAGCAGGGCCGGCAAGGCGCACTCTCCCTGGCCATTGGACGCGACTGGAAGGGCAAGACCTCGCCTTTCATCTATTTGGCGGGCCTGGGGCTCTGCTTCGTGCACCCGCTCCTGGCTGTTGCCGCCTACACCGTGGTGGCCTTGATCTGGCTGGTACCGGACCGCCGGGTGGAGCATTACGTCGTCACGGCGCACCAAGAGTAAAGGACAGGTTCCAGACCCCGCGCGCACTCCGCGGCGTAACGTTAGGCCATTGTCCAGCCCGCTCCGCCGGCACTATGCTCCGTGGAAACGCTACTTCCGTTCCCGGCCAGGAGTGTCCCATGAGTAACGAGCAGCTCATCATCATAGGATCCGGCCCTGCCGGCTACACGGCGGCAATTTACGCCGCGCGTGCGGGCTTGAGCCCGCTGGTCCTCGCCGGATCGGTGACAGCCGGCGGTGCCCTGATGAACACTACCGAAGTGGAGAACTTTCCAGGGTTCCCGGCGGGTATCCAGGGTCCGGAGCTCATGGACGGCCTCCAGGAGCAGGCAGAACGGTTCGGCGCCAAGATAGTGTTCGACGACGTCACGACGGTCCGGTTGTCAGGCCACCTTAAGAGCGTGGTCACAGGGGGCGGCAAAACCCATCAGGCACCGGCCGTGATCCTGGCGACCGGTTCCGCTTATAAGGAACTCGGCTTGCCGGAGGAGAAAAAGCTCAGCGGGCACGGCGTCTCCTGGTGCGCCACGTGTGACGGCTTTTTCTTCCGGGAGCAGGACATCATTGTGGTGGGCGGCGGGGACTCCGCCATGGAGGAAGCGATGTTCCTCACCCGCTTCGCCACGTCGGTGACAGTGGTCGTCAGGCGCGAACAGCTCCGTGCCTCACGGATCATGGCGCAGCGGGCCAAGGGCAATCCAAAGATCCACTTTGCCTGGAACTCGGCCATCACCGCGATCCACGGCGACACCAAGGTCAGCGGGGTCACCATCACGGATACCCGGACCGGTGAAACACGTGAGCATCCGGCCACCGGTATTTTCGTGGCCATTGGACATGTCCCGCGCACGGACCTTGTCGAGGGCCAAGTGGAGTTGGACGATGAGGGCTACATCAGGGTGGTCTCGCCCACCACGGTGACCAACCTCGCGGGAGTCTTCGCCTGTGGCGACGCCGTGGACCATCGCTACCGGCAGGCCATCACAGCGGCAGGCACGGGTTGCTCGGCTGCTTTGGATGCCGAACGGTATCTGGCGGCCCTTGATGATGCGGACAGTATCGCCACTGCACTGGTGGAAGAAACCACCCACGCGTGAATCCGGACCGGACGTAGGAAGGAGCGGCAGTTCCGCCATTTATACAGCGCGCCTAAAAATGACTTTTCGGTGTGCCTAAATTTGCGGTATCCTCATTGTGTCCGTATCCCCGATGATGAGGAAACCATGGCTTCCACCCTCGCCCGGCCACCTGTAACCACTTCGCGGTGGCGTTCCAGGCTGCTCTTGCTCGGTCCGGCTTTCGTGGCGGCAATCGCCTATGTTGATCCGGGAAACGTCGCAGCGAACCTCACGGCGGGCGCGAACTACGGATACCTGCTCGTCTGGGTGTTGGTCGCCGCCAACATCATGGCGGTCCTCGTGCAGTACCAATCGGCAAAGCTTGGCCTGGCCACCGGCCACAGCCTCCCCGAACTCCTCGGCAAGAGGCTGGGAACCCGCCAACGCAGGCTCTTCTGGGCTCAGGCGGAACTCGTCGCAGGAGCCACGGACATGGCCGAGGTCATTGGCGGCGCCGTGGCGCTCAACCTCCTATTCGGCGTGCCGCTCCTCTTGGGCGGAGTGATCATCGGGTTCGCGTCCATGCTGATCCTGACACTCCAATCATCGCGGGGCCAAAAGACATTCGAATCCGCCATCATCGCGCTCCTCGCGGTCATCGCCGTCGGATTCGTGTCCGGGCTATTCGTCAGCCCTCCGCAGGCCGGAGGCGTCCTGTCCGGCCTCGTGCCGCGGTTCGAAGGCCCTGACACCGTCCTCCTCGCGGCCAGCATGCTGGGAGCCACGGTGATGCCACATGCGATCTACCTGCACTCTGCCCTCGCGCGGGACAGGCACGGCTTCTCGGCAGACCCTGTTGTACGGACCAAGCTCATCCGCACAACCCGGGTGGATGTCGTCGGCGCCCTCCTCCTCGCAGGCATCGTTAACATCGCCATGCTCCTGCTGGCCGCCACCAGCCTGCGCGGCGTCGAGGGAACCGACACCATCGCCGGGGCCCACGCCGCCGTCACCTCCGCGTTGGGCCCTGTCATCGGAGTCGCCTTCGGGGTGGGCCTCCTCGCCTCCGGCCTGGCCTCGACCTCCGTGGGATGCTATGCCGGGGCGACCATCATGGGCGGACTGCTCAAGTTCCGCGTGCCCTTGCTGCTTCGCCGGGTTATCACGCTCGTCCCAGCCTTGATCATCCTCGGAGCGGGAATCGAACCCACATTGGCGTTGGTCACGAGCCAGGTCCTCTTGAGCTTCGGCATCCCGTTCGCTTTGATACCCTTGATCAGGCTGACCGGAAAACGCGAGGTCATGGGCATCCACGCCGATTCTCCCGCCCTGAAAATCGCAGGATGGACCAGCGCGGTACTCATCGTGGGACTCAACTGCGTCCTGATCGTGCTGACCGTCACGGGGAATTCTTAGGCCCCCTCAAGGGCACGTGGGCTTGGGGCGAGCCCAGGAGGAACCCCCATGAGCAATCCCCCAACCCTGGCCAGGCGGCTGGGAACGTTTGACGCGGTTTTGATCGGGCTGGGCTCGATGATCGGTGCGGGAGTGTTTGCCGCGTTCACCCCGGCTGCTGCCGCCGCCGGCTCCGGACTATTGATCGCGCTGGCCGCCGCGGCCATTGTGGCCTTCTGCAACGCGACGTCGTCCGCCCAGCTCGCTGCCGCCTACCCGACGTCCGGCGGAACTTACATTTACGGACGCGAGCGATTGGGACCCTGGCCCGGATACTTGGCCGGATGGGGGTTCGTGATCGGAAAGACCGCCAGCGCGGCCGCCATGGCCATGACCTTCGCAGCGTACGCGGCACCTGCCGGGTGGGAGCGTCCCGTGGCGATTGCCGCCGTCGTCATCCTTGCCGCGGTGAACTACCACGGCGTCACCCGCACGGCAGCCCTCACGCGCGTCCTCGTGATCGCTGTCCTGGCCGCCCTCACCGTGGCGGTGGCCGCGTGCTTGGGCGGTTCCGCACCCACGCTGGCCAACGTCCCCGGGAATGGGCTCCTCGCGCATGGTTGGTACGGGATCCTGCAGTCAGCCGGGCTTCTGTTCTTCGCCTTCGCGGGTTACGCGAGGATCGCGACCATGGGAGAAGAAGTCAGGAACCCGCGCCGCGCCATCCCCCGAGCCATCGGGATCGCGCTGGGAATCACCGTCGTGGTTTACGCCGCCATTGCACTGACGCTCTTGGCGACGCTTGGCCCGAACGGAATCGCGGCCACAGCGGCACCGCTGGTGGCCGCCGTCGGGCACGGCTCCCTCTCGTGGGCCGCACCCGTGGTACGGGTCGGGGCCGCCGTTGCTTCCTTGGGCGCCCTCCTCGCCCTCATCGCGGGACTGGGCCGGACAACCTTGGCGATGGCCCGTCACCATGACCTGCCGCACTGGCTCGCGGCGGTCCATCCTCGCTACCGCGTTCCCCACAAGGCCGAGATCGCTCTTGCGGTAGCGATTTGCGTGATCATCAGCGTCGCGGACCTGCGTGGGGCGATCGGCTTCTCGTCCTTCGGCGTGCTCATCTACTATTTGGTGGCCAACATCGCCGCGTTCACGCAACCGGCCACGGACCGTCGGTACCCGAAAGCGCTCCAGGTCTTCGGCGCGGTGGCGTGCGTGATCCTCGTCGCCACACTACCGCCGCTATCGGCCGGGCTCGGTGTCTTGATGTTCGCCGTAGGCGTCGTCCTGCGCATGGTGCGGGTTCGCCGTTAGCATCACGATGACGCTGCGGCCGGCGGCACCGCTTCGGCTTGTCGCTCGGTCGGCGGAATGCCGCGTGCCTTCCTGCCGCTCAACACGATGAGCGCCAGCGCCAGAACAGTGAGGGCGGCACAAGCGGCGAAGACACCCGGGTAGCCGATCGCCGTCGTCGAACCGAAGGCGATGATCGGACCCGAGACGATAGCGCCAAGGCGCCGAGTGTTGGTGTAGAGGCCTGAAGCGAGGCCGGGCCGCGGAATCAACCGCTGGAACAGCGTCAGGCCCACGCCCGCCACAATGCCGAAGAACCACGCGTTCAACACTTGCAGGGCTATCAGCGCGGCAGGGTTACTAACGAAAGCCATCAATCCGTAATAGGCGATTCCTGCCACGCAGCCCGAGGCGATAAGCGCCCGGCTGGAGAAACGGCGGGCCAGCCGTCCGATCAGGAAGAGCGCCGGAATTTCGAGCGCGGCCGAGACGCCCAGCGCAATACCTGCCCACACGATGCCCGCACCGAGCCCCTGCGTGACGAACAGTCCCATAATCGATACTGCCGCGCTATTGGTCGCCTGCAAGGCGATAAAGCCGAGGACGACGGCGGCGACTCCCGCCTTCGAGAAGCCGCGGCCGCCGTCGGGGTCCTCGTGCCGCGGCTGGACGTCCGCGTCAACAGGGCGCCGCTGCTTCAGCATGGCCGCCGTGGTGGCGACGTTCAGGATCGCCACCCCCGCGAGGGCCAGCAAGATGGCGCGATTGCCCAGCGTCCCCATAATGAGGGTTGCCAAGGGCGGGCCAGCGACCCAGGCAAACGAAACAATCGCCCTCGTGTTCATCACATCCGCCGGGCCTGCCCCGGAATGCTTGAGTTGGGCGAACAAGAGGGAACTGCCCACCCCGGCCGGCCCTCCCAAGACAATCAAGCCCACGACGGCGAGCGGCAGGGCCGTGCTGGCCGCGAGCAGCGCGGACAACGCCAGCGTCAGTGCCCCGCAGGCCAACATGGGCCGCAAGTAGTCCTTTGCACGGTCGGCATAAGCGGGCAAAAGAAGCGAGGCAACGAACCCGCTCGCATTGTAGACAGCAAGCACCCAGCCCACCTCGGCCGGAGTCGCGTTGAAGAGGGCCACCAAGAGGAGGGCCAAGGCCGGGTTGAGGAAAGCGAACTGCAGTCCCCACAACAACGCCGCGGACGGCACAAGCAAACGCCTCATGCCCTGGCACTCCACTGGTGGGGTTCAATCGATCGATCCATGCATTCCACCCTAGAATCGCGGCTATCCGCGTGGGAGGGCCTGCCGGTACCTGTATTACCAGGCCTTCCCGCTGCTCAGGGGCACTTTTCGGTCGTCCACCCGTGAGCGTCCGGGCCGGGGATCAGCTCGGACAATTTCCTGAATCAGGGGTGGACGGCGGGAGGCGCACAGAGCAGGATTGAGCCATGAGCAACGATGACGCACTTCTGAAGCAGGCCAGCATCACCGCCACGGAAGCCACGCTCGTGGCCAAGTTCGAGATCGAGGGCAACATCCCCGGTTCCGGCGCGTTCGTTGTGGGCTTGGTCGCTGCGAGTCCTGACTATTCCTCCCAGCGAAGACTGGGCATCGAATTCATGAACGGGGAAGCAATCGCCTTCTTCTCGTTTAACCATGACCAAAGCGCCGAAGAGAACTACGACCTCAAGGGCGTGGAACACGAGGGAAGCACCATCACAGGCCATTTCCCGCTTTCCGCGATCAACGGCCTTGGCAAGGGGCACGTGATGACGGCCTTCAGCGAAGCGGACGGCCGGGATTTCCAATCGGGCGTCGCCGTCAACGAGGCCATCTAGGGTTCGGTCCTGGCCCTGTGGAGCCGCGCGTCGATTTCATCTCTTTGGGCGTGCGTGACGTCGATGCGTCGCGCCGTTTCTATGTGGACGGCCTTGGCTGGCCGGTCCACGCCGAGTATCCCGGGGACGTCCTCTTCCTCCAGGTGAACCACGGGCTGATGCTGTCCTTGTGGAACGTGGAGCAAATGCAAGGGGAAGCCGCCGTCGACCCACCCACGGGCGTGCCGTGCATCACGTTGAGCCATAACGTTTCCGGTCCCGAAGAAGTCGACCGGATGATGTCCGAGGCGCAGGCCGCGGGCGCCGTCGTCGTCGCTCCCCCGAAGTCCCAGCCTTGGGACGGTTACACCGGATACTTCGCGGACCCGGACGGGTTCCGTTGGGAGATTGCCTACAACCCGACCTGGACGGTCGACGACGGCGGAAAGGTCACCGTGTGAGCGCGGCTTCGGCGCCTCCGTGGGCGGTGCGTGTCATGTGACACATGCGCTCCAAGGAATAGTCGGCATCGGGTTACCGTTGATGCGAATAGTTCGTTACAGCATCGACAGGAGAAATCCGTGGACTTCACTCCCGAAGCCGGCACCATCACCATGTTCTCGACCACGTGGTGCGGCTACTGCAACCGCTTGAAGAAGCAGTTGGACGCCAAGGGCATTGGCTACAACGAAATCAACATTGAAGAGGTTGACGGCACCGCCGAACTCGTGGAGAAGCTCAACGGCGGCAACCAGACCGTTCCCACTGTCTTGTTCCCGGACGGCTCCGCGGCGACGAACCCATCCGCAGCCGAGGTTGAAGCACGCCTCGCGGCCTGAGAACCGGGTGCCGTGCCGCACTGCTTGTACGGTGCCGCACTGCTAGTGCCGTGCCGCCCTGCTTGTACGGTGCCGCCCTATAGGGGCGGCACCGGGCTCGCCGACGACACGGTGCTTGCCGCCGGCATCAAGCTCCGAAAGTCGCCGTCGAGCAATTCTGCGTAATCCGAATAAGCCGCGATAATCGCATCCTCGACGGCTGGCACATCCAATTGGGGCAGGAGATCGTTGGCCGCCCCCGCGGTTGAAGGATCCCATTCGAGGCCCAAAGCCTCATAGCTCGCAGTCAAGACCGCGCGGATGGGCGCCGAGTCCTCCACGACCACCACCGAGCTGAAGAGCCAACCGCCGGACACCACGCGCTGCGCGGTCCCGATCAGCTTGATCTGGTGGGCGGGGAAGTCCGGGTCGAGGCCGTGGACGCTGAATTCACCCGGGCAGTACTCGCCGGGAATTTCCCCCACGCCGGCCTGGAGTCCGACCCGGCGCAGCGCGCCCGCCAGGAGCTCGCCAAAGAGTGCGAACCGCGCCTTCGCCCCGGCGATTGCGTCCACGTGTGGCTCAACGTGATCGATCACCAGGGTGCCCCGGTGGTAGGCGGCGGCCCGTCCCCCGGCTTTGCGGATCAGTGGCTCGAAACCGAGTTCGCGGCAGGCCTCGGCGGCGGCCGGGAATCCCGCCAGCTTGGCGTCGCGTTGGCCGAAAGCAACCGTGGGCTGCGGCCGGTACAGCCGCAGCGTGGGCGCCAAGAGTCCCCTGCGCGCGCGATTGAGCAGTTCTATCCCGAAGTCGAGGTCCTCGGTGGCGCCAAGCGATTCCTGCTGGCGGACCACGGTGAGCGTACGGTTTGCTCCCTGCATGTCGGCGGCCATCAGCTCTTCCTCACCGTGAGGATCTGTTCGGCGCGGCCGAACGGTCCTTCGAGGTCGTGCAGGACCGAGGAGGTCAACCCAATGCCGTCGCTGCCAAAGGAAACCATGTTGTCCACCCCGAGCCACTCGCCCGCCGGCTCGCGGTACATGTGGATCTGGAGATCGAGGTTGGGAAAGATGTAGCTGTTCTTGCCCGGTGACACCCGGGCTGCGATGCCATTCGCGGTATCCACGAGTCCTACGAGCCTCGCGACGTCGCTGCTGTCACCAGCATCGGTGAGGGGGTGGTCTGTGCGGATCCAGACCTTCCCCGAACCTGAGCGGTGTCCTTCGGCGATCCTCATCTCGAGTGACCGGATATAGCCGCCTGGCCACACACTCGCGCCGTCCCACGGTTTGCATTCATCCGGCGCGGGCATCGGGAAGTCCTCTATGGCAGCTACGGCGCTTGTGTCGCTCGTCGCCATTCGCCAAGCGGTGGCACGGATGGCTACCCGACCGGCCGCCGTGAGTTCCGCTTGGACCAATTCGATGGTCCTGCCGGGGCGCAAAGTCTTGGTGGTGACCTCGAACTCGCCACCGGGAATAAGGCCCAGGATCTCGTAGCTCAGCCGGGCCATGCGGACGTCCCCACGAGGCTCATGGCGGAGAAGCGCATCGGCCATGATGCCCGACGCCGGGGCCATGTGCTGCTCTTGTGGGTTCCACGCACCTTGGGCGTGAATAGTGGACCTGAACCGTCCACCTCCCTGCGATTCGTAGTAGAAATCGCCTTCCGCAAGTTCCGGAAGCTCAATACCCACGCTCGCCCTTTCGCTGGCCGGAAGTGGAAACTCAGACCACTGTATCTTCTGGAGCCACTGTATCCCCCCGGAGGTCCTGTTCCGGTTTTGCCTGTTCCGGGATTCTTTGTCCCCGAACCTCGGCTGTCCGCCGCCTGCGCCAAACAACCGCTCCAAGGACGATACCTACAAGTGCAAGGGCGAGAATGAGTGCAGTCAGTGGCGAGGCCGCCATGACTGTGAGCCAAGCATCGATGGCCGCAAGCCCGATCGTGGCGTAGACGAACGCCCAAATCGCTGAGCCTGCGATTGCCGCGGGGAGGTAACGCCGCAGCGGCATCCTCGCGGCACCGGCCGCGAAGTTGACGGCGGTCTGGAGTCCGATTGTCAGGAACGTCAGTACGACGGCGTAGGGACCCAAGCGCTGTATCAGGACTTGGGCTCTGGCTGCTTGGGGGCGCTTCAACGCCGCGGCGAACCGCGTGCGTTCGACGCCCGCTGCCGCGCCCCTGCCGATCCAATACGTAGCATTGACGCGAACCATCACCACCCCGAAGAGGGCTGCGAGTGCCGCTTCAAAGGGCAAGTCCAGGATCTGGTCCACGCGCCGCCCTCCCCGGTGTCATAAGCAAAGTAAGTCTTACCTTACCTCACTGCCGGACGCAGGCCTGGGCCTTGGCCTGGCGGGCTGCTTCCCTATCCTGCCGCCCGTTCCCTAGCCTGTCCGGCTTGAGTGATCGATGCTGAAATCGCCTCCCGGATACAGGATGGTTTCGTGGCCATCGTCAAAGCGCACGAAATACGGCGGGGCACCGTTGTCACCACGGACTTCGATGATCTCTCCGTGCCGGTCCGACGCGCCGACCGTCCTGCCATGAATGATGATGCGATCTCCCTGGGCTGCTTCCACAGGAACCACCTCCCAGGATCAGACTACGAGTCCCGGCCCGGAGAAGGAACAGGGCGCGTTGACCTATTGTGCAGGACTTGTCCTGCCTGCGCTGATGGTCCCTTGCCTTCAATGTCCGACCCCCTCGCTAACTTCAAGAACAGCATTCGGAAGTTCCGGAACCAACCGTGATCGAACAAGGCCAACAGGTCGAGGAGGGAGAGCAGCATGTCGAGTCGAGGGGCGCAGAGCAGCCCGTCTACCGAGGTGGACACCGGGCCAGGCACGCGCAAGCATTCGGGGCGCGCTTCTTTTCCGTGCACTCCGGCAAAAAGCACCATGCCCGGGTGGTACAACGAGCTACTCCGCTCCATCTCGCAAAGGGTTGAGCTTGGCCGGCGCGCGGCTACAACCGCCGTCAACCGCGAACTCGTCGCTACCAATTGGGCCATCGGCAAGCTCATTCTCGATCGGCAAGGCAGTGAGGGGTGGGGTGCAAAAGTCATCGACCGGCTCTCCGCCGACCTCCAGTCCGCGTTCCCCGGGGCTGCCGGATTTTCTCCCCGCAACCTCAAATACATGCGCGCATTCGCCGAAGCGTGGCCGGACTATGCAATTGTGCAACGCATTGCACAATTGCCCTGGATCCATCAGATCTCCTTGATCCAGAAGCTCAGCGATCCCGAAAGCCGCCTCTGGTACGCAGCTGCCGCCGTCGAGCACGGGTGGTCACGGAACGTGCTGGTCCACCACATCGAGACAAAACGCATGGAACGCTCAGGCAAGGCCATCAGCAACTTCGGCGCGACCCTGCCGCCTGTCGATTCCGATCTGACGCAGGAAGCCACCAAGGACCCGTACGTGTTCGACTTTGTAGCCATGACGGACCGGCGCAACGAACGTGAATTGGAATCGCAATTGGTCAAGCACGTTGAGAAATTCCTCTTGGAACTCGGGCACGGTTTCGCCTACGTCGGGCGCCAGGTTCGCCTCCTTATCAATGACCAGGAGTTCTTCGCGGACCTGCTTTTCTACAACTTCAAGCTCCGCTGCTTCGTGGTGATCGAACTCAAGGCCACGGACTTCAAGCCGGGATACCTCGGCCAGCTCGGGATGTACATGGCAGCCGTGGACGATTTGCTGGCCCACCCGGACGACAAACCGACAATCGGGCTCCTATTGTGCAAATCCAAGGACAGCCTGGTAGCTGAATATGCCCTGCGAACTACATCCATGCCGATCGGAGTCTCGGAGTGGAAGACCGAAATCATGGAGTCGATGCCGGAGGAATTCGCTTCCAACCTGCCCAGCATCGAACTCATCGAAGCCGAGCTGGCCGGCGGCCCTCCGCTGCACGACTCAACAACAAGCCGCAACTCACGCAACTGACGGAGGAAATTGCAATTCCGGTCGGCGTTTCGCCAATTCAGCCAAGATGGTGGAAATTGCGTCTCGGACTTCCGCTTCGTCTTCGCTGCCCCGGGCCGCATCGAGCGCCGAGGAGGTGTCCTTGACGAAGGCATCCCAGTCCCCTCCTCCGGCTCGGAGGCCGGCCAGGGGCGACATCAGCGCCGCGCGGCGCAGCCACTTGTCGGACCCGGTCAACCAACGTTGCCGGACGCCCTCAGCACGGGACTTCGCTTGACCTTCCAGCCCGGCGATCAAGGGTCCGATCACATCCGCCGCGAGGGGATCCACGAGTTCGCGGACGCGCGCCTCGCGGACAAATCCCTCGAGGCGTGTCAGGTCGCTGTTATTGAGCAAATGGACTTTGGACTGCAACAGCACAACCGCCGCGAGCCGACGCTCGTAAACCGGAGGCTCCCACAGTTCCGAGCTCAGCATGGTGACGTCATCGTGCGTGAGGTCCGGGTGGCGCCGTAGCGCGTCCCGCACGGTTCCGCGAATGGCGCCTACCGACGATCCATAGAATCGGAGGTCCGCCCCGAGCCGAGCTTCGGTTTCTTCAGCCCGGAGCCACGAGCTTTCCCTCTGCAAAGTCTCATCGATGAACTCAGCGGCCTCACTCATGCAGACATTCTTTCGCAGCTGGCTCTGGCTCAACGAATTGGCCGGTAGATGGAGAGGCCGGGACACGCGCACCAAGCAGTGGAAGACTCGACTCCATGCGCGAATTCGTGGTGCTTGGCACTTCTTCCCACGTTCCTACCCGGGAGCGCAACCAGAATGGCTATGTGCTCATCTGGGACCGCGATGGTTACCTCTTCGACCCCGGCGAAGGAACGCAGCGCCAAATGATCCATGCCGGCGTCTCGTCGAACAAGATCACACACATTTGCATCACCCACGTCCACGGCGACCATTGCCTCGGCTTGCCCGGAGTGGTGTCGCGCATGGTCTTGGACGGAGTGCAACACCCAGTCCACCTGCACTATCCGGCCTCCGGCGAGGGCGCGATCCGTGCGCTGCTCTCAGTCGCGACCCCGGGCCTGGACCTCCGGCTCCATCCGCATGGCGGCGCGGGAGAAATCGCCCCCGGACTGGAAGTGCAACCCCTCCTGCACAGGATCGAAGCCTTCGGTTACCGGCTGACCGAGCCCGCTGGCAGGCGCCTCCTCCCCGGGCGGTTGGCAGCTGCCGGGATCACGGGACCCGACATCGCGCGCTTGCAGCGCGAAGGCAGCTTGGGTGGCGTGCGTTTGGAGGATGTAAGCGTTCCGAGGGTCGGGCAGGGTTTTGCCTTCGTCATGGACACGGAACCTTGCGCCGGCGCCGAGGAGCTGGCCGACGGCGTCGACCTCCTAGTCGCGGAGTCCACCTTCAGCGACGACGACGCCGGACTCGCAGCGCATTATCGCCACCTCACCGCCGGGCAGGCCGGCGCTCTGGCGGCCACTTCCGGCGTCGGCGCGCTTGTCCTCACCCACTTTTCGTCGCGCTACCCCGACGTCGGAGTGCTCGCCGAACAGGCCAGGGCACGCGCTGGAGCAACCACGGTGGTGGCCGCGAACGATTTTGACCGGATCCCCTTCCCGAAGCGGCAAAGGTCAACTTAACTGGGAGGAAAGTCCGCTTAGGTGAACGGCAGCCGGAAAACAGGTAGGCGATACTCGTGCGATGGAGCCGCGTTCGCGGTTGAATATTACTAATAGAACATCCGGCAGTCGATGAGCTACCGGCCCTACGGGACCGGCAAAGACGGGGCCGACGGCGGGAGGGCCCCTGGAGCCCGGGGCTCGGGGCTCTCTACCCCAGACGCCGCCGGCCCCCCATTTCTTGTGCTGCTTTTGTGCGGCGGCTTGTTGGACGCGAGATCCTGCGGGCCGCTACATCTGCGGTACGAGAAAATACCATCGACGTCGTTGGCACGAGCCGCTCTTTGGTGGGCCAAGGCCTTCCGCGGCCGACTCCTGTATCCCGCAATAGTGGACTGTCCTTCTTTCATCGAAGCAGTTTGATGCGCTGACCGGGGAATGTCAGCTTAGCTGCTCGTTTCGGTTGAGGTTGAGTGGCGGCCTCTGTTCCTGACCCTCTTGAGTCCGCGAACGTCCGACAACCCGTGGTTTACCGGCGCGCCGCCGTCGAGGTCTGGTCAAAAGAGGTCAGGAGCGGGGCGGCCATTCCTGGTGTGGACTCATATCGCGAAAGTGGATAACGGGATCTGTCCGGCTTTTCGCTGGGGATCGAGCAGGTGGCTAATAATGTCGTACCCCTTTGGCAGGCTTGGAGTATGGATCGAGGGGCAGCGTGGAGCGCGGAGGGCGCGGCGGCAGTTGGGGCTGTTGCGGCGTCCGTTGCTGTGCTGTCTTCGCTCGTGACGGGCGGGACCAGTCCGTGGGGCGGGGCTGGTCTTGAGGACGTGACCGGTCTTGACGGGGTAGTCGGCGACCGCGGGGTGGCTGGTCCCGACGGCGTGGTCAGCGGTTCGGGACCAGCTGGCGCGGTTGAACCAAGTGGTGCAGTTGAACCAACCGATGCGGTTAAGCCAGCCGGGACCGGTTCTGGTCCCCAGGGCCTGGAGCCTTCCGGTGACGCTGGCCCATCCGGGGCCCTGGGCTCGGAGACTTTCGGTGCCGGCCCCCAAGGCCTGAAACCTTCCGGGGACGCTGGTCCGGAGTCTTCCCGTGCGGGAGTTGAGGTGTCGGACGATTCTGATCCGTTGCGGGTGGTGGCGGATGGGTGTCTGGATGCGTTGGCAGAGGTGGCGCGTTTGGAGGCCAGGACGGCGGCGTTAAAGGCCCGGCTGCTCACGCAGTATGTGAACGCGGCCACGGCGTTGGCACCGCCCGCAGGCTCCCCGACCGAGGCGACTGCGCAGGAACTGTCCGTGGTGGCCGAAGTCGCGTGCGTGCTGACCGTGTCCGAACGCACCGCGTCCGGACTGATCGGGGACGCCCACGCCCTGACGGGGCTGCCGTTGACCGCGGCCGCGTTGGGTGCCGGGAGAATTTCCTGGCAGCATGCCCGCATCATTATCGACCAAACCGGGACCCTGGACTGTGCCGGAACGGCAGCGTTGGAGGAGCATTTCCTGCACCCGGACACCCCTGCCCTAGGGTGCACGGCCGGGGAACTGGTGCCGGCACGATTCCGGTCCAAGGTGCGTACGTGGCGGGAACGGCACCACCGGGACAGCATCGAAGAACGTCACGCCAAAAGCGCCCGCGACCGCAGGGTCGAATACGTCCCCGACGCCGACGGGATGGCCTGGCTCTCGGCCTACCTGCCGGCCGGGACCGCGGCCGGCATCTGGAACCGGACCACCGCCGCCGCCCGCGCCTGCCAAGGCCCCGACGAACCCCGCACCTTGGCCCAACTCCGCGCCGACATCACCGCCACCTGGCTCCTCACCACCAACGAACTACCCCGCTTAGGTGGCCTGCCCGACGGCGGTCCCGGAGTCAAGGGCAGCAGCGCACCCACCACCGGTGTAGCCGTGCGCGGCGGCGCGCCCTCGGCTGGTGCTCACGTGCGCGGCGGCGCGCCCACCACTGGTGTAGCCGTGCCCGGCAGCGCACGCACCACTGGTTTAGCCGTGCCCGGCAACCCGGAGGCACCTGACGACGACGGCGTACTTCGGCTTCCCGACCGCGAAACCGGCGACGCCGATATCCTCCGCAACGGACCAAGGCTCCCCGACACCGTGCCCGGACTTCCCGTCGGCGCCGACGTCATTCCCGATGTCGTGCCGCTCGAGGCCGCTTCTAGTGGCGGCATGCCTTTCGGTGCGGTTCCGGTGCCGCAGGCCCAGGTGCTGGTCACGGTGCCGGTGCTCTCGTTGCTGGGCGTTACGGAGGAAGCGGCGATGCTGGACGGGTACGGGCCGATCCCGCCGTCGATGGCCAGGGAATTGGTCGCGGGCGGGGCGGGGTCGTTTTACCGGGTCCTGACCGATCCGCGAGACGGTGCGCCGTTGGAAATCGGGCGGACGAGTTACCGGTTGACGAAGGCGATGCGGCAATGGTTGCGGCTCCGTGATGGCAAGTGCCCGTTCCCGGGCTGCGGCAACCAGTCCCCGGACAACGAAGCCGACCATCTGCTCGCCTGGGCGAAAGGCGGAACGACCGGGATCAGCAACCTCGGCCAACCCTGTCCGAAACACCACCGCCTCAAACACGGCACCGCCTGGACACCGACCGGCGCGGACAAACACCGCCCGCCCGGCTGGACCTCACCCACCGGACGGCAATACTCCAGCGAACACCAAGACTGGGAACCACCCCACCTCCCCGGCACCATCACCCACCGGAACCCATCCCCAGGCCGGGACGGCTCTTCGGCGATCTCTCCGGACACGGACCTGCCGTACCAAGCAGTGCCTGGTTACGATCCGAATCTGCCCGAGGACCTGTTGCCCGAAGACCCTGACTTGCAGCAAGACCGGGAGCTGCCCCCGGACCCGCTGCCGGACTGGCGCGCTTTCATCTCTGCACACCCTTGGCCCGAATCAGACCACCACGACTTACCCGAAGACGAAGCCCTGCCAAGCTACCCTGCGCCCATCGACGACCCGATTCGGGACCACGCCTATATCCAAACCGCCTAAAGCACGCAGTACCCCGACACCGACAACCGCAAGACAACAAACCAACTCGGCTGCCGCCGTCGGGCCCAGAGCTAGGGCAATACTCCTGAATGCGGGCTGCGTCTTGCAACGGCAGATGCGCCGTGTACGTGCGTTGAGCCGTGAACGTGGGCTGCGCCGTGAGTGGCAGACCCGGCGGAAATGGTGACCGTACCCAGAACGTAGGCTCAATCCCCAGCACCCCGGCCACAAACAGCGGCACCGACACCAGAACAACCGCAAGACAACAACCCAACGCACGCACCGTCGTCGGGCACTGAGCCGTCCGCCCGGGACCGAAGAGGTCGCGATTCATCGTGGACCGAGCCATTATGATCGCCACGCCGGTGAGGATATGGGGTGCCGACAAGATGGCAAGATCTCGGCGTCCGGCAGTACCCAGCACGGTGGCATCCAGTGAGCGTGCCCCGGCGCCGCCGCCCAACCGGCCTCAGCTGTTGACGCAAACCTGTCGCTGCTCACAGGCGGCGACGGCCCACAAGGCCTGTCCACGAAGCCCGGGCCAGACTACGATTTTCTCCTCGGGCCCAATAGATTGGGCCAAGTGCCGCGGCAGCAAAAGAAAATAACAAAGCAAAAAGTCGTGAGGACAGCGTTGTGACCAGACGAACCGAGCCGGGAGGTCCACACTGGCGGAGAGTGATGTCAGCCCTCGCCAATAAGGACGCGCGCATCGTCTACGCAGAAACAGTGCTCGGCGCGCAAGTCCCCGACATCCCCGGCGGTCCGCACGGAAGCAGGCTGAGCGACCGTCGTCGAAACCAAGCTACCGCCCTCCTGCTCGAATCCGGACTCATCGAACGGAAGGCAGGGAACCAACTAGCGGCGTCCGAGGCAATCTTTCGCGACCTGCTCACGCAGCAGCCCAGACGCCACGCCCAGACGGGGTTGGACCGCTTCATGCGGCTGGGCAGAATCGAGAGGTATCCAGCCAACATGGGCGAACGACGGGAACTGCTGGCCCGGATCGTCAGTGAAGCATTCAGCCCCGGAGAACACCTGACCGAAAGGCAGGTGAACGAACGGCTCCTCGGCTACACCGACGACGTCGTCATGCTGCGCCGCTACCTGATCGACTTCGAATTATTGGATCGGACACCGTCAGGCTCGTCGTACTCACGGAAGATGGCACCGTAAGCGGCTTGCCACAATCCCCTACACACTCGCCGATTGCCGGGCGCGGTAGGCATCAGCGGCATAGACGCCGAGAATCCGAATGTCCGTGGTGAAGAATTCCAGCTCTTCCAGGGCCCGCCGAAGACGTGGGTCCTCGGGGTGGCCCTCGACGTCGGCAATGAAGGTGGTAGCGGTGAATTCGTTGCCCACCATGTAGCTTTCCAAACGGGTCATGTTGACGCCGTTAGTCGCGAAACCGCCCAGCGCCTTGTACAAGGCGGACGGGACGTTTCGGACGCTGAAAACGAAGCTCGTGATCGCTGGACCAGTGAGCTCGTCCCTCGAGGGAAGGTCTCCTTCCCTCGCCAAGACCACGAAGCGGGTGGTGTTGGTGGGGTCGTCCTCGACGCTGGACGCCAGCACCTCGAGCCCGTACAGCTCGGCTGCCAGGGGCGGAGCCAGCGAGAGCTTTCGGGGATCGTTCCAGTCACGAACCTCCCGGGCAGAGCCGGCGGTATCTCCAGCAATAACCGGCTTCAAGCCTGCCTGGCGGATGATCCGCCGGCACTGGCCGAGGGCGTGGATGTGGCTGTGCACCTCGGTGGCGTCTTCGATGGTGCTTCCCGGTATGCCCAGAAGGTCGAAACGGATGGGCAGGAAGTACTCGCCAACAATCTGCAGCTTGGACTGCGGAAGCAGGATGTGGATATCGGCGACACGGCCGGCGATCGAGTTTTCGATCGGGATCATGGCCAAATCCACGGACCCTCCGGAGACCTGTTCAAACGCGTCCTCAAAGCTGGCACAAGGCACGCTCCCGAGATCGGGAAACATTTCCCTACACGCCATATCCGAGTTGGCCCCGGGCTCTCCTTGGTACGCAATCATCTGGGTCATGCTGCCCATCGTTTCACGCGCCGCTTGGCGGCCCAACTATGTCGTAAACGGGTCAGCGGGCAGCCAATGCCTCCAGCACCTCGGCGGTGGTCCCGAGCTCCCCCAGCTTCGGGAACTGGTGCTTGACTGACGCCTCATGCGCTTCGGCATTACCGTCAGTCATCGCGTCCAGCACGAAGGCAACGTGGTAACCAAGCTCGTATGCCGAGCGGGCTGTCGACTCCACACCGGAAGTGGTGGAGACCCCGGTCAGCACGATCTGGTTGGCCCCGGCTCCCTTGAGCTTCGCATCGAGATCGGTGGACAAGAAGGCACCGAAAGTCCTCTTCGTGACGGTGATGTCACTCGGCTGCTGGTTCAACTCCGGAACGAGAACGGTGGCCTCAGCCGGCAATGACTGCGGACCGGACCGGCCCAGTGCTTTGCTCCGCTCAGTGCGGCCGGGTGCCGTGGCATCGACATTGACGAGCACAACGGGCAAACCCTTCGCCCGGAACGCCTCAGCGAGGTCCGCGGAATTCCTGATGACCTGGTCGATCGGGTGCGCAGCGGGCTGACCGACAATGCCGGACTGCAGGTCGATGACAACAAGGGCAGGTACCTGCTCAAGTTCGATGCTCATGGAGACTCCTTCGAGAGGCGGCGGTAGTTAAGACCGAGGTTGAGTAGTTGAGGCGGCAAACAGATGGCGGGCAGCAACGCTGCCCGCCATCATCCAAAGAAAGAAGCTAAAACTCCCAGTCCTCATCTTCCGTGTTGACTGCCTTGCCAATCACGTAAGAGGAGCCGGAGCCGCTGAAGAAGTCGTGGTTCTCGTCGGCGTTCGGGGACAGCGCCGAGAGGATTGCCGGGTTCACGTCCGTGACCGACGCAGGGAACATGGCTTCATAACCGAGGTTCATGAGTGCCTTGTTGGCGTTGTAGTGCAGGAACTTCTTGACGTCCTCGGCCAGGCCAACGCCGTCGTAGAGGTCGTGGGTGTACTGGACCTCGTTTTCGTACAGCTCGAAGAGGAGTTCGAACGTGTAGTCCTTGATTTCCTGGCGCTTCTCCTCGGAAACCTTCTCGAGGCCCTTCTGGAACTTGTAGCCGATGTAGTAACCGTGCACGGCTTCGTCGCGGATGATCAGGCGGATAAGGTCTGCCGTGTTCGTGAGCTTCGCACGGGAAGACCAGTACATGGGCAGGTAGAAGCCGGAGTAGAACAAGAACGATTCCAGGAGCGTGGATGCGACCTTGCGCTTCAGGGGATCGTCGCCCTGGTAGTAGTCCATGACGATCTGGGCCTTCTTCTGCAGGTTCTCGTTCTCGAGGGACCAGCGGAATGCGTCGTCGATCTCCTTTGTGGAGCAGAGAGTGGAGAAGATCGACGAGTACGACTTCGCGTGCACCGACTCCATGAAGGCGATGTTCGTGTAGACAGCCTCTTCGTGCGGGGTCAGGGCGTCCGGAATCAAGGAGACCGCGCCGACAGTGCCCTGGATGGTGTCGAGCAAGGTCAGGCCCGTGAACACCCGCATGGTCAACTGCTGCTCTTGCGGCGTCAGCGTGTGCCAGGACTGGACGTCGTTGGACAGCGGAACCTTCTCCGGCAGCCAAAAGTTGTTGACCAGCCGGTTCCAGACCTCCACGTCCTTATCGTCCTGGATGCGGTTCCAGTTGATCGCCTCGACGTGGCTGAGCAGCTTGACCTTCTCGGTCATTTCGTCCCCTTAAGGTGTGTGTTCTTTAAGGTAAGCGTACGACGCCGGGCGCTCACCCGGCGTCGTACTCTTCAGTTTTAGGGCGCGGCGGCTGCCGCAATTCATCAACCTAAATCGGTTGTCACAGCATGCAGCTGACGCAACCCTCAACCTCGGTCCCTTCCAGCGCGAGCTGGCGGAGGCGGATGTAGTAGAGCGTCTTGATGCCCTTGCGCCAGGCGTAAATCTGAGCCTTGTTGATGTCGCGCGTGGTGGCGGTGTCCTTGAAGAACAGGGTCAGGGACAGGCCCTGGTCCACGTGCTGCGTGGCAGCGGCGTAGGTGTCGATGATCTTCTCGTAACCGATCTCGTACGCATCCTGGTAGTACTCCAGGTTGTCATTCGTCAGGTACGGCGCCGGGTAGTAGACGCGGCCGATCTTGCCTTCCTTGCGGATCTCGATCTTCGAGGCAACCGGGTGGATGGAGGAGGTCGAGTTGTTGATGTAGCTGATGGAACCGGTGGGCGGTACGGCCTGCAAGTTCTGGTTGTAGATGCCGTGCTCCATAACGGAAGCCTTCAGCTCGCGCCAGTCATCCTGCGTGGGGATGTCGATCCCGGCGAAAAGCTCGCGCACACGCTCGGTTTCCGGAGCCCATTCCTGCTCGGTGTACTTGTCGAAGAACTCGCCGCTTGCGTAGGCGGAGTTCTCGAAGCCGCCGAACCGCTCGCCTGTTTCGATGGCGAGCTTGTTCGAGGCACGCAGCGCGTGGAACAGCACCGAGTAGAAGTAGATGTTCGTGAAGTCCAGGCCCTCTTCGGAACCGTAGTGGACCCGCTCGCGGGCAAGGTAGCCGTGCAGGTTCATCTGGCCAAGGCCGATCGCGTGGCTCTGGGCATTGCCCTGCGCGATGGACGGCACCGAGTTGATGTAGGACATGTCCGAAACGGCGCTCAGGGCCCGGATGGACGTCTCGATCGAGAGGCCGAAGTCCGGGGAATCCATGGTCTTGGCGATGTTCATCGAACCGAGGTTGCAGGAGATGTCCTTGCCCACGGTCTCGTAGGTCAGGTCCTCGTTGTAGATGGACGGCGTGGAAACCTGCAGGATCTCCGAGCACAGGTTGCTCATAGTGATCTTGCCGGCAACCGGGTTGGCCCGGTTCACAGTGTCCTCGAACATGATGTAGGGGTAGCCGGACTCGAACTGGATCTCCGCAAGTGTCTGGAAGAACTCGCGGGCGTTGATCTTGGTCTTCTTGATCCGGGAGTCGTCCACCATCTCGTAGTACTTCTCGGTGACCGAAACATCCGAGAACGGCACACCATAGACGCGTTCGACGTCGTACGGCGAGAAGAGGTACATGTCCTCGTTCTTCTTGGCCAGTTCGAAGGTGATGTCCGGAACCACGACGCCGAGGGACAGCGTCTTGATGCGGATCTTCTCGTCGGCGTTCTCGCGCTTCGTGTCCAGGAAGCGGTAGATGTCCGGGTGGTGAGCGTGCAGGTACACGGCACCCGCGCCCTGTCGGGCACCGAGCTGGTTGGCGTAGGAGAAGCTGTCTTCGAGGAGCTTCATGACGGGAATGACGCCGGAGGACTGGTTCTCGATCTGCTTGATCGGCGCGCCGTGCTCACGGATGTTCGTCAAGGAAAGGGCGACACCGCCGCCGCGCTTGGACAACTGCAGCGCCGAGTTGATGCCGCGCGCGATCGACTCCATATTGTCTTCGATGCGCAGGAGGAAGCACGAAACCAGCTCGCCACGCTGCGCCTTTCCCGCGTTGAGGAACGTGGGGGTCGCCGGCTGGAAGCGCCCTTCGATGATCTCATCCACCAGACGCGTGGCGAGCTCTTCGTTTCCACGGCCCAAGTGCAAGGCGACCATGCAGACACGGTCCTCATAGCGCTCCAGGAAACGCTTGCCGTCGAACGTCTTGAGCGTGTAGGAGGTGTAGAACTTGAAGGCGCCAAGGAAGGTCTCGAAACGGAACTTCTTCTTGTACGCGCGGTTGAACAGGTCACGGATGAAGTTCATCGTGTACTGGTCGAGGGTCTCGCGCTCGTAGTACTGGTTCTTGACCAGGTAGTCGAGCTTTTCTTCGAGGTCGTGGAAGAAAACCGTGTTGTTGTTGACGTGCTGCAGGAAGTACTGGTGCGCGGCCTCACGGTCGGCTTCGAACTGGATCTCTCCGTTGGCGCCGTAGAGGTTCAGCATTGCGTTGAGCTCATGGTAGCCAAGGCCCTTGTAGGCCTCCGGCAACGGCTTCTTGGCCTTAGTGGTGTCCACAGCGCCCTTCGTTACTTCTGTTTCTGCGACAGTCGTGTCCAAAACGTTTCCAATCCTTGATTGACCCGAACGACGTCTTCCGGCGTCCCCATGAGTTCAAACCTGTAAAGATGCGGCACCTTGCACTTGGCGGCGACGATGTCTCCCGCTGCGCAATAGTTGTCCGCGAAGTTGGTGTTTCCTGCTCCGATCACTCCGCGGATCAGTTCCCTGTTCCGCGGGTTGTTCAGAAACCTGATGACTTGCTTGGGCACCGACCCTTCACCGTTGGTACCACCATACGTAGGCAGAACCAGGACGAAAGGCTCGAGTGCGAGCAGCGGAGCGTCCTTGGCATGGAGCGGAATGCGTGCCGCGTCAACGCCAAGCTTCTCGACGAAGCGCTTGGTGTTCTCAGATGTGGAGGAAAAGTAGATGAGGTGACTCCTCGTACTGACCGCTTCAGCGTGTCCTTGCGCAGATGCTGTTGCCAGCGCTGCCATGGGAGTCACCTCGACTACTACTTTGAAATGCTAATCCGTGCGTTGCGTGCCGCCTGCGCCCGGTCTTGAATGGAGGCCCGGCTTGAAAAAGGCTAGGCCACGGACGCGGCAGCCTGAGCCAGTTCCTCGATCTTGTCCGGACGGAATCCTGACCAGTGGTCCTGCTCGGTCACCACGACGGGAGCCTGCATGTATCCAAGGGCCTTCAGGCGCTCAAGGGCCTCGGCATCCTGGGAGATGTCAACGCTCTGGTAGGCAATGCCCTTCTTATCAAGTGCACGGTAGGTTGCGTTGCACTGAACACAGGCCGGCTTCGTGTACACCGTTACAGTCATGGTCCCTGTCCCCTTAGTTGAAGTCTTAACTCTTCGTATTGGCAGGCCCCGACCGGAACTGTTCCGTCTCCGATACCGGCCCGCTGGCCACCGAGGCAACCAAACGCTCTATTACGTCCTGCGCTGTTTCCGTCTAGCGCTTCCAGCGCTTCGTGTCTTGCGCTGGTTTCCCGCTCAATCCGTACAGTCGATACTACATGTAGTGCAAGCGCCTCTGCGGACCCCCAAGATGATGTATTACAAGTATGTCATTTAACACACCGGTAGTCCACAGGCCGAGGGGTCAAAAATGTCCGGAAATCCGCCAAATCCGGAGACGAAATCCACACCCTGTGGAGTACTTAGCCACATTTAATCGGCAGCGTGTCGCCCGGTTCCCGGCGTGTCGCGCCACCTTTCAAGCAGCGCTCCGATGAGGTCTGCGGCACACTCGCGGGGATGGCGGGAACACCATCAGAGATGCAATTCACACCGCTATGCTGGCTTGGCACGGATTCGACCGGCAACGAGCCTAAGGAACACTGATGGTCAACCTCCTCCACTTGCGGACGCTGCTTGAGGTCACGCGCCTGGGTTCATTCGCGGCGGCCGCAACGCGCCTCGGCTATACCTCCTCAGCCGTCTCCCAACAGATGGCTGCGCTGGAACGCGATACCGGCGTCGAACTCTTCCACCGCTCCGCCCGCAGCGTGGTTCCCACCGAAGCTGCTTTCACCATGGTGAGGCACGCCACCAAGGTGCTCACCGACGTCGAAACTCTGCTGGCCGCCGCCTCAAGGAGCACGGACTCCCCAGTTCAGGAGCTGCGGGTGGGCATCTTCCCGAGCCTCGCCACATATGTCCTGCCGGACATCCTCCGGAATCCGCGCTGGAAGAAGCTGGGAATTGAACTCCGCGTGTCCGTGGCGGAACCGGTCCAGACCATCCAGGGGCTGCGCACCGGCGGCGACCTCGACCTCGCCCTGGTTTACCAGGTGGGCCAATCGGGGCTTGCCTGGCCCCACACCCTCGAACGGCAATGGATCGGCGACGACGACTTCAAAGTTGTGCTCCCCGCATCCTGGGGAATCCGGGAAGACGCGGAAATGCAGGCATCCCAGTTGTCGGACATGCCCTGGATCATCCACCATCCGGGCACGAGCGATGCAGTGGTGATCGAGCGCCTTTTCGCGAGCTGCAACCTCCACCCCCACGTGGTGGCGTACAGCGACGACTTCCACGCGAGCCTCGAGATGGCCGCGGCCGGCCTCGGCGCCGCGCTGGTGCCGGAACTGGCACTGCGGAACCGGCCGCCCGGCGTCGTGCTCCTCGACGTTCCGGACATCCGGCTGGCCCGGAACGTGTTCGCGTTGCTCATCAACGAGAAACGCACGGCGCATGTTCAGCTCTTCACGGAGCTGCTCGCCGACACGCTTCGCGGAAGCGCATCGGCCGTGCGGGCCGGAGTCGCGGCGACGACGCCCAAAACCCGCCAAAAGTCAACGACAAAACCGCTTACCTGAAATCTTCCAGGAAGGTGGAACACGCCGCTTGTTTGGGATTATCTTGAAGACATGAGCAAGGTTGCGAGCAAACATTTTGGGGATATCGAGCTCAACCACGGGCGGGAGCACTGTTATGTGGCCTCACACGAGCTCGCAGGAAATCCCCTCGAACTGGACCTGAACGTCACAGCGCACGATCACTTTGACGAGAAGGCACTCCACAAAGTGGATTACCGCCTGGGCTACCTCCCAGAGCTGGTGGACCAAGTCCGGGACATGATCGCCGACGAGCTGGGCCAGGACGGCACCAACTCCCAGCAGTTCCTCCATTTCCACTCCACGCAGCTCAAGGAAGAGCAACTGGAAGCGGTCTTCGGCGTGCGGGACAAAACGCAGCTGACCAACGAGGTCTTCCTCAAGGCCCTCAAACTCGGCCACGTGGCGATCTATCCAGGCCAGCCGGAACGCTATTTTGTCCTCGATTTCACGCTGGGTTCGCGATTCACCGACGAACTGCTGGTGGTTTCGGCCGATGAAGACGGCGTCGTAGACGACGAAATCGTCTGGGAGTCGTAGGCGGACCCAAAACGGGATCGAAGAGCAAATAACGACTGCGGCCGGTCACCATTGAGGTGACCGGCCGCCGTCGTTTGTACTACTTGCGTGCTACTTAGCTGATTCCAGCAGGCTCGCGCGGACCGTCTTGGTCGCCTTGACGAGGTTGCGCAGGGACTCTTCGGTCTCGGCGTAGCCGCGGGTCTTCAGGCCGCAGTCCGGGTTGACCCAGAGCTGGCGGGACGGGACGTGCTTGACAGCGGTTGCCAGGAGCTCGGTGACTTCGGCCTCGCCCGGGACACGCGGCGAGTGGATGTCGTAGACGCCCGGACCAACGCCGCGGCCGAAGCCGTGGGACTCGAGGTCGTGGACAACCTCCATGCGGGAGCGGGCAGCTTCGATCGAGGTGACGTCGGCGTCGAGGCCGTCGATCGCATCGATGATCACGCCGAACTCCGAGTAGCAGAGGTGGGTGTGGATCTGGGTGGAGTCCGCGGCCCCGGCGGTGGCCAGGCGGAAGGAGTCCACGGACCACTTCAGGTAAGCCTCGTGGTCGGCCTTGCGCAGCGGGAGGAGTTCGCGCAGCGCGGGCTCGTCCACCTGGATGACCTTGATGCCGGCGGCCTCGAGGTCTGCGATCTCGTCGCGCAGAGCGAGGCCTACCTGGTTGGCGGTCTCGCCCAGCGGCTGGTCGTCACGGACGAAGGACCAGGCCAGGATGGTGACCGGACCGGTCAACATGCCCTTCATCGGCTTGTTGGTCAGGGACTGTGCGTACTCTGCCCAGGCAACCGTGATGGGAGCCGAGCGGGTGACGTCGCCCCACAGGATGGAGGGACGGGTGCAGCGGGAGCCGTAGGACTGGACCCAGCCGTGGACCGTGACGTCGAAGCCTTCAAGGTTCTCCGCGAAGTACTGCACCATGTCGTTGCGCTCGGGCTCGCCGTGCACCAGGACGTCGTAGCCGAGCTCTTCCTGCAGGTCGACGACGCGCTTGATCTCGTCCTTCATGAGCTGCTCGTACTGAGCGTCGCTCAGCTCGCCCTTGTTGTTGCGTGCACGGGCCGAACGGATTTCGGAGGTCTGCGGGAAGGAGCCGATGGTGGTGGTGGGCAGCGGCGGCAGGTGCAGTGCTGCTTCCTGGGCGGCTTCACGGACCGAGTACTCGGAGCGGTTGAAGTCGGCTTCGGTCAGGGCGGCGGTGCGGGCACGGACGTCTGCGCGCTGGACGCCTTCCGCGGTGGCGCGGGAAGCAATCACGGCGGAAGCTTCGTCGATGGCAGCCTTGGCGGACGCGGGGTCGGCCAGGTAGTCGGCGAGGGTCTTGACCTCGACGGCCTTCTGGTCCGAGAACGCGAGCCAGCTGCGCAGCTGCTCGGAGAGCTGGGTCTCCTCAGCGGTGTCGTGCGGGACGTGCTGGGTGGACGTGGAGGTGCTGACGGCGAGCTTGCCGGCTGCGGCCTTCAGTTCGTCGAGCTTCGCGGCGGAAGCCGCGAGGTCGTTGCGCCAGATGTTGTGGCCGTCGACGACGCCGGCAACCAAGGTCTTGTCGCCAAGGCCCGCAAGGGCTGCCGCGGACGGGACCGCACCCTTGAAGACGTCGATGTGGAGGGCGTCGATGTTGGTCGCAGCGAGGGCACCAAGCTGGCCGTCAAGCGAACCGTACGGCGTGGAGACGAAGAGCTGCGGACGGGCAGCCGCACCGGCGAGAACCTCGTAGGCACGGGCAACAGCGGCCTGGATCTCCGCGGCCGGGGTGTCCTGGTCAACAACCAGGGCAGGCTCGTCGAGCTGGACCCAACTGGCGCCCGCAGCAGCGAGCTTGCCGAGGAGTTCGACGTAGACCGGGAGGATGTCCTCGAGGCGGGACAGCGGCGCGAAACCGGCGGGGGCGTCGTCGGAAGCCTTGGAGAGCAGCAGGTAGGTTACCGGTCCCACGATGTACGGGCGGGTCTCGACGCCGTTGGCCAGGGCGAACTCGAACTCTTCGACCTTGCGGGTGGACGCGAGGGTGAACTCGGTCTCCGGTCCGATTTCCGGCACCAGGTAGTGGTAGTTGGTGTCGAACCACTTGGTCATTTCGAGCGGCTGCTGTTCCTTGTTGCCGCGGGCCAGGGTGAAGTAGCCGTCGATGTCCAGCTGTCCCTCAGCGTTGAGGAGCTTGCCGAAACGGGCCGGCACGGCGCCGAGGTGGGCCGTGGTGTCCAGGACCTGGTCGTAGTAGGAGAAGGTGCCCGGCACGGCGGCGGCTTCGGTGAGGCCGAGCTCCTGCAGGCGCTTCGCGATCGTCAGCTGGATGTCCTTGGCAGCGGCGTCAAGGGCTGCAGCGTCGATCTTGCCGGCCCAGTAAGCCTCGACGGCCTTCTTGAGCTCGCGACGGCGGCCGATGCGCGGGTAGCCGAGGAGCGAAGCGGACGGGAAGGGAGTGGCGGTGGTGGTGTTCTGTTCAGTCATGGGGGTTTCCTTGGGCAGTAGGTGCAAATCGTTGGACCGGAGACCGGCTGTTCAGCTGACGAGTTCTTGGCGGCGGGCGATGGCGTGGAGCCGGCTCGCCGGGCGGGCGGGCCGGGGCAAGGCAAGCTTGTCCAACACGTCCAGGGCGCACGCTTGCTCGTTGAAGGTGTAGAGGTGGATGCCGGGTGCGCCGGCGTCCAAGGCGGCGTTGGCGAGGTCCACCGTGGCGCGCACCCCGATCCTGCGACGTTCCGCGTCGGTATCCGCGGCGGCGAGGCGTTCGATGAGCTCCGGTGCCGGTTCGACGCCGGTCAGCTCGCCCAGTCGCTTGAGGCGGCGGAGGCTCGTGAGCGGCATGACGCCCGGGATGATCGGAATGGTAACGCCGGCACGCCGGGCGCGGGAGATCAGGTCCGTGTACTGCTCGGCGTGGAAGAAGACCTGCGTGATGGCGAAATCGGCGCCGGAACGCTGCTTCGCGAGCAGCACCTCGACGTCGTGCTCCACGCTCGGGGATTCCGGGTGGCGGGTGGGGTACGCGGCCACACCGACGGCGATCTTTCCCGCGCAGAGCAATGCCGAACGGCGCTGTTCCACCCGACGGATCAGCTCGATGAGGTCCTGGGCGTACCGCAATGAACCGGCTACGGGCTGGCCGCTGTCCTTGGGCAGGTCGCCGCGCAGGGCCAGGATGCCGCGCACGCCGTTGTCCAGGAGCTCGCCGATGATTCCCGCCAGCTCTTCCGGCGTGTTTCCAACGCACGTCAAGTGGGCCAGGGGACGCAGGGTGGTTTCAAGCAGGAGCCGGTTGATGAGTTCGACGGCGGTGTCCCGGTTGGAGCCGCTGGCGCCGTAGGTGACCGAGACGTAGTCCGGGTCCGTGGCTTCAAGCTCGCCGATGGTGGTCCACAGCGACGCGGCGGCCGCGGGTGTGCGCGGCGGGAAGAGTTCGTACGACAGTGCGACAGGGGCGGCGCCGGTCAAATTTGGATGTGTGTCGATGAGGCTTGGTGGTGACATTTGCGTCCTTAGGCTGTGTGTCAGCGGGCCTGGGTTCATGGACTTGATAACCAAGGCCATGGACTGCAGAATCGGTGAATTGAGTTTGGGGATACACGCAACGAACTCCAGCAGGACGCAGCCGCGACTGTTACGCCTGGAATGAAGTTGCCCGTGTGCAAATGTCAGGCCCACATGGGGGCACCCACACCCTCCTGCCTGCCCTCAAGGAGCAGATCCGGCGGAGGATCGCTGACACGTTACCGCGGTAACTTGTGTACGACTCTAGATCGGGGGCGGGGGCGCCACAAATCGTCTGCCGAATTAAGACGCAGTTTTACGTTACGTTTCGGCTGATTTCTGAACATTCTTCGCCCCGGTTTTCTCCGCAGGATGTCCGATCGGAAACTCCCCCGGACAAGCCCCGCCCGAACCCTCCTCAGGACGCCGGCCCGGGACTATCCTTTTGCCATGATCCAGCTACCAGACAGTTACCAGGAGTACCTCGACGGCAAGGATGAAAAGTTCGTACAGACCATCCGACCCATTTTGATGCAGTCCGCGGCTGACAAGCTCCACGGTGTCCGGGTGATCTACAACCCGGGCCTCACAGGCCACCAGGCCCACCTGGATGAAACACTCCCCTACGGCACCATCATGGAGGACATCGACTAGTCCATTTGATTGCTGCACCTACGCAGCAATCGACGGGGAAAGCTCGAACTTTGAACCGCGTGCCACCACGGTGTAAAGGACGAGCACGGGAACCGAATACAGGATGGAAAACGCGGCGAGTTGCCCGTAGGCGATCGCGCCATGCTGGCCGAAGAAGCTGAAGACCGAAACGGAGGCCGGTTGCTTTGCCGTGGTCAGCAAGAGGATGAACGGGACGAAGAAGTTCCCCCACGCCTGCATGAAGACAAAGACGAACACCACGCCCAATCCTTGGCGCATGAGGGGCAGGACGATTTTCCGCAGCGTCGCCGGCCCGGACGCACCGTCCATCCAAGCGGCTTCTTCCAGTTCCAAGGGCACCGAGTCCATGAAGTTCCTGGTCATCCAAATGGCCATCGGCAACGTGGTGGTCGCCATGAAGAAGATGGTGGCGGGCATCGAATCCAGCAACTGCAACTGTACGAACAAGCCATAGACCGGCACCATGATCGCGGTGACCGGGAGGGACGTGCCGATCAAGATCGCGTACATGAATGGCTTGTTGAACCGGGACCTGTAACGGGACAGCGGATAGGCAGCCAGGACGGCGGCCACCATGTTCACGATCGCCGTGCCGGCCGACAACAGCAAACTGTTAACTAGTGGTTGGAACAACAACTCGGGCGTAAGGACAGCCGCGAAATTGGCGAACGACGGCGATGCGGGCCAACGCGTCTGGTAACCGGCGTGCGGGTCGACAGACGCCAGGAGAAGCCACGCCAAGGGAAGCACGAAGCACAAGCCAATCACAGCCAAAGCCGAGTTGGCAGCCAGCCGCGCCCGGCGCGCACCGGCGCGTGCCGCCGTCGGGCGCTTTACAGTAAGTGCTTGGGCCGCTCGGAAGACTGTCACTGCTTCTCCCCGCGGAGCAACCTGACGTAGGCCGCCCCGAAAACCAGGCCGATCAGGATCAGTACTGAAGCAATCGCGGTACCGTAGCCGATATCGCCGAGCTTGAACGCCTCTTGGTACGCGAGAACGGGCAAAGTGGTGCTCGCGTTGGAGGGGCCGCCCGCCGTCATGACCCAAATCAGCGTGAACACCGCGAGCGTCTGCAAGGTGATCAGCATCAAGTTGGTGGCGATACTGCCCCGGATGATCGGGAGCGTGATGTAGGCCAAACGCTGCCAGCCGCGCGCACCGTCCATGAGCGCGGCTTCGGAAACGTCGCGGGGAACCTCCGAGAGCGCCGCTCGGTAGACGAGCATCGAGAACGCAGTGCCGCGCCAGATATTGGCGAGGATGATCGTGGCCATCGGGAGGGCATAAAGCCAGTTCGCGCCGTGCACGCCGAACATCCCCAAGACCTGGTTGAGGGTGCCGTCCTGGCTGAAGTATGCGTACGCCGCGAAGGCAGCCACGATCTCAGGAAGGACCCACGCCGCAACCACCGCGGTGCCGACGAACGAGTTCATGGTTCCCCCGGCCTTGCCCATGAGAACGGCGATGGCCAGGCCCAACAGGTTTTGCCCGAGGATCGCGGAAGCGCCCACGAAAACCACGGTCAACCATGCCGAGAGCGGAAAGACCGCGTCGCCCAGCATCCTCGCGTAGTTGTCCACACCGACCCACTGGGGATGGAGGGCGGCCTTTCCGGTCAGTGCGGCGTCAGTAAAGGACGCACCGAAAGACCACGCCACCGGAGCCAGGAAGAACAAGGCCAGGAGGAGGATGGACGGCACCACCGGCAGGAGCCGGAGGAAGCGGTGCTTTATTGCCCTGCGTCGGGTTGAGTCAGGCACTGCCGTTCGTCACTTTTGGATGACTTTGGCATCGCCGACGAGTTTCCTGACCGATGCGTCGTAATCGGCGGCGGCCTCGGCGGGACTCCGCTTGCCTGTAATGACGGCCTCGGTGGCTTCCTGGACCGCGAGCGAGATGCTCGGGTAATCCGCTGTCGCCGGGCGGAAATGGGTCACGTCCACGAGGTTGGACACATCCTTCACGAACGGATTGGCGGCTTGGTATCCGGGATCGGACGCTACGTCAGTGCGCACGGCGATCTGCGAATTGTCCACGTCGAAGGCCAGTGCGTTCTTCTTGCTCAGGGCGGTGGTGAGGAACTTGAAGGCCAGGTCCGCGTTTTTGGACTTCGCCCCGACCGCGAGCGTCCATCCGCCGGACATGCTCACTCCCCCGGGATCCTGCCCGAACTGGGTGGGGAACATGGCCACGCCCATGTCCTGGGCGTAACCGGGCCATTCGTAGGCCCCGCCCTTCTGCCAGAACGACGGCGCGTAGGAACCTTCCACTGTGGCGCCCATCTTTCCTTGCGGAAGCCACTCTCCGAAGACCTTCTTCCATACGTTGGAGTCGAGGGCATCCGCCGGATCCACCGCGAGCTTCTCGTCGTACAGCGTCTTCAGGAACTGGAGCGAGTCAATGAATCCCTTGGATCCGAGCACCCATTTCTTGTCGCTCTCGGAATACAGCGAGTTTCCCGTGCCGTAGAGCAGTTCGTAGAAACCCTGCATCACGGTACCCTCGCCCGTCGCTTTGCCGGCGTACATGTTGAACGGAACCAGGCTTGGGTCGGCTGCCTTCATCTTCCTCGCGGCGGACAGGATGTCATCCCAGGTCTTCGGTTGCCACGGGACGGGGATCCCGGCCTTTTGGAGGACCGTCTTGTTGTACCAAATGGCCCTCGTATCGGTGCCGAGCGGAACAGCGTAGATGCCGCCGTCGTCACCCCGCCCCGCGGCTTTGGCGCCTTCGTTGAAGGTCGACCAGTCGCTCCACGTGGCGAGCTTATCGTCGAGCTTCAGCAGGTATCCGGCGTCGACGTCGGAGCGGACTTTGAAGGTGTCCTCATAGAAGACATCCGGCGCGGTGTCCGGAGAACGCTGGGCGAGCGCGAGTTTGGTGCCGTAATCGTCGTCGTTCGCCTGGATGGGTTGAAGATCCACGGTGACGCCGGCGTTGGCGGCTTCGAACTCCTGTTTCGCGTCCTTGAACACTTTGTCCAAAGCCGTGAACGAGTCGGTTTTCTGGTAGACGACCTTGATCGTCTGCTTCTCATTGGTTTGCGGTTGGCTGGAACACGCGGCAGAGGCCAGCAGGGCCAATACGCCGAACAATGCTGCCCCCATCCGGGCACGACGACGCATGATGCTCCGATCTTCAAGCGGCTGCAGCCCCCCACACTTCAGCTGGCCCAGCCTGTTACCGATATTGATATTTGTGACTCCGCAAGCGGAGCTTCGTGGAAAACTCAACCTTCCAACAAGAGCCGCTGGGCGCGCGGCGCGAGCGTATGTTCCAGGACCAGACAGGCCGCGCCGATGGCGCCCACGTCTTCGCCCACTCCAGTCCCGACGACCTCAATCCCGTGGATGCTGTTTGCCGCGCTGTTCGCGGCAAGCAGGGCCGGGATGCGCTCCAGGTAGCGTTCGGACATGCGGGCCCAGAAGGGCCCGCCGAAGACAACGCGTTCAACGTCAAGCGTATTGGTGACGACGGCGACGGCCCGGGCCACGAGGACCGCAGACTTGTCGATGATTGCGATGGCGCGTTCATCGCCGGAATCGGCGGCATCGCACAGCCTGGCGAAACCTTCCTGCACTTCCGGGCCTTCCGTGCCCTTGCGCCCGCCGTCCAGGATGCCCTGTTCTTCGGCCTCGGCCACGAGGACCTGCGGGATGCACGATGATTTGACGCATCCCCGGAGGCCGCAGTCACAAGGGGGCCCGTCCGGGTCCACAATGATGTGCCCGATTTCGCCGGCATTGCCGGACGTTCCACGGACCACTTCGTCGTTCAGGACAATTCCGCAACCTATGCCCGTACCCATGTACATGAAGACAAAGCTCCCTGTGCCGCTGGCCCCACCGGCCCAGGTCTCCGCGACCGCGGCGCTGGTGACGTCCTTGTCGACGAGGGTTTCGAGTCCCGTGGCCTCGGCCAGTGCGTCCCGAAGATACACCCGGTCCCAGCCGACCAGGAGAGGCGGATCCACCACGGTCCCTTCGTCGAGGTCGATAGGCCCGGGAGCCGCGACCCCCAGCCCGGCGATCTTCCCCGGATCGACGCCGGAGTCCTCGATCAACCCCTTGATCTCGTCCGCGATGGCGGCGATGACCCGTTGCGGATTGCTGCCGGCGGGGGTGGGAATGCGGGAATGCTTCACGACGTCGCCCACGAGGTCCAGGACTACGGACGTGATGACCGCGGGATCCACATGGACGCCGAGAGCGTACATCCCGGCGGGGTTCAAGCGGAGGATGGTGCGGGGCTTGCCCGGACCGCTGCCTTCCTTGCCTGCTTCGACAATGAGCCGTTGGTCCAGAAGGCGGCGCGAAATATTGGAGATGGTCTGGGGCGAAAGACCCACGATCTGGGCGAGTTCCACCCGGCTCAGGCCGCCCGACGAACGCCTGATGGCGTCCAGGATGACGGTCAGATTGAAGTCCCCCATGCGTGGCAGATTGGTTCCGCGCCTCGGAGTGGGCTGGCGGATCTCAGTCACGTATTCCCCTAAAATCGCTGGAAGAATGCTATTGCATTTTGCATGGTACGGCACGTGTGCGCGTCCCGGTATGCCCACACGCTGGTCATCTGGAACGGACACCGGGAACGCAGGCTGGAGGCACGGCATGGCGGTGATGCCCCGCGCCGAAGTGGACGTCACCGCGCAGCTCGTGAAAGCGCTTCTCAAGGAACAAGCGCCGGCGTTTTCCGATCTTCCTTTGACGTTGTTCGCCAACGGATGGGACAACGTCATCTACCGGCTGGGCGACGAAATGGCTGTCCGGATGCCCCGGCGCGAAGCCGCAGCGCATTTGGTGCTCCACGAACAGCAATATCTGGCCGGATATGCCCTGCGTTCGCCCGTTCCGGTTCCTGCCCCGATCCACGCGGGACGCCCGAGCGGAACATACCCGTGGCCGTGGAGCGTAGTCCCGTGGTTGGACGGCACCCCGGCGATGCTCGCTCTACAAGAGTCCCGGAATGCTGCCGCCGAAGACCTGGCCGCTTTCCTTCTCGCCATCCACGTGCCCGCCGCGGCCGGCGCGCCCGTCAACCCGGTCCGCGGAGTTCCCTTGGCGGCCCGGTCCAGCGTGGTCCAGGAACGACTGGACGATTCACGGCGGTATCCCCAAGGCGACCGTTTGCGCGACATCTGGCTGCGGGCCTGCGCCGCTCCTCCGTGGTCCGGGCCTGGGTTGTGGCTCCACGGGGACCTCCATCCGGCCAACGTGCTGCTCCAGCCCGACGGCCGCCTTGCAGCGGTCATCGACTTCGGGGACCTCGGTGCCTGGGACCCCGCCGTCGACCTCGCCGTCGCGTGGTTGATGTTCGACGACGGCGCGCGGCACCGTTTCGTCGCGGCGCTCGGTCCCGCCGTCGGTGCCGACGACTGGGTCCGCGCGCGTGGCTGGGCCGTGGCCCTCGCGACGGCGATGGTCACCTTCTCGGACGACAACCCCGGAATGGCAGGGGTCGGCAGGTTTGCGGTAACGCAATTGCTAGGCGGAGATTGAGGGTTAGTCCCGCTTCACGCTCCGCGTCACCGTGAACTTCGGGTTCCTGCCCACCTCTGTCGTCGGACTGGTTTCAGCTACCGCTTCACGCTCCGCGTCACCGTGAACTTCGGGTTCCGGCCCACCTCGGTTGTCGGACCAATGAGGCGCTCCAGAACGGGGCGATACCGCAAATGGCTGTTGTAAACGGTCCACAATTCACCACCGGGGGCGAGGACCCTCGAAGCTGCCTCGAACATCTTTATCGCCGCCCCCGCGTGCACGCTCGCACCGAGGTGGAACGGTGGGTTCAGCAAGATGAGGTCAGCGCTTCCGGGTTCGAAGCCGGACATCGCGTCGTCCTGGACCACGTTGATCCGCTCGCCCAGTCCGTTTGCTTCCGCCGTCGCCCTCGCGGATGCGACGGCCGCCGCCGATTGGTCGGTCGCCGTCACCCGGGCATTCGGCCGCGACTTCGCGTACATCGCGGCAAGGATCCCTGTTCCGCAACCGAGGTCGACGGCGTGGCGGGCCTCGGGAATCCCTCCCATGAAACCCAACAGGAAGCGCGTGCCGATATCGAGCTTTGTCCCCGAGAAAGCGGCTCCATGCGCCGTGACAGTGATGCCAAGTTCTTCGTTGTGGTGGCTGACGGGGAAGGGCGGAGGTGTGGCCGGACGCCGGAGACCGGTCGCGAGCAAGACACGCGACTTCCGCTGGGCGAGTTGGGGCTGGACCGTTTCGAAGTTCCGTTCCAGGACCGCGTTCATCCCAAGGGACATGTGCTTGATTCGTCCGCCAGCGAGCAAGACCGCACCCGGGGCAGCAAAGCGGGCAACGGCGTCGGAAACCTCTTCCAGTTCGCCGAGCGATTTGGGCAGTTGCATGATCACCAGTTGGACGCCGTCGAGCAGCCCGGCTCCCAACTCCAGTTGGTCGAAGCGGCCGGACAAGCCGGACGCTTCGGCGTTCCGCCGAAGTGCCAAGTGGCTCGTGTACAGGTCCTGCGTCACGCGGACGCGTTCGACGCCGAGGGAGGCGAGGGCGCCCAAGGTCAGGGCCCCGTAACGGTCGCCGACCACCGCGAGCCGGAGCCCGGGATCAGTGATAAAAGGCGCTGCAGTTTCGAGGAGCAGCCGGTCGGTGGCATCGTAGGCCTGCAGGTTCTCGGCTTCGACGTCGGGAAACCGGCTCAGGGTTTCAAACAATGGCTGCAACGACGCTTCGAGATCGGGTGGAGTCACGCTGCACCAATCTATCCGCCGCCGGAACCCTCGACAACACGGGGGCGCCGGAGGATGGTAGAGAATGCAAGTAAACGACCGTCTGCCCACTGCCGCGACACACGGTGAGTGCCGGGTGCAGCCCAGACCCACTGGTCCGTTGCGCAGAGCCACGTTGCGGACCTGTCACATCAGGCTCCCGCACCCCCTGTGAGAAAACCATGACTGTCAATGTCGTCACGCAGCTCGAAGTTAAGTCGCATAATTCCCCCGATGAGTCACGCCGCCCGGACAAGACCGTGGTGGACGTCGTCACCGTGGGTGACTACACCATCGGACGCTTGACGTTCGAGCCCGGATGGAGCTGGGAAAGCTGCATCAAGCCCGTAGTCCAGACGGACTCCTGCCAGGCAAACCACGTCGGATTCTGCGTCGCCGGAACGCTTGAAGTCGAAACCACCGACGGCAAGAAGATGACCATCTCCCAAGGCGATTCGTACACCATTCCCCCCGGCCACAACGCCTGGGTTGTTGGTGACGAGACCTTCACCTCCATCGAATTTGTCAGCGCGGCAGAGTTTGGAGTCAAGCCGGACTAGCGTTGCGGTTTCGTCCACGATCTCCTGCTATCGGGCGCCAAACGTGTTTACAATCGTCGCAGGCCAGGGTCCATCCGGCTTTTAATCCCGGACGGACCGCGGCCGCGATTCATTGGACTCATTCAATCGCTCGATAGAGGACGTGCTTCCATGACTTCAGTTGAACCAAGTGCCGATGTCTCAGAGCGCGCCAGCATTGGTGCAGGCACAAGGATCTGGCACCTCGCCCACATCAGGGAAGATGCGAGCCTCGGCGAAAACTGCACCATCGGCCGGGGAGCTTACGTCGGGCCCGGAGTCCACATCGGATCCAATTGCAAGCTCCAGAACTACTCCCTCGTCTACGAGCCCGCACGGCTTGGCGAGGGAGTTTTCATCGGACCGGCTGCCGTCCTCACCAACGACACCTACCCCCGAGCGGTAAGCCCTGACGGTGTACTGAAATCCGCCGACGACTGGACACCCGTCGGCGTGACGATCGAGGACGGGGCGGCCATCGGAGCGCGCGCCGTCTGCGTCGCGCCCATCACGATCGGGAAGTGGGCAACGGTGGCCGCGGGCGCCGTCGTCGTCAAGGACGTTCCAGCGTTCGCCCTGGTCGCCGGTGTCCCGGCCAGGCAAATCGGCTGGGTGGGAAAGTCGGGACACCGCCTGCAACCGGACGGCGACGAATTGGTCTGCCCCGAAACCGGGGAACGCTACATCAAAGACGGTGACACACTCAAAGAAGCCCGCCGGGCATGAGCAGGGTCCGCGCGGCCGTCGTCGGGGGCGGCATCATCGGGGTCGCCGTCGCACGCCAGCTCACCCGTAGCCTGGGCAACGTTGACGTGACCGTGTTCGAGAAGGAAGATGAACTGGCCGCGCACCAGACCGGCCACAACAGCGGCGTAGTGCATGCCGGCCTCTATTACGAACCCGGGAGCCTCAAGGCGAGGCTGTGCCGCCGCGGAGTCGAACTGCTCCAGGAATTCACAGCCGGGAAGGGCGTGGGCTACGAGGAATGCGGCAAAGTGGTGGTGGCCCACAACGCGAGCGAGCTTGGCCGGCTCGAAGCCATCCATCGACGGGCCATCGCCAACGGCGTGCCCGATGTCCGCATGATCAACGCAGACGAGCTTGCCGCCGTCGAGCCCCACGCGCGCGGGCTGGCGGCCCTGCATTCGCCGCGGACCGCGATAGTCGACTACCGCGCGGTCACCAACGCGCTGGCCGGGGATGTCACCGACGCCGGCGGCACTGTAGCGCTCGGAGTGGCTGTCACGGGCATCGAGGAGCGCGGACCCGAAATCCGGGTAGCCTCCACAAGTGGGACTGAAGTATACGACCTCGTCATCACGTGCGCGGGCCTGCAGTCCGATCGCCTGGCGCATGCTTCCGGAGACCCCGCCAATCCCAGGATCGTGCCGTTCTTCGGCGACTACTACCTGCTCCGGCCGGAGAAACGCGGCCTGGTGAAGGGCCTCATCTATCCTGTTCCGGACCCGCGTTATCCCTTCCTTGGCGTCCACCTCACCAAACGCATCGACGGTGCCATCATGGTGGGTCCCAATGCCTTCCTGGCCGCAGGACGCGAAGCCTACCGCCGCGCGCAGGTGTCCCCCGGTGACCTGGGCGAGGTCCTGGGCTTTCCCGGATTCTGGCGGTTCGCCGCCGGCAACCTTCCCACCGCCGCACGGGAAACGCGGCTCGTCGTTAACAGCCGCGCCTTCGTCGAGGAAGCCCGGAAATATGTTCCGGAACTCCAAGCAGGCGACGTCACACGCGGACCCCGCGGGATCCGGGCCCAGGCCATGACCCGGGACGGCAGCCTCGTGGATGACTTCGTGATCACCGGGACGAACCGGCTGGTCCATGTCCGGAATGCCCCGTCTCCCGGCGCGACGTCGTCGATGGCCATCGCGGAGCACATCGTCTCCGAAGCCATGGATCGGGCGAGCCTCTCGTAAGCGAGGCACCCGCCCATCCTCGCTAAGGGCAGCTGCCGCCCATGCACCAAGGCATCACCTTCATCTAAGCAACGCTTCCATCGTCCGGTTTCCGGCATCTTGGACACTCGCATGCCCAACTCCGGAAAACAGGTAAAACCCGTCGCCGACCCCGCGTGCGGAGGCTGAAAAGACGGGTACCGCTACTCGTGCCCCGTCCCCGCGCCCATCCATATGCTTCCGTCATTGAGTGCCTGAACCAACTTTGGACAGAAGCGGGTCGCGACATGAGCTCCAACCGAACTTTCCCCCTGGCAGTGCGCCACTTGGTCCTCCCAACCGTCCTGGCTTTGATCGCAGCGCTCCTCACGTTGCAGGTTCCGGCTGTCCCGGCCGTGGCCGCGACGAATCCGTGCACCGCGCCGATCACAAGTCCGGTGGCTTGCGAGAACACCCTTCCGGGGAGCCCCGCCTCGGAATGGCAAGTCTCCGGAGCCGGAGACTCCACCATCCAGGGGTACGGGACGACGATGAGCGTCAACATCGGCCAAACGATCTCGTTCAAGATCCTGACTCCGGCCTCGGCGTACCATATCGACATCTACCGGCTCGGCTACTACCAGGGGTCTGGTGCCCGCAAAGTCGCCGCGAACGTGCTCCCCTCCGTCGCGCTTCCGCAGTCGCAGCCGGCCTGCGCCACGTTCTCCGATACCGGCCTCATCGACTGCGGAAACTGGGCAGTCTCGGCTTCCTGGGCAGTTCCATCCACAGCCGTCTCCGGGGTCTACATCGCCCGGCTCGTGCGCAACGACACCAACGGCGCAAGCCTCATACCGTTCGTGGTCCGCAACGACGCGGCCCATTCGGACCTACTGATTTCGACCTCCGATGCGACGTGGGAGGCCTACAACACGTACGGCGGGAACAGCCTGTACAGCTGCACCGTCTCCTGCCCGCCAGGCAACCCGCAGGCCTACAAAGGGGCCTTCAAAGTCTCCTATAACCGCCCGTTCCACACGGCCGAAGACGACCAGGGACGCAGCTGGCTGATGTACGCCGAGTACCCCATGATCCGGTTCATGGAGGCCAACGGGTATGACATCAGCTACACGAGCAGCAATGACGTAGCCACCAACGGCTCCCTGCTCCTCAACCACAAGACCTTCATGTCCTCCGGCCATGACGAATACTGGTCCGCCGACCAACGCGCCAACGTCGAAGCCGCCCGGGACGCCGGCGTCAACCTTGCATTCTTCAGCGGAAACGAGTCCTTCTGGCGTACCCGTTGGGAATCGAGCTACGCCGGAACCAGCACTCCCGGGCGGACCCTCGTGGCCTACAAGGACACGCACTTCAACGCACCGACGGATCCGGTCACCTGGACAGGCACGTACAGGGACCCGCGCTTCGGGACATCCACCGGCGGCGGAAATCCCGAAAACTCAATGACGGGCCAGTTCTTCCTGGTCAATTCAGGAACCACCGACATTACCGTTCCCTACCAGTACAGCAAGCTCCGGTTATGGCGTAACACCTCGGTTGCCACGATGGCGCCGGGAAGCACCGTGACGCTCGCCCCCGGTGTAGGAACGCTGGGCTATGAGTGGGATATCGACGCCGACAACGGGTTCCGGCCAGCCGGTCTCTTCGACATGTCGTCCACAACGAACACGTCGGCAGAAGTCTTCACCGACTACGGTTCACAAACAGCCACCGGGAAAACAGCCACCCATAACCTCACCATGTACAAGGCGCCAAGCGGGGCGCTCGTCTTTGGCGCCGGAACAGTCCAATGGGCGTGGGGACTTGACGGATTCACCACCGGTAAAGCGGTGGACAAGAACATGCAACAAGCAACCGTCAACCTCTTCGCCGACATGGGCATCCAGCCCACCACTCTTATCAGCGGGCTGGTGGCCGCCACGAAGTCCACGGACACGACCCCGCCGACGTCGACCATCACCTCTCCGGCTTTCGGTGCGAACATCGCCGATGGAACCATCGTCACGATCAGCGGAACGGCGTCGGACACGGGCGGCGGAGTGGTCACCGGCGTCGAAGTTTCCACCGACAACGGCACCACCTGGCATCCGGCCGCCGGCACGACGAATTGGACGTACACCTGGAACGCCCACGGCAACCCCACCTCGACCATTCGCTCACGGGCTGTTGATGACAGCGGCAATATCGAGTCGCCGTCGTCGGGAACTGTCACCAACATTGCCTGCCCGTGCAGCCTTTCCGGTGTCAACGTCACGCCCGCCGTCGCTGATGCCGGAGACCCGACCGCTATCGAGGTGGGGGCGAAGTTCTACTCCGAGGTGAACGGAACCATCACGGGCGTGCGCTTCTACAAAGCAGCCAAGAACACCGGAACGCACATCGGAAACATCTGGTCCGCCAGCGGGCAGCTACTCGCCACGGTGACCTTCACCGGCGAGTCCGCCACAGGCTGGCAGACCGCGAACTTCTCACCACCGCTTTCCGTGACAGCGAACACCATCTACACGGTCTCCTACTACGCTCCGGCCGGCCACTACACCGAAGACACGGCGTACTTCTACCTCCATCCGTCGCCGCCGCCCGCCGGAAACAGCCGGGTAGACAGCGCACCGTTGCACTACCCGCGGAGCGTGCCCGGCACCCCCAACGGCATGTACAACTACGGCCCGTCATCGGCGTTCCCCACGAATTCCTACGACGCCGAGTACTACTGGGTGGACGCGATTTTCGTTCCATCGAGCACGGCACCGGCCGTTTCCACGACGTCCCCGGCGAATAACGCGACCGGCGTGGCCCTTAACAGCGCCCTCACGGCGACTTTCAACCAGGCCGTGACGGGATCCTCGGTCACCTTCACCCTCAAGGACGCCACCAACACGGCCGTGCCGGGAACCTCCAGCTACAACAGCGGAACAAACACTGCGACCTTCACCCCCACCGCCGCCTTGGCTTACAGCACCACCTACACGGCCACCATCAGCGGAGCCACCAACAGCGGCGGACAAGCCATGACCGCCCCCTACACCTGGACCTTCACGACCACCGCGCCTCCGCCGCCACCGGCCGTTTCTTCCACCGCACCCACGAACAACGCCACGGCCGTACCGACCAGCAGCGCTCCCACGGCGACATTCAACCAGGCCGTCATCGCTTCGTCGGTCACCTTCACCCTTAAGGACGCCAGCAACACAGCAGTACCCGGAACGGCCAGCTACACCGCCGCAACCAATACCGCCTCGTTCACGCCCACCTCAGCCCTGGCCTTCAGCACCAGCTACACCGCGACCGTCAGCGGAGCCACCAACAGCGCCGGCCAAACAATGACCGCGCCTTACTCGTGGACCTTTACGACCGCAGCTCCGCCACCTCCGCCGACGGTTTCCACGACGACACCCGCGAGCAATGCCACTGCTGTTCCTGTCGGCACGGCACCGACAGCAACGTTCAGCCAGGCCGTGACCGCATCCTCGGTCACCTTCACCCTCAAGGACCCCAGCAACACCGCAGTCCCGGGAACCTCCAGCTACAACAGCGGAAACAACACCGCGACCTTCACCCCCACAGCGGCCCTGGCCTACAGCACCACCTACACGGCCACCATCAGCGGAGCCACCAACTCCACCGGCCAAACCATGACCGCCCCCTACACCTGGACCTTCACCACAGCGGCGCCGCCGGCTTGCCCGTGCACCGTGTTCAGCGCTACGTCGACCCCTGCGACAGTAAGCGTCAGTGACCCGAGTGCCGTGGAACTCGGCATGAAGTTCCGCTCCGACGTCGCCGGCAACATCACCGGCGTCCGCTTCTACAAAGGCAGCCAAAACACCGGAACCCACACCGGCTACCTCTGGTCCGGCACCGGCTCCCTCCTGGCCTCCGTCACCTTCACCAACGAAACCGCCAGCGGCTGGCAACAAGCAACCTTCACCACCCCCGTCGCCATCACCGCCAACACCACCTACCTCGTCTCCTACTACGCCCCCAACGGCAACTACTCCGCCACCAGCGGATACTTCAGCAGCGCCGCCGACAACCCACCACTACACGGCCTAGCCAGCGGAACCGACGGACCCAACGGCGTCTACAACTACGGCAACGCCGCCTTCCCCACCAACAGCTACAACAACACCAACTACTGGGTCGACGCCATCTTCACCACCACCGGCCAAGCCCCCGCACCAACCGTCAGCTCCACAAACCCGGCCAGCAGCGCCACCGCCGTACCCGTCGGCACGGCACCGACAGCAACGTTCAGCCAGGCCGTGACCGCATCCTCGGTCACCTTCACCCTCAAGGACCCCAGCAACACCGCAGTCCCGGGAACCTCCAGCTACAACAGCGGAAACAACACCGCGACCTTCACCCCCACAGCGGCCCTGGCCTACAGCACCACCTACACGGCCACCATCAGCGGAGCCACCAACTCCACCGGCCAAACCATGACCGCCCCCTACACCTGGACCTTCACCACCGCAGCCGCACCATCCTCCTGCCCCTGCACGGTCTTCAGCGCCACCTCCACACCAGCCACCATCAACGTCAACGACACCAGCGCCGTCGAACTCGGCATGAAGTTCCGCTCCGACGTCGCCGGCAACATCACCGGCGTCCGCTTCTACAAAGGCAGCCAAAACACCGGAACCCACACCGGCTACCTCTGGTCCGGCACCGGCTCCCTCCTGGCCTCCGTCACCTTCACCAACGAAACCGCCAGCGGCTGGCAACAAGCAACCTTCAMCACCCCCGTCGCCATCACCGCCAACACCACCTACCTCGTCTCCTACTACGCCCCCAACGGCAACTACTCCGCCACCAGCGGATACTTCAGCAGCGCCGCCGACAACCCACCACTACACGGCCTAGCCAGCGGAACCGACGGACCCAACGGCGTCTACAACTACGGCAACGCCGCCTTCCCCACCAACAGCTACAACAACACCAACTACTGGGTCGACGCCATCTTCAGCACGCAATAGCACCCCGTAGCACCAAGCCGCCAGGACCCGCCCCGAAGGGATGACTCAGCGTGAAAACCGTTCAAGGCCTCAGGACGATGGTTTCCAAACTCTTGATCCTGCCAACCACCGGGACACGGACCATGGCGGATGCCGTGCCGGCGTTCTACGGCTTCGCCGGACCCCGCACTCCGGAGTCCGGCGTTCCGGAGTCCGGCATTACGGAACCCGGCGAGCGCCGAACCTTCGAGGCCGGTTCCGCGGACGCCACCGCTGCGCGGGTTGTCCTGGGCGGAGCCGAGGTGGATCTCTTGGCACTTCCATCTGCGATCGACCTCATCGCGGCGCGGGCCCTGCGAAAGGACACGACTCCGTTGGCGGTTGCTTCGGCGAACCTGGACCACATCAACCACTTCGGCGCGGGCAGCAGGTGGGCTTCGGTGTTGGGTGGCGATTCCACCGTTCCGGAGGGGGCGCCTTCGCTTGAGTGGCTTACCCTCTTGGACGGCGCCCCGCTGGTGTCCCAAGCCGAGCGGCTGACCGGGCGGCACTGGCCGCGGCTCGCCGGTAGCGACCTTATTGGACCGTTGCTGGATGTTGCCACTTCACTCAACCTCAGCGTCGGCTTCCTTGGGGGTGCCCGCGAAGCGCAGGAGTCTTTGAAGGAAAGGCTTGGGCGCGAACGGCCCGGGCTCATCCTGGCCGGTTTCTGGTCGCCCAGCAGGGAGGATCTTACCGACGCGGAGGTTTCGACAGGGATCGCGGCGGAGATCGCCGCCGCGGGAGTGGACATCCTCGTGGTCGGGTTGGGAAAGCCCCGGCAAGAACTGTGGATCGCTGAATACGGATCCCTCACTGGTGCATCGGTGCTGCTTGCCTTCGGCGCCGTCGTCGACTTCCTGGCCGGACGGGTAAAGCGCGCCCCTGAATGGGTGAGCTCGAAGGGCCTGGAATGGGCGTGGCGCCTCGCCCTGGAGCCGCGTCGGCTGGCTCGCCGCTACCTGCTGGATGGTCCCCCGGCTTACGCCTCGCTGCGCATCAACAGTTCGGTCATTCGGGAGCAGTCCGAGGAACAACGCGAACAATTCGTCGCGTCCGCACCCGTCGGCTTCGCGCCGCCCCCGGTTGGCAACCGGGCGTTCGCCCCTGTAGGGCAACCAGCCGACGTCGCTGTCCTGGTGGTCACCTATAACAACGCGCAGGACGTCGACCTCCTGATCGAAAGCCTCCGGGCGGAGGCTGCGGACCAATGGCTCCGCGTCATCGTGGCGGACAACGGTTCCTCGGACGGGACCTTGGAGGCCCTCGCCCGCCATGGGGACGTCATTTCGTTCGCCACCGGCGGCAACCTCGGCTACTCGGGCGGAATCAACGCGGCCCAACAACACTGTGGTGACGTCAACTACCTGCTGGTGGCCAATCCTGACCTGGTGATCGAACGCGGCTCAGTCGCCGCTCTCATCCGTCGGCAGCGCAACTCCAAGGCAGGCATCGTCGTGCCGGCATTGCTGGATGAAGACGGTTCAATCTACCCGTCCCTGCGTCGGGAGCCGAGCCTTACCCGTGCCTGGGCCGATGCGGTCCTCGGCAGCCACCTTCCGGGACGTCCGGCCTGGCTTTCCGAGATCGACTACGACCGGGAAAGCTACCAGCACGCGCATCCCGTGGAATGGGCCACTGGGGCCGCGATGCTCATCGAGGCGCACCTGGCCGAAGAGATCGGGCCGTGGGACGAACGCTTCTTCCTCTACTCCGAGGAAACCGATCTCTTCCGCCGGGCGCGGAAAGCGGGTGCGCGGGACTGGTTCGAACCCGCCGCGAGGATGCGGCACCGCCGGGGCGGCTCCGGATCCTCGTCCGCCCTCACGGCGTTGATGGCGGTCAATCGTGTCCGGTACGCGGAAAAGCACCACAGGCCCGCTTCTGCTGCCGGTTTCCGTGGGGCCGCCGTGCTCTCGGAGGCCCTGCGTTCCTACCAGCACGACCACCGGCCCGCCCTCCGCGCGCTGCTCAATAAGGGGAGCTGGGATGACTTGCCGCACGCTGTGCCGGCGACCCGGAAGAACGACGACGGCGGGCCTGCCAGTGCTTTCCCCGCCGGCTCGATCATCATTCCGGCCCATAACGAACGCGCCGTGATTGCCCGTTCGCTCCGGAGCCTCGAACCGGTGGCGGCCGCGGGAACCGTGGAAATCTTCGTGGTCTGCAACGGCTGCACGGACGACACCGCCGAGATTGCGCGCAGCTTCCCGGGGATCCGGGTAGTCGAGATAGAGCAGCCGTCAAAGACAATCGCCATGGATACCGGTGACTCCTTGGCGACCGCATGGCCCCGGCTCTACCTCGACGCAGATGTCGAGGTAGAGCCGGCAGCGATTGAACAGCTTTTCCGCCGGCTCGGCCAAGGAGACATCCTGGCAGCCCGGCCGGATTCCCGCTACGACACCGACGGCGCCACCGCCCTCGTCCGGGCCTTCTACCGCGCGCGTGGCCGCATGGCTTCCACGAAGAGCGGACTCTGGGGCGCCGGTGCCTTCGCCCTCACCCGTGAGGCCCGCTCCCGTTTCGGCACTTTCCCGCCGGTACAAGCCGACGACGTCTTCGTTGACCGCCACTTCTCCGACGCCGAAAAGGAGATCGTCGCCTGCCCGCCTATCAAGGTCCACGTTCCAAGTAACGCCCGTACGCTCGTCACCGTGCTGGGCCGGACGTACCGGAGCAACGTGCAGCTGCTTGATTACCAGGCGAATGAGGGCGGGAGTTCCGGCCAAAGCCTCCTCGAGCTTCTTTCTTCCATCCGGGGCCTGCGGACGGGCGTCGACGCCGGTGTCTACGTCGGCTTCGCGGTCGTTTCCCGGCTCCGCAAGCGGCCTGCCAAGGCCACCACGTGGGAACGGGACGAAAGCAGCCGGGGCTAGGTACTGACTGGTAAAACGTGCCGGACCCGGCGGAGATTAGTCCCCGCCGGGTCCGGTTTTTTGGCCGCTAAATGCCGCAGCCGTTACCGCCTTCTACCTTGTAGATATGTACCGCGTTGCTGTCGGCGAAGGCATCCGTGAAGGAGCCGTTGGCCATTGCGACTGAACGGTTTTCGCCCAGGACGGTTGCGCTGCTTCCGCCGCCGCACTTGAGGCTTACCGTGACGGACTGTGAGGCTGCCTGCGTGGAGTTGGCGATGATGTAGAGGCTCTTGTTGTATGCCTTGACGGCGACATCGACGCTTCCGCTCGTGGTTGCCACGCCATCGACGAAAGGCGAATTGAGCACGGGAGCCAGCTCGGCGATCTGTTGATTGACGGCAGTCACCGTGGGACGGATCGCGGCGCCGCAGGCGTCCCGCAGTACATGTTGCGAGAGGCAGTCCCCGCCAAAACTGTGGTTGAAGTACGTAATTCCCCGGGCGCCGTGGATGATGCTGCTCCAGACCGCGGCCCTGATCTCCGGACCCGTGATGGTTGGAGCGCTTGCTTCAGTGAAGGGATGCCCGAGCTCGACGAAGGCCCACACGGGAATGTTCCCTTTAGGGCTGACGAAGGAGCGCACACGGTCCACTGTCCACCCGTAATTCGAGGCTTTCCGGCACTCGGCGTCAGTGAGCGCCCGGGGCGTCGGCAGCATCTGGCCGCCTTCGGTCGGAGCGCAAATGCTCGGATCGGTGAACCAGTAATTGTCGGCGGAAACCACCTGCTGGTAACTGTTAACGAATTGCCCGGCCTCGGCGCTCGACTCCCAAAAAGTCACGCCCTTGCCGTAATTCGAGTACACCATCATGCCAGCGGGTGCATGCGGTACCAGGGTCTGCTGAACCGTGAAACCACATTTGCTATCCGCGGGAGAACACACCGTCCCGGCGCCCGGGTAGTTTCCGGTCCAGGCGGTCGAGCCAGGTCCGGCCCACATATCCGCTTCGTCGGACAGCAAAAAACCTGACGCAAGTGGCGAGGTCCAGGAAGGAATCGCGTACAGCCCTCCGTCCTTGATGAACTGTACGTTGGATCCGGCGGTCAACTCGACGTACGTATTAATTCCGGCAGCTTTGTCCAAGGGAACATCCGTGGAATTCAGGACGCTTTCGAACCATATTCCTACCGGAAAGTAGTTTGCCGAACTCGGCAGGCCATTGGGGAATTTTCCATAGTATTGCGCGCCGCCGTCGATGTCCCGGACGGTCACGCCGGCGGGTAATGGGACGGCTGTCGGTGCCGCCGCGCTCGGCGCCGCCGCATACGGTGCCAGCAGGCTGGCGACGGAAACGGATATTGCCAATAAAGCGGCCAGCACGATGCCCGCCCGGACGGTCAGGGAAAAAGGGAATTTCGTCATTGCCATTGGCTCCCGTTTAGTCATGGGGAAATACCCGGGCCACTTGTCAAAGAACCCGAAACGAGACCGTCAGCGCAAGAGTTCGTCCACAAGATACCACCACAACAGGAGCAGAAAACACCCCCTAATGCTAAGTAGGGTGATGTTTTGGTGAAGTCGAGTGCCACGGGTTCGATTCACGAAATTCCGCGTACCGCCCGAGTATCCAACCGTGGGAATGCGGGTATCTGTTACTCGCGTAGTGCTCCGCCGTCCGCAAATAGGCTGAAGCGAGCGTTCATGCAATTGACCGGTCCCGGTTTTCACCATGGAGGGAGCTTTCACCATGACCAGCGAAAAGCTGCGCGTCGGGCTGATCGGCGCAGGATACTGGGGGCCGAATCTGGCTCGGAATTTCAGGACGAGTCCGGATTGGGACCTTGCCGCTATTTGCGACCTCGATCTCGGCCGGGCCACGAAGGTTTCCGATCAAGTCGGCAATGTGCCGGTCCTGAGCGACGTGGACGAGTTGCTGTCCTGGTCCGACCTCGATGCTGTGGCCATCGCGACCCCGGCCCGGACGCACCACAGAATCGCCTTGGCAGCGCTAATGGCCGGAAAGCACGTCCTCGTCGAGAAACCTCTGGCTGACAGCAGCGAAAAGGGCGAGGAAATGGTGGAGCTCGCCCGGCTCAAGGGCCTCGTACTCATGGCCGACCATACCTACTGCTACACCCCCGCCGTGCTCAAAATCCGGGAACTGATCGGCAACGGCTCACTCGGCGACATCCACTTCATCGATTCCGTCCGGATCAACCTTGGCCTGGTCCAACCGGACGTCGACGTCTTCTGGGACCTGGCCCCCCACGATCTCTCCATCATCGATTTCATCCTCCCCGACGGCCTTCAGCCCTCCCATGTGTCGGCCCACGGCGCGGATCCCCTCGGCGCAGGCCGGGCCTGCGTGGGCCATCTGAGCTTCCCCCTGGCCGCCGGCGGCTTGGCGCACGTCCACGTCAACTGGCTCAGCCCGACGAAGATCCGGCAAATGGTCATCGGCGGTTCCAAGCGGACGTTGGTCTGGGACGACCTGAATCCGCAGCAACGGCTCAGCCTCTACGATCGGGGCGTCAACCTGGAGCGCCAATCCGCGGACGGCGCGAACCGGACAGCCTCGACCATCTCTTATCGCCTGGGCGATACCTGGTCCCCTGCCCTCTCCGAACACGAGCCGTTGGCCCAAATGGTCAGCGAGTACGCAAGCAGCATCCGGGAGGGCAGGCCGTCGCGGACCGACGGATCGGCAGGCTTACGCGTCCTGTCGGTCCTGGAGGCCGCATCCCGGAGCCTCAGCGAAGACGGTCGGACCAGCCTGGTTGACCGTGCCGAACTACAACTTGAGGAGACAGCGTGAGCACCTTGGAGGGGGCACGGATCCTTGTCACCGGCGGTGCCGGCACCATCGGATCAACCATTGTGGACCAACTGCTCGACGCCGGTGTGGCCCACGTCGACGTGCTGGACAACTTTGTCCGCGGGCGCAGGGACAACTTGAGCCACGCGCTGGACAGCGGGCGCGTCACCCTGGTGGAGGGCGACTTGCGTGACCGCGACCTCGTGCACGATGTCACCCGGGGCAAGGACGTCGTCTTCCACCAGGCCGCCATCAGGATCACGCAGTGTGCCGAGGAGCCCCGGCTCGCCCTCGAAGTCCTCGTAGACGGGACGTTCAACGTGCTTGAAGCCGCAGTCGCGCAGAAGGTCGGGAAGGTGGTGGCTGCCTCCAGTGCATCCGTCTACGGGCTTGCGGAGAGCTTTCCCACCGATGAGCGTCATCACCACCACAACAACGACACCTTCTATGGCGCCGCCAAATCGTTCAACGAAGGCATGCTGCGGAGCTTCCGGGCGATGTACGGCCTGGACTATGTGCTGTTGCGCTACTTCAACGTCTACGGCCCGCGGATGGACGTCCACGGCCTCTATACCGAGGTCCTCGTGCGCTGGATGGAAAGGATCGCCGACGGAAAGCCACCGCTGATTTTCGGCGACGGACGCCAGACGATGGACTTCGTTTTCACCGCCGATATCGCCCGGGCAAACGTGCTTGCGGCAAGCAGCCACCTCAGTGAAGGCGTCTACAACATCGCGAGTGGAACCGAGACGAGCCTCCTCCAACTGGCCGAGGCCCTGCTGCGTGTCATGGGGTCCGACCTTGCGGTGGAACACGGTCCGGAACGCGCAGTCAATGGGGTCAGCCGCCGCCTCGCGGACATTTCCGCTGCCCAAGCCGACCTGGGATTCACTGCCCGGGTACCGCTAGAGGGCGGCCTTCGGGAGCTCGTGCAGTGGTGGCACCCGCTCCGGCAGGAAATCGGCGCCGCGCGGACAGCCGGGGTGTGATCATGACACGCATCAACGTCATGCAGCCCTGGTTCGGCAGCGAGGAAGTCGCCGCCGTCAGCGCCGCGATCGAATCGGGATGGGTGGCACAAGGCCCGCGCGTCGCCGATTTCGAAACCGCATTCGCGGCCAGCCAGGACATCCCCTTTGCGGTCGCCACCTCCAATTGCACGACGGCGCTCCACCTGGCACTGGTGGTGGCCGACATCGGTGCGGGAAACGACGTCGTGGTTCCGTCTTTCTCTTTCATCGCAACCGCCAACGCGGCCACGTACGTCGGTGCCCGACCGGTGTTTGCCGACGTCGACCCCGTCACCGGAAACCTGACGGCCGCAACCGTCGAGGCCGCATTGACGAAGCGCACCCGGGCAGTGATCGCAGTGGACCAAGGCGGCATTCCGGTGGACCTGGATTCCCTCCGCGAACTTTGCGATCCCCAGGGCATCGTGGTCATCGAGGACGCGGCATGCGGCGCCGGGTCAACGTACAAGGGCCGTCCCGTGGGCGCCGGGGCGGATGCCTCGGCGTGGTCCTTCCACCCCCGCAAGATCCTCACCACGGGCGAAGGCGGGATGTTGACAACGCCCCGGAGCGACTGGGCAGAACGTGCCCGCCGCCTCAGGGAACACGCCATGAGCGTCTCTGCCAACGCCCGCCACGCGTCCGTCCTTGCCCCAGCCGAAGAATACGTGGAGGTTGGCTTCAACTATCGGATGACGGACCTGCAGGCCGCCGTCGGCCTCGTCCAGCTGGGCCGGTTGCCGGAAGTCGTTCGACGACGACGGGACCTCGCCGCGGAGTACGGCAAGCAATTCGCGGACCTCGAGAACGTCCGCGTCGCGCAGGACCCGCCGTGGGGCACCAGCAACTTCCAGTCCTTCTGGATCGAAATCCTGCCCGGCTCGGCCGCCGACCGCGACGGCGTACTCGCCCGGCTAGCCGGCGACGAAATCTCGGCACGCCGGGGAATCATGGCCGCACACCGCCAACCTGCCTACCGGGGCAAGGACGCCGGAACCGTTCCCCTGCCCGTGACCGAACGACTCACAGACAACACGCTCATCCTCCCTGTTTTCCACCAAATGACCGAGTCGGAACAAGCCAGGGTCATCCACTCGGTACGGGCCGCGGTCACCGGGGGCCGATGAGCCGTGCAGGAACTGATGCTGCTTGCCGCAAGCGGACTGGCCAGGGAAGTCCTTGCCACGGTCCGCGTCTCCGGACAGTACCGGGTCACCGGCTTCCTCGACGACGCTCCCGGCCTCCAAGGCACGCTCATTGACGGAGTGCCCGTGGCAGGCAGCATCGACGATGCCTCGTTTTTCCACGACGCCCGTTTCCTGGCCTGCGTCGGGTCAGGAACCGGTCGCCGGGAGATTGTGCAGCGGCTGGCCCGCCTGGGCATCACGGACGACCGCTTCGGGACCGTACTGGAACAAGGCGTACGGGTACCGCCGGGATGCACGGTTGGCCGCGGCAGCATCCTCCTCGCCAATGTCGTGCTGACCGCCGGGGTCACGGTGGGAGCGCACGTCGTCGCCATGCCGCAGGTCACCATGACCCACGACAACGTCGTGGCGGACTACGCCACCCTTGCCGCCGGCGTGACCCTGGGAGGCAGCGTGCACATCGGTTCCGCCGCCTACCTGGGCATGAACTCGAGCGTCCGCCAGGGCCTCCGGATCGGCCGCGAATCAACCCTGGGAATGGGCGCTGTCCTCCTGGAAGACCTTCCATCCCATGAAACCTGGGCAGGCGTGCCCGCCAAGCCCATCCGGCAGCATGCAGCACATATCCAATAAAAAAAGCCCGCGTAATCCCCTCCGGACAAGAAGGTAGAGCTGATGGACGCATCCTCGACGACGAACATACCCCTGGTTGACCTCGCATCCCAGCACGCCGAAGTGGAAAGCGACGTCCTCAGCGGTTTGGAAGACGTTTTCGCAACGACGGCATTCATTGGAGGCACCGCCGTCGGGCAATTCGAAGGAGCGTACGCCGAGTGGCTGGGAGTGGCCCACTGCGTGGGGGTTGCCAACGGCACGGAAGCCCTGGAACTCGCGTTGCGCGCAACGGGCGTGGACGCCGGATCAGAGGTGATCATTCCGGTCAATACCTTCATCGCCACCGCGGAAGCCGTGGTGCGGATCGGTGCCATTCCGGTATTCGTCGACGTCGATCCGGCGCACCTCCTGATCGACCCCGCCAAGGTCGCCGAAGCGGTGACCGATCGCACCCGCGCGATCGTACCCGTGCACCTTTTCGGCCAGGCCGCGCCGGTCGAACAATTGCAAGACATAGCGGCGTCCTGCGGGGCGACGATCATCGAAGACGCCGCACAGGCACAGGGGGCGACCCGGAACGGCCGGCCGGCGGGAGGACTCGGAGCTGTCGCGGGAACAAGCTTCTACCCCGGCAAGAACCTCGGGGCGGCCGGCGACGCCGGTGCCGTCACCACCAACGATCCGGAGATAGCCAAGCGCGTCCGACTGCTGGGGGCCCACGGGAGCGCGACGAAGTACGTGCATGATGTGGTCGGCTTCAATTCCCGCTTGGATACGATCCAGGCGGTGGTCCTCAACGCCAAGCTTCGGCGGCTATCGGCGTGGAACGGCTTGAGGCAGGAGGCCGCTGCCCGGTACGCGGAGATGCTCGGCGATGTCCCAGGCATTTCCGTGCCGACGAGCGCCGAAGGCAACGAGGACGTCTGGCACTTGTACGTCATCCGGACCGCAGCCCGGGACCGGGCACTGGCCGGCTTGTCCGAGGCTGGAATCGGTGCCGGAATCCATTACCCGACGCCGCTGCACTTGACCGGCGCGTTCGCCCAACTCGGCCTTGCCGAAGGTGCTTTCCCCGTGGCGGAACGCGCCGCCCGCGAAATCCTGTCCCTGCCGTTGTACCCGCACATCACCATCGCCCAGCAGAAGTTCGTCGTAGAGACCCTTCGGGCACTCGTGTAGCAGGGAGAAAGAAGCGGCTGTCCGGATGCTTACCGGGCAGCCCCTTTCTTCTGGGCGGGTTTGTTGTCAGTACGTCACCGCGACGGCTCCACTTCCCGCACTTCTTCGTGGGCCTCCGCCTCCTGACGGCGTGAATCCTGGCGGCGCGAATCCCGACGGCGGCCGGTGCCCTCCGTGAGCGTGTCCAGGTCCGGACCCAACCACTGATCGACGTCGGACGCGGGCGCTTGCGGCGAAGGCTCCTCCGCGGCGGGAGCGGCTTCTGCCGACTTGTCAGCCTGTGAACCCGTTGCCGCAGCAGCGTCCGCATCCCGGGCGGCCTCTTCACGGCGCTGCCGCGCCTTGGCCCGTCCCCGCGCGATGGAAACTGCACCGAACATCAAGACCAGGCCGCCCACCAGGACGCCGATCAAGGAACGCAAGCGGCTGGAGAATTGCTCAGTGGCCTTGTCCGGCGTCGCGACCACCAAGGACGTGAAAAGGTAGGCGTCGTCTGCTCCGTCGATTTTTTGGATGGAGCTGAGGTCTTCCGTGAGCAATTCGCCCAGGCGCTTCGTGGTGGCAATGGATTGGGCCGGTGTTGAAGCGTCACCAGTGATATCAACAAGGAACGAATTCTGCCCGCCGATCGCGCCCCGGACAACGTCATATTGTTTGCTGAGTCCCTTGGATGCCAAGTCGTCAGCCGTCGAAGTGTCCTTAAGCCGGGTAATCAGCACCTGCACCACAAGGGTTGGATCCGATGCCCGCAAATAGGGATTGCTGGAATTCAGTTTCTTGAGCGCCGGATTCGCGATCTTGTCCGCATCGGTAGGAATGCTCGGGTTGATGACGGCATAGGTCATGGTCGATTCATACGAACGCGGAGCAAATTGGAAAACGTATACCGCCGCGATGAGGGTAACGAAAACGACGGGCAAGGCAGCGAATTTATGGTGCCAGATTGTCTTAAGTACTGCTAAGGGATCCATCGTCTTCCTTTCGAGTGAGAAATGTCCGGGCTGTCTTGTTCCGGACGGGCGGCCCTTTTGATTCGACTGGTTCACCTGATTCGACTGGTTTGCCGTGCCCGGTCAACTCGATTTCGCGTTTCACCATGATCCACACAGCCCCGGAGAGCCCGATGTACAGCGGATAAATCAACGCGAAGGACGGAAATGACAAAGAATCGAACGTCATGGAGCACGCAGCGCCCACGATGCCTCCGGCCGCCAACGCTCCGGCAAGGCACTTGAGTGCCTCGGACCGCGCGGCGCGGGCAGCAACCACTGTCATGAGCCCGGGCACGATGAAATAGGTGCAAATGGCAACAAGGCCCACCAGGCCCATACTGACCGCGGAATTCAAATACTGGTTATCGAGGATATGCAGCGCATTATCGGGAATGTAGTTGCCCGGCCCCAGCCCCAACAGCGGATGGTCACTCACGATCGCCTCAACGCGTGGGTAATTGTTCGTCCGGGTTGAAATCGATGGGTCGCTGTCCGCCGTCGTGAACGTCCCCACGAGCGTGGCCACGAGGCCCGGTACCGCGAGGAAAAGCCCGACGACGGCGACCGGCACCGTGACGAACGCCCAAAGCCGGGCCACCCGCGGAAGGAACGGAATGAACACCACCATCCCGACGAGCAATCCCATGATGCCCGCCCGTGAGACCGTCGCCGCGATCGCGAACACCAGCAGGCCCGTCCCGGTCCAGTGCAGCCACTTCCGTCCCGAGCGGTCATAGATGCCGCGCCAGATCGAGAGCGGAAGCAGCATTGCGCTCACCACCGCCAGCTCGATGGAATGGAAGGTGCTGCCGGAAACGCGGACAAGGGTTCCACGTACTTGAAAGGTCGTCCCCGCTCCGTTGGTGGTGAACCCGGGCATTGCCACTTGGAACCAATCCATCGGATTGATGTGGAAAATGAACTGGATCAACGCGACCACCGAGCAAAAGAGCGCTCCCGCCAGCACCGCGCGGACCAGTTGCAGGACGTCGCCCTGGGTCCGGACGACTTCTGCACTGACAAGGACGATGGCGGTGCTCGCGACAATCAGCAACACCCAGCGATCGGCTGCGGCCCGGCCTTCGACCGTGCTGCCGCCGGTCAAACCCAGGTAGAGGGCGACGTAGGAAGCACAGGTGGCCAGCCACAGCATCGCCACGCCGATGCGGCCGGGGTGGCGGGGACTGAAAGGATCGTGCAAGCCGAAAAGGGCCGAACTGAACCACATGGCGAAAAGCACCAATGCGAGCAGCATTGGCATCGTTCCCGCCGCTCCCACTGGCGCCAAGACCATGCTGGACGGAAAGAAGAGGATGCTGAAGACGACCACCCGGAGCATGAGTGGCACGCGGCCAGGCCGGCTGGTTTCGGGGTCGAAGTCAAGCAACGTGACAGCTGGCGGCCGGGGCGTGACCAGAAGGCCGCGCGCCAGCGACCTGCGTCGGTTTCGCTGCGTGTTCTTCGGGATATCCCGTACGGTTGTCGCGGCAGTCACCGGGCACGACTCCCGACCACGGACGCAGCGCAGGCAGATTCGATAGTCGAGACGATCTGCTTCTTCGTCACTTCCCAATCGAGGCGCTCACTTGCGGCGACCCGCGCAGCCCTCGCGTCGACGTCGGGCGCTTCCACCGCGGCCGCGAGCGCATCCGCGATGCACCACGGCGTGGGAAGGGCCCACACAGCATCGTCGGTGGACAGTACGGCCCGGGAATATGCCGATTCGTTGAGCACGGGAATGTTGCCGGCGCACATGAGTTCTTCGGGAACCAGCGAGATGTTGGTGAAGGAGATGGCCAGGCCGGCGATCGTGCGGTTGTAGAGTTCGTTGAGTTGCCGGGGCGACAGGTTGCCGTGGTCGGCGACGGGGATTGACCAGCCGGAGACGTGGTCGCCGTAGACGTGGATCTCTTGTTCCGGGTGAGTTTGGTGGAACCTTTCGAGCGCCAACTTCGCCAAAAGGTAGCCCCGGCGGTCAACGCTCTTCTTCGCGTAGAACACTACGCCGCTTCGCGGGACCTTCTCGAATTCGGGAAGAATGCGGTAGACATCGGTGTCGACGCCGAACGGGACGATTGCTTCCGGCGCCCTTCCGACTTCGGATTCCATGACCCCGGCGATCATGTTCCCAAGGGCGATGTTGGTGAAGCCAAAGCGGTAGGTGTCCTCGGCCAGTGCGTAAAGGGTCCCGCGGGGGTAGAAGAACGGTTCGTAGTCCTGGATGAAGTAGAAACGGTGTGCCGAAGGATGTGCCCGGGCGGCGACTACGTGCGCGGTGGCCCATGAGCTGGCCACGACGGCGTCGACGTCGTCCATGCCTGTGGTGGCGCTGCGGACGTCTGCGCGCAGGCCGGGCCAGTGGCGCCGGATCACTTCCTCGTGCCGGGCTACATCGTCCGCGTACCGGTCGTAGAGGAACAAGGTGCAGCGGTGTCCTCGTTCTTCGAGGCCCTGCACCATCCGGAAGAGCGTGGTGTGTCCGCCGGATCCTGCACCGGGCGGCATGCATACCCAGCCGATGTGCAGGCGGTCGGCTTTGTTTGTGCGCGGGGCGGCCGGTGCCAGGGCGCTGGAGTCCATGATGTCCTCTTCGCGCAAGGGGAAGTCGAACTCGGACCATGCGAGCCGCTCGCCGAGTGCTTCGAAGAGGCGCCGGCTGCCGCGCCTCGCGATTGTTGCTACGCCTTCGGTCCGAAGGTGCGAGATCAACTGGCTTGCGCTCATTCCAGAGCCCATGTCACTTCCTTTCTCCAGTAAGGTCGGCGGCAGTGAGGTCATCGGCGGTAAGATCCGCAGCCGTTAGGGCCTCAGCCGCCATGGCCGGGTCCAGCGGCGCTACGCCGTCCGGGGAGGTCTGCCGGAGGCCGCCGAGCAACGTCCGCACTTGCCGGTATGTGCACGCGGCATAGACGGCCAGGCCGGCCACCGCCCCTGCGGCGACTGCGAAGATGGCGATCGAAATCCAACTTGCCACGAGCCACCCCACGACGCCGCACGCGACAGCAGCTGCCGCGGCAGGCAACGCTGTCCGTACGAGGGACAGAATCCGCGCTCCGGTGGATTTCGAGACAAGCACGAGATACACCGGGATGACCACAAACCAAGTAACGACAACATGGGCCATGCCGGCACCGGCAATTCCCCCGAGCCGGACACCGAAGAACATTGCCGGAGCCAAGGCAAGCAACCAGACCACCTGGACCCAGAACAGTCCGACGGTCTTCCCGGCGCCTACGCAGAGATCCGCGAAGACTTCGGAGAGGATCCGGGCGGCCCCGAACAAGCCCAGGCTGACCATTGCCGCCGCGGCCGCGCTCCACCGTTCGCCGTAGAAGGCGACGATGAGCGGCAGGGCGAGCGCGGTCAGCAGTGCGGAGACGGGGAAGCCGACGTAAGCAATCCCGGCGGTCACTTTCACGGCGGCTTCGCGCAGGTTTCCGGAGGCGTTGAGCCTGCCGAAGGTGGGAACGGCGACAGTCCTGATAATGGCGGTAATGATGTTGCTGGGGGTGCTCGCCAGGTTGAATGCCAACAGGTACAAGCCGAGGTTCACGGGTCCCAGTGCCGGGCCGATGACCATGTAGTCGAGGTTCAGGGTGACAAAGACCACGAGGTTGGCCATGGCAAGCGGAAGGCCGAGGCGCAGGATCTCCTTGGCTTCCGCCCGGTTGAATCCGGGCTTGTACCGTTTGGGGCTGATGATCCAGTAGCCGATGGTCGCGGTCAGTTGCCCGCCGACCCGTGACAGTGCCAGCGCCATGGCCCCCCAGCCCCATAGGGCCATGGGAACAACCAGGCCTAGGGCAACCAAGGCATTCAGTACGTCGACGAGTATTCTGCGCTTCTGCAGGAAGTCGCGCCAGATCAGTGCGGTTGGCACCGACGTCAGTCCCGAGAGCAGGACAGTCAACGCCATGACCTGGACTACGGGCGTCGCGCCGGGATCTCCCAGTACTGCCGCGAGGAGCGGGGCAAGGATGATCACGAGTGCCGTCAGGAGGCCGCTCGTCAGCAGGGAAATGGTGAAGACAGTCGGGGCTATCTCGTCCGGATCGCGGTCGCCGCGGCCCAAGGCGGCCGTCGCCCCGAGTTCGGCGATGTTCACCGCTATGGTCTGGACAACCAGGGCCACCGCAAGGGCGCCGAAGTGCTCGGGTGCGACCAAGCGGGCGAGCACCAGCGTAGTAACGAATTGAAGGAGTCGGGACAGCCCGATATTGACCGCACCCCAGAGGGTGCCTCGCCGCAAACGCGAAGCGAGCGTCCCGGTCCGCGGCTCGGCCTGGCTCACGAAATCCCCACCATCCGCCAGGCGCGCCAGCGCACCCTGTCCAGTTGGGTCCGGCCTGCTTCTGCCGCCCGTTGCCACACCATCGGCGCCTTGCCGCCGTCGGCCCTTGCGAGCCGCCAGCCCACTCCCTGCATACGACGCCGGCCCTGGCGTCCGGGCGTTGACCGGGAGGCGAAGTCCCGCAGTGCCGCCGCGTCCGCCGTCGGACCGCCCGAATCAAGGGTGCGGGCCGCAAGGATGAGGGCCTCGCGTCCCACTGCTTGTTGTGCCCGCTCGAAAAGGCGATTGCCCCGGGGAAGGCCTCGCAACACCTCGGGCGACCGCAGGACGCGGAAGGCTTCGAGGCGGTGGCCCAGGTCGACCATCATCGTGGCGAACGTCGTCAGGTGCATGTTGCTGCCATGGACGCGGTAGTAAGCCTGCACAGGGCCGTTGATCCTGCCCACATCCCAATGGGCCGCAGTGCGGAGCCAGTATTCCAGGTCTCCTGAGTGCGGCAATGACGGGTTGTAGGACCCTACTTGCCGCATGACCTCGGTGCGCATGACCACTTCCGGGGACAAGATGAAGCACCGGCCCCGCCGGCAAGCCCAGCCGATCCATTCATGGCCCGGCCACACAGTCCACGAGTGCCGCATCCGGCCGTTGGTCCTTGGCAGATCGTTCTCGTCGGAAAATTCCAGGGGCCGACCGTAGACCATTCCTACCCGTGGGTTGGCGGTCATCAGGGCAGTGGCACGGAACAGGGCGCCCGGAGCGAGCAAGTCATCAGCAGAAAGGAGCGCCACGAATTCGGTGGATACCCTCGACAACCCGTCGTTGTACGTGGCGATATGGCCCATGTTTTGTTCGTGGGCCACCACGGAAATCCGCGGCTCCCGGCTGGCTAGTTCCCGTGCCGTTTCGGCCGAGTCGTCGCTGGAGGCGTCATCGACGATGATCACCCGCGCGTCGACGCCGGTTTGGCCCAGGACGGAATCGACGACGGCGGGAAGGTATCTTGCGTAGTTGTAGCACGGGATGACGACGGTCACCTGCGGCGTGGTCCGGGGCGCGCGCGGCCTCATGATTTTCATGATTTCCCCGCGTCCACGTATTTCATCGTTAGAGCGTCCCCTCCAGTAGAGACCCCAGACTGGCAGCCGTTTCGAACAGTGGTTTCAGCCTATGGACCGATCATGCCGGGCAGCGCGAGTGCCTGTCACTTGAATTGCGATTGGCCGCTACTCGTTCAGGCGGGCGAGACCACTGACTCCCGCCCGCCAGCACAGCTAGTACGCGCCGACGGGCCGGATCATCGCCCTGGCCGTCCGCCAGAGGATGATGATGTCCCCCACGATTGACCAGTTCTCCACGTAGTACAGGTCAAGCCGGACGCTGTCCTGCCAATTGAGTTCCGAGCGTCCATTGATCTGCCACATCCCGGTCAGCCCGGGCTTGATGTAGAGACGGCGGTGGACGTGGCTCTCGTAACCGTCCACCTCGCGTTGCAGCGGAGGCCGGGGACCAACAAGGCTCATATTCCCCAGCAGCACATTCCAAAACTGCGGGAATTCATCCAATGAATAGCGCCTCATCCATTCACCGACACGTGTGACGCGCGGATCCTTTTGCATCTTGAACAACAGCCCTGCACCCTCGTTTTGGTCGAGAAGCCCGGCCAATGCGTCCTCGGCGTTCTCCACCATCGAACGGAATTTATACATCATGAATGTCTGTCCACGGCGCCCGATGCGTTCTTGCTTGAAGATCACGGGCCCTGGGCTATCCCGCCGGATCAACACCGCAAGGACCACGAAAACCGGGGCAAGGACAATCAATGCCGCAGCGGAAAGGACGATATCGAGGAGCCGTTTCAATACGTGCTTTCCACCTGCATAATGCGGAAGTTCAACGTGCATCAGCGGGAGTCCCTCCACGGGACGCGAATGAATTCTGGGACCGGCGACGTTGGTCAGGCCCGTGGTCAGGATCAACTGGGTTGAACTTTCTTCCAATTGCCAGCCAAGCTCCTGGATATAGGCGCCACCGCCTTCGACCGGTCCGGCGATGATCACGGCGTCGGCTTCCGTGGCCGCAACGGCGCCAACAACGGAATAGGGGTCGCCCACAACGGGAATCGGTTGGCCATTGACAAAGAGGCCGGCTGGGTCAGGTTTCCCCGGCATAACAACTCCGACCACTTCGTAGGCGGGCCCTGATTTCTTCTCAATTTGGTTGATGACGTATTTCACGTCCTCGACCGCACCCAGGACAACCACCTTGGAGAGGTAGTGACCGTGCGCGCGCTGGCTGCTCAACCAGCGCCGCAATGCCCAACGGGAAGCGATCAGGCCAAGGCATCCCAGGGGGAATACCAGCGCGACGTAGCCGCGCGCAATATCGACTTCGAAGACTACGCACACGAGGTTGAGGAGGCCTACCAGGATGATCGTCGCACTGAAGACCCGTTTGTATTCGTCGGGCCCGATGCCCACCACTTGTTTGTCCCGGCTCCGATAAATAGTTAACGCGCCCATCCAAGCGCACGCGATGATGAGTGAAACCGTGAAATAGTCCAGGTGATGTCCGTCCACAACAACGAAGGAATTATTAGTTCCAAAGCGGGCAAACTGGGCGATACCTGCAACGGAACAAATGACTGCGGCGTCGACGATCCATAAGAGCCTCGAGTACCGGCGCGCCCAGAAGATCCCGGACACGGGCGACGCGTAGCGTTTCCCGCCACGTTGTGAGGTCCCGAACAAGGGATCGTCAATAAGGGCCCGGCCCAGTCCGAAACCGAGGTCTTCGGCGGCGGCTTCTTCCGCCGGGCTCACTGTCGCACCTCCGGCGCCTGGAAGGCTATCCCCTTGAACGAAGAGGCTATTGTCCTTTTACCGTCCGGCGCCGAAGGGCGCCGGAAAACTAAGCAAAACATGGTGCAGGCCACATCGACACCCGCTTCTTCTTATACAAATTCTTTGCCTGACGGACTCAACTTCGGATACTGCCGGCCACCCGAAGGAATATCAGGCTATGGAATAACGGACCGCTCCACACGAGTAACGTCCACTTATCATTCCCAAACGGACACACTTGCAGCGTTCGTTGCCGTACCTGTCCGGCACTCGAGTAGTTGTACGCGGGGATGCGGCATCGCCGGTTATTAAGTGGCCGCGGAATAAACAAAAAAGCCACCCGACAGGGTGGCTTTTCGCAATTTCAGGATAGTTAACACGCACTCAAAGGGCGATCATTTTCACCATTCGAATTACATTTCCGAAATGGTGGAGCTGAGGGGACTCGAACCCCTGACCCCCTGCATGCCATGCAGGTGCGCTACCAGCTGCGCCACAGCCCCAAAACTTTGCCTGGCCGGAACTTCCATCCCCGCCGGAGCAACTCGTCAATACTAAACCACAACGGTGTGAGATACGAAATCGGGCTTTCGGCCGGAAACAGATGAGGTGCGGTCGATTGCTCGGCCGCACCTCCCCCCCATTCCTGTTGCTCACTAGCTGCCCCACAAAAGACAACGAGCCATTGCCCAGAAGTGTAGACTCTGACGTGAAATTAAACAAACCGTTCAACCGGTTTAGGCCCTCCCAAGGCCTCGGGAGACTGAATATGACGCCGACAGAAGCGCCTCGGGGTAGGCCTCGGGCGGGCAGCCCGCGACCTCCCAGAGACGATCCGAGGAGTACCAATGATCCGTCGTCACCAGGTTGACCCGATGGCTGCTGAACCCGGCGCCACGCAAGGCGGCCAAGGCCATGCTGTCATCGCCGAGAAACCTGAGGCTTTCGACGCCGAATGCTTGCGCGACTCCGCGCACCAACGATCCCACGGTGACGGGTTCCGGATATGCGGCATGGAACGCTTGTCCGGCGTGGCGCGGCGCCAGGGCCAATCCGGCAATCAACTCTCCGAGTGCCTCCACTCCAATGAGCGAGAGCAGCGCCGAACCGTCGCCCGGCCATCCGCCGGCCACCTTCATGATCTTGACAAGGCCCGGGACGACCCAGCGGTCCCCTGCCCCGAGCACGAGGTTGGGCCGGACCACCTCGCCGCCGTACGCCAGGACAGCTTGCTCAGCAGCCGCACGACTGGCGCTCGTGTTCGACTCGGGGTGGTAGCCGGCGTCGGCTTCGGCCAGGCCGCGGTGGGGACCCGATCCGTACACGCTGCAGGTGCTGACGTAGATCACCCGCTGAACACCGGCTTCCCGGCATTGTTCAATGACGTTGCGGGTACCCGCCTCGTTGACCTCGCGTGCAACGTCCGGATCGGAGCCCACATATGATGCCGAGTGCACCACTGCACTGGCTCCGGCCAGGAACGGGGCAAGGCTCCCAGGGACGGAAATGTCGGCGGCTGCAATGGTAGCGTTGTGGTTTCGTAGCCCGCTGTCCGGTTTTCGGGAGACCGCCACAACGTGCGCCTTCCCGGATGCGGCAAGCGACGCTGCGACCCGACTTCCGATGAAGCCGGACGAACCGAGGACCAGGATTCGGGGCACATGGTCGACTAAAGTTGGCAAACGTCCCACCAATCCACAGTTTCGTTCGGAATCATGTACTCAAGTATCGCGGACGCAGAAACCGGAGAGGTCTCCAGGCTGATCATGCAACAACGTGCCAAAGCCACCCGAACAGCGGTGATTGAGGGAGCGGCGTCGATCTTCGAAGAGGTCGGCTACGGAAACGCAAGCCTCAGCGACGTCACTGAACGTGCCTCGGTCACCAAGGGCGCGCTCTATTTCCACTTCAAGTCGAAGGAAGACCTGGCCCTCGCGGTCATCGCCGAGCAACACAACATCGTGCGGGTCGCGGGAGAGCAGATCGCGGCGGCCGGATTACCGGCGCTCGAAACCATGATCCGCATGTGCCGGACCTTCGGGCAGCAACTGCTCGACGAGCCAATCGTCCGGGCAGGCATCCGGCTGACTTTTGAAGCTTCGGCTTTCAACGGGGACGTCAAGGGTCCCTACCACGACTGGGTGACCACAATGGAGGTGCTGACCCGCCAGGCCCAGGCGGAAGGCGACGTACGTCACGACGTCGATGCCGCCGACTTTGCCCGGTACCTGGTTGCGTCGTTCACCGGTGTGCAAATGGTGTCCAACGTCCTGACCGAACGGCGCGATGTCCTCAAGCGCATCGACGACATGTGGCGGTTCATGATGCCAACGCTCTCCCCCGCGCCACAAGGCCCGGAGTCCCTTTCAGGGGCGCCGGAAGAGACCCAGTAAAGAACCGCGGTTACTTGGGCACTGCCAGCACGGTCATCATGGCCTCGCCGCGGTGCAGCATGGTGACCGTCATCGCTTCTTGGACGCAGCGCCGGCCGGCCGCGGCAGGAGTTACCGCCACATCGATCGGATAGCTGAATTCGACGAGCTTCACGAACTCGGCCTCGAAGCTGGCAAAATCCGCGTCGGGCCGTGAAGAAGCCGCCCTGAGGGCCTGGCGGGCGGCCTCCACCAGGAGCATCCCCGGGACGTGGTCGAGGGGATGGTCGAAGAAGATCGGGTGGGTCGGGTCGACCCTGAGCGGCCACACGGACGGACGCACGCTCGTTCCCAACATGACGTTGCGCTGGGCGGCGTGCCCGACGTCGTCGCAAGCCAGCAAATCTGCGTCGACGACGGCCGGGGCCGCGGGGGCGACCCCGCGAAACCGCTCATAGGTTGCCGGGTTCACGATGCGTGCCCCGGCGGTCCCCTCGCCGATGGGTTCGCCTCCGATGCTGAACTTCGCCTCGACCGTGAGGTTGGAGAGCTCTCCGCCCCGGAACTTCTTGTCCGTGACCTCCAGCTCAAGGTCAACCTGCGTCGGAACAAGGGGGTCCAGGGCGGCCTTGCGGACCGAGACGCCCATGTGCGGCATGAGGAACTTGTGCGTCAGGGGCACCCCGCTCTGGTGGGAGAGGAAGATGACCGCTTGCCGCAAGGTCTCCGCCATCAAGGCCGAGTCCGGGGACGCGTCCGGCACGCCGTAGAAAACATGCCAGCGCGGCCACTGGGCTCCCGCGATGAACCGGTCCGGTCCTGACTCGACAAAGTCGGTCAAGAGGACTTCCGAAACGGACCTTTTGTGAACGAACTCCCGATTCACGGAAGACTCAAAGAGCGCTTGTTCGCGCATCGGGACCCCCCATTCCCACCCGGCACCTACCGGACCAACCAACATCACTGTCACTTGGCCCACGATTGAATGCCCACATCTTATCCAAACGGCCATCGGCGAAGCTGGGAACAGGCTGGAAGGGGAGCCGCGCCCGGCCGGGCGCGGCTTAATGGGTCGGAAGACCATCCAGGAGCGTTGTGATGACGCGTGCGCGCGGCAGCTCTTCGGGGTCCAGGCTGAGGGGGTCGCATTCGAACACTGTGAGGTCCGCCCGCTTCCCCACCGAAATCGAGCCGGCGTCGGATTGAAGTCCGGCCGCGGCCGCGGCGTGGGTCGTGTACCCTTCCAAGGCCATGAGGACGGTCAGTGCCTGTTCGGGCTGGACAGGCTGTGTTTCCGGGTGTTCCACCGGCCTCCTCAGGATGGAATCCGCCATCATGGCTCGCGGATCGTAGGGCGTGATGGGCCAGTCGGACCCCAAGGCCAACGTGACTCCGGCCTCCCTGAGGTCGCGGCACCGCCAGCCGCGGGATGCGCGCTCTTCGCCGAGCCGCACCGACCAGTTGTCACTGCGGTCTGCCCGGGTGTGGTGCGTGCCGTGTATCGGTTGCATGCTCGCCGCCACGCCCAGTTCGGCGAAGCGTTCGACGACGTCGTCCGGGATCGTTTCGATGTGTTCGATCCTGTGCGCTGCCTTGCACCGGTCCGGCCCCGCGGCGGCGAGTGCATCGAGGACGTATCTCACGCCTTGGTCTCCGATGGCGTGGGTTGCAGTGGGTATCCCGCGTTCGACGAAGAAACGCAGTGCCTTCTGGAAGTCGCCGGGGTCGGTCCATACCGATTCGTTGTTTTCGCCGTAGATGTCGGGTTCTTCGAGCCAGGCAGAGCCGTTGTCTATGGTCCCGTCGATGAAGAACTTGACTCCTTCGACCCTCCAGCGCCTGCCACCGGTGCCTTGCAGGTCGGCGATCCGCTCGAGTTCGGCGAGGCCGGCGCCCGCGTTGACCATGGGCGAGAAGCGAAGGCGCACCGGCAGTTCGCCTTTCGTTTCGAGCGCAGTGGCGAGTTCCGCCGATCCGTCGACGAAGTCCAGGACGTGGGTGGAGGCGATCCCGACGCCGGCCATCTCGTGCAGGAGCGTGCCGAGCCGTTCCACGCGTACCGCGAAGGGTTCCTGCGGGATGGCTTTGCCCACGAGGTCCAGGGCGCTGAACTCGACGATGTAACCGGTGGGCCGCCCGTCGTCGTCGACGTCGATGAGGGACTCGTCGGGAAACTCGACCGGGCCGGTGATTCCGGCGGCTGCGAGCGCTGCGGAGTTGACGATGGCGGAGTGTCCGTCGCGCATCCTGAGGAACATTGGCACGTCTTCGGTGGCGTCGTCGAAAAGCCTGCCGTTGAATCCGGTGCTGTTGAAGATGTTGGGATCCAGTCCCCAGGCGATGACCCAGTCCCCCGGTTTTGTCTTCCGTGCTGCGTCGCCGACTATCCGTTGCACCTCGGTGAGGGGTCCGAGGTCCGTCAGTTGGATGCCTCGGGCTAGTTCGAGTCCGAAGACGACGTGGGTGTGGCTGTCGTTGAGGCCCGGGACGATCGTTGCGTTCCGGTAGTCCAGGGTGCGGGTGCCGGGGCCGCGGTGCCTTTCGATGTCCTGGGGCGTTCCGACGGCGGTAATGCGGCCGTCGGTGACCGCGAGGGCGGTTGCGCCGGTGGTTTGGGGGTCGAGGGTGTGGATGCGTTGTGCGAAGACGACGGCGTCTGCGGCTTTCATGCGTATCTCCCGGTGGTACGTGTGCGATGTCAGGGGTGGAGCGGGCTAGGCGGGCTGGTTGTCGAGGGCTGCGGGCTCTCTTTTTTTGAGGTCGTCGAAGAGCCGGTCCACGCGTTCCTGTTCGGCGGCGGGTGCGGGCTTCACGATCGAGACGGCGACGTAGACGGCGAGGTTGACGATGAGTCCTGCGACGCCGGAGGTCAGGCCTCCTAGCCAGGGAATGGAGAGTGGGCTTGGGTACATGAGTTCAAGGACGGCTGCCACGAGGATTCCGGAGACCATGGCTGCGTTGGCGGCCAAGGCTGTTCCACGGCGCCAGAAGATGCCGAGCAAGAGGGTGGGGGCGAGTTGGCAGACCGCTTGGTAGGAAACGAAGGCGATCACGATGAGTCCTGAGACTTGGTTGGCGGTGAGGAGTGCCGCGGCTGCGGAGACGAGGGTGATGGCGGCGACGGCGATTTTTGCGCCTTTGGAGGACTCGACGCGGTGTTGGTTCCGGACACCGATGACATCGTTGACAACTTGGGTTCCCACGGCTTGGAGGTTGGCGCCGATGTTTCCCATGGTGGCGGCGACGACGCATACGCCGGCTACTGCGACGAGGCCGGTGCCGCCGACGCCGGCCATGATGAACCACACCGTGTCCGGTGCGGCGGATACGCCTGGGACGCTTGAGGCCAAGAGGCACATGGTGGTGAGTGCGGCGGAGAACAGGAAGAGGATGGGTGCTGCCTGAACTGCGGATTTCTGGACGGTGCGGGGTGTGCGGACGCTGAACATGCGCACGAACAGGTCGGGCCAGCACCACGCTCCCATCATCCCGGTGAAGATGAGGGAGAAGAGGTACAGCGGGCCCGCGGGGCTCCCGGGTCCGGGCAGTTCGAGGAGGGCGGGCGCGATGTTGCCGAAGCCGTGGCCGTTGGTGAAGAGCCAGGTGAGCAGCCCGAGGATGACCAGGAATCCGACGCCGTAGGCGAAGAGTCCTTGGACCATGTCGCTGATGATCAGCCCGCGGGTGCCGAGCCTCACTGTCCAGACCTGCCGTGCAGCGATGAAGAGGACACCGAGCACTACGGCAAGGTACGGGGACACTTGTCCGAAAGAAAGCGTGGAGAAGACGAGTCCGAGGGACTGCATTCCGAGGACGACCCACGGCACTGACGCGAGGACACCGATGATCGCGGCAATGACCCTGACTGAACGGGAGTTGTAGCGGAGGCCGAGAAGGTCCGCCTGGGTCCGCAGGTCATGGGTCCGGCCCCATTTGTTGACGGGTGTGCCGAGGAAGAACATCAGGACCACGCTGAGCAGGGAGTAGGACAGCGAGTACATTCCCAGGACGCCGCCGCTCGCGGTCAATCCGGCGAAGGCGATGAACACCGTGCCGGCGAGCCAGGTGTTGAGGAAGGACATTGTTCCGAACCAGGAATTGAAGGAACGGCCGCCGGTGGCGTATTCGCTCATGGTGGAGTCGCCGCGCTTGCCCCGGCTCATGACATAGACCACCAAGGCGGTGAAGAGGACGATGGCGCCGTATCCGATGAGCATGTTCATTCTTTCTCATCCCCATCGGTGCGTGCGGTCAGCCATAGGGCGAATAGTGACAGGGTCACGAGGGCGTTGGCGGCGAGGAAGTACCACAGCGACGACGTGTTCCCGCCTTTGGCGAAGAGCCAGTGGACGGGCGGGGCGAGCAGGATCACAAGGTCGACGGCGACGATCGCCCGGGCGACGCGCTTCCTGCGGGATTGTGTCTGGGAGGTCTGGTATGACGGCGCTTCGAAGCGCGGTTTCGGGATGGGCAGGGACATGGGATTCCATTCTTCCGGGGCGTCTTTGGCCGGTGCGAAAGGGGCGAACGGGATTGGGAATGCGATTTGCGGGAACGTTCCCGCAAATGAAAGTGTGCGCCGTCACTCCACCGATGTCAAGAGACTGCGAGTTCAGCCGGGCGATAAAAACACCCCCGCCACAGTGCCGCCTAGGATGAGGACATGGCGAGAAGCAGAGCAACCATCCTGGACATCGCGCGTGAGCTCGGCCTCTCGAAAACCACCGTGTCCAGCGCACTTGGCGGATCCGGACGAATCTCGGAGGAAAAGCGCGAATTGATCCGCGAAACGGCGAAGCGGCTCGGCTATGTCACCAACCGCGCTGCCCGCAGCCTGAGGGTCAATCGCGTGGGCACCATCGGGCTTTTCATTCCGCCCCTCGCCCGCAGGCTCGCGTTCTACATGGACTTTGCCTTCGGCGTCACGGAAGGCGCCGCTTCAGCCGACTATGACGTCACCCTGTTCGCACGCGAATTCACGCCCGAGCGGGCCTTCCAAGTGGACGGCGTCATCGCGATCGACCCCGCCCCCGGCGAGCCCCTCGTCGCAGCGCTCCTCGCCGCCGGAATTCCCACCGTCTCTGTCGGCCGTTACAGCGGGGAGGGCCAGGACCGGATCCTCGGCACCCTGGAGGCCCATCACGCCGAACTGCAGACCTCGATCCTTGACCACCTGCTATCCCGCGGACGCAAGCGGCCGGCACTGCTCGCCGTCGACGACTACTCTTCGTCCTGGACCCTGGACACCCGCACCAACTATCTCGAATGGTGCCGGCGCAACCTCATTGAGCCCCTCGTCCACGAGGTGGAATCGAACGCGACGCCACGCGGCCTTGTCGCCGCCATTTCCGCTGCCGTGGAAGGCGACGGCGCGGACGCCCTCGTGTGCGGCGCGCAGGGGCACGCAGCCCAAAGCCAGATCATCCTCGAGGGCCGCGGCCTGGTTCTCGGCAGGGACGTCGACGTCGCATCCTTCGCAGGAGCCGCCGCACTCGAGGTCGGCAACCCGCTCATCAGTGCGATCGACCTCGAACCCCGCGGCTATGGCGAGGCCGCGACGGAACTGCTTGACGCCGTCGTGCGCGCACCTCAGGAAGCTCCCGTCCACCGCTGGTTCGAAGGCGCGACAGTGCATTTAGCAGATGGGGTGCATTTAGCGGATTAGGGGACTCTACCGCTCCGAGGGAGGCAGCAAGGCGCCCCGCTCGGCGCCCACCATGCCTTCCACCGCGCGCGCCAAGTGCGTCCCGCGATCACTGACGCCGGCCCAGCGAACGAGCGCCTGGGCGTTCAGCCCGTCAATCATCCCCAGGATCTGCCAGGCGACGGAAGGCGCCTCGGCAGTTTCGAACTCCCCCGACGCGACGCCTTCTTCGACAACCCTCTGCACCACGGCCTGCCAGGCATCCATTTGCTCGCGGACGCCGGCTGCGAGCACTTCGTTCCTGCGCCCAAGGGTCCACGCCTCAACCCAGATCGCCGTAACGTCGAGGCGGCTGCCGTCCATAAGGGTCTCCAGGAGCACCGCGAGCCGCCCGGACGCCGTAGGCAAGCGGTCAAGAAGGGCCGAGACCTCCTCGGTTTCCGCGGCCACGATGGTCGTGAACACCCCCGCCACGAGGGCGTCGGCGCTCGGCTGGTAGTGCGCGATGAGGCCGGAAGCCACCCCAACTCGTGACGCGACGTTCCGCAAAGTAATCGCAGAGAGGCCTTGGTCGAGCGCTATTTCCTTGGCTGCTTCGAGGATTTCGGCGGCGCGTTCGGCGGGCGATTTCCGCGCGGCCCTCTTCTGAATGGTGCTTGACATCACACAACAGTCTAAAGTAACTTTTTCCTTATTGATCACACGATCAATAAGTTTGCAACACCTCCCCTCAACACGCAGGAGTCTTCCATGGCCTGGAGAATGCCAGCCGAAACCGCACCCCACGAGCGCACCTGGATGGCGTTCCCCCGCACCGGCCTGACGCTCGGCGATGACGCCGCATCGGCCGAAGAAGCGTACGCCGCCTGGACCGCCGTCGCGCACGCGGTTGCCGAATTCGAACCCGTCACCATGGTGCTCGATCCCAGCGAACGGGACCGGGCTCGCCGGATGCTCGGAGCGGAAATCGAACAGCTCGAAGCGCCGCTCGACGAATTCTGGATGCGCGACGTCGGACCCACCTTCGTGGTGGACGACGAACGCCCCGGAGTGCTCGGCGCAGTGGACTGGATTTTCAACGGCTGGGGAGCCCCGGCCTGGTCCGAGTGGCAAAAGAGCGCCGGGATGGCCCGTTTCGTTGCCGGGCAGTCGGGCGCGGAGCTGGTCAGTTCGCTTCTCGTCAACGAAGGCGGCGCCATCCACGTCGACGGCGAAGGCACGGTGCTCGTCACCGAAACAGTCCAGCTGGACCCGCACCGCAACCCCGCCGCGGACAAAGCCCGCGTCGAGGCTGAACTGGCCCGCACGCTCGGAACAACCCACACCATTTGGGTACCGCAGGGACTCACCCGCGACTACGAAGACCTCGGCACCCGCGGACACATCGACATGGTGGCCACGCTGCCATCCCCCGGCCGTGTCCTGCTGCATTCGCAGACCAATCCCGCGCACCCGGACTTCGAAGTCAGCAACGCGTTGCACCGCTTCTTCGAAACCCAGGAGGACGCCGCAGGCAAACCGTTCGACATCGTGTCCCTGCCCGCGCCGGAGACCCTGCGCGACGAGGAAGGCTTCGTCGACTGGAGCTACGTCAACCATCTGGTGGTCAACGGCGGCGTGATCGCTTGCGGCTACGGCGAAGAGCGGGCGGACGCCCTCGCCGCGGAAATCCTCGCCGAGGCCTACCCCGGCCGGCGCGTCGTCACGATCGACGCCCGCCCGATCCTGGCGCGCGGCGGAGGCATCCACTGCATCACGCAGCAGCAGCCCAAACTCAACGGGCCGGTGGCATGATGGCCCGTTTCGACGTCGTCGAGGCCTCCATCGCCCAACTGCGCGAAGCACTCGAAGCCGGCCACGCAAGCAGCGTGGAACTGACCCAGACGTACCTGGACAGGATCGAAGCCTACGACCGCAACGGAATCTCGCTCAACGCGATGGTGGTCATGAACCCCGACGCCCTCGCCGACGCGCAGGCCTCCGACGACCGCCGCTCGCGCGGCGCGGTCCTCGGCCCCCTGGACGGCATCCCGTACACGGCCAAGGACAGCTACCTCGCGAAAGGACTGACGGCCGCTGCCGGTTCTCCCGCCTTCGAGAACCTCGTGGCCCAACGCGACGCCTTCACCATCGAGCGGCTCCGCGCCGGCGGCGCCGTGCTCCTCGGCTTGACCAACATGCCTCCCATGGCCAATGGCGGAATGCAGCGCGGCGTGTACGGTCGCGCCGAAAGCCCCTACAACGGCAACTTCCTCACCGCGGCCTTCGGCTCCGGTTCCTCGAACGGTTCCGGAACCGCGACGGCGGCAAGCTTCGGTGCGTTCGGCCTGGGCGAGGAGACGTGGTCAAGCGGGCGCGCGCCGGCGTCGAACAATGCCCTGTGCGCCTACACGCCGTCCCGCGGCGTCATTTCGGTCCGCGGCAACTGGCCGCTGGTTCCCACCATGGACGTCGTGGTGCCGCACACCCGGTCCATGGCCGACCTCCTGGAATTGCTGGACGTCATTGTCGCCGACGACGCCGAGGCCCGCGGCGACTTCTGGCGGATGCAGCCCTGGGTGGAAATTCCCGCCGCGTCACGCATCCGGCCGGCTTCCTACCCGGCGCTGGCGGAAGCAGCGAACGACGGCGGCCGCCCGGCTTTGGCGGGCAAGCGCCTCGGAGTGCCGCGCATGTACATCAACGCGGATCCTGAGGCCGGCACGAGCGAGTCGCCGGGCATCGGTGGCCCCACCGGTCAACGGATCCAGACCCGCGATTCCGTCATCGAACTGTGGGAAGCGGCCCGGCGCGACCTCGAAGCAGCCGGCGCCGAAGTGGTGCCGGTCGACTTTCCCGCCGTCTCCAACTATGAAGGCGACCGCCCCGGAGCGCCGACCATCGCGACAAGGGGCCTGGTGAGCCCCGAATATCTGCAGCGGGAAATAATCGACCTCTCAGCCTGGTCGTGGGACGACTTCCTCGCCGCCAACGGCGACCCCGCGCTCAACAGCCTCGCCGACGTCGACGGTTCAACGATCTTCCCGCACCCCGACGGCGCCCTCAAGGACCGCTACGACGGGTTCGACGACGACATCGCCGACTACCCGGCGCACATCCGGGCACACAAGGTCTCCTCCGTCACCGATATCCCGCACCTCGAAGAAGGCGTGCGCGGACTCGAAGAGACCCGCCGGATCGACCTGGAGGAATGGATGAACGGCCTCGCGCTGGACGCCGTCATCTTCCCTGCAGCCGCCGACGTCGGACCGGCCGACATGGACGTCAACGCGGCCTCAGCCGATCTCGGCTGGCGGAACGGCGTCTGGGTAGCCAACGGCAACCTCGTGCCACGGCACCTGGGAATCCCGACCGTCACGGTCCCAATGGGAACCATGTCCGATACCGGCATGCCCGTGGGACTCACCTTCGCCGGCCGCGCCTACGACGACACCGCATTGCTCACGCTCGCCGCAGCCTTCGAAGCCACCGGTAAACGCCGCACGGTTCCCTCGCGGACGCCGCGGCTCGACTGAGGGAGGGTAGGCGAGTAACCACGCAATCAGGTCGACTCGTCGTCGAAAGGCGCCTTTTGCCCTTCCGCCAAGCGCACCACCGGGCGGGCAGGAGGCGCCGACGGCGGCGTCACCGGGACAGCCGCTGCAGCACTCGGAACGGGCTCGTCCTCCAGGAGGGCTTCCCGGATGATCCGCCGGGGGTCGTATTGCCGCGGATCCATTTTGCGCCAGTCGATTTCCTCGAACTCCGGCCCGAGTTCCTGCCTGATCTTCTCCTGCGCTCCGGACGCCATGCGCCGCAGTTCGCGGATCAGCCGTGCGAGTTTCCGCGCATACTCGGGCAATTTCGTGGGTCCGAGGACAAAGACAGCGATGATCAGGAGAAGGGCAAGCTTCTCGATCGAAATGTCGATCATGGCTCCATTCTAGATCTGCAAACTTGCGCGGAAATCCGGGGTGCAAGGATGAACAACAGGACTACGATGATGGCGCTGCCTCAAGCTAGGACACTGCGTACAGCGCGACCGCCAACCCCGCCGCCATGAAAGCCTCGCGTAAGCCTTTGAGGCGCGGAACCGCGTGGGACTTGCTCTCCTCCGGCATGGCGAATGTACCCAAGAGCCACCCGATCGCAGCAAAGACCATGAGCAGCGCTCCAATGGAGTCCGCAACGATGACCGCGAGCTGGTGTGCCGGATGGTTGGTTACCGAAGCTGCGCTCCGTGCTGCCGAAACCAACACCCACGCAGAGAGTGCCGCCGTCAACGCGCCGTAGAACGCTGAGCCTCGCCCCGGGGCGCCCGGTTGTGCGTTTTCCCGTCCGGTTCCCGGCAGGAATATCCTCACGGCGAAGGACACGAACACAAGTCCAATCACTATTCCGAGTGGAACCGCCGCAAACGGAGCCCAGCCCAGGCCGACAATCACCATGATCGCTGCGAGGACGAAAGCGGCAATCGCCTCCATCCGCGCGGCCAGGCTCTTGGCCCGGAACCCCGCCCCGAAATCCAGCACCGCCGCGGCTCCGAAAAACAGCACCAACGCGGCCACAATCCACCAACTGCGGAACATTTCCTGCCAAACCTCCTGCAAACTTTGCTTTGGATCCCATCCGCCTTCATATCACTTGAGGATGGGAGAATCCTGCCAGGATTCGCTTTAATGAGAATGATTATTGATAGCATGTATGAATTCCTCGCTCCCCGTCGAAAGTTCCCGCATGCACCACGCCCTCCTGGTTCACGAATTGAGCGTCTCCCTTCGCGGACGCGCCTTGGTGGACAAAGTCAGTTTCACCATCGCGCCCGGCGAAAGCCTGGCCCTCCTTGGCGCCTCCGGATCGGGAAAATCCTTGACCGCCGCCGCGCTGGCAGGCCACCTTCCCGCCGGCATGCACGCCACGGGCCGGTTGGAGATCGACGGCAATGAGACGGACCTCGGCGAGCGCCGGATCACCGGCACCGGGATCGCGGCAATCCACCAGGATCCGCTTAAGGCACTGAACCCCTTGGTCCGACTGGGAAAACAGCTTGGCATCCCGCTGCGCAGCGCAGGATTGACGCCCCGCGAGGCGCGCAGCGAAGCCGCCAGGCTCCTCCTCTCGGTGGGGTTCCAGGACGGCGGACGAATCCTTTCCAGCTTCAGCGGCGAACTGTCCGGCGGCCAGTTGCAGAGGGTCTGCATCGCATTGGCCCTCGCTTGCCGCAGCCGGGTCCTGGTGGCCGACGAACCCACCACGGCGCTCGACGTCCTGAGTCAATCCGCCGTCCTTGATGCGCTGGCCGGCTTCACCGGATCCTCCGCAACAGGATCTTCCAGCGCAATGCTGTTTATCACACACGACCTCGCCGTTGCCTCCGCCCTGTGTACGCGCGCCCTTGTCATGAAGTCCGGACGGATCGTGGATGAAGGGTCCGTGGAGTCGCTGATGAGGCACCCTCGCCACGATTACACGAAGCGGCTTGTGGAGGCGGCCCAGGCATGACCACCATACTGAGCGCCCACAATCTGGACGTCGCCTATTCCACCCCTGCCTTCCTTAGGAAACGAGTGGTCCGGACTGCGTTGTCGGGGGTTGGCCTCACGGTTGCCTCCGGGGACAGCATCGGACTGGTCGGGGGCTCCGGCGCCGGAAAATCAACCCTCCTGCGCATTTTGCTTGCCTTGCAGAAGCCCGACGCCGGATCCGTGACTTTCAACGGCAGGCCGGTGGAGCCCGGTCCGGCGTCGTCCCTTCGGTGGTATCGGCGGGCAGTCCAGTACATTCCGCAGAATCCCGCAGCGAGCCTTGCCCCGGGCATGGGCGTGGAACGCCTCCTCCGTGAACCGCTGGAGCAACTGCGGATCGACGGCGACCATCGCAGCCTGATCCTGGACGCCTTGGAGCGGGTCGAGCTGGACAAGCGGCTGCTGATGCGCCGGCCCCACGAACTTTCCGGCGGCCAAAACCAACGCGTCGCGATTGCCCGGGCCCTCGTCCCCTCACCGGAAATCCTGCTCGCGGACGAACCGGTGAGCGGGCTCGACCTCCCGCTCAGGAACACGGTGTTGGACGTCATGGAGCAACTTGTCCACCGGGACGGGCTTGGACTCGTTTTCGTCTCACATGACCTGACGGCCGTGGCGCGGCTCTGTTCGCGGACCATCGTCCTGTCGCACGGACGCATCGTGGAGGAAGGACCCACGGCAGCGGTGTATGCAGCACCGAGCACTCCCGAAACCTGCGAGCTCGTAGCGGCCATCCCCCGGCTCCCGGCATTCGAAGGGGTACCGAATGAATGAGGGAGCACAGTGAAGATATCGGACGCGTCCAAGCAACGAACGGATCCGTCGGCCCGGCTGCTGCTCGCCAGCCAGTTGATCTTCAATCTCGGGTTCTATTCGGTTGTTCCGTTCCTTGCGGCCACGATGCGCGGCGATTTCGGCCTGGGCGCGATGGCTGTCGGCGTCGTCCTGGGAGCACGAACCTTTGCGCAACAAGGGCTCTTCCTGTTGGGTGGCGCGGCCGCGGACCGATGGGGAACACGGCCCGTGATGATTGCCGGCTGCCTGGCCAGGAGCAGCGGCTACCTGTTGTTGCTGTTGGCCTCCGATTTCCCCTTGTTCCTCTGGGGGGCCGTGATGACCGGCACCGGCGGCGCCCTCTTTTCCCCCGCCCTCGAAAGCCTCGTGGGCGCGGCGGACGAACGGCGCCGCACCATCCAGCCGGGCAAATCCACGCTGTTCGCCCTCTTGGTCGTGTGGGGCGAGATCGGGGCGGTGGCTGGTCCGCTGATCGGCTCGGTACTTTTCAACACCGGTTTCGACGTCGCGCTACTCGCTGGAGCAGTGACCTTCGCCGTGATGGCCGTGGTCTTCCGGGCCTTCCTTCCCGGGCCCCCGCCACGCGCCCCTGAAGGGAACCGGCGGCGCCCGGGTCCAGTACCGCCGTCGGGAATCCTGGCTTGCCTCAAAGAGCGGCGGTTCCTCGCGTTCGCCGGCTTTTATGGGGTCAACCTGTTCGCCTACAACCAGTTGTACTTCGGACTGCCGATCGAGCTGGAGCGAAGCGACGCGGGCCAGGGCACCCTGCCGGCGCTGTTCGCCTACGCCTCGGTCCTGACCATCGCCCTTCAATGGCCCATCGCCAAGACCATGAAACGGACCGGTCCGCGAGTGGCGCTCGCGCTCGGGTTTTCCCTTGAAGCCCTGGGATTCGCCGCCATGGCAGCCGTCCCTCCTCCGATGGCATTCCCGGCCCTTCCGGCACTGATCCTGGTGACCGGACTTGCCCTCGGACACATGTGCGTAGCCCCCGTCGCTATGAGCCTGGTGCCCGCCTTCGCTTCAGGCCGCGCCACGGGAGCCTTCTACGGCCTGCTCTCAAGCTGCGGCGGCGCGATGGTCCTCCTCGGCAATGTCTTCCTCGCTCCGCTCTACGAGCAGGCAAGCACCCCGGCACTGGGCGCGGCCTCGCCCTGGCTCATATCCGCGGCACTGGCCCTCGCCTCAGCGGCAATCATCCACCGCTTCCCACCAGCCCAGGCCCACGCCAGGGCAACCCAAAAGCTCCAAACCGCTTAAAACCAAGCATCAAAACAACCCACCACGAAAGAAAGGCGCCACCCCATGGCACATCCACGCCGACATCCAATTCAGCGTCCACTCGCCACGATACTCATCACCTCAGCAATGGCGGCCGGGCTCAGCGGCTGCTTCGCCCCTGGAAATGCCGCGTCGTCCGGCAACCCCGAGTCCCGGATCAAAGTGGCCATGTTGCAGCCACCCCGTTCGGGGCTCACTCCCCTGAGCGACGACGCATTCAAGCTCTCCCGCTGGAAAACCGCCGAAACCCTCGTGGTCCTCGATGCAATCGGCGACGCCCAACCGGCCCTGGCCACTGCCTGGCAACAACTCGACGGCAAGAACTGGCGCTTCGAAATCCGCCCCGGCGTTACGTTCCATGACGGAACTCCCCTGACCGCGGAACAGGTGGCAGCGTCCTTGACGGCAGCCGCAAAAGCGAGCCCCAAACCGCGCATCCTCGACGGCGTGCAACTGAGCGTCCGCGCGGAAGGCGGGAACGCCGTCGTCGTCACAACCCAGACGGACGATCCCCTGGTTCCACAAAGGCTCTCAAGCCCCCAGCTTTCCATCCTTGCCGCGTCCGCCTACAAGGACGGAGGCGTGGTCAACCCCCTCCGGGCCGGCACCGGACCCTACGTCCTCACGGCAGCGAACGGCACAAGTTCCGCCACCCTTGACCGCTTCGACAACTATTGGGGCGGGAAAGCGGCGAGCAGCGGCGTCGACGTCCAATACGTCCCAGACGGCACGGCGCGCGCCGCCGCGCTGCGGACGGAAACCGCGGACGTCGTCGAGGCGATTCCCGTCGGGCAGGTATCCCGGATCAAGCCCGAACTGGTCCACGAGGTTCCCATGCCCCGCACCAATACCCTGTACCTGAACACCAAGACCGGCCCTTTCGCGGATCCGGCAGTCAGGGCTGCCGCGCGCGCTTCGATCGAGCGTTCGGCCATCGTTGAACGGGTCTACGAAGGGCGTGCCGACGTCGCCCAAGGCCTGCTCGGCCCCGCACTCCCTTGGGCGGCAGCAGAACGGGACACCGACTCCTACCAGGAAGTGCTGAAGACCCGGCCCGAAGCAACAAAACCAAACGGCCAGCGCATCAAGCTCGGAACGTTCACGGACCGGGCCGAACTGCCCGAAGTCGCCGTGCAGCTCGAGCAACAACTCGAAGCAGCGGGCTTCGTGGTGGAACAGGAAGTCCGCGAATACCAGCACATCGAATCCGACGCACTCGCCGGCAAGTTCGACGCCTTCATCCTGTCCCGGGCAACCGTGCTCGACTCCGGCGATCCGGTGGCCTACATGTTCAGCGATTTCTCCTGCAAGGGCTCGTTCAACATCTCCCAGTTCTGCGATGCCGAAGTGGATGCCGCATTGGCCAAAGCGGCGGCCGTCCCGGCAGGACCCGGCCGACGCTCGGCAATCGCCGCCGCGGAAGCATTGATCCTTTCGAAGGACGCCGCCGTGCCGCTCCTGCATGAACGCGTCATCCAAGGTGAATCAGCCCGGATCCGCAATGTGGAACGCGATCCCCGCGAACGGGCCTTGATCACGGGACAGACCGGATTCGCGGACTGATGTGGCGGGCGGCAATCATCAAATCCACCATTTCCCGCGCGGTTGCCCTGTGCGCGATCGTCGTGCTGATCGGGCTCTTGCCGTGGCTTTCGGGGCAAAGCCCGGAATACACCATCCTGCGAGCGCGGTACGCCGACCGGGAGCCGAGCGATGAAGCGCTGGGGATGATCCGGGCCGAACTGGGACTCGACCAAGGTCCGGTGCACTTGTTCCTCGCGTGGGCGGCGAATGTGCTGCGCGGAGACCTGGGCAGGTCCTGGATCACCAACACTCCCGTTGGCCCGGGAACGGTGGATGCCTTGGCGGTGTCCATGACCTTGATGGCCTACGCGGTGGTGGTTGCCATGGTTGTTGCCGCGGCAGTGTGTGTTCCAGCGGTGGCGCGGGGACTGGCGGGCAACCCCGGGCGTGGTTCCGGTTTCGCAGCCGCGGCCATGACTGCCTTTCCTGAGTTCCTCTTGGCAGCGATGCTCTTGGTTGTCGGTGCGGTGTGGTTGGGATGGTTTCCGCCTTATGGCTGGCAGGGAATTCAGAATACGGTGTTGCCCGCGCTCGCCTTGGGTGTGCCGGCCGGCGGTTTGATGGGTCGGCTGCTTTCCGAAGCGATCAGCCTGGCGTTCGCGGAAAAATGGGTGGCGACGTGGGCGATGGCGGGGGCTGGCCGGGCCCGGTTGACGGCAGCTGTGTTGCGCCGGGCTTTGCCGTCGGTGATGAGCCAGATCGGCCTTGTGCTCATCGGCCTCACCGGCGGAGCAGTCGCGGCGGAGAAGGTCTTCGCCGTTCCAGGATTGGGGCGCGCCGTCCTGGGGGCTGCGAGCGCCCAGGACGTCCCGGCCCTTCAAGCGGGGGTCCTCGCGCTCCTGGTGCTGGCCTTGGGCGCGGGCTTGCTCAGCGCCGCGGCGCGTCACCTCCTGGTGGGATCCGCCGTGCGTTCGGGGACAGTCCCCGTTCCAGAGGCGTCGGGAGGATCACGACGACGGGATGTCGCCGTTCCGTTCCTCGCCGGCGGCGCGTTGGTGCTTGTCGTCGTCGCGGGCTTGTTCCGGGATCCGTTCGCTACAGGCAATGGGAGGCTCGCCGCTCCGGGCTGGGACCTGCCGTTCGGCGCGGATGCCAGCGGCAGGGACCTCCTTGCGCGGGTGGGGCACGGTGCCGTGTCGACGCTCGGCACGGCAGTGCTCGTGGTGCTGGCGTGCCTGGTGATCGGCGTCGTCGTCGGGCTCTTCCCGCTGGCCGCAGCCGGCCCCCTCGAAGTTGCCAACGCTGCTCCGCCGATCTTGGCTGGGCTGCTCGTGGCGGTGATTACCGGGCCCTCGCCGGAAGGTGCCGCGCTCGCCGTCGCTGTCGTCAGTTGGGCGCCTTTGGCGGCGCACACGGCTTCCTTGGTCCAGGAGGCGCGGGCTCGGCCGTACGTGAGGATCCTTCCTGTCCTGGGCGTGGGAAGGGGCCGTGTGCTGTGGCGGTATATCCTTCCGGTGGTCCTGGGTCCGGTGTTCCGGCATTCGATGCTCCGGGTGCCGGGGATTACGTTGGCCTTGGCGGCTTTGGGTTTCCTGGGCCTTGGCCCGCATCAGCCTTCACCCGAGTGGGGACTCATCCTGGCCGAGGGGATCAATTACGTGGAGCGTGCTCCGTGGGCCGTCGTTGCCCCGGCGTCGGCATTGGTCCTCGCCTCGGTCCTGGCGGTCTCGCTCTCCAGCCTCTCCCGCCCCTCCGGCTTCTCCCCTTCCCGCCCCTCCCCTAGGAGTTTGTGTACACCTGACACCCCTTAAAAGGCCGAATAAGGGGCCTGATCTGTCCACAAACTCGAGGGTTGGGCGACACGCCCTTCAATTGACTTAATTCGAATATATGTTCGAAAATTGGGTATGCCTCACAGCCTGACTTCCGCTTCGACAGCTTCGCTGCGGGATGACCTGCAGGCAAAAATCCACCTCATGCAGGGCAAGCGCGGCAGTGAACGGTCCTTGCCCGTACTCCCTTCCCTCAGGAGGCTCTTGCCGGGAGGCCTGCGTCCGGGTGCGGCCTACTCCATCCAGGGATCCATGTCCTTGGCCATGGCGTTGCTGGCCGGGCCTTCGCTCGATGGCTCCTGGTGTGGCGTGGCCGGGCTTCCGGATTTCGGGGTCGAAGCCGCGGCAGGATTCGGCATCGCACTTGACCGTTTGGTGCTGGTCCCGGACCCCGGTGCCAGCTGGACTCCGGTGATTGCCGCCATGGCGGATGTCCTTTCAGTGGTCCTGGCCTGCGCCCCCGGCAAGGTTGCTCCGGCTGAAGCAGCCCGCCTGGGGGCGAGGCTTCGGGAGAGGAGTTCCACCCTCCTCGTCCTTGGGCCGTGGCCGCAAAGCGAAGCCGTGCTACAAGTGAACGGTTATGAGTGGGCGGGGCTCGGGGAAGGCCATGGGCATTTCGCCAGGCAAGAGCTTGAGCTCGAAATCGCCCTTCGCGGAAATACCCGCAGGGCTTCCATAGACCTTGCGGGCAACGGCACAGTGGAATTGTCCAGGCACCGGATGGGAGCCTGATGCTGATCCGGGTCGATTCGCCGGTGCGCGCACTGGTGGCTTGGTTTCCTGATTGGCCCCTTGTCGCCGCCCGATTGGCAGATGACTTGCCTTCGAATGTACCGGCGGCAGTCATTGGGCAAGGGGTCATTGCCGCCTGCTCCGCGGAAGCGCGGCTTGAAGGGGTAGTCAGGGGCTTGCGGCTGCGCGAAGCCCAGACCCGTTGTCCCGATCTCGTGGCTTGCCCAGTCGATCCGGTGCGCGACGCCCGCGAATTCGAACCCATCATCACGTCCCTTGAAGAACGGACGCCTGGCGTGGAGGTTCTTCGCCCTGGCCTTTGCGCTATCCGGGCCCGGGGCGCCGCACGGTACTACGGCGGGGAGGAAGCGGCTGCGGGTGCCGTGCTTGAATCCGCCGACAGCCTCGGGGTGGAGGCCCGGGTAGGCATTGCCGATTCCGTGTTCGCTGCGGAACAGGCAGCCCGGAGCACCACTGAGCTTTCTGCCGTCCTGGTACTGCCTCCGGGTTCCTCCAAGGACTTCCTCACACCCTTTCCTGTGGATGTCCTGGGGCAAGCGAAACTTGCTTCCTTGCTCAAGCGCCTCGGTATCCGCACCTTGGGGAGTTTCGCGGATCTTCCCGCCACAGATGTCCTCGCCCGTTTCGGAGCAGCGGGCATCAATGCCCATGCCTTGGCCAACGGGCAAGATCCCCGCATCGTGGTTCCCCGGACGCCTCCCCGGAAACTGGACCACTCAGTGGATTTCGAACCGGGCCTGGACCGGGTTGACCAACTCGCGTTCCAGCTTCGAGCCACGGCGGATGCCTTCGTGGCGGGATTGCAGACGGAGGGTTTGGTCTGCACGGAACTGAAAGTCCTCATCACTGACGAAGCAGGCAGCCGCTCAGAAAGGACTTGGGGCCACCCCCGCCACTTCACAGCCCCGGACGTCGTGGACCGGGTGCGGTGGCAACTCCAGTCTCCATCGTCCGCTCCCGCGGGAAGCGGGGTGGGAAGTGGGTTGTCCTCGCCAGTCACCCGGGTGGAGTTCCTCCCCGGCCGGGTGGACTCCATCGCCCATCACGGACGTGCACTTTTCGGCGACGGCGCCGAGGAACAGATCCATCATGGACTCACCCGGATCCAAAGCATGCTGGGCCATGAAGCCGTTGTTGTCCCTGCGATCTCCGGAGGACGGCTGCTGTCCGAGAGGCGCCGCCTGGTTCCCTGGGGCGATGCCCTGCCCGCCGGAACCACCGGTTTGGCGGCCAGGCCTTGGCCGGGAAGGCTTCCGGATCCGCAACCCGCCACTGTGTTCGCTTCGCTCATTCCGGTCCTGCTGCTGGATGCGAACAGGGAAAAAGTCAGCACGGATCACCGCGGCGGCTTGAAAGCGCCGCCGAAGTGGTTCTGTCCCACCGGAGACCCCGTACGACGACGGGCGGTGACCAGGTGGGCGGGTCCCTGGCCGCTTCGCCAAAGGTGGTGGGACGCCGTCCACAAGCTTGAAGCGGACCGCTTCCAATTGGTGGACGGCGACGGAGAGGCCTGGCTCCTGCTTTTGGATGGACAAGATTGGTGGGCCGAGGCCAGGTACGACTGAGATGCAAGAACACTGAGCCGCAAGAACGGGCACCGGGCTTGAAGTAAGAACACTTGAAGTAAGAACAGGTGTAGGCAGAAAGGCAGGAGATGGGCTGGAACAACCCGCCAATGACCTGGCCTGAATTCGAAAGCACGCTTTCAGGCCGGCGAAAGCCGAACCCCGGCAAAGGCAAAGGGGACGGCGGGGACAGCCCGGCTTGGTCGAGGAAACGCGGGCCCTACCAGCGTCCGCCCCTCGATCCCGCACAGGCAGCTGCCAAGGCGAGTACCGCCGTCGTGCCTTATGCCGAGTTGCACGCGCATTCGAACTACAGCTTCCTGGACGGTTCCTCCTCCCCCGAGCAATTGGTGGAAGAAGCCGTACGGCTTGGCCTCCACGCACTCGCGTTGACCGACCACGACGGTTTCTACGGAATCGTCCGCATGGCGGAAGCGGCCGAGGCCTACAGCCTGAAGACAGTGTTTGGCGCAGAACTGTCGCTCGGGCTCAGCAAGCCACAACATGGCGAAGCCGACCCCGAAGGCGAGCACTTGCTTGTGCTTGCCCGCAAGGAAGAGGGGTACCACAGGCTGGCGGCGGCAATGACTGCCGCGCATCTGGCGGCCGACTCCGAAAAGGGGCGGCCCATCTACGACCTCGACGCCGTATCGGAGTCCTTGCGCGGTCACTGCCTGGTGCTGACCGGATGCCGCAAAGGCGCAGTCAGGAGGGCACTCTTGCGGGAGGGCGAGCATGCCGCAGCCCGCGAGGTCGACGCCCTTATTGAAAGGTTCGGGCAGGGGAACGTGGTGGTGGAGCTCTTCGACCACGGCAATCCGCTCGACAGCAGCCACAACGATGCCCTCGCCCGCATTGCGGACCAGGCAGGCATCCCTGTCATCGCAAGCAACGCGGTGCACTATGCCGCCCCGGCCGGCTACCCCTTGGCCACGGCCATGGCCGCCGTCAGGGCCCGCCGCAGCCTTGACGAACTGGACGGATGGCTGCCCGCGAACAGCGGAGCCCACTTGCGGAGCGGTTCAGAGATGGCGGCCCGGTTCGCCCGTTACCCGGGCGCTGTCGAACGGACCGTGGAGATCGCCGACGAACTCGCTTTCCAGTTGCGGGCAGCCAGGCCAAAACTGCCGAAGCTCGACGTTCCCCCGGGACACAGCCTCAACTCGTGGCTCCGTAGCCTCGTCTCCGAAGGGATCAAAGATAAGTACCCCGACGCCGACGAACGGGTCCATCGCAGGATCGAGCAGGAGCTCGCTGTGATCGAAGCCAAGGACTTCCCCGGCTACTTCCTGATTGTGCACGATATTGTGCAGTTCGCGCGTTCCCGCGGAATCCTCTGCCAAGGCCGTGGTTCCGCGGCCAACTCCGCTGTCTGCTACGCACTGGGGATCACCGCCGTCGACAGTATTTTCTACAACCTCCCCTTCGAGCGTTTCCTTTCCAGCCTCCGCGAAGAAGAGCCGGACATCGACGTCGATTTCGACTCGGACCGTCGCGAAGAAGTGATCCAGTACGTTTACGGCAAATATGGACGGTTCAACGCAGCCCAAGTGGCGAACGTCATCAGCTACAGGCCAAAGAACGCTGTCCGCGACGTCGCCAAGGCGCTCGGCTACAGCCAAGGCCAGCAGGATGCCTGGTCGAAGCGGCTCGATCACTGGGGCGACCTCAGCGACGGCAAGGCACACAACATCCCCGAGCCGGTCCTGAAGCTCGCCGAACAGATCATGGGCGCCCCGCGGCACTTGGGCATCCATTCCGGCGGGATGGTCCTCACCGAAAGGCCCGTCGGCGAAGTGGTACCGATCGAACGGGCCCGGATGGACAACCGCACCGTCCTGCAATGGGACAAGGACGACTGCGAATGGATGGGGCTGGTCAAGTTCGACCTCCTTGGCCTGGGCATGCTTGCCGCACTGCAATATTCCTTTGATTTGATTGACAACAATTTCGGCGAGCGCTGGACCATCGAGAGCATTCCGCGGGAAGAGCAGGCCGTCTACGACATGCTTTGCCGTGCCGACTCCATCGGGGTGTTCCAAGTGGAATCACGGGCCCAGATCAGCACCCTGCCCCGGTTGAAACCGCGGGAGTACTACGATCTGGTGGTTGAAATCGCACTGATCCGCCCCGGCCCGGTCCAGGGCGGCGCCGTGCACCCCTACATCCGCCGCCGCGCAGGCACGGAGAAAATCACGTATCTTCATCCCCTGCTGGAACCCGTGCTGAAAAGGACCAAGGGCGTGCCCCTGTTCCAGGAGCAGCTCATGCAAATGGCTGTCGCCGTCGGTGGCTGTACCGCGGAGGACGCGGACCTGCTCCGCCGTGCCATGGGTTCCAAAAGGGGACGGGAAAAGATCGAATCATTGGAAGCCAAGCTCTATGCGGGGATGGCCGCCAATGGAATCAGCAAGGACGACGCCGATGCCATCTACGCCAAGATCCAGGCCTTCGCGAACTTCGGCTTCGCGGAATCCCACTCCTTGAGCTTCGCGGTGCTTGTCTATGCAAGCTCATGGTTGAAGCTTCACTATCCCGGAGCGTTCCTCGCTGCCCTGCTTCGCGCGCAACCCATGGGCTTCTACTCACCCCAGTCGTTGGTGGCTGATGCCCGGCGCCACGGAGTCCAGGTGTTGCGTCCAGATATCCTCAGTTCCCGTGCCGAGGCAACCCTGGAGAAGATCGATGATCCGAAGGAAAGGGATCAGGGCGGCATGGATTCGTGCCTCGAGTTCCACCAGCCACCCATCGGTCCCTTCCTGCAGGACCAGCCCCGCGAAGACCACTTGCACCGCCGCGACGGTTCACATGCGGTGCGGTTAGGGCTCGACGGCGTGACGTCCATCGGCGCGGAGGTCGCGAAACGCATCGTCGCGGAAAGGGATCAAAATGGCCCCTTCCGGGATCTGGGCGATCTGTCACGACGCGCGGACCTCAGTGCGGAGCAATTGGAGGCACTCGCTTCGGCGGGGGCGCTCGATTCGCTCGGCATGAACCGGCGCGAGGCGCTATGGCAGGCCGGCGACGCGGCCCTGGAGCGGGAAGGGCAACTGCCGGGAACGCATGTCCCCGTCCAACCGCCCTTGTTGCCTGAACTCTCGCCGCAGGAAAACGTTGCCTACGATATGTGGGCAACCGGGATCAGCACTGATGACCACCCCATGCGTTACGCCCGTGGCCGGCTGGATTCCAGGGGTGTCCTGCGGGTGGACAGGCTCGCCCAAGTGAGGTCGGGCACCCGGGTGGAGGTGGCCGGCGTCGTCACTCATCGCCAACGGCCGCAGACCGCCCAAGGGATAACCTTCGTCAATCTGGAAGATGAGAGCGGAATCCTCAATGTCATCTGCAGCATCGGCTTGTGGAAGCGGCATCGTCGCGTGGCCAGGGAATCTTCGGCATTGATAGTCCGCGGGTTCCTGGAGCGCACGCAGGAAGGAGTCACCAACCTTGTGGCCGACAAATTGGAGCCTTTGGTCCTGACGGTCAAGTCGGCTTCCCGCGATTTCAGGTAGCCGGACCGCCGGGACTCACGTGCCCAACTCCATCATGAGCGGCGGCAATTCGTCAGCGAGTTCCCGCGCAAGGTAGCCCACGCTGCCCTTCCGGCATGCGAGCCTGTCGCCCGCGCTCGCGTGGAGGTGCGAACCCCAGCAGGCCGCCTGAAGGACATGAGATGCATGCCGCGATGGTAAAGGTTCCGAAGACAATAGTTGATTAACCGAAGTTGATTGCGGAATTTCTCAAAGGGTCCTCGACCTGTTTGTTAGAAAATCTAGACAGCACTCGTGCCATCGACTATTCTCGGTAGCCTCATTCGCCTTTACTATTGGGGGTAGTTATGACTTCTCGGCATTTTCAAAATTATAGGCCTGTAAAAACCATGTGGCAGGCTTGCGCAAAGAAAACCCGTGCCGGTACTGAGCGGGAAGCACTGAAAACTCGAAAGATCGGTGCGAGCGGAATTTGTGCGGTAATGGCATGGTAGCGGCAACCTCGATGCCCGCTCAAGCAGCAACGACGACCGTCAGCGGGTCGCTCAGCTGCCCCGTGAGTCAGGCCGTGTGGGTATCGGTAACGACTCAGAACAGCGCACAGTCCGTGTTCCACTCCGGCACCGCGGTGCGCTACACGGACTTCGGCGGCTACACCCATGCCTACAACTACGGAACCAGGACTGCAAACTGGAGGGTGGAAAGCAGCGGAAACATCGACGCGGTGAGCGATCGGTGCGGATGGAATGTGAACCGCCCGAGTGAATGAACCCATCCAGGCTGAGGTCGCGCGCAAACTCAGCGAAATTCCGGTTCGTGCGTCGCGCGAAATGACCCCCACAGAGTATCAGTTTCGCGTGAGCGAGGTCCTCAGACTTTTTGATATCGACGCCGTGGCCGATGAAACGGGCGTGTATTACGGGGGTGAAGGCGTTGAGCTGGAAGATCAGCCTTCGCTCTGGGCTATTCGCTTACTCGTTGGGAAGCGATTCGGCATCCCGGAAGAACTAACAATATAAATTCGTACGGCCGAGGACCGCATGAGTTCCTCCGGATCCAGTGTCGCGTTTCTGAAACGGCAAACAGAGACGCGCCTGATTCTTGCGCGGTGATTTCACGTATCGTGCGCCGCAATTGGGTGTCCACGAAGAGCCAAATACCAGAGAAAACAAAAGAGCCACCCGACCGGGTGGCTCTTTCAATTTCCAAAAAGTTGAGGCCCTACTCGACGGCATGAACCTGGTCCGTGATTCGAGTAAGGCCTCTATGGTGGAGCTGAGGGGACTCGAACCCCTGACCCCCTGCATGCCATGCAGGTGCGCTACCAGCTGCGCCACAGCCCCATATTCTTGCTGCTTCGCTCGCTGGAACAACGGCTTTGAAAGCCCCGTTCAGCTTCTCTTTCCCCCGAAGCAACTCAAATATCTTAGACCAGCGTTTACGAAAATTCCAAATCGGGCATATTCCGCTTGGCGTAGGCTTTCCGGTTACGATTCCTCGGCAGCCCGGGCCTTCGCCGAAGCGTCGTCGCCGAGCCCCAGGTCCACCACGGGGCAGTCCTTCCAAAGACGCTCGAGTGCGTAGAAGACGCGGTCTTCACTGTGCTGGACGTGCACCACGATGTCCGCATAGTCGAGCAAAACCCAACGGCCTTCAGCCCGGCCTTCACGGCGCACCGGACGGAGGTCCTGCTTGAGCAATTCCTCCTCGATGCCATCGACGATCGCGTTAACCTGGCGCTCCGTCGGGGCGGACGCGATGAGGAACACATCGGTCAGAGCCAGCCTTTCACTGACGTCCAGGGCGACGATGTCCTCGGCCAGCTTGTCCGCCGCCGCGCGGGCGGCGTGGCGGGCCAAGAGGACGGATGTTTCATGTGCAGTCACGGGACTCCTTGTAACGCGGCTTCGATGACGATCGAAGCCTGATTGATGGCCGAAAGCCTATGGTCAGCGTGATAGTCCGCTGCTGATCATGATGATGCCCACGATCAAGGCCAAAACTCCGACGCCCACGAGCCCCAAGACTATGAGCCGGGCACGCTGCGCCCGGCCAAGTCCTGCGGTCGCCGCGTCCAATGGCTCCAGTCCGTGTGCCGAACTGGCCGAAAGGGGCGGGTGCTCGGAGACTTCCGCTGCGGTCCCCCGCTCCGCCTCAATGTCCGACGCCGGACGCCGGACTGCCGCCTTCGCTGCGGCTTCCGCCCGGGCCAGGACACCTGCCCTGCCGCGCAGCGTGCGTGGCTTGCCCGACGACTGGCCGGGCTTCAGCTTCGGTCCGGGCGATGTCACCAGGGGTACGAAGCTTGTGCTGGGCGGCTTCATGACCGGACGGTCCATGCCTGGAACCTTGACGAATTCCAAGGGCGTGACCATGGCCAGATTACTTGCCGCGGAAGGATCGGTCTTGGTCGGAGCCGCAGGACGGCTGTTCTGCTCGGCCAGCTTCTGCTTGGCCATGGCCCTCTTGTTGAGGATCGCCTCGCGTTCGGCCTGGGCGATCTGCTCCGCCAAAGCCTGGGGATCGGCCGCATCAGCATCAGCCCCGGACTGCCGGGCACCGGTGTCCACCTGGACAGCGGATTCCATCGCGGCAATGTGCTCAAGCTTGTTGGCCTGGTTGCTTGCCTGGGCAGCGAGGAGCTCGCGCGCCATGAGCGCCTGCTCCACGGTCATGTCGGGTGCGCCGGGCGGTGGGCCGGCAGTCACGCGGACCGTTCCGTCAGGCGACGTGGCGATGGGGCCACCGCCGGTCCTGGGCTTCGAGTTCGCCTTGCCCGGGGTGTTCGAAACAGGAGCTTGCGACGCCGGTCCGCTGGTCACGGGAACACCTGCGCCAGGTCCGCCCGGGGTCCTTTGTCCCGGCGCGGGTGAACCGATGACCGGAATCATCGCAGTGCCCGGGGCAACTTCCTCTTGAAGCTCACGAAGCCGCATTTGCCGGCGGGTGGGCGGACCACCGCGGGAAAGCTGCTGCTCCTTGTCGGCCAGTTCCTTGATGGCCCGCAGCGCGGCACGATCACGGGCACGCGCTTGTGAAGAACGTTCCGCCGCAGGCTCCGCATCCAAGGGGGCATCGGCTACACGCCGAACCCGGTTCGCCGAAGCAGACCCGCCGGCCGGGCGTCCGGCACGGGGGGTCGACTCCGGGGTCGCCGCGCCTGCGTTGGCTGGATCTACGGTCTCCAGGTCTGCGGTCTCTGGATCCACGGTCTCCGGGCTGGCGCCCGGCTGTTCCAGACGCGCATCCCGGGCTCGTCGAAGCTCACGCCGGCTACGGATAGGAGGCTGTTCCTGGCTCATTCACAACTCACTCGGTACGGGCTTGGTGGTCTGATCCGGTCATGGCATGCACGGACGAACCCAGGCCGGGTTTGCCCGAGTACAGCTTGTACTTGGCGATGTACTGCACCACGCCGTCGGGCACGAGATACCAGACCGGATTGCCGGCACCCACGCGGGCACGGCAATCCGTGGAGGAAATCGCCATGGCGGGCACTTCCAGGAGGCTGACGTCATCACCCCTGCCCATGTCGTCTAGGACGTGGCCTGGCCGGGTGACACCGACGAAGTGCGCCAGCGACCAGAGCTCGTCCACGTCTTTCCACGACAGGATCTGGGCCAAGGCATCGGCGCCGGTAATGAAGAACAGATCGGCATCCTGCCGCAGAGTCCGGAGGTCCCGCAGCGTGTCGATGGTGAACGTCGGCCCGGGGCGGTCGATGTCCACCCGGCTCACCGTGAAGTTGGGGTTCGAAGCCGTGGCAATGACCGTCATGAGGTACCTGTGTTCAGGTTCGCTGACCAGCCTGCTCGACTTCTGCCAGGGCTGCCCGGTGGGCACGAAGACCACCTCGTCCAGTTGGAACTTGGCTGCCACCTCGCTGGCGGCAACCAAGTGGCCGTGATGGATGGGATCGAAGGTCCCGCCCATCACTCCCAATCGGATCCGGCGCCCCGACTGTTCGAAGGGTTTTGCAGCGGAAATGTCAGTGACCCAGCCCTGGGTGCTTGGCCGGGTGCTGGCGGTGCGGATCCGAGTGTTCCTCGACAGCATCGTGCCGGTTGCCGAGGTTCGTGTAGGAAACAGCGATGAACATCAGGATCAGCAGGATGCAGAACATCGTGCCCCCGATGACGAACGGAGGGGCCAACAACGGTGCAGGCGCCTCGCTTTCGCCTCCTCCTTGGGCCAGGACTGACATGGCGATCTGCTGAAACTGCATTTTCTCCCCTAGCGGTTCAAAGGATGTCGACGGCGGATCCCCACCGTCCAGGACTTCTGTTCTATGTTACAGCGTTGCTAGCCGCGGATCTGGCCTTCACCCTGGACGATCCACTTCGTGGTGGTGAGTTCCGTGAGGCCCATGGGACCGCGGGCGTGCAACTTCTGGGTGGAGATGCCAACCTCGGCACCCAGGCCAAGTTCGCCGCCGTCGGTAAAGCGCGTGGAAGCGTTCACGATAACGGCCGCGGAGTCTATCTCGGCAATGAACTTCTCCGCGTTGGCGAGGTTGTTCGTCAGGATGGCCTCCGTGTGGCCCGTAGTCCATTTGCGGATGTGGGCAACGGCCTCGTCAAGGCTGTCCACCATTGCGACGGCGAGGTCGAGGTCCATGTATTCGGTGGCCCAATCGACGTCGTCCGCCGGCACCGTCTCGACGGTACCGGAGAGCGCTGCCTGGACCCGCTCATCGGCGTGGAGCGTGACCCCCGCCGACCGCAGGGCGGCGGCGACCGCGGGCAATACCGTGGATTTCGAATGCACCAGGAGCGTCTCTACCGTATTACACACACTTGGACGTTGGGTCTTGGCGTTGAGCAGGATGTCCACTGCCATGTCTTCGCCGGCGGACTCGTCGATGAAGATATGGACGTTGCCCTCGCCGGTCTCAATGACAGGCACAGACGAGTTGTTCACCACGGTCTGGATCAGGTCACGTCCACCGCGGGGAATCAGGACGTCCACCCGGCCACGGGCGCGCATCAGGACGTTCGCGCCCTCACGGCCGAACTGGTCCACGGTCTGCACGGCATCGGCCGGCAGACCCACGGATTCCAGGGCATCGCGCAGGATGGCGACTAGAGCTTCGTTGGTGTGGGCGGCAGCGGAACCGCCGCGCAGGATCACGGCGTTGCCGCTCTTCAGCGCTAGTCCGGCGATGTCAACAGTGACGTTCGGGCGCGCTTCGTAGATAGCGGCTACCACACCCATGGGGACGTTGACCTGGCGCAGCCGAAGTCCATTCGGGAGCGTCTGCCCGCGGACCACATTGCCTACGGGATCAGGCAAGCCGGCGAGGTTTTCCAAAGCCGCCACCAGGCCATCGATGCGTGCCGCGGTCAGGGTCAGGCGGTCCAGCAAGGCAGCCGAAGTCCCGTTGTTGCGTCCCGACTCAACATCCTTGGCGTTGGCTGCGAGGATCAAGGCCTGGTTTTCCTGCAGGGCGGAACCGATGGCGTGCAAGGCACGGTCCTTCCAGGCGCGGTTTGCCTGACCCATGCTCCGCGCCGCGTGGCGTGCGCGGTCCGCGATCGAGTGCACTGCCGCTTCCACCTGTTCGGGCGTGGACGGCACCTGCCCGGGCTCCGGAGCTTCCGGCGCCTGAGCGGCCTGGCCGGTCGTCAAGGAGTCGGTGATCACGGGAGAATCGGGGGTGAGTGCCTCAGTCATTCTCCAAGTTTAGTGGAGCGCGGCGGCTGGACCAGCACGAGGTCGTCAACATGGACAACCACGCGGTCATATCCGCGGCCCAGGTCCTTCGCGAGTTCCTTCGTGGAACGGCCAAGCATGCGGGGAAGCTCCTCGGAAGAGTAGTTCACCAATCCCCTGGCGATGACGGTACCGGCAGTGGACAGCATTTCCACGGGGTCGCCGGGCTCGAAGTCTCCTTGGACGGAGGAGATCCCCGCGGGAAGCAACGAGGTGTGGCGGTCCCGCACTGCCCGGACGGCTCCGTCGTCGAGCACCAAACTGCCTCGCACCGACGCCAGGTGCGCCAGCCACAAGAGCCGGACCGGCTTGCGGCTGCCGTTGATGGCGAACCACGTGCCCACGTCTTCGCCCGCAAGGGCGGCGGCGGCGTTGGCGGTGGACGTCACCAATCCGTGGATTCCGGAACTCGCGGCGATCGAGGCAGCCTCCACTTTGGTGGTCATGCCACCCGTGCCGACTCCCGCTTTGCCCGCCTTGCCGATGGTGACTCCAGCGAGGTCCTTAGGGCCGGTCACCAGCGGGATACGCTTGGCACCGGCCGACGGCGGTCCGTCGTAAAGGGCGTCGACGTCGGACAGCAGGACCAGGGCGTCCGCCCGGACAAGGTGCGCTACCAAGGCAGCCAGGCGGTCGTTGTCTCCAAAGCGGATTTCGTGCGTGGCGACCGTGTCGTTTTCGTTCACCACGGGCACGACGCCGAGATTCAGCAAGCGATCAAGGGCCCGGTACGCGTTGCTGTGCTGGGTCCGACGCATCAAGTCATCAGCAGTCAGCAGGACCTGGCTGACGGTGACCCCGTGCGCGGCGAAGGCCTGCGAGTAGCGCGCCATGAGCAAGCCCTGGCCCACGCTCGCCGCCGCCTGTTGGGTAGCGAGATCCTTGGGCCGCTTCGCGAGGCCAAGGGGAGCCAGTCCGGCGGCAATGGCGCCGGACGAGACCAAAATGATCTCCGTGCCCGAGTTCCGCTTCTCCGCCAAAGCATGGACGAGCGCGGTCACGGACTTCTCGGAGATCCCGCCCTTGATACTGGTCAGCGACGACGAACCGACCTTGACCACGATCCGCTTGGCGTGGGCCAACGCGCGACGTTCGACGGCGTCGCTTACGTCGCTGAGCTCGGGAACCTGCGACGTATTAGCGGTCATCGTCGTTGTCCCGGCCGCTTTCCTTCAGGGGCTGGGATGTACGACGGCGGCTGGCGGACTCGGTCCAGATTCCCGCCTTGCGCTCGGCTTCAAGCTCGGCGCGCGCCGCGGCTTTCGCTTCACGACGTTCGATTTGTTCTTCGCGCTTTTGGGCGCGCGTGGGACGGTCACCGAGATCGGCGACTCGGATGTCGGTGCCTCGCGGCGTGCCGAGGAGTTCGGCCCCCGCCATCATGGTGGGCTCCCAATCGAACACGACTCCGTCGTCTTCTTCGCCGATCACCACGGTGTCACCCGGAACGGCGCCCATCTTGAACAACTCGGTTTCAATACCGAGTTTGGCCAAGCGGTCGGCGAGGTATCCGATAGCTTCTTCGTTCGTGAAGTCGGTCTGCTTGACCCAGCGGACCGGCTTTTCACCCAACACCCGGAAGAGCGGTTCGAGGTTCTTTTCTTCCCGGCGGATGCGGAAGCCAGTCTCATTGACCGCGCGCGGCCGGAGCACAGGGGCAGCCACCTTCGGGGGCGCAGCAGTAACAGCATCGCGGGCGGCCATGACAATCTCGGCCATCGCGAAGCTCAAGGCGCGCAGGCCTTCGTGGCTCGTCGCAGACACTTCGAAGACGCGGTAGCCGCGTTCCTCCAGTTCGGGACGGACGAACTCGGCCATGTCCCGACCATCTGGGAGGTCCACCTTGTTCAACACCACAAGCTTGGGACGCTCATTCAAGGGCACCACCTCGCCGTCCACGCCGGCGTAGCTCATGTCCACCGCGTACCGGTCGAGTTCCTGCTCGATGATCGCGAGGTCGGAAAGGGGATCCCGGTCCGATTCCAGCGTTCCGCAATCGAGGACGTGGACCAAGGCGGCGCAACGCTCCACATGGCGGAGGAAGTTGTGGCCGAGGCCCTTGCCCTCGCTGGCACCTTCGATGAGACCGGGAACGTCTGCAATGGTGTACCGGACATCTCCGGCCTGCACTACGCCCAGGTTGGGGATCAAGGTGGTGAACGGGTAGTCGGCGATCTTGGGGCGGGCAGCCGACATCGCCGCGATCAAGCTGGACTTGCCGGCGGACGGGAATCCCACGAGCGCGATATCGGCAATGGACTTGAGCTCCAGGACGATGTCACTCGAATCGCCTTCGATACCGAGGAGGGCGAAGCCGGGAGCCTTGCGTTTCTGGGAGGACAGGGCGGAATTGCCAAGGCCACCTTGGCCGCCAGCGGCGGCGACGTACTCCGCGCCCTGGCCCACGAGGTCGGCGAGGACCACTCCGTCTTTGGTTTTGACAACCGTTCCCTCGGGAACGGGAAGGACCAGTGTTTCGCCGTTCTTGCCGCCGCGCCAGTCACCCATGCCGGGACCGCCGTTGGTGGCGTGGCGGTGAGGGGCATGGTGGTAGTCAAGGAGCGTCGTGGTCTGGGCATCGACCCGCAGGATGACGTCACCGCCGTTGCCGCCATTGCCGCCGTCGGGACCGCCCAAAGGCTTGAACTTCTCACGCTTGACAGAAACACAGCCGTGGCCGCCTGTTCCGCCGGATACATGAAGTACTACCCGGTCTACGAAGGTGGCCACGTGTTTCTCCTCAAGATGGATCCTGCTGCTTGAATGCTGCGGCGAAGCTGGCTCGCCGCCCCGCCCCAGTAGATTCTAGTGCGGTTAAAAAGACGGGTGGAGCGGGCCAACCGGCCCGCTCCACCCGTTCAGAACGTTGTATTACTCTGCAGCCGCAGCAGCAACGATGTTCACGACGCGACGGCCACGGCGAGTACCGAACTCAACCGCACCGGCCTGCAGTGCGAACAGGGTGTCGTCGCCACCGCGACCGACGCCTGCACCCGGGTGGAAGTGGGTGCCACGCTGGCGGACGATGATCTCGCCTGCGGAAACAACCTGGCCGCCGAAGCGCTTTACGCCAAGGTACTGAGCGTTGGAGTCACGACCGTTGCGAGTGGAGCTCGCGCCTTTTTTGTGTGCCATGTGAAATGCCTGCCTTTAAATTCTTGGGAATCTGTTGAAAACCTGGATCGTAACCAGTGGTTACTTGATGCCGGTGATCTTGATCTTGGTCAGTTCCTGACGGTGACCCTGGCGCTTCTTGTAGCCGGTCTTGTTCTTGAACTTCTGGATGACGATCTTCGGACCACGGAGGTCTTCGAGGATCTCGGCCGTGACCTTGACCTTGGCAAGGTCTGCAGCGGCGGAGGTTACCTTGTCGCCGTCAACCAGGAGCAGTGCGGGCAGCTCAAGGGTGCTGCCGGCTTCACCGGCGACGCGGTTCAGGGTTACGTAGTCTCCAACGGAAACCTTTTCTTGGCGGCCGCCTGCGCGGACAATCGCGTACACCACTTGGGCACTCACTTCTCTCGACGTTTATTACTAAATTTGCGTGCGGAACCCCGAACCGAAACGGGCCTGGTTCACGCTGTGCCTCAACGCCGTGGACCCCTATGTGGAGTCCATGAGTTATCCCTGAACAGTCCCGAATCAAGGAACGGTTTCGAAAGAAACAGATCCGAACGAAAGGTTCTCTGGGCATAACCCAAGTGTTGGCGTAAGCACCGAGGATCTAGACTACGCTAGTTTCTCCCTCGGCTGCAAATGAGGCCCGGTCCGGAGGCCGCCATGTGATGGATGCCACGGACTTGCAATGCCGCCGTCCGATACCGTGCCCATACAGCTTACCCTTGACGCTGGCAAAACCCCGGACGTGCCGCCCGACACGCTGCGGCAGCCGCCCACACCACGGACGAGGTTGTCAGCCGTGAACCCGCGGCGCGTCGAAAAACGCTGTTTCATAGCGGCAGGACCGGATAAACGCCTCAAGCATCGCTTCCCGCTCCGCCGGCGACGCCACGCCTGCGGCAACATCGATGATGTCGATGGCCTTCCGGGTGGCTTCGGCGAATGCTTCGTCAGCGTACGTGCGCAACCAATCGGCGTAAGGATGCCCTTCCGGTGCGCCCGACTCGACGTATCCGTCGTGGAGCTGCCGTCCCACCTCTGCGTACAGCCAGTAGCACGGCAGGATGGCAGCGACCAGGACGGCATAGCTTCCCGACGCCGATGCCGCCACCAAGTGGTCCACGTAAGCCTTCGTAACTGGCCCTAGCTTGTTGCTGGATTCGCGGGTCGCGAGCCAGTTCCGGTGCAGCTCGGACTCGACCTCGAGGCACGTTTGGGCTCCCCGGGCCCAGAACAGCTGCTCAGCCTCGCTCGGAGCCAGTGCGCTTGCCCGCGCCAAGACCCGGGAGTATCCGTTGAGGTAGATGGCATCCTGCGCCAGGTAGTACGCGAAATGGGTTTCGCCGAGCGCGCCGGATTGCAGGTCCTTGATGAAGTCCAAGGCATGGATGGCGTCCAGTTCAGGGCGGGCTTCGTCCCACAACCGTGCTACGAATTCCCTGGGCTGGAGGCCGTTGTCCAGCGCGTGGAAGTGGTGGATCGGTCCGTTGCCCTTGCCGACTTCCAACACCGCCGATTCCGCCAATGCCCCGTGGAGCCACGGTTTGACCACGCGAAGGGCGGACTCCCAATCGCCGAGCCGCACCTTGGCCGTGGCCATCGCGGACGAGAGCGAGCAGCCCGTGCCATGGCTGTTGCGGGTATCCACCCGCTCGCCGGGGAAGACCACGACGTCCTGGCTCAGCAGTCCGACGGTGTTCACCAGGGCGTCCGGGCAGCCCGGTCCCTCCAAGTGGCCGCCCTTCACCAACACGGTGTTTCCACACGCGGCGGCCAGCCGCTTACCCTGCGCGAGTGCAGTGTCCCAATCAGCGGCTTCGGATTCGCCCAGGAGCATGGCCAGTTCCGGCAGGTTCGGGGTGATCAAGTCGGCCAAGGGCAGAAGCTCGCGGAGCGCGGCTTCTGCGGACTCCGCGAGGAGGCGGTCGCCGCTCGTGGCGATCATCACAGGGTCGAGGACCACGACGGCGGGACGCACCTCGCCGAGCCAGCGGCGTACTTCCTCGATCACCGCGGCATCCCCGAGCATGCCGATCTTGACGGCGTCCACCTCGATGTCATTGCCGATGGCCTCGAGTTGCTGGCGCAGGAAATCCACAGGCGGAACATGGACCCCGGTGACGCCTTGCGTGTTTTGGGCCGTGAGGGCCGTAATAGCGGCCATGCCGTAACCACCCTGGGCGGCGATGCTCTTGAGGTCGGCCTGGATTCCTGCTCCACCCGAAGGATCGGATCCGGCGATGCTGAGCACCCTGGGCACGCGTCGGCGCGTCGCCTCGAGCGGGTACACGAGTGAATGCGGTGATGAAGCCATACGGGACATCCCTTCGCCGGTGCTAACCGGACAGGTTCAACGGGTCTGGTCTCAGCCGGCTTGGTGCGCGGCACCCCGTGTCAGTCCCCTAGTTTAACCCGGATCACACGAAGTACTGGGATCGACCCTTCGACGAGCCGCTGGGGAGGCGCGGGGCCTCCCGAAGGCCGGAACGCCGAAGCCCCGGCAGTATCCGCGAATGCGGAAACCCACCGGGGCTTCGAATGACGGAGTTGTCAGAGCTCGGACTTTGGCACGCCGACGCCAAGGATGATCGGCTCCTCCGTGGCCGTGGGCTTGGCGGATCCTTCAACAGGTACCTTGGCCTCGTGGGCGGAGCCGCCTGAAGCAGCCGCGGAGGCCTCATGGTGTTCGACATCCGTGGCGTTGGCCGCACCCTGCGCCCGGCTGGCGCTGCGGTTGCGGCGTGCCCTGCGGCTGCGCGGTGCAGACTCCGCGGACCCGCTTGACACAGCGGGTTCAGGAGTGGGGGCTTCTTCCACGCTGACCTCGCCCTCGGAAGGCTTGCTTCCGGAGGCTTCCGCTTCCGGGGCCGCGGCTTCCGGCGCTTCGTCTTCCGGGGCATGGCCGAGGCCGGCAAACGCCTTCGCCAACAGGTCCAGGCTCATGGTCGGAGTGCCCGTAGCCGTGGGCTCAGGGTGGTGGACGAAGGGCAAGGCGACTTCTTCGCCACCAAACCGCAACACGGGCTTCACGCGTTCCTCGGTGCCGAACAGGCTTGACGAAGGAGCGGCAGGTTCCTGTTCACCCGAGAACCCTGCCCCACCCGAAGTTCCACCCGAGGACGCGGCCGGCGTAGCGGCCGGAGCCTGGACGGGCGCTGCGCCGGACTCTTCCGGGGTTGCCTCGCCCGCGGCGAGTTCCGCGGCATGCCGCAGCTCGTCGTCGTGCACGTGTGCCGCATGGGCCGCGGCCGCAATGGTGGCAAGGGCAGCGCGGGTGGCGGCCTGGCGGCCGGGATCCGTCGGTTCAACGTGGACGGCACCCACAGTGGTTACCGGGGCCTCGGGCGCGCCCTGCCCCGATCCCCTGCTGCGGCGGCGCTTCCGCGGTTCAGTGCGGCCCGCTGGCTGGGATTCGGCGCGAGGGTGGTGGTGCTCGGCAGCCAAAACGTTGGCCCGGCGATGCTCAACGGGCTCGTCGTGGGTGACGACGCCGCGCCCTGCACACACTTCGCATTGCTCACCGAAGACTTCGAGCAGCCCGGTGCCCATGCGCTTACGGGTCATCTGCACCAGGCCCAGCGAGGTCACTTCGGCGACCTGGTGCTTGGTGCGGTCCCGGCCAAGGCATTCGACCAGGCGCCGCAGCACGAGGTCGCGGTTGGACTCGAGGACCATGTCGATGAAGTCGATGACGATGATTCCGCCGATGTCGCGCAGGCGGAGTTGCCGGACGACTTCCTCCGCCGCTTCGAGGTTGTTCTTGGTGACGGTCTCTTCAAGGTTGCCGCCGCTGCCGGTGAACTTGCCCGTGTTCACGTCAACAACGGTCATGGCCTCAGTGCGGTCGATCACGAGCGAACCGCCTGAAGGCAGGAAAACCTTCCGCTCCAGGGCCTTGTGGATCTGCTCATCCACGCGCCAAGCCGAGAAGATGTCCTGCTCGGACGTCCACTTTTCGAGGCGCCCCACCAGGTCCGGAGCCACATAGGTCACGTAGGCTTCGATGGTGTCCCATGCCTCATCGCCCGAGACGATGAGCTTGGAGAAGTCCTCGTTGAAGACGTCGCGGACAACCTTGATGGTGAGGTCCGGTTCGCCGTACAAAAGTTCCGGGGCAAGGATCTTCGTGGACGTGGACTGGCTCTCGATACCTTCCCACTGGGCGCGCAGGCGGTTGATGTCGTGGGTCAGCTCTTCCTCGGAGGCGCCCTCGGCGGCAGTGCGGACAATGACGCCCGCGTTTTCGGGAAGGCGGTCCTTGAGGATCCGCTTCAGGCGGTTCCGCTCGACGTCGGGCAGCTTGCGCGAGATGCCGGTCATAGACCCGCCGGGAACGTACACGAGGTAACGTCCCGGGAGGGAAATCTGGCTCGTCAATCGGGCGCCCTTGTGGCCTACGGGGTCCTTGGTGACCTGCACGAGCACCGAATCGCCGGATTTAAGGGCATTTTCGATGCGGCGCGGCTTGCCTTCGAGCGTCACGGTGTCCCAATTGACTTCACCGGCGTACAGCACCGCATTGCGGCCCCGTCCGATATCCACGAAAGCGGCTTCCATGGACGGCAGGACGTTCTGGACCTTGCCCAAGTACACATTGCCGATCAAGGAGTCCTGCTGCGTCTTGGACACGAAGTGTTCGGCCAGCACGCCGTCTTCCAAGACCCCGATCTGGATCCTGTCGTCGCGCTGGCGAACGATCATCTGCCGGTCCACAGATTCGCGGCGCGCCAGGAACTCGGCTTCGGTGATCACTTGCCGGCGACGCCCGGTCTCCCGGGATTCACGCCGGCGCTGCTTCTTCGCTTCAAGGCGGGTGGAGCCCTTGACGCTCGTGACCCGATCCGGGCCCGTGGATTCCACGTGCGCGCGGGGAGCGCGGACGCGGGTCACAGTGTTGGGCGGATCGTCGTCTCCGCCGCCAGTAAGCTCGAGGTCCTGGTCGCCGCGACGACGCCGCCTGCGACGACGCGAGGTCACGCCTTCTTCCAAGGCTTCCTCGGCCTCGGCTTCCGCGGTTTCTTCACCTTCGACGGATACCTCTTCACCGGGAACTTCATCGCGATCGGAGCCACGGCGGCCACGCCGCCCGCGGCTGCGACGCCGACGGCGGCTGCCGCCCTCATCCAGCTCGTTGTCATCGCCAGGCCGTTCGCCGCCCTCGGATTCTTCATCGACAACGGCAGGGCGCACAACCGTGCTCAAGTCCGGAGCCTGGAAAAGCATGGAGGTGATGGAGCCGGGTTCGAGGAAGAGCGACGAGGCAGGGCTGGCGGCAGCCGGTTCGGCATTCTCGGCCGGCTCTTCGGCCTCTTCTTCAGTGACCGCTTCCGCGGCTGCAACTGACGGTTCTTCGGCGGCTGCTTCTTCGGCTGCGGGCTCGGCAGGGGTTTCCTCCGCTGCTTCGGCTGCCGCTGCCTTCGTCGTCGTACGACGGCGCCGCACCGGCTTTTCGGGTGCCGGTTCCGTTTGGGGGGTTTCGGGTTCGACGGCGGCAGCCTGCGCGGCGTCCCTGGAACCTTCAGGGGAGGTTTCTTCAGCGAAGCCAGGCAACGGTTCGGCGTCGACCTTCTTGCGGGCCCGGCTGCGCCGGACGGGCGCCTTGGGCGCTTCAGCAGCCGGTGCGTCGGCGACCTGCCCTGCGGACGGGGCGGCAGCACCGGCGTCGGGCGCTTCTCCTGATGCCTCCGCAGCAGCTTTCGGAGCGGCCTTGCGGCGGGTGCGGGTGGCCTTCTTCGGCGTCTCCGGGGCTTCTTCCGGCGCCGCGCCTTCGGCGGCGGCTACAACTTGCTCATTATCCATATGTGGCAACACTCCTGCCCTTGCGCAACCGCCACATCCGGCGCCCAGAGGGGCAATATTTGTCAAAACCCGCAGGCGTTGACAGAAGTCAGTAGTTGTCTTTCCGGTTCGCACCAGCATGCGGGTGCGGCATCCACGGAAAGCCGGCCTTGCTCAAAACCCGTTGTTCTATTGCCACAACAGGTGCCGTCCATTGCCGCTGCGGGCCTACCGGGGATCATCGGATCCGGCATGCCCTGCTGGCGGCTGGCGGTCTTGGGAACAAGATACCGGACCGGAATCCGCATGTGGATCGGCTTCCGGCCATGTCCATTCTCTCATACGCCCGCGCTGCCAGCGGGAAAATGCGGTGTAAAGCTCCCGTGCCGCCACCCATGCTGGACACCGCCTTCAGCCTCCGCGGCTAGAATCCTCCCAAGAGCAGTCCCCGGTGATTGGCCGGGCCCCTCCAGAAAAGGACAGCGAACCATGCCGAGCCCCGCCAGCCCGAACCTGGCCAATGACGACGCCCGCAGCCTCAAAGAGGATAAGGACGGCAAGAACAAATCCGGGAAGAACGCTGCTGCGGCAGCCTTGCCCCGCATGGTCCGCGATGTACCGTTCGCCTGGCTGCTGCTGGCGACCGGCACCGTTGCCTGGTTGGCATCCGGGTCCTTGGTCCTTGAGAAGCTGCAGGTCCTGATCAACCCCAAGGCAGGGACATTCTGCGACGTCAATCCCTGGATTTCCTGTGGAGACGTCATGAAGACCCCGCAGAGTTCGGTCTTCGGCTTTCCCAATATGTTCATTGGCATCGTGGCGTTCGCCGTGATCATCACCACAGCCATGGCCATGTTCGCAGGGGCCAAGTTTGCCCGCTGGTACTGGGTGGGACTCCAAATCGGTGTCACGCTCGGATTCATCTTCATCGTGTGGCTCTGGTCCCAGGCGCTCTACGCCATCCACATCCTGTGCCCGCTCTGCATGGTGGTGTGGGCATGCATGATCCCGCTGTTCGTTTTCGTGACCATCCGCAACGTGGTCCACGGTGTCATTCCAGCCCCCGCCCGCTTGGCTAAGATCCTCGGCGAATCCGGCTGGATCATCTCCGCTCTCCTCTATGTAGCCGTCATTGCCACCATTTTCTTTGCCTTCATCAATTTGTTCATCGGGACCTCGGGCTACTGATCGCTTGGTCCCGCCAAGCACTAAGGCCCATGTTCGCAAGCGAACATGGGCCTTAGCCGTTTGTGGAGGAAGACTACTCCCCGAACCAGATCTTGATCTCGCGTTCGGCCGAATCCGCCGAGTCGGAACCGTGGACCAGGTTCTGCTGGACAGCCAGGCCCCAGTCACGGCCGAAGTCGCCGCGGATGGTGCCGGGTGCCGCCGTCGTCGGATCCGTGGTGCCCGCCAGCGAACGGAACCCTTCGATCACACGGTGGCCCTCGAAGATCGCGGCAACGACAGGGCCGCTCAGCATGAACTCGACCAGCGGCTCGTAGAACGGCTTGCCGACGTGCTCTTCGTAGTGCTGCTCCAGAAGGTCGCGGGTAGCGTTCACCTTTTTCAGTTCGGCCAGAACGTAACCTTTGGACTCGATGCGGGCGAGGATGCTTCCGCTCAAGTTGCGGGCCACGCCGTCGGGCTTGATCAGTACAAGGGTGCGCTCAATGCTCACAGTTGCTCCAATGATGGGTGTGTGGGTTTCCCAGCCAGTTTACGGGGTTTGGCTCAGGCAGATTGCCCGGTGGCGCCGTCACCATGCGCGGCGTCCCACTCTGCCTGCTCACGGTCACGCTGGACGTTCTCGCGGTCGATCCTCATGCCGGCACGGATTCCATACCACCAGCACGCAGCGAAGAGGATTCCGACCACGAACATCGTCGGCTCCGCGATTCCGGTCAGGATCAAAATAAGCTGCAACGCCCAGCCGACAGCGACACCCCACGGCTTGCTGATGACGGCGCACGCGAGCACCAGCACCACGCTCAACGCGATGCCAAAGGCCAGTATCAGTCCAGGCGCTCCTTCACCGCGTTTAAGTCCGAATACGGCCAACGTGGCGAAGAACGCCACGAAAGCTTCCAGGAGCAGCACGGTGGAGGCGAACATCGCCTTGGTGGAACGGCGCTTCTTGGGCATGCCGGGGCGCCACTCGCGCTGGGCTTTCGTCAGCCTTGCCATGCTCAGGCACCTGCCTTTCCAAGCAGGATGCGGGCTTCAGCCACAACCGTGATTGAACCCGTCACGAGCACGCCGCCCGCGAGGTCGTCGTTCGACTCGGCGCGTTCCACGGCCCATTCGATCGCGTCGTCCAGTTTCTCGGCGATGTGTAGGTTTTCTTCGCCGAATCCGAGGTCGACGGCGAGATCGGCGAGTTCCCCGGCGGGGATGGCACGCGGTGAGTTGGACTGCGTGAAGCAGAACTCCTCGGCGAGGTCACCCAAGGAATCCTTGAGCTGCCGGAGGATCTCTTCGGCGTCCTTTTCCTTCAGGATGCCGATCACCACCACAAGCTTGGTGAAGTTGAAGGACTCCTGGAGAGCCTCAGCCGAGACCCGGATGCCGTCCGGGTTGTGCGCGGCGTCCACGATGATGGTGGGAGCCGTACGCACTACCTCGAGCCTGCCCGGAGAGGAAACGGTGCCGAAAGCCTCGCGGAGGACATCGGCGTCGAGTTCCCGCTCGCCGCCGCCGAAGAACGCTTCGAGGGCCGCGACGGCCACGGCAGCATTCTCGGCCTGGTGGGCACCGTGCAGCGGCAGCAAAATGTCCTCGTAACGCCCGGCGAGTCCCTGGACGGTCAGCACCTGGCCGCCGACGGCGACGCTGCGGGTTTCGACGCCGAATTCGACGCCTTCGAATCGGAAGGGCACGCCTACTTCGCGGGCCTTGTCCAGCAGCACTTGCGCGGCGTCCACCGGCTGGGCTGCGCTCACGAGGAATCCGCCGGGCTTGATGATTCCGGCCTTCTCGTAGGCAATGTCCTCCGTGGTGTCGCCGAGGAGGTCCGTGTGATCGAGGGAGATCGGCGTGATGACGGAAACCTGGCCGTCGCCCACGTTCGTGGCGTCCGTGATGCCGCCGAGGCCAACCTCCACCACCGCGACGTCGACGGGCTGGTCCGCGAAGATCGCGAAGCCAAGGATCGTCAGGCATTCGAAGTAGGTCAGCCGCGGCTGGCCGTCAGCCACGAGTTCCTTGTCAACGATTTCGAGGTACGGCCGGATCTCGTCCCAGATCCGGACGAACGTCTCATCCGATACCGGTGCGCCGTCGATGCTGATGCGCTCCGTGACCTTGGACAGGTGCGGGCTGGTGTACCGGCCCGTGCTCAGTCCGTGGGCACGCAGCCCCGCCTCGATCATCCGGGCCGTGGAAGTCTTGCCGTTGGTTCCCGTGATGTGGATGATCGGGTAGGCCTTGTTGGGCTCCCCCAACACGTCCATCGCCCGGTACAGCGGTGCGAGCCGTGGTTCCATCTTGTTTTCCGGGGCGCGGCCCAGCAGTTCGGCGTAGACGCTTTCTACGGAGAATTCATCGCTCATGTACTAAGCCTCGATCTTGATAACGGTGATCTTCGGCTCGCCGGCGTCGCCCGAGACGACGGGGTCGAGCTTGAGGGACAGGGTTTCAGTCTTGACCAGCTCTTCGTTTGCACGCAGGGCGTCGACGACGTCGTGGGCGGCCAGCACGGAGGTATGGATTCGGTCGCTGACGTTGAGCCCGGCGTCCTTACGGGCCTGCTGGATGGCACGGACCATGTCGCGTGCCAGGCCTTCCGCGGCGAGCTCCGGAGTGACCTCGGTGTTCAGGACAACAAAGCCACCGCCCGGCAGGACTGCGACAGCCGCGGACGATCCATCAGCCGATTCCGCGACGACCGTTTCCAGGGTGTATTCCTGGGATTCCAACTCGAGGCCGCCTGCGGTGACCACGCCCGCATCGCTCACGGACCAGTCGCCGGACTTCGAGCCCTTGATGGCCTGCTGGACATTCTTGCCCAGGCGCGGACCCGCGGCACGGGCGTTCACCACGAGCTTCTGCTCGATGCCGAACTCCTCCGGCGAGGCCGTCGCGGCGTCCAGGAGCCTGACGGAGCGCAGGTTGAGTTCATCCGCGACGACGGCGCCGAACCCTTCCAGCGCATCCGCCCCGGGTGCCACCACCGTGAGTTCCTGCAGCGGCAGGCGGACGCGAAGGTTGGCGGCCTTACGCAAGCTGGAACCGGCGGAGCAGATCTGCTGGACCCGGTCCATTGCTTCCACCAGGTCCGGGTTGGCCGGGAACAGCGACGCCTCGGGCCAATCGGCGAGGTGCACCGAGCGGCCACCCGTCAAGCCACGCCAGATCTCCTCGGAAACCAAAGGCAGCAGCGACGCCGAGACACGGCAGACCGCTTCGAGCGTCGTGTACAGGGCGTCGAAAGCGTCCACGTTTTCGTCGAAGAAGCGCTGCCGGCTGCGGCGCACGTACCAATTGGTGAGCATGTCCAGGTAGCCGCGCAGTTCGTCGCAAGCCCCGGAGATGTCGTACTCGTCCAGGCTCGCGGTGACATTGCGGACAAGGTCGCCAGTGTTCGCGAGCAGGTACTGGTCCAAAGTGTCTGTGTATCCGTCGTACCGCAGCTTCGCGTCGTAGCCCGCACCATTATTTGAGGCGTTGGTGTACAGCGTGAAGAAGCTGTAGACGTTCCACAGCGGCAGGATGACCTGGCGGACGCCGTCGCGGATTCCTTGCTCGGTGACAATAAGGTTGCCGCCGCGCAGGATCGGGCTGGACATCAGGAACCAGCGCATTGCGTCCGAACCGTCGCGGTCCAGGACCTCGGAGACGTCCGGGTAGTTGCGGAGGCTCTTGGACATTTTCTGGCCGTCGGAGCCCAGCACGATGCCGTGGCTGATCACGTTGCGGAACGCGGGCCGGTCGAAGAGCGCTGTGGACAGGATGTGCAGCATGTAGAACCAGCCACGCGTCTGCCCGATGTATTCCACGATGAAGTCGGCCGGGTTGTGGGTGTCGAACCATTCCTCGTTCTGGAACGGGTAGTGCACCTGGCCGTACGGCATGGAGCCGGAGTCGAACCAGACGTCCAGGACGTCTTCTACGCGGCGCATGGTGGACTGTCCCTCTTCCGGCGAGCGCGGATCGTCCGGGTTCGGTCGGGTGAGTTCGTCGATGAAGGGGCGGTGCAGGTCCACCTGGCCGTCGTTGTTCACGGGCAAGCGGCCGAAGTCGGCCTCCAGTTCGGCCAGCGAACCGTAGACGTCCGTGCGCGGGTATTCGGGATCATCGGACTGCCAGACGGGGATGGGCGAGCCCCAGTAGCGGTTGCGGCTGATTGACCAGTCGCGGGCGTTGGCCAACCATTTGCCGAACTGGCCGTCCTTGACGTTGCCCGGGATCCAGTTGATCTCCTGGTTCAGCTCGGACATGCGGTCCTTGAACTTGGTGACCTCGACATACCACGAGGACACTGCCCGGTAGATCAGCGGATTGCGGCAACGCCAGCAGTGCGGGTAGCTGTGTTCATAGCTTGCCTGGCGGACCAGCCGTCCGGCGGCGCGCAACGCCTGGGTGATGGGCTTGTTGGCTTCGAAAACCTGCAGGCCGGAGATTTCGGCAAGGGGGCCGTGGGCAAACAGGTGGAGGAACTTCGCGCCTTCGTCCACGGAAAGGACCACCGGGATTCCGGCGTCTTCACAGACTTTCTGGTCGTCCTCACCATAGGCGGGGGCCTGGTGGACGATGCCCGTACCATCGGTGGTGGTCACGTAGTCCGCCACCAGGATGCGCCAGGCGTTCTGCGTGCCGTATTTCTCCGTATCCGAGAAGTAGTCCCAGAGCGGCTCGTATTCGAGGCCGGCCAACTGGGCGCCCGTGTAACTGGCGGTCACGGCCGCGGCGGCGGCAGCTACGTCGTCGTACCCCAGGTCCTTGGCGTACGTGCCAAGCAGGTCTGCCGCCAGCAGGAAGCTGCCGCTGACCGGCGCATCCGCCGAGGCGGCCTTGACTCCGTTGGGACCCGCGGGAACCACTGCGTAGGAGATTTCGGGCCCGACGGCGAGCGCCAGGTTCGTGGGCAGCGTCCACGGCGTCGTGGTCCAGGCGAGGGCCTGCACGCCCGCGAGCGCCTTGGAGACCTCCGAATCGCCGGCCTTGAGGGGGAACGTCACTGTGACGGTCTGGTCCTGGCGGTTCTTGTAGACGTCGTCATCCATGCGCAGTTCATGGTTGGATAGCGGGGTCTCATCCTTCCAGCAGTACGGCAGGACGCGGTAGCCGTTGTAGGTGAGGCCCTTCTCATGGAGCTGCTTGAAGGCCCAGAGAACGGACTCCATGTATTCGACGTTGAGCGTCTTGTAGTCGTTGTCGAAGTCCACCCAGCGGGCCTGGCGGGTGACGTAGCTCTTCCACTCGTCGGCGTACTTCATCACGGAGGCACGGCAGGCGTCGTTGAACTTGTCGATGCCCATGGCTTCGATCTGGGTCTTGTCAGTCATGCCCAGTTGCTTCATGGCTTCGAGTTCGGCGGGCAGGCCGTGGGTGTCCCAGCCGAAGCGCCGTTCGACGCGCTTGCCGCGCTGGGTCTGGTAGCGGCCTACGAGGTCCTTGGCGTAACCGGTCAGGAGGTGGCCGTAGTGGGGCAGGCCGTTGGCGAAGGGAGGGCCGTCGTAGAAGACGAATTCGTTGCTGCCATCGTGTCCAGCATCACGGTGGTCGATGCTCGCCTGGAACGTGCCATCTTCGTCCCAGTACTTGAGGATGCGCTCCTCGATCTCCGGGAACTTCACGGAGGCGGACACGCCGGATGCGGCGCCTGAGGGGGCTGCGGAGGCCTTGGGGTAATACGTCATCTCTTCATCCTGGGTTGAGCCGGTGAACACAAAGTTTCTTCAGGATGCGAGGACGGCGCCAGGCTGTTGCTTCCAACAGCGCAGGTACCGCGGTACCACCTCACTTACCGTCGACGGCGTGCCCTTCCAGCGGAGGGGCGGACCGGCGTCGGCCGCTCATTGGCTGCTGTGACGGGCTTACCCGTCCGGTTCTACTGGCCCCGTGTTGCCGGGGTTTTCTTCCGGAAGCTCACCGGTGATGTCCGGGTCGATGCTTGTGCCACAAGTCTAGCGGCAGCTGCGCCGCGAGCTCCACTTGGGAACCGCGGCGCCGCAACTGCGCTCTGGGCCGGGCTAGCCCTTGCGGATCAGCTTGTGCGTCGCGGCCTGCGCCACGGGGCGGATGATGATCTCGTCGAGGTTGATGTGGTGCGGCAGGGAGACTGCGTATTTGACGACGTCGGCGACGTCTTCGGGGGTGAGCGGCTTCTCGACGCCGGCGTACACCTTCGCGGCGGCGTCTGCGTCGCCGAGACGGTTGAGCGCGAATTCCTCGGTGTGGACCAGGCCGGGCGCAACTTCGATCACCCGGATGTTGTTTTCGGCTTCCTCGAGGCGCAAGGCTCCGGTCATCGCGTGCTGTCCGAACTTCGCCGCGTTGTAACCGCCGCCGCCCTCGTAGGCGGTGAGTCCCGCCGTCGACGTCAGGTTCAGGACGGTGCCCTCGCCGTGGGCGCGCAGCATCGGGAGGAAGGCGCGGGTCAGCTTCAATGTGCCCAGGACGTTGACCTGGTACATCCAGTCCCAGTCTTCGGTCTGTGCGTTCCCTATGGTGTCCGCGCCGCGGGCGCCGCCTGCGATGTTGATGAGGGTGTCCGCTCCCCCGGCTTCGACGACGGCGGAAAGCAGGGCCGCGACGTCGTCGTCACTTGTGATGTCGGCTGCGAACGGGACGGCGCCGGTCTCGGTGCCGAGTTCTTCAAGCCGTCCAGCGCGCCGGGCGACGGCGAAAACCTTCCACCCGTCCGCTGCGAGGGCGCGCACGGTCGCCTCGCCGATCCCGGTGCTCGCGCCCGTCACTACTGCCGTTTTGGTCTGTCCTGCCTCAGTCATGCCACCACACTAACTTGCTTTGCGCGGGCTGATCGCACGACCCAGGATGTGCTCGAACGACGGCACCAGCGGAGCGGGGGCGAAGCTGAAGCGCCGGTTTTGGACCACTTTGAAACCGGCCTCCGCGATTGCGTCGAGCGTGTTCCGGTTGGGGTGGCATCCTCCGGCCAATCGCTGCCAGGCCGGGCTCACGAGATCTTCGACGGCGGCGGTGAACCTGCGGCGCGAACGCACGTGTTCATAAAACGCCAGCGTTCCTTCCGGACGCAACACCCTCCGTATCTCCGCGAGTGCCGCTTCCTGGTTCGGGACACTGCACAGGACAAGGCTCACGACGACGGCGTCCGCGCTGTGGTCCGGCGCGGGGATCTTCTCAGCCATACCGGAGAGCACCCCGACCGGAACAGGGGCGCTTCGAGCTTTTTCGGAGGCGAGCGCCCTCAGGTAATCGTCGGGCTCCACTGCAAGGACGCTCCGGACTGTGTCCGGATAGTAGGCAAAGGATGAGCCCTCCCCTGCCCCGACCTCAATGACGGTCCCTTGCAAGCCGGCCAGCAGCTCGCGACGGTGACCGGCTGCGCCACGCCGGTTCATCCCTTCCACAGCGCGTGCGTACGAACGCGCGAAGCGCGGGTGCTGTGGCGTCACTTGCCGGCCTTCCCGTGCCGGTGCGCGGATCCGCGCTTGGAATCTTCAAGGTACTCGAGAAGGACCTTCGCGTGGTTGATCTCCGGGTCCCTGGCTCCGTAGAGCAGGGTCACTCGATTCTTTCCTTCCGCCAGGTCCTGCAATTGCTCCACGGCCGGGTTGCTCTCCAGTTCGGCTTCATAGTGGTGCTTGAAGTCGGCGAAGCGTTCCTCCATGTGCCCGAATTCCTTCCGCAGCGGCGGTGAGGGTGCGATTTCCTTCAGCCACAGGTCAAGGTGCGCATCATCCTTTGACACCCCGCGCGGCCAGAGCCGGTCCACGAGAACCCGGTAACCGTCGTCGTCGGCTGCTTCGTCATAGATGCGCTTGATCACGAAAACGTCCTTGGAAGCTCCCATGGAGTGAACGCTAGCGCAGTTCGACTTACCTGGCATTGACGTTTTTGAAGTCGGCACTGAGGTTTGATGAAACAATGGGTCAATGGCTGAATCAACGCAGGGTACAGACACGCCCGCCACCGCCCCCATCAACGTTCCCGACAAGCCGGCCCTCGAGGGCCTCGAAGCCGCCCTGACCCGGCGCTGGCTGGACGAAGGAACCTATAAGTTCAACCCGGACACCACCAGGGAGCATGTCTACTCGATCGACACTCCCCCGCCCACCGCCTCGGGTTCGCTGCATGTGGGACACATGTTCTCCTTCACCCAGACCGACGTCCAGGCCCGCTACATGCGCATGACCGGCAAGAACGTCTTCTACCCGATGGGTTGGGACGACAACGGCCTGCCCACCGAACGCCGCGTCCAGAACTACTACGGCGTCCGCTGCGATCCCGCCGTTCCCTACAACGCGGACTACCGGCCGCCGGCACAGCCTGCGAAGAACCAGCGCGATTTCGACGTCGTCTCGCGCCAGAAATTCATCGAACTGTGCGAGGAACTCGCCGTCGAGGACGAGAAGGTCTTCGAAAACCTGTTCCAGACCCTCGGCCTGTCCGTCGACTGGGACCTGACCTACCGGACCATCGACGACACCTCCCGTGCCGTATCCCAGCGTGCCTTCCTCGCCAACCTCGCTGCCGGTGACGCCTACATGGCCGAAGCCCCGACGCTGTGGGACGTCACGTTCCGCACCGCCGTCGCGCAGGCTGAGCTTGAGGACCGCGAAGTGGCCGGCGCGTACTACCGCTACCCGTTCTTCACCGAAGACGGACAAAAGATCTTCATCGAGACCACGCGTCCCGAATTGCTCGCTGCTTGCGCGGCTTTGGTGGCAAACCCCGACGACGAGCGGTACCAGCCGCTGTTCGGCAAGACCGTGAAGTCTCCCCTGTTCGAAGTCGAGCTCGAGGTGAAAGCCCACCCGCTCGCCAAAGCGGACAAGGGCTCCGGCATCGCCATGGTCTGCACCTTCGGCGACCTCACCGACGTCACCTGGTGGCGTGAGCTGCAGCTGCCCACCCGCGCGATCATGGGCCGCGACGGCCGCATCATCGCAGAAACCCCCGAATGGATCACCACCGAGGCCGGCAAGGAAGCCTACGCCGCGATCGCCGGTAAGACGGCGTTCTCCGCGAAGGAATCCGTGGTGGAGCTCCTCGCGGCGGCCGAACTGCTCGATGGGGAACCCAAGAAGATCACGCACCCCGTGAACTTCTTCGAAAAGGGCGACAAGCCCCTCGAAGTCGTGACATCGCGCCAGTGGTACATCCGCAACGGCGGACGTGATGAGGACCGCCGCGAACGGTTGATCGCGCGCGGACACGAGATCGACTTCCACCCGTCCTTCATGCGGTCCCGCTACGAGAACTGGATCTCCGGCTTGAACGGCGACTGGCTCGTTTCACGCCAGCGCTTCTTCGGCGTGCCGATCCCCGTCTGGTACCCGCTGGACGCCCACGGCAACCCGGACTACGAGAACCCCATCCTGCCGTCCGACGAGTCCCTGCCTGTGGACCCCGCCGCCGACGCCGCCCCCGGCTTCGACGAATCCCAGCGCGAACAGCCCAGCGGATTCATCGGGGACGCCGATGTCCTGGATACGTGGGCGACGTCGTCCCTCACCCCACAGATCGTTGGCGGCTGGAGCCGGGACGAGGATCTGTTCGGGAAGGTCTACCCGTTCGACCTCCGTCCCCAGGGCCACGACATCATCCGGACCTGGCTCTTCTCCTCGGCCGTCCGCGCGGACGCCCTGCAGAACAGCGCGCCCTGGAAGCACGCCGCGATCTCCGGCTGGATCCTTGACCCGGACCGCAAGAAGATGTCCAAGTCCAAGGGCAACGTGGTTGTTCCCACCGATGTGCTCAATGAATACGGTTCCGACGCCGTCCGCTACTGGGCCGCTTCGGCAAAGCTTGGCGCAGACACGGCCTATGAAATCGCCCAGATGAAGATCGGCCGCCGCTTGGCCATCAAGCTCCTCAATGCCTCCAAGTTCGTCCTGAACCTGGGCGCAACCGAGAACTCGGTGGTGGGTACGGACCTTTCCGTCCTGACCAACCCCTTAGACCGGGCTCTTCTGGCGCAGCTGGCCGACGTCGTGTCCCAGTCCACCAAGGCGTTCGACAACTACGACTACGCCCGTGCCCTGCAGATCACGGAATCGTTCTTCTGGCAGTTCACGGACGATTACGTCGAACTCATCAAGGACCGGGCCTACGGTGCTGCCGGGGAAACCGAGCAAGCGTCCGTCCTCGCGGCGCTCGCCACCACTCTGGACGCCTTGCTTCGCCTCTTCGCGCCGTTCCTGCCCTTCGCTACCGAAGAGGTCTGGAGCTGGTGGCGTGCCGGTTCCGTCCACCGCGCGGCGTGGCCAACGGCCGTGGAAATCGTCGACGGCGACACCACCATGCTGGGGACCGTGGGCATCGCGCTCAGTGGGATCCGCAAGGCCAAGTCCGAGGCAAAGGTCAAGCAGCGCACCGAAGTGTTGTCCGCGACCATCACCGCGGGCGAGTCCTTCGTGGCCCAGTTGCAGGCCGGACTGGGAGACCTCAAGGCAGCTGCGAATGCCCAGGAAATCTCGCTGGTCGCAGCTGAAGGCGAACTTACCGTGAGCGACGTTGTCCTGGCACCTGCCGAGGAGCCCGCGCAGGCTTAGGTCGTGGATCCGGGGCTTCCGGGCCGTCCAGCACATTTACGGATGGCCCGGGAGTTTTCAGGACGACCAGGAAGTTTCCGGGCAAAGGGGAAGCCCCATCAGCGTTTAGCCGTCGGTGGGGCTTCGACTCTTTCGGCTGTCTGGTGACGTCTTGACAGTCTGGCGGAATCCTCAGACTTTCAGGTCTTCCTACCGTCGTCACTGGTAGCCTGTAACTAACTTTGCCGATGGCTGCGTTAGCTACAAATCACTGAATCTTTGGTTTCCGTGTCCCCCTTCTTTCGAAGTGGGTAAGTTCTATTCTTGACCTGAGGCACCGCCAGCACAAGCCCCCGCCGCGAACTACTCGCATGTAATTCAGGCGCGCCATTATGCGGCCGGTTTGCCGGGTTCTGGCAGAAGTTCCTTTGTGGCACAGTGATGCTATGCCAGAACTTCCCGAAGTAGCCGGCCTGGGCGCTTTCCTTGGCCGCAATCTTCTCGGCGCCAAGTTGACCAAGGTCCAGATCACGTCTTTTGCCGTCCTCAAAACCGCTGACCCGCCCTACTCGGCTTTGGAGGGACGGACCATCCTCGGTGTGGAACGCTTCGGGAAATTCCTCAGCCTCGACGCAGAAGGAATCCACTTCATCTTCCATCTCGCGAAGGCTGGCTGGCTTCGGTATACCGAGCAGCCTTCCACGACTCAACTCCGCCTAGGTGGCAGCAACATCGCGGCCAGGCTCGCCTTCACCAAAGGAGACGGATCCACCCACGTCGGCGTCGACCTGACCGAGGCCGGCACGAAGAAAAGCCTCGCGGTCTATGTGGTCAACAACCCGAAGGACGTTCCGGGCATCGCGACCCTTGGCCCTGACCCGCTCAGCCCCGGGTTCACAGCGGAAACCCTTGCCGGAATCCTCGCGGGCAGCCCGCAGCAGATCAAGGGACTGCTTCGAAGCCAGGCCGTGATCGCCGGAATCGGAAATGCCTACAGCGACGAAATCCTGCACGCTGCCAGGATTTCTCCGTTTGCCATCGCCAGGTCACTCGACCCGGAAACTGTCCAGGTCCTTTACCAGTCGATCGAATCCGTGCTCGGAGCGGCCGTGGAGGCTGCCATAGGGAAAGCCTCCAGCGAGCTCAAGGACACGAAGCGCAGCAACATGATGGTCCACGGCAGGGCAGGTCAAGCCTGCCCTGTATGCGGGACCACTATCCGGGAAGTATCCTTCGCTGACACCGCGCTCCAGTACTGCCCGGGTTGCCAGACCAACGGGAAAATCCTGGCGGACCGGAGGACGTCGCGGTTCCTGAAGTAGGGCCGAACCCCGAGGTTAGTCGAACTCGGGGCGTTCCGTCCGGCTGCGCTTCAGCTCGAAGAAGTGTGGGTAGCCGGCCAAGGTCACGGTTGCATCCCACAGCGTTCCGGCTTCCTCGCCGCGTGGAATGCGGGTCAGGACCGGACCAAAGAACGCCGTTCCGTTCACAGCGACAACCGGAGTTCCGACGTCCTGGCCGACCAGGGAAATCCCGGCTCCATGGCTTGCACGCAACTGGACATCGTAGTCTTCGACGTCGGCAAAGCGTGCCAAGTCGGCCGGAAGGCCTGTTTCAGCGAGTGCTTTGACGATGACCTCGTTGAAGTCTTTGATGCCCTGTTCGTGGATGAGGGATCCCATGGCGTCATAGAGCGGCTTGATGACCTGGCGTCCGTGCAACTCGCTCGCCGCGATGATGACGCGGACCGGACCCCAGCCGTGGGTCATCTTCTCGGCATAGTCGGCCGGAAGGTCACGGCCTTCGTTCAGAACCGAAAGGCTCATGACGTTCCATGTGGTCTCGATGCCGCGGACGCCTTCGACTTCGCCGATCCAACGCGACGTCACCCAAGCGAAAGGGCACATCGGGTCGAACCAGAAATCAACCTTGTTAGCGGTCTGCTCAGGCACAGGAATCTCCTTCAATAGGATGTGAGGGGCACGGCCAACCGGACGAAACTACGTCCAGACCCATTAATGCCAACCTCGGCCTATGCGGACTTATTCCTGCGCTTCGCTACTACCTCATGGGCGATCATGGTCGGTTGCGCCTTCTTGGTGACGGCGTCTGCCGTGATGACTACGCTGGCGATATCGTCACGGCTCGGGAGGTCGAACATGACCGGCAAGAGGACTTCCTCCATGATCGCGCGCAAGCCACGGGCTCCCGTGCCCCTTTCCAGGGCCTGGTCCGCGATGGCATCCAAGGCGTCTTCGTCGAACGAGAGTTCCACGCCGTCCAGTTGGAACATCTTCTGGTATTGCTTCACCAAGGCGTTCTTTGGCTTCGAAAGGATCTGGATGAGCGCCGGGCGGTCGAGGTTGGACACCGTGGTGATGACCGGCAGGCGTCCGATGAATTCCGGGATGAGCCCGAACTTAAGGAGGTCCTCCGGCATGACCTCGCCGTAGCTGTCCACGCTGTCCTTGACCTCGTTAAGTGGAGCTCCGAAGCCGATCCCCTTGCGTCCGGACCGCGATCCGATGATGTCCTCCAGACCGGCGAAGGCGCCGGCAACGATGAACAGGACGTTCGTGGTGTCGATCTGGATGAATTCCTGGTGCGGATGCTTACGGCCACCCTGCGGCGGAACGGAAGCCACCGTACCTTCAAGGATCTTCAGGAGCGCTTGCTGGACGCCCTCACCGGACACATCGCGGGTAATCGACGGGTTCTCGCTCTTCCGCGAGATCTTATCGATTTCGTCGATGTAGATGATGCCCTGTTCGGCCTTCTTGACGTCGTAGTCGGCGGCCTGGATGAGCTTCAGCAGGATGTTCTCGACGTCTTCGCCCACATAGCCGGCTTCCGTGAGAGCGGTGGCATCAGCGACGGCGAAGGGGACATTCAAACGACGGGCGAGCGTTTGCGCGAGGTAGGTCTTGCCGCAACCGGTGGGACCTATCAGCAGGATATTGGATTTGGCGATCTCCACGTCCTCGTGGTGGCCGCCTTCGCCGAGTCCGGTCTTGGGGGCGTGACCGGCCTGGATGCGCTTGTAGTGATTGTAGACCGCGACGGCGAGGGAGCGCTTCGCGGGCTCCTGGCCGATGACGTATTCCTGGAGGAAATCGAAGATCTCCCGCGGCTTGGGCAACTCAAAGCTGCCCAGATCCGATACTTCCGCGAGCTCCTCTTCGATGATCTCGTTACAGAGTTCGATGCATTCGTCGCAGATGTAGACGCCGGGCCCGGCAATCAGCTTCCGCACCTGCTTTTGGCTCTTTCCGCAGAAAGAACACTTCAGCAGATCCGTGCTCTCGCCAATCCGAGCCATATGGGAATCCCTTCATTTCATGCGGGTGGAGAAACAGCCTGGCTATCCGGCAAGATCACCGGCGAGCAGCGGGGACGCCACCATGACAACTTCCACTGTAGGACACAATCCGCCGCTTGGGTTGAAACAGAACGCCGACGCGGTCCAAATTTCTGAACCGCATCGGCGTCGGGTTCCAATCAAACTAGCGGACGATGGCCTGCGGCTTGATCTTGCGGGAGTCAAGCACTTGGTCGATCAGCCCGTAATTCATCGCCTCTGCGGCGGTGAGGATTTTGTCACGTTCGATGTCGTTGTTGACCTGTTCCGAGGTGCGGCCTGAGTGGTGGGCCAGCGTTTCCTCGAGCCAAGTACGCATGCGCATGACTTCAGCTGCCTGGATTTCAAGGTCCGAAGCCTGTCCGCCCTGGCCACCCGAAAGGGCCGGCTGGTGGATCAGGACACGGGCGTTCGGCAGGGCCAACCGCTTTCCCGGAGTACCCGCTGCGAGGAGCACGGCTGCGGCGCTTGCGGCCTGGCCGAGGCAGACGGTCTGGATCTCCGGGCGGATGTACTGCATGGTGTCGTAGATCGCCGTCATGGCGGTGAAGGAGCCACCAGGAGAGTTGATGTACAGGGTGATGTCGCGGTCCGGGTCCGTGGATTCAAGCACCAACAGCTGTGCCATGATGTCGTCGGCCGAAGCGTCGTCCACCTGGACACCGAGGAAAATGATCCGGTCCTCGAAGAGCTTCGTGTACGGGTCCTGGCGCTTGAAGCCATAAGGCGTACGCTCCTCGAACTGCGGGAGGACGTAACGGCTGGACGGGAGATTACCGGCAGACCATCCAAAGTTGTAGTTCATGTTCATTGCTCCTGATCTGAATGTTTCTTTTGCCGGTCAGTTTTCGGAAGGCGAGGAGTTGGCCGTTCCGCCGCCACCGGCCACGGAGCCTGCGTGGGCCGAGATCTTGTCGAAGAATCCATAGTCAAGCGCTTCGGTGGCCGTGAACCACTTGTCGCGGTCGTTGTCCTTGAGGATGGTTTCAACCGTCTGCCCGGTCTGTTCCGCGGTGAGCTCGGCCATGACCTTCTTCATGTGCAGGATCAGCTCTGCCTGGATCTTGATGTCCGATGCCGTGCCGCCGATGCCGCCGGAAGGCTGGTGCATCAGGATACGCGCGTTCGGAGTGGCGTAGCGCTTGCCTTTGGTGCCGGAGGAAAGCAGGAACTGGCCCATGGAAGCCGCCAGGCCGGTAGCCACCGTCACGACATCGTTCGGGATGAACTGCATGGTGTCGTAAATGGCCATGCCCGCCGTCACGGAGCCACCGGGAGAGTTGATGTACAGGTAGATGTCCTTCTCAGGATCTTCGGCGGAGAGGAGGAGGAGCTGGGAGCAGATCGCGTTGGCGTTCTCGTCGCGGACTTCGGATCCGAGCCAGATGATGCGCTCTTTCAGCAGGCGGTTGTAGATGTAGTTGTCCTGGGCCGCTGGATCGACAGTTGCCATCCTGGGCGCATCTGCTTGCTGTGACATAAGTACTTACCTCTCGCTGGTGACAGGGCCGTTGCTGAACTTGCCATCCCTGATCTTCACTACTTGGACACTAACCGTTTTCCGTGGTGATTTGTTCTCCCAAATCGCACTGTTCGCTGACGGCGCACGATTGCCGAATTACGCGCAAGACCGCTGCTGACGCAACGTGAATCGCAGCCAAAAAAAGGCGCCCCGGATCAAAAGATCCGGGGCGCCTTCAGTCAAAACTAGAACTTCACGGCTGCGGGGTCGTCGCTGGGGACAACTGCCGCCTCTTCGGTTTCTTCCCCAACCGCAGCTTCTTCGGCTGCTTCGCCGGCGGGGCGGACGAAGTCGGTGAGGTCAACCTTGTTGCCTTCGCTGTCTACAACCTCGGCCTGGCTCAACACTACAGCCAGGGCCTTGCGGCGGCGGACCTCGGAAACCATCATCGGCACCTGGCCGCTCTGGTCGATGATCTGCGCGAACTGGTTCGGGTCCATGCCGTACTGGCTCGCGGTGGAGACGATGTAGTCGATGAGCTCGTTCTGGCTGACGCCGACTTCTTCCTTGTCCGCGATGGCGTCAAGGATGATCTCGTTCTTGAACGCGCGGGCGGTGTTGGCCTTGACCTCTTCGCGGTGCTCCTCGGTGTCGTGCTCGCCCTCACCGTGGGCGTTCTCCGGGTTGAAGTGCGCTTCGAGCTGCTCTTCTACAACGGAGTCCGGAACCGGAACCTCGATGAGCTCCACGAGCTTGTCCAGGACCTTGTCGCGGGCTTCGACGCCCTGGTCCATCACCTTGGACTGGGCAGCCTGCTTGGCCAGGTCCTCGCGAAGCTCTGCGAGGGTGTCGAATTCGGATGCCAGCTGGGCGAAGTCGTCGTTGGCCTCGGGCAGTTCGCGCTCCTTGACGGACTTCACAACAACCTTCACCTGGGCTTCTTCGCCGGCGTGCTCTCCGCCCACCAGAGTGGTGTCGAAGATCGCTTCCTCATCGGCGGAAAGGCCGGTGACGGCTTCGTCGAGGCCCTCGAGCATGGTGCCGGAGCCAACCTGGTAGGACAGGCCGGTCGCGGAGTCGATCTCGGCGCCATCGATCGAGGCGGTGATGTCAATCGACAGGAAGTCGTCCGAAGCGACCGGACGCTCGATGGTCTTGAGGGTACCGAAGCGGCCGCGGAGCTCGTCCAGTGCCTTGTCAACGTCAGCGTCGGAAGACTCTGCCGCGGCAACCTCGACCTTGAGGCCGGCGTAGTCCGGCAGTTCAACCTCGGGGCGGACGTCGATTTCGACCTGGAACTTCAGTTCACCGTCGGTGGCGGACGGGTCCGGAACCTCGGTGATCTCAACCTCGGGACGGCTCAACGGGCGGACGCCGGTCTCCTGGACAGCAGCCTGGTACCAGCCGTTGAGGCCGTCGTTGATGGCGGTCTCCAGGACATAGCCGCGGCCAACGCGCTGGTCGATGAGCTTGGACGGAACCTTGCCCTTGCGGAACCCGGGAACCTGGATCTGCGAAGCAACGGTCTTGTAAGCGGCATCGATGCTCGGCTTCAGTTCCTCAAAGGGAACCTCAACGTTGAGCTTGACCCGCGTGGCGGTGAGGTTCTCGACAGCGCTCTTCACAGTCTAAGTACTCCTGGTTTTGTGGGATGGGTTTCTGCCGCGTCCCAGATCGGAACAGGCACACAGAGTCGGGGTGACAGGATTTGAACCTGCGACTTCCTGCTCCCAAAGCAGGCGCTCTAGCCAAGCTGAGCTACACCCCGTGAATGCACAGGACAGTCTACGGGCATCACGCCCGAGAATGCACATTTGACAGGTGGCCCATGTGTTAGGTTTAGTTATATCCGGCTTGGAGATGCAGAGTTCAAGACGCCTTGGAGATGCCAAGAAGTTTTGTAAATGCACAGTTCAGCCACCTGGAGAAACACCGAAACCCATGGTACAGCGTGTTTTGCCCGGGGACGTAGCTTAATGGTAAAGCCTCAGTCTTCCAAACTGATTACGCGGGTTCGATTCCCGTCGTCCCCTCCACATACAGAAGGGCCCCTCGTGCGAGGGGCCCTTCTGCTTTATATCCAAGTGCCTTATATCCATGCCCTTGGATATATGTCTGCGACTTTCGGTTTCATGTCCCGGCTTGAGGCAGGATTTCGCCAACACGTCACCCTTGGCAGCCCGGGCACCAATACAGCTTGCGGGCCCCTATCTCGGCCATCCCGACAACTCCGGAGCAGCGCCGGCACGGCTGGCCCTCGCGCCTGTAGACGAAGTGGGCATCGTCGTCGGCCGCTTTCCCGCTTCCGACGCTCCATAGCGACGAAGGCGTGGTAACAATCCGGCCGTCGCGGACGCCGTCGGACATTACCGCGACGGTATCGTCCCAAACGCGCCCGGCGGTTTCGACGTCGAGGGCATTACCGGGAGTCCACGGGTCGATGCCCTGACGGAAGAGGACCTCGGCGCGGTAGATGTTGCCGATCCCGGCCACGACGGATTGATCCATGAGGAGGAGTCCGACGGCGGTCTTGCGGCGCCGGATGCGCCGGACGAATTCTTCGCGGTCGCCAGGACGGAGATGGAGGGGGTCGGGTCCGAGGCGGGCTACGACGGCGGCCGCCTCCGGCTCCGTGATCGCGGCGCAGGTGGTGGCACCGCGAAGGTCCGCCCAGCCATGCCCGGAAATCAACCGCGCGCGGACAGCGCCGACGGGATCCGGTGGTCCGGAATAGGAACCCTGGGCTTCCCCACCCGGTTCACCGGGCCCGGAGGCGGTTTCACGCTCTCCGATCCGCCGGGGAGCCCCGATGCTGGAGGCTCCCCGGAACGATTCATCGCCACCGAAACTCCACGCCCCGTAAAGACCCAAATGGACGTGCAGGAACAAGCCGTTGTCAAAGCGGAGGAAGAGTTGCTTGCCGTGCGCACTCGCCGCGAGCAACTCGTGGCCGTCCAAGAGCTCCGCTCCCGCAGCGAACCGCCCCTGGGGACTGGTCACGGCGAGCGTGTGCCCGGCGAAGACATCCTGGAACTGGCGTGCCAGGCGGTGGATGGAATGCCCTTCAGGCACTATTCGACGACTTCGCCACTGGTTTCGTACGTCGCGATCTTGCCGATCCGGCGGATGTGGCGCTCGTCCTTGCTGAAGGGTTCCTGGAGGAAAGCTTCGATAAGTTCAGTTGCCTCTTCCACGGTGTGCTGGCGGCCGCCGACAGCGACCACGTTGGCGTCGTTGTGCTCACGGGCGAGCTTGGCGGTGGAAAGGTTCCATGCCAGGGCAGCGCGGACACCCTTGACCTTGTTCGCCGCGATCTGCTCGCCGTTGCCCGAGCCGCCGAGGACGATTCCGAGCGCGTCCACGCCGGCTTCCTGGTCGGCGACCACTGCGGCGGCCGCGTTGATGCAGAAGGAGGGGTAGTCGTCCTGGGCGTCATACACCTTGGGGCCGTGGTCGACGACTTCGTAGCCCTTGGAGGACAAGTGGCTGACGAGGTGGGCGCTGAGCTCCATGCCGGCATGGTCCGTGGCAATGTGGACGCGGGGTGTGGTCACGAGAAGTCCGTTCGGTCTGGCGCGCGAACACGGCGGAGCCGGGCGCGGCGGTGGTGGATGCGATTCCTACGTTACTAGGAACGTGGGCAAGCCCGACCCACCCAAACGGACAGGACATCGCCGGAACGGCCCGGCAATCATAGGACCGGCGGCTCCTCACCGCGCTGGGCGCGGGCGGCCACGCGGTTCAGCAAGCCCGCGAGGCTGTCCGCCGCGGCTACGCTTCCCGCGCTGAGCGCGAGCCTCCTGCCGTCGACCTGGCGAACAACGACGGCGGGCCCGCTGCTCACGAGCATCGCCGTGGCGCCCCCGTGGTGGCGAAGACCCCAGCCGCCGAAGTCCGCCGCCCGGACATCCTGTGCGGCAGCTCCCGCGATGTCAGCTGCGGACACCGTCATGACCTTCAGCACCCCTGCGAGGAAGACCTGGAGTCCTCCCCTGTCGGCGCGCACCCGGACAAAGAGGAAGCAAGCCCCCACGATGGCTGCCACCGCCAGCAGGGCTCCCAACCAAGGGAGGGCGATGGCTATCAACGTGGCGGGAAAAAGGGCGGCAACGGCGATCATCACGAAGACCGAGCTTCTGGCGTGGACCCACAGCAACATCGAATCCTCCGTGAGGGAAGGATCTTTTGCATGGACAACCTCGACCGCGAGGGCGGCGTCGTCTTCGCTCGTCCAGCGGGGATCGGGCTTGAACGCCATCATCATGACGATCCCCATGGGCAACGCCGCGCCCGAGCCCAGCGCAAGTACAGTGGCGTCGACGTGCGACATCCGGGCGTCGGCCATCCCGGATTGCCCCACGAGTCCGGCGGCGAGAACGGCAGTGACAAAGAGGGAGACCATAAGCCCGAGTCCCATCATGACCCTCCGCATGATCACGGGCCGGGAAAGTGGCACCGCCTGGATGAACACCAACCAGCCCGTGACCACCAGGATGCCGCCCCCGCCCAGCACATAGGCGGGGAAGGGCGCGAAGCTGCTTCCGCCGTCGGCGTTCCAGGCAATGGCGACGGGTTCCGGGAGGGTGTTTCGGAGCATCAAGGCACAAGCGGCAAAAGCCGCGGCCAGCAGGAGCGGGAAGGCAATGGCAAAGCGCAGTGCCCGCAGGTCCCAAATTTCGCGCATCTTCCCGCGCATTTTTCCCATAATCCAACGCTACCCCCGGTGGCCGACACTTTAGCCGCGCCTCCTTGCCAAGCAGTGTTCAAGTGAAAGAATGACTTCACAGTGCCGGCGTCGGCTGAAGCCAGCCGGCTTTTTGCAAACCATCCTTGGAGGGACCACCTTGCCAGGCTTGAACCTGACGCGCGCCGAAGCCCGGCAGCGCGCGGAACTCCTCACCGTGACGTCATATGACGTCACCCTCGATCTGACGAAGGGCGCTTCTCTCTTCGGCTCCACCACCGTGGTCAAGTTCTCCGCCGTCGAGGGTTCGTCGAGCTTCATCGACGCAATCACGGAAACCGTGCACAGTGTGACGCTGAACGGCGTCGAGTTGGATCCGACCGAAGTCGCCGACGGCGGGCGGATCCAGTTGCCGGACCTCGCCGCGGAAAACGAGCTCAAAGTTGTCGCCGACGCTCCGTACATGAATACCGGCGAAGGCCTGCACCGTTTCGTGGATCCGGTGGACAACGAGGTCTACCTGTACACCCAGTTCGAGGTCCCTGATTCGCGCCGCATGTTCGCCGTCTTCGAACAGCCGGACCTGAAAGCCTCCTTCACCTTCACGGTCACCGCCCCTTCCCATTGGGACCTGGTCTCGAACTCCCCCACTCCCCTTCCGGAAGAAACCACTCCAGGCGACGACGGCGGTGCGCGCTCCGTGTGGCGCTTCGCGCCCACCCCGCGGATCTCCTCGTACACCACCGCGCTCATCGCAGGTCCTTACCAAGCGGTCCGCAGCAAGGTCAGCAGTTCCGACGGCCGCGAGATCCCGCTGGGAGTCTTCGCCCGCAAATCGCTCATGCAGTACTTGGACGCCGAGAACATTTTCGAACTCACGCGGCAGGGCTTTGAATTCTTCGAAGCCGAATTCGGTTTCCCTTACCCCTTCGAGAAGTACGACCAGCTGTTCGTTCCCGAATTCAATGCCGGGGCCATGGAGAACGCCGGCGCGGTGACCATCCTCGAAGGTTACGTGTTCCGCAGCAAAGTCGCCGAAGCCCAGGTGGAACGCCGCGCCATCACGGTCCTCCACGAGCTCGCCCACATGTGGTTCGGCGACCTCGTCACCATGCGCTGGTGGAACGACCTCTGGCTCAACGAGTCCTTCGCCGAATATATGTCGCACCTCGCGGCCGTGGAGAACACCGAATTCGACCACGCGTGGACCACCTTCGCGTCCGTCGAGAAATCCTGGGCGTACCGCCAGGACCAGCTCCCCACCACCCACCCGATCTTCGCCGAGATCGACGATCTCCAGGACGTCGAGGTCAACTTCGACGGCATCACCTACGCAAAGGGTGCTTCGGTCCTCCGCCAGCTTGTTGCCTGGGTGGGGCCGGAACAGTTCATGGCAGGCGTACGCGAGTACTTCCGGAAGCATGCGTGGAAAAACACCGAATTGGTGGACCTCATGACGGAACTCGAGGCCGCCAGCGGCCGCGACTTGGAGCAGTGGGGCAAGCTCTGGCTCGAAACCGCCGGGGTCAACACCCTTGCGCCCGAGATCGAAGTGGGTGCGGATGGCACCATAACATCGTTCGCGATCCTCCAGACGGCGGCCGAAGAGCAGCCCGTGCTCCGTCCCCATCGCCTCGCCGTGGGCTTCTACGAGCTCACTGCGGACGGCAAGCTCGAGCGTACTTTCCGTGAGGAGCTCGACGTCGACGGCCCGCGCACCGAGGTCCCGTCCCTCGCCGGACGTGCGCGGCCGGACCTCATCCTGCTCAACGACGACGACCTCGCGTACGCGAAGATCCGCCTCGACCCGTCGTCCTTGGCCACGGCGACAACCCATTTGAAGGACTTCGCCGCGAGCCTGCCCCGCACCCTGGTCTGGGGCTCGGCCTGGGATGGGGCCCGCGACGGCGAGACGCCGGCGCGCGGCTATGTCACGCTGATCCTTGCCAACATCGCGTCCGAAACGGACTCCTCGGTCATCCTTGTCCAGCTCCGCCAACTGGCCACAACCCTGACCTACTACGTCGCTGCGGAACACAAAGAGTCCACAACAATTGCCGCGGCGGACCGGCTCTGGGAACTCGCTTCCGCCGTGGCCCCGGGCTCGGACGCGCAGCTTCAATTCGTGAAGTCCTTCGCGCTCCTCGCCACGAGCAGTTCTCAATTGGACACGGTCCAGGCGGTCTTCGAAGGTACGACTGTCCTGGACGGCCTCACCGTTGACCAGGACTTGCGCTGGGAGCTCCTTACTTCCCTTGTGGTAGGAGGCCGCCAAGGCCAGGAGAGCATTGACGCGGAACTAGCACGCGACCACACGGCCAGCGGCCAGAACGCCGCAGCCCAGGCGACGGCAGCCCTGCCAACCGCCGAGGCCAAGGCCGACGCGTGGAACAAGATTGTGGTGACCGGCGAAATGTCCAACGCCAACCAGAGCTCCGCCGTCGCGGGCTTCACGCGAGTCCTCGACACCGCGCTTCTGGAGCCGTACGCCGAAAAGTACTTCGAGGCCGTTCCGGAAATCGTTGCCAACCGCACCCACGCACTGGCCCAGCAGATCGTCGTCGGGCTCTACCCCTCACAACTGACCACCCAGGCCACGGTGGACCGCACAGACGAGTTCCTCGCCGCGCTGCCCGCGGAAAGTGCCGCCCTGCGGCGCATGATGCTCGAAAACCGCGACGGCGTTGCACGCGCCTTGAAGGCCCGCGCCGCAGACGTCTAGCAACGGTGGCCCCGGTTCCGTCAGCGGAGCCGGGGCCACCCGCCGAGAGCACGCCCACTAGACTCTTGGCATGAGCCTGGCTGAGCACCACTACTCCGTGACCGTCCGCTGGACCGGGAACCTCGGCAATGGAACCTCCAGCTACCGTGGATACTCGCGCGACCACGACGTCGAAATCCCCGGTCTGCCGGTCCTGCCCGGGTCGGCAGACCCGACGTTCCACGGCGACAGGAGCCGCTACAACCCCGAGCAACTGCTCCTCACGGCGCTTTCCCAATGCCACATGCTGTCCTTCCTGCACGTCGCGGTCAAGCGCGGCGTCGTGGTCACGGACTATGTGGACACCGCTGAGGGAACCATGCGGCTCAACCGCGACGGCAGCGGACAGTTCGAGAGCGTCGTTTTGAAACCGCAGGTGGCCTTCGTTGACCCCGCACACCTGCCGCTCGCCGATGAAATGCACCATGAAGCGAACCAGCTGTGCTTCATCGCCCGCAGCGTCAACTTTCCGGTACACCACGAAGCGATCACGACGGCGGCACCCGGCTCACGGTCACAGTGAACTAACAGGCTCCGAGCGGTCCGGATGGCGCGTACCCCTGCGCGGCGGCGATAGGGTTGAACGTGGACAAAATGTTCAGCGCCCGGCAATTTCAGGGCCCGGCGAACAATTGGACCCCGTGAGGAGCTTTCCCGTAGATGAACGTCACCACATCGACCGAAAGCATCGTGGCCGATGCCGCAAAGATCGATTTCGTGTCAATCTTCGTCACCTTGGGCATCGGCTTGGTGTTCTGGGTAGTAGCCCGGTTCATCATCCTTCGCATCACGCGCAGTGTTGCCGAAGGCACGAGCATTTTCAAGAAACCGCATTTCAGATGGGTCCAACCTGCCTTCCGGGCCCTCGACCATGAACGGCGGTCCCAGCGGGCACACACCATCGGTTCACTGCTGACAAGCGTCCTGAGCGTCGTAGTGGTGGTCATCGTCATCATCTACGTCCTCAAATTCCTGAACGTCGACATCGCACCCCTGTTGACGAGCGTCGGTATCCTCGGTGTGGCCATCGGCTTCGGCGCGCAACAGCTCATCCGGGATTTCCTGTCCGGCATCTTCATTACGATCGAAGACCAGTTCGGGATCGGCGATGTGATCGTGACCGCCGAGGTGGTTGGTACCGTTGAGTCCGTAGGCCTCCGCATCACACGGCTACGGGCCGAAGACGGCGCGATTTGGTACCTCCGCAACGGTGAGATCCTCCGCGTCGGCAACCGCTCGCAAGGCGACTACGTACCGGTGGAAGCCCCTGCGGACGATGACGCATCAGCCAGCCCCGCCGTCCCGGGAAACGCCCCGGCACCGACCGGGCCGCAAACCGGGCCGCAGACCGCGAAGGGCGCGGCCAGGGAACAAGAACAGAAAGCCAGTGAGTGACATGAGCAGCCAGCAGGAAACCGCAGCCCCGAATCCGGACGGGCGTCCGCAGTTGATGCGGGGCGATCCCTTCAGCCAGCCCGCCTACACTGACAGCTTCTACGACGCCGTGGGCGGACACGAAACGTTCGTCAAGCTTATTGACGTCTTTTACGACGGCGTGGCCGAGGATCCGCTGCTGCGCTCGATGTACCCCGAAGAAGACCTCGGCCCGGCCAAGCGGCGCTTCCTGATGTTCCTTGAGCAATACTGGGGCGGCCCGGGCACATACAGCGAAGAACGTGGCCATCCCCGCCTGCGGATGCGGCATATGCCTTTCCAGGTCACGCCAGAAGCCAAGGACCGCTGGCTTTCCCACATGCGCACCGCCGTGGATTCCCTCGGCTTGTCGCCGCTGCACGAAGGCACCCTGTGGGACTACATGGAGCGGGCTGCCCTCACCATGATCAACAGCCCGTCCCTCCAGCAGCCCTGAGCCGCCAGGACACTAGACCATTCCGAGGTTGTTGCGCCGGCTTGGATGATTATCCGAGCCGGCGCTGTTGTATCCAGTCCGGCGCCGTCGTATCCATTCCGGTGCCGCGGCTGTTGTTGGAGGCAGGGGCTTTCGCTAGAGGCCGAGGCCGGAGCCCGACCGGGCCAGGATGTGCCCGCGGCTTCCGCTCAAGCGGAACCACCGGCTATTGCGGAACAGGCGGTGCTCGCCGTCGCCCAGGAAACCCAAGGCCAGAGCGGCGAATGCGGCGCCGGCAGGGACGCCGCCCAAGCCGGGAATCTCCCGGCCCCAGACCGTGGCCCGGGCGTTGTTGACGATCAAAGCCCCCGGCTGTTCCGGGACGATCCCCGCCACCTCCGCCATGCCGGCGTCCGCAACGGACTTGAGTTCGGCGTCGGGAACTGATCCAAGCGGCTCCCAGCCGCTGCGCGGAGCCCCGACGCCCGTCCAGGACTCGGAAACCGTCGACGGCGGGATCGGCAGTTCGACGTCGTCGGCACCGGACCGCGCGAGCCGGTCCAGGACCGAAGCCAACGTGACGGTAACGTCGACGTCGGCGTCCTCGGCCAGGGCCACGGTACGCAGCCCCAGGATGGTGGGGGTGGATTCGCCGAGCAGCCGCGGCCTCAGGACGCAAACGTAGGCAGCAAGGACGCCGCCGCTGGCCTGCAGGCGGATGGCGCCATCGTCGATGCTCTTGGCTCGCGTGGCATAAGTGCGTAGATCGGCAAGATCCCGGGGATCGACGAAACGGAATGACTGGGTCAAAACATCGGACACATCATTGACTTTACCGGCATGTCCGCGGTTGAGAGGGGTCCGGACGGCGTCTAGAGTCGAACCATGACAGACACCCATGCCGGCGCGGATCATCAGGTTGCCCTCGAGGACCCGACGTCCACCCTCATCGAGTTGTTGTCATTGGCCGACTTCGACGGCGCCAGGACGGCCGAGGACATCTTCCTTGGCCCCTCCCAGAAGCAGCCCCGCCACCGTGTGTTCGGCGGGCAAGTCCTCGCCCAATCCCTGGTGGCCGGCATGCGGACCGTGGACCAGGACCGCACCGTCCATTCGATGCACGGCTACTTCCTCCGTCCGGGCGACGCCAACCAACCCATCACTTTCAGCGTTGAACGGCTTAGGGACGGGCGCTCGTTCTCAGCGCGGCGCGTCCACGCCTACCAGGAAGGGCAACCGATCCTCTCGATGATCGCGTCCTTCCAGGCTTCGGCGGACGGCGTGGAACACCAGGCAGCCATGCCGGAGGGAATTCCGGATCCCGAATCCCTCCCGAGCACTGCCGAACTATTGCGGAAGTTCGACCACCCCTTGGCGCGCCATATGTCTTTCGAACGGCCTTTCGACGTCCGCCACGTGGACCCCGCCCTTTATGTGCAGGCACCGAAGGAGCATACGGCCACCAACGCGGTGTGGATGAAGACTTTCGGTCCCATGCCCGACGAGCCCAACCTCCACCTGGCCGCCCTTGCCTACGCGAGCGATTACACCATCCTCGAGTCAGTCCTCCGAAATAACGGCTTGAGCTGGATGACTCCCGGCATGAGCGTTGCGAGCCTTGACCACGCGATGTGGTGGCATCGGCCCGTGCGCGTCGATGAGTGGCTGCTGTACGTCCAGGAATCTCCCAGCGCCCAGGGCGCGCGCGGACTCGCCACGGGCAAAATCTTCAGCCGGGACGGCCAGCACGTCGCAACAGTGGCCCAGGAAGGCATGATCCGGATTCCTTCGTGAGCGGGGGCTTCGTGGAGCGGGTTTCGTGGACTGGATTGACCGTTAGGCGGCGCCGGTCCCGCAGCGAGAAGGCCGGTGCCTTGGTTTCCCAAGACACCGGCCTTCTTGCCGCAAACCTGTATTAGTCGCGGGTCAGCTTGCGGTGCGTGACGCGATGCGGCTTGGCTGCGTCCGGGCCGAGCCGCTCGACCTTGTTTTCCTCGTACGATTCGAAGTTGCCCTCGAACCAGTACCAGCGGGACGGGTTTTCCTCGTCGCCCTCGTAGGCGAGGATGTGGGTGGCGACACGGTCGAGGAACCACCGGTCGTGCGAAACCACTACTGCACAGCCCGGGAACTCGAGCAGGGCGTTTTCAAGGCTGCTGAGGGTTTCGACATCGAGGTCGTTGGTGGGCTCGTCAAGCAGCAGGAGGTTTCCGCCCTGCTTGAGGGTCAAGGCCAGGTTGAGGCGGTTGCGCTCACCACCGGAAAGCACTCCGGCCTTCTTCTGCTGGTCCGGGCCTTTGAAGCCGAACGCCGCAACGTACGCGCGGGACGGCATTTCGACATTACCCACCTGGATGAAGTCGAGACCGTCAGAGACGACCTCCCAGAGGGTCTTGTTGGGGTCGATGCCGCCGCGGGTCTGGTCCGAATACGAGATCTTGACGGAGTCGCCCACCTTGAGGTCGCCGCCGTCGAGCGGTTCCAGTCCGACGATGGTCTTGAACAGGGTAGTCTTGCCGACGCCGTTCGGGCCGATGACGCCGACGATGCCATTGCGCGGCAAAGTGAACGACAGGCCGTCGATGAGCGTCCGGTCGTCGAAGCCCTTTTGCAGGTTCTTCGCTTCCAGGACGAGCCCGCCCAAACGAGGTCCCGGCGGAATCTGGATTTCCTCGAAGTCGAGCTTCCTGGTGCGGTCGGCCTCGGCTGCCATTTCCTCGTAGCGCGCCAGGCGGGCCTTCGACTTGGTCTGGCGGCCCTTGGCGTTGGAGCGGACCCATTCAAGTTCTTCGCTGAGCCGCTTGGCCTGCTTGGCGTCCTTCTTGCCCTGGATTTCCAGGCGGGCTCGCTTCTTCTCAAGGTACGTGGAGTAGTTGCCCTCATACGGGTAGAGCCGGCCGCGGTCCACTTCACAGATCCACTCAGCGACGTGGTCGAGGAAGTAGCGGTCGTGGGTGATGGCGAGGACGGCACCCGGGTAGCTCGAGAGGTGCTGTTCCAACCAGAGGACGCTTTCGGCATCCAGGTGGTTGGTGGGTTCGTCAAGGAGGAGCAGGTCAGGCTTCTGCAACAGGAGTTTGCAAAGCGCGACGCGACGCCGCTCGCCACCGGACAAGACGGTGACATCGGCATCGCCCGGCGGGCAACGGAGCGCGTCCATCGCCTGTTCGAGCTGGGAATCGATGTCCCAGGCGTCCGCGGTGTCGATCGCTTCCTGCAGGTGGCCCATTTCTTCCAGCAGGGTGTCGTAGTCTGCGTCCGGGCTGGCCATTTCCTCGGAGATTTCATTGAAGCGCTGGATCTTCGAGTAGATCTCGCCTACGCCTTCCTGGACGTTGCCCAGGACGGTCTTTTCCTCGTTCAGGGGCGGCTCCTGCAGGAGGATGCCCACGGAGTAGCCGGGGCTGAGGCGGGCTTCGCCATTCGACGGGGTGTCGATGCCGGCCATGATCTTCAGGATGGTCGATTTGCCGGCCCCGTTCGGGCCGACGACGCCGATCTTCGCGCCCGGGAAGAACGACATGCTGACATCGTCCAGGATAAGTTTCTCGCCAACGGCCTTGCGGGCCTTGGTCATCGTGTATATGAATTCCGCCATGCCGTTAAATCTAATGGGTGGCACGGCAGAACTCACATTCGGTGCCCCTAGCGGGAGTCCCCCACGAAGCATTTGCCGCTGGCGAGCACGGGCAGCACGGACACCGAGACCTGGCTGTCCCTGATCTCGCCCATGACGCAGTCTTTACCCGACCTGGCGGCGGCTTCGATGGCGTCCACATCCAAGCCGGTGGGAGTCTTGCTCGCCGATACTTCCACCGCGGAAGCAGGAATTCCTGCGGACTCGAGGCGCGACCGCAGGACATCCTGGGCAGGCTTGGAGGTTTCCGACACCACGGCTTTCAGCGTGGATTCCATGGTCTGGACCAGTTTCGCCGTAGCGGCGTTTGCCGACGCGGTACCCGCACCAGCCGAAGGCTGAGGCGAAGACTGGGTCGAAGGAGTACCGGTGGAGCCGCTCGACCGCGGAGCCGGACTGGCCGAAACCGGTCCGGATGCCGATGCTGAACTTCCACTCACAACCGGTGCAGGAGCAGAACAACCGGCCGCCATCCCGGCGACGGCCAGGGAGACGACAAGGAACCTCGTCAAGTTGGCGGGTGCGTGCTGGCGTCCTGGCAATTTTGGCGGAGTTCCCCTGGTGATCACCCGGCCATTCTGCCATGCGGCGCACCGCCCGCTGCGCCGCACGGCATCCTTGGGCTCTGCGCTGGGAAGGGCGATGGAAAGGGCGATGGGAAGGGCAATCGGAAGACCTACACCCATGACGCTTTCCCACGCCTCAATTCAGGTCCCCTTGCCGGGCCACGACAGCGAAGGAGTCCCCTGGACAGCAATCCAGGCCTCCGCGCCCCGTTCACGCCGGCGAGCCGACGAGTTCTCCCGTGGAGGCATTCACCCGAACGGGCTCGTTACCTGCACCATTGACTACGATTTCCCGTTCCGCATCAGGAGTGTTGCCCTCGTCGTCGTCCTCAGGTGATGCACCATCGCCGTGAGTGTCGTCGCTGTCCTCCGCGGTGGGCCAAGGGTGGTTTTGTCCAGCGTCTGCCACTGCCGTAGTGCCCTGCGGATTTGTCCCGCTTGTGGTCCGGATGAAGTTTGCCGACCCCCACATGAGGTCGTGCCCTACAGCCTCAGCCACGATTTCGGAGGCGTGGTAGAACTTGCCTTCATGTTCCCACTGCCTCAACTTGAGCCGGCCTACCACAATGACCCGCTGGCCCTTCTTGACGCTGCATCCTATGTTTCCGGCGAGGTACCTGAAAGCCTGGACGGTGAACCAATTCGTGTTCCCATCCACCCAGATGTTGTTCTTGCGATCGAACCTTCGCTCCGTTGAGCCAAGCCGAAACGACGAAGTTCCCGTTCCTCCCGGCGTGGTGGAACTTGTGATCTCGGATGCAACGAAGCCGCGGACAGTAATGAGATCGTTCATGGTGTTTGTCCTAACGTAAGTTGAACTGCCTGTCTGGCCCTTCCAGCTTCACGCCCATCCGGCCTGCGTGGCAGTGACGACTTCGCCTATGTGGAAACCCTCCGCAAAATTGCGGATGTTGAGGAAAAGTCACCCGCGCTGCGGGCTTTGTTCCTCGGGCAAATTCCGTCTTTGAGTTTCTGGAAACTTGGACTAAATTGGGTCCCATTGCCCGGATTGGGGCTTGTTTTTCTTGGGGGAAAATCGTGAAATCCGCTCTGTCGAAGAGCGCTGCATGCGTCGGCGCTCTCATCCTGTTGACGTTGCTCTCCCTCTGGCGGTTACCCCAAAGCGCCCAAGGGGTGGTGTGGGCCGAAGACGGGGCAGTGTTTCTCACGGACGCCCTCGCCCCTGATCAAGCATTCACGCCGCTCCGCTCCTACTCCGGATATCTCCACGTTGTACCTCGGCTGGCGGCCGAGTTTGTGGTCCGGTTTCTCCGGCTTGAGCACTTTGGCATCGGACTCACTGTCCTGGCCTGCCTCGCAGTAGCCGGAATCTGCCTCATGACCTACCACTGCGCTTCAGCCATCAGCAACAACCGATGGATCCGGGCCGCATGGGGCGCGGTCCCACTGGTTGTCAACGTCGGGGCGATGGAGACACTGGGGAATTTCGCGAATCTCCATTGGTACCTGCTCTGGCTCTCCCCATGGCTTTTGATGAAGCCGGCAAAATCGAAGCTTGAGGGCGGGCTCCTCTTTGTCGTAGCAGCCTTGACTTCGCTGACAGAGATCATTTCCGTTGTCTTTGTCCCGCTCTTTTTATACAAAATTCGACACAAGAACATGTGGCCGGCACGGGCAGGCCTTGGCCTGGGGCTCGTTTGCCAGGCATACGCGACGTTGAAGCGCCCTCGGGGTGGCGCCGGACATTACGACCTTGACCCGTTGTCCGTGGTTTATGGCTGGTTCCTTAATACGGCCGGCCCGATCGTCCACGGCACACCGGTCAAGGTCATGCAGCAGATTGTGAACTTCGGTGCCGCACCCATGATCGTTGCGGCACTCGTTGTCCTCGCGGGACTCGCGGCGGTGCTGATCCTTGGCACAAGAAGCGAGAAATGGCTGGCGGTTCTCTTCGCTACGGCGTCCGTGGTCATTTGGGCAGCATGCGTCCTTTCCAATCCAGCGCAATACCTCGACTACGCAACGTTCTCCACGGCGGATTGGAAGCAGTTTTTCGTCTTCGGACGATACTCCGTGGCGCCAACGATGTTCGTCCTTGCCATCGTTCCCCTCTTGGCCGCCGCCGTGGCGAAATTCGGGAAAGCCGCTCCCTTCGCCGTCCTCGCGGGATTTTCCCTGCTGGCGGTATCCATGTACTTCCCCGGTACCACCGCAACGGACAACGGGCCTGATTGGGCCGAACACGTCTCTATCGGACGCAATCTTTGCGGAACTGTTGCCGATACCGAGTTTTACGACATTCCTGCATCTCCAACGTTCTTCGAGGGCAGGGTCCGCATCCCGTGCGAAGTCCTGCGGGCTCCGTAGACCCTGAATTGTTGCAGGACGGGCCCGGCGATACACTGGGGTGCGGTCCCTGCCCCAGTAGCTCAGAGGATAGAGCAGCGGCCTTCTAATCCGACGGTCGGGGGTTCGATTCCCTCCTGGGGCACCGTAAAAAGAGGTCCTGAACTGCGCAAACGCGGTTCGGGGCCTCTCGCCGTCCGGGATCCGGCCCCTTCGGTCTACGCTGATCCCATGCCGCCAATCCCATTAGACCCGGCCCTGCCCATCACCACTTGTCCAGCAAACTGGCCTGACGTGGAAAAGCTCTTCGGCGTCCGTGGGGAGCCGTCGCGATGCTGGTGCCGGTGGTTCGCCTTGCCAGGACAGGACTGGAAGGCGACCGCACCCGGGACGCGGAAGGAACAGCTCAAAGCAAAGTTCGACGACGGCCCCGAACCAGGCGTACTCGCCTTCCGGGGCGACGAAGTGGTCGGCTGGTGCGGCGTCGAGCCGCGCCAGTGCTACCCCCGCATTGAACGTTCCCAAGTGTTGAGGGCCGCCGGCCCGGCGGCCAGAGCGGATACCGGTGTCTGGTCGGTCAGTTGTTTCGTCGTCGCTCCCGGCCATCGCCGAAGCGGGGTGGCGGCCGCATTGTTGAGTGCCGCCGTCGGGCACGCTTTCGCCAATGGGGCCGACGTCGTCGAAGGCTATCCGGTAGATCGTGCGCTCCGGCCGAAGGCCGGTACCGCGGACCTCTACCAGGGAACTGTTGGACTGTTCACGGCGGCTGGATTCACGACCATCTCGAAGAAAGTACCCGGGAGGGAAGTCATGCGGCGATGGCGCTGACCGCGCTGCGTCGACGGGTGACTTAGAGTCGTCGATATGGAAGGTGAACGAATCGCGATCATCAGGGAACGGCTGCGGGCAGAATCCGATCCGGAGCGCGCGAAAGCTGCGCAGGCCTACATGAGATCGTCGATTCCGTCCCTCGGGGTCAGGGTTCCGGCGGTCCGGCGCATGGTACTCGCGACGGCACGGGAACTGCCGTTCGGTTCTCCCGAAGAATTGCGCGACGACGTTCTGACGCTGTGGCGCGAAGCCACTTGGCGGGAGGAACGCTACGCCGCGATCGATCTCACGTCGCTCAAGTCCGTCGCAGGCGATCTCGAGATGCTGCCCCTCTATGAGGAGATCATCCGGACAGGTGCCTGGTGGGATTTCGTGGACGGCGTCTCCGAGCGGATCTGCACCCTTCTACAGCACCACCGGAACATCCTGACCCCGCTTCTGCGATCCTGGGCCGTGGACGAGGACTTCTGGATCCGTCGAGCGGCCATCACCGCCCAACTCAAGGCAAAGGCGGCCACCGACCGGGAACTTTTCGCGGCGGTTTTGGATCCGAACCTGCCGGACAAGGAGTTCTTCATCAGGAAGGCCATCGGGTGGTCCCTGCGTGAATACGCGAAAACCGACGCGCAATGGGTGCGGAATTACGTCGAATCGAAGCGCACAGCGCTCAGTCCGTTATCCCTGCGGGAAGCGTTGAAGCACCTCGGCTGAACACCGAAGAAAGGCTCAGGACCGCGACTTCACAATCCCGCGTCGCGCCCGGAACAGGACGTGGGTCTTCTTGTCGTAGAACACCAAGTACGCAATGAACAAGACCGCGATGGCGATCGCCACCCCGCGCACCACGGCAAGCGGAATCCAGCCGAAGACACTCAACTGGTCCGTCAGTCCAATGAGGGTGAAAAACGCGGTCAGGTAAAAGACCGTCCGGAGCGGCGGGCCATCCGGTATACCCGTTACGGCAAAGAATACGAGCAGCCAGACCATATACCACGGCTGGATGACGGGTGCCAGGATCACGACGGCGGCAAATGCCCAGGCCATCCGGCGAAGGACGATCTTGTTGAAGGCTTCTTCGCCGACGATCGGCCGCCCCATCCCGATCCCCCGGCCGGGGGTGCGCAAGGTCAGCCAGACTATGACGAGGGCCGAGACAACGGTGAAAACGGTCTGGATGATTTCCTTCACCACGGGTCCCGGACCGCCTATGAGATCGACGACGGATCCGGCCGTGCGCGCGACCAGGCCAACCGGGGCGTACCAGATCCATACGGTGCCGGGGGTCTGTAGTGCGCCGAGCCACCCGAATCCCAGGCCGTTCACGACCCCGGCGACGGCTAGGAGGCCTATCGAAATCGCGAGGGTCGCGGCCCACCGGAGGATCCGTCGGCCCCATCCCGCGCGGGCTCCTGCCCATAGCATCCCCGCGAAAGGCAGCGCCACCAAAGTGATCGGCTTGATGGCAATCGAAGCGGTGATCAGGACGATTCCAAGAACAGGCCGTTTGACCGAGGCGTAGTAGATGCCGGCTACCACCAGGCCCAACATGAGGGAATCGTTGTGGGCGCTGGCGATGAAGTTGATCAGGAGGACAGGGTTCAGGACAGCGACCCAGAGCGCCCTGTCCGGGTTGATACCGTGGAGCGCGGCCAGGCGAGGAACGTAAACCGCCAACAGCCAGACACCCGCGAGCGCTGCGAGACGGAATGGAATCAGAGCGAGTTCAGGGACTCCGGAATCGGGACTGCCGCCACTGATCCAGACCGCTCCCTGTTCTATCCACAGCCACAACGGTCCGTACGGGGTGGGCGCTTCGGTCCACATCGTGTCAGGGCCAAGGGAAAAGTAGTTGCTCAGCGCCGAGATTCCGTTGGTGTATGGGTTCAGGCCCTGCAGCATGAGCCTGCCTTGCCCGATGTACGCGTAGACGTCCCTGCTGAACAGCGGCAGCGAGAACATCAGCGGCAGCGTCCACATCCAAAGTGCGCGCATCAGAACCGGACGGGAGGACGGGTTCCACCCGCCAATGCGCTGGGCGATGCGAAGCCAGGAGCGCAGCAGCAAGAGCGCGCCCAGGCAGAGCATCACAGTGCAGAGGATGACGGCTACCGGCGAAGTGCGGGCCATGATGAAGATCGGCAAGCGGATGAGGGTGCCGCTTGTCGTGGCAAGCCAGCCGACTCCGATCGATCCCGCCACCATGAGCAATGAACCAACGAAGCCTTGGAGGATGGCGGTCCTGGCCGTCTTGGCAATAACAGCGCGGTGTGCCGGGGCGTTGGAACCTTCCAGAGCATCAGGATGAGCCAACGAACTCTCCACCTCACGCTCACGAAACATCGACGACGCCATCAAAAAAAAATCCTGTCCGGTTCCCTGCTGCATCCAAGCGAGGCGGCCGCGCCTGCCTCACGGATTATTGCAACTCTAGCATCGACGATTACGGCCACCGTGGGCAGTCCAGCGCGGAGACGGTCCCCGAAAGTGGCCTGAGATAGGATTAACAAGGCCTTGGCTCGACGCCGAAGACCTGTGGCCACGCCGGTTCCGCGTGAATTCATAGGAACCGCCATGTCCGAAGCGGCCCGCGCCGCTACGGTTTGCGGCACCTGTGACGACCACTACCTGACAAGGATCCTCCCATTTCAACGGACTCATTCTTCAGCGCGCTCACACGGTTCCGCCATCGTGTCATTCCCTCATCCCTCGAGTCGAAGCTCAACTCTCCAGGCGGCCTGCTGGCAGCCTTCTGCGTGGTGCACTTGGTGTTCCTCATCTTCGCCTTGCTTGTTTCCTTGCGCGGCGAGGCCTTCAGCGACACCTTTATCTACCGGGATTGGACCACTGCGGGGTTCCGGGACGAGAACCTGAGCGGCGGCCCCAGCCCGTGGGTCTACCCTGTTTTGGCATTGGTTCCGATGGCCATTGCCGGTGTGGCCGGACCTGGACCGTTCTTTTTCCTGTGGGTGGTGATGATCACACTGCTGAACGGGGCGGCAATCGCGAAGCTGACCGGTTGGGGTCGTCGTCGTGAGGCGATCCCCGCGGCATGGTGGTGGCTGGTTTTCGTCTTCATCCTGGGCTGGCTGGGCTTCGCCCGCGTAGATGGGTTCACCGCTCCGATCGTGCTGATCGCGTTGGCCTACGGAGTGTCGAACCCCTTCATCGCCTCGACTCTCCTCAGCATCGCGACATGGATGAAGGTCTGGCCTGCGGCGGTTTTGCTCTCCTTGTTCACGGTGGTCAGGCAAAGGACCAAGGTAGTGCTTGCCGGAATTCTGACCACCGCCTTGGTGGTTGCCTTGACCGCTGCCGTCGGTCAACTACCGAAGCTCTTCAACTTCCTCACCCAGCAGGGCGACCGTGGAATGCAACTGGAAGCCACCTTCACGACGCCGTGGCTGTGGCTCTCGGTCCTGCACGTCGGCGACTCACGGATGTACATGAATACGGACATCAACTCCATGCAGGTGGACGGCCCGGGCACCGCTTTCATGTCCTTCCTCATGCAGCCCCTTCTCGCTTTGGCGGCGATCCTGGTCGCGGCACTGACATTCTGGGCCCTCCACAACGGGAAGCTCAGCGGCGGCTCGGACCGCACTGAACTGCTGTTGGCCGGGTCCCTGACCATGGCGAGCGCCTTCGTCGTCTTCAACAAGGTCGGTTCACCCCAGTTCATGGTCTGGCTGGCCCCTGCGGTCGCGGTGGGCCTTGCCCACAGCTGGAAGGAATGGCGGGTCCCTGCGGCCATGCTGATAGCCATCGGCGTGGCCACCTACTTCATCTATCCCCTGTTCTACGACGCCTTGAGCCATAACAACCCGTGGATGGCAATGGTCCTGACCGTGCGAAACATCCTCCTTGTGGTCTTGTTCTGTTGGTCCGTGCGCCGCCTTTACCTTTTGGGCAAGAAGATTCCGGCCGACGTACCGGCCCCCGTCGCCAAGGAGTCCTGAGATTTCCATCCGATTCTTTGACGCGCTCGTCCGGGCGCGCGATACCGTAATGCCCCCTGCCGCCGTCGGGTGGTTTACCCGGCCGTCCAGCGTGTGGTGGGGCTTCGCCGTCGTCCACATCTACTTCCTTGGCTGGATGGCGAGCTTCTTCCTGTCCGGGAATACCTTCAGCGACACCGAGCAGTACCGCCAGTGGGCGATGAACGGCTACAACCCGGCGGACCTGAATGGCTCGATCAGCCCGTGGGTTTACCCTGTCCTGGCCCAGATTCCGATCTTCCTGGCTGACATCGCCGGTCCCGGCCCGTATCTGTTGGTCTGGACGCTGATCATCACCGCGCTCAACGCCGCGGGCCTGCTCATCCTGACGCGGGGACCCCGCAAGACAAGCGGCATTGCTCCCGCATGGTGGTGGCTGTTCTTCACCGTTTTCATGGGCTACCTCGGTTTTGCCCGGGTAGAGGGAATCACGGCTCCCATCGTCCTCGTGGCGCTGCTTTACGCTGCCACGCGTCCCGTCGCCGCGGGAATACTCCTGAGCATCGCGACGTGGATCAAGGTCTGGCCGGCCGCGGTCCTGGCGCCGATCGTCATTGCAAGCCGTGCGAGGTTGAAAGTCATCGCGTGCGGCGCGGCCGTCACAGCCGCTGTCGCCTTGGGCACCTACCTATCCGGCGGGTTCCCGCACATCCTCGACTTCCTGACCAACCAGGGCGAACGCGGAATGCAATTGGAAGCCACTTTCTCGACTCCGTGGGTCTGGCTAAGTGTTTTCAATATCGGCGGTTCCAAAATCGCGGACAACGTCGCCATCAACTCGACCGAGGTGTATGGTCCCGGCGCCAATGTTGCCGCGTTCATGATGCAACCGCTCCTGTTGCTGGCCGCCGTCGCGGGCGCCGCCCTGTTGGTGTGGGCCCTTCGTCGCGGCGCCGAACCGGAAGAACTGTTCCTCGAAGGTGCCCTCATGATGACCACAGCATTCATCGTGTTCAACAAGGTGGGTTCACCCCAGTTCATCATTTGGCTGTCACCTGTGGTGGTCGCCGGCCTCACCCATGACTGGCAACGTTGGCGGGTGCCCGCGGCACTCCTCATGGGAATCGCGATGACCACGTTCGTGATCTATCCGTTGTTCTACACTCCGCTCATCCACGCCAATCCCGTGATGGCGGCCGTGCTCACAGCACGCAATGTCCTGCTTGTCGTCCTGCTGTGGTGGTCCGTGCAGCGGTCCCTCGAATTGGGGCGCAGGTCGGACGCTCCGGAAGCAATCCGGAGCATCTGAGGCGCCGGCCCGGGCAGAACGCCGGGCCGCTTACTGAGCCGGAAACCTGAGCCAGCGCTCGAGGCGGCGGAACAGTTCTGCCGGCGTCGAACGAATGAGCAGCTTGCGCGTGTGAATGTCCAGGACCATGAGGTAGATGGTGAAGCCCACTGCCACCACGAATGCCAATGAAGATACCTTGACGTTCAGTTCGACGAAGGACAACACGGAGATCTGGTCCTGGGCGCCAAAAGCAACAAAGAACGTAATGGCCACGTAGAGGGACTTGATCTGCCAGTCGTTCCGGATGCCCGTCAGCGCGAGCAGCGGGATGAACCACAGGATGTACCACGGCTGGATGATCGGTGAAAGCATCACGACGGCGGCAAACGCCAAGGCGGCGCGCCTCACCAAGCGCGAGTAGTCGCCACGGAACATCAGGAGCACCACCAGGCCGATCCCGGCCCACTTCATGAGAGTGCGCAGTCCCGTGGCCAGCGCCGAGCCAGGGAGGCCAAGGAGGTTGGCGATCACCTCGACCTGCTGGCCCAGGAAGCCCGACGGCGAATAGCCGGTATAGCCAGGGGTAGGATCGAGGATCGCCCAGACCCATCCGAAGCCAAGGTTGTACGGGATCCCGCTCAAGGCAAGGACCCCGAAACTTATGGCCGCGGTGGCACCCCAGAACAAGAACTTCCGGGCCCAGCTTGCGGCAGGGCCAGCCCACATCAGGCCGACAAAGGGCAAGAGGAGCACGGTGATGGGCTTGATGCCTATGGACGCCGTGACCAGCAGAATCCCGGTGATGTGCCGTCCTGTGGCGGCGAAGTACATACCGGCAACTGCCAGGCCCACCATGAGCGCGTCGTTGTGCGCGCTCGCGACGAAACTGATCAGGAAGAGCGGATTCGCAACGGCGATCCACAGGGCCCGTCCCGGAATGATGCCGTGCAGTTCGGCGAGCCTCGGAATGTACACGACGCAAAGGAGCACGCCAACGAGCGCCACGAGCCGGAAAAGCAACACGGAGAGATCGGGTTGGGCCCCGGTTATCCCGACTACCCACTTGGCGATCCAGAGGAAGTACGGGCCATAGGGCGTTTTGGCCTCGGCCCAGGCGGGGTCGGCTCCGAGCGAGAACCAGTTGCTGAGGGAGGAGATGCCGGTGGTGTACGGATCCTGCCCTTCCAAGACCAGTCTCCCTTGGCCGGTGTAGGCATAGACGTCGCGCGAATAGATGGGAACGGCGAACATCATGGGAGCAGCCCAGGCCGCAACGGCGATGACCACCGATCTCAGTGAGCCTGGACCCCATTCCTTGAGCCTTTGCCCGAGCCTGAGCCAGGACCTGACCAAGAGCATTGCCCCGGCTGTGAGCAAAATCGTGGAGGTGGTGACGCCCCAACCGTCCGTGCGAAGAGCGATCACCAGGGGGTGCCTGAACATCGGGGATCCGTTGGCGATCCAACCGGCTCCGATCGAACCAGCGAAGATCATGAGGGATCCGAAAAATCCCTGCCAGATCGCCACGTAAGCCTTGGGTTGGCGGGGCATCTCCGGTTCGAGGCGGGCAGCTTCGGACGATGTGGTCCCACGGGAATAGCCGGCTGCGGCGTGCCTCGCCAGCGGCGTACCGGGCTCCTTGGCCTCATCGCGGCTATTTGGAGTGCCCACGCTCGTCCCGCCTGCCGTCATGATATTCCAGCCCCTACGTACTTTGGTCCAGCTCATCGATGCCGGCATCAACCGCTCGACAACGGCCCAGTTTACCAGCGGAGACTGCCATGGACGTGGAATCGGGGCGTCCCGCCACGCTTCCGAAGCGGCCGAACGGTAGGCTTGGCGCGTGCCTATTACTAATGAACGCATCGTTTGGATCGATTGCGAGATGACCGGCCTGGACCTTGAAAACGATGCCTTGATCGAGGTAGCGGCCCTGGTCACGGACTCGGAGCTGAACATCCTGGGTGACGGCGTCGACGTCGTCATCAAACCGGACGCGGCAGCCCTTGAGCAGATGAACGACTTCGTCCGTGACATGCATACGCGCTCGAAGCTCCTGGAGGAACTCCCCCACGGCAAAACCATGGCCGAAGCCGAAGCGATCGTCCTCGAATACATCGAGAAGTGGGTGCCGGATCCCAAAAAGGCTCCGCTTGGCGGCAACTCGGTCGGTACCGACCGGATGTTCCTCGCACGCGATATGCCCAATATCGTGGAGCACCTCCACTATCGGGTCATCGACGTCAGCACTATCAAGGAACTCTCGCGCCGCTGGTTCCCCCGCGCCTATTTTCAGTCTCCTGCCAAGCACGGCGGGCACCGGGCACTGGGTGACATCAAGGACTCCATCGACGAACTGCGTTACTACCGCGAAGCAGTCTTTGTTCCGGCGCCCGGACCCGATACCGCAACGGCCCAACGGATCGCCAAAGGGGTCGCTGCCAGCCAACAGGCAGCCAGCGAAACGTGATCTAGAGCACGTTTTCGGGAATTTTCATCCAAACGGCCAAAAGTGGCAAAACCAGCCCCTAACTCGGGGTATAGTTTTTGTCGTTGCCTTCGCAGCGAACGGGTCATCCGGTTGCGGTCAAGGCACATGGTGGGCGTAGCTCAGTTGGCAGAGCGCCTGGTTGTGGTCCAGGAGGTCGCGGGTTCAACCCCCGTCGCTCACCCTCATGAAGCCGGTACTGGTGTGCCGGCCGGGACAAAGGCCGTACTGGTATCCAGTACGGCCTTTCTCTTTTCCCGGCCGCCTTGTCCCGGCACACCATGCTGTGCCTAAATATTTGCGGCCACTTCTTCGCCCGGACCGAGAACCAGAGGAACCCTGACATGACCGTCCTGCCAGTCACCATCTGGGGTGAGCCCGTGCTCCACCGCCGGGCAAGCGAAGTGGAAGTCTTCGACGACGAACTCCGTACCTTGATCGCAGACATGTTCGAGACGAACGACGCGGCCAACGGCGTCGGGCTCGCGGCGCCCCAGGTAGGGGTCGGCAAGCGCATTTTCGTGTTCAAGTACGCCAACGAAGACGACGCTCCGGACGAAGGCGTCCTGGTGAACCCGGTCCTGACGCTTTCGAAGATCCCGGGAGCGCTTCCAGACCCCGAGGAAGACGTCGAAGGCTGCCTTTCCTTCCCCGGAGAGCACTACCCCCTGCAAAGAGCCGAGTGGGCGAGGGTCCAGGGCTTCGACGGACACGGCAACCCCGTGGATTTCGTGGCGACGGGTTGGTTCGCACGGGTGATGCAGCACGAGTTCGACCACCTTGACGGCAAGCTCTACGTGAACCGCCTCGTTGACCGCTACGCCAAGAAGGCAATGAAACAGGCCAAGAAGAACGGCTGGGGAGTTCCTGGACTGACCTGGATGCCGGGGGTCGATCCGGATCCTTTCGGCCACTGAGCCGGCAAGGCTCCGCGAAGCGTCCTAGGACGTCCTGATGGTTTGCTGGCCCGGGCAGGAATCCAAGACCCGCCGCATGGCGTCTTTCTCGGCTTGAGTGACCCATAACCGGTAGGCAACCTTGACCGATACCTGACGGGCTACGTAGTGGCACCGGAAGCGCTTGTTCGCCGGCAGCCAGCTTGCGGCGTCGCTCGCGCTCTTCTTTACGTTGGCCGGACCGTCGACGGCGATGAGGTTGACGGGATCGTTGGCCAGGCTTTGCCGCTGTTTCGGGGTCAGCTGCCGGGCTCCTTTTTGCCACGCGTCACCCAGCGCGACAACGTGGTCGATCTGCACGGCAGCGCTGCTTTCGGCGCCCCTGCGGAATTGCACATCGTGCCCCACGTAAGGCTCGCGAAGCGTTCCTGATGCGACTTTGCACGTGGAGCCAGCGGTGAACTCGACAGATTCGAGATCGCGCCTCAGGATGTCGTTCCGGGTATCGCAACCGTTGCGGTCGACGTCGAGCCAGGCCTGGCCGAATTCTTCGCGGCGGTAGTCGTCCTTCGCCGCACGCCCCTTCACCGGGAGGGTGTCAAGGGCGTCAACCGCCAGTCCGGAGGGGATTGCTTCTACGGCTTGGACCGGCTTCATCCAGCCCGGATTCACGACGGGCGCTTCGGACGGTCCGTTGCCGGGACCTTCAGAAACGGTGAACTGGCCGTGCGCGAAAAACCAGACAAGGCCGGAGGCAGCGCCCGCGAGCAAGAGGGCGATCAAGGCCCAGGCTTGGCGTGACTGGCGGCGGGCACGCCGGTAAGCGGCCCAGGTTGTGCTCAAGGGATTGCGTCCTTTCGAGGGGAGCGTCTCCCTTGAGACTAGGGCAGGAGCTGATCATCGACGGCGAAATCCACAGTGTGGAGGGGAAGTCGCCGACTGTTTTATTGCTCCTTGGTGACCCGTTTCACGTCTTCCGCGGCGACAGCAAGGAGCGACTCCAGCTGAAGCACGCGTTCCTCGGAGATGTCTCCCGCGGCAAACGCTGCCTTGGCGCCGTCGAGCAAGCGCTGGGCTTCCTTCTGGTTGGCGATCGCGACGTCGAGTGCGTGTTCCAGGGTGGTCTCGTGTACCAGGATCTTTTCGTGTTCCATGCGACCATTCTGGTCAGGATTCCCAGCTGACGCTAGCGCCCCAGCTGGGAATCCCCTGTGTCTTTCCAGACTCCGCGCCTTGACTACTGGGCGCTCCAGGAACAGCTAGACGCCGGCCGTGGCGAGGGAGGCGGGCACTTCGGCCGCCACAGCATCGCGCGCGGGGAAAGACGGCGGATTGACGCCGGCCATTTCTTCCATGACACGCACTACCTGGCAGCTGTAGCCGAACTCGTTGTCGTACCAGACGTAGACCACGAGGTTCTTGTCGTTGGCAATCGTCGCCAGGCCATCCACGATCCCGGCGCGGCGCGAGCCGACGAAGTCCGTGGAGACGACCTCGGGGGAATCGATGAAGTCGATCTGCTTGCGCAGGTTCGAGTGCAGCGACATCTCGCGGAGGTAGTTGTTGACTTCTTCCTTGGTGGTTCCCTTTTCGAGGTTCAGGTTCAGGATCGCCATTGAGACATCCGGGGTAGGAACGCGGATGGCGTTACCCGTCAGCTTGCCCTGGAGTTCCGGCAGGGCCTTCGCCACTGCCTTGGCCGCGCCGGTTTCCGTGATGACCATATTGAGCGCAGCCGAACGGCCGCGACGGTCGCCCTTGTGGAAGTTGTCGATCAGGTTTTGGTCGTTCGTGAACGAGTGGACGGTTTCCACGTGGCCGTGGATCACTCCGAACTTGTCGTTGAGCGCCTTCAGCACGGGCGTGATGGCGTTCGTGGTGCAGGAAGCGGCGGTGATGATCTGGTCCGTGTCCTCGATCGAGCCGTGGTTGATGCCGTGCACGATGTTCTTGAGCGCACCCTTGCCCGGAGCGGTCAGCAGGACGCGTGCGACGCCCTTGCTCTTCAGGTGCTGGGACAGTCCTTCTTCATCGCGCCAACGGCCCGTATTGTCCACCACGAGTGCGTTGTTGATGCAGTAGGCCGTGTAGTCGATCGTGGCGGGGTTGTCCGAGTAGATGACCTGGATCTCCACGCCGTTGGCGGTGATGGTGTTGGCTTCCTCGTCCACGCGGATGGTGCCTTCGAAGGAACCGTGGACGGAGTCGCGGCGCAGCAGGCTCGCACGCTTCACCAGATCGTTCTCCGCGCCCTTGCGGACAACGATGGCGCGCAGTCGAAGCCCGTGGCCGCCGCCTGCCTTTTCGATCAGGAGGCGGGCGAGGAGCCTGCCGATGCGGCCGAAACCGTAGAGGACGACGTCGGTGCTGGTGCGGTCGTCCGCGCCGCGCTTTCCGACGATCTCGGCGAGTTCGGCACGGAGGAAGTCGTCCAAGGAAGTGCCGGCGGCCTCGGCCTTGTACTTCTCATTGAGGCGGGCAATGTCAATGGCGGCAGCGCCAAGCTCGAGGCCCGCGAGGACATTGAGCAACGGTGCTGTTTCTTCGAGCGGAAGTTCGGCGTTGCTCATCCGGCGGGCAAAGCGGTGGGCTTTCAGGATGTTCATCGACGACTTATTGATGAGGCTGCGTCCGTGGATGCTGGTGACCACGTTGTTTTCACGGTAAAGCCGGCCGATCACCGGGATCATGGCTTCAGCCAGCGCTTCGCGGCTCATCCACGTATCAAGACAAGAATCTGATGACTGGCTCACAGAACTACCTTCCTAGGGTCAGCTACATACGCCCTCGTACATAGTTGGCGGCCGCCCGGAGTAATCCTGCGGCACTGGCATCGGCGGGACTTCGGTCTGCCCGGACACCTCGAACGTTGCAAGGAAAAACCGCCGGCTGCGAACGCAGACCCGGCGGTGGAACTTCTACGTTCAGTGTCCATTCTAAAGTCAGGCAGGCAGCGCTTTGGCCGCGGGAGCGCGTGAATTCACTCACATGGCAACCCCGGCGCTCATGGTGGATGGGTTGGCCGGTACGCCGGGTTCTGTGTTCCCCTGCCGTTGCCAACAAGGGAGTGGCGACCATCCATCTACGAACGCCGTTGCCGACGCCCTCCAGCGGCCTACCCGGACACTCGGGCGGGCAGCCCTCAATCGTGTCCTGTCTGGCCTTGCTCCGGGTGGGGTTTACCTAGCCTCCGCGGTCACCCACGGAGCTGGTGGTCTCTTACACCGCCGTTTCACCCTTACCTGTTGCCTGCCTGTGCGGACACAAGCAAGCACGGGCGGTCTGTTTTCTGTGGCACTGGCCTGCGGGTTACCCCGAGTGGGCGTTACCCACCACCCTGCCCTGTGGAGCCCGGACGTTCCTCGAGCCACTTGCGTGGCGCGCGGCCGCCTGGCCAACCCATCCGCCGTACAGTCTACCGGCGCTTGGCCCGGCGCTCTGACCGCTAATATCGTCAGGTGCTGATTCTCCTCCCGCCTTCCGAAGGCAAGACACCTGCCGTCAAGGGCCCCTCCGTCGATTGGGAAGCGCTGAGCTTTCCGGAGCTCAACAGCTACCGCGCCAAAGTGCTCGACGCGCTGGGACTGGTGAGCGCACACGAAGACGCCTTGGCGTTGCTGGGCGTCGGAGCGTCCCTCAAGGACGACGTCGAACGCAACACCCGCCTGCACGCTGAACCGGCGGCACCCGCCCACCAGGTGTACTCAGGGGTCCTCTACGACGCTCTCGGCTACCGAAGCCTCACCGCGGCACAGCGGCGCAAGGCCGCCGAATCGATCCTCGTCGTCTCCGCGCTGTGGGGCGCCATCGGGTTCGGCGACCGGGTGCCCGCCTACCGCCTGTCCATGGGAACGTCACTGCCCGACGTCGGACGCCTCGCCTCCTTCTGGAAGCCGCAGCTCACGCAGGCCCTCGCCGCCCGCGTGGAAGGCGAACTACTGGTGGATTGCCGGTCCAGCACTTATGCCGCGGCGTGGGTTCCGCCCGCCGCCCAAACGGTCTCCGTGAACGTGTTTTCAGAGGCCAACGGCAAGCGCACCGTCGTCAGCCATTTCGCCAAGCACACCCGCGGCGAACTAGCCCGTCACCTGCTGAGCCGGCGCGGCAAGGCTCCGTCCACCCCGGAGCAACTCTTGAAGGCCACGGAAGAAGCCTGGACGGCCGAACTGGTAGAGGGCACGGCCCGCAAGCCGCACAGCCTCAACATCATCCTCCGCGCCTAGCTAGTTCCATTCGGCGGAGCGCACCAGGATGCAGCCGGAGTCCGGGCAAAAGACGATTTCGTCCTCCGCGGCCGCTTTGACTTCGGCGAGGTCTCCGGGACTGAGGGTCATCCCCGAGCCTTCCGATTTGCCATGGAACAGCCGCGCTGCCCCGACTCCCCGCTTTGCGAGGGTCCGTTCGTAGATCGCGAGCATGCCGGCGTCGAGACCTTCGGCGAAGCTGCTCCGCTCGGCGTGGAAGGCAGCTTCCTCGGCCGCAATCTCCGCTATGGCTTGGTCAAGTTCCGCACGGATCCCGGAAAAAGAACCCTGGATGTCGTCGACAATCTGCTGTTGGGCAGCTTGGCTCCCCCGCAGGGAGTCCAGCCGTTCGAGGATTTCCAGCTCGACGTCTTCGAGGTCGGAGCGGCGTTTGTTCAACGACGCAATATCGTTCTGCAGCGCGACCAAGTCCTTCGAAAGCCCCGTGCCGCTGTTCAACCGGGCCTCGTCCCGCTCGATGCGGCCGGCGACCTGCTCGACGTCGGACTCGGACTTACGCAGCTCGGCTTCGGCGTCGTGGACGGCCAGTTTGGCGGTCCCCAGTTGCCCGTTGGCAATTGTAAGGGCGTCCTGCAGATCGACGATGCGGGGATCGTTTTCCAAAACACGACGGCGATTGGCCAGCGATTTGAGCTTGGCGTCCAACCCCTGCAGCTCAAGCAATTTCAACTGTTCCGCCGGTGCTGCCTTGGCCACGCGCTTACCTCCGCTTGATCGCGCCGGGTGAACTTCACTCCGGCCGGGCCAACGGCCCGTTTCTCGACTCTAGTCGCCGGCGGGAGTCAGAATGAAGTCCCACGGATCACTGTTGGTGGTAGCGACCCGGATCTCCACCTCGTGCCCTTGATCGGTGAGCACATTGCCGAGGGCTTCGGCCGCCGCCGGGAGCCACAGCCATTCGCTCGCGAAGTGGGATACGTCAATGAGGTACGGCCTGCTGTCGACGGCGGCCTCCCTGGCCTCCGAGGCGGGGTGGTGGCGCAAGTCGGCCGTGACGTAGACGTCGGCATGGCTTGCCCGTACGGCGTCGAAGAGGCTGTCTCCCGCCCCGCCGCACACTGCGACACGGCGCACGAGTCCGTCCTTGTCACCAGCCACCCGCACTCCGCCGGCCACGGCGGGCAGGACTTCGAATACACGTGCCGCGAAATCGCCCAGGGTCATGAGTTCGGGAAGGTCCCCGACCCGGCCGATGCCCTCTTCCGGCAGTCCGTGCGCCGCCGGAGCCAAGGGCACCACGTTCTCCAGGCCGAAGGCGTCAGCAAGGACGTCCGAAACACCGCCGACGGCGGAATCGCCATTGGTATGAACGGTCAGGAGGCCGGTTCCCGACTCGATAAGGCGATGCACCGCCAGGCCTTTGGCGCTCGTGGCCGCTACCGAAGTGACTCCCTTGAGGAGCAAAGGGTGATGCGTGACGAGTAGCCCGGCACCCCATTCGATGGCTTCATCGATCGCCTCGAGAGTCGGGTCCACGGCGAACATGATCTTGGAAACCGCGGCGGCGGGGCGTCCGGCCACCAGTCCGACCTCGTCCCACTCTTCCGCGAGGGACTCCGGCCAAAGCTCTTCCACGGCAAGCAACACCTGGCCGAGGTTCGGGATTCCCGTTCCTGGCGTTCCGGCTGCACCGTCTTCCGGCTCTTCCCCGGACCCTGCATCAGTAACGGCGGTGTTTACAGCTTCCATGCCTTCCATTCTTACCCATTCCGGAGGAAGGACACGCGTACGCCCTCCTCCGGCTTCAAGACCGGGTACCGCTCAACGCGGGTGCGACGTCATACTCCCGTAAGTTTGTGCGGGAATCATCCAGCGTCCCCGGCCATTGAAGAGATCATGAAAACCTTTGTACTTGGCGGTGGCTGCTTCTGGTGCCTTGATGCCGTCTACCAAAAGACCAAGGGCGTCACGTCCGTCGTCTCCGGATACACCGGCGGCCACGTCCGCAACCCCGACTACTACGACGTCTGTTCCGGAATGACCGGCCATGCGGAAGTGGTTGCCGTGACATTCGACGAAGACACCATTCCCGCCGACATCGTGCTGGACATGTTCTTCGCCATGCACGATCCCACAACGCTCAACCGGCAGGGATACGACGTCGGGACCCAGTACCGTTCATCGATGTTCTACTCCACAACGGAAGAGAAGATCCTCTTCGAAGAAGCCATCCTCCGTAACCAGGAGCTGTGGTCGAAGCCGATTGTGACCGAGGTTGTCCGGCTTCCGGAGTTCTACGAAGCCGAAGCGGTCCACCAGAATTACTACGCGAAGTACCCCGGACAGGGCTATTGCCAGGTCATCATCAACCCAAAGCTCGCCAAAGCCAGGAAATATTACTCTTCGTGGCTCCGCGCGTAGCAGCGTTTAGCACCGCTCGTTAGGCTGACCTCAGCAGTAGCTATTTCAGCGAATTCAGAGAATAGGCATGAATACATGGCACGGATCTACGACGACGTCACCCAGCTGATCGGCGGAACCCCTTTGGTCCGCTTGAACCGGCTCACCGAAGGCCTCGAAGCCCAGGTTGCCGTGAAGCTGGAATTCTACAACCCGGCCAACAGTGTCAAGGACCGCATCGGCGTGGCAATCATCGACGCCGCCGAGAAGTCCGGTGCGCTGAAGCCGGGCGGCACCATCGTCGAAGGTACCTCCGGCAACACCGGAATCGCGCTCGCACTGGTGGGCGCAGCCCGCGGCTACAAAGTCATCCTGACCATGCCGGAGACCATGTCCACCGAGCGCCGCGTCATGCTTCGCGCCTACGGTGCCGAGATCGTCCTGACTCCGGGCTCCGAAGGCATGCGTGGCGCCGTCGAAAAGGCCCAGGAAATCGTCGCCAACACCGAGAACTCGATCTGGGCCCAGCAGTTCGCCAACGAAGCGAACCCCTGGATCCACCGCACCACCACGGCAGAAGAAATCTGGGCGGACACCGACGGCGCAGTGGACATCTTCGTTGGCGGCGTGGGCACCGGCGGTACCATCACCGGCGTCGGGCAGGTCCTCAAGGAGCGCAAGCCTGAAATCCAGGTAGTCGCCGTTGAACCGAAGGACTCCCCCATCCTCAACGGCGGTGCTCCCGGCCCGCACAAGATCCAGGGCCTCGGCGCGAACTTCGTGCCGGAAGTCCTTGACACCAACGTCTACGACGAAGTGCTGGACGCCACCCTCGAAGACTCGGTTGCCACCGCCCGTGCGCTCGGCACCAAGGAAGGCATCCTCGGCGGCATCTCGGCCGGCGCGGCCGTGTGGGGGGCCTTGGAATTGGCAAAGCGTCCCGAGAACAAGGACAAGCTCATTGTTGCGGTGGTTCCCGACTTCGGCGAACGTTACATCTCCACCGTCCTTTTTGACGACATTCGCGGCTGATTGCGGACTCCGCTCCACCGCTTTCTTTCATTTCCTGTAGAAAGGTCTTTGTGAGCTTCTTCGCAAGGCTGAGGGAAGACCTCGAGGCCGCCCGGTCACATGACCCGGCGGCCCGGGGCTCCTTTGAGAACTTTTTTGCGTACTCCGGGCTGCATGCCATCTGGGCGCATCGCCTGACCCATAAGTTGTGGCAGAACCCGGACCTCCGGTTCCCCGCGCGGCTTATCTCCCAACTCGCCCGGTTCCTGACCGGAATCGAGATCCACCCCGGAGCCACCATCGGCCGGAGGTTCTTCATCGACCACGGCATGGGCGTGGTCATCGGCGAAACCGCTGAAATCGGCGAAGACGTCATGATCTACCACGGCGTCACCCTTGGTGGCCGCTCCTTGGCCAAGGTCAAGCGCCACCCCACCATCGGAGACCGCGTCACGATCGGTGCCGGCGCGAAGGTCCTTGGACCCATCACCATTGGCGCGGACAGCGCCGTGGGTGCCAACGCCGTCGTCGTCAAAGACGCTCCGCCGGAGTCCATCATCACAGGCGTCCCTGCAACCTGGCGCCACCGCGACGCCAAGAGCGAAACCAAACCGGCGGTGGACCCCGCCGAGTACTACATCGAATACCGGATCTAGCCGGAAAAGCGAACGTAGGCGTTCCAGAAGACCGCGTCGAAGGCGCGGTCCGGAAGGATGCGCCGCAAACCCAGAATGGTCCTGGCTCCCCTGCCCACCGGGTATCGGGTCCTGGGCCGACGTGCCGTGGCGGCGTGGAGCACTGCTCCCGCCACGGTCCGCGGGTGCGTGGAAAGAGCAGTTCCCGACGTCGACGCCAAGGCCGCCGCGACAACGCGCGCCTGCTCCCTGTACGGACCTTCACCGGAAACCGCCAGCAACCCCTCACCGGCGATCGTGCCCCATTCGGTGTCCGTACCGGCAGGCTCAATGATGGCGACATCGATCCCGTGCGGCTTCAACTCAAGGCGCAGCGAATCACTGAGGCCCTCGACCGCAAATTTGCTCGCGTGGTACCAAGCGCCCAGGGGCTCGTACATTTTGCCGCCGATGGAGGAGACATTCACGATCCGGCCGGACCCGGCGGCCCGCATCGCGGGAACCACCAATTGGCTCAGCCTGGCGAGCCCGAAGACATTGACCTCGAATTGGCGGCGCCCCTCGTCCAGCGGTACCTCCTCGAGCGAACCATAGGATCCGTAGCCGGCATTGTTCACAAGGACATCGATCCGTCCCTCCTCGGCAAGGATGAGATCCACCGCGGCCCGCATGGAGTCTTCTTCGGTGACATCGAGGGACAACACCTTGATCCCGGCAGCCCTCAGGGGCTCCATCCGTTCGACCCTTCGGGCACCCGCGTAGACCAGGAGTCCGGCCTTGCGCAGCCGCAGGGCCGACTCGAAACCGATTCCGGTTGATGCACCTGTCACGAATGCTACTCGTTTCGGCATGGACTGCTCCTTGTCTGCGAACGGTTGAGGCCCGGCCGACTTTGCAGCGTACGGCAAAGGCCGGCGCCTCCCACAGTATCGGGGAAGCACCGGCCTTGTCAGGAGTGGAGCGGGGCAGCCCGCTCCACTCCTCCAAATGTGCGTCAGTGAGTGTCGACGGCCGAAATTTCGGACTTGTCTTCGCTCCAGAGGGTGTGGAAGGTTCCTTCGGCGTCCACGCGGCCGTAGGTGTGGGCTCCGAAGAGGTCGCGCTGTCCCTGGATCACGGCGGCGGCCAGGCGCTTGCGGCGCAGTCCGTCGTAGTAGGCCAGCGAGGAGGAGAACACCGGTACCGGGATGCCAAGCTGCACGGCGGTGGCCACGACGCGGCGCCAAGCCGGCAGCGCTTCGGCGATTGCCTTGGTGAAGGCCGGGGCGAACAGCAGGTTCGCCGGCTTCTGCTCGGCAGCGTAGGCGTTGGTGATTTCCTTCAGGAGTTCGGCACGGATGATGCATCCGCCACGCCACAGCGAAGCGATCTCGTCCAGCTTCAGCTCCCAGCCGTATTCCTTCGCGGCGGAGGTCAGCATGTCCAGGCCCTGGGCGTAGGAGACCAGCTTGGAGGCGTAGAGCGCCTGGCGGACGTCCTCGACGAAGTTCTCCGGAACCTCGACGGCGATTTCCTCACCGGCGAGCAGTTCCTGGCCCAGCTTGCGCTGTTCGGCCTGGGAGGACAGCGCACGGGCGAAGACGGACTCCGCAATGCCGGAGACCGGCGAGCCCAGCTCGAGGGCCGAAATCACGGTCCAGCGTCCGGTGCCCTTCTGGCCAGCGGCATCCACGACGACATCCACGAACGGCTTGCCCGTCTTGGCGTCCACGTGGCCCAGGACCTCGGCGGAGATTTCAATCAGGAACGAGGCAAGCTCGCCCTTGTTCCACTCGGCGAAGATCTTGGACTGCTCGGCGGGTTCGATGCCCGCACCCGAACGCAGGAGGTCGAAGGCTTCACCAATGACCTGCATGTCGGCGTATTCGATGCCGTTGTGGACCATCTTCACGAAGTGGCCGGCTCCGTCGGTGCCGATCCAGGCGCAGCACGGCTGCCCGTCGACCTTCGCGGAGATCTTCTCCAGCAACGGGCCCAAAGCGTCGTAGGATTCACGCGAGCCGCCCGGCATGATCGAGGGGCCGTTCAAAGCGCCCTCTTCACCGCCGGAAACCCCGACGCCCACGAAGTGCAGGTCCTTCTCCGCCAGGGCTGCTTCGCGGCGGCGCGTGTCCTCGTAGTGGGAGTTACCGGCGTCGATCACAATGTCGCCCGGTTCCAGCAACGGCACCAACTGATCAATTACTGCGTCCACCGGCTTGCCGGCTTTGACCATGATCAGCACCCGCCGCGGCTTCTCCAAGGAATCCACGAGCTCCTGCAGGCTCTCCGTACGGATGAAGTCCCCGTCGGAACCATGCTTGGCCAACAACGCATCCGTCTTTTCCACGGAACGGTTGTGCAAAGCAACGGTAAAACCATTGCGAGCCAGGTTGCGCGCCAAGTTGGCGCCCATCACTGCAAGGCCAGTCACACCAATATGTGCAGACATCAAAACTCCAATTCTTCGTGTGCATCGAGTCCTGCTCAGCGCGAGGAAACGTTTTCCAAAGCAACAGCTGGAATAAACCATACGTATTTAATCGGCATCCTGGGAAGCTGCTGTCCACGTTTCGGAACGCCCCGCGTCACAAAAGAGTCTATGTGCGGAGACCGTCCCGTGCGGAGCCGATACTCGTGGACGGCGCCCGGTGGCGCCTGGCGGCGCCATTATGCTTACGACTATGTCAACCAGTCTCCACTTCCGCGCCATCGAGCATTTGGGCACCCGGATCGTCAGCGGAAAGCTCCCAACCGGCCACGTCATGCTGGCCGAACACCTCGAGGACGAGCTCAAGGTGTCGCGATCTGTGGTCCGGGAAGCCGTCAGAGTGCTGCAGTCCCTCGGACTGGTGGAGACCATCAAACGGGTTGGCATCAGGGTGCTTCCGGCACACCGGTGGAACCCCTTCGACCCCATGGTCATCCGCTGGCGTTTGGCCGGCGAAGGACGCGGCGCCCAGTTGCGCTCGCTCGCCGAACTCCGTTTCGCCGTCGAGCCCGCGGCAGCGGAACTTGCAGCGGAAAACGCTCCCGGCACCTTGCGGAGCGAATTGGTGGAGATCTCCCTGGCCATGCGCGAGGCCGGCCGGGCCGGCGATATGGCCACCTTCCTGGAACTCGACATCCGCTTCCACGCCTTGGTGCTCTCGGGCTCCGGCAATGAGATGTTCGCCAACCTGATCGGCCAGGTCACCGAGACACTCACAGGCCGGACGGTCCACGGACTCATGCCCGAGCACCCCAAGGAAGCCGCGTTGCAATGGCATGTGGAAGTGGCTCAAGCCATCAGCGATGGCGACGGCGACAAGGCGCGCGAGGCCTCGTCGAGCATCATGCGCGAGACCATCGCGGACCTGTCCCCCGGCTGGGCAGGCCAGCCGAGGGTGTTTGTTCCGGTCGAGCGGCGCTGACAAGGAACGCCAGCGCCGCCCACACGGTCAAAAGCCAGCGAACCCTACGCGACCGGACCGAAGTTCAGGAGGACTTTGCCTGACTCGGCGGAATTCTTGGCCACTTCGAAGGCTTCAAGGCCATTGTCCAGGGTGAATTCGTGCGTGACCACGGGGTCGACGTAGAGCGAGCCGTCCGCGAGGGCGGTGATGACGTCGTCGATCTCGTCGTTGAAACGGAACGAGCCGAGCAGTTCGAGTTCGCGCGTGATCGCCAGGGAGATGAAGACCGGCTGGGGACCGGAGGGCAGCAACCCGACCATGACCACCTTGCCGCCGCGCACGGCGCCCTTGATGGCCGATGCCAGGCCAAAGTGGCTGCCGGAGGATTCAATCACGACGTCGGCTTCCACCGCCGCGATCGCCTCGGCGTCGTCGCCCTTGAGGACCTCGTCGGCGCCGACCGCGCGGGCAATCTCCAGCGGCTTGTCGTGCATGTCCACGGCCACGATCCGGGACGCACCCGCCCGCTTCAGGACAGCGACTGCCAGCGCACCGATCGGCCCGCTTCCGATCACGAGCGCGGTCTTGCCTGCCACATTGCCCGCACGGGATACGGCGTGCCAGGCGACGCTGGCCGGTTCCACGAGGGCGGCAGTGCGCAGGCCCAACGTTGCGGGAAGGGGCCGGAGCATCCGGGAGGGCAAGGCCGCGTAACGGCTGAAGGCCCCGTCGGTGTGCGGGAAGCGTGCCGCGCTGCCAAGGTAGGTGCAGCCCGGGGACAGGTTCGGCCGGTCCTCGGGGTACTTCGCAGCACCCGGGCCCGGGGTGGCCGGGTGGACCGCCACCGGGGTCCCGGCCACCGGACCGGTTCCGTCGGCCGCTTGCTGCACCACGGTGCCCACGATCTCGTGTCCGAGCACCAGGGGCGCCTTCAGGATCGATTCGCCCGCTGCTCCATGGAGCCAGTAGTGCAGGTCCGAACCGCAGATCCCGCCGTAGGCGATCTCGACGACGGTCTGATCGGCAGCAGGTGCCGCAAGTTCGATGTCCTCGATGCGCAGGTCACCCGCGGCATGCGCGACGACCGCGGGCGTGG
>NZ_SMRU01000040.1 GCF_004354015.1 Arthrobacter terricola
GACAAAATCGGGCGCAAGACCATGTTCCTCAGCGGAACCATCGGCGTAGGCATCACCATGGTGCCCTACCTCTGGTCGATCACCACCGGCAACTGGGCGTTGATCTTCCTGTTCGGCATCATCAACTACGCCTTCTTCTACTCGATGGTCAACGCGTCCTGGCCCTCGTTCTTCGCTGAGATGTTCCCCGGCCGCTTGCGCGTTTCCGGGCTCGCCCTCGGCACCCAGATCGGCTTCGCCATCTCGGGTGTCATCGGCCCCGTTCTCTCGACAGCCCTCGCCGGCGCCGACCTCAAGGGWTGGGTCGGCCCGTCCATGGTCGCACTCGGATTCATGGTCTTCGCCGGAATCGCCGCGCTCACCGCCAAGGAAACCGGCAAGTACACCCTGAAAGAACTCGACGAGGTGCACCAGAGCGAGCAGGAGAACGCCGCYGTCGCTGCCGCGACAGTAGGAGCATGACAACGCATGATCTAGCAGCTAAGCCGGGCGCAGAGAAGTAACGGATACTCCTCGGCGTGAGCCATAGTCGACCATCACGATGGCGACAGGCGGCGGCCAGCTAGCCAATGGGCCAGCTGGCCGCCAATCGGCTGTTCAAGGAAGGGAACTGTGGACACGCGGAAGTTGGAGTATTTTGTCACGATCGTGGACGCCGGAAGTATCACGAAGGCCGCATCGGCTCTCCACGTCGCCCAACCGGCGCTCAGTCAACAGGTTTCAGTCCTTGAGAAAGAACTCAAACAGCGGCTGCTTATTCGCAGCAAACAAGGCATTGAGCCGACCGCTGCCGGCCACACCCTTTACCGCCACGCCCAGACGATTCTTCGCCTGGTCGAGGAAGCCCGGCAAGACATAGCCAAAGCCGGAGGCGCACCGTCAGGCCACGTTTCAATCGCCATCGCGCCAGATAGCATCGTCCCGAGCCTCACACCGCGAATCGTCCAAGAGGTAAGGAAGCGCTACCCCGACATTTCGCTTCACCTGACAGAGAGCGTCGGCGGGGCATTGAGCGAAGCGGTGAAAAGCGGCAAGCTCGACATGGCCCTCATCTATGAGCCAAGCGAAGCCCGTGGGGTTCGCTTTACCACCATGATCGTCGAGGACCTTCACCTGGTAACCAACCCGGCTGTAGAGATCGCCACCCAGGAAGATGGAACAGTCACGGCAGAAGAAGCCTCAAAAGTGGAGGTGTTTCTTCCCGGCCGCGATCACACGATCCGACAGCTGGTGGAAAAGGTATGGCGTGAAAAGGGCCTCGACCTGCGCCTCGTCGGGGAGGTCGGCTCACTACCGTCATTGGGCAGTCTCCTCCGCGCCAACCTCGGAGCCACTGTGCTCCCCAAGTCGGCCGTCGAGGCTCTGTTCCCGGGGCAGGGCTTCACCTCCCATCGGATCGTCAGTCCGTCACTGCAAAGCAAAATCGCATTGTGCACGGCCAATCATGATCCCCTCTCCGAAGCCGCCTCCGCAGTGCTCGTAATCCTCCGGGAAATGCTTCATGAGCAGCTGTTGGCACAGTTCCAACACGAGCCAACGCCGGCCGGCGGTCTCGCGTACCTCAGTTCACCGCCTGAACAGATTCTTCCCTAGAAACTCGGCGGGTCTACAGGCCATCCGAAGAACGCTACCTGCCCTCCCAGGGGAAGCGTTCAACACGCATCAACCCTTCCCGAATCTCCCTGGCCCGGGGTTCAAGCCCAAGGTCGGGGAGATGCCCCAATCCGTAAGTGAGCCACATCTCCCCGAATTCTCTCTGCTGGCGCGACAGGCTGGACTTCCTGGACAGATCCAGCGCCCGCAAGACTCGGACGCGGGGCGTCGCCCGCCCATCGAACCATCCCTGGATCAGCTCCACGACCACCTGAATAACGATCTCCGCAATCATGTCACCAACTCCAATTCGGGCGACGCCACGGTCCGCCCAGGACAATTATCTATGCAGCCTCGACCATATTGAGCCTGGAAGCGCAGAACCCGTTGTTGTGCTTGGGCGTGTACGGCTTCGTCCGCCGATGCTCGGCACCATCCAGGGCAGCCGCGAACGCTTTGGAGCGGTAGCAGGAGCCATTGTCGGTGATGATCCGCTCGATCTTCACGATCCCGTGCTTGACGCACCAATCGCGGGCGCGATTCAAGAATGCGACGGCGGTGGGACCCTGCTCGTTCTCGAGCGGCTCGATGTTTGCCAGGCGCGTGTGCCCGTCGATCGCGGAGTGCAGGTACGCGTAACCGGCTCGCGCCCCCGCGTGTCTTCGCGCGGGCTGCGGCCTTGGCCTCGGGGCTGTCTTGCCGTGCGCGCGCCAGCCGCCGCCGTCGGGGATGCGCCCGACCTTCTTCACGTCCAGGTGGATCATGTGACCGGGATGCTTGGCAACGATCGTCTTGGCCGCCCGGTTCGTCTCGCCGCTCGGGTCGATGAACCGGCGGCGGTTCAATTCGAGCAGTGTCAGGTGCCGGGTGATCGTGCGCCGGCTGGCTCGGGTTCCGTTCTCGCGGAGCTCGAAGGCGATGCGGGAAGCGGTCAAGCAGCCCGAGTTCGCCGAACTTCCGATAGCGGGTCACCCACTTCGACGCGGTGGCCCGCGGGATGCCCATCTCGGCGGCCACGTGCGCGATCGGCCGGGTGCGGCAGCGCTCGACAAGGCGCTTGCGACCCTCGGGAGTCAGCGGCGCGTTCTTGTGCGTCATCTTGTCGGCCGTGCTCCTGGGTACTCGAGTGTGTGTCCGGGGTGGGAATGACCGAGACGTTGCCGGGACACGCAAGCTCAGTCGCGTGGCAGGCCGGTGGCGCGCGTGATCAGCGCGTCGAACTGGCGATCGGAGAGAATGTTGCGGGCGGCGATGAGCGGTTTCGCGCCGAATCCTATCCCGAATCCCGTCAGTTCTCACGGAAGAACAGACGGTCATGTTCCGCGCGGATATACGCCAATCTCCCCCGCTTCGGACCTAGTGCAGATGTTTGACATATTTTCATGATTCCTGAACCTTCCGTGATATTCATGATCAGTGCGGAGTATTGTCGAACCCAGGGACGCGTGATGGTGCTTGCTTCCGTCCGCTCCATCGGGTTCAGCAGGGCTCTGCGTTCGTCCCAGGACGAGGAGGACTTTGAACAGGAACTGGTCGATCAGTTTGCCCTTGCCCAAATCGGCTCGGGCGTCACGGACGGATTCGTCAGGACCGAGCGTTCTGTGATCTTTGAGTTCGCCCGTTTCATTGGGCAGCCTCTTTGGACGGCCTCGCCGTCTGATGCCGACCGGTTCCTGACCCATCTGCGGCATGAACGGCAACAAGCGCGGTCCACCCGGGAAAGCAAGACCGGTACGCTTGCCAGGTTCTTCGACTTCCTGATCGCCCGATATCAGGGTGACATCCATGCCCTGACCGGATACGTGGTCACGCAGCCTATTGACGAGTTCAATCGCCCCTCCAGCTCGTCGTTCGTGGCTACCCGGATCCCGCCCAGCGACCCGGAGGTTGAGGCTCTCTTCACGCAGTGGCGTGATGCTTTGCCCGATGCACGAAAGTACCTGCCCGCTGCCCGCGATTATCTTGCGGCCTCGTTGTGGCGCCGCGCAGGGCTGCGGATCAACGAGACGGTGATGCTCGATATCAAGGACTGGCGCCCCGATCTCGGTGAGCACGGCAAGCTCCATGTCAGGTTCGGGAAGGGCAGCCGCGGCCGCGGCCCGAAACCGCGCATTGTTCCTGCGATCAATTCCGTCGACACGTTGCTGGAGTGGTGGTTGACGGACGTGCGCCACCAGTTCGGCGATGATTACCTGAATCCGAACGCGCCGCTGTTTCCGAGTGAGCGGCGCGATCGGCATACCGGAGGCCGCGCACGGGCCGGTGATGATGCGCTGCGGGACGGGCTGGCCGACGCGGTCCAGCGTTGGCTGCCGTCGTGGCAGGGACGGCTGAGTCCGCATGGACTGCGGCACTACTGCGCGTCGTCCCTCTATGCTCGGGGCTTGGACCTGAAAGCGGTCCAGGAACTGCTCGGACATGAATGGCTGTCGACCACCACCCGATATATCCACGTCCATGCCGACCACGTCGACCATGCCTGGGCGGTCGCGAACGAACGCGTGGCTGCCCGGCTGACAGGAGAGTGACACAATGCGTTGGAATCTACGAATGGTCGCCGCGGAGCGCGGGATCTGGAAATCGACAGAGCTGCGTCGTCGGCTTGCCGATGCCGGCCTGGAGATCAGCACGGGCAAAATGTCCGGGCTCTGGACCGGGACACCGACCACGATCCGGCTCGAAGACCTCGACGTCATCTGCGCAGTGCTCAACTGCTCACCCACGGAGCTGCTGATATGCGAACCTGAGAAGGTTGCCGCGGCACGCCCGAAGCTGGCCGAAGCCTCATCAGCCGGAGCCCCGCCGGCGGTGGTTCCCCGGCTCGGGCGCAACCGCTCCAAACCTCCGGCGTGAGGGGATCCAGCGAGCCGCGCCCCTGCAGCGTCTGTGGCCTGCAGCCGGTCGCATGGAGCTACCCGCGCCGGACGAAGTTCTGCTACGACTGCATGCCCGGCGGCCCGTTCGTCCCGCCGCCGTGCCGGCGTTGCGCGCGCACTGATGGCTACTACTCCGCAGGGCTTTGTGACCGCTGCCATCGCAGCGCACCTCAACCGGTGTCCTCGTGCAGGGACTGCCACGCCTGGGGTGTGGGAAGGATCAACCAGTGGCTCTGCAAGGCCTGCAAGTTCTGGCGAAAAAAGTACGCCGAAGGAACCTGCCGGGCCTGCGGCATGGTGGTTGCCGTCAATGACGATCAGGCGTGCCGGCTCTGCTGGAACCAATTCATCGCCGCCGGAGGGAGGAAAAACGGAGCCGACCTGCTGGCAGCCAACAGATTCGGCCAGCAGCTGTTCCTGGCCAACCTCCGCCACGCCAGTGCAGGGCAACGGCTCGGCACCCGGCGGCAACGCCGAACACAACCCGCTACCGAACCGGTCCCGACCTTCACGGCTGTCACCCACCGCCAGCTCGTACTGTTCCCCGCAACGCGCGACGTGAAGAACGGCCGAATCCACGGGTTCCCCGCTCCGGCCGAACCGGCAATGGCCGCCTTCCTGGAGGAGTTCCTCATCGGCCACGCCCAAAAGCACGGGTGGAGCCATACTGCAACCAAGGGCGCCCGCCGCGGACTCACCATCGCCCTCGGCCTGCAAGACACACCAGGCGCGCCCCTGCGCGCCACCGACATCCTCGGCCTGCAGCAAATCGGAACCAATACCTTGCGGCTGCTGGAAGTGTGTGCGGCAGCAGGCCTGCTCGAGGACGACCGCGAACCCGCCGTGGACAAGTGGTTCAACACCGCCGTCGCAGAGTTGCCCGAACAAATGCGCAGCGAGCTCAGCCGCTGGTACGCGGTGATGACCAATGGCAGCAGCACCCCTCCCCGCAGCAAGCCCCGGTCGGAACAAACCATCCGCCTGTACCTGCGCTGGTCCCTGCCGGCCCTGCACGCCTGGGCTGCGTCCGGACACACCACCCTCCGCGAACTCACCACGGAAGACGTCAGGGATGTCCTCCCCGGCTCCGGCAACCCCCGCGCCAGAATGGGGCAGGGACTGCGCTGCCTGTTCCGCGTCCTCAAAAGCCACCGCGTCATCTTCTTCAACCCGATCGGCCGGATACGCACCGGCACCCACGAAACCCGACACCCCATGCCCATGCCCGCAGCCGTGCTGCGCGAAGCGTTCAACTCCGAGGACCCGGCCCGGGCCGCCCTCACAGCGATCGTGGCCTTCCACGGGCTGCGATCCGGCCAGCTGCGCAAGCTGCAACTGACCGACATCCACGACGGGCGCCTCCACCTCCAGGACCGCACCATCCCGCTTCCGCAGCCGGTCCGGGACCGCCTGGCTGCCTGGCTGTCCTACCGGGAACACCGCTGGCCCATGACCAGAAACCCCCACGTATTCATCAGCAGACGCACCGCGCTCGATACCTCCCCGGTCGGCGTCCAATGGATCACCACCTCCATGGGCATGACGCCTCAGGAAGCCCGCGAAGACCGGATCCTCCACGAACTGCACGCAAGCGGCGGCGACCTCCGCCGCCTCTGCGACCTGTTCGGACTCAGCATCGCCGGCGCCAGCCGTTACTCCTTCGTCCTGACCCACCCGGAACTCTAACGCCTGACCTTCCCTGCCGGGCTAGCTCCACCGCGCCTGCAGAACTAACGAAGGCCTTCGGCGCCTACTCCCCTGTTCAAAGCTTTTCGCACTCGGTCGGCCTCCAGACTACTGAGCCCGGGACTCAGCAATCATGCCAGGAGTCTGTCCGGACTTGGCTTCGAAAGCGTAGAACACAGCTGAGCCAAACCATCTCTTCGATCTGGTCTGGGCTTAATCAGCAAAATAACCACGCCAAGGACCAGTGGGAATCCGGGGCATAAATCAGTTCAAAGCGCCCGGTGGCGAGCACAAGGAGGAAGACAAAAAGACTGGCGTGACAGGATATCATTGCAGCGATTCAAAGTACTTTGGACTTCCTCAGAAGCGTCCATTCTAAATGGCGTTCCACCGTTCAGGGTCGGTAGATCATTTTCGTGTTCCTCGCCGATCAGGTTTATCCCGCTTCCCTGGACCTCTAAAGACCATGATCACTGATATAACCAGGACGACAGCGCAGGCGATCCTGATGTCCAAGGCATCATTTCTGAGGAAGAGGAAGATGCTAAGCGCACACATCAGCCCCCATCCGATTCGCCAAATTATCATGGGCTCGTCCTTCCCTATATGGTCCCGCAGGCACGTGCTGCCGTCCAAAGGCCCCCAAGGTAAGCCACCGCAGTTAATCCGAAGGTCAGCGTGGCGACTGGGACTGTGAAGGCAGCGGCGATAAGAAATCCGGTGCCGAGCACGGTGAGCCCCCAGCCGATCACGCAGTCCCATCCGTCAAGTCCTGTCGGATCTGTGGCATTGATGGGGTTACAGCCGACGTAAGCGTAGCGGTTGGCTTCCTGTCCTGAGGGGTCGGGTTGGGTGAAGCGGCCGGTGGTGGGGTCGTAGTAGCGGGCGCCGAATTTGGTGTAGCCGGTAGTGTCTTTGTAGCCTCCGGCGTATTGCCAGGGGTTGGTGGCGGCTTGAGCGCCTGTGGCGGTGGTGTTTCCCCAGGAGTCGTAGGCGTAGCTTGCGGCTGCGGTCTGTGTGCTATCGGTGAGCAGGAATGTGGAGCTGAGAGCGTCCATCGTGTAGTAGAAGCTGGCCCCGGCGCCGGTCCGCATGCTGATCAAGTTACCCTGCGGGTCGCGGATGAACGAGGTGTTCCCTCCTGCGGTGGTTTGCTGGCTGATGCCGATGGTCCCGTTGAGAAAACTGGTTGAACCGGCGGTGGTGCGTTCGTCGTTCCGTGGACCCGCGTAGCTGAAGTTCGTGGTGGTGCCGGAGGTGTAGCTGCTGAGCTGGTCGAAGGTGTTGTAGGCCTGGGTGGCGGCGCCGGCTGTGGTGGTGTTGCCGTTGGCGTCGTAGACGTAGCTGGTTGCGCCGGTGGGTGCTGTGGTGCAGGTTCCAGTGCTGGCCCCGGTCCAGCAGAGCTGGTCGGCGGCGTTGAACGCTGCGTACACGGTCGCGGCACCTGTCTTGGTGGCCTGGGTGCGGTTGCTGTTGGAATCGTAAGCCCAGGTCTCGGTGGACGTTCCGGTGACCGCGGAGGTGAGCCGGTTGACCGGGTCGTAGGTGTAGGTGGTGGCGAGGCTGCCGTTAGGGGTCATGGTCTTGCGGAGGGCACCGTCCTTGGTCCCGTTGAGCGTGTAGGTGTAGGCACGTGAGTCCAGCACGGTGCCGCCGCTGTTTTTGGCGGTGATGCTGGTGGTCCGGCCGGCGTTGTCGTAGACGGTGGTGTTTGTGACCCCGTTCGGGTAGCTGGTAGTGGTCCGGCGGTTGTTGTTGTCGTAGCCGAATCCTGTGCATTTGGTGCTGTTCGGGTAGGCGGGCGTGGCGGGGCAGGATCCGCCGGGCTCGGCAAGGGACACGAGCCGGTTCGCGGCGTCGTAGGCGTATCCCACGGTCCCGGTCGGGTCCGTGAAGGTGAGGATGTTCGAGGCGCCGTCGTAGGTGACGGTGGTGGTGGTCCCGCCGATGGTCTTGGTGAGAGCCCTGTTTTGGGCGTCCCAGGTGTAGGTGGTGGTTCCGGCGGCGTCGACCCGCTGGGTGAGGTTCCCGTCGGCGTCGTAGGTGTAGGCCACGCAGGTCGCGGCGACGCAGGTGGTGCCGAACCGGATCTGGGTCAGCCGGTCGTTGGCGTCGTAGCTGTAGGTCGCTGTCTGGTTGTTGCCGTCCTTCTTCGTGGCGACCCGCCCGGCCGCGTCGTAGGTGTAGGTGGTCGCCCCCAGTGGAAGCGGCGGGGTGACGGTGACGGGGTTTCCGGCGGTGTCGTAACCGTAGGTGGTGGTGTTGCCGTTGCCGTCCGTGGAGCGGCACAACTCGCCGGGCTTGGCGCCACAGGTGGTTCCGAGCGCGTCTGCCTGGTAGAAGCGTTGCGGGGTGCCGCCGGCGTTGCCGGGGGTCAGGATCTTTGACGGGTACTTGGTGTTCGCGTCGTATTGGATGGTGCTGGTGTTGCCTTCGGTGCTGGTTGTGCCGTTGGGCCGGTGGTTCAGCAGCGGATCGCCGGTAGCTGTGGGGCAGGCGAAGGAGACCTCCGCGCCTGCTGTGCCGACAGCCGGGGAGGTGATTTTGGTCAGGTTGTTGTTGGCATCGAAAGTGGATGTGGTGGTGTGGGCCAGCCCGTCGGTGGTTGTGAGGCGGTTGTCGTGACCGTCGAAGGTGGCCGAGGCGGTGTGTCCGTTGGGGTCCGTGGTGGTCAGGACCCGGGTCTTGGTGCTGTCCAGGGTGTAGGTGGCCTGTTTGCTGTTCGGGTCGGTCAGGTAGGACAGGGACGAGTCGGCGTTGTGGCTGACGGTCCAGGTCGCCGCTGCGGACGAACCGGAGCCGTAGGTGATGGTGGAGACCCAATTGTCGGCCGCGTAGGCCAGGACGGTGGTGTTGGTGCGGCCGTCGGTGATGGAGGTGAGTTTGCCGTTAGTGTAGGCGAAGGTGGTCACAGCGCCGGTGGCGTCGGTGATCTTGGACATCCGTCCCGTCCCGCCGCCGTATTCGATGTTCACGGTCCGGTTCAGGGAATTGTCGGTGATGGCCGAGGGCTGGTTGAGGTTGTTGGGGTCGTTGTAGGCGTAGGTGATGAACCGGCCCTGGGTGTCCGAGGTCTGGGTGAGCAGCCCGTTGCTGTAGTAGTAGTCCACGACGTTCGGGTTGAGGATGTTCGCATCGAACGAGTCCAAGAGCGTGAAGTTGATGCCGTCGGACTGATAGTCGTTGGTGATGCCGGTGTCGTTGAACCGCAGCTGGTACTCGGCGGTGGAGATCTTGGTCAGGGAGGCGTTCAGTCCCGGAGGCATCGTGTAGGTGGAGCCTGAGAGGACGAAGGTGTACCAGCCACCGTCCGGGGCCGTGTAGATCACGTTCGAGGTGGCCGGATCGATCCGCAGCGCACTCTCCAGCCGTCCCATGGACAGGGTGGGCCGTTGGTCGTATTTGCTGTTGTAACGCCAGGCGACGTTCACGTCCTGGCCGATGCCGCGGATGTTGAACAGCTGCCCGGTGAGCACGACGTTGCCGCTGGTCGGGTTCAGAGCGAGAGCGGAGGAATCGCTGAGGCTGTGGGTGATCATGGAGGCGCTGCCCCGGGAACCGGAACCGGTCCCGTTGGCGGTTACCGGGGGCAGAAGGTTGGCGTTGGCGAACCAGCCCTGGGAGTCGATGATGACATTCACCGAACTGCCGCCCGAGTTGAAGATTTTGATCTTGCCCGTGCTCGCGCTGGGCCGGACCACGACGACGTTCGAGGCGGAGTCCGAACTGTAATTGACGGTGCTCAGGTTCGGTTCGGCCTCATCCGAAGGCCAGACGCGCAGTTACCCGAACCCTGTGGAGAGCGGGGTGATGTTCATCATGACGCCGGCGACATTGGGCGAGGCCGCGGGCAGGCCCCCGACCCCGCCGATCTGGACCTCGACCGTGGTGTTGGCGGGGATCGCGGTATTCGGTGCCACGCGGGAGTCATAGATCCGGGACTCGACCGTCGTGAAGGAACTCGTGGAGACCTGCCCGTCGAAATAGCCCTGGATGTCGATGAGCACGTTCACCCCCGGGGTGACGGACATGTAATGCTTGATGTCCACCACGCCTGCGGCATTCATCTGCAGGACCGCGCCGATCGCGGTGGTCTGGTTGCCGCGGAAATTGATCGATGTCCCGGGGTTACCGCCCTGGGCGAACCCGTCCCCGGGAAGCGTGGCGAAGACAGGGTTGGACGCGTCGGTGCTGATGACCGTGATGTTGGCGAAGACCGCCCCCGCCGTGTCCGGGACACCGCCCTTGCTCTTCAGCGTCACGGACTTGACCGCCGTCCCGGTCCAGGCACCGGCCGGAAAACCGGTCCCGTCGCGGGTGTCGATCACCCGGGACGTCGGCACGGACACGAAGCCGCCCGGGGCCGGCGTACTGCCCGAGGTGTAATAGCCCTGCACGTCGACGATGAATTGCTGCGAAGTGCTGGAGTAGAGAGCGAGCTTCCCGTCGCTGCCGACCGCGATCGCGGCCGAATTCGAGATCGTGTCCCCGGCACCAGAGAACAGCACCGTGGTCTCATGGTGGCGGCCCGAGTTCGGCACGAGCTGCGCGGCGTTCGGTGCCGTGCCGCCCACGATCGTCAGGTTCACCAGGACCGTGGCGACACCTGTGGCCGGGACCCCGGCCTGGCCCAGGATCTGGAACGGGTACCAGGTGCCGGCGGCCACCGGTCCGGTGATCCCGCCCAGGCCGCTGCGGGTATCCACCGCCCTGCCCTGCACCGGGACGAACACACCGGCCTGCACCGACGGGGTGGACTGCATCGGCGCCAGCGCCGGCGCCCGGACCGACGAAGACGCAAGCGGCCCCGAACCTGTGGAAGCGGGGGCGGCGAATGCCGGGGCGCTGAGCCCGTACACGCCAAGCGCGGCCGCGACAATCGCGGCAATAAGGATCCTTAAAGTCAGGAAACCGACGGAAACGGGCTGGAAAAAGGCAGGCTTGCGCCGGCTCCGGACAATAGTCATCCCCCACAGAACTTTCTACGAAACAGACCGCAGGGCCGCCCATGCACGAAAGCCCGAAGCCTCGAGACCAATGATGGGACGAGGCTAAATTACCCGCGAATAGTAAGCAAGCTTTTTATCCGCTTCCACGCATGACAAAAACTGTAATGTTCACCAAAGCGGAAATAGACGCGAGTCAACCCAAATACCAACTGTTTGGTCCAGTGCCAGGAATCCACGGCTTTGGTAGCTCACATGCAGGTCTTCCGTGGCGATTTTCTGACCTTCGTCAGGATTGCCCGACGTCACGGCCAGGCGTTCTCACCCGAGGCTCTAACCGCTGGTCCAGTGTCGGAATTAACCGCCAGACGGAGCGGCCGATCACATTGATGCAGCGCATTGAAGACATCAAACTTCTAGAGGATGGCGTCAGAATGGCAGCTTTTAGAAGGCATTCACTACGTCGGTTCGGCGTTTTGCCGGCGGATTTCTTCCCTGGTGCGTCGTCCGCGACGGAGTGCTCCGGCCGGGACGCCCGGCCATTTCTTGCCGGCGTTGTACTTGCGCTGCAGGCGCCTGACTTCGCGCATGGTTGCTGCCTCGATGAATTCCGTGATGGACGTATGTCCTTCGAGGTGACCGGCAACCAGGAACGCTGCCCGGACCTGCTCGGCGTCAGACTCCGTGAAGTACGGGGAGAAGGATTTGTTCTTTTTATCCACGTTGATCTAACTCCTCCCGCAGCATGTGCTTAGCGTGTCGGACGTATCGGTCTTGGCTGAGGGATTCGCGTCCGCGCCTCCCCTGAGCACTCGTGGCTACCACGCGTCGAGCCAACTCACGGTGTCAGACCCCGTACACTCAGGCCCAATCGCTTGAGTTCCCGTCAATCCGGGCTTCAGATTTCGTGAACCCCCGGGAAACCACGGCGTAGCGGGTTTTGGGGCGCTTTGCGGTGACGGCCTTGCCGATGGCGTCGGAGATCACGGAGGGCGGCGAGTTGCGGTTCGCGTTCGCCTCGGATCGCAGGGATTTCGCCATTGCCGCCGCCTGCTTCTTGTACGCGCCGGACCCGGCGGTGCTGTCGAGGTGGTCGGCGGCGATACCGCCCCATTCAGTGGCAATGCCGCCGGGCTCGATGACGACGACATCGACTCCGAACGGAGCGACCTCGATTCGCAAGCAGTCACTGAGCGCTTCGAGGGCGAACTTTGTCCCGTGATACCAGCCGCCAAGTGGGGTGTGGAGCTTGCCTCCCATGGAGGTGATATTTACGATCGTCCCGGAGCGCTGTGCACGCATGTGGGGAAGCGCCAGCTGCGCGAGGCGGATCGCGCCGAACACGTTGACCTCGAACTGGCGGCGGCCCTCGCCGATCTCGACATCTTCGAGCGCGCCGTAGGAACCGTAACCGGCGTTGTTGACCAGCACGTCGATGCGGCCGGTCTCTTCGATGATGCGCGCGATACCGTCCTGCATGGACTGGTCGTCCGTGACATCCATTGCCAGCGGGCGGATGCCGTCCTTCGCGAGCTTTTCGAGCCGTTCCACGCGACGGGCTGCGCCGTACACAGTGAACCCGAGCGATTGCAGCTTCCGGGCGGTGGCAAAGATCCTGGATGCGGCCCGCTCGCAGATCGGACTGCACGGCCCCGACGTGGGCATGGAGGCCATCGCCAGTGCGGCAGGGGTCGCCGTCGGGACGCTCTACCGGCACTTCCCGACGAAAGTTGACCTCGTTGCAGCCGTGCTCTCGGAGTACACCGAGCAGATGATCGCGGAAGCTCACCGCGCGCTCGCTCGCGCGCAAGACGAAGAACTCACGCCCTTGGAAGCGCTGGCGGGTTTCCTTTTGGAGGTCATCCGCGTCACAGCGCAGAATGCCGCGGCGAAGGCTGCTGCCCCGGCGCTCGGCGCGTCGATCAACATCGACGAATCCGAAGCGGCGAAGGCCCTTGAGAAGCTGATCGCGCTTGGCATCACCACCGGTGAGGTCCGGCCCGACCAACAACCGTCAATAACCTAATGACCAGCAACAACTAGTGCATCGAGGAGGTTTACGCTACAATGCAGCGCTGCGGTCTTTACGGCTACAGACAGCGTGGGGGAACGGCATGAGCGGTGAACCTGAGGTCCTCGTTCTGACGGAGGATCTGCAGATTCCGTCCGGCGGGCGACGGTCCTGCCTGGGATATCCGGTTTGCTGCGACGATTTTGGCGCTACCCGTTTTCTGGTCCGCGCCTTTCCTGCCGACCTCAATCCCTATTTGACGCAGGGAATGGCACCGCCTTGAAGCGCCCCGGTGGAATCAGCATAGATGTTGCTGGCGGGTGTTGGCGGGGCGGCCGCGGACAGGGTTGCAGCTCCCGGAGCCGCTACCGCCTGGGGCGCTGTGGTGGAGGGTGAGCTCGGCGCGGCCGGCGCAGGTGCTGCCGATGCGGGTTGCGGGGCGGGCGGCGCCGGAGTGAGGAGTTCCTTGACTGTGGCCTGTATCTGGTTGATGTCCACGGTATTGATGGAGGCGCCCTCGGGGGACGTTCCGAACCCGGTAATCGGCAGCGTGGTGAAGGCAATGTTGCCGCCGGTCAGGGAGGTCGCCTGCTGGGCCAGCTCGATCAGGTTCAACTCCGAATCCACCACGATGTTCTTGCTCACCGCGTCCAGCACAGCCTGCATTTTCCCGACGTCCGTGAAGGTTCCGGCCTGTTTGAGCTGGTGGGATACGGACGTGATGAAGGCCTGCTGCCGGCGTTCGCGGTCCAAGTCCGAGAACAAGTAGTTGGGGTCGGACGTATCCCGGCGCTGCCGGACGAAGGCCATGGCCTGTTTCGCGTCGATTTGCTGCATGCCTGCTTTGAAGTCAGCCCCGGAGAATGTGTCCTGGGTGGCCTTGTTGATGCACACTGTGATCGGTGCAATGGCCTGGGCGGTCTGGTAGAACGCGGCCATGGTGACTTCGAGGAAGTGGTCGATGTGCACGCTGCCCAGGAACGCGGTTACAGTGGCTATTTCGGCTTTGCGCCCGGCGTCGCGGGCCGCCTGGTAGGTGGTGTCGTCGTCGGGCTTTCCCGCATTGATCAAAGCAGTTTTTGCTGCCGCGAAACCGTAACCATATGCCTCTTTGATTTTCGCTTTGAACGGGCCGCTTCCCGGTATGCCGTCAACCTGGACGTAGTCATCGCGGGGAATGGAGATACCGGTGGCTTTGGACCCGTCCGCGGGTATATGGATGAGCATCAGGACGTTGGAGTTGTAGCCGCCGGTGTTTTCATCGCCCGCGTGAAGGGCGTCATACATCTCAGGAGGAAGGGGCTTGCCCTGCTCGTCCACCCTTGTATCCAGCCCCATGACCAGGATGTTGGTGTCCTGGCTGAGCTTCGGCACCGCCTGGGGCAGCGTTTTCAGGTCCTTGAGGGCATCCGAGCGGTGCACGTTGTTGTTGACCGCAACCGCCGTGCCGCCCACATAGGCGACGACTGCAGTGGCGGCCAGCGCCAGGCAGGCAGCAACCGAGACAAGGACGACAAATTTGCGCCGGGACTTCGGTCGCATGTGCCTAGGAGCACCCGTAGTCTCCGTCCTGGCGGCTGATCTACCGCGGGGGCGGTGGCGCCCATCAACCATTAATTCCTCCTGACACGGAAACTGGCAGGCGCCAGGATCGTTCGCGAGACCTGAAAAAACAATGATGGCAGCTTTCACTGATTCTCAGCTGGATGCGCCGGTCGGACACGGGGTGTTGGGCGCGAGCGGACATGGCACCTATTCCGAAGTTGGCATCTTGCGACGGTGGGGTTTTGGCCCTCGTCGGCACTCTTTAGGGGCCAGGCGTGGTTGCGGTGTCGTACATTTCGTAGTCGTCGGTGGTGATGGTGCCATTGGTTTGGATGTTCATTCCCCAGCTGATGCCCGAGGCGCCGGCCGGGAGGGCAGGTGTGGTCCAGGTGGCTTGGGTCCAGTCAGTCGCGGCATTGAGCAGGGGGCTGGCTGTCCAGTATTGCCAGTATCCGGTGCCGGTGCGGTAGTAGAGCTCGAACTGGGTCGGTGCGGTGGAGGTGTACCACGCCTTGAGCAGATACGTGTGTCCCGGTGTTCCGGCTGGGGAGCATCCGCCCAGGTCCAGGGCCGGCAGGAGTTTCCAGTGTGGCCGGGGTTGACGACGGCGAAGGCAGGGGTGTTGGCCAAACAGGTCAGGGCTGATGGTCAAGGTCGGGTCGGTGCCGACCGCGATGTGGTGGAAGGTGAGCTGCATCCAGCCGCCACCGGCTGCCTCGGCATTGGTAACGGAGTTCTGCAGATCGGCCAGCGTCCAGGTGCTGTCGGCTTCGGAGGGCGCAGCGGTGTCGTAAGGGTTGGCCGGAGGAATGGTTTCCGCGGCGGGGAATCCGGCGGAGGCCGGGTCATTGCTTTGCAGGTCTCCGAGCCCGCGGGCGCTGTTGAATCCGCAGTTCTGCACGATGGCCTGAGTGTTGGGATCCTGGGAAGCGAAGGGGTAGGCAAAGCTGGTGACCTTGAAGCCCATGTTGGTCAGGGCGACCCTGCCGTTGCAGATCTGCCGCGTGGCTTCGTCGGCGGGGAGATTGACCAGGTCGGGGTGGGTTACGGTGTGGCCGCCGATCTCGTTGCCGTCGGCCGCGATCTGTTGCAGATTGGCTTGGGTGAGGTATCCGGGCTGGTCGATCCACCCCGAGACGGTGAAGAAGGTGCCGGTGAGACCGAGGGATTTCATCGTCTGTTCGGCAGGAAGCTGGTCCGCGTTGGTGTCATCGAAGGTCAGGGACACGATGGTGCCCGCAGGCACTCTCGGACGCAGTCGAATCTTCAGATGCATCGTGGTGGGGTGTCACCGTGACGCTTCGGAGGCCTCTTGCTTCCTGAACACCAAACAGCAGGCCTTCTGCAACCCACCTCGGACCCTACAGGGTCCAACCAAAGGCGGTCGCGAGTGATCGCTACTGGACTGCGGGAAGAAATTCGCGAGTGCTTAGCATCGTCCGCTCTTAGGTATGGGGAGGGCGGACGAATGTAGCGCGCGTTGACATCTGGTGTCGCCTCTGTGCCCGGTGGTACCTTGGGCCGATCAGGGTCTATTTGACTTGCATCGCTGCGCGGAGACCGACTGGGGGTACACCGCATCTTGCCCGTACGGGCGCGCCAACCAAGTACCCATCCTCGACGAATACCCCAATTCCGGGCAATGCGGCACGCCAACTCGCTCGCACGGCACGCGATCGCGCGCTTCAGGCCCATCGAGGCAAGCCCTTCTGAGGAAGGAGTAGCAATGCCCATCACCGACGAGAGCATAGTCATCCCGGTCCCACCCGAGGAAGTGTTCGACTACCTCAACGACCCCGCACACCTCCCCGAATGCGATGTGCGCGCCAACCTAGCCACGCTCTCCGAGAACCTCACCGAGCACAAGAACCACAAAGCCGAAGAATGACAAGCGCCGAATCGGGATCATGCCATGGAACTAGAAAAATACGACTCGCGATTCGCGGGCGAGGCCAGGACGCCGTCCTACATCGAAGCTGAGCGCCTGGTTGGCGAAGCCTGCTCAATGTTCGCTGACGCCGCTCAAACCCTCCATGAGGGCGGCGTTCCGACCGAACCCATCGAAGTCTGGCCCGAACATGTTTTTGAATCGGCATGGAAGCGGTTCTTCGGCACCTATCGCCCGTCGAAAGCAGCAGACGGGTGGGAGCTCTTCCCCGGATTCCACATCGACACCGGCGGGGGTCTTTGGCGCAGGGAATGGACCCACCATCCTTGGGAAGCCGATACATGTCCCGCTAGCTTCGACACAAAACCTGTCATAACGAGCGACTGGGTCCAGATCTTTAGTTCCGCTGGCCCGGCCACCTTCGAGCTTGGCTTCGGTAACGTCAAGAAGTATTACGACAAGGACGATCACCCCTATCTCGTGCTCAGCCATGCCGTCAACGGAGACTTTTACAGCGAATACCCCGAGGGAAACTTCAAGGACGTGCTGCTTGGCCGAGTAGCTTTGCTTCTGCACCCCGCAGGGTAGCGGCCCTTCAACCATGACGGCCCCACCAGGCCTCGATCGGGTGGACCGCCCACAGCGGATTCGCTCAGGACTGACCCGGACCGACCTTGGTGAAGCTCCGATCAAATAGCGGTTGATCGGAGCTTCGATTCATTATGCTCACCCCAACCTTGAGGCTTCCTGTGGCCACATGCGGACCAACGATTCCGCACGGACTAACTAGCTACATCAGAACAAACTGGGGAGGAGTTAATCATGAGGAATACGAACTTATGGAAACGCTGGACTGCCTTTGGCAGCACAGCACTGGTGTTTGCCGGGCTGCTCGCGGCGACGGTGTTCGCCGCGCCAGCGCAGGCCGCAGCGAATACCGTGGTGTCCCTGACATTCGATGACGGCAACGCGGACCAAATGACCGCCGAATCCACCATGAAAAGCCTGGGACTGAACGGCACCTTCTTCATCACCACCGGTTGGATCGACCAGCCCACGTACTTGACCACTGCGAACCTGCAGCAAATGGCCGCCGACGGCAACGAGATCGGAGGCCATACTGTCACCCACCCGGACCTCGTCTCCCTGACCACCGCCGAGTCGACCCGGCAAATCTGTGACGGTCGTGTCGCCTTGATGAACATGGGCTTCAAAGTCACCAGTTTCGCCTACCCCTTCGCGTCCGAAAACCCGGCCACGGAGGCCCTGGTGAAGCAATGCGGGTTCAACAGTGCCCGGGGATTGGGTGACATTGCCGCTCCGGATCCCGCCTCCGCGAAGCTTCCGGCGGCAGAAACCATCCCTCCGGCCAACCCCTATGACACCGCGGCCCCGGATGAGGTAGACAGCACCTGGACCTTGCAGGACCTGCAGAATGAGGTGACCCACGCCCAGGCGGCCGGCGGTGGCTGGGTCCAGTTGACCTTCCACCACATCGCGGTCGGCACGGACCCGACACTGACCATCACCCCCACCCTGTTCAACCAGTTCGCGACTTGGCTCGCGCAGCAAAAGGCGGCCGGCACCGTCGCGGTGAAGACCGTGGACCAGGTCATCGGCGGCACCCAGAAGCCCGCAGTCCAGGGCCCGCCAGTCCCGCCACCGCCACCAGCGGGCACCAACATGATCCAAAACCCCAGCCTGGAAACACTGGCAAGCGGCATCCCGCAATGCTGGGCAGCAGGCGGATACGGCACGAACACCGCCGCCTTCGCCGTCGTCTCCCCCGGCCACACCGGCAAGAACGCCGAACGACTCACGATGAGCGGCTACGTGTCCGGGGATGCGAAGCTATTGCCGGCCTTGGATCTGGGCGGCTGCTCACCCACTGGCACCCCCGGACATACCTATCAGCTGAAAGCCTGGTACAAGTCGACGGCGGCAACCCAGTTTGAGCTCTACTACCGGATCGGGAACGGGTTCTGGCAGTACTGGACGGCAAGTCCGCTGATCGGCGCCGCAACGAACTGGACCCAAGCCACCTGGACCTCGCCACCCCTGCCAGCCGGCGCGTCAGGAATCAGTTGGGGCCTGAACATCCAAACCAACGGCACCATCACCACCGACGATTACGGGATGTACGACGTCGGCACCGCACCGACGCCTCCGCCGCCACCGCCCGCGGGTGGAAACCTGGTCCAAAACCCGAGCCTTGAAACAGCCGGCATCGGCGGCTTCCCCCTCTGCTGGCAGGCCGGCGGATACGGCACCAACACCGCAGCCTTCAGCACCGTCTCGGCGGCACACACCGGCACCAAGGCCGAGAAGTTGACCGTCACCGGTTACGTCAGCGGCGACGCGAAACTGCTACCCACCCTGGACAACAGCACATGCGCACCGGCAGCCACAGCGGGCCACACCTATTCACTGAGGGCCTGGTACACCTCAACCGCTGTCACACAGTTCGTTGTGTACTACCGGGACGCCTCCGGCAATTGGGTGTACTGGACGTCCGGGCCGTGGTTGCCGGCCGCGAGCACCTACACCCAGGCCAGCTTCACGACGGCGGCAGTCCCCGCCGGGGCCACCGCACTGAGCTTCGGGTTGAACCTGTTCAGCAACGGAACTCTCACGACGGACGACTACGCGATGTACGACACCGTCGGGGCCCCGCTACTGGGGTGAGCTGCTGGGCAACTGATTGAAACGCTGAGGGCGGCTACCGATGTAGCCGCCCTCAGTTTGTTCAGGGCATATAGATGACACCGTGGGGGACGACGTCGGTGCCCAAAATCGCCAGCGGGGTGACGCTTCCATCGTTGAGGTTGAGGCGCGCAAGGTAGTTCGCGGGAGTGGGCACCGGCGGGGTGTTCGAATTGCCCGGTGTGACCGCGGCATACGCTGCGCCCTCGACGAGGTGGCCGTCGACGATGTCCACAGTGTCTGAATGGGCGTCGGTCACGATCAACTTGCCCCCGGAGTGCGTAGCGAAAGTGGTGTCGTCGACTGACTGGGCGAGGTTCAGGACCTGCAGCGGCGCGTTGGGGGCGAGGCTGGATGCGAAAACTGCCTGCTGGTCCCCCTGGGCGTCGAGCATGAAGTCGCCGCCGAAGCGCTCTGCGTTCGCCGGGACGACCGTGTTCGAGTCCGGGTCCGTCAGCGCGAGCTGGGTGGAGCCGGACTGGCCGGCGTTCGCGACGCTGGCCACGCTGTCGGTATTGATCGCCGTGGTGTCCACATGGGCGACTCCGCCGTCTTTGAGGGTGATTCGGTAGAGCGCAGGACCGCCGGAGGGGTTGGACGCGCTGGTGTAGATAGCGCCGTGGAAGACGCTTACCGCGTCGGTGCCGCCGCCATGCGGCAAGGCCTCGTCGTAGGTGTAGTGCTGCACCGCGCCACCAAGATCGACCGTGTACATGCTGCTGTTGCTGTCTTCGTTGACGGTGAGGATCACGCGATTATTGGCGGCGTCGGCGCCCATACCGTCGATTTTGCCGGTGATGTTCCAGGTCTGTTCGATCTCGCCGCTGGGCTTCATTTCCACCAGCGTGCTCTGCTGCGGGGTCCCGACAGCCGGGCCGTCGGAGGGCACGCCGTTCTGGAAGCCGACGAAGATGTGCGGCCCGATGAAGGTCGCATCATCAGGTGACGACCAGCCGTGGGCCTTGCCGTCCAGGATGACGCGCGCGTGCAGCGCGGACCCGGCGGCAGCGGCAGGAGCGGCTGCTGCCAGTGTGCCGGCTCCTCCCACCGCGGTCAGGACCACGCCGACAATGCCTGCGAGTTGGGTCTTCTTCATCAGAATCCTCCTAAAGGGTTGGCACGACCGTGCCGCGGGACAGACGACCGCGACGCTATACAGTCCAGGTTGCCCCGGGATGAACAACAAGCGACGGATAATTCCGATACCACCGGTTCACAAACGCGGAGCCGCGGCCCGTTTTGCCAGGACCGGGCCGGTGACCTACCATCCAGTCGCAAGGTGCCGTTCGTTAGCTGAGGCTCCCTCGCGGATACATGCCAGCGACCCCCAACCTCGAGAGACGCCCCGGGTCAGGACAGGCTCCCCCGGTCTAAGGGGTTGCCCCGATTGGCTCCCGGAATACCGGGTTTACGCCGCGAAGTGCCAAAGGTCTTACGAGGAGGGGCAACCGCCGGGTGGGATGCCCGGCCTCCTCCCTGGCTGCGGTGCCGCCTCCGTGCGGTACTGATCCACATTTCCTGACGCAGGCTCGGTCTGCGTGATTTTCCCCAGCTAGGGCTTGGGCTGAACACGGCAGCCACTTTGCGGCCGAAGCGCATGTCCGGGCGCTTGTTGTCCAGGCGGTCGCACGTAAGGAATTCCGTCTGCGCTCCGTGGAATCCTTCGATGTGGGCGACGGCTTGGTCAGGGTGCAGGCAGCCGTTACTGCGTTGGAACGTGATGACCGCTTGCGGCGCTCCAGGGATCACTATGGCCGGCGACCGAGCCAACCGCCAGCGACCAGCACGGCAAGGGGCAGGAAAGGCGCGTGCAGCAGAACGCTTGCGAGAGTTGCCGCCGCAAGGAAGATGAAGGTTGTCATCCGGACAAGGCCCTTCCCCAGACGTAACCGGGAATGACCGCGCACGGGCTTGGCACCGGCAGCTTGCCCAGATTGAGTCCGGGCTTCCCCACGCAGGCGGGGATCAAGTGTTGTGTGCTCCACGATCAATTCCACAAGGGCCATCGGCACATGGGTGACCGAGGCGATCTCGTCCAAGGCAATGCCTCGGGCCGCCATGCGCGGAACAACAAGCGTGCGCAGTCCGGGCGAGGTTGCCGGTCCGAGGGATCCACCGCAGGGTTCGGGTGAAATCGAGTAGCTCATGGCCACCTCCCGGCAAGAACTTGGCGAGCTCTTCGAGTGCCTGAATTCTACTCGTTACGCGGGCTTTCAACCGTGAAAAGGACCTATCCTCCCATGCCGTCGCGGCCGGAGACACAGACCGCGGCCGCGGCTCCGGGGCCCTGTTCCGGAATGACGTGTGCCCGCGCTGGTGCGGTCTTATGATGGGGCCATCCAAACGAAGGACAAGGCGTCATGCTCAGAGCATTGAGAGCCTGGATTTTGACGGCGGCGCAATTTCCGCGGAAGTCCACCGCCGATCTGCGCTGGCTTGAGGGCATCTGCTTCGCACTCGGCATGGTCAGCATGGTTGTGGCTCTTCTGTGGTTCCCCGGATGGCAGACAGCCGCGTGGATCCTCGTTGCGATGTGCTGGGCTCGCGTCTCCCTACTGGCCAGGAAGGAGATCAGACGACGTAGCAACGGCGACCGATGAGCCACGCACTGACCTGAGCACAGCCCGACGGCGGCCCGCCGGATCTGCGCGAGCGTTCCCCTTTTTGCGGTCATACATGAGCGACCGTCGGGGCCCAGCCGCCTCGTCGACGTCCGGATGATTGAACACGGCGCCACCAAGTCGCCGGGCTGCGCGGCATGCGCCGAGCACAGCGAGCCGGTAACCCTGGCTGTGTGCCCGCGTCAAACGCGTTAAAGAAGTATCAAGATCGTGGCCGAAGCCGCCGTGGGCGCCGTGGATGGATGTTCAATGTTCTGAATTGAACTTACGATGGCGCGTGAATCGGAGGACCGGTGAATCTGCTATGAACGGCGCGAGCGCGACGGCTTTGACGGTTACCGAACGGGTGGTTACGGGTGCGGCCCAGCTCGTTGTCGGGCCGGGACAAACTACGACCTGTCACCAGGCACACCGCCGATGAGTATCGGTGCTCAGGCCGGCGCGGGCGGGATCAGGTTCGCGGCCGCGGCGGGTTCCGTGTCCGGGTACGACAGGCGTGGCGTTGACGGTACCGCCTATAGGTGGCGCGGTGGCTATCTGTTTGAAGACGCCAACGGCAACGATTGGTGGATCGTGTTCCAGCCTTCAACCAGTGCCGGGCCCGGTGGCCGCGGCGGCCGCGGGGACGTTTTGGCATGCGGCACCTGGTCGGCCGGCGCGGTTCAGGTCCGGGTGCTGGCAAGCGACGTCTTGCGCGAAGACGCTGACGCGGTGTTTCGGAACGAGAAACCGGCCACACTTGAGGACGCCGTCCGGGCAGCCGGGATCATCGGGCAACAGGGGCGATGACTCCGGCCGCGCGCCTCAGCCGGCCGTGAGATTGGGCTCTCTTCTTCCGTACGATGTGCCTGAGGCACCGGTCAGCCGACGTGGACCCACGGACGGCGGGTAACCTCGGGCTCGGCTTCACGGAGGACTTCGCGGGTGACCGGTGCGATTTCGCCTTCACCCAGGAAGAGGAATTTGAGGAGGTTGATGATGGGGTTGCCTTCGGTCCAGCGGAAGTAGATGTGGGGCATGAGGCCGGTCACATCCCTGATGTGGAGAAGAACGGACGCGATGGTGTTGGGCACGACCGGGCCGTGCACCTCCAGGACGCGGTAGCCGTGCCTGTTCACGCCGCGCACGTCAAGTTCGGTTTCGAAGTCGGAGGAATCGTCCACGATGACCTCCAGGAACAGTGCTTCCTGGTCAAGGGGCAGGTGGCTGACTTCGATCGCTGAATTGAGCTTGTCGCGGTAGGCCTCGCGGCTGATGCGCAAGGGTTCGTGGGAGATCACGGCGAGTGGGCCGTCCTGCACGTCGGTGAGGAATTCGAGTGCTTGCCGGTCCAGACGGACATGCGAGGCGTGCAGTTCGAAAGAGCGCATGATCCGGGACAGCAGGGAAATCAGGATGATGCCGGCAATGAAGATCGCGGCGATCCGCAGACCTTCGGGGCGTTCGAACATGTTCGCGATGGTGGTGTAGATGAACACCACGGCGATCAGCCCGAACCCGATGGTGCGTTTGCGCTGCCGTGCCCGGCGGGCCGAGAGGGTCACGGCGACAGCGGCGGAGGTCATGAGGACCAGCACGCCGGTCGCGTACGCGCCGCCCTGGGCGTCGACGTCGGCGTTGAAGAGGAAAGTGATGAGGAACCCGATAATGGTGAACACCAGAACGAGCGGGCGCACGGCCTTGGCCCACTCCGGGGCCATGCCGTAGCGGGGAAGGTAACGGGGCACGAGGTTGAGCAGCCCTGCCATGGCCGACGCTCCGGCGAACCAAAGGATCGTGATAGTGCTCAAGTCATACACAGTGCCGAACCCGACTCCGAGGTACTGGTGCGCCAGGAACGCCAGGGCGCGGCCGTCGGCCTCGCCGCCGGGCTGGAACTCCTTCTCCGGGATCAGCACGACCGTGATGAAGCTGGTGGCAAGCAGGAACGAACTCATAATCACCGCAGCCGAGGTGAGCAGTCGCCGGGCGCCCTTGATGCGCGCAACGGGGTTGTCTTCGGTGTCGCCAGGTGCGCCTTTGATCTGCGGCATGACCGCGACGCCGGTCTCGAAGCCCGACATGCCCAGGGCCAGTTTGGGGAACACCAGCAGGGCAATGCCGACCACCATCAACGGGTTACCGTGCGAGGCGGACAGCGCCCCCCACCAGTCGGTGACCGCGGCCGGATGAGCTAGGACCTGGGCGAAGGTAACCAGCACGAGCACGACGTTCAGGCCCAGATACAGGACCACGAGGACCACGGCGACACCGATGGCTTCCTTGAACCCGCGCAGGAACACGGCGGCGAGCAGCGCCAGCAGGAACAAGGTGACCGCGACATTCTGCCCTTGCAGCCAGCTGGGTGCGATCGGGTTCTGGATCAAGTGGGCGGTGGCGTCGGCGGCGGAGAGGGTCATGGTGATCATGAAGTCGGTCGCAGCGAAGCCCAGCAGCACCAAGACGAACAATTTCCCCGTCCAGCGCGGCATCAGCCGCTCGAGCATGGCGATGGATCCTTCACCGCGGTGGCTTTCGCCGGCAACCCGGCGATAGACCGGAAGGGCGCCCAGCAACGTCAAGCCGACCAGGACGAGGGTGGCGATCGGGGAAATCACCCCGGCGGCCAGCACCGCGATAGCCGGCGCGTACCCGAGGCTCGAGAAGTAGTCCACGCCGGTCAGGCACATGACCTGCCACCACGAGTGCTTCTTCAGATGCGCGTCGCTGACCGCTCCCGGGCCTTGGTGGGTGCCTTTGCTGTCCTGCAACCCGAACAACAACCATGTTCGCAGATTCGCCATGCCTGACGGCCGCGGGGCGGATGGATCCGCCGGGGGCCTGCTCAAGGTAGTCACGGGGGTGTCCTTTCAGTACGCGGAATCGAAAGCATGCAACATCGCCATCTTGCTGAAAAGTAGCACCGTCGGCCGCGGAATCACGCCAAACTCGGCGCTTCTTGATGAACTTTTAACGTTCATGACGGGAGGTAAGCGCCGGCACGGACAAACGCTTCCGGTATCCGTTTCAGGCGCCCCCGGCCGGGTCACCGCTGGGCATTAAAACCCCGTCAAGATCACCCCCGCCCGCATTAAGGAACCGTTAGGAACCGCTTTTCGCCGCTTGCTGGGGAGTTGACTGGCAGCAGCCCCGCAATCGGGGCGCGGATGAAAGGACGTTCCAGTGGCCGACCTGGCTGTTGTGGGAATCTTCGTGGTGTCCATGGGGATCGTGATGTGGATAGCCCACCTCTTAGGAAGAATTGTCGACGGCGACGGGCCGGTGAACGGGCAATGAGCGCCGACGCCATCATGTGGCTGGTCCTGTTTGTCGCGGGCCTATGTCTCTTCGGTTACCTGCTGACCGTGTTGATCCACCCCGAAAAGTGGTGATGGCGGATGGTTTTCAATGTTGCCTCCTTCATCACCCAAGTGGCCGTCCTGCTGTTGCTGCTGGTGCTGGTGCACAAGCCGCTAGGCTTTTATCTCGCCCGCGTATTTGAAGGCACAAAATCGACGCGCGTCGAACGGCTTTTCTACCGACTGGCCGGAGTAGACCGAAACACTGAGCAGAGTTGGTCTATTTACCTTCGAAGCGTTCTAGTCTTTTCTGCGGTATCCATCCTTGTGGTTTTCCTGCTCCAGCGCCTCCAAGGCGTCCTGCCCGGAAGCAACTCCCTGCCTGGCGTAGATCCGTGGACCGCCATGAATACGGCCATCTCCTTTGCCACCAACACCAACTGGCAGGTGTACACCCCTGAGACCACCATGGGCATCTTCGTGCAGATGTGCCTGCTGGCCGTCCAGAACTTCCTGTCTGCCGCCGTCGGAATCGTGGTGGTGGTCGCACTCATCCGCGGCATCGCGCGAACCCGGACGGACAGGCTGGGGAATTTCTGGGTGGACCTCGCCCGCACGTCTTTCCGCGTGCTGCTTCCGATGGCTGCCCTCGCGGCCATCGTGATGCTGATCGGCGGCGTCGAGCAGAATTTCTGGTCCACCGATGTCACCAACCAGGCGGCGGGTATCACGCAGACGATCCCCGGCGGTCCGGTCGCATCCCAGGAAGCCATCAAGATCCTGGGCACCAACGGCGGCGGCTATTTCAATGCCAACTCCGCCCACCCGTTCGAGAACCCGAACGTCTTCACAAGCCTTTTCCAGGTCTTCCTGATCCTGCTCATCCCTTCTGCATTGCCCTACGCTTACGGCCGCATGGTGGGTGACCAACGGCAGGGCTACACGGTGGTCGGTGTCATGGGCACGCTGTGGCTCGCATCGACGGTCCTCATGGGTTGGGCTTTTGCCGGCGCTGAAGGAACTGCCACCGCAGCCGCGGGCGGTTTAGGTGAGGGTTTTGAGCAGCGATTCGGCGCCGCCCAGAGCTCGATCTTTGCCACGGCCACCACGCTGACATCCACGGGGGCAATAAACGTCGCCCACGATTCCATCCCGCCTATGGCCGGAGGGATCACCATGCTGAACATGATGCTCGGAGAAGTGGCCCCGGGTGGCACAGGATCAGGTCTCTACGGCCTGCTCATCCTTGCCATTGTTTCGGTGTTCATTGCCGGGCTGATGGTGGGACGTACTCCCGAATTCCTGGGCAAGAAGATCGGTCCGCGGGAAATGAAGCTCACTGCGATGTACATCTTGGTGACACCGGTCATCGTTTTGGCCAGCGCCGGTGTCACGGTCCTGCTGCCCGATGCAGTGGCCAACGCTCCGGCCTCGGGACCGCACCAGTTCAGCGAAGTGCTCTACGCCTTCACGTCGGCCGCGAACAACAACGGCTCGGCCTTTGCAGGGATTACAACCTCTGGTCCCTACCTATCCTCCGTGATTGGTGTTGCCATGTTGCTGGGCAGGTTCCTTCCTATGGTGCTGGTGCTGGCCCTGGCGGGGTCCTTGGCGAAACAACCCAAGATCCCGGCGTCGTCCGGCACTGTCCCGACCCATGGCTGGCTCTTCGGTTCCCTCTTGCTCAGTGTCACTGTCATCATGACCGCTTTGAGCTACTTCCCGGCCCTTTCTTTGGGCCCCCTCGCAGAAGGACTCCTCAAATGACCAAGTCCGGTACGGCATTCGCCAAGGACACCGCCCAGACCTATGCGGACGGCAACCCGCTGGGCACGCCGGGCGAGCACAAACACCACACCAAGGCACCGGCCAAGCTGGACTTTGCCAGCATGAAAACAGCCCTGCCGATTGCGGTCCGGAAGCTGGCGCCCCAGCAGATGATCCACTCCCCCGTGATGTTCACAGTCCTGGTCGGGGCGGGCCTTTGCACAGTCATCTGCATCCTCAAACCGGCGGTCTTCAGCATTGCTGTGACGGTCTGGCTTTGGCTGACCGTGCTTTTCGGGACGCTGTCCGAAGCCATCGCAGAAGGCCGTGGCAAGGCTCAGGCAGATAGCCTGCGCGCCAGCCGGATAGGCGTGGTTGCCAGGCTTCAGCTCGCGGATGGCACCCTCAAGGAGGTGCCGGGAACGGAACTGCGGAAGAACGACGTCGTTATTTGCGAAGCCGGGGACGTCATCCCCTCCGACGGCGAGATCATCGAAGGCCTGGCGAGCGTGGACGAATCCACCATCACCGGCGAATCAGCACCCGTCATTCGCGAGTCCGGTGGCGACCGCTCCTCAGTGACCGGCGGTACCAAAGTCCTTTCGGACCGCATCGCCGTCCGGATCACCGCCGAGGCGGGCGAAACGTTCATCGACCGCATGATCAAGCTCGTCGAAGGCGCCGTCCGGCAGAAAACCCCCAATGAAATCGCGCTCCACGTCCTCCTCGTTTCCCTGACCATCGTGTTCCTCGCGGTCACCATGAGCCTGGCCCCATTCGCATCGCTCGCGGGAGCCACGCCGTCGCCGATTGTCCTGGTGGCGCTGCTCGTCTGCCTGATCCCCACCACCATCGGGGCGCTCGTTCCGGCTATCGGCATTGCCGGAATGGACCGATTGGTACAACACAACGTCCTGGCCACGTCCGGCCGCGCCGTGGAAACGGCAGGAGATATCACGACGCTCCTGCTCGACAAGACCGGCACCATCACCTACGGCAACCGCCGCGCGGTCAACTTTTTTCCGGCGCACGACGTCGACCGGGAGGAACTCATCGAAGCTGCCCGGCTTTCCAGCCTGGCCGACGAGACGCCCGAAGGCCGTTCCATCGTGGAACTTGCAGAGGAAAAGGGCATTGATGGACCGGACTTGGCCGTGCTCCTGAAGGATTCGGAAGACTTCGCCGTGGTCGAGTTCAGTGCAAGCACGCGCATGAGCGGACTGGACCTTGACGGCCGGAAGATCCGCAAGGGCGCCGCAGCCGCCGTCGCGAAGTTTGTCGCAGAGGCAGGCGGCCAAACGCCCGCCGAGGTCGATCACAAGGTGCAGGAAATCTCCGCTCAAGGCGGCACCCCGCTGTTGGTTGCCGGCATTGCGCACGACGGCGGAGCCCGGGTCCTCGGAACCGTCCACCTTGCCGACGTGGTCAAGCCGGGCATGCACGCCCGCTTCGCCGAACTGCGGCGGATGGGCATCCGGACGGTGATGATCACGGGCGACAACCCCATCACGGCCAAGGCGATCGCAGCGGAGTCCGGCGTCGACGACTTCGTTGCCGAAGCCACTCCGGAAGACAAACTGGCCGTCATCAAGGACGAGCAGTCACACGGCAGGCTCGTGGCCATGACCGGTGACGGCACCAACGATGCCCCTGCGCTGGCAGCGGCGGACGTAGGGGTCGCCATGAACTCGGGGACTCCGGCCGCGAAGGAGGCCGCCAACATGGTGGACCTGGACTCGGACCCCACCAAGCTGATCAACATTGTGGGCATCGGCAAGCAGCTACTGATCACCCGCGGAGCGCTGACCACGTTCTCGGTGGCGAACGACCTCGCGAAGTACTTCGCCATTGTCCCGGCGCTGTTCACGGGAACGTTCCCGGGGCTTGGCCTTCTGAACATCATGGGCCTGGCTTCGCCGTCCTCGGCCATCTTGTCCGCCGTGATCTTTAACGCCTTGATCATCATCGCCCTGGTTCCGCTCGCGCTGCGCGGCGTCAAGTACCGCGCTGTTTCGGCAAACCAAGCCTTGGCGCGGAACTTGCTGATTTACGGCCTCGGCGGACTCATTGCACCTTTCATCGGGATCAAGCTCATCGACTTGCTGATCTCCCTCATCCCCGGCATCGACTAGGAGACCACCATGAACACACTTCCCCGTTTCCTCCGCCAGGCGTGGACCGCGCTGCGGTTCCTGCTCCTGGCCACCGTGGTCCTTGGATTGCTCTACCCGCTGGCGATTTTTGGAATCGGCCAGGCAGTTGTGCCGTTCCAGGCAAATGGCTCGATCATCAAGGACTCGGCCGGAAAGCCTGCCGCTTCTGCCCTGATTGCGCAGGTCTCCGCGGACAACTCCGGCACCCAGAGCCCTTTGTGGTTCCACGCGCGGCCGTCCGCCGCCAAATGGGACCCGGGCGCATCCACCGCGAGCAACCTGGGGCCCAACGATCCCAAACTGCTCGACGCCGTCAAGGCGGCCCGCGCCGCCATCGCTGCCGCCGAGGGCGTCAAGGAGTCCGACGTCCCCGCCGATGCCGTGACGGCCAGTGGATCAGGACTGGACCCGGAGATCTCACCCGCCTATGCCCGCCTTCAGGTGCCCCGGGTGGCCAAGGCGCACGGCCTGAGTCCTGCGACAGTGCAGGCCATGGTGGACCGCCGCACCGTCACCGGGCTTGAGGCCTTCCTGGGACAGCCGTCCGTCAACGTCACAGAACTGAACCTGGACGTGGCCGCAGCGGCACCGGGATCAGCGGCACCGGCCAAATGATGGAAGCCAGCGTGGGAACCCGCGCGTTCAACAAGTGAAAGAATAACCACATGGCACGGGCTACGCTGCGCATCTTCCTCGGGGCCGCCCCCGGAGTCGGTAAGACATATGCCATGCTCCAAGAGGCCCACCGGCTCAGCGGACGCGGAGAAGACGTCGCCGTGGCGTTCGCCCTGGACCACGGGCGAAGCGACACCCGGGCCTTGATAAAAGGCCTGGAGGTCATCCCGTCCCATACCATCGCCTACCGGGACACGACTTTCGAGGAGATGGACGTCGACGCGGTGTTGGCACGCAAGCCGCGCGTCGCCGTCGTCGACGAATACGCGCACTCAAACATCCCCGGAAGCCGCAATCAAAAGCGATGGCAAGACGTCGAGGAACTGCTCAACGCAGGCATCAACGTCCTTTCCACCGTCAACGTGCAGCATTTGGCGTCGCTCGGTGACGTCGTCACCGCCATCACCGATGTCCGGCAAGCAGAAACAGTGCCCGACGACGTCGTGCGGCGTGCCGACCAGATCCACCTTGTGGACATCTCGCCGGAGCTGCTGCGGCAGCGGCTGGGAGACGGCAAGATCTACGCGGCGGACAAGATCGACGCTGCACTCTCCAACTACTTCCGTCTCGGTAACCTCACAGCACTGCGGGAATTGGCCCTGCTCTGGCTGGCCGACCGCGTGGACGAAGGCCTCGCCAAATACCGGTCCGAAAAAGGGATTGACGCGAGCTGGCCCGCACGCGAACGGATCGTCATCGGCCTCACGGGCGGGCCCGAAGGGGACGTCCTGATCCGTCGGGCGGCGCGGATCCTCAAACGTGTCAACGGCGGGGACCTGCTCGCCGTGCACGTCCGGGCCGCTGACGGAGTCGCCACGGAATCGCCGCAGGCACTCGAAGCCCAACGTCTGCTGGTCCGGGACTTGGGCGGAAGCTACCACACGGTAGCCGGCGAGGACCCTGCCAGGGCCCTGCTGGATTTCGCCCGCAGTGTGAACGCGACCCAGATCGTCGTTGGCATTTCCCGGCACAGATCCCTAGTGTCGAGGCTGGCTGGGCGGGGAATCGGCACCCGGGTAGTGCGCGATTCCGGGGACATCGACGTCCATATGGTCTCCCATCCCCTGGGCGGCCGGGGTGTCGACCGGCCCCGGCAAGGAGACCTGGGCCGCACCCGTGTGGTGACCGGCTTCATCATGGCCATCCTCCTCCCCGTTGCCCTGCAGCTTCTCCTCGCTGTGAGTCCTTCGCACAACATCGCTACGGCCGTGCTCGTGCAGTTGACCGGCTCAGTGGCCGTGGCCTTGGTCGGAGGATTGTGGCCAGCGCTGCTTGGTGCGCTTTTCAGCAGCCTGCTGGTGAACTACTTCTCGATCCCGCCTGTGGGAACCCTGACCATCAGCGACCCCGAGAACATCCTGGCCCTGCTGGTTTTCGTCGGGGTCTCGGCCGCGGTGGCCGCCGTCGTCGATGTCTCGGCCAGGCGATCCAAGGAAGCGGCCCGCGCACGAGCCGAAGCCACCACCCTCGGGGACCTCACACGCGGGGCGTCGGCCGCCGAAGACACTGTCGAGGGGCTCCTGAAACAGGCGCTCGACGTCTTCCAGATGCGCGGCGCCGCACTCTTCCGGGTAACGGGCGGCCCGGTTGCCAGAAATACGGGCGGGACCGGCACGTGGCGCCTTGTCGCCAAAGCCGGGGACACGGCGTCGATCTCTCCCGATGGCGGCGACAACACAGAACAGCTCGACGCCGGAACCCGGCTCGTCCTCTCCGGCCGCATCCTGCCAGCCAGTGACCGCAGACTGCTCGGCGCCTTTGGAGCGCATCTTTCGGCCCAGCTCGAACGCCGGCAACTGGCGGCCAGCCGCCGTGAAGTCAGGCGGCTTGCCGAGAGCAACACCATGCGCACCTCGATTCTCCGCGCAGTCTCCCACGACCTGCGCACACCGCTGGCGGGCATCAAGCTCGCCGTCGGCGGCCTGCGGCAAAGCACCGTCCATTACACGCCGGAGGAGGAACAGGAACTGCTCGCAACCATCGACGAATGCTCCGACCGGCTCGACGTCCTTGTGGGGAACCTGCTGGACATGTCCCGCATCACCTCCGACTCGGTCAATGCGCTCATCAGGCCAGTGCGCTGGTATGAAGTCATCCCGGCCGCCCTGCACGGCGTCCCGCCCGGGCGCGTGCGCGTGGACCTTCCCGGAAATATGCCCGAGATCGACGCCGACGCCGGGATGCTGGAACGCGTCATCGCCAACATCGTCGAAAATGCCCTCAAATACGCACCCGATTCCGACGTCGTCCTCGTTGGTGCCGCCGGCGGACTCAGCTCCACGAGCCTGGACGGCAAACCGTCCGGGGAACTGCGCATCATCGACCACGGCCAAGGGGTCCCCGCCGAAAGCGTGCTCAGGATGTTCCAACCGTTCCAACGGCTCAACGACGTCCCGGCGACCACCGGCGTTGGACTTGGACTGGCCGTGGCGAAAGGATTCACCGAGGCCATGGGAGGGACACTCACCGCGGAAGAAACCCCGGGCGACGGGCTGACCATGGTCATCCGGCTGCCCCTGTCCACCGGGGCGCCATTCCCCCACGAAGAAGCGCAAGCACCCCTGGAGGCACAATCGGTGATGTTCGAACGCCGCCACACACCGCCGTCGGACGCTACGGGCGACGCCCCGGTGGAGGCGAGATGAGCAACGTCCTCGTCGTGGACGACGATCCCCACATCGTCAAAGCACTGAAGATCACCCTGCAGGCCCACGGTTACACCGTGGCCACCGCGCCGGACGGCGAATCGGCCCTTCGCTCAGCCGCCCGGCACCCGGTCGGGGCCCTCATCCTTGACCTCGGGTTGCCGGACATGGACGGAACCACGGTCATCACCAGGCTCCGGTCGTGGAGCAGTGTGCCGATCCTGGTCCTGTCCGCCCGCCACGGCTCCGACGACAAAGTCGACGCCCTCGACGCCGGCGCCGACGACTACATCACCAAGCCCTTCGGGCTCGACGAACTCCTGGCCCGCCTCCGCGCGATCCTGCGCCGCACGACGGAACCCGGCGAAGAACCACCCGTGCTCGTCACCGACTCGTTCACAGCCGACCTGGCCATGCGCCGGGTCACCCGCGACGGGCAAGACGTCCGCCTCACCCCTACCGAATGGCGGATCCTGGAGCTCTTCGTCCGCAACCCCGGAAAACTGATCACCCAGCAGCAACTCCTTAATGAAGTCTGGGGCCCGGCCTACTCCACGGAAGCCAACTACCTGCGTGTCTACATGGTGCAGCTCCGCCGCAAGCTCGAACGCGAACCTGGCAACCCCAGGCACCTCATCACCGAAGTAGGAATCGGCTACCGGTTCATCCCCTGACCATGCCCTCAGCGCCGGCCTCAAGGTGCCGGGGCCGGCGGTCGCGGGCGCTGATTTCGACGTAGTAGATCCACCCCGAACCAGGGGCAAGGAACCTGCGGGTGCCATGGCGGACCGGGCGGTACAGATGGCCGAAAGGATCCCGGACCGTGGCCCGTTCGAGGTGGTCCGCTCCAGCGAGGAGGACATCGACGTCGTGAAGTGTGTTCGGATGAGTTTCCGTGTCGCCCACATCCAACACCCAGGCTGTCCCGTCGTCCTCCTGGTCCGCCCGTTCGAGGGAGAGGGTTTCAAACATCTCGGACAGAAGCGCTTCCCTGCTGACGGGATAGAAGCGCTGGAGCCGATGCGCCGTCAGGTTCCGGTGCTGGTTGTTCATCCACGCCCGCCGAAGCCAGCTGAATTCCACCGGGCCGAACGAGGGTCCCAGGCTCAGGTTCCGGTTCCTATCCAGTACCAGCCGGCAGTCGTTGCCATCCCGGTCCAGAACGCACGCAGCTTCGTCGACGTACTCCAGGTCTTCGAGCATGGCGGACTCGGACGGGTAATAAGTGAAATCACCGATGTCATCGACCACGACGAAGTCCTTCGGACACGCCTTCTCCAGGGTCACGGCATCGGGGGCCGTCTTGATTGATGCAATACGCTTCATGGCCAATCCAACTCCTACAGGGGACGTCCACAGGCCCTCGCCCATGGATTCCCCTCTTTCATCAGATCACCGAACACCGCCGCCGCCCGGGCCCTTAATGGCTTCCATATACCGGCACGGAAGGTCTTAGCACTCCCTTAATAGAGGCGGGTTATTTATGTAAGCGCTTGCACATCATGTGGTGTAGGTCATACGGTGATTGACGCGACCAGGACCAGCGCACCCTGGCCCGGCCGTAGGACCAGACGGTTCTTATCCGATTTTCAAGCCAAGGAGGTCTCGTGGAAGGCAAGGTTAGCGGCGGGCAGACGACAGGGCGGCAGGTCCTTGATTTCCTCGAATCGGTTCCGGGGCTTCACCGCGACGGTCCCATGTGGAGGGACTTCGGCAGGCGGTTCGAGAAACACTTCCCCGAGCTGGAGCGGCTCTTCCGTTCACTCTACGGAGAGCGGGAGGACTGGACAGAGCACCTCGCGTCTCTGGTCGCCGCCTGCGCCTTGTCTTGGCAGGACCGGCCCGCGGACCTGAAGGACCTCGATGCCCGGCGGGAGGCGGATCCGGACTGGTTCCAGGCGCAAGGGATGCTGGGCGGAGTCTGCTATGTGGACCGCTATGCCGGAA
>NZ_SMRU01000041.1 GCF_004354015.1 Arthrobacter terricola
CTCCGAAATGGCCGGACACAAAGCCTTCACCATGGCCACCGACATGCAGGTCTACTTCTGCGACCCCGCTAGCCCCTGGCAACGCGGCTCGAACGAGAACACCAACGGCCTGCTGCGCCAATACTTCCCCAAAGGCACCGACCTGTCCGTCTACGGACCCGAAGACCTCGAACACGTCGCCCAGGAACTCAACGGCCGCCCACGCAAAACGCTCGACTGGAAAACCCCAGCCGAGCGCCTACGTGATTTACTACTAACCACCTAACCACCAAGTGTTGCAACGACCCCTAGAAACCGCCGCGTTTTAAGGGGGCTCACCTGTACACAAACTCGACGAAGCCAGGCAGCTAACTCGTCCCGCGGTTCGCGGTTCCTGGGAGTTCGATGTCAGCACCCGACGACCCAGCGGTCAAAAGACTCCCGACTGCGTAAGAACACCGGAACCGTTCGTTGCGCTGCCCGAAGAGTCTTCACGTAGCCCCACATGGCGGCCGGATCCACGAAGCCTTTCTTGATAGCAATGTGCATTAGTTTCCATGTGTCGATGACCTGGATGCCATGCCTGGCTGCAAGGCGCTGCGCTCCCCCATCATCGGTGACAAAGAATCCGTGAATTTTGCGGGAACTCATGACAGCCAACGTTTCGGCTTCACCGAGATGCTTATGAGGATGGTCGTTGGGCTCCGCCAATTCATCGCGAAAAGTTCGAACATTCAGGTACTCAAATCGAGATTCCGGGAATAGTGGATCGCCAAAGATATCTCCTGCTTCCTCAAGAGCGGCAAGACCTTCGTACGCCGCTGACTGCAAACATTCTTGCTGCACGGTGACACACCAGCGGCCATTCCCGTTTGCCAGACGAGACAGAAGATCCATTCTGTTGATCAGGGCGAAATTGATGAGAACGGTGTTGTCCGGGAAGAGCAGGACAGCCATGCCTTGTCAGAGCCCGAGCGCTTCGGCGATATACTCGCTGTCCGGCAATGCCGGGAGCGCGGGTGCATCAACATCGAGTGTCTCTCGATCCACTTCAAGCATCCAAGCAAGCGTCCCTGAACCAATGTCCCCGGAAGCAATAAGCTTGACGTGCGCCTCAACCAGGCCGGACGGAAATTTCCGAATGGCTGCTTGCTCCATCCGTTGCGTGATCGGGTCCGGATGACTAACGGCGCCCGACCAATGAAGTCGCAGAAGTCGCTGAGTTGGCTGGATTGCCCACTCCCCGATCAAGGGAGTCGCTTTAATCCGCTGCGCCTCGAGGCGTTTGGCGATGGCATCTGTGGACACTCCGAGCTGCCAAACCCTTAGCGCCAAGCCGGCCGCGTCAATAGTTGTCCAATCCATGGCGCGAACTGCCGCGCCTGGCAGCAGGAGCTCCGCCGCAAATGCATTAGCTTCAGCTTCATGCCGGTCGAGGGTATGGGCCGACGCGCCATCCACATGGTGCCCCAAGGCGAGATGCCCCAGCTCATGCGCAATCGACCAGTTTTCCCTGAACCAGTTCCCCATTGCCGGGATGACCATGACATGTCGCGCTCCGAACCTAAACGAGTATCCCGTAGATACCCCCGCGATCCGGACAACATCAACGCCAAGCCTTGATTCCAAGCGTTCCACGAACGGACGGATAAAATCGTCACCGAGAACCTTCCGCAACTCGGACGGCGCTCGCGGAAGCACATCAGGCAGGCCGTCTCCACTAAAGGCCTGGCGGTAGGCAAGCTCTACGTTCCGCAGTTCGTCGGCGTCCCCGTCTCTGCCCGGATTCGACCGCTTACCTGTTGAAGGATCGAACTCGTGTCTTGCTGCCAGAAGCAGACGATGAGGATCGGGCTCCCCCGTGATAATCCAGTGGATGTCCGACTGGAATAGATCCGCGATTTTTGCGAGTTCGATCGAAGAGAATGCTCGATATCCGTTTAACGCCCGCGAAAAGGCGTCGGGCGTCATGGCAAGTAGCTTTGCTACTTCTCGTTGGGGTCGGGCAGGGCCTGCTGCTAGCAGTTGCCTCACTCGTCCCCCGATGTTTGCATCCACCACTCCAGACTACTTTTTCGTTGGGAAAATCCCAACACCCAAGAGGCGTATGTGGATAAACCGTCCTGTTAGGTCTGGCAAGGGGAGCGGGAGGTACGCGATTCCCCGCCCAGCGACGGAATTTTTGCACGCGAAATGGCAGCAGATGACCGTAAAGCGCCGCGGAATGGGCATCTGCTGCCATTTCGCAGCGCTGATTAAAGCCGTCCCTTGCACGCTGGGTGACCCTAGCGTTGGCGGGCCACCCAGCGGACAGAGAGGGTGGTGCAGACGCAGAACGCCGTGACCGAGCCGAGGATTACGACGAGGGGCGCGGTCCAGCCGTTGGAAATGCCGTGGATGAAGCCAACCACCGTGGGGGCCAAGGCCGCGAAGCAGTAGCCGACCCCTTGCACGACGGCGGACATCCTGCCCGCCGAGGCTTGGTCGCGGGCGAACTTGATGATCGCGATGAAAATGACCGTGATGCCGCCGCCCTGGGCGATGCCGCCGAGCGAGGACCACAGCCACCACCAGCCAGGCGCCAGCAACAGGCCCAAAGGTACCGTGAGCCAGAGGGCACCCAAGGTGACCGCGACCGCCGTCGTACTCGCGAAACGAGCCAGCAGCGGCACGCCGAGCCCGCCCACGATCGCAAGGATCTGGAATAGTGACGATCCTGCTCCTGCTTGGGCGGCACCCATGCCCAGTTCGTCGGACAGGAAGCTCGGAAGCCACGCGGTGACGCCGTAATAGGAGAAGGCTTGGCCGGCGAATCCGAGGGTCAGGCCCGTGGTCAGCAGGCCGACACCCGGGATCTTCCCGGCCGTCTTGCCGTCGGAAGCCGGAACCGGGGCCGGAACCAGCGCGCTCCGGGCGCCCACTGCGGGAATCCAGAACAGGATGGCGACGAGGGCCAGGACGGCACTCGCGGCCAGCGAAAGCCGCCATCCCACCAGTTCGGCGAGCGGCGCCGTGGCCACGGAGGTGAGGAAGGATCCGATATTCAGCGCCGCGGTGTACACGCCCATGGCTGTTGCCTGGCGCCTCGGCGCGAAGTCACGGCGGATGATGAGCGGTACCGCGATGTTCCCGATCGTGATGGCGACGCCGACAAGAACAGTGCCAACCATCACCGGAACGCCGCCGCCGCTCGAGCGGATCACGACGCCGGCCAGCACCCCCAGGAGCGTCAGCATCACCGCGAACTCGGCGCCGAACCGACGGCCGGCCATCGAGGCGAGCGGCGCTGCGAGCGAGAAACACAACACGGGGATGCCGGTCAGGAGTCCAAGTTCAACCGGCGAGAACCCGAGGTCGTGCCGCAGGGAATCGACTACCGGGGCAACGGCCACGAAGGGTCCACGCATATTAAGGGCAATGAGTCCGATGCAGGCGAGGATCAACCAGCCCCGCGGGACCTTGGCGAACAACCGGGAGCTCATGAAATGCGGTGGCTGGAGAGATAAGTCATCGCTTCCATTGCTATCACGGTGCGGCGCGCGGGAATGCTATAAGTCGCCCTCAGCCCGTAGCCTGCAGTGTGGCTTCGATCACGGCCGGTGACAAGACGTGCTGGGTGACCATCTGGCTTGCGCCGAGGATGGCGGCCCGGTCGCCGGCCATCGAAATGCCGATGCGCAAGTGCGAGGTCGCCAAAGGCAGGGACCGCCGGTAGACCACTTCGCGGATGCCGGCGACGAGATGCTCCCCGGCCTCGCCGACACTGCCGCCGATCACGATCATCGAAGGATTGAGCAGGTTGACCACGGTCGCAAGGACATCGCCGACGTCGCGGCCTGCTTGCCGAAGCGCCTGGATTGCTTGCAGGTTGCCTTCCGCGACGAGCCGTACGACGTCGGCCCCGCTCGAGGCTTCGAGTCCGTTTGCGGCCAACCGTCGGGCAACCGCCATGCCGGAAGCGAGGGCTTCGAGGCAACCGTGGTTTCCGCAGGTGCACAGCACGTCGTCGCCGCGCGGCACCCTGACGTGCCCGAGGTCGCCGGCTGTGCCATTGGCTCCGCGCTGCAATTCGCCGCTGCTGATGATGCCTGCACCGATGCCGGTGGCGATTTTGACGAAGAGGAGGTTGTCGTGGTCCGGCCAGTACGCGGTGCGTTCGCCGAGCGCCATGATGTTGACGTCGTTGTCCACCAGGACGGGAACCGGCAGCGAGCGCTGGACGTAACGGACGACGTCGAACCCGTCCCAACCGGGCATGATCGGTGGCTTGACCGGCCTGCCGGTGGCGTGTTCCACGGGGCCGGGCAGGCCGATGCCGATTCCGGCGAGGTCCACGATCCCGCGGCCCGATTCGCCGAGGAGTTCGAGGCCTTCCGCCACCACCCTGCCAAGGACGACGTCGGGGCCGTCCGCGACTTGTTGCTTGAGGCGGCGTTCGGCCAGGACTGTTCCGCCGAGGTCGGTGACGGCGACGATCACGTGGGTCGCTCCGACGTCGACTGCGAGGACGACGCGGGCTGCGGGGTTGAAGGCAAAGCGCGACGGCGGCCTGCCGCCGCTTGAGCTTGCCTCACCGGCGGGGCCGACGAGTCCGGAGTTCATGAGCGCGTCGATCCGCGAGGCCACAGTGGAACGCGCGAGTCCTGTTGTAATGGCGAGTTCCGCCCGGGTGCGGGCGCGTCCGTCGCGAAGAAGCTGGAACAGATCTCCTGCACGCGAGAGGCTCCCGGCGTCCTGTACGGAGCCGTCCCTGGAGGGGGCTTTTTCGGGTGCTGAGGTCATGCATCAGTGATAGCACGATTGCTTATGGGTGTCACGCAACAAAAGTTTGCCGAATATTTTTCAACTTTTGCTTGCCCATCGACAAAAGTCGGTCTAGGTTGTTTTGTGAGGAGGGTCACGAAGCCAACCGGCCGCACCGAATCTCCCAGACTCCGTTTACGAAGAGGTAACTGATCTTGTCCAGCCAGTCACAGGCAACACCGCTAGGATCACTGAAGCCCCTCGGCGTCGGCATCCTCGGCGCCGGCCCGGTCACCCAGGCAATCCACTTGCCATCCCTCGCACGGCTCCGGGACATCCTGGAAGTCCGCCACATCATGGACGTCGACGCCAGCGTCGCCGAATCCGTCGCAGCCCGCGTCGGCGCCACCCACAGCACCTCCTTGGATGCGCTCCTGGGCGATCCCGACGTCGACATCGTCGCCATCTGCAGTCCGCACCAGTTCCACGCCGATCAAGTCATCGCCGCATGCCGCGCAGGAAAGAAAGCGGTCCTCTGCGAAAAGCCGTTCGCCATGAGCGGCGAAGAAGCGGCACGGATTTCCGCCGTGAGCGAGGAAACCGGCGTGCCGATCATCGTGGGCGCCATGCACACCTTCGATCCCGGCTGGCTCGCCGCCGAGGCGAACTGGGGCGATCTCCCCCGGACCGCCCACACCATCCGGTCCTCCATCGTCCTGCCGCCCAACGCCCGCTTCGAGGACTTCGCCACCGAGATCATCACCCGGCCTGCCGGCGGAACCCCCGACTACAACGACGTCGAAGTCATCAAGAACGCCCTGCGCGGCGGCATCATGGGACTCGCCATCCACGACCTCCCCCTCGTGCGGCGCTTCACCCCGGATTTCGAAGACCTCGAAGTCCTCCAGGCGCGCCACGTCCGCCCGTTCGGCTACGTGATCTCCCTCCGCGCTGGAAACCAGATCATCGAACTCCGGGCGGCCATGAACAGCACCTGGAAGCCGGAATGGGTGTTCGAAGCCATTTCGGACGACGCCGCGCTCCGCATCGACTTCACCCCGTCCTATGTACAGGCAGGATCCGCGGTGGCAACCGTGACCACGGGCACCACGAGCACCACGTTCGGGCCGTACGAGCACAACGGGTATGAAGGCGAATGGCGCGAACTCGCCCAATTGGCCCGCGGAACAAAGCAGCCGCCGTCGGCCGAAAGCCTCATCAACGACCTCACCTTTGCCCTGTCCATCGCCGACGCCACGGTGGACGTCGCCGCCGCAGAATTCGCAGGAGCCCGCTCATGAGCGCCCAGTACACCGTCACGGCCACCCGCGAGGCTGAAGCGAGCGGCGCCGTCGGACTCGCCATCGCTTCCCTGCCGGCAAGCTTCGGCCCGGCAGCAACGGGCGACGACGCCACGGTCGCAGCGATCGACGGCACCTCCGGCTGGACTACCGAAGCGATCCGCGCGATCGACGGCGGGGCGAGCGGCGTCGTCGTGGTCAATCCGGTTCCCGAAAACACCGCCGCCTTGCGCGACGCCGCCGAAACTGCGCGTGCCGCGGTGGTCCTGGACCAGCGATGGGCCTCGAACCCCGGGCTCGCCGGCGCCGAGGACGCCGTCCGGTCGGTAGCCGGACGCGCCGCCATGCTGGATACAGTCGCAACCGCGGCGGCAGGCACGGATCCGGAACGGCTCCTCACCGAGCACCTTGCCGCCGTCGTCCGCGTTACCGGCCAGCTGGACGCCCTGCGCGTCTTGCGCCGCGGGTCGCACGGCTACACGGCATCCGCCCGGCTCGCCAACGGCGCTCCGGTCTCGCTCCAAGGCGTGCTGAGCGACTCCCGGCCCGCCGGCGTCGACTTCCGCCTCTACACCGACGACGGCGGTGTCAGCATAGCGGTCCCCGAACCGCTGGCTGCCTGGCCGGCTGAGGTCCGGGCCATCGGACCCCAAGGGGAAATCCTCCTCCCCACGATCTACGAATCCGCCCACCGCACCACCTGGCGCCGGCTCAAGGAACACCTCGACGCCGGCACCACGAGTTCCGACCTCGCCGGATTTGCCCGGCTCACCGAATCCATCGCGCACCTCTCCTAAGCCAGACAACCAGCAGCACCCTCCCCTTCTCGACGACGAGCCGGACCGCAAACCCAGCGCAGGCAGCGCAGCGGCCCCGAAAGGAACCATCATGAACGTTCAGTCCGAAGCCAGCCGCAATTTTTCCCGCCGCGGCTTCCTCGGCCTCACCGCGGCAGCGGCGGCCGTCCCCCTGCTCGCAGCTTGTGGCGGAGGTTCCAGCTCAAGCTCGAGCGGCGGCACCATCAAGTTCTGGGACATGCCGTGGGCGACTCCGGCCTACAACGACGCCGCGAAGAAGATCACCGAGTCCTACGTCCCCACCGGAAGCAACGGCAAGGCCAGCTACCAGATCATCCAGTGGAACAACTTCTACCAGACCTTCTCCTCGGCCATCGCGTCCAAGACCGGTCCCGCGGTGTCCACCGGTGGCGGTTTCCAGGCGTTCCAGTTCGAGCAGCAGGGCCAGATCGCCTACGCGGACAACGTCATCGATGCGATGAAGAAGAACGGCCAGTTCGACGACTTCCTGCCGGGTGTGCTGGAACCGTTCAAGTCGGACAAGGGCTACGTCGCAGTTCCGTGGCAGCTGGACATGCGCCCCCTCTGGTACCGCAAGTCGCTCTTCGACCAGGCCGGCGCCGCGGTTCCCACCGACTGGCCCAGCCTGCTCGACGCGGGCAAGAAGCTTAAGTCCATCGGCGCCGTCGGCTTCGCCACGGGTTCCGGTGCGGGCAACAACATCGGCAACCACTTGATGATCATGATGATGATCAACAACGGCGGCGGCGTCTTCACGAAGGACGGCGAACTGGATGTCATGAACGACCGCAACGTCGAAGCCACGGAGTTCCTGCTCGAACTCGTCTCCAACGGCGTGATCGACCCCGCCGCGGTCAGCTACACCACGGACAACCTCGATGCCCAATGGAAGGACAAGAAGAAGGCCGCCTTCGGCATGTACGTGCTCGGACTGCCTCAGCGCGTGGGTGACACCTCCGGAGACCTCCTGGTCGCAAGCCCCATGACAGGTCCGCACGGCGACAAGGCCACCCTGGCGTTCCCGAACAACATCATGATGTACAAGAACACTCCCTCCCAGGCAGCCTCCGAAGCGTTCCTGGTCTACTACATGGGACAGCTCAAGAACCTGTGGCAGCAGAAGCTCATGAACGCGCTGCCGGTGTTCAAGTCCATCACTGAGCTTCCCGAGTTCGCCAGCGACCCGAACAACGTCAAGATCGTCAAGGAATACCAGCCGATCGCGAAGACCTTCGCGGCGCAGGGCACCACGCTCAACGCGAACCTCGCAGTGCTCGACGGCGGCCAGGCACTGAACCAGTTCAGCCAGACCATCCTCACGGGCAAGACGGACGCAAAGACGGCCCTCACGGCCTTCCAGTCCGGCCTCCAGTCAGTCCTCAAGAAGTAAAGCAGCACCAGCCATGTCATCAACTACTGCGCAATCGGGCCTCGCCCGGGCCCGCCGGGGCCTTGCTCCCGGCGGGTCGGGGGGCCGCCCCCGCAATGAAGACCTGAACCGCAAGAGCAAGCTCTCGGGCCAGACCACCAGGACTTTCTTCTGGCTCCTGCTGCCCTCCATCGTCCTGGTCATCCTGATCAACGGCTACCCGCTCATCTACGCAGCCGTCCAGGCCACGCACGACGGGTCCTTGATCGATACCGGCAACTTCGTCGGCCTGGACAACTTCACCTCCGTCCTTACTTCGCCCGCCTTCTGGAAAGCGGCCCAGTTCACCCTCCTCTTCACCATCGTGGGCGTCTTCGGCTCATGGGGCGTCGGCCTCGGCCTGGCCCTGCTGCTGCGCACCAAGATCCCCGCCGGAGGCGCATTCAAGGTCCTGCTCCTCCTGCCGTGGGTCGTCCCGATCGTGGTCTCCTCCACGGCCTGGAACTGGCTCGTCGCCACCCCGGACAGCCTCATCCCCTCGATCTTCCGCAACCTCGGCCTGGGCACCCCGCTCTTCCTCGCAGACCCGCACCTGGCCGCCGTCATGGTCATGGTCTTCAAGGTCTGGGTGTCCTTCCCCTTCATGATGATGATGACTTCCGCCGCCCTGGCCTCCGTGGACACCACCGTCTACGAGGCAGCCAGCATGGACGGCGCCACCAAGTGGCAGCAATTCACCCAGATCACCTTGCCGATGATCGCCCGGTCCACCTACATCAGCTGGATCCTCATGACGATCTTCTGCGTCAACGACTTCCCCACCATCTACCTGCTCACCGGCGGCGGACCCGTCGACGCCACCACCTCCCTCGTGGTCCTGGCCTACCGCAGCGTCTTCCAGGACTTCCAGACCGGACACGGCGTCGCCATCGCCTTCCTCATGACCCTCACCCTCGTCATCGTGTCGGTCTTCCTGTACCGCCAGATCCGAAAGTCGAGCGTCGAATAATGAGCGCAGTACTCCACGCCCACCCCGAATCCGGCCCCTCCCTCGGCGTCGCCGACTCCGGAAAGTCCCGCCGCGTCCTCTCCGAAGCAGGCATGCGCGGACGCTGGTGGCGCTTCGTCCTCATCCTTGCCATCACCGCGATCGTGCTCGTCCCGATCATGGTCACCGTCATCCTGGCTCTCACTCCGGGCCCGGGTAGCACCGCCACCGGCCTGACCCTCGAGAACATCACCGGCGTATTCTCCAAGACCCTCGCCGCCACCTGGCTGGGAAACAGCCTGATCACCACCCTGTCCACCGTGGTCGTCTCGGTGGCCGTCGCCGCCCCCGCCGGCTACGTGCTCTCCCGCGGCCGCTCCAAGGCAGTCTCCGGCTACTCCCTGCTGCTCTTCGTCATGCAGTCCCTGCCGATCATCACCTCCGTAGTGCCGCTGTTCATCTTGTTCGCCAACATGGGCCTCGTGGACAACCTCCTGGGCCTGACCATCATCTACGTCGGCTCCACCATGACCGTGGCCACCTGGATGATGGCCGCCTACTTCGACTCCATCCCGATCAGCCTCGAGGAAGCCTCCTGGATCGACGGTTGCTCCGTTTTCGGATCCTTCACCAAGGTGGTTCTCCGCAACTCCCTCCCTGGCATCCTCTCCACCGCGATCTTCGCCTTCCTCCTGGCTTGGAACGACTACCTCGTGGCCATCGTGTTCCTGCGTTCCGACGAGATCTTCACCCTCCCCGTCGGCGTGCAGTCCTTCTTCCAGCAGAACCTCACCGACTGGTCCGGCGTCATGGCCCTCGCAGTGGTCATGATGCTCCCACCCATCATCGTGTTCGCCACCCTGAACAGGTACTTCAGCGTCGGCGGCATCGGCGGATCCCTCGCCGGCCGCTAAACACCGACCATTTCCGGCAACCAAACAACGCAAAGGAAACCCATGTCTTATTCGATCCAGCTCTACACTCTGCGCAACGCCATCTCCGAGGATTTGCCGGGCACCATCAAGAAGGTTGCCGAGATCGGCTTCACGCAGGTTGAGCCTTACAACTTCGTGGCCACGGCGGCCGAACTCGGAAAGGCCCTGAAGGAGAACGGCCTCACGGCCCCCTCGGGCCACGCACCGCTGCTGGGACAGGACCAGGACGAAATCTTCGCGGCCGCCAAGGAACTGGGCATCAGCACGGTCATCGACCCGTACCTGCCCGCCGAGCACTGGCAGACCGCCGAGGACATCCAGGCCACCGCTGCCAAGCTCAACGACGCAGCCAAGAAGGGCGCCGAATACGGCATCCGCGTGGGCTACCACAACCACGCATGGGAGCTTGAGTCCATCATCGAGGGCCAGACCGCCCTGGAATACTTCGAGTCCCTCCTGGACCCCGAACTGGTCCTGGAGGTGGACACCTACTGGGCCGCCGTCGGAGGCCAGGACCCCGTGGAACTGCTCGCCCGCCTCGGTGACCGCGTGAAGTTCATCCACATCAAGGACGGCCCCGCCAACACCGACACCAAGGCCCAGCAGCCGGCCGGGCAGGGCACCATTCCGGTCCTGGACGTCATCGCAGCGGCCAAGTCCCTCGAAGTGGGCGTGGTGGAATTCGACGACTACGACGGAGACATCTTCGACGCCATCGCCCAAAGCCTTTCCTTCCTCAACGCAGCACAGGACGTGAACGCATGAGCGGCGAATTCATGAACGTCCCCTCCACCCGCCGCGGCCCTGTGGGCGTCGCTGTGATCGGTGCGGGCAACATCAGCAAGCAGTACCTGGACAACCTCACGAAGTTCCCGGACTTGAAGGTCCTGGTCATCGCGGACTTGTTCGAGGAAGCGGCGGAGGCCCGGGCGAAGGAATACGGCATCGCCGAGTTCGGTTCGCCGGAGCTGGCACTGAACCATCCCGACGTCGAACTCATCGTGAACCTGACCATCCCGGCGGCTCACGTCGAGGTCGCCACCGCCGCGGTGAACGCGGGCAAGCACGTCTGGACCGAGAAGCCCTTCTCCCTGGACCGCGAGTCCGGCCAGGCCCTGCTGAAGACCGCCGACGCGGCCGGCATCCGCCTGGGCTGCGCACCGGACACGTTCCTGGGCGCAGGCCTTCAGACCGCCCGCCGCATCATCGAACGCGGCGACATCGGCACCCCGCTGACCGCGCTGACCATGTTCCAGACCCCCGGCCCGGAATCCTGGCACCCGAACCCGTCCTTCCTCTTCGCCCACGGCGCCGGCCCCCTGTTCGACATGGGCCCGTACTACATCACCGCGCTGGTCCAGGCCTTCGGCTCGGTCCGCAAGGTGGCCGCCGTCGGGTCCAAATCCAAGGAAACCCGCGTCGTCGGCTCCGGCCCCAAGGCCGGGGAGGAATTCCCGGTCCAGGTGCCCACGCACGTCTCGGCCATGCTCCAGTTCGAAACCGGCGCGTCCTCGCACAGCGTTTTCTCCTTCGAATCCCCCCGCCTGCGGATGGGCTTCGTGGAAATCACCGGCACCGAGGGCACCCTGGAACTGCCTGACCCGAACTACTTCGACGGCGACCTCAAGATCTGGCGTCCCGGTGCGGAAGAAGCCGAAATCATCCCCGCCACCGGGCCCGCCAACGGCCGCGGCATGGGAGCGCTGGACATGGCCCGTTCCCTGCGCGCCGGTGTGCCCCACCGCGCCCAAGGAACCCTGGCCTACCACGTGGTAGACACCCTGGTCTCCATCTCCGAGTCCGCCGAAACCGGCACCTTCGTAGGCGTCGACAGCTCCGCCGCGGTATCCCCGGCCCTCCCCGAGGACTGGGACCCGATGGCCGCCACCCTCTAGGAACCACTCATGACAAGCTCCGCCCCTACCCCTACCAACCCCCACCACGGGAACACCACCTTGGGCGTTGCCGCGATCGGTTACGCGTTCATGGGCAAAGCCCACTCGAACGCGTGGCGGAACGTGGCCAGCTTCTTCGACGTCCCGGCCTTCGAGCAGAAAGTGCTCGTGGGCCGGGACCCGGAACAGGTGGCCGAAGCCGCCGCCAGGTACGGGTGGGCGGAGTACGCCACGGACTGGCGCGCCGTGATCGCCCGCGATGACATCCATATCGTGGACATCTGCGCGCCGGGCTGGATGCACGCCGAAATCGCCATCGCGGCCCTCGAAGCGGGCAAACACGTCCTGGTCGAAAAACCCCTGGCCAACACCCTGGCCGAAGCCGAAGCCATGACCGAGGCCGCGCGCGCCGCCCGCGCGCGCGGCATCCAGTCCATGATCGGCTTCAACTACCGCCGCGTCCCCGCCCTCGCCCTCGCCCGCGAGCTCATCACCGAAGGCCGCCTCGGGACCATCCGGCACGTGCGCGCCGCGTACATGCAGGACTGGCTTTCGGACGCCGAAACCCCCATGACCTGGCGGCTGCGCAAGGAAACCGCCGGCTCCGGCGCCCTGGGCGACATCGCCTCCCACGCCATCGACCAAGTCCTGTACCTGCTCGGCGACACCGTCACCGATGTCTCCGGGCGCCTGCACACCTTCGTCACCGAACGCCCCGGCGCGGACGGCACCGAACAAGTAACCGTCGACGACGCCGCCTGGGCCACGCTGACCCTCGCCTCCGGGGCGGTCGCCTCAGTCGAGGTCTCCCGCATGGCCACCGGCCAGAAAAACTCCCTGCAACTGGAAATCTATGGAGACAAAGGCTCCCTCCTCTTCGACCTGGAAAACCTCAACGAACTCGGCTTCCTCGACGCCACCCTGCCCGTCCGGGAACAAGGCTTCCGCCGGATCCTCGTCAACGAACCCGAACACCCCTACGCCGGAGCCTGGTGGCCCCAAGGACACATCATCGGCTGGGAACACACCTTCACCCACCAGATCCGCGACTTCCTCACCGCCATCACCACCGGTACAGCACCCTCGCCCTCCTTCGAAGAAGGCCTCGCCGTCCAAAAAGTCCTCGCCGCCGTCGAAGAATCCGCCAACAACAAAAGCACCCTCACCGTCGTGAACTACTAGACGGCCCCGGCCACCCGCCGTCGTACTCCACACCAAACCCGCAAGGAGAACCCATGCCCCGCCCGTATACCCTGTTCACCGGCCAGTGGGCCGACCTGCCCTTCGAGGAAGTCGCCAAGCTAGCCTCCGGCTGGGGCTATGACGGCCTGGAAATCGCCGTGTCCGGGGACCAGCTGGACGCCTGGCGCTGGGACGAACCCGGCTACGTCGAATCCAAGCTCGCCATCCTGGACAAATACAACCTGAAGGTCTGGGCGATCTCCAACCACCTCAAGGGCCAGGCCGTGTGCGATGACCCCATCGACTTCCGCCACCAGGCGATCGTCGGGGCCAAGGTCTGGGGCGACGGGGACCCCGAAGGCGTCCGCCAACGCGCCGCCGAGGAAATGAAGCACACCGCACGCCTCGCCCGCGCTTTGGGTGTGGACACCGTCGTCGGGTTCACCGGATCCTCCATCTGGCAGTACGTCGCCATGTTCCCGCCCGTGCCGGAGAAGGTCATCGAGGCCGGGTACCAGGACTTCGCCGACCGCTGGAACCCCATCCTGGACGTCTTCGACGAATGCGGGGTCCGCTTCGCCCACGAAGTCCACCCCTCCGAAATCGCCTACGACTACTGGACCACCGTCCGGACCCTCGAAGCGATCGGGCACCGGGAGGCGTTCGGGCTGAACTGGGACCCCTCGCACTTCATGTGGCAGGGCATCGACCCCGTCTCCTTCATCTGGGACTTCAAGGACCGGATCTACCACGTGGACTGCAAGGACACCAAGCTGCGCCCCACCGGCCGCAACACCGTCATGGGCTCCCACCTGCCCTGGGGCGACCCACGCCGCGGCTGGGACTTCGTCTCCGCCGGACGCGGCGACGTGCCCTGGGAATCGAGCTTCCGCGCCCTCACCGCCATCGGCTACAACGGCCCGATCTCCGTGGAATGGGAGGACGCCGGCATGGACCGCCTCCACGGCGCCCCCGAAGCCCTCGCCGCCCTCAAAAAGTTCGACTTCCCCGCCTCCCAAACCTCCTTCGACGCCGCCTTCAGCACCAAAGACTGACCCTCCTCCTCCTCCACCGATACGAAAGGCAACCGCCCATGCCCCAGTCCGACTCGTTCGTTCCCTTGTTCGACGGCGAAAGCCTGGCCGGGTGGCACGCCGCACCGCGCGTCTACGGTGACCTCTACCCCGGCGGGCCCTCACTGCTGGAACACTTCGACAGCCTGGGGATCCAGCGGCCCGTCGAGCCCGAGAAGCACCCGGCCCGATGGTTCGTGGAAGACGGCGTGCTGGTGGGCGAGCAGGACTCTCCGGGCAGCGGCTACGGCGGCTACCTCGTGAGTGACCAGGCCTTCGGGGACTTCGAGCTAAAAATGGACATGCGCCCTGATTGGCCGGCGGACACGGGCGTGATGATCCGCCGCCAGCGGGACAGTTGGGAGGGGTTCCAGGTCCTGGTGGACCACCGCCCGTCCGGCGGGATCGGCGGATTCTTCGGGAACGGCCTGGCGAGTTTCTCGGCAGTTCCGTTCGCGATCGACGTCGTCAGTGACGAAAACGGGCAACCCACCGGACTGGTGGCGGACAACCCGGCCACCTCCGTGGAACCCGTCACGGAAGAGAAGCGTGCCCGCCTGAGGTACGCGGCCGACGTCGACGACTTCCTGAAGGTGTGGCGCTGGGACGATTGGAACGAACTCACCATCCGCTGCGTCGGCGCCCTGCCGGTCATCACCACGTGGATCAACGGGCTCAAGATCGCCGAACTGGACACCGCAACCCTCGATTCGCCCAACTATGATCCCGAGGCGGTCCTCGGCGTCCTTGGCGACCGCGGCCACATCGCCCTCGAGGTCCACGACAACGACGAAATGTTCGGCGAAGCCCGCTGGGGCAAAGGCGCACAATGCCGTTGGCGGAACATCCGCATCAAGGAACTTTCGTGATTTCGGTCCAGCTCTGGAGCCTTCGCCAGGAAATCAACGACGTCGGCTGGGACCGGGTGGTCGGTACCCTCGCCGATGCGGGGTTTAAGCATGTGGAGCCGTTCGCGATCGCGGCAACGGCACCGCTGCTCGCTCCCGCCCTGGCACGCAACGGGATCACGACGCCCACCGGGCACGGCGAGATTGTGGGGGAACAGTTGACCGCGACGCTCGACGCCGCCCTCGAGTCCGGCGTCGAACTCCTGATGCAGCCGATGTTTCCCGCCGAACGGTGGCAAGACCGCGACGGCGTCCTGCGGATCGCGGAGGACCTCAACCGGGCGGCCGAAGCCGCCTTGCCGCACGGGATGCGGATCGCTTTCCACAATCACGACGACGAAGTGCGCACCTTGGTGGACGGGCGTCCGGCGCTGCTTGCCCTGATGGACGAAGTGGCTCCCAATGTAGGCGTCGAATTCGACCCGAACTGGGCAACGATCGGTGGTGCGGACGTCCTCGAGCTGATGTCGGCGCTGGGCGACCGTATCTTCGGACTGCACCTGAAGGACGGCCCGCTTCTCGGAACCAATACGGACCAGATGGCTCTTGGCGATGGCGAGCTCGCGTGGGACGACTTCCTTGGCGCGCTTGATCCGTCCGTTCCACGCGTCATAGGACTGGACATGTTCCGTGGTGACTCCCTTGACGCCGTGCTGCGCAGCAAGCGCTGGCTCGACCAGCGGGAAGGACGTTCCTGATGGGATACCGTGTCCTCCGGCCCGGGCAAAGTTCCCAGGTGTGGATTGGCGGACCCGGCGCTGCCGCTCCCGAGCTCGTCTTCGAAACAAGGGACATGCTCATTGAGGCGCCGAACTGGTCCCTCGACGGATCCTCCCTGCTGGTGAACGGCAACGGCAGGTTGTGGCGTTTCGACGTCGATAGCCCCGCGAACGGCCTCGTGCCGATCGATTTCGATGGACTGCCGGACATCAACAACGACCACGTCCTCGATCCCGACGGCATCCATATCTATATGTCGGCGATGGACGGTCAGATCTATCGCGGCGCCCTCAAGGGTAGTCCCGTGGAACGCGTGACGCACGAGGACCAGTGGCACTTCCTGCATGGGGTGTCCCCGGACGGTTCCCGCTTGGCCTACGTGGCGATGCGCGACTTCAGCGAGGCCGGAAAGCTCGCGGTCATGGAACCGCACGGCCTTTCGGCCGTTCTGGACACCGGCAGCGGGCACATCGACGGACCGGAATGGTCGCCGGACGGGCGCTGGATCTACTTCAATACGGAGCACTTCACCGGGGTTCCCGGCCACGCGCAATTGGCCAGGATCCCCGACGGCGGCGGCGCACCGGAACGGCTCGTCGCGAGTGGAACCGTGGACTGGTTCCCGCACCTGTCTCCCGACGCGCAATGGGCCACCTATATCGCGTTTCCGGCAGGGACTCTCGGACACCCCGAGGACCTGGAGGTGGAAGTCCGGGTGGTCCCGACGTCGGACTGGTCGGCTCCCGTACGGACGTATCCACTCTTCGGCGGCCAGGGCACCATCAACGTCAACAGTTGGTCACCGGACAGCAACCGCTTCGCTTTTGTCGCCTACCCGCTTTCCTAGCGAGTTTGTGTACAGATAAGGTCCCCTAAGACGCCTTTTAAAGGGTGCGATCTGTACACAAACTCCGGGGAACGTGAGGGACCGAATGAGCCACAGCCACACCATCCGCCTGGCAACAGCGGACGACGCCGGAGGGCTGGCTGAGCTTGCTGCGGTCACCTTTCCGCTCGCGTGCCCGCCGGGCGCAACGCAAGAGGACATCGCTGAGCACTTGCGAAGGACGCTGAGCGCGGAGAAGTTCGCCGAATACCTCGCCGATGCGGACATCGCCATCCTGGCCATCGACGACGGCGGCGAACTCCGCGGCTACAGCATGCTCGTCGGCCGCCCGACATCGGACCCGGACGTCGCGTCGGCCCTGACCCTGGAGCCTTCCACGGAATTGAGCAAGTGCTACGTCCATCCCGAACACCATGGCCTCGGCGCCGCGGCGGAACTCATGAAGGCCACCATCGAGCACGCCGCGGGCACCGGAGCGGCCGGCCTCTGGCTCGGCGTCAACAACCAGAACGCCAAGGCCATCCGCTTTTACGAGAAGAACGGATTCAGGAAGGTCGGGACGAAGTCGTTCCAGTTGGGCGATTCCGTGGAACACGACTTCGTCATGGAGCGGGCGCTTCACGTTTGACGCGTACCGCTTTCCTAGCGAGTTTGTGTAAAGATAAGGTCCCTTAAGACGCGTTTTGAGGGGTCCGATCTGTACACAAACTCTCGGCATCGGGGTCGGCTGCCGGCGGGGCGTCGCGGACCTTCTTGCCGCGGATGTAGCCCACGATCCCGAGGGCCAGGATGCACCCGAGCGTACCCAGGGCGAAGGCCTCGAAGGTCATTTGGGACACACCCCACGTGGCCTCGAAGTCGTAATCCACGTTGAAGAGCTTCTCCAGGGTGCCCGGGAAGATCGCCACCCAGGAACCGATCAGGATCCACGCAAAACAGATGGCTCCGAGGATCCGGAATCCGGTGTCGGACACCGGCACCTTGAAGGGTCGCTCCACCAGCGGATACTTGCGGCGCAGTCGGACCGCGGCCGGCATCGCGAGGAGGTAGCTCAGCAGGAACGTGGAGATGGCGATGGACAGCACGACGCCGAACAAGGCGCTGCTGGTGCCGCTGAGCTGCATCGCGGCGAGCATGAACAACGTGGCTACGACGCCGGACAGGGTGTTAACCCGGATCGGGGTCCCGAGCTTGGGGTGGAAACGGCCGAAGAAGCCGCCGAAGAAGGAACCGTCGGCCGCGGCCATTGCCTGCATCCGGTCGCTGATGATCATCCATGCCGCGCCTTGGGACACCAGGACGAAGCAGAACACGATCGCCGAGATCGCCAGCATGGCGGGCGCTGCGGGACCGAAGACGGAATACACCTTGGACACGGCCCCGAAGAGCCCGCTGATGCCGTTGATCTGGTCCAACGGAACCACCAGGAGGATGGCCCCCAGCGACGGCAACCATTTTCCATGCTTCAAGCTGATCACTGCCGAGGTCACGGTGATCCAGATGAAGAGGAGCTTGAAGAGGTAGTCGCCCACGCTTCCGGTGTCCACGTGGCTCACGTATTCGGACCACGTTTCGACGGCGACGAAGGCCATGGCGCCTCCCACCCACACGGGCTGGGTGACCCAGGTGAAGAGGGCCGTGATGGCGGCGACGACGCGGCCGAAGGCCATCTTCGTCCAGACGTACACTCCTCCTTCTTCAGTGAAGGCCCCGCCGGTCTCGGCGAAGATGAGGCCGTAAGGAACCATGAAGGTGACCGCCAGGATGAGCGCCCACGTGAAGGTTTCCCCGCCGAAGCCGGAGACCTGCCCCAAGACCTCCACTGAGATGACCGCGGCGACCACCAACAAGAGTATGTCGAAGCGGCCGAGGGACTTCTGCAGGTGCTTGCTTTGCTCTTGGGCCAAGCGCGTTGAATGTGATGGCTGATCCATGAATCGATCCTTTGCTGCTGCTGGGGGAAGCTCCAATGCAAGGGCGGAAGGCCGCCGTCGTGGGCTTATGAAAACCGTAGGCCTGTGAAATGCATCACGTAAAACAGTGAATGGCGATGTGCTTCATCGTTTCTCCTGATGCAATTCCAACCAGGACACCCCTTAGCCGAATTGGATCCAGGTGGTCTTCGGCGCGGTGTAGTTATCGAAGGCGTGCAAGGACAAATCGCGGCCGAAGCCAGACTGCTTGAAGCCGCCGAACGGCGTCGTATTACCAAGCGCGTCCACCGTGTTCACGGACACGGTTCCGGCGAGCAAATCCCCTGCAACGCGATGCGCCCGGGACAGATCGGAGGTCCAGACGGATGCGGCGAGCCCATAATCTGTCGCATTCGCGAGTGCCACCGCTTCGGTTTCTGTGTCGAAAGCGTGGAGCACGGCGACCGGGCCGAAGATTTCCTCGCGGTGGACGTCGTGGTCGGCCGGGAGCCCGCCGAGCAGCGTGGGTTCCAGGTAGGCGTCCGAGCCGCGGATCTCGCGCCGTTCGCCACCGAAAAGCACCTCGCCTTCGGTGCGGCCGCGCACGATCCAGCGTTCGACGTCGTCCGCGTGTGCGGCACTGATCAAAGCACCGTTGCCGTCCAGTCCGGCGAGCGGATCCGCCGGCGAGTAGCCGGCTGCGGCCTCGGCGAGGAGCGCCGCGAACTCATCGTGGACCTCCCGCTGGACCAGGATGCGTGAGTTGGCCGAGCACACCTGGCCTTGGTTGTAATAGGCACCGAACGCTGCCTTGGCCGCCGCCGCTGCGAGGTCCGCGGTGTCCGCGAAAATGATGTTGGAACTCTTGCCGCCTGCTTCGAGGCTGAGCCTCTTGAGGTTGCTCCGGCCCGAGGCCTCAAGCAGCGTCCGGGAGACGGCGGTGGACCCCGTGAACGCCAACGCGTCCACGTCCATGTGGTGCGCCAGGGCAGCCCCGATCTCGCGCCCCGTGCCTGTGACAATATTCAGCACGCCGTCCGGCAATCCGGCCTCCGAAGCCAATTCCGCGAGCCGCAGGACGCTCAGCGACGTCTGTTCGGCCGGTTTGAGCACCACGGTATTGCCCGCGGCGAGCGCCGGCGCCAGCTTCCATACCGCGATCTCGAGGGGGAAGTTCCAGGGCACGATTGCCGCCACAACACCCAGGGGTTCGCGAGTCACCAACGCGGTGGCACCTGGCGGAACGGCTGGCAGTTCGCCGCTTTGCTTATCGATGGCCTCCGCGTACCAGCGCAGGGTGGAAATGGCGCCCGGGACGTCCACGGTGGTGGTCTGCAGGATGGGTTTGCCGCTGTCGAGCGTTTCCAGGAGCGCAATTTCCGCGGCATGCTGCTCCATGAGCGCCGCCAGCGCCAGGAGGATCTCCTTCCGTCCGGCCGCACCCTTGCGGGACCAGGACGGGAAGGCACGGCGTGCGGCAGCGACGGCGGTATCGACGTCGGCGGGTCGGCAAGCCGCCAATTCAGCCAGGACGCGCCCGTCGATGGGACTGATGGTTGGGCGCGAGGATCGATCGCAGCCTTCCGCGCGGCGGCCGTCCACGAAGGCCCTGCCGTCGATGGTCAGTGCGTCCGCCCGGCTTTGCCAGCCGGAGGAAATCTCTGTGGTGGTGGTCATGGTGGCTCCTGTCAGGGTCGATTTGTTGTCTTTAAGGTCAGTGTTCGACGGCGGCAAACGTCGCCGTTCGGGGGTTTGCGGCGGCGCTTCGCTCCCGATGAGTCATGCGCAGCGCGAGCGAACTGGCCATGAGGCACGCGAACTCCACTCCCATGAGCCCGAACATCGTGCTGGCGTGGCCCACGTGTACCGCTGCGCCCGTGTGAGCAGCGCCGCCGTGATGGGCTCCGGCCCCCGCCTCCGGCTGGGCGAAGAGGGTGAGCATCGCCAAATGCACGAGGATCATCACGGCGCTCATCGTCATGAGGTGCCCGGCGGCCTTGTCCGCGCAGCGCGGGCGGGCAGCAGCCGGAACCGCGCAGGCCATGCACACAACGCCCATGGCGGCCATCCCCCAGGTCATCGCTCCGTCCGAGACGGCCGAAGCGGCCGAAACCGCGGCTGCCAGAGTATGGGCCATTGCGCTGACGGCCGCCGCGGCGATGATAATCCGCGCCGGCGTCAGGGCACCCATCCGAACCGACGTCCGGCCCCCGGAGGCGCCAGCCACCGGCACGCGGACTGCGCGCGGCAGTAGCTGCAGGTCCATGGTCCTCCTGGCTGCCTGGCCTCGGAACAAGGACTTTACTCCGGGCTTGTGAGATGGATAACATCAAGCGTTGGTTGAACAGTTGTATCACCAAAATCCGACTTCAGGAAGTGCCATGACTATTGAGACACCCCTCCGTGCCGCGCTGACGCAGCACCCGCTCGAACAACTCACTGCCCAGGAAATCCAGGAAGCCCGCCGCATCCTGGTGGATGCCGGGCTCGTGGCGGACACCACCCGCTTCGCCTACCTCGGCCTGGTTGAACCGCCGAAGGACTCTCTCCGTGACGTGGCCGCGGCACCTGACCGCGTCGTCCGCACCATGCTCTGGGACGCCGCCCAGTCACGGTCGCTGGACGTCCGCCTGTCCCTGACCACCGGGAAAGTCCTGGGCCAGCGCGAACTGGATCCCGCCGTCGACGGCCAATTGCCCGTGCTGATCGAGGAATTTGAGATCATCGAAACCATCCTGGCCGACGATCCGCAGTGGAAAGCCGCGCTTGCCGCCCGCAACCTGACCCCGGCTCAGGTCCGGGTTGCGCCGTTGTCCGCGGGCGTCTTCGAGTATGAAAACGAAGAAGGCAAGCGCCTCCTCCGCGGCCTTGGCTTCCGCCAGGACCACCCCGGCGACCACGCCTGGGCGCACCCGATCGATGGCTTGGTTGCCTTCGTCGACGTCGAAAACCGCCGGGTGAACCACCTGATTGACGACGGCCCCGTTCCCGTCCCGGAAATCAACGGAAACTACACAGAACCTGCGATCCACGGCGAACACCGGACGGACCTGAAGCCGATTGAGATCACCCAGCCCGAAGGTCCAAGCTTCACCATCGAGGGCAACCACCTCTCGTGGGCCGGCTGGGACCTCCGCGTTGGCTTCGATTCCCGCGAAGGCGTGGTCCTCCAGCAGCTCCACCACACGCACGGCGGGCGCCGGCGCCCGCTCATCCACCGCGCGTCGATCTCGGAAATGGTGGTCCCGTACGGCGACCCGTCCCCGTACCGCAGCTGGCAAAACTACTTCGATTCCGGCGAATACCTGGTGGGCCGGGACGCGAACTCGCTCAAGCTCGGCTGCGACTGCCTGGGCGAGATCACCTACTTGTCCCCCGTGGTGGCCGACGACTTCGGCAATCCGCGCACCATCCACAACGGCATCTGCATCCATGAGGAAGACGCCGGCATCCTCTGGAAGCACACGGATGAATGGGCCGGCTCGAACGAGGTACGCCGCAACCGCAGACTCGTGGTGAGTTTCTTCACCACCGTGGGCAATTACGACTACGGCTTCTACTGGTACCTCTACCTGGACGGCACCATCGAATTCGAGGCCAAGGCCACCGGGATCGTCTTCACCGCCGCCCTCCCGGAAAAGGGGTATGCCTACGCCTCGGAGATCGCGCCCGGGCTGGGCGCACCGTACCACCAGCACCTTTTCAGCGCCCGCCTGGACATGATGCTCGACGGCGCCACGAACCGCGTGGAGGAACTGGACCTCGTGCGGCTCCCGAAAGGACCGGGAAACCCGCACGGCAACGCGTTCACTCAAAAGCGCACCGTCCTCGCCCGCGAATCGGAGGCCGTGCGCGACGCCGACGGCTTGAAGGGGCGCGTCTGGCACATCAGCAATCCCGAGTCCCTAAACCAGCTCGGACACCCTGTCGGCTACACCCTCTACCCCGAGGGCAATCCCACCCTGGCGATGGCCGACGACTCGTCAATCGCGTCCCGCGCTGCCTTCGCCCGGCACCACCTCTGGGTCACACGGCACGCGGAAGACGAACTCTACGCGGCCGGCGACTTCGTCAACCAGCACCCGGGCGGCGCCGGCCTGCCCGCGTACATCGAACAGGACCGCGACATCGATGGCCAGGACCTCGTCGTGTGGCATTCCTTCGGCCTGACCCATTTCCCGCGGCCGGAGGACTGGCCCATCATGCCCGTCGACACCACCGGCTTCACCCTGAAACCGCACGGCTTCTTCGACGCGAACCCCACGTTGAATGTGCCGCCGTCCGCGTCGAACCACTGCGGTGGTAGGGTGCACACGGCGGAGTGACGGACAGCCCACCACCTAGTTAAGGAGCATCATGCCGCGCTTGGTAGACCACCAGGAGCGACGCCGCTCGATCATCGAGACCACGTGGCGGCTGATCGCGGAACAGGGAATCGAAAACGCCAGTATGCGCGATATCGCGCGGGAATGCGGTTACGCGGCGCCCGGCATCCTGGCGCACTACTTTCCCAACAAGGACGCCCTGCTCCTGGCTTCGTACCAGCTGATCTGCGAGCGCACCAACGAACGGATCGCGGCCGGCACGAAAGGCCGGCGCGGGATCGCGGCGTTGCGGGGCCTCTGCCTGGAGATTATTCCGGCGGACCCGTTGACGGTGGTTGAGGCGCGGGTGGCGGTGTCCTTTTGGCAGCGGGCGCAGACGGAGGATGCGTTGCGTGCTGTGGGCCGCGACGCGCTGCTGCAGTGGCGTGGCCTGATGTTGGGCTTCCTCGCCGAGGCGGAGTACGACGGCGAATGCGAACCTTTGGCGGATCCGGACACCGTTGCCGATGAGCTGCTCAACATCATGATGGGCCTGCACGTTACGTCGATGCTGGATCCGGATGCCGTGACCGGCTCGCGGCAACGGCACTTGATGGAACGGATCCTGGCGCGATTGTCGCGTTCAGGCGGGTAGCGACTCGCCCGGCTCCTGCGTGGCCGCCTTGTGGTGGCGCAGGGCTTGTGCGACTGCGCGCATCCGTGCCGTGGGCCGTTGGGTGCGGAGCCGGGCGAGCACGATGCTGAGTTCCGGAACCCGGTCCTTGATCCCGACGGCGGCGACGTGACCGCCGTCGTACGTCAACCCGTGCCGCGGGCGCTGGTGCAGTATCGAGTATCCGTGGCCGCCGGCTACGAACGTCCGGACCGTTTCGTAACTGGCGGAGCGGAACCGCACGTCGGGCTCCACCCCCGCATCGCGCAGGATCGATAACATCAGCTCGCGCGAGTGCGGAAGGTCAAGCAACACGAACGGCTCACCTGCCAACTCGGACAGGGCAACTTCCTCGCGTCCGGCAAATTTATGTCCCGGCGGCAGGGCCAGGTAGGGGCGGACGCTGTCCACGGCTGTGACGGCGATGCCATCGGGCAGTCCCAGGTCGTAGCAAAGGGCGAGGTCCGCGCGGCCGGTGAGCAACGCCGTCGAGCACCCTTCGGCGTCGGCCTCGGTGACTTCCAGTTCGAGCCGCGGGTGGTCGGCGCGCAAGCGCCCCAAAAGCCCGGGCAGGAGGAAAGGCGCGAGCGTGCTGAAGCATGCGAGCCGCACTTGTCCTTCGACGCTGCGCTGCTCGCCGCGGGCATGGTCGAGTGCTTCCTCCAATTGCCCGAGCACGGCTTGGGCGTCCCGCAGGAATAGTTCTCCGGCAGGCGTGAGCAGCAGTCCCTTGGAGCGCTGCCGGATGAAGAACTGGGAACCCACGCTTTTCTCGAGCTGGGAAACTGCCGCGGAGATAGCGGATTGGGCCACGTTCAGGCGGATCGCCGCCCCTGTCATGGACAACTGGGCGGCGGCTTCAACGAAATAGCGCAATTGGGCCAGAGTGACATCCATGCTCGCAATGATAACCGTTTTAGCGTTTTTTCAGATGCACTTCTACGGAAACAACTGTTGGACAGATCCAGCCGGGTAACGGGAAGCTGAAAACACGGCAATTCCGAAACGAAAGGCTCCAACCACATGAAGCACCAGCGCATCCGTCCCTTCAACACGAAGGACACCTACCCCGAGCAGAACCTGAACAACGACCTCTGCCAGGCAGTGGTGGCGAACGGAGTGGTCTACCTCCGCGGACAGATCGGCCAGGACCTCGACACCCGCGAGTCGATCGGAATCGGCGATGTGGAAGCCCAGACCGAACGCGCCATGGCAAACATCGACATGTTGCTGAAGGAAGCCGGAAGCAGCCTGGAGGACATCGTCAAAGTGACGGTCTACCTGGTGGACCCGCGCTACCGCGAAACCGTCTACCGCACCATGGGCCGTTGGCTTGAGGGCGTCTTCCCTGTTTCCACCGGCATCGTCGTGCAGGCGTTGGCCCGGCCCGAATGGCTCGTGGAAATCGACGCCACCGCGGTCCTGTCGAACACCGGGAGTGCGCAGTGACGTTCAGCATCACTGCTACCGACGGACAGGGACGGTTCGGGATCGCCGTCTCGTCTTCCTCCCCCGCCGTGGCCGCCCGCTGTGTCCATCTTCGTGACGGTGTAGGTGCGGTGAGTTCGCAGAACATCACCGATCCCAGGCTCGGCGCCAGGATCCTGGACCGCATCCAGTCCGGACTCGCCGCGCAGGCCGCACTCGACGAAGTGGTGAGTGAAACTCCCTCGGCGGACTATCGCCAGCTCGTGGTGCTGGATGCCCGGGGCAATTCCGCGGTTTTCAGCGGGGAGCACACGCTCGGCACCTTTGCCGAGGGCAGGGGCGCTGGGTGCATCGCTGCCGGAAACATGCTCGCGAACCCAGGCGTCACGCAGGCCATGTGCGATGGGTTCCAAGCCGCGACCGGCGAGCTGGAAGAGCGGCTGCTCGCTGCATTGGTCGCCGGAGAAGCCGCCGGCGGCGAAGCGGGTTCCGTGAAATCCGCGGGCATCTCGGTTGTCTCCGGCCACGGCTGGCGCGACACCGACCTGCGCGTGGACTGGCATGACGAGCCAATTGCCGAACTTCAGCGGCTCCTCGAAGTGTGGCTTCCGCAGCGACACGACTACGTGGTCCGGGGACTCGACCCCACAGTTTCAGTGGGCTATGGGGTGGCTGGCGATGACCGCTGAAAACCTCGTGCCCGTGCTGCTTGAATCCGTGCTGCTTGAATCCGACGGCGACCGCGACCGCGTACTGGAGGCCGTGATTTCCAACCAGCCGGCCCTGATCCGTCTTTCGGAGGAAATCCACGCCAATCCCGAAGTCGGCTGGCAAGAACATTCCGCGGCCCAGTGGACCGCGGAATACCTGGCCGGCCTCGGCTTCCAAGTGGAAAGTGCATACCTCGGCTTCCCCACGGCCTTGCGCGCCGTCTATGGAACGGGATCCCGGCGGATCGGACTCATGGCGGAGTACGACGCCCTCCGAAACCTCGGCCACGCGTGCGGACACAACATCATCACGGCCATCGCCTGCGGCGCCGCGGCTGCCCTGGCGTCATTCGCCGACGAGCGGGACCTCACCATAGAGGTGTACGGGACGCCCGCGGAGGAAGGTGGCGGAGGGAAGATCGAGTTGCTCACGCGCGGCGCTTTCCACGGACTGGACCTCGCCATGATGGCCCACCCGAGCCCGGTCGATTCCGCCGAAGCCCGGCCATACGCGGTTGCGCACAGCCACGTTGAATTCAGCGGAAAGTCGGCGCACGCGGCCGCGTACCCCGAGCAAGGGGTCAACGCCAACGATGCGTTCGTGGTGGCACAAGTGGCCATCGGGCTGCTTCGGCAGCAATTGCCTTCCGGCACACGCGTCCACGGCATCCAAACCCGCGGCGGCGAAGCACCGAACGCCATTCCGGAAAAGACGGAGGGCCGCTGGTACGTGCGGGCGGAATCACTGGCCGAACTGCAGGGGCTGGAAGAGCGGGTCTACAGGTGCTTTGAAGCAGGGGCTCTCGCCTCCGGATGCGAGCTCTCGATTACTCCCGAGTCCGAACCCTACTCCGAGTTCCGCACCGATGAGCGGGCGCTCGAACTGTACGTCAGGCACGCGGAATCACTGGGCAGGACGTTCGACGCCCCGGCCGAACAAGCAACCATGAACCGGGCCTCCACAGACATGGGCAACGTCTCCCAAGTGGTTCCGGCCATCCACCCTTACATCGGCCTGGGGTGCTTCCCCGCAGCGAACCACCAACCCGAGTTCGCAGCGCACTGCGTCGGAGACTCGGCGAACCGTGCCATCCACGACGGCGCAGCCGCGCTGGCGCTGACCGCCTTGGACTACTTCGCCTAACTCCGTTTTCCTTTCGCATCCATGAGGAACAGACCATGACACATCACGAGCCACCACCGGCCGGCCCCGTCCGCGTGGAGCATGACAGCCTCGGGGACAGGGACGTCCCGGCCGAGGCGTATTGGGGCATCAGCACCTTGCGTGCCGTCGAGAATTTTCCCGTGAGCGGACGTACCATCGGCAGCCTCCGCTCCCTGCTTTGGGGATTCGGCGCCATCAAAAGCGCAGCCGCCCGATCCAACGAAAAGCTCGGATTCCTGGACCCCGAGCGTTCAGCGGCCATCCAGGCTGCCGCCCGCGAAGTCATGGACGGGCTCCTCGACGAACACTTCGTCGTGGACCGGATCCAAGGCGGCGCGGGAACCAGCACCAACATGAACGCGAACGAAGTGATCGCCAACCGTGCCCTGGAGCTGCTGGGCCACACCAAGGGCGACTACGCGTTCCTGCACCCCATCGACGACGTCAACCGCAGCCAATCCACCAACGACACCTATCCCACAGCCATCAAAGTGGCCCTGCAGCGCGAACTGGCCCTCCTCTGCGCCGAGCACGAGCAGCTCAGCAACGCCTTCGCCGCGAAAGCCACCGAGTTCGCCGGGATCGTCAAAGTGGGACGGACCCAATTGCAGGACGCCGTCCCCATGACCCTCGGGCAGGAATTCGGGGCGTTCGCCGAGACCCTGAGCGAAGACCGGAACCGGCTCCTGGAACTCCTGCCCCACCTGCGGGAATCCAACCTCGGCGCAACCGCCATCGGCACAGGTATCACCGCCCCGCCGGGCTACCGCAGCCTGGTAATAGAGGAGCTCAACGCCCTGACCGGCCTGCAACTCGTCTCAGCCGCCAACCTCGTGGAAGCAACCAGCGATACCGGGGTGTTCCTCCTGGTTTCCGGCGTCTTGAAGAGGGCCGCCGTCAAACTGTCCAAGATCTGCAACGATTTGAGGCTCCTCTCCTCCGGGCCGCAAACCGGATTCGGCGAGATCTTCCTCCCGGCAGTCCAAGCCGGATCTTCCATCATGCCGGGCAAGGTCAACCCCGTCATCCCGGAAATGGTCAATCAAGTCGCCTTCCGGGTAGTAGGGACGGACGCGACAGTGACCATGGCCGTCGAAGCCGGACAGCTCCAACTCAACGCCTTCGAACCCGTGGTGGCCGATGCCCTCTTCGAATCGCTTTCCTGGCTGACCTCGGCGTGCCGCCAACTGCGCACCCACTGCATCGAAGGCATCACGGCAAACACCGCCGTCCTCCAGCAACGCATCCTCGAGTCAGTCAGCGTGGTCACGGGCCTTGCGCCGATCATCGGCTACGCGGCAGCCGCCGAACTCGCGAAGGAAGCCCTCGCCAGCAAGCGCACCGTCGCCGGCCTCGCCACGGAACGCGGCCTGCTCGACGAACAGATATTGAACCAAGCGCTCTCCCCCAGCAGCCTCGCCGGGCTGGGCTGAGGCTGCTGCCCAGATTGACCACGAACTTTCACGAAAAAGGAGATTGACATGCCAACCCAAGAGATCGAAGTCCTGGTGGTAGGCGCCGGACAAGCCGGGGTCGCCATGAGCGAACACCTCGGCGAACGCGGAATATCGCACGTCGTACTGGAACGCGACCGCATCGCCGAACGCTGGCGTTCCGGGCGCTGGGACTCCCTGGTAGCCAACGGACCAGCGTGGCATGACCGCTTCCCGGGCCTCGAATTCACTGCTCTGGAGCCGGGCGCCTTCGCCTCGAAGGAGCAAGTCGCCGACTATTTCGCAGCCTACGCAGAGAAGATCTCCGCACCTATCCGATGCGGCGTCGAAGTGAAGTCCGTCCGCCGCAACGCCGGAGCCCCCGGCTTCCGTGTGGAGACGTCGGACGGGGATTACAACGCCCGCTACGTCGTAGCAGCCACGGGGCCGTTCCAGCGGCCGGTGATTCCCGCCGTCGTACCCGAAACCGCAGGTCTCACGCAGCTGCACTCCAGCAGCTACCGCAACCCCGGCCAACTGCCCGAAGGCGCCGTCCTGGTAGTCGGCGCCGGATCCTCCGGTGTGCAGATCGCCGCCGAAATCCGACGCTCGGGCCGGCAGGTCTTCCTCTCCGTCGGACCGCACGACCGCCCGCCGCGGAGCTACCGCGGACACGACTTCTGCTGGTGGCTCGGAGTGCTCGGCAAGTGGGACGCCTCGGCGCCCGCCGAAGGCGCGGAACACGTCACCATCGCGGTAAGCGGAGCCGACGGCGGCCACACGGTCGACTTCCGTGCGCTCGCCGAAACCGGCATCAAGCTACTCGGCCGGACCTCCTCATTCGACGACGGAACCATGCACTTCGCCCCGGACCTCCGCGACAACATCGCACGCGGCGATGCCCACTACCTTGCGCTCCTGGACGAAGCCGACGCCTACATCGAACGCAACGGCCTCGACCTTCCGGAAGAACCCGAAGCCCGGCTCATGCGGCCGGACCCGGAAAGCCTGACGAACCCCACCCTCGAACTGGACCTCGCCGAAGCAGGAATCACCACGATCGTCTGGGCCACCGGTTTCGCCGTCGACTACAACTGGCTTGAGATCGATGCGTTCGACGAGAAGGGCCGGCCACTGCAACAGCGCGGCGTCTCCACCGAGCCCGGGGTCTACTTCCTCGGCCTGCCCTGGCAATCGCGCCGCGGATCGAGCTTCATTTGGGGCGTATGGCATGACGCCAAGTACATCGCCGACCAAATCACCATCCAGCGCGGCTACCTCAAGCACGACGGACAGGCAGCGCTCTTGGCGGGCGCGGCGGTCTGACGACGCGGAAACGGATTTTCGACGCGGAAATGGACTGGCGCTAGCGGAATACCCTTGCGTCAGTCCATTCGCGCGTCGCCCAGGAATTCCCGCGTCACCAGCACCATGTGATGAGACCGACAAACCCGTCTGGGAATGGCAGGCCGCTCCGCCCGGTTGTGCCAAGCATGAAGATTGAGATCTGGTCAGACGTCGCGTGTCCCTGGTGCTACATCGGCAAACGCCGCTTCGAAACGGCTCTCGCGGCTTTCCCGCACCGCGATTCCGTGGACATCCAGTGGCGCAGTTACCAGCTGGACCCGAGCATCCCGGAGCACTACGACGGCACGGAACTCGACTACCTCAGCAAGCGCAAGGGCATGAACCGGGCGCAGGTGAGCCAGATGTTCGACCACGTCGCCGCGCAGGGCAAGGGCGAAGGACTCAACTACCGCTTCGACAACGTCGTGGTGGCCAACAGCTTCACGGCACACCGCCTCATCCACCTCGCCGCCGCCCACGGCAAGCAGGACAAGGCCAAGGAACTGCTCCTCAGCGGGCATTTCGAGCACGGCAAGGACATCGGAAGCCAGGAATACCTGAGCGAGCTCGGCCAGGAGCTGGGGCTCCCGGAAGCCGAAGTGGCCGAACTCTTCAGCACCGACAAGTACGCAGACGACGTCCGCGGCGACATCGCCGAAGCCCGGATGCTCGGCGTCACGGGTGTTCCGTTTTTCGTCATCGACCGCAAGTACGGCCTCTCCGGCGCGCAACCTTCCGAGGTATTCACCCAAGCGCTCACCCAGGCGTGGCAGGAAGCGAACCCGCTGGTCGCCGTCGGGACCGCTGACGCCGAAGCGTGCGGTCCCGACGGCTGCGCGATCTAAGCGTTCGACGCCGGACGGCGGTTTGTTCCGTCCGGCACCGCCGGGCGCCTACACCAAGTCGCCTTGGAGGGTTTTAGCGGCTGCCCGTGCAAGGTCGCGGTCGAGTTCGCTGGCCGGCGGCACCAATTGGCCTTTGCTGAGGACCGTGATGCCGGAGTCGGTGACCGCGTAACCGCGACGGCGGTCGTGATCGGGATCGAGTCCGATCGTGGCACCCGGAGGGACCACGACATTCTTGTCCAGGATGGCGCGCCGCACCACGGCTCCGGCCCCGATGGACACGTGGTCCAGGAGCACGGAATCCGTCACGAGCGCGCCGCTGGCAACAAATACGTCATCCGAGAGCACTGAGTTCTCCACCGAACCACCGGAAACCACGACGCCGCTGGAAATGATCGAGTCCACCGCTGTGCCTGGCGTGTCGTCGGCGCCTCGAACGAGCTTCGCCGGCGGCGAGATGCTCTGCCGCGTGTAAATGGGCCACTGCGAGTTGTAGAGGTTGAACACGGGCATGGGCGAGATCAGGTCAAGATGGGCATCGTAGTAGGAATCGATGGTCCCCACATCGCGCCAGTAGTTGCGATCCCGCTCCGTGGCTCCAGGAACCTCGTTGCTCGAAAAGTCGTAGACCATGGCTTCGCCGCGGTCCACGAAGTACGGGATGATGTCCCCGCCCATATCGTGCTTCGTGTCTTGGCGGACAGAGTCCAATTCCAAAGCCGCCTTCAACGCGTCGGCGTCGAAAACGTAGTTCCCCATGGACGCGAGGAACTGGGACGGATCGTCGGCGAGCCCACGGGTTGAAGCCGGTTTCTCCACGAAAGCCGCGATTCTGTTCCCTGGTTCCTCCCCGGTTTCAGGTTCCACCTCGATCACGCCGAATTGGTGCGCCATGGACAGGGGCTGACGAACCCCTGCCACGGTCGCTTTCGCACCGGAAGCCACGTGGCTTCGCACCATTTGCTCGAAATCCATGCGATAAACGTGGTCGGCTCCGACCACCACCACAATGTCCGGGTCGGCATCGTGGATCAGGTTCAGCGATTGGTAAATCGCATTGGCGCTGCCCAGGAACCAGCTCTTGCCCACACGCTGCTGGGCGGGAACCGAGGCGATGTAGTTGCCCAATTGCGTGGACATGCGCCATGTTTCCGAGATGTGCCGGTCCAGGCTGTGGGACTTGTACTGGGTCAGGACCACAATCTGGAAGTAACCCGAATTCGTCAGGTTGGACAAGGCAAAATCGATCAGGCGGTAACCGCCCGCAAACGGCACTGCCGGTTTGGCCCGGTCCGCCGTCAGGGGCATGAGCCGTTTGCCCTCCCCGCCGGCCAGGACAATCGCCAGGACTTTCTTCCCTACCATTTCACTACCTCACCTTCGTTCTGGGTTTCGCTAGGCGTTGACGATGAGTCCGAGTTCGGCTTTGGATGCCAGTGCAGGGTGTTTGGGGAGGACCCGGACGGTGTAGCCGAAGGAGCCGGAGCGGTTGATGAGGATGGATCCCGTGAACAGGTGCCGGCCGTTCCCGAGGTCCTCCGTTTCGCACAGTTCCAGGAGTTCCACGTCTTCGAGCGTCTCGCCCTGCCCCGCCCGCCCGTACGCTATTTCCACTGCCACGTCCTCGGGAGTGAGGTCGTGGAGGGCAACGTAGGTGTTGACGTGGAGGGTGTCGCCGATTTGTGGTTCTTCGGAGACGCCCACTGAGTCGACGTACTCGATGCGCACGTTCTCCCAGCCCTTCCGGATCTTGGTGATCCACTGGGCAAGTTCTTTGGCTTCCTTGAATGAACCGGATGCCGATTGCCTGCCTGCGGCCGCTGCGGGGCGGTAGAGGGTGTTGACGTAGTCCTGGAGCATGCGTTCGGCGGAGACGGCGGGGCCGAGGTGGGCGAGGGTGTGTTTGATCATGGCGACCCAGTGGGTGGGTGTGGTGCCGGTGGCGGGTTGGGAGGGTCCTGCGGCTCCGGCGGCGTCGGAGACGGTGGTGCCGTAGAAGCGGGGGGCGACTTGGGTTTCGAGGAGTTCGTAGAGGGCGGCTGCTTCGATGTCGTCGCGTTCGGTGGGTGAGGCGTCGTTGTTGGCGGTGGGGATGGCCCAGCCGTTTTCGCCGTCGTACATTTCGTCCCACCAGCCATCGAGCACGGAGAGGTTCAGGGAGCCGTTGATGGCTGCTTTCATGCCGGAGGTGCCGCAGGCTTCCAGGGGCCGGAGGGGGTTGTTGAGCCAGACGTCGCAGCCGGGGAAGAGGGTGCGGGCCATGGCGATGTCGTAGTTGGGCAGGAACACGATGCGGTGGCGGACCTCGGGGTCGTCGGTGAATTTGACGAGGTCCTGGATCATTTTCTTGCCGGCGTCATCGGCCGGGTGGGATTTGCCGGCGATGACGAGCTGGATGGGGTGTTGGGGGTCCAGGAGCAGGGCTTTGAGGCGTGCGGGGTCCCGGAGCATGAGGGTGAGGCGTTTGTAGGTGGGCACGCGGCGGGCGAATCCGATGGTGAGCACGTCCGGGTCCAGGACTTTGTCGGTCCAGCGCAGTTCGGCATCGGCCGCGCCGCGTTTCTTCCACGACGCCCGCAAACGACGACGGACGTCCTCCACCAGGGCGCTGCGCAGGGTGCGCCGCAACCGCCACAGTTCGTCGTCCTCGACGTCGTAGATCTTCTCCCAGCCGGTCGCGTCCACATCGGTGCCGCCAAAGTGCTTTACCGCCAGTTCGGTCATCTTCGGATCGATCCACGTGGGCACGTGGACGCCGTTGGTGACGGAGGTGATGGGCACTTCGGAGTGGTCGAATCCGGGCCAGAGCCCGGAGAACATTTCACGCGAGACCACACCGTGGAGTTTGGCCACGCCGTTGGCGCGCTGGGCCAGGCGCAGGCCCATCACGGCCATGTTGAACACCGCAGGGTTGCCGCCCTCGTAGTTCTCCTGGCCCAGGTCCAGCACGTTCTCCACGGGCACGTCCGGGGCCAGGCCCGCGTCGAAGAAGTGCCGGATCTGCACGGCCTCGAACCGGTCGATCCCGGCCGGGACCGGGGTGTGCGTGGTGAACACCGTCGACGCCCGGCCCGCGGCCAACGCCTCGGACCAGGACAAGGGGTTCTCCGCGGACATCAGTTCCTGGATCCGCTCGATCCCCAGGAACCCGGCATGGCCCTCGTTGGTGTGGAACACCTCCGGCGCCGGGCACCCGGTCAGGCGCTGGAACACCCGCAAGGCCTTCACCCCGCCCATGCCCAGCAAAAGTTCCT
>NZ_SMRU01000042.1 GCF_004354015.1 Arthrobacter terricola
GTCCTGATCATGCAGCCCGGCAATCCCTGCGGACTCGTACCGGCTGCGCCACCCTATGACCGTCGTCCGTGTCGCCCCGACACGCTCGGCGATCACGGTGTTCGACAGCCCCTCCGCGGCCAGCAGCACGATCCGCGCCCGCTGGGCGAGTCCCGCCCGTCCCGCCGAGGACCTGGACAGACGATTCAACGCCTCAAAATCACCATCACGAAGACCCAGGGCAGCAGCAGGACGATTGGCCATAACCAATCCTCCCAAACACCCAAACGTCTAGCTATTAACGACACGCGACACTAGGTTCTCCCTACCGGACAGCAGCGTCCGGGCTGAAAATTGGGGAAATTGAATGAATCGGAACATTGCTACGCGTGCGGTCAAAAGGCGGCGGATGAACTACGCCAACATCACCTCCTACGGGTGGGCTCGGGTGTAATTGAACGTGCCTGGAAGCTGGTATCTGCGCCTAGCTGCTCTGTGGTTCTCCGTGATTGCATTGTTGATTGCCGGTTGCTCGAGCGGGGATAAGGGTGTTCAGGCGGTCGGCCCAGGCCCGCAAGGAGTGGACGCTCCAACGTTCACCGGGCCTTGGGCAGACTACTTCCGTTCGGCCTATTCGACGGCCACAACCGACCTGCAGAGGACTATTTTGTCGGATGGAAAAATTACCGACCAAGAGAACCAGGAAGTAAGGAACGCATTCGTTTCCTGCATGGCGGCTTTCGATATTCGGGTTGAACTTCAAGAATACGATTCCACCAAATCAATCGCACCGACCGGGATGACCGATGCGAAATACGATGAACTAAGCAGAGACTGCCGGGCCCGTACGTCTGGCCAGATTTCAGGACTCTATTTCCAGATCAACAGAAATCCCGAAAACAGGGACGAGTCCGCCATTATGGCCGAATGTCTTTCGCGAAAGGGCTTGGTTGAACGAAACTACTCTGCGAAAGACTATGAGGCGGCATCTGGCGACCAGAATTTCCCTTTCGATGCTGCTGATCCGAGGTTCCGCGCCTGCGGCCTGGATCCCCTCAATCGTGAAGAAGCCATGCCGTGAAGCAGCGGAGGTTTAACTTCGGGAATTGGACGTCGTTGAGAGGCGTCGCTGTGGCGGCCCTTCTCACGAGCGCACTGGCGTTCGTCCTTGGACTCGCTATGGCTCCGGCCGGGGCGCCGTCATCGCTTGAGCGACAGATTCCGGCGTCAACCGCTCCGGTCGCTGCGACTGACTTTAAGGATCCACGGACTGTCCAAGTCGTGGCCGAGCAGTCCGGACCGCGCAGTCTGATCGCGGGGCTCAGTGGAACCATCACCTCGTCCGCTTGTACCCAGGGCGGCCTGATCCGTTCGGGCACGTCCACTTTTGCAATTGACGGGGAACCGCTAATCAACCTCGCGACGAAGACGCCATTGTGGCGCGACTTGCGCCTCGGCGACTCCGGCGACGACGTTCGCGCGCTCCAGGCTGAGCTCAATCAGCTTGGATATGTTGCTGGAACAACGGCAACGGTCTCTGCCGAGATGTTCGAGGCACATGTCGCTCTGGCTGCTTCCCTCGGCGCGCGACCTGATCGCTCCGTCATCGAGAGAAGCAAGTACACCTGGCTCCCTGACCGGGAGCAGGCCGTGCTCAAGTGCGCTGTATCGGTGGGATCCGTCGTGAACCAGGGCCAAGGCATTGCGGAACTTCCGCCACAGGTTACCGGAGCAAGAATCGCTAATCTTCCGCAAACTCTGGCCCCAGGCGAACGCACCCTGCTGATCGACGCCTCGAATTTTCCGACCGCGGTGGACGGCAGGATTTCGGATGGGGTTCTCCTCAACAAGATGGCAAGGACGCCCAGTTTCGCTGCATCACAGGGTTCTGAACGTCCGGGAGTTTTCACCGCGCGCTACGAACTTGCACAACCCGCCAGGGTGCTTGGAGTTCCGCCCGGAGCCATCTTCAGCATTAGTGCGGCCGGTGGCTGCATATCGTCCAGCAAGGAGGTCCATCGGGTGACCATTCTCGGTTCCCAGCTTGGCATTACGTATGTTTCCGGTAATGCCCTCGATGCCGTCCGGGAAATAGATCTCAAACCGGCACAAAACCAACCGTGCGTGTGAGGCTTGAACATGTCGGCTGTGGCTTCGACGCGCTGCCACCGCTGTTCGAGGATCTCAACTACGATTTCCGTCCCGGCGACAAATACGCGCTTACCGGTCCGTCAGGGTCTGGCAAAAGCACCTTATTGAGCATCATCGCGGGCTGGATGGAGCCCACATCAGGGCGGGTCGCCCGTGATGGCATTAACCGGATTTCGTGGGTGTTCCAGAATCCCCATGGAGTTGGTCCACGCTCGGCGTTGGATCACGTAGCACTGCCGCTCCTCGCACAGGGGCTTCGGAGGACTGATGCTGAGGCCAAGGCGTTGGCACTGATGGATTCCGTCGATCTGGGGTCGATCGCACACCGCCCTTTTCGCCAGCTTTCCGGCGGCGAAGCCCAACGTTTGTTGCTCGCCCGAGCCATCGCCGCGGATCCGCAACTGCTTCTGGTCGATGAACCTACCGCACAGTTGGATCGCCATACCGGGGAATCCGTGAATTCGGCGCTTGAAGCGATCTCTGCCCGTGGCACGATCATTATTGTTGCTACTCACGACCCCGCAACCCGCGAAGCCTGCACTCACGTCCTTGACCTGGGGAAACACCGAAAATGAACATCGCGGAGGTTTTCAGCGAGGCGTGGAGGAACATTACGTCAGGAGCATCGCGTGCCGTCTGGTTCGCGTTGGCCTTGGCCATCCCGGCCTCGGGACTTGGGCTTGCAGACATCATTGCCACCCAGTCGCTCATTTCAGCGGCGAACTCCTACAAGGAATCGGGAGCGGACGTCATCACCCTAGTCGCTGCCGGGGCGATTGACGGCGAGAAGTGCGAACGGTTGTCCGAACTGCCCGGAGTTGCGGCCGCCGGCGCCCTCCGGGCGGCTCCGGATACCCCGCTTCTTGCATTACCGGGATCCCCCGTGCCGACTAAGGAAATCACTAATGGATTGCCATCCGTTCTTGGCGCGCAGGTTCGTGGCGACGGTGGAATGGTTGTTTCCGATGAACTTGCCAAGGAGCTGAACGTGGGTCCCCTTGCCGTGGACCGGAATCAAGGGATCGCGACAGCACACGGGACGGCCAAGGTTGACGGGACTTACGACTATCCCGCAGATGGCCGTCGCGCCGGCTTTGCATATGGCCTCCTTTCGCCGGTCCCTGCGGGCGGAGGCGCTTTTGACGAATGCTGGGTCCGCTCTTGGCCGCCGTCCCCCGAAATGCGGATGCTCATTCGATTGTCGCTGATTCCGGGAGCAGGTGAGCCAAACGCCGACCCACCCGTAGTCAGCCAGCTGAATACGCGAAAGGGGACGGAATTTGATGGCGCTGCCAGGTTTGAACAGCGCGTGACGCGGTTTGGCGCAATGGCGGCACTCGCCGTCGGAATGGTTTTGGGTTATTTTTCCGTGCGTTCCAGGCGTCTGGAGCTTGCCTCCGCTAAGCACAGCGGGGTCACGGCAGCCACTCAGCGGTTGCAGGTCGGCATTGAACATGCGGTAGTGGCACTGATGGCGTGGATCCTTGCCATGCCAATGATCATCTATGCCGCAAGGTCTGCCGGATTGCCGGATTTGCCGGTCATGGTGGTTCTGGGGACGAAGCCTGTGCTTGTCGCTGCTCCGGCTTTCATTATTGGCGCAATAGCCGGAGCTGCAACGATTCGAGAGAAGCAACTCTTCCGCTATTTCAGCAACAGATGACCCAATCGGCCCCTGAACGTTTGAGTTTGTGTACAGATCACACCCCTTAAGATTCGTTTTAAGGGGTGTGATCTGTACACAAACTCGGAGGGGGAATGGTGAAGCCGTCGATTGCGTGGTTCCGGGACGATCTCCGCGTCACCGATAATCCAGCCTTGCGGGCAGCGGTCGACGACGGCGGGGCGGTTGCGCTCTATGTCCTTGACGAAGAATCGCTGGGCATCAGGCCGCTCGGGGGAGCCTCCCGCTGGTGGCTGCACCATTCCTTGCTGGCCCTTCGCGAAGACCTCGCCTCTTTGGGCATTCCGCTCCTTTTGCGCCGCGGCCCGGCAGACGCCGTCGTTCGCGAAACCACGACGGCGCTCGGCGCCGGCGGGCTCTACTGGAACCGGCGGTACGGCGAAGCGGAGCGAACGCTCGACGCCGGCATCAAGGCTTGGGCGGGCGCGTCCGGTGTGCATGCGAAGAGTTTCCAGGCCTCGTTGCTGCATGAACCGTGGGACGTGACAACCAAGCAGGGCGGGCCATTCAAAGTTTTCACGCCCTTTTGGCGCACTGTGTCCGCAAGGGACTTCCGCGATCCTTGGGACGCCCCGGAGTGTGGCCGGGGATTCTCCGGACGGCTCCCGGACCAGGAAGAGTTGGACGCTTGGGGATTGCTTCCCCAGTCACCGGATTGGTCCGCCGGGCTAGCTGAATACTGGCAACCGGGGAGGGCCCAGGCCCACGAATTGCTTGAGGATTTCCTGGAGCAAGGCGTGGCAGACTATTCCGTGAACCGTGACCGCCCGGATTTGCCCGGCAGCAGCAGGCTTTCCCCCTTCCTGCGCTGGGGCCAGCTCAGTCCGTTCGAGGTGTGGCACGCCCAGCAACGCCGGCGCCGGGAACTCGGCGATGGAAATGCCGTCTTTGCCACGGAACTCGGGTGGCGCGAATTCTGCTGGCACCAGTATTTCCACCACCCGGACTTGGCGACAGCCAACCTGAGGCCCGGCTTCGACCACTACCCTTGGGCGTGGCCGGAGCTGGACGGCCCGGGCAAGAAGGGTCCGGAAAAGAGCGGCCACAGATCTGCCGACGCCACGCTCCTCCGTGCCTGGCGGGAAGGCAAAACAGGTTTCCCTTTGGTGGACGCAGGTCAGCGGCAATTGTGGCGCACGGGATGGATGCACAACCGGGTTCGCATGGTGTCGGCGAGCCTGCTGGTGAAGAACCTCGGCATCCATTGGCAACTCGGCGAGCAGTGGTTCTGGGACACGCTGGTGGATGCCGATGCGGCGTCCAACCCTGCGAACTGGCAGTGGGTGGCCGGTTCGGGGGCCGATGCGTCGCCGTTCTTCAGGATCTTCAACCCGGAAACCCAGGCCAGGAAATTCGACCCCCACGGCAAGTATGTGGCCGAGTGGATTCCCGAAATCGCCACGCCGGACTACCCACAGCCCGTGGTGGACCTGAAGGCCTCCCGCCAGGAAGCGCTGGACGCCTATGGGTCGCTCTGAGGCCCGCCTCGCGCCGGAACAGGCGCGCACAACCTGAGTTCCGACGTCGGGCGCGCCCGCTGCTGCCAGCGACCGGGCCACCACCGGACCCCTAGAAACTAGTAGGAAGTCCGAGTATATTCGGGTTCAAGATGTCCCCGGGGCGCAGTCGGACATGTGCTTTCGAGGCTGTTGGCGGGCATTCACACATATGCAAAGGAGCATTCCATGGTGCGCGAACTCTCCCACTACATTGACGGCCAAAGGGTCGATGGCACCTCAGGACGCTTCAGCGACGTCTACGATCCCTGCACGGGCGAAGTCCAGTCGAAGCTTCCGTTGGCCAGCGCGGACGAGGTCCGGAACGCGATCTCCAACGCCGAGAAAGGCCAGCTTGAATGGGCTGCCATGAACCCGCAGCGCCGTGCCCGAATCCTCTTGAAGTTTGTGGACCTGGTCAACGAGAACATGGACGAACTCGCCACGCTCCTCTCCTCGGAACACGGCAAGACCTTCCTCGACTCCAAAGGCGATATCCAGCGCGGCATCGAAGTGGTGGAATTCTCCGCCGGGGCGCCGCACTTGCTCAAGGGCGAGTTCTCGGACAGCGCAGGCCAAGGGATCGACGTTCATTCGCTCCGCCAGCCGCTCGGCGTCGTCGCTGGCATCACGCCGTTCAACTTCCCGGCAATGATCCCGCTGTGGAAATCCGGTCCCGCGCTCGCCGCTGGCAACGCCTTCATCCTCAAGCCGTCGGAGCGTGATCCGTCGGTGCCGCTGCGGCTCGCGGAACTTTTCACCGAGGCCGGGATGCCGAACGGCGTGTTCAACGTCATCAATGGCGACAAGGAAGCCGTGGACACCCTCCTCGAGGATCGGCGCGTCAAGGCGATCGGATTCGTCGGATCCACGCCGATCGCCCAGTACATCTACGCGACGGCAGCGGCCCACGGCAAGCGTGCGCAATGCTTTGGCGGCGCCAAGAACCACATGGTGATCATGCCCGACGCCGATCTAGACATGGCCGCCGACGCCCTGATCGGCTCCGGCTACGGCTCCGCGGGCGAACGCTGCATGGCCATCTCGGTAGCAGTGCCGGTTGGCCAGGAGACGGCTGACCAGCTCGTCGCCAAACTGGGCGAGCGGATCAAGGACCTGAAGGTCGGTCCCAGCATGGCCAAGGACTCGGATTTCGGCCCAGTGGTGGCAGCCTCCGCGAAAGAACGGATCGAACGCTACATCCAGGCAGGGGTCGACGCCGGCGCTACCCTGGTCACCGATGGCCGCGGCGTCACCGTGGACGGCTACGAAGGCGGCTTCTGGGTTGGTCCCACCCTCTTCGACAACGTCACGAAGGACATGTCCATCTATAAGGACGAGATCTTTGGCCCGGTCCTGAGCGTCCTCCGCGCGGCCGACTATGAGGAAGCGCTGCGGCTCTGTTCGGAGCACGAGTTCGGCAACGGCGTCGCGATCTTCACGCGCGACGGCGACTCGGCCCGCGACTTCGCCAGCCGGGTGGAGGTAGGCATGGTGGGCGTCAACGTCCCGATTCCAGTACCGATCGCCTATTACACCTTCGGCGGCTGGAAGGCCTCCGGCTTCGGCGACCTCAACCAGCACGGCGCGGACGCCTTCCGCTTCTACACCAAGACCAAGACGGTCACCACCCGTTGGCCCTCCGGCATCCGCCAGGGCGCCAGCTTCGTGATGCCGGCCGGCAGCTGATGGCCGGCCTTCCGCCAAAAGAGGCTGCGTCCGACGAAGCTGCGACCGGTGACGTCCTGTTCGAGAGACGCGGCAACCTCGGCGTCGTGACCCTGAACCGGCCCCGCGCCGTCAACGCGCTCAACACGGGAATGGTGCTCGCCATGCTGGAGCGACTTACCGCGTGGGCGGATGACGACGGCGTGCAAACGGTCCTGGTCCACGGCGCCGGGGAGCGCGGATTGTGCGCAGGCGGGGACATCGTGGCGATCTACGAGGACATGTTGCGCCACGGCGGCCAGACCTCGGAATTCTGGGCCGCGGAGTACCGCCTGAACTCGCTCATCGCCCGTTATCCGAAGCCCTACGTGGCCTTCATGGACGGTCTGGTCCTCGGCGGCGGGGTCGGGATTTCCGCTCACGGCTCCTTTCGCGTGGTCACCGAGCGTACCCGGACCGGCATGCCGGAAACGACGATCGGTTTCGTGCCCGACGTCGGCGGGACGCTCCTGCTGTCACGCTCGCCGGGGGAGACAGGAACCCACGCGGCGCTCACGGGTGCGCACTTGACCGGCGCCGACGCGCTGTTCCTCGGGCTCGCGGACCACTTCGTGCCGTCCGCTAGCCTCCCGGCGCTCGCGGAAGCGCTGGAAAGCTCGACGGCGGAAGTCGCCGTCGGGCGCTTTGCACAAGAGCCGCCGGCCTCGCCACTGGCCGCCCAGCAGGACTGGATCGATGCCGCCTACGCGACGGACGATGCCGAGGAGATCGTCGCGAGGCTGCGCGCCGGCGACGAAGAAGCCAGCGCGGTCGCAAACACGATCGAATCCAAATCGCCCACCGCGGTGAAGGTCACGCTGGAATCGCTGCGGCGTGTGCGAGGACTGACCCTTGACGAGGCCTTGGAACAGGAATACCGCGTGGGCATGCGATGCCTGACGGGAGCCGATTTCCGGGAGGGAATCCGTGCCCAAGTGGTGGACAAGGACCGCAACCCGCAGTGGAAGCCGCCTTCCCTCGCGGAAGTGACACCCGCCGACGTCGAACGCTTTTTTGAGCCGCTCGGCGACCGTGAACTCAAACTTCACTCAAAGGAGTCCGACCATGTCTGAAAACGCAGCTTCCGGGACTATCGCTTTCCTCGGGGTCGGCCACATGGGTGGCCCGATGGCCGTGAACCTCGTCAAAGCCGGTCACCAGGTGCTCGCGTACGACCCCGTGCCGGCAGCGCTTGAGGCAGCCCGCGGACAAGGCGTTCCCACCGTGGAGAGCGCGGAAGAAGCCGTGGCGGGAGCTTCGGTGGTCCTGACCATGCTCCCCAGCGGGAAGCACGTCCTCGATGCCTATCGCGGCGTGGACGGGGCGCCGGGGTTACTGTCTGTGGCCGGGCCTGACACGCTGTTCCTGGACTGCTCGACCATCAACGTGGACGAAGCCCGCGAAGCCGCGGCCATTGCGCTTGAAGCCGGGCATCGCTCAGTGGACGCGCCTGTTTCCGGGGGCGTCGTGGGCGCCGAAGCAGGAACACTGACGTTCATGGTGGGCGCCTTGCCGGAAGACTTCGAAACGGTGAAACCGATCCTGGAACTCATGGGTAGGCGGATTGTGCACTGCGGCGACCACGGCGCGGGACAAGCGGCGAAGGTCTGCAACAACATGATCCTTGGTGTGTCCATGATTGCCGTCAGCGAGGCCTTCGTGCTGGGCGAGAAGCTTGGGCTGACGCACCAAGCCTTGTTCGACGTCGCTTCCAACGCTTCCGGGCAATGCTGGGCCTTGACCACCAATTGCCCCGTCCCCGGTCCAGTCCCCGGGAGCCCGGCCAACCGCGACTACCAACCGGGATTTGCCGGTGCCCTCATGGCGAAGGACCTTCGGCTTGCTGTCAACGCCCTCGAGAGCACCGGCGTCGACGGGCAAATGGGGCACCTTGCCTCGAAGATCTACGACGCGTTCGCGGCCGAAGGCGGAGCGGCACGTGACTTCTCCGGCATCATTACGGAGATCCGGGACAGGTCCGCCACGTAGCGTTGGTCTCGAGGCCATCAACAATCTACGGCACGAACAAAAGGGGTACGGCTTGGCGCAGCAATACGAAAACATCCTGGTGGAACTACGGGGCAGGGTTGGTTTGGTGACCCTCAACCGGCCAAAAGCGCTCAACGCATTGAACAAGGCCACCATGGATGAGCTCGTGGCGGCGGTGACCGGCATGGATGCCGACCCTGAGGTTGGGGCCGTAGTGATTGCCGGCTCGGAGAAAGCCTTCGCGGCAGGGGCGGACATCAAGGAAATGGCTTCCAAGGGATACATGGAGATGTATGCCGCCGACTGGTTCCGGGGCTGGGAAAACCTGACCCGCCTCCGTATCCCGGTGATCGCGGCCGTCTCCGGTTTCGCTTTGGGCGGTGGCTGCGAACTGGCCATGATGTGCGATTTCATCATTGCCGGGGACAATGCCAAGTTCGGCCAGCCCGAGATCAACCTGGGGGTCATTCCGGGCATGGGGGGCTCGCAGCGGCTGGCCCGGGCCGTGGGCAAGGCCAAAGCGATGGACATGATCCTCACCGGGAGGTTTATGGATGTCGATGAAGCCGAACGCGCAGGGCTGGTGTCCCGCGTCGTTCCGGCTGCGGACGTGGTGGAAGAAGCACTCAAAGCTGCCGAGCTCATCGCTTCCAAGTCCAAGCCAGCGGCCATGTTGGCCAAGGAAGCCGTCAACGCGGCGTTCGAAACCGGTTTGTCCCAAGGGGTCCTGTTTGAGCGGCGGATTTTCCACTCACTCTTCGCCACGGAAGACCAGAAGGAAGGCATGGTGGCCTTCACCGAGAAGCGGGAAGCGGAGTTCAAGCACCGCTAATCTTGCATCCATTGCTGCGTAGGTGTCGTTTTGAGGGTGGAAAACGACACGTACGCAGCAACGGATGCAGAGGATCAGTCCGTGAAGTCGCCGGCGGCTTTGCGGAAGTCGCCCAGGACACGGATGAGGTGTTCGACGTCTTCGTTCCCGAAGCCGGACTGGCCGAACACCTCATTGTTGAGGGCCGTCGTCGCGCGCTTTGCGAGGGTGCGGCCCTCGGACGTGAGCTCGATCAGGGTGGTTCGCCCGTCCGTTGGGTGCGGGGAGCGGACCACGAGGGCGGCTTTTTCGAGGCGGTCGACGGCGTTGGTCACGGACGTCGGGTGTACCTGGAGCAGCGCGCTGGCCTTGTTCATTGGCAGCGCGCCGCTCCGGGCGAAGCTCAGCAAGGCCAGGAGTTCGTAGCGCGCAAACGTGAGGCCGAACGGCTTCAGCACGCCTTCGATGCGGGCAAGCAGGATCTGCTGGGTGCGCATGATCGCAGTGATGGCCGCCATGGGCGCGGCGACTTCGCCCCAGCCGTGGCGTTCCCAGTTCCGCTGGGCGTCGGCGATGGGGTCTCGGGGGAGCGGACTGCCCACGGTACCTCCTGACATTGTGGTTGGCTGCCTATTCTCTCAGGCTCGGGAAGTCGGATTCGGAGTATTCGACGCCGGTGCCTTCCGGATTCAGGCCGCTGCCGTGCCGCAGTTCCTCGCTCGCGCGGAGTTCGACGCGGCGGATCTTGCCGGAAATGGTCTTGGGCAGCTCGGCGAATTCGAGCCGGCGGATGCGCTTGAACGGCACAAGATTGTTCCGGCAATAACGCAATATGTCCTCCGCGAGCTCCGGCGAGGGGACATGTCCACTCGCGAGCACGACGAATGCCTTGGGTACCGAGAGCTTCACGGGATCCGGAGAAGGCACGACGGCGGCCTCCGCCACCGCAGGGTGTTCGATCAGGACGCTTTCGAGCTCGAAGGGGGACAAACGGTAGTCGGAGGACTTGAAGACATCGTCGCCGCGGCCCACATAGGTAATGACCCCGTTCTCGTCCCTGCTGGCCATGTCGCCAGTGTGGTAGTAGCCGTCCCGGAACGCGTCAGCCGTCTTCGCGGCATCGCCGTAGTAGGCCTTCATGAGCCCCACGGGCCGGCGGTCCAAGCGCAAGCACAGCTCGCCGTCGTCGGTTTCCTCCCCGGTGGCGGGGTCCACGAGCACCACGTCGTAACCCGGAAGCGGCCGACCCATGGAGCCCGTCTTGACCTGCTGGCCCGGAGTGTTGGCAACCTGGACCGTCGTCTCGGTCTGGCCGAAACCGTCGCGGATGGTCTGGCCCCACGCCCGCTCCACTTGCCCGATGACCTCGGCATTGAGCGGTTCGCCCGCCGAGACAACCTTGGTGGGCGGGGTCTTGAGCAGCGTGAGGTCCGCTTGGATGAGCATGCGCCACACTGTGGGCGGTGCGCAGAAACTCGTGACCCCTTCGCGGTCCATCTGCTCCATGAGGGCTTTGGCGTCGAAGCGATCGTAGTTGTAGACGAATACGCACGCTTCAGCGATCCACGGCGCGAAGACATTGGACCAGGCATGCTTGGCCCAGCCAGGGGAGGCCACATTGAGGTGGACGTCGCCCGGTTCCAGGCCGATCCAGTACATCGTGGACAGGTGCCCCACGGGGTAGGAGGTGTGCGTGTGTTCCACGAGTTTCGCCCTCGACGTGGTGCCCGAGGTGAAGTAGAGGAGCATCGTCTCGTCGCCAAGCGTGGGAGCGTCGGGGACGAACCCGGTTTCCGCGGTGCCCGATTCGGCGTAGTCGAGTGCGCTGTCGGCAGCGTCTGTGCCGGCGGCCAGGGCGGCGTCGCCGACTTCGATCAGGGTGTAGTCGCCCGGCACATCTGCGAACTTGCCGATGTTCGCACTTCCGACGGCGGCCCAGCGGGCTCCGCCGCGTTCCACGCGATCAGTAATGTCCCGCGGTCCCATGAGCGTAGTCGTGGGAATCAGGACTAGGCCCAGCTTGATCCCGGCGAGCATGATTTCCCAAAGCTCCACCTGGTTGCCGAGCATGATGATCATGCGGTCGCCCCGCTGGACGCCCTTGCTGCGGAGCCAGTTGGCCACTTGCGACGAACGGTCCGAAAGGTCCTTGAAGCTGCGGCGCGTCGAGCTGCCGTCCTGCTCGACGATCACGAGCGCGGGGTTGTTGGCCTTGGAGGGGTCGGCCGCGATTTGGTCGAACCAGTCGATGGCGAAGTTAAATTCGCTGAATCGGGGCCACTGGAACTCCTTGTGCGCGGTGGAATAGCGGGTGCGCAGTTCAAGGAGCCGGTCGCGGGCTGCACGGAAGTCGTCGGTGACTGTCATTGTCTGCCTTTCGCCCTGCATGGATCGGACCAGCGTCACGGTGATCGGGGCGGACCGGCGAACGCTGCGTTGTGATCCGCCTCACCTGAAATATACTAGGACATCCAAGCGTTCGGAAGGGGTGCAGGGCAGCGGCGAGGTGCTGACGCTCGAGGCCCTCTGGAGGCGGGGACTACTTCCACCAGGTGTCGAAAATGGTGACCGGGACGGTGCGCTTGTGGCGCGTGCGCAGGTATTTGTCCTCGATGGTCGCCGCGGCGCCCTCGGCAACGTCCTTGCCCTCGAGGTAATCGTCGATCTGGTCGTAGGTGATACCGAGCTCGTCTTCGTCCGTGCGGCCGGGGGAGCCGTCCAGGAGGTCGGCCGTGGGGACCTTTTCCCAGATCCGGTCCGGCGCGCCAAGCTCGGCGAGGAGAGCGCGGTTCTGCCGCTTGTTGAGGCCGAAGAGCGGGAGGATGTCCGCGCCGCCGTCGCCGAACTTGGTGAAGAAGCCGGTGACGGACTCCGCCCCGTGGTCGGTTCCGATGACGAGGTAGTTGTACTCGCCGGCTAGCGCGTACTGGGCCAGCATCCGGGACCGTGCCTTGGTGTTGCCCTTGTGGAAGTCTGAAATGCCGGCGCCGGTGGTCTTCTCGAATTCGTCCTCGAAGCCATCCACTGCCCGGGAGATGTTGAAGGTCCACTCGGTCTTGGCCTGGATGAAGTCGAGGGCCGCCTGCGCGTCGTCTTCATCGTGCTGGGCGCCGTAGGGGAGCCGGACCGCCACGAAGTTCGCCTCGACGCCCTCGGCTTCGAGCTCCTCGACGGCAAGTTGCGCGAGCCGCCCGGCCAGGGAGGAATCCAAGCCGCCGGAAATGCCCAGGACGAAGCCCTTGGTCCGCGTTGCCTTGAGGTAGTCCTTCAGGAACGCGACCCGTTTGCGGATCTCCTCGGCGGGGTCGATCCGGGGCTGGACGCCCATTTCCGCAATGATTTCAGCCTGAAGTGTGCGCATGTCCCCAACACTAATGAGGAGTGCTTGGATCCCTCAACTGTGTCAGAGCTCCGGGGCGGCTCCCGTGGACCCACGGACGGTGAGGTGGGTGGGCATCACGGCGAGCCTCCGGTTCGTCCCGCCGTACTGCGGATTCAGCCGCGACAAGAGCATGGAAACGGCTACGCGACCGGCTTGTTCTATGGGGGAGGCCATGGTGGTGAGGGGCGGATTGCAGAAGTCGGCGCCGAAAATGTCGTCGCAACCAACAATGGACATGTCCTCCGGAACACGGATACCGCGTTCGCGCAGCCTTTGGAGCATGCCGATGGCGAGGAGGTCGTTGAAGACGAGGCATGCCGTCGCTCCGGTGTGCACAGCGGCGTCGGCGGCGGCCGCGCCCGACGTCGTCTTGGGCGTGAACGGCCCCACGCTGAAGGTGGTGAGGCTGCGATCCTGGGCCTCGTCCTGGAAGGTCTTCCACCGCTTCGCGTTCGACCAGGAGGTCGTGGGGCCGCCGACGAAGCAAATCCTCGAGTGCCCCAGCGATACGAGGTGTTCCAGCGCCTGGACAATGGCCGACGGCGTGTCGATCACCACCGTGGGGGCGTTGGCCGACGCCCGGTTGATGGTGACCATGGGCTGCTGGGTAGCGGCTTCGGCGAGCTGGGCATCCGTCAGGCGGGACGCGGCGAGGATGAAGCCATCGGCCGAACGGCGCATCTTCTGCAAGGCGTCGGCTTCCATGTCCGCGGATTCCTCGGTGTCCACCAGCAATTGCGTGTAGCCGGCCGCCTTCAGTTGGTGCTGCGCGCCGCGAATGATGTCGAAGTAGAAGGGGTTGGTGATGTCCGGAACCAGGACGGCGACCGTCTGGGTGCGTCCGGAGCTCAGCCCGCGGGCTTGCGAGCTGGGGATGTAGTTCAACTGCGCCGCGGCTTGTTCGATGCGCTCGCGCGTCACATGGTTCACCCTCCCCGGATTGCTGAGGGCGCGCGAAACCGTGGATGTTGCCACGCCGGCGAGATCGGCGACGTCGCGGATAGTGGGCTGCTTGCCCGGGGACTGGAGCTGGAGTTCTGCCATCGTCTGGATGTTCCTCATCTGCCGCAGCCGCTCAACGATGAGTGACTTGTCCCACAATTGCAGCATCGATGACAATTTTTGGCAATCGCTTGTCATCTTTGTTGCGGCCTGCCTAGACTCGGAGAAATCGCCCGATGTGACGCGCACCACGCTGCTGTTCCCGGGCATCCAGGGAGGAAAACAATGAAGTTTGCATCGTCCGCCAAATTGGCCGCCGTTGTTGTCTCAGCGGCACTGGCTTTGACCGCCTGCGGCGGTAGCGGCAACTCCGGCAGCAGCTCCGGAGCCGTCGACGGGAAAGGCAAGAAGCTGAGCGTCCTGACCGGCGTCAACGCCCAGTATTCCGCCCAGCAGAAGCAGTGGTTCACAGACATCGCGGCCAAGTTCAAGGCGCAGACCGGTGCAGACATCGAGTTCGAAACGTTCGCCTCGGCAAACGACGAGCTGACTCGGATCCAGACTTCCGTGGTTTCCGGCCAAGGCCCCGACGTCTACAGCCTCGGCACCACGTTCACCCCCACCGCCTACGCCACCAAGGCCTTCGTGACTTTGTCCGACGACGACTGGAACAAAGTGGGCGGCAAAAGCCGGTTCAACCAGGCGGCCCTCGGCATTTCGGGACCGGACGCCCAGCACCAGGCCGGCATTCCCTTCGTCAGCCGTCCGTTCGTGATGGCCTACAACAAGGACCTTCTCGCCGCGGCGGGCATCGACAAGCCCGCCACCACATGGGACGAGCTCGAGGCCCAGGCCAAGAAGATGACCAACCCGGCCACGGGCACCTACGGCCTCGCCACCGGATACAAGGACAACTACGATCCCTGGAAGTTCATCTGGGCGATGTCCGTCCAGGCCGGCAACCCGCTCGTGGACGGCAAGACGCTCAAGCTCGACGACCCCGCCGTCAAGAAGGCCTACGAAACCTACTTCGGCTGGCTCACCAAGGACAAGGTAGTGGACCCGGCGTCGGTCGGCTGGAGCAACAGCAACGCGGTTGCCGCGTTCGCTTCGGGGAAGGCCGGCTACTTGATGATGACCACGTCCAGCTCGCTCCCGACCCTCGAGAAGTCCGCGGTTGCGGGCAAGTACGCTTACGCCACCATGCCGACGGCGGCACCCGGCGATTCGTCTCCGAAGGGTGACGCCGCGAACGCGGCCAGTATCCTGTCCGGCGACAACGTGGTTGTTGCCGACTACTCGAAGCAAAAGGACCTGGCCTTCGCCTACATCAACCTCATCACTTCGAAGGATGAGCAATTGAACTTCCAGAAGATCTTCGGCGACTTGCCGGCCAATGCGGACGCGTTGAAGTCCTTGGCCAACCCGCAACTCCAACCGGTTGCCGATACCGCTGCCAAATCCAAGGCAACCCCGTTCACCGGCGCCTGGGGCGACATCCAATTGGCCCTCATGAACGTCACTGTCCAGTCCATCCCTGACCTCGCCAAGGGATCCGTGGATGATTCCGCCTTGGAATCACGGCTCAAGGACGCCCAGTCCAAAGGCCAGGCATCGCTCGACCGGGCGTCGAAGTAGGCAGGAACGGACATGTCCACCGATTCCCTGACCGCGGGCAAGCCGACGCGCCGCAAGTCGACCCACGCCGCCACGCCGGAGCCGCAGGTTCCTGACACACCGCCACGCCGCAAGGGACTGAGCGAACGCAACCGACCGTTGTGGATGCTCATTCCAGGCGGACTGTTGATGGTGATCATCATCGTCCTGCCCATGCTGCTCGGCATCTACATGTCGTCGCTGGACCTGGACCAGTACTCGCTCCGCCAGTGGGTCAGCGCACCGTTCATCGGAGTGCAGAACTTCGTCGAGGCCTTGACCGGCTCGCCCCTGCTCCACGCGATCTGGCTGAGCGTCAGCTATTCGCTGATCGCCATGGTGGTGACCATCCCGCTCGGGATCGCCGCCGCCGTCGCAACCCAGAACGCCTTCAAAGGCCGCGCGCTGGTCCGCTCGATCTTCCTGGTCCCCTACGTCCTGCCGTCGTTCGTGGTGGCAACGGTGTGGCGGACGATGTTCCAGCCCGGCAGCGTGATCGACTCGGCGCTCCACTCGGTGGGCATCAATGCCGGACTCTGGCTCAACGGTCCGCAATCGTATTGGACGTTGATCCTGGTCCAGATCTGGGCCTCGTGGCCGTTCGTCTACTTGCTGGCGTTGTCCGGGCTGCAATCGGTGGACCACGAAGTGCACGAAGCATCCGCGCTGGACGGTGCCTTGTGGTGGAACAAGCTCCGCTACGTCGTTTTCCCGTACCTCAAAGGCCCGCTGTCCTTGGCCTTCCTGATCGGGATGCTGCACCACATCAACAACTTCACCTTGCCGTTCGTGCTGTTCGGTGTCCCGGCCCCGTCCGACGTCGAACTGCTGCCGACCCTCACCTACGTCACGAGCTTCCAGAGCTTCCGGTTCGGACTCAGCGCGGCCATGGCGTTCATCTCGCTCATCCTGATCGCCATTCCTTTGTTCATCTACTTGCGGGCCGTCAAGCTCGACGACGCCGAAACCCCAGGAGGCAAAAAGTGAGCACCGCAACTACCGCCGTCGGGACCGCACCGCAAGAAGGCTTCCGCCCGGGCTCCCGCCGCCAGCACGAAGTCACGCGGCTGTTGCCTGGCCCGTTGCTCGCCATCATCCTGACCGTGCTGTGTGCCCTTGTGCTCATCCCGGTGGCCTACATCTTCCTGGCATCCCTGAACTCGGACATCGGAGTGGCGCGGGGCGAGTTCTTCCCCTCCACATTCTCGTTCGAGAACTACAGCACGATCTGGAGCAGCGTCGGATTGGCGACGGGCCTCACCAACAGCGTCCTGGTGGCAGGATCAACGGCCATTGTGTCGGCGTTGATGTCGATCGCCACCGCGTACGTCCTGGTCCGCTACCAGTTCCGCGGCCGGCTCACCATCCTTCGCGGCTTGCTGGCGCTGCAGTCGGTTCCAGGCACGCTCATGGTCCTTCCGGTCTTCGTCCTGTTCTCCTCGGCCGCGAGCTACCTTGGCATCCAAGTGATCGGAACGCAGTGGGGCCTGTTCGTGACGTACTTGACGTTTGCGATGCCGTTTTCCACCTGGGTCATGGTCACCTACTTGCGCGGCTTGCCCCGCGAACTTGAGGAAGCCGCAAGGATCGACGGCGCCAGCAACCTGGGCGTGCTGGTGCGGATCATCCTTCCGCTGAGCTGGCCCGGCGTGGTCGTGTCCGGTATCTTCGCGTTCCTGCTTGGCTGGAACGACGTCTTGTTCGCCTCGGTGATGACCCGCCCCGAAAGCCAGACGGCCGCCGTCGCGCTCCAGATCTTCGGCGCTTCGCAAGAAGGCGGGGCCATTCCCTTCTACGGCCAGATGATGGCAGCATCCCTTGTGTGTGCTGCGCCCGTGGTCATTTTGTACCTGATTTTCCAGCGTTACCTAGTGGGCGGCTTGACCGCCGGAGGAGTCAAATAACACATGAGTACCCCAGCCGTTGAATGGGAGCTTTCGGGCTTCGGCGACGAGATCGACGACGACCCGCGGATCCAGATTGCCGTGATGCAGGCGCTGGGCGCCCGGCACATCGAAGTCCGCAGTGCATGGGGCGTCAACATCGTGGACCTGGACGAGGCGCAGCTCAGCGAGTTCAAGGGTCTGCTGGACGCCGCCGACATGAAGGTGTCCGCGATTGCCTCGCCGATCGGGAAAGTGGACGTGTCCCTCCCGGTGGACCATGAGGTGGGCCGGCTCCGCCGGGCCGTCAACGCCGCGAAAGTCCTCGGATCCCGCTACATCCGGATCTTCTCCTTCTATTACGGGGCGGACGTCGCCGTGGAGAGCATCCGCGACGACGTCATAGAGCGCATGCGTGCCCTTACCGCGGTCGCCGAGGAGTCCGGCGTCGTCCTCCTGCACGAAAACGAGAAGGACATCTTCGGCGACATTCCCGAACGCGTCCTGGACATCATCGAATCCGTTGGCTCTCCGGCGCTGAAGGTCGCTTGGGACGCCGCCAACTTCGTCCAGGTGGGCGTCAAGCCCTTCGAAGAAGGCTATGAAATGCTCCGCCCGCACCTCGAATACCTTCAGGTCAAGGACGCGCTGTTCTCCAACGGCCACGTCATGCCGGCCGGCGAAGGGGACGGCGACGTCCTCCGGACCGTGGAAGCCCTCAAGGCCGACGGATACACAGGATTCGCCAGTTTGGAACCGCACCTGGCCGGTGTCCATGGCCTGGGCGGCTTTTCCGGCCCGACCGCGTTCGGCATCGCCGCGCGCGCATTCGCCAAAGTCCTCGACGAAGCAGGAGTACGGACAGTATGAGCAACATTCGAGTAGCCATCACCGGTTGCGGAGTCATCGGCCGCACCCACGCGGCAGCGCTGCAGGAATTCCCGGAGGCAAGCATCGTCGCCCTCGTCGATGCCGTGCCGGAAGCCGCTGAAAAGCTCGCGGCGTTCATCGCCGAAACCGGGCGGCCCCGCCCAGCCATCTACGCAACCATCCCCGAAGCGTTCGCCGCCCAGGAAATCGACCTCGTCGCGCTCGCAACACCGAGCGGGCTGCACATCCAGCACGCCCTCGAGGTCCTTTCGGCGGGCAAGCACGTCATCATCGAAAAGCCGCTCGACGTGGACTTGAGCCGCGCCCAGGAAATCGAGGCAGCCGCGAACGAGGCGGCGAAGAACGGCGTGGTTGCTTCCGTCATCAGCCAGCACCGTTTCGACCAGTCGAGCGTGGCGGTCGCGGACGCCGTGGCGAATGGCCGTTTCGGCAGGGTCAGTTCCGCCATCGCGTCCGTGGCGTGGTGGCGCAGCCAGGGCTACTACGACTCCGGGGACTGGCGCGGAACCTGGGCAATGGACGGCGGGGGCGCCCTAATGAACCAAGGCGTCCACACCGTGGACCTGCTCTTGTGGTTCATGGGTCGTCCCGTCGAAATCACGGCCCACACCGCACTCCTGGCGCACGAGCGGATCGAAGTCGAGGACACGGCCGTGGCCACGGTGACGTTCGAAAACGGCGGACTCGCCGTGCTCCACGCCACCACCGCGGCCTACCCCGGCCTGACCGTCCGCCTCCAGCTCATGGGTTCGAAGGGCTCGGCTGTCATCGACAACGACCTCCTCCAGTACTTCCACGCCGCCGACGCCAGCAGCGAAGAATCCGCCATGGGACTGCAAGGCGGCGGCAACCAGGCCGAAGAGGAACTGGCGAAGTACCCTGCGGAGAACTACGAAGCCAAGGACCCCACCGTCTACCCGGCCGGCCATGTCCGCCAATACCGGGACATCCTCGCCGCGATCGCCGAAGGGCGGCCGGCCAGAGTCACGGTCATTGACGCAGTCAACGCCCTCGCCACGGTCCGCGCCGTGTACGCCTCGGCCACCTTGCGCCAACCCGTGCTGTTCGACGACGTCATCGCCGGAAAATACAACCATCTCGAAGTCAGGACAGGAAGCCCCGTCACCGCAGGCAACCCGGCAAAAGAAAGCGTGTGAAATCCATGAAGTTCTCGGTCTTTACTGCCTCCACCCCCGACTGGTCTCCCGAAGAGGCGGCCACGAAGCTCGCCGGCCAAGGATGGGACGGCATCGAATGGCGCGTCACTGACCAAGCCGAAACGGCGGAACCCGGCTTCTGGGCGGGAAACCGCGCCACGTGGCCCATGACCGGATTGGAGGAATCGATCCCGGAAATCGCCAGGATCACGGCCGAGTCGGGGCTCGAGTTTTCGGGCCTTGGCGGTTACGCGCGCTGTGACAACCACGACGACGTCGAACGCGTCCTCGCCGCGACCGCCGCCTTGGGTGCCAAACAAGTGCGTGTGAACGTGCTGCCGCTGGGGAACTCCACCATGGGTGGAGGCGAACCTAGCGGCTTGTCCTACCCCGAGCTCTTCCAAGCAACGCGTGAGCACTACGAATGGGTCGCCGCCCGCGCGGCACACCACGGCGTGAAGGCCCTCGTGGAACTCCACCACGGAACAGTAACCGCCTCGGCTTCGTCAGCCCGCCGATTGCTCGAAGGACTCGACCCGCAGCACGTCGGCGTCATCCACGACCTCGGCAACCTGTTGATCGAAGGCTGGGAGTCGCCGCTGCCTGCTCTTCAACTGCTTGGCCCGTACTTGGCACATGTCCACGTGAAAAACACCCGCTGGGTGCGCACGGAGTCGAGGGACGAATCCGGCGCGGCCGTGTGGGCCAACGAATGGGCGCCGCTGACGGAAGGCCAGGGAAGCGTCCTCGCATACTTCCGGGCGCTCGCCGACGTCGGCTACGACTCCTGGGTGACGGCCGAGGACTTTTCCACCGAGGTCCCGTTGGAGGAACGGACCGCGTCCAACCTCGCCTACTTGCGCAACGCCGCCGCGCTCGCCGGCTTCGCCGTCACGGCGCCTGCCTAAGACCGGCGCGACTTCGCGTTCCCGCGTCGGCGACCGCCGCCGTCGGGCACTTCCGAAAGATGCAGCCACCCGCCCACAAGGCGGTTGGCTGCATCTTCGACTTAAAGGGTGCTTTTAGATGGTGCGTGGTGCGCGCCCGAGGTTCTCCTTGAGCTCTGCGGCGTTCTGCCGGACGCCATATGCGGGCCGGTCCCGCTCCACGCGCCAGCTCTCGTCAAGGGGGCCGATATTGACGGCGTCGAAGCCAAACTCGTCATAGAGCCGGGTGACCAACTCCACGGCCTCCGGGAAGTCGCTGGCCGTGGCCAAGGCGCGACGATCCGCCGTACCTGCCGGGGTCCCGCTCGTCGTGATATCGGCGAAGTTGATGTGGTTGAAGCCCTTGGCCACCTTCGCGCCTTCCAAGTGCTTTTGCACGAGGCCGGACGTGGTGGCTTCGCCCTTGTCCAACTCCGGGAAGTGCCCGTCGCGCTCCCAGTAATAGTTGTTGGTGTCGATCACTACCTTCCCCGCCAGCGGTTCCACCGGCAGGTTCCGGTACGCCCGGAAGGGCACGGTGACGACGGCGAAATCGCCAGCGGCGGCTGCCTCGGCCGCGGTCGCTGCACGGGCATGTGGCCCAAGCTCGTTCACGAGGTCCGAAAGCGTTTCCGGCCCACGGGAGTTGCCGATCACCACGTCATAGCCCAGTTCAACTGCTTTGCGGGCGATCTGGCTGCCAATGTGTCCTGCACCAATGATTCCGATAGTTGTCATGTCTGCGAGAACGCCGTCTGCGGCATGGATATTTCGCCGGTTACGTAGAATGGAGACCATGACTTCCGCTGTTGACGCCGCCCCCGCCCGTGCCCGCCTTCTTGAACTGATCAAAGAACTGGCCGTGGTCCGCGGCAAGGTGATTCTTTCCAGCGGAGCCGAGGCGGACTACTACATTGACTTGCGGCGCATCACCCTCCACCACGAGGCCTCCAAGCTGGTGGGCCAGGTCATGTTGTCCATGATCGACGACGCCGGAATCGCCGTCGAGTGCGCGGGCGGGCTGACCATGGGTGCCGACCCCGTCGGGACCGCCGTGATGCACGCAGCGTCCGACGCCGGCCGTGCGGTTGACGCGTTCGTGGTGCGCAAAGCCCAGAAGTCGTACGGCATGGGCCGCCAGGTCGAAGGCCCCTCCGTGGAAGGCCGCAACGTCGTAGTCCTCGAGGACACGTCCACCACCGGCGGCTCGGCCCTCACCGCCGTCGAGGGTGTCCGCAAGGCGGGTGGAAACGTGGTTGCCGTGGCGGTCATCGTGGACCGGAACACCGGTGCCAAGGAAAAGATCGAAGCCGAAACCGGAGTGCCCTACCTCTTCGCCTTCGGCAAGGACGAACTCGGCCTCAACTAACTCCCGAGTTTGTGTACACCTAACACCCCTTAAAGCGGGTTTTAAAGGGTGCGAGGTGTACACAAACTCTCAGGTGCCTGTAACTCGAAACGCCTAAGCTGGCTTGGTGAACATTCAGGAAGGAAAATTCACGCACAAGCGTCAGCGCTCTCAGGACCCGGGCTCGCCCGCCCAGATCCTCAGGCACGCCGCCGACCTCAAGAGCTTTTCCCGGCGCTCCTTCCTGATCGGGGCCGGCTTTTCCTCGGCACTAGCGGCGGACATGCTCTTCACCCGGCAAGTCCAGGAAGAGCGCCGCATCACCAAGATCCTCACGGTAGGCGACGATTACGCCGATTCCACCTATCCGAACGCGAGCTGGATCCTCTTCCCGGGATTTAAAACCGGCTGGGAAGAAGCGGTGTGGATCCTTAATTCCATCCGCGGTTCCCTGCGGCAACGCGGCCAGCTTGCCGCCGTCGGATACTCCAACCTGGGCCTGGAAGTCTCGGACGTGGTGGACGCCGTGCTCGCCCACATCAACGAGCGCAAACTGAACGAACTCTACTTCTACGGCCACAGTTTCGGCGGAATGTTAGCCACCGAAGTAGCCTCCCGCCTGCGCGAGCGAAACGGCATAGGGGTCAAGATGATCCTCCTGGATTCCTCGCCGTTCAGTAAGTACGACATCCTCGACCAAAGCTGGTTCGACGGCGTGGTGTTCCTGTACGAGAGCGGGTTCCAGGTCCCCACCGTCCTCCGTGGCGGATACGAACTTGGCGAGCGTGTGGTGAACAAGCACGAACGCACCTGGGGACAGGTCTGGGACCAGACCCTTGAACAGATATCGCCGATCGCGCCTTCGAGCGTCCTGATCCAGAGCGAATCTGACTACATTTACCACTTTGACGGCACCCGGTTCACGGACATGCTTGGCGACACGAAGATTGCGTTCATCGGCAATCCGCGAGACGACACCGTGAACTACGAGACGGCGAGGGCGGGTTGGGCCCGGACGTTCCCCCTCAATATCGCATCCACGGGATACCGCACGGACGGTGCCAGGCCAACCCACGCGAGCCCGCAATGGAACCCGTTCGTCTACAACCCGATCATCGAGGAGCTGGAGAACGAACTCTTCCCTCTGCCGCGCGCGGGCTCAAGGGTGGTTTTCTACTAAACGCCCCGCAACGAATCCAGCTCGGCCGCGCTCAGGCCGGCATCGCGCAAGAAGCCCGTTGCACTCCCGAACTCCCGCGTGAATCCCTCAAGGAAGTACTCCATGGCGGCCCCGGGAGATTGCAGCAGCATGAGCGAAGGGCTGAAGGCATCTTCGGGAACCTCCGGAATGGCGAGCCGCCACGCCGCTGCCATGGTCTGCAACATCGCCGGAAGCGCTTCAGTGCTGGCCGCGTAGTCCGCCACAATGTCCCGGTGGGCCGTGCCGATTGCGAGCAGCGCGACGGCGGAGACGACGCCGGTCCGGTCCTTGCCGAGCGAACAATGGATGAGCGTCCGCTTGCCTTGGGTTACGGGCCTGAGCGAATCGGCCACCCAGCCCGGCCGTGCCCGGACCCAGCCCAAATACAGCTCGGCGAGGTCTTCGGCCGTGTGGATGGCATCCAGTCCGGCTGAAGCGAGGCGCGGATCGAGCGGGTTCTCGACCAGGTCCACCTCGTGGTTTTCCAAGTGCCACGGCGAAATGGCGCGTTCGTACCCGCTCCGCAGGTCCACGACGGCCTGGATGCCGTGGTGATCAAGGAACTCGGAAGTCGCGGCTGCGTCCATGCCGAACGGCTGGCTGCCCCTGAGGATCCGGCCGCCTATGAGCGGACGCAGGTTCTGCACAGCCATGGGCTAGTCCTATATCTGGTTCTTGAGGTCCGCCACAGAGTTCAGTACCTGGTTGGGCCTGAACGGGAAGGACGCGATTTCCTCGCGCTGCGTGATGCCAGTGAGCACCAGGACGGTGTGCAGTCCGGCTTCCATGCCCGCCACGACGTCGGTGTCCATGCGGTCGCCGATCATGGCCGTGGTCTCCGAGTGGGCGTCAATCCGGTTCATCGCAGAGCGGAACATCATGGGGTTCGGTTTGCCCACGACGTACGGTTCACGGTCGGTGGCCTTGGTGATCAGCGCCGCGATGGCACCGGTTGCGGGCAGCGGGCCATCCTTGGACGGACCCGTGGCATCCGGGTTGGTGGCGATGAAACGGGCACCGGCAAGGATGAGCCGGATGGCAGTGGTGATCGCTTCGAAAGAGTACGTGCGGGTCTCGCCGAGCACCACGAAGTCCGGGTTCTGGTCGGTGAGGATGAAGCCGGCCTCGTGGAGCGCCGTCGTGAGTCCTGCCTCGCCGATGGTGTAGGCCCGGTTGCCGGAACCGGAACTCTCCACTTGGTCCTTGAGGAACTGCGCTGTGGCGAGGGCCGAGGTCCAGATGTTTTCCTCGGGGACCTCCAGGCCGGACGAGCGAAGCCGGGCCGCGAGGTCGCGGGGAGTGAAGATGGAGTTGTTGGTGAGGACGAGGAACCTCTTGGAAGTGTCCACCCAGCGCTGGAGCAATTCGGCCGCTCCGGGAACCGCTTGGTTCTCGTGGACCAGGACGCCGTCCATGTCCGTGAGCCAGCATTCGATTTCGCGCCCGTTGCGGTAAACGGGTTCGCGGTTCGGGACCTCGGTTGCCTTCGCCATGCTTTTCCTCCACGGTTGTCTGCTACTGCTCCCAAGTCTTTCATCTTTCGGATCCTGAAACACTTGAGTGGCGTGCGTTACGGCGAGGAGGTTCCGGCGTCGCGGGCGGCGGGTCCCGGCTAGTGTTGAGGGGTGACTGACCGGCCCCGGAATCCCGCCCCCACCGACTTGCCCACCGTTCCTCCCAGTGTCCTGTCTGCCGACGGTGAGCCGGAAGCGAAAGCGGAGGTAGGCGTCGGGCCCTGGGAAGGCGAGTGGCCGGAAGGCACGCATTGGGACCCGGACCTGCTCCGCGACGGCGACCGGCGCAACGTGGTGGACAAGTACCGCTACTGGAAGCATGAGGCGATTGTCGCGGACCTCGACGCGCACCGGCACGATTTCCACATCGCGATTGAAAACTGGCAACACGACCTCAATATCGGCACCGTGGTGCGGACCGCCAACGCCTTCCTCGCCAAGGAAGTGCACATTATTGGACGACGGCGGTGGAACCGTCGCGGCGCCATGGTCACCGACCGCTACCAGCACGTCCGCCACCATCCCACCGTGGAAGATTTCGTCGCGTGGGCGCAGGGCGAGGGACTCGCCATTATCGGGATCGACATCTTCCCGGATTCGGTCCCGTTGGAAACCTACGACCTTCCGCGCAATTGCGTGCTCGTGTTCGGCCAGGAAGGACCCGGCCTGACCCCCGAGGTGCACGACGCCGCCGTCGCCACCTTGTCGATCGAGCAGTACGGCTCCACACGATCCATGAATGCGGCGTCGGCCGCGGCCATCGCGATGCACGCCTGGATCCGGCGCCACAACTTCGGGCAAGCGGTTTCCTAGGGTGCTGCCGGGGCTGTCCTAGCCTTTCGACCGGGCAATCCCAGCCTTTCGAGCGGCCCCAAAACCCTTGATTTCGCGAGGGAACGCAAGTGTTACTAGCCTTTGTGAGCGAAAGCACGGTGCCGGATTCCTCAGTGGCTAGGATGGTACTTAGCCGTATTGGTCTACTCCTGGGTCGGAAAGCCCCCAGACGAAAATCAGCATAGGAGTCAGCATGCCCATCGCAACCCCAGAGATTTACGCCGAGATGATCGACCGCGCGAAGGCCGGCGGATACGCGTTCCCGGCAGTCAACGTCACCTCGTCGCAGACCCTGAACGCCGCGATCCGCGGTTTTGCGGAGGCAGAGTCGGACGGCATCATCCAGGTTTCCACCGGTGGTGCGGCCTACTGGTCGGGCGCTTCCGTGAAGGACATGGTTGCCGGTTCCCTCGGCTTCGCTGCATTCGCCCGCGAAGTCGCCAAGAACTACAACGTGAACATCGCCCTGCACACGGACCACTGCCCGCAGGACAAGCTGGACAGCTTCGTCCTCCCGCTCCTGGCTGCGTCCGAGGAAGCCGTCAAGGCCGGCAAGGACCCCATCTTCAACTCGCACATGTGGGACGGCTCGCACGAGACCCTGACCGACAACCTGCGCATCGGCCGCGAACTCCTCCAGCGCGCAGCTGCCGCGAAGATCATCCTCGAGGTTGAAATCGGCACGGTCGGCGGCGAGGAAGACGGCGTCGAGAACGAGATCAACGAGAAGCTCTACACCACCACCGAAGACGCCCTCGCCACCATCGAAGCCCTCGGTGCCGGCGAGAACGGCCGCTACCTCACCGCCCTGACCTTCGGCAACGTCCACGGCGTCTACAAGCCGGGCAACGTCAAGCTGCGTCCGGAACTGCTCAAGCAGATCCAGGCCGAAGTCGGCGCCAAGATCGGCAAGGACTCCCCGTTCGACCTCGTCTTCCACGGCGGCTCCGGCTCCAGCGAGCAGGAAATCGCCGACGCCGTTTCCTACGGTGTCATCAAGATGAACATCGACACCGACACCCAGTACGCCTTCACGCGTCCGGTTGCCGGCCACATGTTCTCGAACTACGACGGCGTGCTGAAGATCGACGGCGAAATGGGCAACAAGAAGACCTACGACCCCCGCGTCTGGGGCGCTTCGGCCGAAGCCGGCATGGCCGCGCGCATCGTCGAGGCCGCCAAGCAGCTCGGTTCGGTCGGCAAGACGTTCTAATGTCCGACGAGTTCCGTAAAAGCCTGATCGGTCCGGAGCCCACCCTCCTGCCTGCCGAGACCGAGGTCTACCAGCACCTCGCCTTGGGGCAGGAAGCCGTGGACCTCGTGGCCAAGCACCCCACGTCCTCGCTGCTCTGGGCGATCCTTGCCGAGGAGGCCTGGGCTGACGGCCGGACCATCGATTCGTACGCATATTCCCGCGTGGGTTACCACCGCGGCCTGGACGCCCTGCGACGCAACGGTTGGCGCGGCGTCGGGCCCATCCCGTGGGAACACGAACCCAACCGGGGCTTCCTGCGGGCGCTTTACGCGCTTGGCCGGGCGTCGGCGGCGATCGGCGAGTCCGACGAGCCGGAGCGGATCGAGAAGTTCCTGAACGACTCCGACCCCGCGGCGAAAGCAGCGATCGAGGGCTGAGTCTCCCGGGCAAAGAAAAGCTACGCACGACGGCGGCTGCTCACCAAGGTGGGCAGCCGCCGTCGTGCGTTAATCCCCGGAGTTTGTGTACAGATCCCGCCCGTTAAAACGGCTTTTAAGGGGTGTTAACTGTACACAAACTCGAGTGGCGGGGTCAGGCTTTGGCGACACCTGTGCGCGCCATGGCCTCAGCGTAAGCCGCGTGGATCGCGTCCAGGTACTCCTGCTGGCGCGCGGGTGAGCCGGCGAAGGAGCGTCCGCCGAGGGACCGCACCTTGAAGGTCTTGAAGCCGCGGCGGTGGATGCTCTGCGGCGCGGCCTTCATAAGCTGGTCTGCGAGCCGGTGCGCCTCGTTGCCGTGGGCCACCAGCGCCGAAGTGCGCGGGGCGATCGCGAGCAGGCGCAGGAGCGGCTTGAGGCCTTCGGTGATGTTGGCCGGGGTCAGCTTGCCCGGTTCGCCGTTCGGCTCGATCCACGGGTAAACGTTCCACGGGATGATCAGTTCCGGCCGGAGGCCGAGTTGCCACTGCATGCCGAGCATGCGGGTGCTGGCTTCTGCGTCGCCAGGGGCGATGAAGCCGGAGCCGGAAGTGGTGCGGCTATTGGAAAACAGGCTGATGATGCGGCATTCATCGATGTTGTGGGCGGGATCCACGTACAGGACCTCGCTGCCCGGCTTCATTTCCTTGAGGGAGTCGCAAAGTGCGGTGACCTCGGCGATATGGGGTTCGAACCGTCGGTTCCAGAGTTTCTGTTCGGGTGATTCAGTCGCCAGGTCTTGCATCTGCGCTTGGGTCTCCTACATATCGCGGGCGCACGTCACCTGCCGGGAGCGAACGCGCGCGACCGATTCGATGGGGTGCTGTTGGGGGCTGGTTAACTGTACCGGAACGGGCGATGGCGTGCTGGTGAATCGGGTCATATGTGGCAGGGCTCCCGACGGCGGAAGCTGGCTTCCGCCGTGACCTGGGGGACAGGCGGTCGCCAGGCGGTTAAATGCGAGCGGCACCGCCCCGTTGGTCTGGGGCGGTGCCGCTGCGGTTTTGTTACTGCTCGTCGTCTCCCTTGCCGCGGGAAACCACGGTGCCGTTCGACTCATTCAGGATGAGCTTGATGTCCCGCTGGTTCTCGAAGTTGAACATCGCCTTGATGGACCCGGCCGTCGCATCCGCGGACCCGTCCCTGAGCTGGCCCGTGTGCCAGTTGTCTTCGATGAAGCGGAGGATCGACGACTGCGTGGTTTGCGTGTGGTCCACGTAGTTCTTCTTCGCGAAGGGCGAGATCACCACGAGCGGTTGGCGCGGGCCGGGACCGCAGCGGTCCGCGTAGCCCCCTGCCATGGGAACGCCCTGGTTGTACGCGTTGAGGCACCACGCGGCGTCGTCACTGGTGTTCGAGGAGTTCTTCACGCCGGCTGCGACGTGGTCGTACCAACCATCGGAGTCATCGTAGGCGAGGATGACGGCGGTGCTATTCCAGTTCTTCGAGTTCTGGATGGCGTTTACCTGCTGCGTGATGAACTTCTGCTCGTCCAGCGGGTCGGAGTAGCCTGCGTGGCCGTCTTGGTAGCTTCCGGCCTTGAGGAAGGAGACGGCCGGCATGGTGTCCGAGTTGACCACCTTCGCGAAGTCCGTGGTGTCGTACTGGTGGTTGGCCTGGCCGTCGTGCCCGATCTCGGCCATGCTGGCCGGGGCGAGGTGGTGCGGGTTGGCCGTCGACTGGTAGTACTGGAACGGCTCGTGGTGCGGGCTGTAGTCCGTTACTGTGGCGCCCGCGATGTTGGTGTGGGTGGCCTGGCAAGCCGCCGGAGTGGTGGTCGTGGCCGCCGTCGTGGGGGCAAAGCCGCCTTGGAACCAGCCCCAGCTGACTCCCTTGTCGTTGAGCAGGTCGCCGATGTTCTTGCCCTGCATGCCGGCCAGGTTGTTCTTGCTCGCGTGGCTCTTGTTGGAGCAATCGTCGTAGACCGGATCCGGGTCCTCGGTCATCGTGCCCACGCCGTTGGCATCCGGGAACTTGACGGTGTAGTCGCTAGCCGCCGGCTTGACGGGCTGTCCGGTGGCGGTGAACTCCGTGACGCCGTGGGTCTGGCCGGACACCAGGTTGAGCGCACCGGGGCTGGACGGGCCGAAGGTGGTGCTGAAGTGGGAGTCGCTCATGGCGAAGTTCTGGGCGTAGTTCCAGATTCCGGTGACAGTGTTGCCGTCGTAGTAGTCCATGGTGAGCCCGGGGCGGCCGAACTGGCCGCCGGTGCAGGCGTCCATGCTGGTGTTTTGCACGAACTTGTCCATCAGGCCGCCGTTGTAGGCCTTTTGCTCAGCGGTGTATTCGTGGTCCTGGTCGCACGTGATGGCCTGGGACGGGCTGAGGCGCCCGGGCTGGACGGAGTTGGGATTGTTCGGCGCGAGCAGGTTGTCGTGTGCCAGGGTGGCGATGTTCTTCGGCGTGTTCTTGGCCGCCGTGAAAATCGGGGCCGCAATGCCGGTGCCTTGCTGCGTCTCACCGGCGGTATTGGCGGCCTGCGGGTACGTCGCGAAGTAGTGGTCGAAGGAGACGTTTTCGCCGAAAATCACCACGACGTGCTTGATGGGGGTCGTGGTCCCGCCGTGGTCGTCGTTGGCCGAAGCCGGGGTCATGCCGAAACCGATCATCCCCGCGGCGATCGTGGATACGGCAAGGCTTCCGACGCCGGCCGTCGAGAGCAGGCGTTTGGTGTGCTTTCTCATGAAATTCCCTTCAGAAACACGGGCAATGCCGGGCCACTGCATGGCGGCTTTGGTGTTGGTTGGGGTAAAGATCCACAAAGAATGTAGTCCCGTGTTTTGGGCCCCAAGGCCGATTTGGGCGTCCGCGACGCACTGTTTGGAAAGAGTTCACGTTCCGATCACGGTCTGCGGATGGCGATGGCCTGTCTTGTCCGGTTCCTTGATTTGCGTGTTCAACCGCGCGCTGCCGGTGTGACAACTGGACTTCGGGCCCTATCGGCTAAACTTGGCTGGTAAGAGCCCCGGAACTCTTGCTGATCCCGCCGGTGAACTTTTGCGAAAGTCTCCGGTCCGGGCCGATGGCTTCGGGGCGTTCTCATGTGGCGTTGAGTCCTGGCGATCCCGTCAGGACCGGCCCGAAAGAATGGGGGAGGATCCCATGCCAGCTATCGTGATCGTCGGAGCCCAGTGGGGCGATGAAGGCAAAGGCAAAGCAACCGACCTGCTTGGTGGCCGCGTCGACTACGTGGTCAAGCCGAACGGCGGCAACAACGCCGGGCACACCGTCGTCGTTGGCGGTGAGAAGTACGAGCTCAAGCTCCTTCCCGCCGGTATCCTGAGCCCCAACGCAATTCCGATCATCGGCAACGGCTGCGTGGTTAACCTCGAAGCACTGTTCCAGGAGATCGACGGCCTGGAAGCCCGCGGCGCGGACACGTCCCGTTTGCGTGTCTCGGCGAATGCGCACCTTGTGGCGCCGTACCACCAGGTCCTGGACAAAGTTACTGAGCGTTTCCTCGGCAGCCGTGCGATCGGCACGACGGGACGCGGCATCGGCCCGGCCTACATGGACAAGGTGGCCCGTTTGGGCATCCGCGTCCAGGACGTCTTCGACGAATCGATCCTCCGCCAGAAGGTTGAAGGTTCGCTGCGCCAGAAGAACGAGCTCCTGGTGAAGGTCTATAACCGCCGCAATGTTGTGGTGGACGAGATCGTGGAGTACTTCCTGTCCTTCGCGGAGCGCCTGCGGCCGCTCGTCATCGACAGCACACTGGTCCTCAACAACGCCCTGGACGAGGGCAAGGTGGTCCTCATGGAAGGCGGCCAGGCCACGTTCCTCGACGTCGACCACGGTACCTACCCGTTCGTGACGTCTTCCAACCCCACGGCGGGCGGCGCGTCGGTCGGTTCGGGCATCGGCCCCACCCGTATTTCGCGGTCCATCGGCATCATCAAGGCCTACACCACCCGTGTTGGCGCCGGCCCGTTCCCCACGGAACTCTTTGACGAGATGGGCGTGTACCTGCAGAAGACCGGCGGCGAGTTCGGCGTGAATACCGGCCGTCCGCGCCGCTGCGGTTGGTACGACGCCGTGCTGGCGCGCCATGCGTCGCGCGTCAACGGATTCACGGACTACTTCGTGACCAAGCTGGATGTGCTCACCGGCATTGAGCAGATCCCCGTGTGCGTCGCTTACGACGTCGACGGCGTCCGCCACGACGAAATGCCCATGACACAGACCGAGTTCCACCACGCGGTACCGATCTTCGAGTACTTCGACGGCTGGACCGAGGACATCACGGGCGCCAAGACCTTGGAAGACCTCCCGGAGAACGCCCGCAACTATGTGCTGGCACTCGAGAAGTTGTCCGGCACCCGCTTCTCCGCGATCGGCGTCGGCCCGGACCGTGACCAGACCATCGTGGTGCACGACCTCATCGAGGACTAGCCCCGAACCCCTCCTCCTCCGGGAGTTTGTGTACACCTCGCACCCCTTAAGACGCTTCTTAACGGGTGCGAGGTGTACACAAACTCGATTGGGTGGGAGGGGCTCAAAAAGTTTTTTGAAAATCGCGTAACCCTTTCGCGTGCACCGGCGATTACCTCTTTGAAAGCCGAGCTGAAATTTGTCCCCCATCATGTTTCAGCTCGGCTTCTCACGTCTGAAGGGTTCCGTGGATGTACAAAGTCCGGGACGAGCGATGCTCCGGAAGGAATGGCCTGTCCTTGGGCTTCGTCGGTGCAACGGCTAGGCTAAAGGGCGTTGCCCGGTCGTACGGCCTTTCGGAGGCAACACGGATCTTGCATGATCCCGGATATGTGTTCCCCACCGAAAGCCACGTTCCCGTGACCGACGTCTTGACCGATGCAACCTTGCTTGCCTTGAAGGGCTACCAATCCGGCCTGTTCAGCGCTATCTACCAAGCCCTGGCCGGACAAGTCCTCGGTTACTTGAAAACCAAGGGCGTCTCGGATCCGGAAGCCGTGACCCAAGACGTCTTCCTCGCCGTCCTGCCCCGCGTCGAAACCGTCACTGGCGGCGTCAGCGGACTGCGGACGTTCGTATTTTCGGTTGCCCACGCCCGGATGGTGGACGACCACCGCCGGCAGAGCAGGACGCCGGAGCACCACGAATTTGAAGCCGAGCGTGACACGCGCCAGTCGAATTCCGCCGAAGCCGAAGCGATGGACCGCGTGGCACCCGGCGAAGTCCTGGCCCTGCTGGATCTCCTGGGGGAGGACCAGCGAGAAGTGCTGTCGCTCCGAATCGTTGCCGGCCTGACCGTGGAGCAAGTCGCCGACATCATGGGGAAAAGCCAGGGCGCGATCAAGCAGTTGCAACGCCGGGCATTGAATGCGCTTCGCGAGCACTCGGTAGTAAAGGAATACGTGGCCCCATGACGCGCTGGGAAATGAATGACGTCGACCGCGATGCGATCGTCCTCGAACTGATGCTCGACGCCGGTCTCACCGACGTGCCCGAGGTCGCCGGGGCCCTGACGGGGCTTGGATCTTTTGCCGCCGTGCCTGCGCCCGCTCCTGCCGGTGCGCTTGCCGCCCTGATCAACGGGGCCGGCACCGTCGGCGCGCCCGGCTTGGCGGAGGCACTTCCCGACGACGAACTCGCCAAGCGGCGGCGCTCACGTAAGCACCGCCCGGTGGTCATCGGTGCCGCTGTCCTGGCAGCCATGGGCCTCGGCGTCGGGGGAGTGGCGGCAGCGAGCGGCGGCTTCAGCAAGGGAGCTCCGGAGTTCATGCAATCCCTTATCTCCGGCTGGGAACCCGCCTGGACTTCCGCGCCGCCGTCGTCGGTTCCTTCCGCCCCGGTCAACGACGCCGCCAAGGTCGCCACCCTACCGGCGACCCCGCTCCCGACCGTGCCCGCCGTGGCTCCCGCGCCTTCAGCCCCGGCCGTTCCGGAAAAGGCGCCATCGCCCAAAATCGAGGACGCGGGGAACCAGTCCCAGGGCGGCACGGACGCCGCCGGCGACGCGCAGCAGGACTCAAAGCAGCTCCCCGACCCGCCGAAAATGGCTGGCACCGACCTGAATTCCGATTCCCAAGGAGCGCTCAAGGGGGTCACTGACACCTTGCCGAAGGTGCTTGGCAAGGATCTCAAGGCCGGAATCCCGCAGGTGCTCCAGGGCACCCAAGGGAGCCAGAACAACGGGGCAGCTGATTCGCAGGGAAGCACGCTGCGCTGGATCCTCGGACTGGCGCACTGATATGTAGTTCTGGTTGTCAAGAGTGCATGGATGAGCGGCTCCTGGGTGTTGTTCCGGGAGCCGCCCATCGCGTACCGGCCGGTTGTGGTGTGGTGCTGGCGAGTCGTTTCTTCCGACTGCAGTGTCAGGCTGACATTCGCGGGTTGGTTACCGCATGACGACTTGTTCGGCTGGAGCCTTATCGGTGTCTAAGATCGAGCGTCGACGGCTTGGGCTGTCTGCTCATAGTGCGTTCCCGAGTTAGCTCCGGGTGCTGCCATCGCACTTCGGTCATGTCCCGGCCGGCCGTTC
>NZ_SMRU01000043.1 GCF_004354015.1 Arthrobacter terricola
CAGTGGTACCTGCAATGGGGCGGCGTCATCTTCGTCGCGTTCGTCGTCATCGCCGGACTGCTCCTCTACAGGCTGCGCATCCGCCACCGCACCGGCGTCCTCGAAGAACACTCCGCCCCCACCACCAGCGACCAGGACATCGCCGAACTCGAGGAAGCCTACCAACTCGACGCCGTCCAAGGCTCCAACGACCCCGACGACGACGAACTCGAACGCGCACTCATCTAACCCCGCAAAAGAACCCACCCCGCAAAAACAGGAAGGCAAGACCGCCACAAACGGTCTTGCCTTCCCGCGTCTAAAGAGACAAGCGTCTACAAACCATCAACCACTGACCAACGAAGCTGATTGTTCCCGCGCAGCTTCGACCGTGTGGAGGAGCAGTAGCGCCGTGGTCACCGAGCCCACTCCGCCGGGAACGGGGGTCAGCGCCGACGCGACCTCCCGGACGCTGTCGGCGTCCGCGTCCCCCACAAGGGAACCATCGGGCAGGACGTTCGTGCCGACGTCGAGCACTACCGCTCCTGGTGACAGGTGGCTGCCGGTCAGCAGGCCCGCGCGCCCGGCGGCGACCACGACGACGTCGGCCGCTTTGGTGTGTTTCTCCAGCGGACCGGAGCGGGAGTGGCAGATGGTGACGGCGGCGTCGCGTTCGAGCAGGAGAAGCGACAGCGGCTTGCCGACCACCGCGGAACGGCCGATCACGACGACGTCGCGGCCCGCCACCGGGACGTCGAAGTGGTCGAGGAGTTCGACGACGGCGCGCGCCGTCGCGGGTGCGAACGCCGGCTGCCCCACGGCCAAGCGACCCAAGCTGAGCGGATTCGCGCCGTCGACGTCCTTCTCGGGCGCGATCAGCCCCACCAATGCGTCGGTACGGACGCCGGGAGGCAGGGGAGTCTGCAGGATGATGCCGTTCACGGCCGGCTCTGCGCTCAAGTCTTCCAGCACGGTTGCCAGGGCCGCTTCGCTGGCGTCAGGCCCGAGGTGGACGATCCGGCAATCGATGCCCGCATTGCCGGCCGCGCGCTCGATGGAGCGGACGTACCAAAGCGTCGAACCGTCGTCGGTGGCAACAACCACCGCGAGAGTGGGACGGGATCCTGTTTCAGTGAGGGAAAGCGCCCCGCCCCGGGCGCGTTCCCGGATGCGTTCAGCCAAGGCCTTTCCTGACAACAAGGTGGCGCTCATGCGAGGATCCTTTCCCTAACGCGGGCGGCGAGTTTGTCCGCGGCGGCGACGACGGTGTCGGCCAGTCCATCGGTCTCTCCCGCAAGACGGGTGCGTACGGCGTTGTCCTTGATGGCGATCAGGTTGATGTCGATGTTGACGCGCGCCGTGGTTGCTGCCGCCCGGGCGGCATCCGCCGCGGCTGCGACGTCGCTGATCACATTGGCATTTGCGACGTCGAAGAGTTCGGTGGCGAGGTCGACGACGGCTCCAGCGACTCCGATGAGGCGGCCGGGGACCTGGGCGGCCTGGACAAGTGCGGCCTGGATGCCTGCGGAACGGGCGGCGTCGAGCTCTTCCGTCCCGGACGGGAGCTTGTAGGAATCGATGACGGACTGGAACGCATGTTCGTCGGCATCGGCCAAGTGCAAGGCCTCGACGATGAGTCCGTCCGATGCTTCGGCGATGCGCTCCACCAGGGATGCGTGCTGTTCATACTTGGTGCCGGTGGTGTACCTCGCAACCATGGCGACGAGGGCTGCTCCTTGCGCGGCGTGGAGGGCGGCCGCCGCGCCGCCGCCGGGAGTGGGCTGCCGTGCGGCGAGCCTGGCGAGGTAGCCGTTGATGGTCTCTGAACCGATCATGAATCTTCCTGGGCTGGGGTTGGAGAGGGGCTGGGCTGAATGCTCTGGTCGCGTGAAAGCGGCGGCCCGGACCCACGCTTGAAGGTATGGGGTCCGGGCCGTGCTTGGTTGAGGCGTTTCGGGCTGTTAGCCGCGGAGCCTGCTCATCGTGGGGTCGTAGAGCGGATCAGCGGTGACCGTGGCCCGGATGCGTCGGCCGAAGTACTCGATCTCGACCGAATCACCCACGGATACTTCGCCCGGGAGATACGCGTACGCGATCGGCTTGGCGACTGTGTGTCCGAACGCTGCGCTCGTGACGTAACCGACCGCCTGGTCCTTGTAGAACACCGGTTCCTTGCCCAGCACGAGGCTCCGGCCGTCGTCGACCGTCAGGCAGCGCAATCGGCGGGCCGAGTTCTCCTCGGTGCGGCCCTCCAACGCGGCCTTTCCGACGAAGCTGTCCTTTGCCATCTTGACCGCGAAGCCGAGGCCGGCTTCGAAGGGGTCGTGCTCGGTGGACATGTCCGTTCCCCACGAGCGGTAGCCCTTTTCGAGGCGGAGCGAGCTGAACGCGGCGCGGCCGGCGGCAATGACGCCGAACGGCTGGCCTGCCTTCCACAAGGCATCCCAGAGGCGTTGGCCGTTTTCGGCGCTTGCGTACAACTCCCAACCGAGCTCGCCCACGTAGGACAGGCGCATCGCGGTGACGGGGACGCCCCCGATGACGGCCTTTTTGGCGCGGAAGTACTTCAGGCCGTCGTTGCTGAAGTCATCGCTGCTGACGGTGCTGACCAGGTCGCGGGCGAGGGGACCCCAGAGGCCGATGCAGCACGTGCCGCCGGTGATATCGCGGACCTGGACCCAGTCCGTGGCGCTGCCGGTTTCCGTTTGGTGGCGTGCTGCGCGGTCGAAGTACGCGGTGTCGATGTTTCCGTTGACCCCGAGCTGGAAGGTGTCTTCGCCCAGCCGTGCCACGGTGACGTCGCTCCGGACGCCGCCGGCCTGGTCCAGGACAAGGGTGTAGGTGACCGCTCCGGGCTTCTTGTCGAGCTCGGCGGTGGTCAGTTCCTGCAGCAGCTTGAGCGCTCCGGGGCCGGAGACTTCAAGCCGCTTGAGCGGCGTCATGTCGTACATCGCGACGGCGGTACGCGTCTTCCACGCTTCGGCTGCGGCGATGGGCGAGCTGAACATGGCGGACCAAGCGTCGCGGGCCGGCGGCTGCCATTCGGCGGGCATTTCCTTGAGGAGCTCGGCGTTCGCTTCGAACCAGTACGGCCGCTCCCAGCCGCCGCCTTCGAGGAAGAAGCCTCCCAATTGCTGGTGGCGGGCGTGGAACGGGCTCACCCGCAGGCCGCGCGGCGATAGCTTGGGCTGGAGCGGGTGCAGGACATCGTAGATTTCCACGAAGTTCTGCTGCGACGTTTCGCTCACGTACTCGGGGGTCAGTTGGACGTCCTCGAAACGGTGGATGTCGCAGTCGCCAAGGTCGATCTTCGACTTACCGTCCACCAGCACTTCGGCTACAGCCCGGGCAACACCGGCCGAGTGCGTCACCCACACGGCCTCGGCGACGTAGAAGCCGTCCAGTTCCTTGGACTCGCCTACCAGGGAGCCGCCGTCCGGGGTGAAGGAGAAGATGCCGTTGAAGCCGTCTTCGATTTCGCTTTCGCCGAGGGCCGGGAGCAGTTGCTTGGTGGCTTCCCAGGCCGGAAGGAAGTCTTCGAGGGTGAAGTCCAGGCGGGAGGGCATGTTGTGTTCATTGATGCTGCTGGGCTCGAACGTACCGAGTTCGTCGAGGTCCACGGGCATTGGCTTGTGTGCGTAGGAGCCGATGCCGTAGCGGTCGCCGTGCTCACGGTAGTAGAGGTCTTGGTCCTGGTGGCGCAGGATGGGCAGCTGGGCGCCGTTCGGAAGCTCGTTCTTGCCCTGCTGGACCGGGACCGGGGAAGTCTTGACGTACTGGTGGGCCAAGGGGAGGAGCGGCACGGTCATGCCGATCATTTCGCCGATCTTGGCACCCCAGAAACCTGCACAGGACACCACGATGTCAGCCGGGATCACGCCGTCGGCCGTTTGGACGCCGGTGACGCGGCGGCCGGACTGTTCAATCCCGGTGACCTCCGTGTTGCCGAGGTACTTCACGCCCGCGGCCTCGGTGCGCTTGATGAGAAGCTGGACGGCGCGGGCGGCAAGGGCGAGGCCATCGCTCGGAACGTGGAGGCCGCCCAGGATCTCGGTCTCGTTGAGGAGGGGATAGAGCTCCTTGCATTCCTCGGGGGAAATGATCCTGCCTTCGATGCCCCACGACTGCGCGTAGCCGAGCTTGCGCTTGAGGTCGGCCAGGCGGGTCTCCGTGGTGGCCACCTCAAGGCCGCCCACCTGGTTGAAGCAGCTCTGGCCGTCCTCGGTCAGGGAGAGCAGCTTTTCCACGGTGTACTTGGCGAACAGCGCCATGGTCTTGGACGGGTTGGTCTGGAAGACCAGGCCCGGGGCATGGGACGTTGAGCCGCCGGGCATGTTCAGCGGCCCCTGGTCCAGGACCGTGATGTTGTTCCAGCCGCGGGTTACGAGTTCGTCTGCGAGGTTCGTGCCGACGATTCCAGCGCCGATGATGACAATGCGTGGCGTTGATGCCATGGAATTTCTCCTGCTGATGATCGAGTGTGGACTCTGCTGATTTTGGGGTCGTGGCTAACGGAAAACCACGGTGCTGGAGCGATCCAGCAGGACACGGTGTTCGCAATGCCAGCGCACCGCGCGGGACAACGCCAAGGCTTCGGCGTCCCGGCCGACCGTTGAAAGGGCGGTCGGGCCGTAGCTGTGGTCCACCCGGATGACTTCTTGTTCGATGATCGGGCCCTCGTCCAGGTCCGCAGTGACGTAATGGGCCGTGGCGCCAACCAGCTTCACTCCGCGGTCGTAGGCCTGGTGGTAGGGGCGGGCCCCCTTGAATCCGGGCAGGAACGAGTGGTGGATGTTGATGGCCCGGCCTTCGAGTTTCCGGCACAGGCCATCGGAGAGGACCTGCATGTAGCGGGCCAGGACTACAAGGTCGGCCTGGTATTCGTCCACGAGGTCCAGGAGCTGTTGTTCTGCCTGGGGCTTGGTGTCCGGGGTGACCGGGATATGGATGAAGGGCAGGCCCGCTGCCTCCGCCATGGCCCGGTGCGTCTCGTGGTTGGAAACGACAGCCACCAGCTCTCCGCCGAGACTGCCTCCGCGCCAACGGAAAATGAGGTCGTTCAAGCAATGGCCGAACGTGGACACCATCACCAGGATGCGGGGCTTGGTCTCGCCATGGAAACTGAACTTCATCTCGAAGCGGTCCGCGATGGAGCGGAACTCTTCTTCGAGCCGCTCGGGCGAGTAGGCCGCGGAGCCTGAGAACGCGGTCCTCAGGTGCAGCGTTTGGCGGAGGCCGTCGTCGAACTGTTGGTGTTCTTCGATGTTGAATCCGCGCTCGAAAAGGAACGTTGTCACCGCCTGCACGATGCCGGCACGCTCAGTGCACGACAATGTGAGGACGAATTTCGGGTCTTGTTTTCCTCGCAAGGCCTTCGGCGCCGGTGCCGTGACCGTTGAGGGTGTTGCTTCCACCAAAGTCATGTCTTCTCCTTAAGATATATCCTTGCGTTTGATACTGATATATCTGAGTTGTCCATCAGCGTATACTGGTCACTAAGTGAGGTCAACAACTATTTGTTGCCAACAGGAGAGGATCGTGGCTGTGGCAATCGAGGCGCTGGCAATTGCGGGGGAAGTCAGCAAGAAATCGTTGGCTGATATCGCTTACGAACGGATCCGGGACCGGCTGCTATTCCTGGACATCAAGCCGGGCGAGTTGCTGAACGACGACCACCTCGCCAAGGAACTCGGCGTCGGGAGAACGCCGGTGCGTGAAGCGCTGAAGAGGCTCGAACTCGACAGGCTGGTTGTCACGTACCCCCGGCGCGGAACCTTCGCCACCGGCGTCGAAGTCACGGACCTCGCGTTTATCTCCGAAATCCGCACGCAGCTCGAACCCCTGGCCGCGGCACGTGCGGCGAGGGTGGCGACGGAGGCCGTGAAAGAGGAACTCCGCGCAATCATGCGTGACGTGGAAGCCTGGGACGCCGGTACCGCGTCGGTAGTGGAAACCTTGCGCCTTGACGCGAGGGTGCACCAGGGAATCTATGCTGCGGCAGCCAATCCGCACCTTGAGGACATCCTGATCCGGTACGACAACCTCGCCACAAGGATTTGGTGCATGGTGCTGGACCGGCTTCCCGATCTTTCCCGCCACGTCCACGAGCACCTGGGTCTCTTGCGGGCTATTGCCGACGGGGAAGAGGAAAAAGCCGCCGACCTGGCGCGGACCCACGTCACCGATTTCGAGCACGCCGTCCGCCAGGCGCTGTTCAGCGCTTAGCTTGTCCGGTAGGGCGCCGCCTCAACGCTGGGAGCGGCCGCCCAGGCGCGTCGTGATCTTTCGGGAGGCCTCCAGGCATGCCTCGCCGAGGCTGGTGAGGCTGTCCTGGGAGACACGGAACTTCGGCGCTGCGATCAGGACCGAAGCCACGACGTCGCCACGGTGATCGAACACGGGGGAGGCGACGCCCACTTCATCGATGGACGTTTCGCCGAAGTTGGCGAACCAACCGCGCTCTGCTGAATCCTTGAGGCGGAGAAGGTAGCCTTCCACCGCTTCTTCGTCGAGGCCGGGCAGCGTCACCGAACCGCTGTTCAGGAGTCGGCGGACACGGTCTGCGTCTTCGGCTGCGAGGAAGACCTGGACCGAAGAACTGAGGGCTTCGTTGTAGCGGGCGCCAAGCGGAGCAAGATGCTTGACCTGGTGGCGGCTCGCGATTTGTTCCACGCACATGGATTCGCCGCCGTTCCACACCATCAGTGCACTCGTCTCCCCGGTCCGTTCGGTGAGTTCGCGCAGCACCGGGTACGCCACCCGTCGCTCCTCGAGTTCGGCGAGCAGGGGTCCGGCGAGCGCAATCATCCCCAAGCCCAGGCGGAAACGGCGGGAGTCGTCGTCGCGCTCTACCAGGTGCTCCTGCTCAAACGTCGCAAGGATTCGGGACACTGTGCTCTTGTGCAGGCCGATCCTGCCGGCGATCTCGGTGACTCCCAGCAGGGGTTCCTCGGCCGTGAAGCTGCGGAGCACGGCGATGGCGTTCACGATCACCGAAGTGCTGCGGGTATCGCTCGTGTTTCCGGGCTCGCGGTTGTCGCTGGTCTCGCTGGTTTCCGGGGGAGTCATAGTGCTCACTATATTTCTTCGCGATAGTCGAAATGAGCATGCTCTCCCTTCGCCGTAGCCGGTGGACATATTCGGGTTATGTCCATTGGTCTTGGCAAGGGGAGAGCATGCTCAGTGGGTTTTACGGTGCTTTGGCTGGGATCAAGCGCCGATGATGTTGTATTCCGGGCCGAACGGGAACTTGGTGATGTTCTCGGCGCCGTCTTCACCGACCACCAGGATGTCGTGCTCGCGGTAACCGCCGGCGCCGGGCTGGCCATCGAGGACGGTGATCATGGGCTCCATGGAGACCACCATTCCCGGTTCCAGGACGGTGTCGATGTCTTCGCGGAGCTCTAGTCCGGCTTCGCGGCCGTAGTAGTGGCTCAGCACGCCGAACGAGTGGCCGTATCCGAAAGTGCGGTTGGGCAGCAGTCTGTGTCCGACGTAGATCTCGTTGAGTTCAGCTGCGATATCCTTGCATACGGCGCCGGGCTTGATGAGTTCAAGGCCGCGCTTGTGCACTTCCACGTTGATGTTCCACAGCTCCAGCGAGCGGGCGTCCGGTTCGCCGTAGAACAACGTCCGCTCTAGCGCCGTGTAGTAGCCGGAGGTCATGGGGAAGCAGTTCAGGGACAGGATGTCATGCTCCTGGATCTTCCGGGTGGTGGCCCAGTTGTGCGCGCCGTCCGTGTTGATGCCGGACTGGAACCAGACCCAGGTATCGCGGATTTCGGAGTCCGGGAACGTGCGGGCGATTTCGTGCACCATGGCTTCGGTGCCGATCAACGCTACCTCGTACTCGGTGATGCCCGCGGTGATGGCGTTGCGGATGGCTTCGCCGCCGAGGTCGCCGATACGCGCGCCGTGCTTGATGACCTCGATCTCTTCGGCGGACTTGATCATGCGTTGGCGCATCGCGGACTGGGCAACATCAACCAGTGCCGCGTCCGGGAAAGCGGCCTGGATCTTGTTGCGGTTGTCCAAGGGAAGTGAGTCGTCTTCGACGCCGAGGCGCCGCACGTTGATTCCGCGGGACCGCAGCACTTCCTGGATGCCGAAGATGAAGTTGTCCCGGCGCCAGTCCGTGTAGACCAGGTTGTCTCCGTAGCTCCGGCGCCAAGGCATTCCGGCGTCGATATTCGCAGTGACGGTGACCGTATCCTCGGCGGTGACCACCATCGCGTAGGAGCGGCCGAAGTAGGTGAACAGGAAGTCCGAGTAGTACTTGATGGAGTGGTAGCTGGTCAGGACGACGGCGTCCAGTTCCTTTTCTGCCATGATCCGGCGAAGGCCCGCGAGGCGGCGTTCGAACTCAGCGTCGGAGAAAGTGAGCGAGACTTTCTTGCCGTTGTTAAGGACCTTGAGGCGCTCAAGCTGCGATACGTCATTAACCGCTGCGTTTTCGGGGCGGGTTTCGGCGATGGTCATGAGGGGTGTTCCTTTCAATGGGTGGGTTGTTTCAGTCCTGTTGGAGTGGTTTCTTGGAGGTTTCCACGGCGAACAGGACCGCGATGAGGGAAACTACGGAGGCTGCTACGAGGTACCAGCCAGGCGCCAGTTGGTTGTGGGTGAGGCCGATGAGCAGTGTTGCCATGAACGGCGCGGTGCCGCCGAACAGGGCGTTGGAGAGATTGAAGCTGACCGCGAACCCGCTGTAGCGGACCGCCGTCGGGAAGAGCTCGGCGAGGAAGCTCGGCAAGGTGCCGTCGTTGAGCGTAAGCATGCCGCCGAGCACGATCTGCACCAGGACGATGACCATGAAGTTGCCGGTGTCGAGGAGCATGAACGCCGGAACTGTCAGGGCAATAAAGAGAATCGACGCGGTGAGGAGCATACGCTTGCGGCCGAAGGTGTCGGAGGCGATGCCCGTCAGGAAGATGAAGCCGATGTAGCTGACCAGCGCGATGGTGGTGGCGAGGAACGATTCGGCAGCGCCGAAGTGGAGTTCTTCAGATAGGTACGTCGGCATGTAGCTGAGGATCACGTAGAAGCCGACCGCGTTGAGCAGTACCGCGCCCGTGGCGATGACCAGTTGCCTGCGGTAGGTACGGAACATCGCGAAAGCCGGCGCTTTGACGGTGGTTTCCTTCGCGGCGAGTTCGCGGAATGCGGGAGTGTCCTCGAGCTTGGTGCGGATGTAGCGGCCGATCAGGCCCATCGGCGCGGCGAGGAGAAACGGCAGCCGCCAGCCCCATTCGTTGAGTTGCTCGGCAGTCAGGACTGAGCTGAGGAGGGCTGCCAGCAGGGAGCCGAGCAGCAATCCTGCCGCTGTGCTGGCGGGCACGACGGCGGCATAGAGTCCGCGGCGATGTGCCGGCGCGTACTCCACTAGGAAGGCTGACGCGCCTGCGTATTCGCCGGATGCCGAGAAGCCCTGGACGACGCGGACAAGCAGGAGGAGTACCGGCGCCATGACGCCGATCGTCCCGTAGCCGGGGATCAGTGCGATGCAGAACGTTGCCACGGACATCAGGACGATCGACAGGGACAGCGCTTGTTTGCGTCCGAGGCGGTCGCCGATGTGGCCCCAGATGAAGCCGCCCAAAGGCCGGACGAAGAACGAGACGGCGAAGACGCCGAATGTTGCAAGCAGCGCCGTCTGCCGGTCGGAGGAGGGAAAGAAGACCGTGGAGATGGTGCCGGCGAGGTAGCCGTAGACGGCGTAATCGAACCATTCGACGAAGTTGCCGATGAAGCTTGCGGTGATGACGCGGCGCCGGGTGTCTTTGCTGACCGCGGGGATGCTGGTTGGAGTGTTTGGCGTGGCTTCGGTATCGGGAAGCGAAGCGGATCCGCCATTGGACCCGGAACGGTTTTTTCCGATGGTTGCCGCCACGGGGGAAGTTTCGTTTTTCATGAATCCACCAAGACGATGTAGTAGTTGCATTCAGAGCAACGCTGTTGCACCAGAATAAGTGTGCGATGCGTCACCGTCAAGGGTTTGTTTGCGCGATTGGGAGATTGCTCTTCGAGATTTGATGCATTCAGAGAAACTGTGTTGCATTTTGTGTCGTGCTTCAAGGCGGGGAAGGGCGCTCGCGGATTCGCTGATGCGAGGGGGAAGGGAAAGGGGCGGGGCTCTACCGGGCAGGATGTCGGGGCTCTACGGGGCCTCACTACGCGCGCGAACCTTCCACCGCCCTCACGGAGCATGCCCATCCTTTGGCATCAGGAGTGGGCATAATCCGGTTATGTCCGTTCCACAAGGCTAAGAATGAGCATGCTCCAAACCCAAAGCCAAGAGGGGGCATGCTCAGGTGGGTGGGTGGGTGGGTGGGCGGGCAGAAGAGGGCGAGGAGGGGGCGTTCCCTCCGGGGCGATGTCGTGGCACACTTAGTGCACTATCGATTGACTGGGGGACCCGGGTCAGGAGATTGGTATGCGTGGTCTGATGCACCTCAGTACATCGCGCCGTCCGCAGGCGGTGAACGAGTCATGATTGCCGGATGGGCCTACTTTATGGCAGGAATCATGACAGCCGATTCGCTCTTGCTGGGCCTATTGCTGTTGAACGTGAATTGGCAGAGGTTCTGGAAGCGAAAGGGCTGACGACGCCGGGCGCCGGCCAACGGCGCCGAACTTACAGCACCCCGCGGATTGCCTCTTCGAAACTCACCACGTGGTGCAAGGCGAGGGAAGCCGCGCGTTCTTCGTCGCCGTCGGCGATGGCGTTGAGCAGTGCCACGTGCTCTGCGACGTGCCCCGTGACGGAGGGCATCTTGTCCAGCATGTGGCACCAGATGCGCGTCGCCAGGTTGTCGTAGCGGATCAGCACGTCTTCAAGGTGGGCGTTCGCGGCGGCGTGGTAGATGAGCCGGTGGACCTGGATGTCGTAGCGCATGAGCTCTTGCTGGGCTGCGCCCTGTGACTCCAGGCTGCTGATCTCTGCCGCCACTTCACGCAGTCTGTCGCGCAATGCCGGGCTTGCCATGCGGGCTGCCCGGCGCGACGCCAAAGGTTCGAGGAGTTCACGGATTTCCGAGACTTCGGCCAGTTGGGTGATGTCGACGCCGGTGGCGAAGGTTCCGCGCCGGGGGTAGGACACTACGAGGTGGTCGCCTTCGAGCCGTTTGATGGCCTCGCGTACCGGGGTGCGCCCGATTCCGAGTTCCGCGGCGATGTGGCCGTCGTTGATGGGGTCGCCGGGCTTGATGTCCAACATGATGAGCCGGTCGCGGAGGAGCAGGTAGGCGTTGTCCGACAGGGATGTTCCCTGTGCGGGCGCTCCCTGCCCGATCAGTGCCGGTGCTTCCAATGCTGTGCTCATCTGCTACTCCCGTTTGCCGCAATTCCTGGTGGCGGATCCCTTTGATGCCGGGTGGTTGACTGCTCTGTGATCTTCAGCATACTATGTCAACCAGTTCTAATATATCAGTTGCTTATTAGTTCGAAAAGATAAGTATTTCAAAGGAGAACATGATGGTCGAACCGCTGATCCGCCCGCTCGCCCAGGCGGACCCTGAGGTTGAACAAGCGATCACCCGGGAACTCATCCGCCAGCAGTCCACGCTGGAAATGATCGCCTCCGAGAACTTTGCCCCCACGGCCGTCATGGAGGCTCAGGGATCCGTCCTGACCAACAAGTACGCCGAGGGCTACCCGGGTAAGCGATACTACGGCGGCTGCGAACACGTTGATGTGATCGAACAGCTCGCCATCGACCGCGTGAAGGCACTCTTCGGTGCGGAATTCGCCAACGTCCAGCCCCACTCGGGTGCCCAGGCCAACGCCGCCGCGATGTTCGCACTCCTCAACCCGGGAGACACCATCCTTGGCCTCGACCTCGCGCACGGCGGCCACTTGACCCACGGCATGCGCATCAACTTCTCAGGCAAGCTCTACAACGTGGTCCCGTACCACGTCCGCGAATCCGACCTGCGGGTGGACATGGCCGAAGTCGAAGCCCTTGCCCTGGAGCACCGTCCCAAGCTGATTGTTGCCGGCTGGTCCGCTTACTCGCGCCAGCTCGACTTCGCCGAGTTCCGCCGCATTGCGGACCTCGTGGGCGCCTACCTCATGGTGGACATGGCCCACTTCGCTGGCCTCGTCGCGGCCGGACTGCACCCGAACCCCGTGCCGTACGCCGACGTCGTCACCACCACCACGCACAAGACCCTCGGCGGTCCGCGCGGCGGCGTCATCCTCGCCAAGGAGCAGTACGCCAAGAAGATCAACAGCGCAGTCTTCCCGGGACAGCAGGGTGGCCCGCTGGAGCACGTTGTGGCAGCCAAGGCTGTCGCCTTCAAGTTCGCGGCTGAGCCCGAATTCAAGGAACGCCAGGAACGAGTGCTCAAGGGCGCCAAGCTCCTGGCCGAACGCCTCCTGCAGGAAGACGTTGCCGCGGCAGGCATCACCGTTGTCAACGGCGGCACCGACGTCCACCTGGTCCTCGTGGACCTGCGGAACTCCGAGCTCGACGGCCAGCAGGCCGAGGATACGCTCCACCACATCGGCATCACCGTCAACCGCAACGCTGTTCCGTTCGACCCCCGCCCGCCGATGGTCTCCTCCGGCCTCCGGATCGGTACCCCCGCCCTCGCCGCCCGTGGCTTCGGCGCCGAAGAATTCGCTGAAGTAGCGGACATCATCGCGACGGCGCTTGTCGCCGCCGCCAACACCGGCACCCTGGGCGAGGAAACCGCCGTCGAACTCCGCGGCCGTGTTTCGGCGCTCGCCGAGCGCTTCCCGCTTTACCCCCAGCTTTCCCAGCGCGGCAACGCCGCCGCCACCGAAATCGAGGCCGAAATGATTGGAGCAGCCCAGTGAGCGCCGACCACCTCCCCGAACACCCGGACTTCCTCTGGCGGAATCCGGAACCCAAGTCCTCCTACGACGCCGTCATCGTCGGCGGCGGCGGACACGGCTTGGCTACCGCGTACTTCCTCGCCAAGAACCACGGAATGACCAACATCGCGGTGCTCGAAAAGGGCTGGCTGGCCGGTGGCAACATGGCCCGCAACACCACGATCATCCGTTCCAACTACCTGTGGGACGAAAGCGCAGCCATCTACGAGCACGCGCTGAAGCTGTGGGAAGTACTCCCTGAAGAGCTCGAATACGATTTCCTCTTCAGCCAGCGTGGCGTCATGAACCTCGCCCACACCCTGGGCGACGTCCGTGAAAGCATCCGCCGCGTCGGCGCGAACAAGCTCAACGGCGTCGACGCCGAGTGGCTGGACCCGCAGCAGGTCAAGGAACTCTGCCCCATCCTGAACATCAGCGACAACATCCGCTACCCCGTCATGGGCGCCACGTACCAGCCGCGCGCCGGCATCGCCAAGCACGACCACGTTGCCTGGGCCTTTGCCCGCAAGTGCGACGAAATGGGCGTGGACATCATCCAGAACTGCGAAGTCCAGGGCTTTGTCAAGGACGGCAACCGCGTAGTGGGCGTCAAGACCAACCGCGGCACCATCAACACGGAAAAGGTGGGCCTCGCAGCGGCCGGCCACAGCTCGGTCCTCGCGGAAATGGCCGGCTTCCGCCTGCCCATCCAGTCGCACCCGCTCCAGGCCCTCGTGTCCGAGCTGCATGAACCCGTGCACCCGACGGTGGTCATGTCCAACCACGTGCACGTCTACGTCTCCCAGGCGCATAAGGGCGAACTGGTCATGGGCGCCGGCGTCGACTCCTACAACGGCTACGGCCAGCGCGGTTCATTCCACGTGATCGAGCACCAGATGGCGGCCGCCGTCGAGCTCTTCCCGATCTTCGCCCGGGCACACGTGCTCCGGACCTGGGGCGGAATCGTGGACACCACCATGGACGCCTCGCCGATCATCGGCACCACTCCGGTGGAGAACATGTTCGTCAACTGCGGTTGGGGAACGGGCGGCTTCAAGGGCACGCCCGCTGCCGGCCTCACCTTCGCGCACACCATTGCCACCGGCGCTCCGCACGAGCTCAACAAGCCTTTCGCGCTGGAACGCTTCGAGACCGGTGCCCTGATCGACGAACACGGCGCCGCCGCCGTCGCCCACTAGCCCGCAGCCCCTTAGGAGACCAACCATGCTGCTTATCAGCTGCCCCAATTGCGGGCCACGAGACGAAACCGAATTCCACTACGGTGGCCAGGCCCACGTGGCCTACCCGGAAAACCCGAATGACCTGAACGACCGCGAATGGGCCGAGTACCTGTTCTACCGCGACAACACCAAAGGCAATTTCGCCGAGCGCTGGGTGCACAGCACCGGCTGCCGCAAATGGTTCAACATGCTCCGCGACACCGTCACCTATGACATCAAGGCCGTTTACAAAATGGGCGAACCGCGCCCTGACCTGACAAACGAAGCGATCTCCCCGGAAGGAGCAAGCAAGTGACCTCGCAGAACGCCCGCCTCGCCACCGGCGGCCGCATCGACCGCAGCATTTCCTGGCGATTCACCGTGGACGGGCAGGAATACACGGGCCACCCGGGCGATACGATCGCCTCCGCCTTGCTCGCCAACGGCCGCGTCAGCGTCGGCAGCTCCCTTTACGAAGACCGCCCCCGCGGCATCGTCTCGGCCGGCGTCGAAGAACCCAACGCCCTGCTCAAGGTTGCCGCCCGCTTCCCCGGCCACGTCGCCGAATCCATGCTCCCGGCAACCACCGTTTCGCTCGTGGACGGACTCAGCGCCGAGTTCCTGAACGGCCTGGGACGGCTCGATCCTGCCGAAGACCGTGCGGAATACGACAAGAAGTACGTCCACACCGACGTCCTGGTGGTCGGCGGCGGCGTTTCCGGCCTGGCCGCGGCACGCGAAGCCGTCCGCACCGGCGCCCGGGTCATCCTGATCGACGACCAGCCCGAACTTGGCGGCTCGCTCCTCTCCGGTTCCACCGCACCGGAACTCGCCGAGACCATCGAGGGCAAGCCGGCGCTCGAATGGATCGCCGACGTCGAAGTGGAACTCGTTTCCGCCGCCGAATGCACCGTCCTCAACCGGACCACCGCCTTCGGTTCGTACGACTCCAACTATGTCATCGCCGCGCAGAACCGCACGGACCACCTGAGCAGCCCCGCGGCTCCGGGCGTCTCCCGCCAGCGTATTTGGCACATCCGTGCCAAGCAGGTTGTCCTCGCTCCGGGCGCCCACGAGCGTCCGCTCGTCTTCGAGAACAACGATCGCCCCGGCATCATGCTGGCCTCCGCGGTCCGTAGCTACCTCAACCGCTACGCCGTCGTCGCCGGAAAGCGCGTTGTCATCGGCACCACCAACGACTCCGCATACTTGCTGGCCACCGACCTGCAGGCAGCAGGCGTCAAGGTTGCCGCCGTCGTCGACGCCCGACCCAAAGTCAGCACGAAAGCGGCACTGGCCGCCGAAAGCGGGATTCGCGTCCTCGTCGGCAGCGCCGTCGCGGACACCAGCGGTGCCGGGGAAGACGGCCGCATTGACGGCGTCACCATCCGCAGCATCGACGACGACGGCGAGGTCACCTCGGGCGTCGAACGGCTCGATTGCGATCTGCTCGCCATCTCCGGCGGCTGGAGCCCCGTGGTCCACCTCCACAGCCAGCGCCAGGGCAAGCTGCGCTGGGACGACGAACTGGCAGGATTCGTGCCGAGCAGCGTCGTCAAGGACCAGCAGGTTGTCGGTTCGGGTCGCGGAAGCTACGAGTTGGGGGACTGCCTCGCTGAAGGCATCTCCGCCGGTGCCGCAGCGGCCATTTCAGCTGGCTTCAGCACCGACGTCGTACCCTCCGAACTGAAGGCTCCGGTCGCTTCCGCCCCGACCCGCCAGCTGTGGCTCGTTCCGGGCCAGACCGGCGATGCAGGGGAGTGGCGCCACCACTTCGTCGACTTCCAGCGCGACCAGACCGTGGCTGATGTCCTGCGTTCCACCGGTGCCGGCATGCGCTCGGTAGAGCACGTCAAGCGGTACACCTCCATCAGCACCGCCAACGACCAAGGCAAGACCTCCGGCGTCAACGCGATCGGCGTGATCGCAGCGGCACTCAAGCAGGCAGGCGAGGCTGAGCGCGGCGTCGGCGAAATCGGGACCACCACGTACCGCGCACCCTTCACCCCGGTAGCCTTCGCGGCACTTGCGGGACGCCAGCGCGGGGAGCTCTTCGACCCCGCCCGCGTCACCTCCATCCACCCGTGGCACGTTGCCCAGGGAGCGCTCTTCGAGGACGTCGGACAGTGGAAGCGCCCGTGGTACTACCCGCAGGCCGGTGAGGACATGGACACCGCGGTGCTCCGCGAATGTGCCGCAGTCCGCGAATCCGTGGGCTTCATGGACGCCACGACGCTCGGCAAGATCGAGGTCCGCGGCAAGGACGCGGGCGAGTTCCTGAACCGTATCTACACCAACGCGTTCAAGAAGCTCGCCCCCGGTTCCGCCCGCTACGGTGTCATGTGCACGCCGGACGGAATGATTTTCGACGACGGCGTGACCCTGCGCCTCGACGAGGACCGCTTCTTCATGACCACCACCACCGGCGGCGCAGCGAAGGTCCTGGACTGGCTGGAAGAATGGCACCAGACCGAATGGCCGGAACTCGACGTCGTCTCTACCTCGGTGACTGAACAGTGGTCCACGATTGCCGTCGTCGGGCCCAAGTCCCGCGAAGTGATCGCGAAGGTTGCCCCGCAGCTGGCGGAAAACGGCGGGCTCGACGCCGAAGCGTTCCCGTTCATGACATTCCGCGAAACCACGCTGGCTTCAGGCGTGCAGGCCCGGGTATGCCGGATTTCGTTCTCGGGTGAGCTCGCTTACGAAATCAACGTCCCCACCTGGTACGGACTCAACACCTGGGAAGCAGTTGCCGCCGCGGGTGCCGAGTTCAACATCACCCCCTACGGCACCGAGACCATGCACGTGCTCCGCGCCGAAAAGGGCTACCCGATCGTCGGGCAGGACACCGACGGCACGGTCACGCCGCAGGATGCCGGCATGGAATGGATCGTCTCCAAGGCCAAGGACTTCATCGGTAAGCGCTCCTACAGCCGGACGGACGCAGTCCGCACCGACCGCAAGCACCTGGTCAGCGTCCTTCCGGTCGACGGAACGTTCCGCCTTCCCGAAGGCACCCAGCTCGTGGAAAAGGGCATCCCGGTGAACCCGGCATACGGACCCGTTCCGATGCAGGGATTCGTGACCTCGAGCTACCACAGTGCAGCATTGGGCCGCTCCTTCGGCCTCGCACTGATCACCAACGGACGCAACCGCATCGGCGAAACCCTGGTGGCCGCCGTCGGTGACCAGTTGCTGGACGTCGTGGTGGGAGAAACCGTACTTTTCGACGCTGAAGGGACCCGTAAAGATGGCTGAAACAGCATTGCCCGCAGAAACTAGCAACCCGGCAAACATCGACAAGCTCCGCGCGGCACGCCGCAGCCCGGCGTCGCACCTGAGCGAGAACTTCGCGTCCGGGTCCGTGGCCGGCACCGTGGCACTCAAGGAGATCCCGTTCCAGACCATGGTGGGGATCCGGGTAGACCGGGAGTCCGACGCCGGCCAGCGCCTTGCGTCCGTGACCGGCGGCTTGCCTGCCGCTTGTGGCGAGGTCGCTGGAGGCGAGCGGGCCACCACCTTGTGGCTCGGACCCGACGAATTCCTTGTGGTAGCGCCGGAAACTGCCCACGATTCCCTGGGCGGCGACCTCGTCCGGGCACTCTTCGAGGCACTTGGTGACGCCCCCGGGCAGGTAGTGGACTTGTCCGCCAACCGCACCACGTTCGAACTCTCCGGAATTCGTGCGAAGGACGTCCTGGAGAAGAGCTGCTCGCTGGACCTGCACCCGCGTGCCTTCCACGCGGGAACGGCCCTGGCCACGGAGATCGGCAACATCCCGGCAGTCCTGTGGAAGACCGGCGAGGACACCTTCAGGATCTTCCCCCGGGCCTCGTTCGCCGCTTTCCTGGGCCGTTGGCTCCTCGATGGCATGAAGGAATTCGCTTCTCCCGAGGTCCCCTGATGGCACTGAGTGTCCTTGACCTGTTTTCCATTGGCATCGGGCCGTCGTCATCGCACACGGTCGGCCCGATGCGGGCGGCAAAACAGTTCACCGACGGCCTGGAGTCCTCAGGCCAGCTCGCGGCAACGGTGCGCGTCCAGGCAGAGCTTTTCGGCTCGCTGGGCGCCACCGGCCGCGGCCACGGCTCGGACAAGGCCGTGGTCCTCGGGCTCCAGGGAGAGTCCCCGGAAACCGTCGATACGCGGACGGCTGACGACCAAGTGGCCGCGGCCGCCCTCGACGCGGAACTGCGGATCGGCGGACACCACCGCGTGGACTTCAACTGGGAAGAGGACATGCTCCTCCACCGGCGGAAGTCCCTCCCGGCCCACCCCAACGGCATGACCTTCCGGGCCCTCGACCACGCCGGGGAAGTCCTGCGCGAACGCAGCTACTACTCGATCGGCGGCGGTTTCGTGGTGGACGGAGACGCCTCCGGGAGCGACAAGGTAGTCGCAGACGCAACAGTGCTGCCCTACCCCTTCAGCACCGCCGATGAGCTCCTGGCCATCTGTGCACGGGAGGACATGTCCATCTCCGACGTCATGCTCGCCAACGAACTCGTGTGGCGAAGCGAAGCGGAGCTTCGCGAACGGCTGCTCGAGATCTGGGCGGTCATGCGCGAGTGCGTGGACAACGGCTGCTCTGCGGAAGGAATCCTGCCGGGAGGCCTCAACGTAAGGCGCCGGGCGCCGTCGTTGTTCAAGACACTATCCGCGAACGACGCCGGACACGTCACCGGATCGGCGGACCCGCTCCTCGCGATGGAATGGGTGAACCTGTTCGCCCTCGCGGTCAACGAGGAAAACGCCGCGGGCGGCCGGATTGTCACGGCCCCCACCAATGGTGCCGCCGGAATTGTGCCGGCGGTCCTGCATTACTACGTGAAGTTTGTGCCGGGAGCCGACGACGATGGCGTGGTGCGCTTCTTGCTCGCCGCGGCCGCCGTCGGGATCCTGTTCAAGATCAACGCCTCGATCTCCGGAGCCGAAGTCGGCTGCCAAGGCGAGGTGGGCTCGGCCTGTTCGATGGCCGCGGCCGGTCTTTGCGAAGTCCTCGGCGGGACTCCTGCGCAAGTCGAAAACGCCGCGGAAGTGGGAATCGAACACAACCTCGGGCTCACCTGCGATCCGGTGGGCGGCCTCGTCCAGATCCCGTGCATCGAACGCAACGCGATCGCGAGCGTCAAGGCCATCAACGCCGCACGCCTTGCCCTGCACGGCGACGGCAGCCACAAAGTATCCCTCGACAAAGCCATCAAAACCATGCGAGACACAGGAGCGGACATGAAGAGCAAGTACAAGGAGACCTCCCGTGGAGGGCTCGCCGTGAATGTGGTGGAGTGTTAGCCATGACTGCCATTCACAATGAGACCGCGTCCGCGCCGGAACAGCCGGCGACCACCGTGGAACATGTCCTGACGCTCGATTGCCCCGAAACCCGGGGAATCGTGCACGCCGTCTCCGGCTTCCTGCTGGAACACGACTGCGACATCATCGAGAACAAGCAATTCGATTCCCAACTGGACCGGCACTTCTTCATGCGGATCCATTTCTCCTCTGAGGGAGACGAGTCAACCATCGATTCGCTGCGGGAAGCCTTCGCACCGGTTGCGGAGAAGTTCGGCATGCGGTGGCAACTGAACCGGCATGGAGCCAAACGGCGCGTGCTGATCATGGTTTCCAAGTTCGAGCACTGCCTCAACGACCTCCTGTTCCGGGCCCGCGTGGGCGAACTGCCGGTGGAGATCGTCGGGGTGGTCTCCAACCATCCGGATCACAGGCGCACGGTGGAATGGCACGGGATTCCGTTCTTCCATGTGCCCGTCACCGCGGCCACCAAGCCCGCCGCAGAGGCGCAGCTCCTGGACCTCATCGACCGCCTTGACGTGGAACTCGTGGTCCTCGCACGCTACATGCAGGTGCTCAGCGACGACCTCGCGCGCAAGCTGGACGGCCGTGCCATCAACATCCACCACTCGTTTCTGCCCAGCTTCAAGGGCGCAAAGCCGTACCACCAGGCCCACGCGCGCGGGGTCAAGACCGTGGGGGCTACAGCCCACTACGTCAATGGCGAACTGGACGAAGGACCCATCATCGCCCAGCAAGTGGTGGAGGTGGACCACACCTTCGGTCCGGACGAGCTGGTCGCGGCTGGACGCGACACCGAGTGCAAGGCCCTCAGCAACGCCGTTCGTTGGCACTGCGAAGGCCGCGTGATCCTGCAGGGGAACCGGACTGTGGTGTTGAAGTAGGTTCTCGGGCTCCATTTCGACGGTTCCCCGCGCATACGGTGCTTACAAGCATCGAGTGCGCGGGGAACCGTCTTTTTGGCGTTAATGGCCTTAAACGAGAGCGAGCCCCGTCCTTCTGGACGGGGCTCGCTCTCTTGGTTTTAGTTGATGGGTGCAGGCGGACGGTTTCCGTTGAGGACGGCGAGTGTGTTGTCGGCTGCGAGCATGGCCATGGCTGTGCGTGTTTCGACGGTGGCCGATCCCAGGTGCGGGACGAGGGCGACGTTTTCGAGCTCGAGCAGTCCGGGGTGGACGGTGGGTTCGTTTTCGAAGACGTCCAGCCCGGCGCCCGCGATTTGCCGTTCGCGCAATGCTGTGGCGAGGGCGGCTTCGTCGATGATCGGTCCGCGTGCGGTGTTGACCAGGTACGCGGTGTCCTTCATGGCCGTGAGTTGTTCGGCGCCGATCAGGTGGTGCGTGGTCGGGCCGTAGGGGCAGTGCAGGGAGACGACGTCGGAGACGGCGAGCAGTTCGTCGAGCTCGACGCGGCGGGCGCCCAGTTCCGCGGCGATGGCGGGGTCGATTTCGCTGCGGGACTGGTAGACGATCTCCATGCCGAAGGCCTTGGCCCGGCGTGCGGTGGCTTGGCCGATGCCTCCCATGCCGACGATGCCGAGGGTTTTGCCTTGCAGGCTGGAGCCGAGCAGGAAGAACATGCCCCATTTCCAGGCTTGTCCGGAGCGGATGAGCCGTTCGCCTTCGCCGAGCCGGCGGGTGGCCATGAGGATGAGCCCGAACGCGATGTCCGCGGTGGCTTCGGTGAGCACGCCGGGGGTGTTGGCGGCGATGATCCCGCGTTGCGTGCACGCGGGGACGTCGATGTTGTCGTAGCCGACGGCGACGTTCGCGACGACCTTCAGCTGCGGTCCGGCGGCGTCGAGCAGTTCGGCGTCGATGCGTTCGGTCAGCAGGCTCACGACGGCGTCCGCCCCGGCGACGCGGCGCAGGAGCTCCTCGCGGCTGATCGACCCGGGACCGGTCCAGGCGTCGACGTCGTGCTCGGTGCGCAGTTTTTCCAGCGCTGCTTCGGGCACGCGCCCGGTGACTACTACTTTGCTCATGCGGTTTGGATCCATTCGCGCAGGCGGCCGAGGCCGTCGTTGATGGCTGGTACTTCGATGCCAGAGTAGGCCAGGCGGATGTATTGGCGCTCTTCTCCGGGCAGGCGCCGGCCGAAGTGCTCACGGGTACAGAACGACACGCCGGTCTTGTACAGGGCGTCGGAGGCGAAGTCACCCACGGCGGTGTAGCCCAGTTTCTGCATGGCTTCGGTGACGTCCGGGAAGAGGTAGAACGTGGACTGCGGCACGGCCACGCTCATGCCCGGGATGGCGTTGACGAGCTCGCACGCGGCGTCCCGGCGGCCCTTGAGGATGTCGAGCATGTCCTGCACGGGTTCCTGGGGGCCGCGAAGCGCCTCGATGCCTGCCCACTGGACGTAGTGGGTGGTGCAGGATTCGTCGTTGGTGTTCAGGGTGGACAGGACCTTGGCGATCTCCACCGGGGCGACGGCGCAGCCCAGGCGGGAACCGGTCATGGCGAACTTCTTGCTGAATGTGTACAGGATCACGGTGCGCTCGGCCATGCCCGGAATCGAGGTGATCGAGCTGGAGACGCCTTCGTAGCGGGTCTCGAAGTACGCCTCGTCCGAAAGCACCCAGAGGTCGTGCTCGATCGCGATCTGCGCGATCGCCTCGCGCTCGGCGGCGGTGGACTCGGCCGAGATCGGGTTCTGCAGGTCGTTGTAGATGATCGCTGCCGTGTTCGGCGTGATCGAGGCCCGGACCTGGTCCAGGTCGATCGCGAAGCCCGTGCTGGTGGGCACGTAACGGTACGGCACGGCCGTACCGCCCAGGTACTCGATCTGGGATTCGTAGATCGGGAAGCCCGGGTTGGGGTACAGCACTTCCTGGCCGGGGTTCATGACGGCCTGGAGGAACTTGGTGATCACGGGCTTGCCGCCCGTCATGACCACCACGTTCTCCGGGGAGAATTCAATCCCGCGCCGTGTGCCGATGTCCTCGGCCAACGCTTCGCGCAGCTGCGGGATACCGGGCCCGGGGCAGTAGCCCGTGTACCCGTCGGCGATCGCACGGTTCATCGCCTCAACGATGTGCGGTGCGGTAGGGATATTGATATCGCCAAGATGGAACGGGAAAACCTCGTTCCCCTTCGCCTTCCAAGCCGCCGCTGCTTGCGCGACGCTGAAAGCGGTCTCAGTGCCCAGGCGTTCAAGCCGGTGCGCGAGTTTCTGCATGATTGTTTCACTCCTCGTCGAGTTGACGATCCATCCCAAAGGGATACAGATCTCATGTGTAACTAATATATCAGACCATGGGACTAATATATCAGTGGGACGAAAGATGTCCTCTTGTTTTTCTTCCAAAGTTCCGGCCGAGTGTCCTGCCGGCGGTTAATGTGGTTCAAGTCGAAGCACGAGACGACGGCGGGCGCTCGCGAGCGAGTCAGCGGTGATTGCCGCCGCTGTCACGGTGTCGCCGGCCTTGACGGCTTCGAAGAGAGCCGGCTGCGGGGTCCAAGGCGTGATGTCATGATTGTCCAATGCTTCGGTCACGCCGATGGCCTTGAAGGGCCGGCATTGGAGCCAGAGGGTGTCGATGACGCTCACCAAGACCGGGTTGCCGGAAGCCTTGTAGAGCGTCCGGAGGATTTCTTCGTCAAGGTCCAAGGCGTCGGCAATCCTGTCTTCTCCGGCGGCCTTCTGCATATGTCCGAGCATTGTTTTCATGTGTTGGATGTCGCTCGCGGTGACGTTCGGTGTCCCCTTCCGGGTCGCGTCGACCTCCAGGGTCGTCCGGACGTCGTAAATGTGGATGAGTTCAGCGACGGTGAAGGTCTTCACCACCGCTCCCTTATGCGGGATCCGCGTTGCGAGCCCGGCTTCCTCGAGCCTGCGGATGGCCTCGCGCACGGGCATGACGCTCGTGCCTACCATGGCCGCGAGTTCCTGGACCCGGAGTGGGGAACCGGCCGCGAGGCGGCCGGTGAGGATCCCGTTTTCCAGGATCTCGTACACTTGGTCGGCCACAAGGGTTGGTGTGACGTGGGAAGGCGCGTGAATGCTCATGCGAAGCTCCGTTCCTGTGTACGCATGAGATCCGTGCTGCTCGGGCGACGGTTGTCCAGGAGCGGCACGGATCTCAGCAGTTTGTGATTTCCCGGCGGAGTTCTTACGGGCGGGACAGGTTCACTGCCGGGGCCGTGGAAGTCGTTGATCGCTTGCTACCGAGCGCAGCGCTCTCAGTAAGCGAAAGGCCACGGGTCTCGGGTGCCCACAGGATCGAGATCAGGGCGCCGAGGAGGGTGATGGCTCCGGCGATGATCATCGTGGTGCCGATGCCCAGGCCGCTGAGCGCCAAGGGGACAAGATACGTCCCGACAGCGGCACCGATGCGGCTGAGCGAAGATGCCAGGCCCACCGCGGAGCCACGGATTTCGGTGGGGAAGAGTTCGTTCGGGTAGACCCACTGCATGATCTGGGTTCCGCCGATCAGTACGGCGTAGCCGATGAACAGCGCCATGATGATCCACGATGACGCGTTCGGGAGAATACCCAGCATCAGCAGGGCCAGGCCTGACCAGAGGAAGCTGTGGATCATGAGCGGGCGGCGGCCCATCTTGTTGACGAAAACGCACGCGATGATGCAGCCGACCATGAACATGATGGTGATGACGGCGGAGCCGATCTGGCCCATGCTGCCGTCCAGGTGGAGTGCGCCGAGGATGGCGGGGGCGAAAGCGTAGACGGCGAAGAGGGGGACGATCGAGGCGGTCCAGAAGATCGTGATGAAGGCCATGCGTCCGCCGTAGCCGGAGCGGAGGAGGGCGCGGACGTTGAGGTTTTCCTTCGATTCCTGGGGCAGGTCGTCGACGGTGACGCCGGGGCCGAAGACCTTGCGCAGGGAGGCATTGGCTTCGTCGAGCCTGCCTTTGCCTGCGAGCCAGCGCGGGGATTCCGGTGTTCCGATCCGTGCGAGTGCGATCAGCAGGGCGGGCACGGCTGCGCTTGCCAGCGCCCAGCGCCATCCGCTGTCCCCGAGTCCGACGAGCAATTCCCCGACGACGTAGGCAACAGCGGCGCCGACGAACCACATGGTTACGTACAGGCCCAGGAGCGGCCCGCGGTACTTGCGCGGCGAGAATTCCGCCAGCAGGGAGGTTGCGATGGGGTAGTCGGCGCCGACGGCAATGCCGATGAAGAGGCGCAGGACGATCAACCAGAACACGTCGCCCACGAAGAACTGGAGGGCTGAAAAGACGATCATCGCTATGAGGTCGAGCGTGAAGAGCGTCTTGCGCCCGAACTTATCGGTCAGCCAGCCGCCGGCGAAGGCCCCGAAAAAGATGCCGATGAGGGTGGAAGCACCGATCAGGCCTTGTTCCGACTCATTCAGGTGCCACTGCCCGGTGATTTGCGCCAGTGCAACACCGATGATGGACAGGATATAGCCGTCAAGGAAAGGCCCTCCGGAGGAGAAGAGGGCAAGCTTCTTATGGAAGGTGGACAGGGGTGCATCGTCCAATGCATTTGTGGTCATCGAGTTCTCCTAGTCGATGTGGCAGGGATTGCGGCGTCCCTAGTTGGACGGCAATTCCTTAAGGGGGCCGACCTCACGGCTCCCCGGATTCTCTGTCCGCTAGGGCCCTTGCCGCGGCGATACGGCTTCGGCCCAGATACAGAGTCAGGGACATCGTGCGATGTCGGCGTGTTGATGGTCCTCGGTAGGTTTCGCGAACTTTGTGATCTCGAACATGCCCGTGTGAGGCATGTCTCAATACTAGGATTCGATCAAAGATCGCACAAGTACTTTCGATCAAAGATCGAAAAAATTTGAGCGACGACTGAAGAACTCAGGGTTTTAGGAAAGGCGTTCGTCGCTGTGGACGATCAGTCCCGCACGCACGCGGGGGAGTGGTCGCCCATGATTCGGCGGGCGTGTGGCCCGCAGCGGGGAAGAGGTTTAGCTGTGGTCCCGCTGAGCGGCCAGAAGGGCCTTGATGCGGTCGGTGGCATCGACGAGTGACGAGTCGTTGACGGACGCGGCCTTGAGGGAATCGCCGTCGCGGGCGGCATCGATGAGGTCCCGTTGGTAACGCCACAGGGACTCATCGCCCGCGGTGTCCAGGGTTCCCTGTGCTCCCACGATCTTGTAGGCGCGGCACTGCCGCCAGAGGTTGCGGATCATCTGGACGAGTAGCGGATTCCCGGCGGCGGTATAGAGGATTTCCAGGAGGTTCTCGTCGTGGTCCAGGATGGGGATGACTTGGTGCTCGGTGATCGCATGCCGCATGAGGTCGTATTCTGCCTGCATCCGGTCGCAATCCTCGCGGGTGATGTGCCGACTCCCCAAGCGCGCAGCCTCGACCTCAAGCAGCCTGCGGATGTTGTAGACGTGCAGCAGTTCCTCAAGGGTAAGGGCCTTCACCACTGCACCCTTATGGGGTTCGCGTTCGACGATTCCTGCCTCTTCGAGCCGGCGTATCGCCTCGCGCACGGGCATGGCGCTGGTTCCCACCTGTTCCGCGAGCTCGCGGACCGTCAGCCGGGAGCCGGCGGGCAGTTCGCCGCTGAGGATCGCCTCGTGGATTGTGTCGTAAACCTGGTCGGTCAGGAGTGCTGGCGCGGCCCTCTTGGAAAGTGGCATAGATCAAATATATAGGCGAGTGCCCGACGGCGGTGCGTCTTTGGGGTCGTTTCTCACCGCGCGTGCCACGCGGCGCGGTTCCGCGTTGCAGGGTTAGCCAATAATCTCTATTGATCTTTGATCAAATCTTGTTATGATGGGAATCACATTGTGTGGTGTTCCTCAAAGTTGAGGGACATCGCGGAGGCTGTCCCGCCTGGGGTGGGAGTATCACGGGCGTCTTTCCCCTGGACCGCCCGGAGAAGTAAGCATTCGAGAATTTCGCAGAAGGGCATTCCTATGAAAGATGTTGTGATTGTCGGTGCCGGTCTGGCCGGACTTTCGGCCGGTTGGCGCCTTCGCCATTGGGACACGCTCTTGCTGGAGTCCGGCGAGCGGGTCGGAGGCCGGATCCGTTCGGAGCGCCGCGGTTCGTATTGGTTGAACTGGGGCGGCCACGTTTTTGCAGGCGCGGGTTCGTCCACGGATGCCCTGCTCAACGAGGTCGGCGTCACTGCCGTGAACATCCCGGGTTCGCTCCAGGCTTTGTCCATGAACGGAAAGTTCATCCGCAAGGGACACATCGCCACGTACCCGTTCCGCATTCCGATGTCGCTGTCCTCGCGCATCGATACCCTGCGCGCGGGCATGAAGGTTGTCAGCGGAGTGGCAAAGTACACGGGCGTTGTCCGGAAGCGGGCGGGCGAGTCCGGCGCGATGCGCCAGCAGCGTATTTACGACTTCGAGAACAGCACCTCGTTCCAGGACTTCATCGGCGATCTGTCCGAGGACGCCGCCTCGTTGTTCAAGACCACCGTTACGCGCTCGGCCGGTGACATGGACCAGATCTCGGCGGGTGCCGGAATCGGCTACTTCAGCCTGGTCCTGGGCATCGGGCAGGGGCTGAGCCAAGGCATCGTCGGTGGTCCGTCGACGCTGACCGAGTCGATTGCAGCGTCGCTGGGCGGCCGCATCCAGTTGGGCGCCACGGTGAATGAGGTCGTGCACAAGAAGGATTCCGTGCTCGTCCGTTACACCCAGGGTGGCGTGGACCGCGAGGTGGAAGCCCGCGCCGTCGTCCTTGCCACCACTGCCGATGTTTCGCACAAGGTGGGCGTGGACCTTCCGGGCGAACTGCGCGACGCCCTCAGCCAGATCAAGTACGGCCCGCACGTCAGCACGGCATTCCTGACCAACGAAACCTCCGCGCGGCCGTGGGACGACATCTACGCCATCGCTGCTCCCAAGCGGTCCTTCGCGATTGCGCTGAACCAGGCAAGCATCGTCCGTGGTTCGGAATCGGTGCGCAAGCTCGGCGGAAGCTTCATGACGTTCTCGCCGGCGAGCCTCGGTAAGGCCCTGCTGGACAAGAGCGACGACGAAGTCATCCAGACGCACCTCGCGGACCTTGACCAGGTGCTTGGCCACGGTTTTGCCGGCAGCGTTGTGGAAGCGCAGACGGATCGTTGGAAGGTCGCTTCCCCGTACTGCTTCCCGGGCCGTGCCAAACTCCAGTCCACCCTCATGCGGGGAACTGACCGTGTATTCCTCGCAGGCGACTTCCTCGGAACCCTTTACACGGAATCCTCGATCACCTCGGGCTTCTCGGCGGCCCAAGAAGCTGCCAGCCTCCTCGCGACGCACCGCCAGGCCCCGCCGCACAGCGGCCTGTCGGTCGTCGCTTAAGCCAAGCATCCGTTCTTTCCCACCACAGCACTTAAGTAAAGGAACCACTCATGACCAACCACCTCCGCGGAGTCCTCACCGCTTTGTCCACGCCGTTCGGACAGGACGGCGCCATCGACGTCGAAATGCTGCGTCGCGTCGTCGACCGCTCCATTGATGCCGGCGTCGACGGCGTTGTCGCCGCCGGATCCACGGGTGAAGTCGGTGCACTGTCCTCCGAGGAGCGGCTGCTCCTGATCGAAACGGTCATCGACCAGGCGAGGGGCCGCGTCCCGGTGATCGCCCAGACCGGCGCAACCTCGACGGCGGAAGCCATCCGGCTTTCGCAGGCCGCCGAGAAGGCTGGCGCGGACGTGCTCATGCTGATCACTCCGTACTACGAACCGCTGTCCCTGGAAGAGACCGTCACGTATCTCAAGGACGTGGCCGGTTCGGTGAAGCTTCCCGTCATGCTTTACAACATCCCGGCCGTGACCGGCGTCAACCTGGATCCGGCCACCGTGCGCGCACTGGCCGAAGAGGTCCCGAACATCCTCTACATCAAGGATTCCAGCGCCAACTGGGAGCAGGCCCTCCAGCTGATCCACCACCACAGCGATGTCATCGGCACGTTCATCGGCTGGGACGCCTACATTTACAGCGCCTTGGTAGAGGGCTCGGCCGGTGTCATGGCCGGTACCGCCAACGTGGTGCCCGAGGAAATCGTCGCGGTCAGCCGTTTGATCGCCGAAGGCGACCTTAACGGTGCGCGTGAACTGTGGAACGCGGTCTACCCGGTGATCGACGCGCTGCTTTCCACGCCGTTCATCGCCTCCGTCAAGGCCGGCCTTACCCTGCAAGGGCTGCCCGTCGGTTCGCCCCGACGTCCCACCGCTGACCTTGGTTCCGAGGATTTCACCCGCGTCCGCGACGCCCTTGCGGCCCTGCGCGTGAAGGTGGCGTAGCACCATGGCCACGCCAAGCACGGCACTGTTCACCGTTCGCAGGGGCGGGGAATTTCCGGTTCCTGCCTTGCCTCCTTTCGGCCAGTTCATCGGTGGAGCGTTCGTTCCTTCGACGTCGGGCTCAACCGTTGACGTCGTGAACCCGGCCACCGAAGAAGTCATCGCGCAGGTCCCCGAGGGATCGGTCGAGGACGTCGACGCCGCCGTCGCCGCTGCCGTAGCGGCTAAGACGGACTGGGCGGCGAAGACCCCGAAGGACCGTTCCACGGTTCTTCTGCGGATCGCGGACATCATCGAGGCCAATCGCGAAGTCTTCGAAACCCTCGAAGCGGCCAACACCGGCAAGCCGGCGGCCGTGACCGAGGACGATATCTCGAGTGCGATCGACACCTTCCGGTTCTCGGCCGGGGCGACCCGTGCTTTCACCACCCTGGGCGCGGACGATTACGCGGAGAACCACACCTCGGTGATCTTCCGCGAGCCCGTCGGCGTGGTGGGCGTGATCACTCCGTGGAACTACCCCCTCCTCATGGCCGCATGGAAGATCGCGCCGATCCTGGGTGCCGGCAACACGCTGGTGCTCAAGCCCTCGGAGCAGACACCGTTGACTACGCTCAAGTTGGCCGAACTCATCGCGTCCGAGCTGCCGGCGGGCGTGCTGAACATCGTGACCGGCCCCGGGCGGGTAGTCGGTAACCGGCTCTCGGAGCACCCGGATGTTGACCTCGTCGCCATCACCGGCAGCGTGGGCAGCGGCCAGAAAGTCGCCTCGAGCGCGGCGTCCACCGTCAAACGCGTGCACCTGGAACTGGGCGGGAAGGCACCGGTGGTGGTCTTCGACGACGCCGACCTGGAAGCGGCCGCGAAGGGTGTCCGTTCTGCGGGGTTCTGGAACGGCGGCCAGGAATGCGGCGCGGCATGCCGTGTTCTCGTGCACGAATCGGTGGCGGAGAAGTTCACCGAGCTGCTGGTCCGGGAAGTGAGCGAGATTTCCGTTGGCGCTCCCGGTGCGGGGGACGACGTCGAGATCGGTTCCATGATCTCCAAGGCCCACTACGAGAGGGTACTGGCCGCCCTCGACGACGTCCGCAAGGACGGACTGAGAATCGCCGTCGGAGGCAACGCGTTGGAGGGGCCGGGCTACTTCATCGAACCCACCGTCGTCACCGATGTTCCTGCCGGCGCAGCCATCGCAAGCACCGAGATCTTCGGCCCCGTGGTTTCCGTGGAGACGTTCAGCACCGATGAGGAAGCCATCACGCGGGCGAACGAAACCATTTACGGGCTCGCGGCCTCGGTGTGGACCACGAACGCGTCCCGTTCGCTGTCCGTCCCGCGCAAGCTGGACTTCGGCACCGTGTGGGTCAACTCCCACCTGGTGATTGCCAACGAAGTGCCTTGGGGAGGCTTCAAGGGCTCCGGCTACGGCAGGGATCTTTCGATCTACGCCCTGGAAGACTTCTCCAGGACCAAGCACGTCATGTACAACCGGGACTGAGTCCGTGCCCGGCTGACCTCCAAGCACCTCAGCGGTACGAAAAAGATCCCGACGGCGAGCAATCGCCGTCGGGATCTTTTTCGTCTTCGGTTTCTTAGCCGGCAACTGCCGCTGCGGCCCGGATCAGGGACGCCACGCGTTCCCCTTCCGTGTACGCCCCATGCGTTCCTGCAGTCTCCGAGGTGTAATCGCCCGCGAAGTGCAGCGAACCGATCGAACGCTGCAGCTCAGGAAGTGCCGTTGCCCGCTCCGGACTCAGCAAAGCGAAACAGTGCTGCCACGTCTGGGCATGCACGCCCAAGACGCGGCCACGAAGCTGCGGAGCCACCGTGTAGAAGTCCTCCATCCACTCGGCCACCTTTTCCTCATCGTCGGCGAAGCCCGGCAAATAGCCGGAGGAATTCCCATAGCAGGTCAGCTGGACGATGTTCTCGCGGGAGGTCTGTTCGGTTCCACCCGGGACCGGGTTGATGATGGCGTCAAAGGGCATGCCGACAGTTATGATGATCGCCCAGTCCTTGACTTCCGGAAGCCCCTCGACGTCGGCGACGATGTTCAGCGTAGTGCTGCCTGGGCTCGCGACCCGCTGAAGCGCGGAGGTCTTCCAGTCAGGCAGGTCCTTGACGATCTCCGGGACCACGGGCCCCGGGACGGCCAACACGACGTGCCTCGCCAGGAGTTTCTCTTCACCGGGTTCTGCTGTACCGGAACCTGTTTGGACAGACACCTCGTACACGCCGTCGTCCTGGCGCAGGGCCACATCCGCTACCCGGGTGTTGTAGCGGACCGCGTCTTCGGGCAGGTGCTTCAGGATGGTCCGAGGAATGGCCTGCATTCCGTCCAGCGCGAAAAGGCGGTTGTCCTTTTCCCGCGCGAGGTAGCTGGCGAAGTAGCGGAGGGCGTATTTCGCTGAAAGATTGGCCGGATCGCCCACGGCGCCGCCGCGGATCGCCGTGGAAATGACGTCGCGGACCGCCGGTTGCAGGTCGCGGATCCGCTCTGCCACGGTTTCGTCCGAGAGCTTGCCGAGCGCGTCTACCGACGTTTGGCCGTTGACATAGTCCTGGTACTCGGTGAGTGAGGCATCAATGAACTTGATGAGTTCAGTCTTTTCGGACTCGCTGAGATTCAGGCCGGCTACAACGTCCTCGTTCGATTCGGCAACGACGGTCTTCCCGTTGACGTGGATTCCGTACGTCGTGGGAAGGAAGGGCACGGTTTCGATCCCCAGCTCATGCACGAGCTCCTCGGACTTGGTTCCCTTGTAGACGAACATCGCACCGGAATTGGCCGATGTCCCCGCGAGCGGCACCGTGTGCGAGCGTCCGCCGACTTCGTGGCCGGACTCCAAGACAAGGACATCCAGCCCCGAATCCTTCAAGTAATAGGCAGTTCCGAGTCCGGCCGCGCCTCCACCAACAATAATTACGTCATGCAATTTGGGCTCCTCTTCGATAATTCTGTTGTTTCTTTTCTCAAACGCGCCGACGAATACGGGCTCATCGGCCATTCAATGGGCACGCACAAGGGCGACGTCGGGCCGTAAGCCCGACGTCGCCCTCATGCTGAACGGCGCCCTTGTCAGAGTTCGCTGGGTGCGCCGGGCTCGCCGACGGCGGGATCCATTCCGTACTTATCGAGGATCTTCTTGATGGTGCCGTCCGCCCGGAGCTTCTGGATGTCGTCGTCGATCGCCTTGCCGAGGGTCTGGTTGTCGAGGCTGGAGGGCAGCATGACCTGGCCGACGGAGGCGAACTGCGGGACGTTCGGGTTGGGCTTGACGTTGACTACCTGGGCGCCGTCGATAGGCGCTGACTTGAACCGGTACTTCGCGGAAGCGGCGGATGCCACGACGGCGTCGATGCGTCCTGCCTTGAGGTCCGCGTAGATGGACTCGTCGTCCTGGTAGATCTTGAAGTTGTCTCCGAGCCACTTTTGCAGGCTGTCGTTCCAGAGGTTGCCGGCGACCGAGCCGACCTTCTTGCCCGCAAGGTCGTCACTGGTCAGGCCGGTCTTCGAGATGATCGCCTGCGGATCGCTCCAGAGCGGGGTGCTCATGTAGACGATGCTCGAGCGTGCCTTGGTGCGCAGCCAGTTTCCGGATCCGATGTCGACGCGCTTGGACTGCACGGAGGGGATGACCGCACCGGCGCCGCCGGAGGAGCTGACGGTGACCTGGAGGCATTCGAGCTTGGCGATCTCGCCGATCAGGTCACCTTCCATGCCGGTGACCTGGTCGCCGTTGAGGATGGTTGCAGGTGCGTAGTCGTAGCTCGCGACGGTGAGTTGGCCTTGCGTGAGGGTTTTGAGGCCGTCGTGGGCGGGTTTGCAGCTGGAATTGCTGCTGGCATTGTCGGTGCCTCCGCAGGCTGCGAGGGAGAGGGCGAGCAGGCCGGCGGCGGTGCCGGCCGAAAGCGCGCGCACGAGGACGCGGGGAGTGCGTGACATGGTTCTTCTTTCTTTGCTGTGGTGTTGGAGATGTGGGGGTGTTTAGTTGCGTTGGAGGTGGCGGTTGAGGCGTTGTTCGAGGAGTTTGACGAGGGCGAGGAAGAGGAGGGTGAGGGTGCCGTAGAGGATGGAGGTGAGGAGGTAGACGGAGAGGTATTGGAAGGTGATGGAGCCGATTTCGAAGGCTTTGGACATGAGTTCGGGCACGGCGATGACGAAGGCGAGGGCGCTGCCTTGGAAGACGAGGACGGCGAGTCCTGCCAGGGGCGGGGTGGAGATGCGCAGGGCTTGGGGGAGGATGATGATGCGGAATCCGGTGAAGCCGGACAGTCCGGAGGTG
>NZ_SMRU01000044.1 GCF_004354015.1 Arthrobacter terricola
CCGCGGGCAAGAAAATAGGCGGGCAGACATCCGCGTGCAAGCCGAACGCCCTGCAACCGGGCGTCGCGGAGGCCACGACGAACGTCCTCCAAGACGTCCTCACCAAGGGCTCCGGCCTGCTCATTCCACAGAAGCTCGGCGTCCCGGACGCCGCCAAGACCGGAACCAACCAGTACAACAACCAGACCTGGGTCCTCGGCTACACGAAAGGCCTGGCAACGGCGTCCTTCTTCGGAGACCCCTTCAACGGCGGGCCCTCGCGGCTCGGACGCGACGTCACGATCAACGGCAAGTACTACCCCGTAGTGGACGGGGCCTACATCGCCGGACCACAGTGGGCGCAGTACATGCAGCAGGTCGTCGGCTTCTACGACCACGGCGACTTTGACGCCCCGCCCCAGAACCTCATCGGCGGGACGGCCACGAGCCAGAACGGAAACACGAACGCGACCGCAAACGGAAACGGGTACGGGAAGGCGAACGGGAACGGGAAGGGAAGCGGAAAGAGGAAGGGCTGATGCCGCTCATGGCAGCAGACCAGGAGCGCACCTCGGGCAGGCACACGAGGCCCGCGTTGCGGGCCTCACGGTACTTTCCCGGGACGGTCAACACACGTAAAGCCGGAACCTTCACCGGCGTCAGCCAAACGGTGCTGGAATGCGTTGGCAAAACATCGACTGGTCGATTCCGGTCGGAACCCCATCCAATGTGGCTTGGGCAGCCTTACCGACCGGCCGGAACCACACCCGCACAACTGCTGCCGCCGTGGTTCACGGGTTACCGCTCGTGACGGTTGGGGCCTGTGTTCACATGCGTAGCCGGATGATGAAGAGGAAACAGCACCAGACGGGCATCGAAAGCAGTGCCAACACGGCCGTCGCGGTCCGTACCCGGGCTCGCTCGCGCAGGACCGCCGAGAGCAGCCGGAAGGCGAATATTCCGATGAGTCAGCCGACGCAGTTCAGGATCACGTCGTCGATGTCCGATGCGCCGACCGCGAACACGCCTTGGACGATCTCTACGGCGACGCTGACCGAGGCGACGGCGAGCATGGTCCGCCATGCGGCCGCCCGCTGCCGGAGCCAGGATGCGTAGACTCCGAGCGGGATGAAGATCAGGATGTTCCCGACCACGTTGGCGAACGCCATTCTCCCGGATCCGGGAGAATGGCTCAACGCATAGTCCGCGATACTTGCGAACGGGACGAGATTGATCGATCTCTCCGAACCCGGTGCACGCGAGAACAGAAGCAGCTTCAGCAGGAAAGCCGCGTAGAGGGCGAAGACGGCGACGATGGCCACGGTCTCCGCTTTCGCGCGCTTCGAGCTGAGCCGGGGGCCGCTCAAATCATCCGCTACCGTGGCGGCTTTCGGTTGTACACCCATCCCCGGAACGGTACAGAGGGAACCTGTCGTGCTCCTGTGAGACGTGGATTCGACAACCGCTGCCGGAAGCTCAACGTGGCGGACCCTTGGATCCTGACCCCGCGATAGGGTGCACGCCGGTTGAACCGCCTGGCTACGCCACGGCGACCGGCAACTCGTCCCAGTGGGTGGTGCACCGCTTCAAGAGCATTGCGCGTTTCATTTCCCAATCGGGAGGAGTTTTCAGGCCGCTACGGCTGACCCCGACAATCTCCTTGCCGAGCTTCCGGGTGATGTCGTCCAGCACCGCGCCGATGCCGCGGGTTTCGGACTCCGGCTGGAACACGGGCAGGAGCCGGAAGCCGTCCGCCGGGCGCAGCCCGGTCAGCACAACTCCGGCCCGGGCGTAGCGGATGCCGGGTGACGGAAAGAGATCGGGCAGGATCGCGCAGGCCGCTTTGGTCAGCGCAATCGGATCATCACTCGGGACCACCAGCGTCACCGCCCTGTTCGCCGAATGGGGCACCGTGCCTTCGTCGGCCCAGCCGGTCGAGGCCCACACCGTCAGCACCCCGGCGACCGAGCGTTGGGCCCGGAGGCGGGCCGACACCCGTTGGGCGTAGATCGAGAGCACCTGGTGCATCTCGTCGGGATCGGTGATCTTTCGCGAAAACGACCGGGAATAGATCAGCTGGTCGTTGGCTACGCGCGGCTGGGTCTCCAGCTCGATGCATTTCTGCCCGCGGAGCTCCAGCACTGTCCGTTCCATGACGACTGAGAACTGCTTGCGCAGCCACTTGGGATCGGCATCGCGCAGTTCCCTGGCGGTGTGGATTCCCAGCCCGGCCAGGCGTTTGCCGTTGCGGCCGGCGACGCCCCAGAGGTCCGTCACATGCAGGGAGTCCAGGATTCTGTTCACTTGCTCTTCCGGGAAGCGCCGAAGGTCCAAAACGCCGTCGAATGCGGGGTTCTTCTTGATGCCGATCGCCACCCGGACGGGGATGCCGGTGGGCTGCAGGACGGTCCGGCGGATCTCCTGGCCCAGCGGTTCGAGCTCCCCAGGCGGTCCCCGCAGCTTCAGCCAGCTATCGTCGATCGAATACATTCTCACCCCCCTCTCCTGTGTTGTCGATGAAGGCCCTTGTTCCTCGTTTAGGTTCTGGAGATGGACACGTTGGAGGGGAAGATCTAACACCTCCATTTCGTGCAGGCAATGCCTCGGGACGATGATGACCCTCTGCTTGCCCGCGTCATTGACGCGTTGTCGGGTGTTGCCGGAAATGCTGAGCGGGTGGGACGGCCCTTCCTGCTCGACGGGCGGGGTGCTCCGCACCCCGCGTTCAATGCATTTTTCGCGAGTCGGAGGATGCGCAATCGTGCCGCTTCCACGAATCGAAAGTATGCCTTCGCGTTGCGTGTCTCATTGAACTTCTTGGAGCTTCGCCGAGTTTACTGGGATGCCGCCACGGACGATGACCTTTTCGACTACAAGTTTTGGCACCGGACGGATGAGGCCAATCCCAAGAGCGTGGCGGGGTCGACGTGGCGTGATGATCTGTCGGCGATTTCCGCGTTCAATGCGTCGACCGAGCGGCTGCAGGGAGCCCCCACGCCCGTCGGTACATCGGCGAGTTTTGTTCGAGGCGGCACTATCGCCATACGGGCTTGGGGCCTCGTCTGGACTTTGCAGGTAGCCGCGGCCGGGCGGGGGCGTCTCGGGTCAGGTCTGCTGATGTGAATTGGTTCTCGCCGGGCGCCTACAGGCTTTGGCGGGACGTGGGTGTTCTCGGCATCGCTCCCGACGGGAGAGAGCGAACGCGGTGGAGGCCGCGGTCCCAGACACGCGATGCTGCCTTCGTCGACGGTCTCTACGGCACCGCGCTGCGTATTCAGGAGTGGTCGAGCGTTCTCGTCAACGAACTTCGACAGCCCGACGGGGACGACTGCTTGAAGAACGCGACAAACTCCTCAAGGCTTTCAGTGCCAATAACAACGTCACAGCCCTCCCGACCCGCCGATTGGCCTTGCCCCCGATCAACACAACGGACGTCAAGCGAGGACAATCCACGCCGGGGCGGGTGGCTGGTCGATGCTCCTTGGGTGGTGAGTGTCCCCGAAGAGATGCGGAACGGAGATGGGATGGCCTTAGTCGAAGCGGACTTCTGCCGCGGATGCGCGTACCGCTTCGAGGCGGTGTTCCTCGATCAGGCCCAAGGCGTCCAGTTCCTCTGCCCGGTTGGTGCGCTCAAGTGAAGCCTGTTCGGAGACTTCGCGCAGGATCGTGCCCACGAGATGGGCCAGGCCTGCCTTGAGTTCTTCCAGGTTGGTGTTGGTGATGAGGAGCCGCCGGTCCGAGACGCGGAGCTCGACTTCGCTGTAGCCTGCTTCTTCGAGGCGCCGGCCCACGTCACTGCTGTGAAGGAGGTCGAGTTCCCTGGGTTGGGGCCTGCGGGAGAAGACGGCCGGGACGGTGTAGAGGGCGGAACCTTTCGCCGTGCCGATGTCGTGCGGCAAGGCCGAGGCGAGGACGCCGCTGAGGGTGAGGGCGCTGGTGGCTTGGAGGGGCTGGTACTGGGTGGTGGTCATGTCTTGTGCCAACGTTTCTTTGGGATGCGCTGTCGGGTCCGCGAAAACGTGGGGACGGCGGCGACTGCACTTTAAGCGGTCCGAAGCCGGGCCGCCTAGGGGAGGTCGCTGCCGTCGGGCCGTTCTGCGGATGCAGCACGGTCGTGGCCGCCCTCGTTGTCCCAGCTCTCCGCGGCGCCCTCATCAATGTGGCCTGGGGTCGCATCGGTGGTTTTCACGGGCGCATTTGCGGGGTTGGGCTCATTGCTCGGGTATCCGGATTCCTTGTCACGATGTCCCGACTTACCTCGAGTTTACACGCTTTCGGTGCCACGGGCGGACTGCGGGCGGGTTGGCCCCCGGATCTTCCGTGGCCGGCCGGACGGGGAGAGAATGAATTGGACCGCATCGTTCACGCGGGCAGGTGATGGGTCCACGCCCGTCGGGGCAGAACGGAGACGTGTTGGGTGCTGACCAGGAGAACCCGGTGGTCGTACTGGGCGCGGCCCGGTCGTGGGATCTGCTGGCCGGTTTAGAGTTTGGCCGTTTGGCAGTCAGTGTCGGAGACCAGCCGGAAATCTTCCCCATCAATTTTCTGGCCCATGACGGTGTCGTCCTCTTCAGGACGGCTCAGCTCAGCAAACTTGTCAGCCTTACCATCAACCGCTACGTGGCGCTGGAAACAGACGGCTTCATCGCCGACGCGACCTGGAGCGTCATCATGAAAAGGACCGCGGGTTCACTGCAACGGGAAATCGACATTGAAGCGTTGACGAGGCTGCCGCTGCGCTCTTGGATCCCCACGATCAAGTACATCTTTATTGAGATCACCCCGGAGCAGATCACCGGCAGCAGGTTTGCCCGCGGGCCGGAACCGTGGCGGTGAGGAGCACTGTCTGAGCCTTCAACTCCGGAGCGGTTCGATCGGATCGTCCTGATTTTCAATCCTGCCGGCAGACGCGACGCGGGCCGTTTGGCCGGACGGTTGTGCGAGGATCTGCGCGCCCGGCTGCCTGCGTTGCCGGTCAGCCTGCAGCCTACCGGCTTCGCCGGGCATGGCAGGGTACTGGCGTGCGAAATGGCATCTGCGGGTCGACCCTTGATCGTCTCGATCAGTGGCGACGGAGGGTACAACGAGGTCATCAATGGCGTGATGGATGCCGGGGGCAACGCGGTCTGCGCGGTTATGGCGGGGGGCAACGCCAACGACCACCGGCGCAGCACCGGCCAGATGCCGCTGATCGAGGCCATCGTCGGCGGCGAAGTCCGCCGGCTTGACCTTCTGCGGTTGCAGATCGGAGAAGGAACTGATGCCTGGTCGCGGTACGCTCACTCATACATCGGATTCGGGCTCACACCGGCCATGGCCACCAGCATAGAAGAAGGCACCAAGGGCATGCTCTCTGAACTCATCTCCGTCGCCCGTACCTTTTCAAGCCTCACCCCGATTGAGATCGCCCGCGCGGACGGTGCCCGTGCCAGGTTCGACAGCCTCGTGTTGGCCAACATCGCTCATATGGCCAAATACGGCAAGATCAGTGAAACGGGGGAGCCCAACGACGGAATGTTCGAGGTCATCATGCTGCCCCATGCCCGCAAATGGCGCATCGCCTTGATGACTCTTCGGGCAGTCACCATCGGTCTTGGACCCCAACAAAGCCGCAGCCGCTACGAATTCCTCACCCTCGATCCAATTGCACTGCAGATCGACGGTGAAATCATGCAGATCGACGCCCACACGTCCGTCCTGGTCGAAGCCGAGCGCCAGGTGCTGGCCACGCTCGGCTAGGCCACCACCCGCGAATCGGCAGGTAACGGCCGTCCCCGACGTCCCAGGGAAGGTGCAGCTACTATTTGCGCTTCACCGACCGTCCTAGTCGAAGGTGATCTCGTGCGCCAATGCCTCGATTTCCTTTCCCCTGGCATCGTCGGCCTTGCTCTTCACCAGGGCCGCTTCATCCCGTTGCTCCTGCTCAAGACGCATCTGATCGCTAGTCTCCCGCACGAGGGATCCGATCACGGAGGCCATACCGGATTTCAGCTCCTCCAGATTGGTGTTGACGATCTTCAGCCGGCGATCATCGATCACGAGGCTGACGTGGCCGTAGCCGAGCTCTTCCAGCCGTGCGTGCATCGTCGGACCCTGAATCGAACGGGCTTCGGCCGGATTCACCCGGCGCGAAAAGACCGCAGAAACCGTGTACCTTGCCGGTGCCTTAAGGGCGTAGGCCTCCCGGGAAACTGCCACTACCGATGTCAGCCGCAGCGTTGACTCCGGCGAACTGTCCATCACCTGCCCATGAGATGACACGTTAATACTCATAAGTCATTCTCCCACCGGAACGCGCCACCGTCGCAGGGCAAGCAGGGAACTGCCGCACGGCGTCGGGCCGCGGTTTCCCGAAGTCGGTTCCCATGAAGCGGCGGTCAGCCTTGTTTGCGGAGCACCCGATGCTTGCGGGCGTTGGAGCGGAGCCGGATGATCCTCGCTGCGCCGGCAACGGCTACGAGTATTCCACCGGCGACGCTTGCGATGAACAAGGCCATGCCCAGGGAGAGCGTGCCCTGGAGGCCGAGGAACATTACCCTGGCGGGTTCCTGGTTCTGCAGGATGAAGATGATCAGCAGCAACAGCAGGACAAGGGCCGTGACCACGGCAACCCAGACCACCCCTGACCGGGTCGGCTTGGGCCTTGCCTCTGAGGTAACGGGAATGCCGGTGCCCGGGGTCGGCCCCTTCGGTGGTGTCTGCCTCGTCGGACTCTTTCCGGGTATGACTGGTTCGGATGCCACCACTGGTCACTTTCCCTTCGGTAAATGTCAATCCTTCTGTTTCGTCTGCGGCTCTGCTGATGCCGGCTCAGCGGCTTCCCGCCACGGGGCATTCGAACGGTCCCCCGGCGAAGAGGCCGACGGCGTTCAGGTATCGGACCACGATCGCGTAGGAGGCGATGAGGCTGGTCTCGGTGTAGGGGATTCCATGCTCCTTGCAGGTGGAGCGCACCAGTGCTGCGGCGCGGTGCAGGTACGGGCGGGGCATGTCCGGGAACAGGTGGTGTTCGATCTGGCGGTTTAGCCCGCCCATGAGGGTGTCCAAGAACCGGCCGCCGGCGATGTTGCGTCCCGTGAGTACCTGGCGGTTAAGGAAATCCGCCCGGCTGGAAGCCGGAAGGATGGGCATGCCCTTGTGGTTGGGCGCGAACGAGGCGCCCATGTAGAACCCGAATACGCCCACCTGCACGCCGAGGAACGCGAACGCCATACCCAGGGGCAGCAGCCAGAACACCAGTGCGGGAACAATGAGCAGGCGCAATACCAGAATCGGAATCTCCAGCCAGCGATGGTCCACGTTTCCGCGGCAGAGCAGATACTTCAGCGAATCAACGTGAAGGCTCACGCCCAGGAAGAACAGCAACGGAAACAACAGCCATCCCTGGCGGCGCGTGAGATGGATCATGAAGCCGCGACGTGAAGCCGCCGCCTGCGGGTGGAAGGCGATCGCCCCGGTGTGGATATCCGGATCCTTGTCGATCATGTTCGGGGTGGTTGTGGTGGGGTGTGTGCTTCTGCACCCACATGGCGTAGCTGATCCCCACCAACCCTGTACCAATCAGGCGCGCGGACCATTCATTCATGGCTTTTGATGCGAAGACCTGACGGTGTGCCGCCTCATGCGCCAGGAACCCCAATTGGGTCAGCACCACACCCATTCCGGCGGCGATCAGCAACTGGAACCAGGTGTCCTCAAGCAGGAAGAAGCCGGCCCAGGCGCCGGCCCATGCTGCCATCAATATGGTGAAAAGGATGATGTAGAAGCCGCGCCTGCGTCGCAGCAAGCCCGCGTCCCGGACCAGCCCCAAGAGCGCGACGTAACTGTTGACCACCTGGTTCGGGTGCTGGCGCCGCCCTGGATTTTCGGCGGGAAAAGGTGCTTTTTCCATGACGCCTCGAACCGTTCAGGGCTCCGTGCCACACTCTCGATCTGGCATTTCCTGCCCTTGCCCAAAGAATACGCCCGCGCGGCCCCGGGCGGAACGGCACCCACCGGGGTCCATGACGCTCTGCCGCGCATCACAAGCACCCGGCCCAAGCCGTACCCTTATCCCAAGGGCGCCCCTCGGGCGACGCATTCGAACGGATACGGCATGTCAGATCTCAACGTCCAGGAGCGGCACCCCCTGCAGCTGCCGATCACCGAGGCCGCATCCCTTTCCCCGGGCCAGGTGCTTGAACAACTCGGCTCCAGCCCGGCAGGGCTTACAAACACGGAAGCCTCGGAGCGCCTGGAAGAACTGGGGCCGAACGCCGTGCGGACGCACAGGGCCAATGGATGGGCGGTGTTGGGCCGGCAGTTCGCCAGCCCCATCCTGATCCTGCTGATCATGACCGCGGGGCTGTCTCTTTTCCTGGGCGATGCCACGAATTCGATCGTGATCGGCGTGATCCTGCTGATTAGCGTAGGCTTGGGCTTCACCAACGAATTCCGTGCCGAACGGGCTTCCGAAGCCTTGCATTCCCGGGTGACGCACCGCGCCGTCGTGCTCCGCGATGGAACCACGCAGGATGTGAACGTCACCGACCTGGTGCCGGGCGACGTCGTACACCTAAGCCTGGGCGCTGTCATCCCCGCAGACATCCGCCTCCTGAGCACGAACAACCTCCTCTGCGACGAGAGCATCCTGACCGGGGAGTCCCTTCCGGCGGGCAAGGATCCGGCCCCGGCGGTGCCCGGGGCGGCCCTGGGCGACCTTGCATCCTGTGTCTTCATGGGAACCGTCATCCAGTCCGGCGGCTGCACCGGCGTGGTGGTGGCCACCGGCGGCCGCGCCGAATTCGGCCGGATCGCTCTGGGCCTGGGAGAACGGCAGCCACAAACCGAATTCCAGCTCGGGCTCAAGCGGTTCTCGTTCCTGCTTTTGCAGGTGGCCCTCGGGCTCACCACGTTGATCTTCATCGCGAACCTGCTGCTGCACCGCCCGCTCATCGAGTCGCTGCTGTTCTCCCTGGCAATCGCCGTCGGCATCACTCCACAGCTGCTGCCCGCTGTCGTGAGCACCAGCCTCGCCACCGGCACCCGCTATCTGGCCCGCCGGAAAGTCCTCGTCAAACGACTGGTCTGCATCGAGGACCTGGGCGACATGGACATCCTGGTTACTGACAAGACCGGCACCCTCACGGAGGGGCGCATCAGTTTCACCGGCGCGCTTCCCGCTTCACGGGAAGTCTCCGACGTCGAACTCCTCACTTTGGGTCTGCTGGCCACCGAAACCGTCTACGCCGAGGCCAAACAATCCACGGCCGGGCAGAATCCGCTGGACGCCGCACTGTGGGACAGCACGGGGGCGGCCGCTTTTGATCCTGCCCGCTTCGAGCGTCTCGACCTAATCGACTTCGACCACCAGCGCCGGCGCACCAGTGTGCTGGTGCGGGAAGCCGGAGGCCCGGCACGCCTGGTCACCAAGGGTGCGCCCGAGGACGTGCTCGCCCTCTGCGGCCCGACGTCGCCTAACGTGCAGGCCATGCTGGACGAACAATTCGACGCCGGATCGCGCGTCGTGGCGGTCGCCACCCGCCCAGCCACGGGGCTCGTCAACATCACGCCTGACGACGAAAGGGACCTTGTCCTCGCCGGTTTCCTCGTTTTCCTCGACCGGCCAAAGGCGAACGCGAAAATGTCCCTGGACCAGCTGGCCACACTGGGCATCTCCGTGAAAATCGCTACCGGAGACAACGCCAAAGTAGCCGAAAAAGTATGCTCCGAACTAGGAGTGATTTCCGGTGGAACACTCACGGGCGCGGACGTGGACGCCCTGCCCGATACCGAGCTGGCCGCCGCCGCCCGGGAAGCCACCATCTTTGCCCGCGTCTCGCCCGAGCAGAAGGCCCGCATCATCACCCTGCTGCGCCAAAGCGGCGGGGCCGTGGGCTTCATGGGCGACGGCGTCAACGACGCCCTGGCCCTTCACAAAGCGGACATCGGCATCTCCGTGGACAGCGCCACCGACGTCGCCAAGGACGCAGCCGATGTGGTGCTGATGGATAAGGACCTGGGCGTCCTGGCCGAAGGCGTGATGGAGGGCCGGAGGATCTTTGCGAACACCATCAAATACGTGCTGATGGGAACATCCAGCAACTTCGGCAACATGTTCAGCGCCGCCACGGCGTCAGTAGTGCTGAGCTTCCTCCCCATGCTGCCCGGGCAGATCCTGCTCAACAACCTCCTCTACGACAGCGGCCAGCTCGCCATCCCGGGTGACCGCGTGGACAAGGAACAACTGCTGGCACCGTCGCACTGGAACATCGCCTTCATCCGGCGCTTCATGTTCCTCTTCGGGCCGATCAGCTCCATCTTCGACTTTGCGACCTTCGCCCTCATGCTCTTCGTCTTCAACGCAGTCCCGGGAGAATTCCGGGCCGGCTGGTTCATCGAATCCATTGCCACACAGACCCTCATCATTTTCGCCATCAGGACCCGCCGGGTTCCGTTCCTGCGAAGCCGGCCCTCGGTTGGCCTGTTGAGCGCATCCTTGGGTGTCGTGGCCGCGGGTATCTTCCTCCCGCTGTCAGCGCTGGCGGGCGTGCTGGGCTTCGATCCTTTGCCGATGCCGTTCTTCCTGGCGGTACTGGGAATGATCGTTGTTTACATTGTCATGGTGGAATTCGCCAAACATTGGTTCTTCGCCAGGGCCGCGCAACAGCTGCCGGAGCCGGCGGCGCCCGTCCGCCGTCGCCCGGATACCCACCACATTTCCCGCCGCGCCGCCCGCTTCAGTGCGCCGGTTGTCGCGGTTGTCCCCGGGCGCCCGGTGCGTCCGGCCCACAGGCGACGAAACGTTGCGGTGTAGCGTTGGGACAAACCTAGGTACAGCGGTCTTCAGCTCGCAAGGAAATCGACGTGCCGGAGGGATGCCCTGGCACTCGAAGTGGTACGCACATCCTCCGTAGAAGTGCGCTTCGACCAAGGCCCTTGAACCGGTCCGAGTTTGAGAGGGTCTTCCAACAGCTGCTGCAGCTTCCCGGTCTGGCGGGATATCGTTATGGACATTCGGGCCGACGAACAGACTGTCAGCCGGCGGGGAGGTCATTGTGGACTACGTGAAGCTCGGCAGCACAGGCCTGGATGTTTCGCGTTTATGCCTGGGCTGCATGTCCTACGGCAGTCCGGACCGGGGGGCACACGAATGGACCCTGCCCGAAGATGCCAGCCGCCGTCTCATCCGGAAGGCTCTCGACGCCGGCATCAACTTTTTCGACACCGCCAACGTGTATTCGGACGGCACCAGCGAGGAGATCCTTGGCCGCGCAATCAACGGCTCCGGGCAGCGCGACACGCTGGTGATCGCCACCAAGGTTTTCGGGGCTATGCGGTCCGGCCCCAACGGTGGTGGCCTGTCCCGAAAGGTCGTCCTTTCCGAGATCGAGCACAGCCTGCGGCGCTTGGGGACCGATTACGTCGACCTGTACCAGATCCACCGGTGGGATCCACACACCCCGATTGAAGAGACGCTGGAGGCCCTGCACGAGATCGTCAAAGCCGGTAAGGCCCGCTACATCGGCGCCTCGTCAATGTTCGCCTGGCAGTTCACCAAGGCTCTCTACACCTCCCGGCTAAACAGCTGGACCCCTCTGGCCACGATGCAGAACCACTACAACCTGCTCTACCGCGAAGAAGAACGCGAAATGCTGACCCTCTGCCAGGATCAGGGCATCGGAGTCATCCCATGGAGTCCACTGGCCCGCGGCCGACTGACCCGGGACTGGGGCAGCACCAGCCTCCGTAGCGCGACAGACGACTTCGGCAAGGCCTTGTACCAAGAAGGCGACAGGGACATCGTGGACGCCGTAGCCAGGGTCGCGTCGGCTCGTGGGGTCCCCCGCGCCCAGATAGCCCTGGCTTGGGTCGCCTCCCGTCCCACAGTCACGGCACCTATTTTCGGGGCCACCCAAGACCATCACATCGACGATGCCGTCGCCGCCCTCAACCTGGAGCTCACCGAGGACGAGGTCTCCGAACTGGAAGCCCCCTACACCCCTCACCCAGTGACCGGGTTCTGAGACTTCCAGGCGCCAAACCTACGCCCGCCGGTTCCTATCTATGGGCGTGAAACCCCGCCGAGATGCGCGTTTCCTCGGGTTCCCCGCTGGGTCAATCCGACCGAGGCCGTCCGGTTCAGGTCCGACTACGCGGCCCAGGATGGGACACTTCCATCAACGAGGTCCACTAAGCGGGCAGGAGCTATGCTGGGCGTCTGAGGCTACCAACCTCCGTTTGGCAGAAGGCCTACAGGAACCGGCGAAGGAGGACCCTGGACGCGGCAAAGTGGTTGGTCGCGGAATCCGGTGCCGGTTTCAATGTGAAAGTGTGCCGGTCAGAAAAACAGGTCCACGGAGGCTTGATACCTCGGACAGGTCGCCTTGTTTGTAGCTCCCTGAGCCTTCAAGCGGTGGCTGCAACGACTTGAATTCGAGGGTGGTCCCGGTGTTCCGTGGCATCACTCGTCCGTGTCGGTCGAGCTACGCCGCCACTCGTGCAGTGTCACTGCCGAAGGGAAAGACCTCATCATCGGGGTTACAGAAACGCGTCCCCGGTAAGAGTCGTGAGAATTTCGCTTTCTCATCCTTCCCAAATTCCGTGGTCACCACTGATGCCAATCCCAGGAATCCCACTACCACGGGTCGGTGGCGCCGCGGTGTCCTCTAGTCTCCAAGGCTGGGTCCGGCGAGGAGGCCATTGATATGGCCGCCGGCGCGCTACAACAGATTTCAGGGTACAGAATATACACCTCCTGCCAGGCGCTGAACCGGCCCAGGATCGTCGCGACCCGGGAGCTGAGCGAGCCGTACAGCTCATAGTTCGACGAGCGCGCCTCGACGCCTTTCGCCTGGCACCAGGCGCGTATTTGGAACCATGGCTTGCCCATGATGTCCGGGTCCAGTGCCTTCACCAGCGGGCACGCGGCAACCACACAGCCGTCGTTATTGCTCAAGACCAGTGTCGGCCTGTCGCGCAGCGTCGGATCAAAGACCCGTTCAGCGTTGGCATAGAAGGACACGCAGTCCACGAGGGCGATCGGGTCAGGTGCCGGGGCTTGGGTACGCGATGTCACGGCCGGAGACTACCGGCGGGGTCTGACACCGCGCCTGATGCCGGGAGGATGCAGGATCCAGGTGACGACGCCCCAGACGGACATCTCGGAGAGTTCGTGGAGAACGGCGTCCTGATAGTCCGGGTTCTCAGCCAGCAGGACAACGCGTCCGTGGATGACGTCGAGCCGCTTGACAGTGTACTCGCTATCGACGATGGCGATGACGATATGGCCGGGCACGGGGGTGATCCCCCGGTCGACGATCAGCAGGTCGCCGTCGTGGATGCCTGCCCCGGTCATCGAATGGCCTGAGGCGCGCCAGATGAAGGTGGAGACCTTGTCGCGGACCAGATGCCGGCTGAGATCGAGGTCGCCGGACCAGTAGCCTTCTGCCGGACTGGGGAAGCCGCACGCGACGGCTTCCGGCGCAAACGGGAGGATCAACGGCCCGTCGAGTGCCAAGGGTTCCGGCTGCGAGGCCTGCATCATTCACATCCTTCGAATATATATTCGAATATTCACGTTACCCCTGACGCGGTACGGGATGCAACGAAACCCCAGCCGCGGCCAGCCGCCCGGGCAGTCAAGACCGGGCCTGCGGGCCGCATCGACCGAACAAAACCGACTCATCATTCAATCATCAATCTGAGTCATCTGTCAGATAGAATGGAATTGAAAACGATTCGCCTATCCATAGGAGGCGGGCATGACTGTCGGAATTTTGATGGAGAAGCCGAGCGCTGCACGCAACGGCCAGGCAGCCTGGGGCGGAGCCTCGGGCACGTTCAACGGCGAGCAGTTCGTCATAGCGCACGCGAGGGGCCACCTCTATGAATTCACCGCCCCGCACCGAATGGTCGATCCTGCGCTGGCCACCAAGTACAGGACGTGGGATCTGGCGAATCTGCCATGGGACCTCGACGATTTCTCGTGGGCGCTTGAGCCGGTCAAAGACACGGCATCGGTGCGGGACGACATGAAGGCAAAGCTCGCCGCCTGCGGTGAGATCGCGATCGCGACGGACAATGATCCGGGCACTTTCGAGGGCGATGCGATCGCCATCCGGGCGATCATCGAGCTCGGTCTCGACAAGCCGGGGGTGAAGTTTTCCAGGCTGTTCTTCACCGATGAATCTCCCGCCTCGCTTCAGCAGGCGTTCGTGAACCGCACGCCGATCAGGTCGCTGGTGGACTACCCGCCGTTCAGGACGGCGTGTTACCGCGCATCGTTCGATTTCGCCAGCCAGCAGTGGTCGAGAATCGCCACCAACATGGCGCGCACCTCCGGCAAGGACATCGTGCCCCGCCAGGGCCGGCTGAAGTCCGCGATGGTCAAGCTCGTGGGCGACCAACTCAAGGCGCACAACGACTACGTCCGCAAGCCGTACTGGACCAACCGCTTCCGCGACGAAAACGGCGTGATGTACACCAACCCGGAGGAACCGCGGTTCGACCGGAAGAGCCAGGTGCCGCAGCAGTACACGGCGTCGCCTGTCGTGCCGGACAGCACAACGATCAAGCAGACCCCTCCCCCGCGGCTCCTGGACCTCGCGGCCCTGTCGTCGATGCTCGTCGGCCAGGGCGTCAAGGCGAAGTTCGTGCTGGAGACCTACCAGAAGATGTATGAGTACACGACCCCTTGGGCGGGTTCGGGGCCGGCATCCGGCGGCGTGCTGTCGTATCCGCGCACCGAAGACAAGACCATCACCCCGGAGCAGTTCAGCGAGCTTGCTCCGCTCATCGACAGGATCGCCGCCGTCGTCGGCGTCGAGGTGAAGCACCTGACGCACCGCACGGCCCGGAAGACTCACGTCAGGCCGCAGGGCGTGCACGGCGCGAACCGGCCTGGCCCCAACGTCCCTCCGTCGCTGGACGCCGTCGAGCAGAAGTTCGGAAAGACCGGCCGGCTCATCTACGAGACTTTGGGCAGGAACTATCTGGCCATGATCGCCGGGGACTACGTCTACGAGCAGCAGAAAGGGCACGTCGGAAAGTACCCGGCCTTCACCGGCACCGCCAACGTCCCCCGGAGCGCCGGCTGGAAGGCGGTCTTCGATCCGGACGCCGGGGACGATCCCGCAGAGAAGGCAGCCCGGGATTCCGACGACCTCGGAGGAAGTAACGGCAAGGGTCTGGGCACCAGAGCCGAGCCGTTCGTCTTCGAGGGCGCGAACAAAAGACCCGAGCACCCCAGCATGAAATGGCTGATGAAGCAGCTGGAGAAGCGCGACGTCGGCACCGGCGCCACGCGGACCAGTACCTACAGCGAGGTGACGAGCACGGGCACGAAGTACCCGTTGCTGGTCGAGAAAGGCCGCAAGCTCGCGCTCGCCGAGGCCGGAGAGATGAGCTGGCTGCTGCTACCGGGCACGCACATCGGCGATCTGGCGCTGACCGAGAAGGTCTACGCCGACATGTGCGACATCGCCATGGGTACAGCAACAGCGGAGGAACGCCTGGCCATCGTCGCGGATTGGGTGCGTGAAGACATTGCGGTGATGCAGAAGAACGCCGCATCCATGCGCGCCACGCTGGGCCTGAAAGAACAGGCGGTGTCAGGTCGTGTCGACGGTGTGTGGCAGACAGCACCGGGCGGCCCGAAGCAGGTCGCCTTCAGGAAGGCCTGGTCGGGCCACGAGTTCACGGCCGACGAGTGCGACCGGCTGCTGGCCGGGCAGACAATTTCCTTCCAGGCCACAAACAAGGCCGGCAAGCCGTTCACGGCGACCGGGGCGCTCGCAGTCGGCGAGTTCAAGGGCCGGAAATACGTGGGCTTCCAGCCGCAGGTGTCCGACGCTCCGGTGGCCTGGTGCGGCCGCACTTTCAATCAGGACGAGGTCGATGCGCTCATCGCCGGGCAACAGCTTGCGCTCGACGGGTTCGTCAGCGCGAAGACGGGCAATGCATTCAGCTGCAGGGTGGGCTGGGACGCGAAGACGAAGAAGATCGTGCCGGACTTCGGGGTCGATCAGCCGCCGTTGTCCTGGTCGGGCCGGAAATTCAGCGACGGCGAGCGCGCGAAGCTCGCAAGGGGCGAGGCGCTTGCCCTGACGGGTTTCGTGTCCCGCAGGACGGGCAGGACGTACGACGCCACGGTGAGGTGGAAGGAAGAGAAGGGCGCGAAAAAGATCGTTCCTTCCTTCGGCTGATGCCCGGACGCCTGACCGATGACGAGCGGATCGAGCCTGCGAGCGCAGCACCCAGGTGACTGCCGCAGCGACGGGCCCGCGCGGCTTCTGAACAGATCGGATGACTGACATGGCCCCACGTTCGTACGGAATCCCGAGTCCGCTGAACCGCAGCTTCCTTGACCACGAGATCGCGTTGCGGGTCTTCGGCATGAGCCTGCAGCCGAGCCCGATCAAGCAGATCCTGTTCTTCATCGGCGGGATCCTGATCACGATCTGGGCCGTCACCGCGACGCCGCTGCGTGACGCCCATCCCGGGCTCATCACTCTCTTCGTCATCTGGGCCCTCGTTGCGACCTTCTATCTCGGCGGCCTGACGAAGACCAAGGAGCTGCGCGTCGTGCGGGTACCGGCGCTGCTGGCCTATCTGCCGAAGAAAGCACGGGAAGTCTTCGTCCGCCGCGGTTCGGATCCTGGCGGGTTCTACTCGATGGTCGGCATCAGCCACATCGCGGAGAACGGCAGGATCACCTTCGACGACGGCAGTGCCGGGCAGGTCTATATGGTGGTCGGCTCGGCAAGCCGCCTGCTCTTCGACGAGGACCAGACGGCCATCCTGAACCGGCGTGACGCCTTCTGGCGGAAGGTTCCGACTTCGTGCTCTTTCACCGAGATCACGACCAAGGAGCCGCAACGGGTTGTCGACCAGCTGGCGAACCTGGAGCACCGCAACCGGAACCTGGAGATCCGCGACCCCGATCTCATTGAACTGCTGGACGAGCAGTACGACATCCTCACCGGTCACGTCGGTGGAAAGTTCACCTCGATCCACCAGTACCAGCTGCTCCGCGGCAGGACTGCCAATGCCCTGCGCCAGGGGCATCAAATCCTGCAGGTCGAGGCTGAGAGCTCCTCCCTGGTGATCAAGGAAATTTCGATGCTCGACCGCAGCGAGACCGAGCGGATGCTCCGGGTCTTCTACCAGAGCGCCGACCAGGCAGCCTGACCACGTACCGGGACGACGAAAGAAGGACGCACGATGGCACTGCTCAGCACGGTCCGGGACAAGCTCGGAATCCCGGCCACGAAGAACGAACCCGCTGAGACCGAGTCGGCTGAGCAAGCGGCGCCCTCCAAGTACTCCTACACCTCGAGTCAAGACGCGGCGAAGACTTTAGCGGCCTTTCCTCCGGACGAGGAGCCCGACCCCAAACCGAACTGGTGGCGACGCCGCGAGGCCAGAGCATTCGAAGGTATGTTCGAAAACTATCCGCACCTGATGGCCCTCAAGCCCAAGGAACGCTATCTGTTCCGCAGCGACTACTTCCAGGTCGACGGCTCGGTCGGCTGCGTCCTGGCATTCGTCCATGACATCGCGGCCCAGGACGGTTTCCCTGCCTTCTGGGGCATCGGCCGGATCCCGGAGGGCCTCGGCGAGCGCGTCACCGCGGTGCTGCTCGAGCAGGTCGAACGCAAGGGTGAAAAATGGATTGACCAGTACACGAAGCAGTCGGAGCGAATCAGCAAGCTCGACTCCGACGAGCAGGAACAGACGGGCACGAACCGGTCCATACGCAAGGCGCAGAAGATCGCCGGGAACATCGACGTCATCACGGCGGAAATCCAGGATGGTGCGAGCTATCTCTCCGTTCAGAACCGCCTGCTGCTCAAGGCTCCTGATCTGCCGACGCTCGAAGAGAGCATCGAGCGCATCGAGCGGTTGTACATCGATCGCTTCGGCACGCTGAAGGTTGCGGCGTACCACGGCGAACAGCGCCAGGAGCTGGCAGGACTGTTGAAGCAGAATGACAAGAAGCGCGGAAACGGCTTCCATTTCACCAGCACCGAGTTGGCCGGTTCGTATTCGCTGGTGACCAACGGCCTGAACGACCCTGCCGGCGAGTACGTGGGTTACATGGTCGGCGACGTGAACAACTCGGCAGTGTTGTTCGACGTCAACGGCTACGACCACCACGTCGTCATTGCCGACGGAGCCATCGCCGACCGCGGGAACTACAACGAACAGCTCGACCGGCAGCACATCGCGAACCTGTGGTGCTCGAAGCTCTCGCAGGCCTGCATGCTCGACAACGGGTCCGTGGTGCACCTGGTCCTGGACGATGCGGACCTGGACAGGCTCGGACCCAAATTCGACCGCCTCACCGCACGGGTGGACCTGAATGCCGGCGACGTGAACCCCTTCGAGATGTTCGGCGACGAGACGGACGAGCTGTCCATCTTCCCGGCGCAGCTGCAGAAGCTCGTGCTCATGTTCGAACAGCTCTACGAAGCCGGGGACGCCGGCGTCGGCTCGATCATCCGCAATGAGCTGGAGAAGACGGCGACGCAGTTCTACGTCGACCGGCGCATGTGGTACCGCAACGCCAAAGCGAACCGGCACCGCCTGCGCGTCGTCGGCATCCCCCACGAACAGGTGCCCCGGCTGCAGATGTTCGTCTCCTACCTCGAAACAGCCCACACCACGCTCTTGAACTCCTCGAAGAACGACCCGGACCAGCTGCGCGCCTACAACGTGCTCAAAGGCGTGGCGAAGAACCTGCTGGACAACAACGGCGACCTGTTCAACAACCACACCAGCACGGCCGTCGACGGCATCCGGGACGCCAGGCGCGTGATCTACGACTTCTCCCGGCTGATGCGCCGCGGCAAAGGCGTGGCGATGGCACAGCTGGTGAACATCGTCGGCTTCGCGATCGGCACGCTCCAGCGGGGCGACACCGTGATCATCCACGGTGCCGAGAACATCGACGGGCGGGTGAAGAGCTACCTCACCACGCAGTTCGAACATCTCCACGCCCGCGGCGGCCGGGTGGTCTTCAGTTACAACAACACCGACAGAATGCTGGCGGATGCCCGGTTCAACGGCTTTGCCGGCGCCGACTACACGATCTTCGGCGCAATGCTCGAAAACACGGTGACCGACTACCAGCAGCAGCTGCACCAGCGGATCCCGCCGGACCTGGTCCGCCTGATCACCCGCCGCGGCGAGAACCTCAGCTATCTCAGACGCGGCCACTCCAATGTGGTGTTCCACCTGGACCTCGCACTGGGGATCAGCCCGCGCCGCGAAAAGCAGCGGCGCGAGCTCGAGCGCGGGTCGCGCCTGGCTGAACACGCGGAGAAGTATGCAGTTATCCGGGGCAATGACCGGTTGGAGCCGGGAGCGAACCTGACGGGCGACGGCACGAGCAACCAGGAGCGGGTCGAGAAGGCCGTACCCAAGGGCGCGACCATGGTCCCGGCAAAAGCAACGAGACGAACAGGAGCCCGCCATGACGCATGACATGAACAGCACCGCAGGGGCGGCCGGGGTATTCGCCCATGCCTGCGAGCGCACGGAAAGCTTGTTGACACGGGCGCGGACCCTGACCGGTGTACTGCTCCTCTTGCTCCTCTCGGTTCTCATGGTTGTTGCCGTGTCCCCGCTTGCCCATGCGGAGGACAAGCCCCAGGACTACAGCCTGTATCACCTGGCCTCGAACGCTTCGACCTACTTCAGCACCTCGATCTCACCGGAGAAGAACGGCAAGGGCGTCGACCAGCAGAGCTGGGGACCGATCGTCAACAGCCCGGCCACGGCGGGCTCGCTGCTGGGCTACGCCGACACCGACAGCGGGTCCCTGAAGTGGCTGTTCTCGGCCATCTCCGGATCGTCCCAGACGATCAAGTACGACGCCCTCGACAGCGCCCATGCCCCGGGAATGAAGGACTACGCCCACTTCGGCGCGGCGAACCAGGACCTCGGCCTGGACAAGATGTACTCCTCCGCCGGCTTCGACGGCATGATCCAGGCCCTCGGCGGCTCCCTCATCTGGCTGGCCTACGCCATGGCCATGGGCGTCTCCATGATGTTCTGGGCGTTCATCCAACTGCTCAAGCTCCTGAACCCGTTCATGTGGTTCGGAAAAGCGGTGTCTGCCGTCAACCCCACCTTCGGCGAAGGCATGACCGACGGCGGCAACACCACACTGACCGATGACAGCGGCCCGCTCGCCGGTCTGGTCAACTGGATCAGCACCTGGTACGGCACGCTGAACTCGCTGTCCTGGGATGTCTTCGTCCCGCTCTTCATCGGCTTCCTGCTGCTCGGCCTGGTCTTTTTCAAGAAGATGGACCGGGGATCGGCGCTGAAGAGGCTGATCGTCCGTGTGGTCTTCATCGGCGTGGGCCTGCCCTTGATCGGCTCGATGTACACCGGTGTGCTGGACAAGTTCGACGCCGGGCTTTTTACGCAGAGTGCAGGTCCCACCAAGGCTGTGTTGAGCACTTACGTGGACTTCAACACCTGGATGATGCAGGACCGCCTGCAGGTACCGGCGAACGCCTCCATCACCTGGGACGCCGCAACCGGTCACGCGCAGCCCACCTCGGTGTTCTCCGTGCGCAACACAGCCCTGGCGATCAACGAACAGACCGGCAAGTATCCCGGAATCACGTCCGGCTCCAGGACAACGGACGCTTCGACGACTTGGGCCAACACCGATCCGGGCGTGCAGAAAGGCAATGACGACTCCAACGCAGTGTTCGCCACCTTCGACCTGCTGGGACGCTACATCTCCGGCAAGACAGTGAACCCCTCCGACTTCGAGTCGAACATCCAAGGATCGGTCACTGCCATCCCCGACGTAACCGACAAGAAACAGTGGTTTGCGGTTGGCGGGAACGATTACAGCGATCCAGCCGACACCAAGTTTGACAACCCGACTCCGACCCCTGGAAGCAACCCGATCCTCTCCGTCAAAGGCACCATCGGTCTGACAGCGACAACCGACGACAAGGGCACAGTCTTCACCTCAGCTGGCGTTGACAAGGCGTGTGGCTTTAGAGTGGTCGTCGGCAACAGCGGCACCAGCCCGGCGGCGTGCAATCTGGCACCCTTGGCGGCGTACAACTACCTGAACACGCAGTTTGATACCGGCTCCATGACAATCTACAGCTCGAACAAGGCGACGTCGGGCTTCACCCGAAGCTTCCATGCGTCGGTGAGCCAGGTGGGCGCAGGTCCGGCCGGTTTCATGTACTGGGCGAACGCGATGGTGCTGCTGTCGGCGATTGCCCTGGTTGGCATGTTCTACGGCATCGGCCTCGTCACTGGGTCACTGAAGCGGACGTTCGGCACCGTCGCGGCGCTCCCGTTCGCCACGGTCGGCGTGATGCCCGGCATCGCCAAGGTGGTCATCTATGCCACGGCCATGATCCTTGAGATCCTGGTGACCCTCTTCATGTACCAATTCGTTTCCGAAGTCCTGACCTCCCTCCCGCAGATCATCGAGGGACCCATCTCCGCCTTGGTCAGCGACAAAACCAGCATCTTCAATAGCCCGGATCTGGGAGCCATCGCCGTCGTCGTGATGACCTTCGTCTCGATCCTCCTGGTGATCGGCGCAGCGGTGGTCATGCTGAAGTCCCGCACTGCGGTGCTTAAGGCACTGGACGAGGCAGTCACCAAGCTCGTCGACAAATTCCTCGACACCAACACACCTCCCCGCATGGGCTCTGGCGGCGGGCTGCTGCCGGCCGTAGCCGGGGGTCTGGGGACGGCGGCCGGTATGGCTGCGGGTAAGAGACTTGGCGGCAGTATCGGAGGGAAGTCCACGCCGGGCGGTTTCAAGGAAGGTCCTGATGGCAGCCGGGGTAGTAATCAGTCGACCAACGCCGGTGGCCTGTACCGCAACCCGCAACTCGAGGGCAGCACTCCAGGTGAGCTCGGACCCGGAGGGGGTGGCTTGGTTCCGACCGGCGGACCCGGCAATGGGCCCGGCAGTCCCGGCGGCGGATGGGGCACCGAAAGGCTGGATGGCACAGGCGGAGACGGCCCGAAGGGTCTGCCGTCCGGCCCCGCTGACAGCGGCTCAGGCATGGGCGCGACTGCGGCCGGACATGGCATCCAGCGTTCCCGGAGCAATCGGGAACTTGCGCAGCAGGTGATGCAACAAGGTGGCCTGTCCAGGCCAGGTATCGCGGCAGGCTCAAAGAACGGCAGCGGCGGCGCCGGTCGAGACCAGAGTCCCGGGAATCAGAACCGGAACCTCGGCGCCACCAACGGCGGCCCGGGAAACGGGAGCAACAGGAGAGCCCGTGCCGCGGGTATCGGATCAAACGGTGCGTCCAAGGCCCTTCCGCAGAATGCGAACCGTGGGCGACGGGCTTTGGCTTCGACACAACCCAACAAACCGCGCATTCCGGAGGAGCAGGAGGCTAATCAGGATCCTGCATCCGCACGTCGACTGAAGGCGCTACCAGTTCGGCCCACGGGATTCAGTCAGCCAGTGAGGGTTCAGTCGAAGCAATCAACTTCCGGGCGAACCCGGGTCGGAAAGAGCAACTGATGAAGTCGCTGGTCGAGCCGGCATGAAGATATCAGCGAAATTTGCTGGGGTCATGGCACACCCTGGGTCGGAGACCACTGCTGACCGTGACGATCAGCAGATCAGTTGTTAGTGCAGTTCGTATTCACGGTGGCGACAACGGCTTTGCCTTGATCACTATCTTTGGCGACGTACGTCTCCCCGCCGATGGTGACCGTGCCCGGGGCAGCCGTGAACGACACGGAATCGGTTGTGAGCGGGCCTTTACTTGTTTGGATGCCTCTCTGCGACCAGACGATCTGAGCCTTGTCCTTGCTGAATGTTCCGAGGTTCGTTGCCGCAACATGGCTGTCATCACACTTCAGCTCGGTGAGCGTGACGTTGCTGCCATTGATCTTCAGGGCAAGGTAGTAGCTTGTGCCATCGACCTTGACGTACTCGCCGTTGGCTCCAGTGCCACCGGCACAGGCGGTCAGCGAGAAAGCGAGGGCAGCGAACACTGCGGCCCCAGCAACGAAGGGCCGCCTCCTCCCCCGGTGTCGAATGGTCGTCATGATCAGCGCCTCCACCCTCAGTTGTGTGCGCACCGGCTTTATATACAACACTTGTCATTATTGTTTCACAAGTTGTCACGCTGTGGCCGTATCGTGGTACGAGTTCTCATTAATTCACCGGGAGCCCCAACCGCAGACGTGAGGGGGCATGCAATAACAGAAGACTTAAAGCACAAGTCATGCCTCTGGCGCAGTAATTCCTGGACGATGGTGATCGTCACTGTTCACCGGAACGCCCACGTCGGAGATGAATTGCCGCAGTGCAAGGACTTCGGGCTGCCGGGTTGCGTCACGTGCCTGTCTCAGGATGCGCTGGGTCGCTTCACGACGCTCATCATGGACGACGAGGACACCGAGATGATCAGCTTCGATGGGGACGTGCCTGTGTCGGGACGGATAGTAGTTCACTCTGCGCCCGAGGACCAGGCTGAGACATCAAACTGCGGACGTGCGGCTATCGAGGAAGCGTCCAATCATCGTCACGAGGGCTAGCGCGCCGTCTTCAAGACCGAAGGGTTGGATCCTGAATATCCGCATTTCAGGCTCAACCGCGCCGTCCGCAAGACAGGTTCCGGACCACTTTTCCATGACCCGGCGTCCCAGGTGCTACCGGGCGTGCTTCACTTCAAAACAGAGGACGGAGGCGTGGGCTGCGGACCAACTAACGGCTGCTTTTGGTCGCCAGCAAGCAACGCAAAAGGTCTCGATACATGAGTCGGCCGCCCCGGGCGCACGTCACTTTGTCTGTCTGCCTTAGGGGTCCCGTCCACGAGATGGGCCGGGCTGCCCTGATTGTAGCCCGCCGATTGTTTCGGTTCTCGCTCATGAATCGCGGCGCGCCCACAGGAACGCCCTGCGCATAAGTTCCTCCACCGGCGCGGCAGTCAGGTCTTCCAGATAGTGGCCGAGTGCGCTGTAAAAGACACGCCCGTCACCCCACTGTTTTGTCCAGGCCTGGGGCATTCTTTGCCCGTCAAGCCAAGGCATGTGCTCGCCGTCGAATACAGTTTCCAGCAACACATGATTGCGCGGGTCAACGTTCATGTAATACTGCTCGCTGGCCGCCTGGAAGTGGTCGATGCCAACGGTTATGGGATGGTCCGGATCAACGACGTACAACGGATACGGGTGGCGGACACCTTCTCCGGCTGGATGGTAGAACACGTCTGCCCCGAGCATCATGTGATACATCACGCTCCCCCGGAAGGCTGCACCCCCGCCGTGCCACGACACGAAGCCGGTTCCGGTCTGAACAGCGCCGAGAAGCCTCTCCTCCTGCGATGGGGTCAGGGTCTCGCTCAGCAGAGCATTGTTCCAGTTGTTGATGATCAGGTCGTAGTCAGTGAGGTCCTGGTCCAGGACGAAAATGTCCGTGGATTCGACCACCTGGAATCCAAGCTCCTCCAGCACGTTGCGGGTCCAAACGGCCACCCCGTATGGGTTGTGGCCCGGCCATCCGCCGTACAAATAGAGCGCCTTGGTCATCTGGTTTCCTCTTCAGTTGGTGATACTTCCGAAGCTGGCAGGGCAGTCCTTTGAAGCCCCGGCTCCAGCGGCTTGCGTTGATTATTCCGCAATGCCGGCTTCGACGTTTACTGATTGGGATTTCGTCCCGCGGTTATCGTGGTGTTCACCCGCGCCCCCGCCAATTTGGGCGAATACTGTCGGCCGGGTCTTGCGCCATCGCAGTCCAATGAGAATTCCGGCAATCACGATCGCGATGAGGAGGAGTTGTTCTGCTGTCGCTATCCACTGTGGCGCGCCGATCGACATGGAGAAATACATGGAAGTCAGCGTGACGAGCAGGATCAGGCCGGCCAAAGCGAGGATCGGTGCGATGGTTGTATTCCAGATGCCTTCCGTGTGCCTGATGATTCGGAAGTACCTGAGCGCAGCAACGGTGGTGAGGGTGAACAGGATCAGCAGGGCAAAGGTGCCCAGGGCAAACATGGACGAGTACATTGCGACGGCGTCCAGGCCGCTGAACAGGAACGGCACGGTCACCAGGATGGCAGCTGCCGTCGCGGCTGCTGATGCAACGGCGGGCGAGCCATGCTTGGCGTGTGCCCTGCCGAGGGACGAAGGCAGGATTCCGTCCTTGCCCAAGGAATAGAGATAACGTGACAGCGAATTATGGGTCGAGAGAGCGCCGGCGAAGACGCTCGTGACCACCAGGACAACCATCACCTGCGTGAACGTACTGCCCATGTAGTACTTGAACCCGCCGTTGAAAAGGATTGTCGGATTTGCTGCACCGGCAGCAGCTACGTGGTCCGGCCCCCAGAATGTCACCAACGCCCATGAAGTCAGGATGTAGAACGCGCCAAGTCCGATGATCGCAAGATAGGTCGCCCTTGGGATCGTCTTCTCTGGCCGCTTTACCTCGTCGCGGTAAATTGCAGACGACTCGAACCCCAAGAAGCACGTTATGGCGAAGAGCGTGGCTACTCCGAGTTCACCGGAAAAGATATGGGAGGGTTCAAACGATTCGAACTGGTAGCCTTGCGGACCGCCCGTCATGAGGACCGGCACATTGAAGAGCATGACCAGAACGACTTCCATCACCATGAAGACGGCGAGAACCTTGCCGGAGAGTTCGACATTGAAGTGGCCAAGGACAGTGATGATGACGCAGGCAACCGCGCCCCAAATCCACCACGGGACGGCCGGCCCATGGAAGGCATCGAGCACATTCCCTACGGAGACCCCAAAGAAGGCGTAGCTGCCCACCATGTAGACCAGATAAGTAAAAGCAGCGAGAAACCCGGAGCCCAGGCCGATGGTCCGTGACAAGCCTGCTGTGATGTAGGTGTAGAACGCACCAGCCTTGGGCAGATTCCTCGTCATCGTAGTGAACCCGACTGCGAACAGCAGGAAGATCAGGCCGACAAAGGCGTAGATCATCGGGGTTCCGATCCCGTTACCTTGGGTGATGCCAAGGGGCAAAACACCAGTGACGTTCCCGATGGGGGCCGACATCGCCAAGACAGTCAAAGCCAGCTGCAGTGTGCCCATGGTGCCCCGCAGTTGTCCGCTTCCGCGTCCCCCGCCTTGTTGCCTCGCCGCGAGTTCCGGCTTGGGTTGGCGAACATCAGTGCTCATGGCGTCCTCTCAAAAATCTGTAAGCCGTGCGCTGAAAACCTCGATGTGGTCATACGGCCGGACCGCGCCCTGTCGTGGGCAGTGTCCTCAATATCGTCGATGGTGATCAGCATCACCATAAGAAAGAATACATGTAATTTTCATTTAATCAAGGTTAAGCTTTTGGTAAGCGGAGTGCGCCGGCCTGGGTGCGTAAGGGGGCAGCCGCGGCGGGCCGTTCCCACTATCGTGAACGCCGTCCGGGCAGGCAGAACGGTTTGGGCCCAGAGAACACGATGTGCCAACCGGTTGTGTCGGGAAGTTTGCGGGAGGATCTGAACACCTCCGGTCTCTCGCAATCCGAAAGCGCTCTGTGTACGATCGTACGCGCAGGCGGTTTGCGCGCGTTTGATAGTCCAAGGGTGAACAATCAACCCGACCTTGACGGTGACGCCGGAAGGGAACGGCAAGAGAGAGGAAGCCATGCGGGAATCAACCACTGAGGAAATCCAGCCGGAGCCGGAAGGCGGATCCAACGCGGGTCCGAACACGGCGGCCCAGGGACCGGAGCCTGACGTCAACTTTGATGAGCAGTACTTCGCCGCCCGCCCGAAGGCCCTCAGACCAGTAGCCCGCCGGCGCCAGTTTGTGGGTGACCGCCCGTCCTTTGAGTTCGACGGCCGCAACACCGCCTACGTCGTGGTTGCGAAACCAGGCGATGCTGGGTGATGCCAACGCGCTCGCACGCCAGCTTTCAGGGCAGGCGAGCATGTGGCAGAACTCCCTATGCCCACCCAAACCCCAGGGCAGCAGTCGAGCGGGCCTCAGTATGGTTCACTGCGTACCCACTCTCATTCATCACCCCGCCCGGGCAGTCGTTTCTTGCCGCACTGGGCGATCCTGCGATGTGGGAAGCCTTCCGCGAGATCGGAATACGCGGGATCCATACAGGTCCGGTCAAGCTCGCAGGCGGAATCAGCGGTTGGTCACACACTCCGAGTGTCGATGGCCACTTTGACCGGATCAGCATGGCATTCGACCCCGTTTTCGGCACCGAAGACGAATTCCGTCGGATGTGCGACGTCGCCGCTGAGTACGGCGGAACCGTCATCGACGACATCATTCCCGGTCACACCGGGAAGGGAGCAGACTTCCGGCTTGCCGAGATGAACTTCCGGGACTATCCGGGGATCTATCACATGGTGGACATTCCAGAGGAAGACTGGCATTTGCTGCCGGAAGTCCCACAGGGCGCGGACTCGACCAATCTCAGCCCCGACGCGGAACGGGCATTGCAGAAGGCCGGATACATAATCGGGCCGCTTCAGCGGGTTATTTTCTATGAACCGGGGGTAAAGGAAACAAATTGGAGTGCCACCCGGCCGGTTGTGGACACCACGGGCAAAACACGCCGGTGGGTTTACCTGCATTACTTCAAGGCGGGTCAGCCTTCAATTAACTGGCTCGATCCCACCTTCGCGGGAATGCGGCTGATCGTTGGGGACGCAATGCATTCGCTTGTCGACCTCGGCGCGGGCGCACTACGACTTGATGCAAACGGTTTCCTGGGCGTGGAAAAGGGCGCCGGTGATCAACCAGGCTGGTCTGAAGGCCACCCGCTGTCCGAGGCAGCAAACCAACTCATCGGCTCAATGATCCGCAAAGTCGGCGGATTTTCCTTCCAAGAACTGAACTTGACCATTGACGACATCAAGGCGACATCCGAATCAGGACCAGATCTCTCGTATGACTTCATAACCCGTCCCGCCTACCACTATGCGCTGGTTACCGGAGACACCGAGTTTTTGCGCTTGACCCTTCGGCTGTCTCTTGAGATCGGCGTCGACCAGGCTTCGCTAGTCCATGGTCTGCAGAACCATGATGAATTGACCTACGAGCTTCTTCATTTCGCCGTCGGCCACCGGGAAAAGTCATTTGATCTCAACGGGCAGACTCTGACGGGCGCCCAGCTCGCTGATCACGTACAGCAAACCCTTCGCGAGCGGCTAACCGGTGGAAGCAGCCCGTACAACGCCGTCTTCACCACAAACGGCATAGCCTGCACCACGGCGAGCTTCATCATGGCTGCACTCGGTTTCCGGAGCCAGAGTGACACCAGCCCGGAAGAGGAGTTGCTGGTGAGAAAAGTGCACATCCTCCTGTCCATGTACAACGCCCTCCAGCCCGGGGTTTTCGCGCTTTCAGGTTGGGACCTGACCGGCATGACAGCCCTTGACCGCAGCAGCGTTCAGGAACTTACGTCTCAAGGCGACACCCGTTGGATAAATCGAGGCGCACATGACCTCATGGGAGTCAGCCCGGACACGGACCATTCCTCGGCAGGCATGCCTCGTGCCCGAAGCCTGTACGGAGCATTACCGGAACAACTCGGGAACCCAGACTCTTTTGCCCGGCAACTCCAGCGGATCCTCACAATCCGGGAGGAATACGGAATCGCAACAGGCAGTTTGCTCGATGTACCGGAGGTGTCCAACCGGGGTCTCTTGGTTATGGTCAACAAGGTCAAGAACGGTGCTTTACAGGTCACTGCCCTGAATTTCTCCGGGCAGGACATCTCCGGCACCATCCAATCAGCCGAGTTGCAGCCAGGCACCCACGCGGTGGATCTCTTCAGTGGCGGGACTGTCGGCCAGGTGGACGATCTGCGCAGCTTCTTCATCGAACTGGGAGCCTTCGAGGGCACCGCGCTGATCCTCAAGGAAATTGAGACCGCCGAAGAGCAGTCGGAGCCTGAATGAATGTCAGCCAGGGTGAGCCCGTAGTCAGCGAGTGGCACTCGCTGACTACGGAAAAAAATGACAGAGCGTCTTCTTCCCGGGTGTGACAGGCGCCTTCACGTAGGCACGCCACTGCTTGTGGCTGTTGATGGCCGAGGAGGAGCAGGAAAGACACCCCAGTCCGCAGACTCCTTGCAGTGCTCCCCTTGTCGGCGGCTCTCCACCCGGATGACGTTGCCTGGCAACACTCGTTTTCGACTGGGCGGACCTATTGCGGGTGAAAGCCTTTGAACCTCTGCGGCGCGGAGAAGCCGTTGATTTCCGCCCTGACGCATGGTGTGCCCGTGGTCGGGCAGGTGCCGTACGCGTTCAAGACAGACTTGATGTCGTGTGGATTGAAGGCACCGGCTCCTCCCGACGGGAACTCTCGCCCCTTTTGGACTCTTCCATCTGGGTTCAAGCCGATCAGGATGTAGCGGAACGCCGGCCGGTACGAAGAGACGGTCCGGGCAATGAACAGCTGAGAATGGAAGGGTGTCAATGGCCATTAGTTTCTGCCCACCGGCGGCCAGTTAATGTGCCCGCTGGGCAGTTCTACTGGCCGTCAGTGGGCACTTTCGTGGCCGCCTACGGGCAGTTTTTCATGGCCGCTAACAGAAGGGCTGAGAGAGGAGGTTCCCTTTTTGCTGGCAGACCAGCCGTGGTTCCGCGCAACCATCGTCGTTGCGGGCACGCCGACACCTGATCACATCGCGCACGGACACATTGCTGTGGCGGCGCCACCCGGAGCGTACAAGCAGAGGGAATCATTTCGATAGCTTGTATTCGCGTGCCATCGTAGAACCCTCAACATATGCTGTTCTAATTGGGCTCAACTGCCCAGGCAACCCGATGCAAAAAGGTGGCGAGAGTGCCCCGCAACGAGGCCAGCGCCGGTTTTTGCACCGGCTCCGGATGGACCGGCGCATCGGGCAGGGCGCTCCTTGTGTCACCGGCGTTTCTGCCGAGGATTAGGGCAAAGACAAAGGATTCCATTATTCTCCGTCATCAGGCGGCCACCATTCGCGGTCGGCTCAGCCCATCGATCAAACTGGATACTACATCTGTCGGCCTGAGGTCGTCAGGCCAATTATTAAATGCGGCCTTCGGTCAGGAAATCGACGCCGATTCGCCGACCCGTGCGGGCTGCGCCAAGGATTGCGATGCTGACAGCCAGGGCGTTCCTGGCGTCGAGGCCGTCAACCACTGGACGGGAGATCCCGTATAAAGACGACCTGAAATGTTTGAGCGTGATGTCATAGCTATGCCGACGGTCATCAACCCGTATCTCGTATTGTCCCCCGTTGTCGGTCAGCACAACCGAGCCTTTTGGTTCCGGTGTCATGACGTCGAACCCGAGAATGTTCCCATGCTCTCCATTGACCTGAATGTAGGAAGGTGTAAACGGCAAGGTGAACGAGTCCTGGAAGTCTGCGAGGACGGATCCTTCGTAACGAATCGACGCGCTTGAAGCATCATCAACACCCGACGACCAAACTCCTTGATTCGCATTCGCTGCGACAACATCGAGCGGCCTGGTCCCAAGCAGGCGGTTCACCACCGATGCGTTGTGACAAGAAAGATCCATGACGACCCCTGCGCCGGGTGCTTCTTCAAGCCGCCATCCCCTTAAACGCTCGGGAAGCAAGGTCGAGTGTCTGACGTTGACGCTCAATGGCCTTCCGATCCGGCCTTCTGTCACCAGCTCGCGGATTTTCCGGTGGGTTCCGGCAGCCGGGAGGTGGTGGTTTATCGCCAGCACAACCCCGGCCTCGTCGCACGCAGCCACCATGGTGTCTGCTTCATCGAGACTTGTCGCCATCGGCTTTTCGCAAAGGATGTGCTTCCCGGCTGCGGCAGCGGCCGTAGTCTGGCGGCAATGGTACTCGTTCCGGCTGGAAATATAGACAGCGTTGATAGTGGGATCCGCGAGCAAATCGTCGAGGTTGTGGAAGTACTTCGGTATCCCGTTCCGCTCGGCATAGGACTCGGCGTGCTTCCGATCGCCACTCACCACAGCTGCCACCGCGTCCCCGACGCGACGAATTGCAGGAATCATACGGGTTGCCGCAATATCGCTCGCACCGACCAGCCCCCAGGTTAATGGTTCGGTCCTTTTCATTTGTTCGGCGCCTCGGAAGCGTGCGTTACCCAGGCTGCAGACAACCCGCCGGATCCGAGCATTAGGAACAAAAGACCAACCGCAAAGAGCATCGTGCCTGTCGTCGCGATGCACAAAGTGATTCCGGCAGCGGCGAGGACCAGCATCGCGAGGGCGAAATGTGGAAACAAGGTTCTCCTCTGCAAACCGGCGGGTCGGTGGCTTCACCTGGGAGATGAAACCACCGACGTGCCAGTTGTTAGTTGGATGGGAAGTTGTAGGAGGCGCCGGAGGCGTGGTGGGTTTCGGGCCAGCGGGAGGTGATGACTTTGCCGCGGGTGTAGAAGGACACGCCTTCGGGTCCGTAGATGTGCTTGTCGCCGAAGAGCGAGGCCTTCCAGCCGCCGAAGGAGTAGTACGCCACCGGCACGGGCAGGGGCACGTTGATGCCGATCATGCCCACGTCCACGGAGCGCTGGAACTTCCGGGCAGCTGCTCCGGAGGAGGTGAAGATCGCGGTGCCGTTGCCGTAGGGGTTGGAGTTGATCAGTTTGATGCCGTCTTCGAG
>NZ_SMRU01000045.1 GCF_004354015.1 Arthrobacter terricola
CCCAAGCTGCACGGAATCGCTTCGCCGCGCGCCTCGGGGTTGACGTCGGCGTCCCGGCGCTGTTGCCCTTGCCCGTCCAGAGCGGAAAAGCCCGGGCAGAACCTCAGCACCACGGCCCGGAGAAGGAACCATCCGACGATGACAGCGACACGATCGTCGCGGAGCTGCAGCGTCCGCTAAGGGTCCGGTGGCGTACGCCGTGGCGTGTCGCGGCAATCCTCGCAATTCCTTGCCTCGCACTTCTGGCTTGGTTTGGCTGGAAGGCCTTCGCAGCGCAGCCGGCCGCCGAGCCCTTGGTCAGGAGCTCGGTGGCCGGGCGCGCCGCCAGTGCGACGGCGAACGCGGCTGCTGCAGGACCGGCTGGATCGGAAGGTGGTCAGCAAGTCCTGGTCCATGTCGCGGGAGCCGTCAAGAATCCCGGGGTCGTCAAGCTCCCCGCCGGGGCCCGCGTTTCCGACGCGATCGAGGCCGCGGGAGGACCGGTTCCGGGCGCTGAGATCGATACCTTGAACCTCGCGGCCGTAGTGGAAGACGCCAGCAAGATCCATGTACCCAGGGCAGGCGAAGCCGTCCCGGCGCCCACCGCAGGGAGCACTCCCGGGCGCGGCGGCCCAGGCGAGGTCACCGCGGGCGGAAGCAAGGCAGGCACAGCGGGTTCCGGTACCAAGCTCAACCTCAACACGGCCACGGCCGAAGAACTCGACGCGTTACCGAAAGTCGGACCCGTCCTGGCTAAGCGGATCGTCGAATGGCGGCAAGAGCATGGCCCGTTCGCGGCCGTGGAGGATCTTGATGCCGTGGACGGCGTGGGCCCCAAAATGATGGAAACCTTGCTTCCCTTGGTGACGGTCTGACGTGAGTGGACATCGGTCATGAGCGCACAKCWCCGGCGGGAACCCGACCATCCCGCGAGTAGATCCCCGTCAATCGTGGGCCTTGATCGGGGCCGCGTCGATGTGCGGCTTGTCCCCTCGGCGATTTTCACGTGGACTGTGTCCGCGGTTTCGGCGTTCCTTCCCTCATCGTGGAGCGCGGTCCTCAGCGTCTCACTGGGCCTCGCCGCCGGCGTTCTGCTCTTTGTCCAGCGCAAACGCGCTTTCGGGCGCGGCGCTGTTTTTCGACGCGGTGTGCAGCCCGACCAGGGTAAATCGCGAAAGTCCCTGCAAGATGGCTTCTCCCGTATTCCGCGTTCCCGGCGCAGGACGCTTCCTGCCACCTTCGCGCTGGCATGTTTGATGGCGGCGGCAGTTGCCGCCCATGCCGCGGCTGAATCCAGGCCACGCGAACACGGAGCGGTTGCCCAAGCTGTGGAATCGCGTGGCCCGGTTCTCATCCACGCGATCATCACCGGTGAGCCCCGGGAGCTGGCGCCGGATTCACGGGGACCGGGCCGATGGGCCGTCGCAGCGGAGATTATCGACCTGGCTGCAAACGGCATGCTCAACCGCTCCAGGACAAAAATACTGGTCACAGGAGGCGTCGGCTGGGATCGGGTGGTGCCTGGCCAAATAATCAGGACCGCGGGAAAACTGAAACCAGCGTGGCCTATTCAAGGAGCAATTCACCACCGTCGCCCAGTGGTTGGGCGGCGACGCCGCCGGCCTAATGCCAGGGATGGTCACTGGCGACACCTCGCGCCTGGACGAGGGCCTCGAAACAGCCATGAAGACCACCGGCACCACGCATCTCACGGCCGTCAGCGGAGAGAACTTGAGCCATATGCAGGAGCCAAACATCTTCTTCAGGGCCCCGGGAACCGAGTGCAACTCTTCCGAATACGTCTCGCGGGAGGCTACCCCGAAAGAAATCAATTGCGTTCAAGACTCGGCTTCGTTGACTGGGAAGTATGTCAAGGTCTTCCACGGAGGTCAGCTAGTCCGGGAAGGCCGCGTGGAGACCATAAGCCATGATTCGCGGATGATTTGGTTGGAAAGCTTCGGGACGGATCCCCGGAGGCTCTTCGACCTGGCCGAAGGGTATGAGGTGCGCGTACGACTTGATTGAGTTGGATCGGGTTAGTTGCAACTGCTGCTCTTGGTGAAGACCGCGTCTTCTCGTCGCAGTTCTCAAGGGGTAGCCAGAGTCTGGCTACCCCTTCGCAGCGTCGCCGTGAATCGGACCGACCTGGAATGGATACTGCACCGCCTCCCCCGGCGACCTGGCCGAGCTCGGCCGCCGGTAAGGAAATCGAACTGCTTTTCGCGCGGTCAGCCTCAATATGGTTTCTCCATAATCGCGGGCGGTGCATGCTAAGGAATGAACGCGGCGCGGCGGGCCCTGGCGGAAGGCTTTGCGAAAGGGAGGCGCAAGCGGACTCTCCCATCTCGCTCGGCTCAAGGCAATGATGAAATAGTTACCACGAGGTAGATACATTCAACAGATCAGCGCTCTGGCCCGGGCCGAAAGAAAGATCTATCTGGGGCTTCTGAGGTAGTCATTGTCGTGGATCGGTTATTCCGCTGACGTTCCACAAAATATCAAAGAGGTTGGATTGAATGGCCGCGTCTTCGCGGCTGTCGATCATCATCGCGAATTGCTCTTTGTGGGAGGAAATGACTGCCACGGATTCTGCTCCGATGATAGTGGTCATTGTGAAGACCTGGCCCGGTGGGGCATAGCGTGCTTCGCGGAACTCATCGGTTGCCACAAGGTTTAGGGTGCGCAGTGGCTTTGGGGACGGGGCGGTATGGTCGTTCGCCGCGTGGCGCGTGGAAACGGGTTGCCCCGTGGTCGTCATGGAACCGTGAATGAATACAGTTCTATCTAAATCCAAAGGAAAATATAAAGAAAAAGTTTGTTCCAGGGACGCTATGGGTTCAAGACGTCTCTCACAAGGTCGGCCAGTCAAGACGACGGCCGCAGATTAATCCGGCACCCACCCCTGAACTGAACATTGGTTCGGACCAGCTATCTCTCATGGATGGGTAACCTATTCGGCACCTGATCAATTGAGATGCTGATTTTTGCTCGACCTAGACTCGTATTTTTTCTCAAATTTTGTCTCCAGTGATCGTTAAGAACATGTATGCGTGCAAATACGCGGAATCTCAAGTGTTTCCTAGGCAAGAACCCGCTTGTTTGCCGAGCAGCTGCGCATCCTGGCTGGAGGGGTTTGGCCCGAAGAGACTTGAGCTCAGAGCTCCCCCAGCGTCCAACGTATCGAGGTGCGTCAAGGACGCTCCTCGACAGACTGTGCATGTCTGGAAGGCTGCACTGAGATCTTGTCGGTGATCATGGTCTTCCGAGCTCCTGGGGTCTGTGAGTGGACGGTGTGGTGTGCTCGAATATGTGGCGAATGCCTGCCAGCACAAGCAGCACAAAACGGCCCATGCCGCGCGGTATCGCCTAATGTTCAGGCGATACCGCGCGGGTTGGCCCTGCGGTATCCTGACCGGGCGTTTCCTTCTGAATCAGCGGACTTGGCTCACCGTTCTCCCCCGCTTGTCGGTGAGACCCTTATGTCCGCAACGCGCCGCGTTCGGTGGTGATTTCAAGACTCGACCAAGTCCAGGTTTCGGCACCGCTTCGCAGGCTTCCCCGGATCGAACCGATGCCGAGGCGGTTATGGCGACTACCGGCATCCAGGATTTGGTAAACGGCAGTGAACGTGACATCCCGGTCCTCATACGCGACGCCCAGGTTTGAGGTGAGGAACCAGACTCTTGTCCCCGAGGGCGCGACCAACTGCAGGAGCCGCACCACGGGCGCGAGCTCATGGCAGTGTTCGGACCCGACGAGGGTGACCCTGACGTTCCTGAGGAGTGCAGTGAGGAGGTCCTGGTGGTTTCCGGCGATTGCGTGGCTGAAGGCTGCAAGTAGATTCTCAATGTGATGACGCGCCGTGGCCAGTTTTGTATGGACTTCGAGGTCTTGCCTCAGGGCGGTTTCTGTAGGGCACAAATGCCCGCAATCCTTGTCAATTGTCACGGTCATGTCAGGCGAGCCTGATGGCGACCGCGAGCGACACGATTCCGGCTGCGAATACGGAAAAGGCGAGTGTGGCCGCGAGCTTCCCGCTGGCCAGCGGCGGACGGCCGGCAGTTTCTGCTGTGAGCCTGTGGTGGTGCCGGAGGTAGCGTCGACGGACGATGAAGAGCAGTGCCACGGCTTCAACGCTGCCAGTGAGACCGAGCAGGATCGACCAGTCGCCGATGAGAGGTGGCAGTACCTTCATCGCCGCCAGCGACCCTGCCAGGAAGGACAGGCAAGTGCGTTGCCAGGCGAGGCCGGTTCTTTCGGGCTGCAGACCGGGGTCGAACAGGGTGCTCATCGCAGGAGCACTCCGAGCAGCACCAGCACCCCGACGGCAGCCATCAGCACGGCCAGCGGCAAGGACAGGGGTGCCGACGGCAGCGCGGAACCATCGCGTAGCGCCCGTTCGGTCTTCTTCCATCCTGTCCATGCCTGCACCGGGGCGAGGATGCCTGAAACGATCAGCATCAGGGACGCGGCCAGGCGGAAACCGCTGTGAATCCCCAGGCCGAGCGCTTCGAGCGCAACTCCTGCCGCGAGGAGGGCCAGCGAGGTCCGGATCCAGGCGAGGAACGTACGTTCATTGGCCAAGCTGAACCGCGCGTCCGGTTCGCTTCCGTACTGAAAAACCGAGCGGGGGAACCGCCGGAGATCAGTGCCCGGCATCTGCAACGCTCCAGACCGTTCGGTGGGCGCTTCCCTGGCCGGCGATCTCCGCGCTCCACTCGTCGATGCGGACCCGCACTGCGATGCGGGGATCGCGTTTGCCGTAGGGGGCTCCGAAGTAGTGCATCGACATCATGTCGATCGCAGCCAGATTTGCGTCTTCGAAGAATTCTACCGCAGTGCCTTTGAGGGAGACGGCCTGTGTCCAGTCCTCCTTTCCCACGACGGTGATGGCGAGCCGGGGATCGTGGCGGAGGTGCTCCAGGCGTCCGCCGCGGGAGTTGCCGGCGGCGATGCTCAGCAGGAGGTGGGAGGGGTCTTCGGCAAGGTAGACGATCTGCACCGTTACAGGCTGGCCGTCGGTGGTGACGGTGGCCATGACTGCCGGGTTGGGCCGGGCGACGAATTCAAAGACTTCTTGGGTCAGGGATGACATGTTCAAGGACCTTTCGGGGAAAACGGGCGCGCTGGAATGCCCTCGGGGCACCTTTAGGCGCGTTGATGGTTGGGCTGTGATGAGCGAAGGCACCGCAAAGGAGCGCTGCTCAGTGGTTGTTCGTGGTTCCCCAGGCGGCGTGGAGTCCGGCGAGGTGGACCCGAAGCTCGGCGACCATGTTCATGCTGTGGGGTTCAGCAACCCATTGCTGCTGCAATCCGTCCAGCACGGCGATCGTGTTTCGCACGATCGCCTCAACAGGGGCGTCGTTGCGGACCTCGCCCGTTTTCTGGCCATGCTGAAGGGCCTGAATCAGCCAGGTCCGCATGCCCGTGTAGTGGTCGATGAGCCATTGGTGGGCCGGGTGGGTCGATTCGGTCGCTTCGGCGGAGATGCGGACGAAGAGTCCGATCCATTCCGGTCGCGTAGAGTTCCTGGCGACCAAGGACACCAGGGAGTCGAACGCAGCCCAGCCCAGGGGTGCCGCAGCGCCGCCGAAGAGGAATTCGCTGTCCTCGGCCTGGCGCTGCTCCAGGACAGCCGACAGGAGCGCCGTCTTGTTGGGGAAGTGATGCAGCAGCCCGGACTGGGACAGGCCGGTGCGGACAGCGACTTCTGCGATGGAGGTCTTGTTGTATCCACCCACGGAGAAGAGCTCGATGGCGGCCTTGATGGCCTTTTCCCGCGCGGCCGCGCCGGCCTTCTCGGCCCGGCTGCGTTCCCGCTCGATACGGTACCCAGGGGGGTATGACATTGTCCTATCCCTCCTGTCCGCTATCCACCGGAAGTGATGCCCGGACGTCTCCCAGGCCACGTGCGATGACGATGGTCCCACCGGGCAGCTGGTGCCATCGGCGTTCTGCCGGATCCCACACGCGCTGCGGACGATGATCACATGTGACTTGAACTGTATCGTGCTCACCGGGTCCAAGCGAAACCTGCGACCATCCGATGAGCCTGACCGGGTCTGCCGGATCACGCGGGACCCGGTAGACCTGGACTGTCTCGCGACCGTGCCTGGTACCAATGTTGGTCAGCGTGACCTCCACACCGCGAACGATGGTTCCCTCCATCTGGTGGACCCTGGCCTCCTGGTAGTCCCAGGAGGCGTAGCCGAGACCATGACCGAACCAGAAGAGCGGATCGGCTTGGTCACGATGCCAGCCCCGGTACCCGATCGCGGTACCTTCGCTGTAGCTCAATCGTCCGGCCGTCGGGTTGGGGTCCCAGGCGGGGCCTTCGCCGTCGTGGCGCGGGAAGGTCGTCACAAGCCGACCTGCCGGCTCGATGGCTCCGGTCAGCGCGGCCGCGACGGCATCGCCAGCCTCCTGTCCGGGCAGGCCGGCGAACAGTACCGCGTCGACGTCATCGATCCATGGCATGAGCACCGGGCTGGCTGCATTGACGATAACGACGGTTCGGCGCGCCACGGCGGCCACGGCGGCGACCAGTGCGTCCTGGTCCCCAGGCAGGGCGAGAGTCTTCTGATCCTGGCCTTCGGTTTCCTGCTCCTGTGTGTTGCCGACCACCACGACTGCGGTATCTGCCCCTGCTGCGGCCTCCACTGCTTCGCTGATCGCGGCAGCCGATGACCGGGGCGCTGAGGTCACGACGAGTCCGATGATCCGCATCTCGTAGTGGTGTCCGGTCGTCGCGGTGATACGGGCCCCCGCTTCGAGGGGCACGACTGAGGCATGGCTTTTCGGCCGGTGCAGCCCGCCACCGGGGCCCTGGTGCGGGGTGATCGTGAATGATTCCGTGTGCCCGGATGTGGCGACCGTCCAGTCACCAGGTCCGATGACACCCACCCTCATCCGGGCAGGCGCGGGAAGCGCCACGTCCGCGGACAGCTCGATCCGGTGGGCTCCGGCCAGCCAGCCGTCCTCGGCGACTTCGAGTTCCGCGACCTCGATATGACGGGATTCGAGGAGTTCCCCCGCCTCATCGAAGGCCCGGACCCTGATGCCCTGTTCGCCGCTTTCCGGGTCACGGACCATGGACGGAGGGACTGCCATCAGGCGGGTGCGCGTCTCGACCCCGTCCACGAGCGTCACAGAGTCGGTGCCGAGCGCCGATTCGAGTCCTTCGGCGATGCTGACCACGTGAGGAGGACGGACGCGGGCCGATCCCCCACCCTGCGCCACGGTGTCCGTGGCGTGCCGCCCGATCACGGCGACCGTGCCGGTGCCGGGCGTGAGAGGCAGGACGCCGCCGTCATTCTTCAGCACCGTCATGCCCTCCGCAGCGATCCGGCGCAGCTGCTCCCGGCGCTTGTCGCTGTCCGGGCGGGCGATGTCCTTCGGCCAGGACCGTGCCGTCGGGAATGCCCCGACGCGTGCTGCGAGTGTGAGAAGCCGTCGGACATGATCATCAATCGTGGCTTCACTCACGTGCCCTGCGCGGACGGCCTTTTCCAGACCACGGTCCCAGACCGTGTCCGGGCCCGGCATGACCAGGTCCAGCCCGGCGTTGGCGCTTTCGGCAGCCCGCTTGGTGGCGAACCAGTCGGACATGACCAGACCGTCGAAACCCCACTCGCTCTTGAGGACACCGTTGATGAGTTCGTCATGTTCGGTGGCGGTGGTCCCGTTGACGCCGTTGTACGAGGCCATCACCGTCCAGGGCGTGGCGTCCTGCTCGACGATCTCGAACGGCAACAGGTACAGCTCGCGCAGGGAACGCTCATCAACCACGCAGTCGACAGTGGTCCGCTGCGTTTCCGATTCGTTGGCGAGGAAGTGCTTGGGCGAGGCCCCGATGCCCTTGGCCTGGAGAGCGCTGACGTAGGCGGCCGCGAGCACGCCGGTAAGGTACGGGTCTTCGCTGAAGCACTCGAACAGCCGCCCGCCCAAGGGTGTGCGGTGGAGATTGATGGTAGGGCCCAGAACGATGTGGGTCTGCTGGTCTTGCGCTTCCTCGGCCAGTAGTTCGCCGACCTCTGCCAGGACGTTCCGGTTCCAGGTCTGTGCGATGAGCGTGGCGTTGGGCAGCAGGCAACTTGGACGGCCGCCGACCACGGCCTCTCCGCGGACTCCGGTCGGGCCGTCGGACATGACGATCTCTTCCAGGCCGATCGACGTGTCGCCGTGGAGGCTGAACATTCTGGCCCCGGAAAGGAGCCGGATCTTGGTTCGGAGATCGAGGCTGGACACGGCTTCGTCAATGGTCGCGTGGGGAATTTCAGTATCGATGGTCATGGTCGTCTTTCTCAGCTCGCGGGTCGTGTCAGCGGATCTTTTTCACGGGCAGGATGCACACCGCTCCCAAGAGTCCGATGACCGCGGCCGTGATCAGCATGAGCGCGTAGTTGTGTCCTCCGCCGATGCCGATCAGCAGGGCACCGAGGCCAGGGGCGAGGGTCTGCGGGACGGCGAGGGCGATGTTGAAGACACCGAGGTCCTTGGCCGCGTCATCAGGATTGGGCAGGATGTCCACCACGAGGGCCAGGTCCACTCCGACATAAGCACCGAATCCCAGGCCCAGGATAACTTCGGCGGAGTAGAACGTCTCCGGGGTGTGTGCCTGCGACAGCACGGCCATGCCGATGGCGAAAATGATGGCTGAGACGAAGATGAAGACCTTGCGCCGCTTGAGACGGTCGGACAGCCAGCCCGCGAGGAAGGTGCTGGCCACCAGAGCGATCGTGTAGAACAGCACGCCGGTGGCCATCACGGCCGCGGCTTGCTTGATGGGAAGACCCATTTCTTTCTGCAGGTACAGCAGCCGGAACGTGGTGAACATGAAGGTGGACAGGACCATCAGGAAGCGGGAGATCCAGGCCCAGGCGAAGTCCGGGTTCTGGCGTGGGCTGACCCAGAATGTCTTCAGCACAGCCTTCAGCCCCTTTTCGGTGACCACCGGGTGCGTCAAGGGCCGGTCGGGCAGGACGAACGCAAAGGCGAGCATGAACACCAGCCCGATCGCACCGGGAACAAGGGCCAGCATCAGCTGGTCCTGGCTGAAAAACTGTGTGGTGTAGGCGGCAGCCAGGATGGCCACGTTCTGCAGCACGCCGGTGAGCCCGCTGACCAGGCCCCGCTGCACCGGGGGGATCTGGTCGGACAGCGTCGCGGTATGCGGTGCCGCGTAGACGTTGGCGAAGAGCTGCGCCACCAGCCACGCCGCCCCCAGTGCGATGATGCTCGGAGCGAGTGCGATCCCCAGCAGGCTCACCACCAAACCGAGCGCTCCGGCGACCAGCCACGGCCTGCGCCGGCCGAACCGTCCACGGGTCCTGTCGCTGAGGCGGCCGAACACGGGGTTGGCCAGGAAGGCCACAAAGGCACCAATGCTGGTGACCGCGCCCAGCGCCGCGACTGCCTGGTCCTGGCCGACCAGAGCCTGGGCTTTCAGCGCCAGACTCGCCACCAGCGGAACCTGAATGGCGAAAGCCCAGCCGAAACGTGCAAGGACCATCGTCGCGATGACACCGACCCTGGCCCTCTCAAGAGGCTCACCCGGACCGGCGACGGCCGGGAACGACTGTGGGGGGAGATCTGCAGCAGGGATGCTCATGATCGGCTCCTTTGACGAACTACTAAAACTACGGCGAAACCCACAGATGTGGGGTGAGTCACAACAATATCAGCTTACCGACCGAGTACTCGGTCGGTATGCGAAATCGTTATAATATGGTGGCTGACGGTCTCGATGGAATGTCGTGCCGGTCTGGAGCTCCAGCCCTTCCGACCCGACGGGTCTCGGCTTCGCCGGACTTGCCGGCCCGGCATCCTCGCGCCCTGGAAGTGCATTTGGGATTTTCCCGAGGGACCTGTAGCGATCCCTCGGCCGTTACAGTCACGGCCGGGTCAGCGTGGAATCTGCTGCCTGAACTACTTCGGAGCCTCGGCCACCCCGAACACGTGCACTGCGGCCAGGGTCGGAGGTGACGGACGGTGAATCACTGCCTGCGGGTGCGTGAACTGGCGTTGTCCCCGTTTTCCTTGGCGTCCGTGACGCCAAGGGCTGAAGGATCCTGCTGCCGATCGGGGACACGAATGACTTGCGAAGTACCCACGGCCATACCTCGATGAAGCTTGAAGGGCAGAAACTTCAAGGAAAAGAATGCAGTCTGTATGTGACCACGACAATTTGACGATCCGGAGAGTATTCGCGCAAGGGAGACCGCTGGCCGTCGGGCCTACCGTGGTGAAGTACCTGTTACCTCTGTCCTGATTGGAGCGAGGATGCGTAGTAGGGAGACATGGACCTTGCTCTCGGATGAAGGTGGGTAGCAGACAGGCATCATGAACCCCGGTCCAGGTAGCTGGTCAGGTTCGGCGGACGATAGCCGGAGTCGGTTTCATATCGTTCCAAAGCGGCAGGTGCCACGCGTTCATGGTCGGGATCCTGCAGCCCGATCGGCCGTATGTAGGCTGGAAGGAGTTTCCAAAACCCGCTCCGGGATTCGTGGATGGGACCGGTCACATTCGGATCGACGTCAACGGTGTAGCCGGGTCCGAACTGCAAGGCACCCTGAAAGGCCTTCGGCTGGAACGCCAGCCCGCAGGACTGGACACGATCGGCCATCCACATCAGGGCGAGGTCAGACAAGGAGGAGTTCAGGTTTCCTCCGCCAACGTCTCCGTGGGTGCCGGCGAACCAGACTTGCTCGAGTTGCTGCTCACCGGCATCATCCTGCTGGTGCCAGATGCTCGGAACAAACGGCCTGCGTCTTTCGTCGATGGCGAGGGCCTGGAAGGCGTGGTCCACGGTGGTCGAGAGGTTTGTATCGTGGAATTGCCAGCGGCGGTTGAAGACGTCGACTCCCGGTAGACCAGTAAGCGGGATTCCCAATGCGCCTACCGTATCCCAGACCGCTATGCAGCGGATGCGGGTTTCGTGGGAGTAAGAGCGGCGGAACAAAGTCGCCTCGACGGCCCGAGGGTTCGTGGTAGGCGTGCGGTCTCTGTAAAGGGCATAGGCTTCGTGGACGCGACTTCGGAAACGGCGGCGAAGAATGCCGGCGTTCCTGATGAGTCCTGCCGTGCTGCATGCGGTGTATGCGCCCCGGCTGAAGCCAAGGAGGAACAGCTCGTCCTCCGGCTGGTAGTTCTCGAGGATGAACCGGTAGGCGGCGAGAACGTCGCGGGAGAGACCTGCGCCGAAGGCGCCTCCTTCGAGGCGGTCCCGGCGCCCGGTGCCGACGCCTCGGTGGTAGAAGACCCTTTGTTCGATCTTGCCGCCGGTTTCGTTGGCGCCCTTGCTGTCGATCCCGAGCGCGAGTTTGGTGACGTTGGTCGGGCATGGGCGTCCGTCATCGGTTTGGTCCGGGGTCGCCCAGGTTCCGTCGCAGCACACTATGAGACGTTTGGGCATTGCTCCTCCTCAGATGGAATGAATCCGACTCAGGTGGACTTGATTCGACGCGGCACGCCAACTACATCGACATGTCGCTATTGGGTCGTACGGTTTCCCGCCCGTGTCCTGCACTTTCACAGTCAGGGGATTGTGGGGACGGCCGCCATCTGCCCATGCTCTTTCCTTCACTTCATTGGGGCTCAGGGGTGCGCTGTTATCCGGGCATGCTCCACTCCGATCGTCGGATGACAAGGCCTGTCGAGCACGCTAAGTCCAATCGACAGGTAAGTAAAGAGAAAAATAATGTCACCCGATTGACAATCTAAGTTAACCAGTGCATTGAGTGGGGACGAAGCGGCCCCGGCTTCTCTTTGGTGCGGCGATTCCTCAATCGTTCAGGATTCGTGGCATGGTTGGCCGGTTCCGGATGGAGATGCCTTCCCTCGGTATCGGCTGATCTTGAGGTTAGGCCAGGGTTGCTGAGCCGCCGTCTGTTCGGGCGGCTCAGCAACCCCGCGACCTGAACGACGCCTTGGTCGACCAGAGCCGCCCGGTGTCGGACCAATGAGGGCGAGAGGGATGGCCGGGCCCCGGTCTTGCCGATGGGGCCTGCGAGGGCCAACAGCCCTCGAAGACCTACATTGTTCTTGTCTTCGCGTCCCTGATGGGCTGCAGGATTTCCGGGGCGGGAAGCCCCTGCTCACGGGGTTCGTTGAGTGCGTGGCTGAAGTAAGCCCACGGGAAAGAAGCGTCGCCAATACGCTGCCAGCCGTTCCCTTCCAGTTCCCGCGTGCTGTTGAGCACCGCAAGGACGCGGAGGTGCTCCCACTTCTCAAAGGTCCGCTCGAGCCGGTGGAAGCGCACGCCAAACTGCTGCGACAGTTGTTGCGGCCCTGGCTATCATCATTGCCCCAATGGTCCCCAAGGCGATGCCGGACTCGCTCGGCAACTTGAGGGGGTTCGGACGATGAAACATGACAATCCGGGTTCGATCAGGACGGGCTCGGTCCGGTGCGTCCTGTGGGTGTGTGGCGTTTCGCCGTGGATCGGAATACGGCTGTTGCTTGTTGGGCTGCGGGGCTGAGCCGGCGGTTGGCGAGGTGGGCGAGGAGGATTCTTCGCTGGGGGGCATCCGAGAGGGGGACAGCGACGACGTCGGGCCGCAGGGCGCTGAGGGCGAGCCGGGGGGCCAGGGCGATGCCGATGCCGGCAGCGACCATGCCTTGGGTCTCCTGGTAGTCGTTCGCGGCGAAGGCGATGCGGGGCTCGAAACCGGCACTATTGCAGACGCGTTGGAGGACATCGGCCACGGGGTGTTCGTCGCGCACGATCCATTCCTGGTCCTGCAAGGCTTCAATCGGCACCGACGGGCGCCCGGCGACAGGGTGGTCTTGTTGCACGAGCAGCACCGTGGGGTCCTTCATCAGCCTGACCAGGGTCAGGTCCTCGTCATTGATTTGTTGCCAGGGGTAGTCCCACAGCAGCGTCAGTTCGATGTCCCGCCGGCGCAGGCGTTCGAGCAGACCGTCCCGCCGCGCGCTGATCACGGTGACCGCGACGTCCGGATGGCGGGCCCGGAAAGCGAGAACGACATCGGGCATGAGGGAAGCCCCGACGGTGGGAAATGTCCCCATCCGCAACTGTCCGCGGCGCAGCCCGGCAAACTCTGCCATCTCAGCGCGGGCGGCTTCGATGGTCCTGTCGATCTGCTCGGCATACCCGAGCAGGGCGTGGCCGGCTTCGGTGAGTGCGACGCCCCGGGGGTGGCGGTCGACCAGCGCGACACCCACTTCATGTTCGAGCTTCGCTATCTGCTGCGAAACGGCCGACGTGGTGAAGGACAGCGTGCTGGCTGCGGACGTCAGTGAACCGGACCGGCCGACTTCACGAAGCAGGTGAAGACGGTGAAGATCGAGATCTGCCATGAAGCCGAGTTTAGCAAAAATAAAAGGGGATCGATTTTCTTGTGATTGTGCTGAAAGCTCAGGTCGCGGATCGTAGAAATGCAGGCGCTGTGAAGTGCCCGACATCTACTACCAGACATAAGGGAGAAAACCGTGGGACTGCGTGGCCATTGGTACCGGGGCGGAACGAGCAAGTGCTGGCTCTTTGACGCCGACGACGTGTCGCCCCATGCCGGCAGCCGCGAGGAAATCCGCACCCTGCTGGCCGATGCGTTCGGCGCGGCGGATGCCCGGCAGCTCGACGGCGTCGGCGGCGGGACCTCGACGACGTCCAAAGCCGCCGTCGTCTGGGCCACGCCCGGAGGGGAGGCGGATCTGGACTACCTCTTCGCCCAGGTCGGGATTGGCGATCCGACAGTGGAGCTGGGCTCCAACTGCGGTAACTGCGCCACGGCGGTCGCCCTGTTCGCCGTCCAGTCCGGCATCGTTGCTCCCCGGGACGGCATCACGGCCGTCAGGATGCGCAACCTCAATACCGGGGCCGTGCTGGGCGGCGCCGTTCCAACCCCCGGTGGTGCGATCCCCAGATCCGGTCTGGCCAGGGTCCCGGGCAGCCGGGCCACGGGAGTCCCCGTCAGCCTGTCATTCCACGGCCCCTGGGGGCAAAGCACCGGCGCGCTCTTGCCGACGGGGAACGTGGCAGAGGACATTCCGACAGCCGCGGGCACGATGGCGGGAACGCTGGTCGACGCCGGTGCCCCCGCAGTGCTCATCGCGGCCGAGGAGGCCGGCATCGACATGTCGAACATGGCCGGTGACTTTTCAGAGCACCTGCCCGCCCTCATCGCAGCCAGAGCGTCGGCGGGCCTGATGATGGGGCTCCGGAAGCCCGAAGATGCTCCGCAGAACGCAGTCCCGAAGGTCGGCGTCGTGGCGGGCCCCGGCAATTACACCACTGCCGACGGAACTCCCATCCCTGCCGGCAGTCACGACATCCGGGTACGCATGCTCTCCATGCTTGCCCCGCACCCGGCCATCGGACTCACCTCGGCCGTGGCCGTATCCCTCGCGGCCGCACTGCCCGGCTCGGTCGTAGCCCAGGGGGCCCGGCTGGCGCACGCTGCCGCCGCCCCCGGCATTCCCCGATTGCTCAGGATCGGCACACCCGCCGGCGTGATCACCACTGAAATCCTCACCGACACGGACGGCACCATCAAAGAAGTTGCCCTTCACCGCGCCGCCCGGCACCTTGCCACGGCCGACATCGACGTCGCCCCGGCAGCCGGGCTGACGGCCTAGCCCACGCCCCTCCTGCCCTGTCATCCTTTGACAGGGCCGCTCACCCAGGAAGTTGTTCAATGAAGATCAAATCCATCCTCGGACACCTCTACGTCCAAGTACTCATCGGCGTCGCGCTCGGCGTCCTCGTCGGATCACTGTGGCCCGACCTCGGGTCCTCGCTGAAACCGGTCGGTGACGGCTTCGTCAAACTCGTGAAATTCATGATCGCGCCGATCGTTTTCTGCACCATCGTCGGCGGCATCACCTCGCTGACCGACACCAAGAAGGTCGGCCCGACCCTGGCCCGTTCACTGGGGCTGTTCTACGCGCTCACCGCCCTGGCCCTGGCCCTGGGACTGGCCACGGTGATGCTGTTCCAACCGGGGGCTGGAATGCACATCAACCCCGCCCACCTCGACCCGTCCGTGGCCGCGAAATACACCAGCCAGCTGCCCAGCAACAATCCCACGGACTTCCTCCTCAGCATCATCCCCACGACCTTCGTCGGAGCTTTCGCCGACGGTGAGGTCCTGCCGGTGCTCGTCATCGCGCTCCTGTGCGGCTTCGCGTTCAGCAAACTCGGCAGCCCCGGCCAACAGGTCCTGAACGTCGTCAACAGCTTCAACAAGCTCTTGTTCATCATGTTCGGCTACATCATGAAAGTCGCTCCCCTGGGCGCTTTCGGAGCGATGGCTTTTACCGTGGGCAAATACGGGGCGCACTCCATCGGAAACCTCGGCATGCTCATCCTCGCCTTCTACACCGCCTGCATCCTCTTCGTCGCCGTAGGCCTGGGCATCCTGGCCAGGATCACTGGCTTCAGCCTCTGGCGGATCCTGCGCTACTTCAAGGACGAATTCCTGATCGTGCTCGCCACCTCCTCCAGCGAACCCGTGCTCCCGCGTCTGCTGTCCAAACTGGAACGTCTTGGCTGCGACCGCAGCGTCGTCGGACTCGTCGTCCCCACCGGATACTCCTTCAACCTCACCGGGACGGCCATCTACCTCACCCTGGCCTCCATGTTCATCGCCCAGGCCTGCGACATCCGCCTGGACTGGGGCCAGATCCTGCTCATGCTCGGCATGATGCTGCTGACCTCCAAGGGCGCAGCCGGCGTGACCGGAAGCGGCTTCGTGGCCTTGGTCGCCACGCTGACAGTCATGCCCACCCTGCCCCTCGCCGGTGTCGCCCTCATCGTCGGCATCGACCGCTTCATGAGCGAGGCCCGTGCCCTGACCAGCACCGTCTGCAACATCGTCTCCTGCGTCGCCGTCGCCAAATGGCAACACGAACTCGACACCGAAAAGCTCCACACTGAACTCAAAACCGGGTACGTGCCAACCGAACCGGACACGATCAAACTCACCGAGCCCGCCCTCGCACACTGAAGCATCGACACCGGCCCATACGGCCGCGCGGCGCCAGCCGGCACCGGACCCGCTTTGACAAACCCGAAGCAAAGCAAACGGCCACACCAAGACCATCGGCCCCCACAAACTGCCGGCCCGTCCGGCGATAGTGTCCCTCCGCAATCCACCGCAACAGGAAACCCGAAAGACGGGTGCGGCAACGGGCACAACAACAGAAGGAGGCAGGCACCCCAAGGTGCCTGCCTCCTTCACCGCTCCAAAAACACCTGCGGCCTGCTCCCCGGAGATTTGGGGCATATGGAACGGCCGACAAGCCGGGGCGACGCCCAAGCGCAGCCCATCCCTCAAGTCACCATCGGTTGGTCACCAACGCACAGGCCGCCCGGCAGGTAAGGGTCGGCGTCGTCAGTGCAGCGCGCGGGCCCGGCGGCTGGATCCCCCGCTCGTCATGGCAGCAACGTACAACGCAGACGGAGCAACTACGCCATCGCTCTGCTGCTCCTGGCTGCGACCGTTCTCGTTGGCCTTGCCTTGGCATTGTTGATGGGCCGCCTCCGCCGTCGGACCAGAAATCTCTACCCCGGAGTGTTCCGCCTGAGCTGATCATCCGGGCGCACCAAAGTGCTCCACAGGTGCCAGGTCATCCCGGCGAAGGTGGCGAGGAAGGCGGGCAGTGCCACCCACAGCCCGATGCGGCCGATCAAGGCGACAAGGGGCAGTCGGTCGACCTGGCCCAGGTAGATGCCGGCCACGGCGTACATGCCCAGGGGAAAGATCACGATCCAGAGACCGGCCTCATAGGCCAGCGGCGCGCGGTGGATGACATGCCGCCACCACCCGGCAGCCAGGAGCACAGGCAACAGCCACGAAGCGAAAGACCAGAACACCACTGACGAGCCGGCCACCAGGCCGCGGGTCGCGTCCACCATGGGAGCATCCGGCAACCCGGCAATCCGCGCGCCGGCCAGGACGCTGATCGCCATGGCCCCCATCGCCACGAAATACTGCGGACGCAGGTCTTCGGGCAGGATCCTGTAGGCCATGAGCCGCAACGAGACGAAAATCCCCACCGCCGCGTACAGGATCAGCCCCACCGACCATGCCGCAACGGCCACAAGCGCCAGAGCAGCACGGGGATCCGGTCCGGCGAGGGGCTCGACAGACGCCGCGCCGAGAGCCACCGACTGAGTCGCAACGCACCAGACGAACCACGAGCCGTTGGCATCCTTGAGCAGGGGCCGCTCGTCCCGGCCCAGCACGGCCGTCCACGGCACAAGGTACCCGAGTACCAGCCAGGCGACAACCGCGACGCCAAGCAGCAACGCCGTCGCACCCGGCCAGCCGGCGGTTCCGAGCCGGACGCCGAGCACATCCGTCCCGGCGATGAAAGTGAAGAAACCGAACGCCCGCCGGGCGTCCGTGAAGTCGCGGCGCATCTCCTCGGGATATCTGACCAAGCGCACGAAGTTCAGCACGACGAGCACCACATAGGAAAGCGCGCAGACCGCCAGGAGTGCCGCCGAGACCCCGGGGACTCCCTCAAACTGCAGCCCGGTCGAAATAATCCCGCTGGCCATGGTGAGGGCGAAGTACCCCGGTGTGAGGGTCCTGATTCCCTCGGACACGCGTGCGCCGAGGGATCCCGGGACGTCAGGGGCCGCGCTCATGGCATCAAGCCTAGGCGGCACCCGGCACGCGCGACAGGGCAAGCTGACCGTCTGCCACGCCGCTGCGGCTCCGGCCATCGATGCTTGGTGGGTCGCCGCGGTGCGTTTGCGTACAGTTCGCGCCTTTAGGACGCCCCTCGAGGGTCATAATCTGTCCACAAGCCCTCGGCCAGCCCACCGCAGAGGCATTCAGTTCATTCCATAATGTGAAAATTAGATTCCCTCTTGTGGAATGATGTGCGCCGGATTACATTGAAATCAGTCCCCGAAATCAGGGGCCATCCTCAAACTGATTGGTTCAGATCAATGAAGATCCCAGACTCTGCGGCGCTGAAGGCGAGTTCGGCCCCGCGGAAGAAGAAGCCACTGTACAAGTCGCTCTTCTTCCAGATTCTGATCGCCGTCGTCGCAGGTGTACTCATCGGCCATTTTTGGCCGAATATCGGGTCCGCCCTCCGGCCACTGGGCGATGGTTTCATTCAACTCATCAAGATGATCATCGCTCCGCTGATCTTCCTCGTGATCGTCACGGGCATCTCAGCAGTCGGCGACGTCAAGGCGGTCGGAAGGGTCGGGATCAAGGCGCTCCTGTACTTCACCGGCGCAACTGTATTCGCATTGGTCTTCGGCTTGATCGTTGGAAACCTTGTCCAGCCTGGTGCAGGACTTCACATCGACCCCAGCACGCTGTCGCAGGACGCGCTGAACGCTGCCACCGGTACCGCGCCGCCCAAGAACGCGGCATCGTTCATCCTGGATATCATCCCGACCTCCGTCATCGGTGCGTTCGCCAGCAACAGCCTTCTCCAAGTTCTCTTCTTCTCGGTCTTCTTTGGTGCGGCGATCGTCGTGATCGGGCGCGAACGGTGCCTCCCGGTGATCAGCCTCATGGAAACGGTCCTGGAGCTCATTTTCAAGATCATGTCGTGGATCATGAAGGTCGCCCCTATTGGTGCCTTTGGTGCCATGGCGTTCATCATCGGCCAGTACGGGCTGGACACCCTGGGGACCTATGCCCTCCTGATTGCCTCTTGCTACGGGGCTGCTGTGATCTTCATCGGTCTGCTGTTCCTGGTCGCCTGGAGCTTCGCCCGCGTGCCCTTGTGGCACTTCTTGAGGTACACGCGTGAGGAATTCCTCCTCGCGCTCGGCACTGCGTCCACTGAAGCTGTCATGCCGCGGATCATGACCAAGCTGACCAACGCGGGATGTTCCCGTGCCACGACCGGCCTGGTGGTTCCGACCGGGTATTCTTTCAACCTCGACGGTGCCGCGATCTATCTTTCGATCTCACTGCTGTTCCTGGCCCAGGCCTTCGGACACCACCTTGACCTCGGTCAGCAGTTGGCTGCCCTCGGCGTCCTGCTCCTGACCTCCAAGGGCATGGCCGGGGTCCCGGGTTCGTCCTTCCTGGCACTCTCGGCCACGGCAACGGCTCTGGGCATCTTCCCTGTCGCTGGCGTCGCGCTCCTCCTGGGCGCAGACCGCCTCATGGACTCCATGCGCGTCGTCGTCAACCTCCTCGGCAATTGCGTGGCAACCTTTATCGTCGCGAAATGGGAAGGCCAGTTCGACCGTTCCGTCATGGTCCGGGCCTTCCGCGGTGAAATCACCAACGAGGATTCCGCCATCATGCTCGGAGCCGAAGCCGCTTTCGAGGAACAGGAAATCGCACGGGTCAGCGAGGGCCAGGTACCCTCGCCGAAGTTCCGCGGCGGCCCGACTTCAGGCGACATCCCGCAGTTCGAGATGATGAAGCCAAGCCAACACCGGAGTCCATCCGTCAGCCCGGACTGACCCCGCCCCGGATTGCCTGAACAGGTGGCGCCCCTCAAGAGATCTCTTGAGGGGCGCCTGACCGTTAGCGCGGGAGCAGGTCCGACAAAGGCGGTCCATGCCGACAATCCGGGGTCCGCGGCCGGCCTTGCCCAGGATCTGGAACGGGTACCCGGTATTGGCAGTCAGCGGTCCGGTGATTCCGCCCAGACCGCTGCGGGTGTCCACAGCACGGAGAGTTGACATCGCAGCCATGAATGACATGCAGGACAGCCAGTTGCGCACCACAACGACTGCCTCTTGAGTTTTGACCGTCGCATGAGGTTTCCCATCCGCACTGCCTGCCCGGAGCGTGGACTCCCGCCGGGGCGCATCCCGTACGACCTTGGCGCGCCGGTGCTGTTGCTGCATACCCTGCAGGCCGCGGACGCCTTTGAGGAGTTGCTGTCCACGGGCCGGATCGTGCCCGACGCCTCCCGACCCGGGGCGACGGCGCGTTGTGGTTGTGGGCGAAGACCGGGCGCCGGGACCTGGTGGACCGTTGCCGGCTGGGGCGCGGGAAGGTGCTGTTGACCTGCCGCGTTCCGCGGGAACGCGTGCTGCTGTCCGAGTTCGATGACTGGCACCGGGTGCTCAACGGCTCGCCCAACATCTTGGCCCTTCCCGGCGAAAGCGATGACGCCTACAGTGTGCGGTTCAACGCGTTGTTCGATGACTTCTCCGGAGATCGAGGCAAGCTGGGTGTCGATCTTCGACCCGGCCAACTATCGGAAGGTCTCCTACTGGCAGGCGACCGTGCACGAACTGCGCGCCGAAGACGTCACTGAGGCTGTCCTCATTCAGGCGTGAAGGCTGTTCCGGTGCCATGCCGGGATGGCCCGCGCGTGAAGCGAACGACAGGCGCCGCGCCCCGCTGACAAGGTCATGACAGGGCGCGGGATCCACGCGTAACAACGCCGCAAACCCCCACTGCATCGACCATGATTCTGCCCGCCGGCGCGGTTGTTGTCGCGACGTGCCCGACAGAACCGCGGTTCAGCGCCGCAAAGCCAGAAAGACGACAAGCACCGTCGCCGCAGCCAGCACCCCAAGTCCGACGTAGGCAAGTTTCTGCCGCAGCCTCTTCCGACGCTCGCGCCGTTCATCCCGGGCCAAATATCCCGTACTGTATTTCCCCATGCCCGGATGATAACCGAGCTGGCTTGGGGTTCACCCGGCAGGGGTCCGGCCACGTCACAGCCATCGCTGCCCAACGAGATGAGACCGGAAAGGGATCGCGGGCGATGTTCGAAACCTCAGAGACCTTCGACCGTGTAGCGGCGCTCGATCCTGGCGGTGGCTCGGCCCCACTCACTGCTCGCCGCCCGGTCCTGGTGGGCGTAGAAGGCCTCGGCGTCGCTGAACCGCTCATCGACCTGCCACACCAGCGGATTCCCGGTGCGGGCGACAGTGATCGAAATGCACCCGGGCTCGGCGCGCGTCAGGGCCATGTGGTTGGGGAGGTGCAGGACGACGGACGCCACCTCGTCCATGTCGACGCAGACAATTTGCCCGCTGAGATGAACTGCAATCATCACGAACACGTTCGAAGGAAGGAAGTGGCCCCCGGCCGTTCACGGAAGGTCACGGTGTGGCCGCTGTCGTCACGGAAAACCGCCTTTCCGCCGTCCACCGTCATGGTGCCCTCCTGGAACGGGTTGCCCCATCCCGCGGGAGGGTTGCCGTTGCCGTCGTCCAACGGCTGGTCGGCCACGTAGAAAGTGTCCTCCACCCTGACCTCATGAATGCCGCAGTGCGTGAGCAGCGCGAAAGGGACAGCGGAAACGGTGGGTGTCGGAGTCTGCGGGACGGCGTTCTTCGGGGCTGCCGGCTCCGCGCATCCACTCAACGCGGATATGACGACAGCCGCCGCGGCGATGACATGAACGCACCGGGTTGCCATGCGCCAACCCTCTCCCGGGATGACTGCGCCGTCAAGCCGATTCGCTGCCAATTGTCATACGCGCGAGGGGCGGCAGCGAAAAATCAGGTACTACCCGCTCTTGCCACGGACGGTTCCCAGGTCCGATTATCACCTTGGACCCATGTCGGGTCGGGTCTGGAACTGGGGTACATCGAATATCCGGGGAGTCAGCATATAGAAGAGGCCAATCAAGATACCGGGAATTGCGATGCCTTGCGGGTGATACCGCGGGCGCAATGGTCATCCATGCCGGTGCAGCCGGCGGCAGGAAGCTTCCGGATGGTTACCTTCTATACGACCTGGTTCCTGTACGGGACACTGCCGTTCTTCGCTGTCGGAGCATTCTCGGCGAACAGCACCTGGTTTCCGCAGTGGCTCTTTTACTCTTTCGCCGCACTCTTTTTTCTTGAACTCGCAGTCATTGCCGGTGCGGCTTTCACGGCCATGCCCAAATACCGGAAGGAAAGGGCCTTGGGATATACGACCTGGCCTTCAGGGGAGGAAATCCCAAGGACGGCAATGTGACACCGATCAAGGTCGTTGCTGGCCGCGGTGACTGCTCCGGTTGGAGTGGACGTCCGAAGTGCGGCAAAGCACGTGAAATTGCTTCCCCGGGTTGCTGGCGCGCCAGGGTTTGATGCACACAGGGTGGCATGGGCGACTTCATTCAATGACTGGCCGAACTGCCCCAATTGGGGAATGGGATAGCAGATGAGTGAAAGTCGACAACGAAGCGAACGCTGTTCCTGGCTACGCCTTTCACCGCTCGGTCTCTTCCTGACGCTCACTGCAGCCCTCAGGCTTCTCGCGCAAACTGCTGCAAATCCTGATCGGGCGAGTCAAAACCTACTCATCTTCTCGACAGTTGTCCTCTGGACGGGTTGCCTCATGGTACTCGTGACGTGGACATTCTCACTCATGAAGCTTCGTGCCCGACGCCTCGTCATGCGGCTGCCGTTGGCTCACAACGGGATTGCTTTCATCGCGAGAGTAGACTCGACGTTTCTGCGTGCACTTACGCCCTATTCGACAAACGGGGAGCCTGTTTCAATCGCCCTCGCAAACCCGATCATTTTGATCTCAGCAAGCGGAATCTCTGTTTGGAAGGGTGTCATAGCTCCCGTCGAAGTGGCTTCGGTACCTCGTGGATCGGTCGGACCGACGACGGTGCTGCAACGCCGGCACTTCGGTATGACAAGTTGTCAACTCGAGACCACTTTGCTCAATGAAGGCCCAGACCGATCACTGACGTGGCGGCTCCAATCTCCAGGGTTGATTGGTCTACAACCAGCGGGGATCAAAGCGATCGAAAAAGCGATCCGGGCGCTGGAAGATCCACGGCCATCGGTTTAACCAGATCACCACCGCCACCGACGCGCCGGGCACCGTATCGTGGCTCCGCGTCAGGTCTTGCGGAACGATGGCCGGCGGGAGAAGGCAGGTCATTGATGCCGTCGCGTGGGCTGCGCTCAGGAGCAGGCTCGAAGGAAACCCGTGGCTCCGGGCCGTGCATGGAAGGTCACGGTGTGGCCGCACGTCGTCCCCGTGCCCGCTGACCGGGCCAGAGGATTTCTTGACCGTGGACACATCCGACACGGTGATCGTCCAGGGCGCGTTGGCGTTCACGATGAGCTGGGTCGTGTTCGACGTTGAGCGGGTGTCGATGATGTGGCGGCCCGTGTAGGGGCCGATAGTGTTGACAAGCAGCGAGTCTTCGCCGTTGGTTTTCAGCACGGTGTTCCCTTGGGCATCCCGGGCAGGAGAATGCGACAATCGCGGGATGGCCAGCCCACCGGTGATGGCCGAATCCTTGAGCAGGAGAAACCGCGGGTCGCCTGTGAGGAAAGACAGAACGAGGCCGAGCCCGAAGATGATGACCATCAGCATGGCAAACGGGTTCAGCACATGCTGCTTCAAGGCGCTCCACAACAGCCGGCAGCCGGCGGCTCCGGTCGCCGCCAGCAGCGCGACCCAGTCGGTGGCGCGGGCCAGGTGCAGAACGTAGTAGACAGCCAGCGGCAGCCCCACGTCCCATGCCAGACCGCGGACCAGCGTCCGCATCATCAACACCGGCCGTTCCTGTCCTGAAGCCTGCCCAGCGTTCATCGGGGTGCTCCATCCATTTCCGTATGCGGGCTGTTGCAGCTGCGCACCGGCAGGGAAGCTGCTGGCCCCGATGCTGCCCGTCCTGGTGCCGATGCTGCGCCGCGACCGGGAACTGGCGATCACCGATGGGCAGGCAGACTTGTTGATGCGCATGAGCGCGGCGACCATCGACCGGAAACTGGCCGGCGAACGGGCGAAGATGGTCCTGCGGGGACGGTCCCACACGAAGCCGGGCACGCTGCTCAAGTCCCAGATCCCGGTCCGCACCTGGGCCGAGTGGGATGACGCGGTCCCGGGATTCGTCGAGATCGATCTGGTCGGCCATGAAGGAGGCAACAGCTTCGGCGAGTTCTGCTGCACCCTCACGGTGACGGACATCGCCACGGGCTGGACGGTGAACCGGTCCGTGCGGAACAAGGCCGCCAAATGGGTGTTCGAGGCCCTGGAGCACGTCACCGCCGTGTTCCCGTTCCCCATCATCGGCATCGACTCGGACAACGGTTCGGAGTTCATCAACGAACACCTGCTGGCCTACTGCCACGCACACGAGATCACGTTCACCCGCTCCCGCCCCGGCAACAAGAACGACGGAGCCCACGTGGAACAGAAGAACTGGGCCAGGGTGAGGGAACTGGCCGGCTACCTGCGCTACGACACCTCCGCGGAGCTGGCGAAACTCAGCGAGATCTGGGAGCTTGACCGCGTCTTCACGAACTACCTGCTGCCCCAGCAGAAACTCATCGAAAAACAACGCCGCGGCGCGAAAGTCACCAAGAAACACGACACCCCGGCCACACCCCACCAAAGGGCCATCCGGCACGAGAGGATGCATAAGCGTCCAGTGATCCAGATGAACGCAGCGTTCAAGCGGATCAAACCCGGAGCCCTCTCACGCCAGATCCTCGCGCTCACCGCCGAGCTGGAAACATTGGCCCTGGCGAAGAAACCGGCAACCCTCAAACCGGTCAACAGGGCTTGGAACAACTGACCTCCCGGAGGTTTTTCACTGAGGCAACGAAGCACTCATCCGGAGGTTTTCAAATGAGGCAACGTATTACTCTTCCCGGAGGTATTGCAATGAGGCAACAGGCAGGCAGGCAGGGGGTACCGCGGCCGTGCCCCTTCCGGACGATGGCTGGAAGTGAACGCGCCTGATGATCACAGGCAGTCCGTTGGAGGATCAGTTTTTTGTTGGTTCGATCCATCAGTGGAAGGAGCGCTGTGAGGACGATCCGGGCGATCAGAAGGCTTTTTACGGAGCTGCCCCAGCCGGCCAGGACTTACCCAAGGGGCCTACCGGCAGGACACCTAACCGGCCAGCGGTGTAGCGGCATTGCTGATTACAGGTCGGTGTCCGGACCGGTAGGCAGACGCGATGACTGGTTCGAGTTCGTCAATCACGGTACGGCTCCCAGGGAGAACCACATGGGCGAGAAATTCCGATTCGATCGTCGCAACCCCGGCTGCCACCGCTGCCAGTTTGGCGTCAACTGACAGGGCGAAGGCATACCAGAACCTGCGGGCATCGAGCTCCAGGTCTCTTGCCTTGACTCCTCGGCCATGGACTTCAGCGGCGTCACCCGGGACAGCAGGGATTCCGTCAGGGTGCGGCACAGAGATGACAATACGGAACTGCCTTCCACATGCCCTGAACGCGATGGCGCTGAGGTGTCCACGGTGACTGGATCGAACATCCGTCGCCCCAAAGCTCAGCAGCGCCCGTTCGACATGTTCCCGTGAAGCCCCAACACTTAAGGAATTACCACGCGTGTAAAAACTCCGGGAATCAAAAGTTGACATGTCCAATTATGCGCCCCGACGCCGCCCTTCGGCTGCTTCAGCGCCTTTGGCCGGATGAACAAAGCGACCATGACGAATCTCTTGGGGACCTGCAGACCCAATTAGTTCCGCCGGGCCTGGTGCTGGGTATGTCGGCACACGCCGCGCAACCACCCTCAGGAAAGGGTGGATTTCCTCCAAACAATCCGGCTCCGAACAATTCATGCTGTGTCTGAAAGGCCCGGGTGGTTCAGATGCCGATGTTACCGGACCTGCCTTCGTGGTCAGCGACCAGGACACCGCGGAGACCGTCATCTCATGACTCAGGATGGAAAGTACATCGCGTGGCAGCAGCCACGTGGAGCCGTCGATTCTTCGGGCCTCCGCGCAGGTCTTAATCAGCAGACCAGACGAGCGCGACCCGGTCCACCAGTCCGTAGAACCGCAAGGAGGGGACTACAAGTTGGATATCCATCTCAGTGGTTCCGACATAACCAGGGAAACCATTCCCAAGAAGGATCCGAAAGAGGCCAAGGTCCGGGCGAAGGAACGACCGGATGCAATAGGCGCCCCAGCCGGGGTTTTCAACTTCTACACCCTGCCCAGCACCGGACCGGGAACGGGGGCACACTTGATGCCACCTTTGAACGCTCCGTCGGCTGGCTGGTACCGGTGAACAAACCGCCCGCCGTAACAGAATGAAAGTCATCCTCGACTGGGCCGGCCGAAAAGAAAGCAATCGCACATCGCCCGGTGCCATCGCGACTGGTGGCTAGCCGGGCAGCAAAGCCAAAACAACATGTCCACGGTCTGTGTACACGCTTTCGACCGGACTTCAAGTCTTTTTGGACACGTTGGCACGCCCTGCCTGGAGCGAGACCGGCTCTCACCCACCACGTAGCAGAGTCTCCGCGTCATCCAAGAGCGATGTCTAAACTCCAGCGAGCAATCCCGATAAACAGCCGGGCTGGCTACTTAGGGTTAGCGCACCCTTGCTGGTCACGAGCAGAGCGATGAAACGGTCAAGCCAACGGCCCCTGAATTGTGAACCTCAGGCCCTGATCAACCACCAGGTCACCGGCAGCCCGTGACGGACCTTACCGGTCCGAAACCGGGCATTCGCAACAGCCGGTGCATGCGCTGTTGCCCGGTGACCCGCTCGTTAATCAGCGTCTACGGTTCGGCCGGTTCTTCGTTTGGGGAAACAACCTCCCGGGCGGGTGCGCCGCCGCTTTCCCATGTGCTGTGCGGAAACGAGGGTGTGATGGGATTTCGCGGCTACGGCTGGACTGCGCTGGCACGTCACAGGCCCTGCACCCCGGCCCCCGGCCGTGGGGGCGTACACTTGAAGTGTGCCGGGACGTCGTGACTGGAAATCCGGTTCCGCGCAGAACGAGCCCGCCCCCTCCGTAGCCCCAGTAAAAGGCTGGGATGAAGCGTCGAGTCACATTCGACGATGACGCAACGGAGAGCCGGGACAATGAGGGCGGCCGTGACCGGACTGCTTCGGCGGAACGGCCAACAGCCAACGCTCTCCTCCAGCGGATCCGGACCCGGGTCCCTGAACCCCAAGTCACGGTCTCTCCGCGTTCTCGCGGGTCCGACAGTGCATCCTCAAGAACGTTGGCAGAACGCCATGACCACCACCCAAGCCCTTCCTTCCGTACGCGCCGATTCCGCTCTGATGCTTAGCGGTGTGCTCGCGTCCGCCTTGCCGCATGATCTGGGCACGGCACGCGGTCCCTCGCGCTACACCGTCCCGGCAGTCTTCTCACGCCGACCTCAGCCGAGGGAAATCGATCTGCTCCACGGAACCGGCATCAGCCGCCGTCTGGCCGATGCGGGGTACAGCGACGTAGAACTCCGCGTCTCAGACCGCCGCCTCCTCATTACCAACACCAACCTCACGGACCTCAAAGAAGGGTTGGCCCACCTTCTCGGCATGATTCTCAGCGAGGTCTCCACCCAGGCCGCCCGGGAGCGCTCCGAACGGGCCGAAGAACTGGATGCCCTCGGACTGATCGAAGAACAACGGCTCGAATCCATCCGGCAGGCCGCCGCCGAAATCCACTTCGACTGACGGCGGTTCTCGGCCCTGAGGCCGGGTTCGGCTATCCGACGCCGGATGGCAGCAAAGGCGCCCCTGGGTCAGATAACGGCCAGGGCGCCTTTGGCGCTCTCCACCAGAACATGCGTGGCGGCCGGAAGATGAATGACTTCGCCGTCGATCCTGCAAGGAACAGCATCCCGCGTTGTGAAGGAGTAGCCGCTCACGCTTGGCTGGCGCCCAAAGCCCGGTGTCGCAGCCCGAAGAGTCATCAGCACGCTCTTCCGACGCCCGGCATTGGGCAGCGTCACAATCTCGAACAGGCCATCATCGGGGCCGTCCACCTCGCTGACCGTCCTGTACTTGGCCATCCGGGATATGTTGGCCAATAACCGTGCACACCGCCCTGGTTCCGGAACATCCATCACCCCTTTGATGACCTCGTGGTATCCCCCGTCACCACTGACCGAAACAATGAGCGGGGCCCCTCTCGCCGCCAGGGACCGTGCAAGGTCGCGGGCGTGCCCGGCAAACTCAGTCGCAGCAATTCAATCGGCAGCTCCGGCAGTCCGGCGGTCAGACTGCGTTGCAGATCAAAGATGCTTGCGGCCATGCCGGGGTTGCCCGGATTGAAGACCAGGACAACCGGGTCAAGACGTACGACAGGTCCCCGCTCACCAGTCATGGCCGCCCCTCCGGGCTGATGTCACCTGGACTTCCGCCCGCAATGCCAGGCACATGGAGCGACAGGCCAGCAAAAGTTCCATCCCGCCTCCGGGGGGCTACTCCATGCCATCGGCACCGTTTTGGGTTTCGCCTTTTCTTAAGTCGTCCGCCACACGATGAAGATCCTGAATCCAGCCAGTAGATCGACTCGGTACTCCCACCCCGGCTTCAAAGTTCCCCAGGGCTTCCGCGATGCTTTCCAATGCCTCAGAGAGGTTGGTTTTCACCTCCTCATAGCCCTCATCCGAACGCGGGTCAGATGACGCCACCCGCAACAACTCCGCTCCGGACCTGACGATCAGTGAGGCCTCGTACTCATTCACGCTCATACCCGGGCTCCTTGGACGTAGACGGTGCGGACCTGACTACCAGCACAACTGTACTCCCGCGCTCTTTAGCGGCGACAAATAGCCGCGGAGCAACAGCATGACGTGCGTTACCGCTTCCCACACGATGTCACTCCCCTCCCGGCAGAAACTCAGCCGAGCCTGCCCAAGCATCCTGAACAGCCCAGGGGAACTTCGAATCCAGGCAGGGAAGTCATCCTGACCATCGAAGCCCTCACGGCACACATTCGACCAGCAGGACCGCAGCCGGCAGCTACGAAGATGCCAGGACCTCGGCCGAGACTTTGGACCCGGAAGGGCACAGGGTCATCGTGATCCGCCCGCCGGGCAAGCTCTCCAGGTGTGGGTAATGAGCATTTGCAGTGCCTGGGAATACGGATGCGGTATCGGCAAGGATGATTCTCCAGGGTATTTTCGGACCGGAAATCAACGCAACGGTCGGCCCTTTCAGGATGCAGGAGTTTCAGCGGCAGTCTTCGCCTTTCCAGGCTGCGCTGCCTTCCTTGACGGCGACGGCGGCGAACAGCCGCGCACCGAGGCGGTGTTTGGCGAGGCCGAGGACCGGCATGACAACCAGGCTCGCCGCCGTGAGCACGATGCCCGGGAGGCTGTTCCCGGCCGGTGCCCGGCAGCCAGGTCGATGACCGACTGGATTCCGATGTAGGGGGCGAGGAGCCAGAAACTGACCGCCACCGCTTTCTGTGCGCGCCCTTCCGTGGTTTCGGACAAGGTCCGGGAGCCGGTGAACCGCCGGATCACGATGACGCTCGCCAAGCCCTCGACCGCGGAACTGAGGGCCCAGCCGACCAGGGACACGGACCCGGCAGCCCTCCCGCCACGAGGCCAAGGGCACCTTCCAGAACCATCCAAACAAGGCTGAACCAGGACAGCAGCCGCACAGTGCGCACCTTCCTGATCCTGGCTGCATCCGGGGACAGCGGGAGGCGCCGGGATGCAGCAGCCGTCCGCGCAGGCAGCGGCCTCTTGGAGTGTGGGCTCTTTGGGGCTCAGGGGAAGCGGCGCGGGTTTGTCGTCAGGGGGTTCCGGTTTCGCGGAGGGCGTGGCCGCCGGGTTCAAGCTGGAAGGTGGAATTTTCGAACGCCTCGTGCAATTTACGAACATGCTTCCGCTGTGGCCCATCTCACCTTGCTGCGCAAGGGGTTTTCGATCTAACTTCTACATTGAACGTAACGTTCATTTTATGAACATTCAGCTTGTCGCATGATGCGCCGACCCGCGGCCTCGCCGTAGCCGTGGCGCCCCCCTCGCCCGCAACCAAAGGAACTCCGGACATGCACTCACACCACAGCCGACTGCTTCGCCTACGCGCCGACCGGGACATCAGGCCGCTACCGGACTGGTCCAAGCTCGCCCGCAATGACACCGTGAGCGTCCTGCGCCGGGACGGCAGTGTTGCCGCCGGGCGGATAGATATGATCAACGTCGACCGGACGATCTTCTGGCTGATCCAGAATGACGGCCGAGGAAGAATCATGATCTGCCACGACGACTCCCCCTCGGTGCTCAAGACAGATCAAAACCTGTAGGACCACCAGCGATTGCTTGCGCGGCGGTAGTGATGCGTGTCATGCTGAAGCTACGTTCATTAAATGAGCGCGACGATCACTTTATGAACATATGTAAGTTTTCGATTGCTTCAGAGAGGAAGCCATCATGACCATCATCCAGCGCACCTTTTCTGCGGCATTCCGCCACGGTCAGTCCGCTCATCGGTGGAGTACCCGTTCCGGTCGCGAGGCTGAGAATTCGGTTGCGGCCGAGGTTCGGCCTCACGGAGCGAGCGCCCGCATCACGGCGGCGCCCTGGGCCGGGCTCTACCTCGAAGTCGACGATGCCGGGGGTGACGGCGCAACTCGGCAGCCCGAGGTCTCGGACCTCGAGAGGTTTCTCGCCAGCATCATGTACGGCGAATGAACGACCCGCACCGTACCCACGAAACGAGCAACGACAGTGTGTCCAGCCAAGGAATGCTGATTTGGGCCATTCAGCGGGTCAACGCAGTCAGTCCAGTATTCCGGCCGATTAGCGCCCGATACGCCGCCTAACACCAGCTCTGGGAGATGCACGAGGGCAGCAGCGGAGTACCCTCCTTCGGCCTGTTCCACGGAACCTTTGCCGCAGGTCCACAGGTCTGGACCTGGACCGAACACGCCATCCACACCAGGGACTCGAGGCCGCCGCGCTAGCAGACGGCTTGGCGGGATTCACGGCGCCGGCAGCAGGGCAGGTAACACCCATTCACGTAGACGCTGAGGCGATCGGCGTCAGGGTCCTGCCTTTTGAAGGCGCCGGAGGCTATTCGCCTAGGCCGATCCATCGATGGGGAGGCGCTTGTATTCATCGCTGGTATCCATCGCTGACCTTCGTCGAACCGGCGCGGTCCCAGCCGACCTCCGCGCAGACTTGTATAAGGCCGCCGCGCTGATCCCGGGAGTGTCGATGGCTGATGACCAAGCTACGCTGGACGGCCGGAAAGGCATTGCTATCGGGCAGCTGGAGGAAGCCTCTCACATCCGCCAGAACATCATCATCGACCGGGCAACAGGACTGCCCATCGGTGAACTTCAAGTACCAACACGACCGATGGGATCCATGCCCGCAGGAACGGCAATCACTCGAGCGCCGTGGAGACTTCCATCCCGGACACCGCCCCCTGATTGCCCGACACCTGTGCACAAGGCATGCCCGTCACTGTCCCGCATTTTGGTGGCGACGTGCATGCCTTCCTCGGTTGGCCAGCAGCGCAGACGAGTTCTGACATCCGTGCAGACGACCTCTGAAATTTGTCAACGGCAGCTTAGAAGTGACCGGTGGCGGCAGGTTGGTTTGCCCGATGGCGGCAGGTGATTGACCAGTCGCGGCAAGTATTTTTGGACAGGGTCAGGCGCCCCGGGCGTGCCGGGTTTCAGGGCGCCTGACCAGTTTTTGGGTTAGTTCATGGGGCGGGTTCCTTTTCCGTTTTGGGCTTGCATGAGCCTGACGGACTCGCCGCTGGTTTGGCAGAGGTGGGCGTGGTGGAGAAGCCGGTCCACGGTCGCGGTGGCGATGGTTTTGGGCATGAGCTCATCGAACCCGGAGGGGTG
>NZ_SMRU01000046.1 GCF_004354015.1 Arthrobacter terricola
TACGCCACGCACAAGACCCCCGAAGTCAAGGCATGGCTTGCGGCCCATCCCCGCTTCACCGTCCACTTCACTCCTACCTCGGGATCCTGGCTGAATCTCGTCGAAGTCTGGTTCGGCATCATCGACCGGCAGGCCATCCGGCGCGGCGTCTTCACAAGCGTCAAAGACCTCAACCAGAAAATCCGCCAGTTCATCACCGGCTGGAACGACCGATGCCACCCGTTCGTCTGGACCAAAACCCCCGAACAAATCCTCGCAAAAGCCAACCGCTTAACTACTTCAGAAACGCGACACTAGGAAATTAAAGCGCCGCTGAATAAGACCAAAGACGACTGTACGGATAAGCGGTTGTTATGGATGGGTCAGGCCTCGGGGGAGTCCGCCGCATATTTGCTCATCAGCTGTTGCTGGAGCATTTCCTTGACCACCATGAGGACGGCCGATGCTGCCTCGGAGAGCGGCTCGTGGTCCGGGGTGCACAGGGCAATCTTGCTTTGGAGGGCCGGCTCCACAATCCGCAGGACCTTGAAGTCTTCGTCAGGGAAGAGCGCGTCGGCGGCGGACTTCGGCAACACTGTCGCACCGAGGTTGGCCCGGATGAGCCGGACGAGCGAGGGTACCGATTCCACTTCGCCCACGAGCCGCAACTCCAGCCCTTGCTCGTCGAGGCCTTTCTCGATGAGCTGGCGGAGGGTGTGGTTCTTCTCGGGAAGGAACAGCCCCAGGCTGCTGGCCTCTTCGAGCGTGACGGTCGACCGCCCGTGGGCGACGTCGACGTCCGGGTGGGTCACCAAGTGGAGGTCTTCCACGATCATTGTGGTGAACTGTACGCCGCGGATTTTCCCGGGCTCGTAGATCAGCGCCATGTCCAGCCGGCCGTTCTTGATTGCCTCGCTGAGTATGCCGCCGAAAATCTCAGTCAGGTGCACCACGATGTCCGGATAGCGCTGGCCCACTTCGCGGATGATCTGCGGCGTCAGGCTTGAGGCCATGCTGTAGGGCGCGATCGCGATGGACACGCGGCCCGAAGGCGCGGCCCCGGATGTAGCTACGTCGTGCCGTGCTTGTTCCACGAGTCGCAGGATGGTCTGGGCGTGCCGGTACAGGGTGTGCCCGGCGGCTGTCGGTTCCACTCCTTGCTTGCTTCGGATCAGCAGGCGCTGCTTCAGCTCGGTTTCCAGTGAGGAGACTTGTTGGCTGAGGGCAGGCTGCGCGACGTGGAGGGCGGCGGCTGCCTTGGTGATGCTGCCCGAATCCACGATCTTCACGAAGTACGAGAGCTTCCGGGTGTCCATGGGCCTGCCTTCCTGTACGCCCCCATCGGACCTACATGACATAAGAAATTACATCATCGCTGAGCAGGCAATGGCTTGGGAAGCGGACGCTATGACGCGAACCACCCGGGCGTGTGGTTGGCGTCATAACCCTGAGCTATCCCGTGATAGCGAATAGGTCTTTGTGCGGGGCGGCCCGGGGGTGCGAGACTTCTAGAAAGAATTCGAGCAGGCTGGCGAAAATCGCATTAGCGCCCGCATCCCGGATATTCGAATATTCCTTGGCAGGGATTATGAATTGACGGCACCGCATCGCAGAAAAACGGAAAGAGATACACGTGAACCCGACAATTGATCTTGTGGCAGATCTTGGTGAGGGATTCGGCGCCTACACTATTGGCAGCGACCTCGATCTCCTGGACATTGTCTCAAGCGCCAATATCGCTTGCGGGTTCCACGCCGGCGATCCGGACATCATGGACGCGACCGTCGCCGAGTGCGTTCGCCGCGGAGTAGGCATCGGCGCACACCCGAGCTTCCCCGACCTCCGTGGCTTCGGTCGCAGGGACATGGGCCTGAGCGCTGACGAGGTCCGCACCGACGTTCTCTACCAATTGGGTGCCCTGTCCGGTTTCGCCGCTTTCCACGGAACCAAGGTCACCCACATCGCACCGCACGGCCGGCTTGGGAACCTCGTAGCAGTACGCCCCGACTATGCGGCGGCAGTCGCCGAGGCAGCGGTCCGCGTAGACAAAGAACTCATCGTCGTCGCCCAAGAGGGCGAACTGGCAAAGGCAGCGCGAAACGCCGGACTGGACGTCGCCGTCGTCGGAATTGTAGACCGCGCCTACCAGGAAGACGGCACCCTTGTCCCGCGCAGCCAGCCCGGAGCGGTCCTGCACGATCCTTCGGAGATCGTCGAGCGGACCGTCCGCATGGTCTGCGAAGGCAAGATCCGCTGCGCGAACGGCGCCGACCTCGAAATCTCCGCTGACACTGTCCTCCTTCATGGCGACAACCCCGGCGCGGTCGAACTCGCCCGCCTGATCCGTTCGGAACTCATTTCGGCCGGCGTCCGCATCGCCCCGCTCGCCGAGGTCATGGATGCCAAGAGGAAGGCGGCCTGACATGTCCGCTTCGGTTCCTACCGAGATCTACGAATCCGGAGACTCCGCACTCCGCGTCGTTGCGCTCTCAAGCGCGAGCGAGGACAACTGGCTGACGGTCCACCGCCTCGCCGACTGGCTCGAGGACTGCGGCGCCGAAGGCCTCCACGGCGCGGTACCCACCTATGATTCCGTCCTCGTGGAATTCGATCCCGTCCTCGTCTCGGCCCGCCAAGTGCGCGCGTTCGTCAAGCTGGGCCTCCTCGAAATCGGCAGCCTGGCAGGAGAAGCGTCGGCACCCCGTGAATTCGACGTCCCTGTTGTCTACGGGGGAATCTACGGTCCGGACCTCGAACGCGTCGCCGAATACCAAGGGATCACCACGGAAGAAGTCATCCGCCTCCACACGGAGAAGACCTACACCGTGCGCTGCCTCGGAGCTCCGGCCGGTTCGCCCATGATGGACGGCCCCGCGTTCCCCCAACCCGTTCCCCGGCTCAAGGACCCACGGCTCAGCGTCCCAGCCGGAGCAGTGTCCGTCGCCGGACGCCAGGCTGTGATTGCCCCGGCTGTGGCCCCCGGCGGGTGGTGTGTCCTTGGCCAGACTCCCTTGACCGTGTTGAACATCCGCCGCGAACCGCTCGTGCCTTATAAGCCTGGCGACATCCTCCGGTTCCGCCAGATCGACGCCGCGGACTTCGACAAGTACGTCGGCCAGGAACTGGAGCCACGGCCATGAGCGGAAAGATCCTCATCCAGCAGTCGGGCAACTCGGTGGTCACAGACCTGGGCCGGACCCGCGGTCCGCGCTTCGGACTTCCCGTTAACGGTGCCCTGGACCAGTACTCGGCCAGGGCGGCCAACATCCTGGCGGGCAACCTCGACAACGAACCACTCATCGAGGTCACTGCCCTCGACTTCAGGATGAAGGCGGAGTCGGACATCCTGATCGCGGTCACGGGAGCGCCCCTCACGCTCACGGTGGGTGGCCGTCCCTCCAGCCAATGGGAACCCATATCCGTCCGGGCCGGCGAAACGATATCAATCCGGGCAATCAACCGGGGACTCCGCGCCTACCTGGCCGTCCACGGCTCATTTGAGGTACCCACCCTGCTGGGCAGTTGCGCCCCAGACACGGTGGTGGGATTCGGCCTGCAGCTCAGGGAAGGAACCGAACTCGTGACCCGCCGCAGCGTGGTGCCGGTCCGCCAACCGTACTTCGACCTTCCGCTCTTCAGGCTCGGCATCGAACGGCCGGACATGGGCCCGCAATTGCTCGTGGACGTGACCGACGGACCGGACGTGGAAGACTTCGGCGAATCCGGAGAACTGCTGTTCACCTCGGAATACGCCGTCAGCGGCCGAAGCAACCACATCGGCCTGAGGCTCGGAGGGCAGCTCCCGGAAAGAACCTCAAGTGGCGAAGTCCTCTCGCGCGGCGTGCCAGTGGGCGCCGTCGAGGTTCCCTCCCGCGAAGAACTGCTCGTCCTGCACCGGGGACGCGGCGTCACGGCCGGATATCCAGTCCTCGCCGTCGTCACCAGCATGGGCCTGGATGTGCTTGCCCAAGCCCGGCCAGGCGACAAAGTACGTTTCAGGAAAACCACCGTGGGAGAGGCAACTGCCGCGCACCGACGCTCGCGGGCCCAGTTGGAAACCCTCCGCGAATCCGTCAACACGGTCTTCGGATTACTCGGGATCGGATGCCGGCCCCAGTGGCAGGACCTAACGGTTGCGGCATGCAGCTAATAACCGCGCCCACAAACCCCTCCGCCACGCCTAAATAATTCCACCGGGCGCCCGCCCCTGTCCCACCTTTGGAGATCCGATGTCCTTTTCCGATTACAACACCGCCCTCGTCACCGGAGCGTCGACCGGTATGGGTGCCGCGATCGCCGAGCGCCTCGCCAAGAGGGGCCTGACCGTCCATGCCCTGGCCCGCAACGAGGACCGTCTCGCCGAACTGGCCGAACGTACCGGTGCCATCCCGCACGTCGTCGACCTGACCGACACCGCCGCGCTGACCGCCGTCGTGAGCGAGCTGAAGGTGGATGTCCTGGTCAACTGCGCCGGCGTCTCCAGGCCCGGAAACATCCTGGACTCTTCCGCGGCGGACATTGACGAACTCATCGACGTCAACCTCCGCGGCCTGCTCCAACTGACGCGCCTGGTCCTGCCCGGCATGGTGGAGCGTGACCTCGGGCACGTCGTGAACATCAGCTCCATCGCCGGCCTGTACAACTTCTACGGGCACACGGCCTACCACGCCACGAAGGCCGCCGTGCACCAGATCTCCCGGCAGTTGCGCAACGACACCGTCGGAAAGCGCATCCGCGTTACCGAGATCTGCCCCGGCCGCGTCGAGACCGAAATCTTCGGCCGGAACATGGGCGGTTCGCCCGAGGCCATGGAAGAGGCATGGAAGACCTACTACGAAGGCTACGAATCGCTGACCACCGATGACATCGTCAACGCCCTCGACTACGCGATCGAAACCCCGCGCCACGTCAACGTCGGCATGCTCGAACTGATGCCCACGTTCCAGGTTCCCGGCGGCCTCACCTTCGACCGGCGCTAAAGCGCCTCCGCCTCGCTTGGCAGAGGCGATCCAAAGTTTCCGGCGGCACACACTCCCGTCGTCGGAAAATATAGGCTGGCGGCCGCGATTTTCGCGGCCGCCAGCACCCGTTTCCGGAGGATCTTCGATCGGGCGCTTCCGTGCGCTCGGTGGGGGCCCGACGTCGGACGTTTAGTCCTGGGGGAGCACTTGCGTCAGGTGGTGCGTCGGGATGCGGTCGCGATCGTAAGTGATTTCGGTGTAACCGTGAGGTTCGGGGCGACCGTCCTCGCCAAGGTTGACGAACACGATTTGATCGATGGTCAGGATGCTTTGGCGCGTGATCATGTTGCGCACCTCCGCCCGCATTGTCAGCGATGTCCGTCCGAAGTTGACCGCGGTCAATCCCATTTCCACCAAATCGCCCTGTACGGCCGAGCTGACGAAGTTGATTTCGGAGATGTACTTGGTGACGGCCCGGCCGTTTCCAAGCTGCAGGATCGCGTAGATCGCCGCTTCCTCATCGATCCATTTCAACAGGCTTCCACCAAACAGCGTGCCGTTGGCATTGAGGTCCTCCGGACGAATCCATTTGCGGGTCCGGAATGTGATGTCAGCCTTTTCCATATGGCGAGATTAGCGGAGGCGGGGTGCCTGCGTCTTCCGCGGTGTGCCATGGTTTGCGCGACTCCGTAACATGGATAGGGTGCACCCGGTCCAGGGCACAACACCACACGCCGATTCGCGCACCATGCGGCACGCCGGGAATGCGCTGGAGGAAGCCATGACATTCGATAATCCCTGCTTCGGACTGACCGTCCGGCCTCGAGCTTGGGCGCTCGCTGCCCCGATCCTTGGACAGCTTTCCGCGACGCCTTCCGGCCGGGGGCGGTGACCATGCCACCATTGGGTGTTGTCCTGGGCGCATGGACGATGAACTGGCCCGCGCTGATCATCCTTGTGCTTGCGGCATTTTTCTATTCAAAGGGCCTCGTTGCGGCACGGCGGCGGAATCTCCGCTGGCCCCTTTGGAACTCGATCGCCTTCTTCGTCTTGGGCCTGGGCAGTTTTGCCGCGCTCAGCTTCGGTTTCACAGCGGCGTACAGCCACGACCTCCGGTGGGCCTTCACACTGAAGGTGACGTCCTACTTGTTCGTGGTTCCGCTGTTGGTGGGGCTCGGCAAGCCGTTGACCTTGGCAAGGCAGACCCTGGGGCCCGCTGGAGCGGCGCGTGTGGAGGCCGTCCTTGGGCATCGGCTTGTCCGGATGCTCAGCAACACGCTCGTGGCGGCGCTCTTGGGCCTGGCGATGTTCACGATCTTCCTGACGCCCTTCTTCTACGTGCTCCGCACCAATCCAGCCGCCGATGTCATCCTCACGGTGCTGGTGCCCGTGATGGGACTCTTCATGTCGGTTCCCATCATGGAAGACGGCGCCGGGCACACGGGCTCGTTGATTGTGGTCGAGTTCATTTTCGTGTTCATCGAACTGCTCGCAGACGCTGTACCCGGCGTGCTGATGCGGCTTAGCCCTGGAATCCTCGACGGCGCATCCGCGATCCTTGGAAACCAACCCGGCTGGTTCCCGTCACCTTTGCGGGACCAGCAACTCGCGGGCGACCTCATGTGGTTCCTTGCCGAGACAGTGGACCTTCCCCTCATCATCCTGATGTTCGTGCGGTTCTCGCGGAGTGACAAGCATGAGGCCCGAAGCTTCGACGAGTTGAGCGATGAGGAAATCGAAGCCCTCAACCGCGCCCACTTGGGACAAGGCGGCCGCAGCTACGAGTAACCCGGTTCAGGCCATTGCGGTGTGCGCTGCGCTGCGTGAATCGATTGGTTTGGCGTAGCAGTGTGAGTTGTCAGCCCCGACGTACGGTCCGAAGTTGGGCACTGCCGCGAAGCCCGCGCTTTCGTAGAAGCTCCGGCCGTCCGATTGTGCTGATCCCGCTTCTGCCTTGATCACGCTGAACCCGTGGGCGTGGGCCTGTGCTTCGAGGGCGGCAAGAATGGAACTGGCAACCCTTGAACCCCGGGCATATGGAACGACATAGAGACGCTTGATTTCGGCGGTCTTGGCGTCCAGGATCCTCAGGCCGCCGCATCCAAGGGGCTGGCCCGAGCACTTTTCGTACGCCACCACGAAGACGGCGGTGTCCGCTTCCGACGGCGCAGGGCCGGCTTCGTGGTCCGAGGTCCCGAATCGCGCGTCCAATTCCGCCTGTTGTGCCGCCCGAAGGTCAGCCCCGACGGGGTTTGCCCACGTGACTTGCCTGATGTTGAGTCGCGGATTGGTTTGCATCGGAACCTCTTTCGCCGAAGGGGGTTATGCATCTCAAGCCTAGAAAGCCGTGGTTACTGCTGTGTTTCCTGCGCGTAAGCGTCCGGAGAAATACGCGCGGCGCGCGGGTGGAGGGTGGCGCCAGGCCGGCGTGAGGGCCGAGGGCGCCGTCAGGCCGCGCTATTCGACTGTCTCGCCGGTCGGATCTTCGGCGGTGCGGTCAGCCAAAGCCAGGCCACCAACGGGGCTTTGATCCCAGTGCAGCAGGCGCCAGCCGGACTCGGGGTCGCCTTCCAGCACAACGATGCCGGTGTTCTGCAGCTGGTGCGTCGCAGCGAAGTCCCTGTCCACATCAGTGGCGCGGCTGCCCGCCCAGCAACGGATTGCTGCCCCGTGGCTCACGACGACGGCTGTCTCGTCGCCTGCCGCAACCACTTTGGCGATAGCTGCGTCATAGCGGTCGAAGAACTCGTGGCCATCGCCGGCGCCGGGCATGCGAACGTCAAGCTTGCCCTCGGTCCAGTCGAAGACTGTGCTCATGTATATGTGGTGCGCTTCGTGGTCCGTCCGTTTTTCCAACGAGCCGGCGTCGATTTCCTGGATGCCATCCAACACGATCGGTTCGAGGCTCAAAGCTTGCGCGAGCGGGGCAGCGGTAAGTTGGGTCCGGATGAGCGTGGAAACGTAGATCGCCGTGATGTCCTGGTTTCCGAGGGAAAGGGGAAGTGCAGCGGCTTGGCGTTCGCCGAGCTCAGTCAAACCCGGTCCCGGGAAAGCCGTATCCAATTGACCCAGGACATTGCCGGGAGTCTGTCCGTGGCGGATAAGCAAAAGCCTCATGCTGACACAGTTCCTTACGTCGAGTTCTCACGTCGAGTCGGCCATCCTGCGATTGCGGGCCGGGGTTTCACTCCCGGCCCGCCGATAGCCGCTTACTTCAGGTGGTCGACCAACCGGTTCGCGATGCCCGTGTACTTGCCCGGGGTCAGGGCGAGCAGCCGGGCTTCGGCCTCGGCGGACAAACCTAGTCCCGAGACGAACTCCTGCATGCGATCAGCATCGACCCTTTGACCGCGGGTGAGGTCCTTGAGGCGCTCGTACGGGTTTTCCATGCCTTCCACGCCGGCGATTGCCTCAGCGCGCATGACCATCTGGATGGCTTCGCCCAAGACTTCCCAGTTGGTGTCGAGGTCGGCGGCCAGGACGTCTTCTGCAACGTCCAGTGCCTTCAGTCCCTTGGCAACGTTCGAAATTGCCAGGAGCGAGTGCCCGAAAGCTACTCCGATATTGCGCTGCGAGGACGAATCCGTGAGGTCGCGCTGCCAGCGGGACGTCACCAAGGTGGCGGCGAGGGTGTCCAACAGTCCGTTGGAGATCTCCAGGTTGGCTTCGGCGTTTTCGAAGCGGATCGGGTTGACCTTGTGCGGCATGGTAGAGGAGCCGGTGGCGCCAGCAACCGGAATCTGGCGGAAGTAGCCAATGGAGATGTAGCTCCAGATGTCCGTGCAGACGTTGTGCAGGATGCGGTTGAAGCGCGCGACGTCGGCGTACAGTTCAGCCTGCCAGTCGTGGCTCTCGATTTGCGTCGTCAGCGGGTTCCACGTCAGGCCAAGGCTTTCGACGAAGGACCGGGCTACAGCTTCCCAGTCTGCACCCGGAACGGAAGCGACATGTGCCGCGTAGGTGCCGGTGGCGCCATTGATCTTGCCCAGGTATTCGGTCTTGGCAATGCGATCCAACTGGCGGTTCAAACGATGGGCAATGACGGCGAGTTCCTTGCCAAGCGTGGTGGGTGTCGCCGGCTGACCGTGGGTGCGGGACAGCATAGGGACTGAGCGATTCGCCTCCGCCATGGCTTCGATCTGCTTGACCAAGGCGGTGGCGGCGGGCAGCCAGACGTCTTCGACCGCGCCCTTGACACCCAAGGCATACGAGAGGTTGTTGATGTCTTCCGAAGTGCAGCCGAAATGGACCATTGCCGTCAGGTTTTCAATCCCGATGGCGGGCAGACGGCGTCCGATGTAGTACTCGACCGCTTTGACATCGTGGACCGTAACGGCCTCGATTTCGGCGAGTTCCACGACCGAGGCGGTATCGAACTCGGTGACAATGGCGCGCAGCTTCTCCTGCTGTTCGTCGGTCAGGGGGCCCGCGCCGGGGAGGACGCTGTTGCTGGTCAGGTGGATGAGCCACTCGACCTCGACTGCCACGCGGTCACGGTTGAGTGCGGCCTCGGACAGGTAATCGACAAGGGTTGCAACGGCGGACTGGTACCGGCCGTCGAGCGGGCCCAGGGCGATCGGCTCCGGAGAGGCGGCAAGGGCCAGGCGTCCGGAGGGCGTACGGGTAACAGCGGCGGCAACGGGTTCAGGCATGGGGCAATTCTTTCATGAACTCGGGCTGCGCCATTAAGCGGTTCTCTTCTATGTGCACAAACGCAGTTGTCTTCTCCTCGACAGCCGAGTTTCCCGCACTTGTCCACATAGCCCCCAAGCGAGGTTCCGGACGGCACACAGCGCACGTAGCGTCGGAGCCAACAGCAAGCCAACAAATCGAGGGGAACGCTTTGAGTGTCACGTTGATGGCCAATGTAGGAACCAGCCTGGACCCCTTTGGGTTTGACCTCCAACAAAATTCGCGAGTCCAACAATGTGCGCAAGTCCAACAACTTGCCCGGCGTCTGAGCGTCTGCGCAGACCAGGTTGACGCTGCGCTCGCCAAGCTCGCACAGCTGCAATTGGAACAGTGGGAGTCGCCGGCCGGCCGTGCCTACCGGGCAACACTGGCCGTGCAATCGGTTTCGCTGCGTCGAGGGCTTGATTCTTTGCGTGATGCCGCTGCCGCGACCTTCCGCCATGCCCACGACATAGCCTCCTCCAGGGACGGTCTCTAATGGTCGACCTTCCTCCCGGTGTGCCGGGCGAGGCATTCATGCCTCGTGCGCCCGGATCGGACGGTCCTTTGCGAATTCGCGGCGGAGTGGGAGGCCTGTCCTTTCAGTTCGAGGAATTGCTCTCAGGCGCGTCCGCACTGGACGACGTCGTATGTGTGCTCCAATCCGTCGAATCGGAGGCTGCGCTGCTTAACCTGGCCCTTTTGCCGCACCAAACCTCCACATACTCCAACGGAACCAAAGCGTTCGTAGCTGTGGGAGACGCTGGCCGGGAAATTGCGCGGGTCCGTGAACAACTCCAGAGAATGGGCGCCGATGTCAGGGCGAGCCATCGCGAGTACGAGTACGCGGAGTCGCACGCGGCCATCATGATGCGAATCGGCTTGGGCATGGCCGCCTTGGGGACCGGGCCGGATCTCGTCAGTCTCCCGCGCCGCGATGCCACTGAGGGCGTTATGAAGGATTTGCCTCAAGCCTTCGCACTGATGTTGGGCCTTGAACCGGGCGCAGCGAGAACCGTTCATGCCACTGTCGCACCAGGTGATACTGGGGGAATCCTGCGGGGAATTGCAGCGGCGCCCGGGCTGGCCCATCTGAAGCCGCGTCCCGTTTCGGTCAGCCGAGGCGAGGAAACCATCAGGAGCGTCGAACTGACAGCGCCCGGCTTACTTAAAGAACTCGACCAGGTTTCGTTCAGCTCGCAGGGAGAAATCGAAGTGCTCCAAGTGGACAACGCCCGCCAACGTGCGTGGGTGGTCCTGATTCCAGGAACCCAGTCTGCCCAGCTTGGAGGGCGGCCGGGCGGAGACAATCCCTTGGACGAGGCGGGCATCGTCGAGGCCTTGGGCTATGGCTCCGCCGAAACCAGCCAGGCCATCCACCAGGCTTTGTGCGAGGCAGGCGCGGAAGCCGGCGATGTGGTGGTGGCCGTGGGGCATAGCCAAGGTGGAATCCATGCCATGAACCTGAGTCAGGACAAAGCCTTCCTCGCCGATTACAACCTCAGGTTTGTAGTGACGGCGGGCTCGCCTGTCGGAGGGATCACACCCGAGGCAGGCATTGGCAGCTTGCATCTGGAGCACGAAAACGACTGGGTGCCCGGAGCCGACGGCAAAGTGAATCCGGATACCAAGGACAGGGTCACTGTGACCATGACGAATGCGGTTACCCTCGCGCCCGGTGAAGATCCTGGCATTGGACCTGAGCACAAGCTGTCACGATACGTCGAAGGGGCAGAGCTCGCGCGGAAGAGCACTGATCCTTCGCTCGTGGCGTCAACGGCCGCCTTGGGCGGCGTGCTCGGTGTCGGCGGGATGGTCAGGTCGCAAAGATTCAAGCTCCACCGTGCCCCGGCCCTGCCTGCCCCGAGCGGTTGCTTGCCCGATGTGGACGGTGCTGAGCCCACAGCGGCCCGTGCCGAGCAAAAAACGCCCAAGGCTGAGCCCTCCGACATCCGATCCCGCTCCGGGGCAAGATGAGGGATTATCGGCGGTTGGCACCCGAAATCTTGCTGGCGACTACGGAAATCACGCTGATGATGATCGCTGCGAGGATTGCTGTCCAAAAGAAGCTGTCGATGATGAGGTGGACCGGGGTGTAGCTGCTCACCCAAGCCGTCAGGTACAGCATGGCGGCATTGATGACAATCGTGAACAGACCGAGGGTGAGGATGGTGATCGGCAGGGAAAGGAAGCTGACCAGAGGGCGCACAAAAGCGTTGACCACGCCGAATATCAGCCCGATGAAGAGATAGGCCAGGATCAGGCCGAGGACGTCGCTGCCTTGCGCAAACCCAGCCTTGGTGACTGCGTTGGTGGTTGCCGAGGTAGTGATGTCCATCCCAGGCAAAATCCAGCTGGCGACCCAGAGTGCCAGCCCGTTAATGAGGACACGCATAATGAATGAACGCATGCGCCCCATGCTGTCATACGCTGCTGTCTTCCGCTCCGGCGAAGGTCGCCCGCGGGACCGCCACGGGCCTGCAAGTAGGCTGGTTTCATGAATTCTTCTGACAACGCACCGGAAGGCGTGCGCCCACGGCCGGTGGTGGACCGGCTCCCCAAATATGTGGCCGGAAAGCCTCCCGTGGCCATAGAGGGCCTGACCAGCTTCAAGCTGTCTTCGAACGAAAACCCGTTGCCTCCCATTCCGGCAGTCCTTGACGCCATTGCCGACCAGTCGGACATCAACCGGTACCCGGACCCTTTGTCCACCAAGTTGCGCACCGCGCTCGCAGAATTCCTGGGGATCCCGGCGGACGACGTCGTCACGGGAGCGGGAAGCCTCGGCGCGCTGACCCAGATTCTTTCGACGTTTGCCGGGCAGAATCACGACGGCAAGGCCGATGAGGTCATCTATGCCTGGCGGTCATTCGAGGCCTACCCCATCTGCGTTGGCCTGGCCGGGGCGGAAAGCGTCCAGATTCCGTTGCTTCCGGACGGACGCCACGACCTCCAGGCGATGGCGGCGGCAGTGACTGTCCGAACCAAGGTCATCTTGCTGTGTACGCCGAACAATCCCACTGGTCCGATCCTCACGGCAGAGGAAACTGAACGGTTCATCCAATCGGTGCCGGCCGGCGTCGTCGTTGTCATTGACGAGGCCTACCAGGAGTTTGTCCGGGACGGGAATGCGGTGGATGGCATCAAGCTGTACCGCAAATACCCAAACGTCGTAGTCCTTCGCACATTCTCGAAAGCCCACGGATTGGCAGGCCTGCGCGTCGGTTACAGCGTTTCCGGGCCGGAACTTACGCAGCATCTGCGCGTCGCGGCCACACCCTTCGCGGTTTCGCAGATTGCCGAACGCGCGGCTATTACTTCGCTCGAGCACTTCGACCAGGTTGTGGAAAGGGTACAAAGCCTGGTGGAGGAACGGGACCGGGTCACGGCCGGCCTGCGGGATCTTGGTTGGTTCGTTCCGGAAGCCCAGGGGAACTTTGTCTGGCTGAATTTGGGGGAGAACAGCGGCGAGTTTGCGGCACTGGCCGGTGAACAGGCTTTGTCCGTCCGGGCCTTCGGCAACGACGGCGTCCGGGTCAGCATCGGCGAAGTGGAAGCCAATACCCGGTTCCTGGAACTCTGTGCGTCCTATACAAAAGCGCCACGGGCTTCCTAGCGGTTAACAAATGCCCCAGCGCCACCTACTGCGGATAAAGTAAGGGACGAAAGCCAAGATATGCCATTTCCGGAATGTATTCCTTGAATGGCATATATCAGCGAAATTATTGCTCAGCGACTGGCTGCAGCAGGCAAGGAGACGGAATGGGCTCAACTCAAATGCCCACCCCCGGGATCGACGGAACGGGACTGAACCTGCAGTCTTCCGCGGGGGAAGCCACTGGCGATCCCGCGGCCGAAATGATCCAGCTGCTGGGGCCGGACGGAAAGCTTGGAACGGATCCTGTCTTCTCGGACTACGCCAAGCGGCTTGATCCGGAACAGTTGCGCGGCTTCTATGCCGACATGGCAAAGGTCCGCCGCTTCGACCAAGAGGCCACCGCCCTCCAACGCCAAGGCGAACTGGCGTTGTGGGTGCCCTTGACGGGCCAGGAGGCCGCGCAAATCGGCTCGGGCCGGGCCACGCAGCGACAGGACTACATCTTCCCGTCCTACCGTGAGCACGGCGTTGCCCTCACTCGCAACGTTGACCTCGCTGAATTGTTGAAGCTTTTCCGCGGAATTTCGAACGGCGGTTGGGATCCCCGGGAGAACAATTTCCATCTCTACACGTTGGTGCTCGCGGCCCAGACCCTCCATTCAGTCGGCTATGCCATGGGAATCCAGCGCGACCAAAAGCTCGCCGAGGCTGCCGGGTCCAACGAGCCCAAGGCCGCCGTTGTCGCCTACTTCGGTGATGGCGCAAGTTCCGAGGGCGACGTCCATGAATCCATGGTGTTCGCTGCTTCCTACAACGCGCCGGTGGTTTTCTTCTGCCAGAACAACCACTGGGCCATCTCCGTTCCCACCGAGGTGCAGACCAAGATCCCGCTCTCCAACAGGGCCAAGGGATACGGCTTCCCAGGCATCCGCGTGGACGGCAACGACGTCATTGCTGTCCACGCCGTCACCGAGTGGGCGCTCGAGCATGCTCGTGAAGGCCGCGGTCCCGTGCTCATTGAGGCTTATACGTACCGTGTAGGCGCGCACACAACTGCTGACGATCCAACAAAGTATCGCGGGTCGGACGAAGAGCACGCCTGGCGGGCAAAGGATCCGCTCGATCGCTTGGAGAAATACCTTCGCAGCGAGGGCCTGGCGGACGAAGCTTTCTTCGAGCAAGTCAAGCTTGACGGAGACAAGTTGGCAGCGCATGTCCGCTCTACCACCCAAAACCTTCAGTCTCCCGATATCCGCGAATCATTCGCCCGCGTCTACGCGGAAGCCCACCCCTTGGTGGCTGAGGAACTCGCGTGGTTCGAAGAATACTCCGCCGGTTTCGAAGGCGACGATGAGCAGGAGGCGGGCAACTGATGACCACCATGACTATTGCCAAGGCCATCAATGAAGGCCTTCGTGCTTCCCTGACCAACAACCCGAAGTCCCTCCTCATGGGTGAGGACATCGGCCCGCTTGGCGGCGTCTACAGGGTGACTGACGGGCTCATCAAGGACTTCGGCGCGGACCGTGTTGTGGACACCCCGCTGGCCGAATCCGGAATCATCGGTACGGCGATCGGCCTTGCCCTTCGCGGATACCGTCCCATCTGTGAAATCCAGTTCGATGGGTTCGTCTTCCCCGGTTTCAACCAGATCACCACACAGCTTGCCAAGATGCACGCGCGCAGCGGTGGCAAACTGACGGCACCGGTGGTTATCCGCATTCCATACGGCGGCGGCATCGGCTCGATCGAGCATCATTCGGAATCCCCGGAAGCGTTGTTCGCCCACACTCCTGGACTGCGCATCATTACGCCCTCCAGCGCCCACGATGCCTACTGGATGATCCAGCAAGCCGTCGAATGCCTGGACCCCGTAATTGTCTTCGAACCAAAGCGCCGGTACTGGCTCAAGGGCGAAGTCGACACCGAAAACGCAGGGTTGGCGTCGGATCCGTTCCAGGCGCACGTCCTGCGCGAAGGGACGGACGCCACCATCGTGGCCTATGGCCCGTTGGTCCCGGTCGCCTTGGCGGCCGCTGCGGCCGCGGAAGAGGACGGTCACAGCGTCGAAGTGATCGACCTCCGTTCGCTTTCCCCCATCGACTTCGACACCGTGACCGGCTCGGTCAAGAAGACCGGCAGGCTGATTGTCGCGCACGAGGCGCCAACGTTCGGCGGGCTCGGTGGCGAGATCGCCGCGCGGATCAGCGAGCGTGCCTTCCTCCACCTTGAGGCTCCCGTCATCCGGGTAGGCGGCTTCCACATGCCCTATCCGGTCGCGAAGGTCGAGGAGGACTACTTGCCGGACATCGACAAGATCCTTGAAGCCCTGGACCGTTCCCTGGCCTACTAGCCGCCCCTGATTGCACCCGCCGCTCTGGCCGCGGGACAGCCGAAGATCGAGGACCAAAGTGACTGTTAAGAAATTCAACCTGCCGGACGTCGGCGAAGGCCTGACCGAGGCGGAAATCGTCTCCTGGAAGGTCAAGGCCGGCGACGCCGTCGCAATCAACGACGTCATCTGCGAGATCGAAACCGCCAAGTCCCTGGTGGAATTGCCCTCGCCCTATGCGGGCACCGTGGCCGAGATCCTCGTCGCCGAAGGAATCACAGTCGAGGTCGGAACAGCGATCATCGGCATTTCGGACAACGCGTCCGGCGAACCGGAAACGGTCCAGGCGCCCGCCGCGCCCGCGCAGCCCGCCGATCAACGCGCCCCCCAGCCGGCAGCCGAGACACCGATGTATGGCAAACTGCCCGACGGCGACACCTCCGACGCCGGTCCTGCCGGCGGACCGCTGGTCGGTTCGGGCCCCAAGGCCGACGCCGTCAAACGCCGCCCGCGCAAGCGTCCCGAAGGCGAAGGCGCTACCGGCCCCGCCTCATCCGGGCAACAGGCAGGCGAGGCAGCAGCGCCCGTAGCCGCAGTCGCAGCGCCCCCAGCACCGGCGCCCGCGCGACCAACCCCGACTCCCGCCGTCGAGCCTTCACCTGCTGGTGCACAAGGCGGCGTCCAGGCCCCCGGTTTCACGGGCCTGAGCGCAACGGTCTCCGGCTTGGTGAGCCGTGTCCTGGCAAAGCCTCCGGTCCGGAAGATTGCCCGGGACCTTGGCATCGACCTCGCGGACGTTGTTCCCACGGGTGCGCACGGCGAAGTCACGCGGGAAGACCTGGTCAGTTACCAGTCCCAGCGCGATGCCGAGGTGGATCGCGCGGACAAGTTCTGGGGCGCGTCCAAGAAGCCTCAGGAGCAGCGGATTGAGCGGATTCCCGTGAAGGGCGTCCGCAAGGCGACTGCCAAGGCGATGGTGGAATCGGCCTTCACCGCGCCGCACGTAAGCATCTTCGTAGACGTCGATGCGAGCCGCACCATGGAGTTCGTCAAGCGGCTCAAGGCTTCCCGGGACTTCGAGGGCATCAAGGTTTCGCCCCTCCTCATCCTTTCCAAGGCCGTCATCTGGGCCGCCGCCCGCAATCCGAGCGTCAACGCGGCGTGGGTGGAAAACGCTGATGGCCAAGGTGGTGCCGAGATCCATGTGAAGCACTACATGAACCTTGGTATTGCGGCGGCGACTCCGCGCGGGCTTATGGTTCCGAACATCAAGGATGCGCAGGACCTTTCCCTCAAGGAACTCGCGTTGGCGCTCAATGAGCTCGCCAGCACGGCGCGGGCGGGCAAGACCCAGCCCGCGGAAATGCAGGGCGGGTCGTTGACCATCACCAACATCGGAGCACTCGGTATCGATACCGGAACGCCGATCATCAACCCGGGCGAGGTCGCGATCGTCGCGTTCGGCACCATCAAGCAGAAGCCCTGGGTGCTCGACGGGGAAGTCATTCCGCGGTGGATCACCACGTTGGGCGGTTCGTTCGACCACAGGGTGGTGGATGGGGATCTCTCTGCCCGCTTCATGGCGGACGTCGCATCGATCCTCGAAGAACCGGCGCTGCTGCTTGACTGACATCGGAAACACTTCGGCGACCCGGCGCCAAGTTGCCCGGGTCGTCACCGAGGTCTTCCAGCCGCCAGTAGTGGTATCCGTGATGCTGCTGATCAGCCCGGCGGTGGAACCCGGATTCCCGGGGACGATGTGGTACGGGCTTCTCGCGGCATTCTTTGTTTGCCTGCTGCCGCTCGCCTACGTCCTGCTCATGGTGCGGCTGGGCAAGCTAAGCGACCACCATGTCAGCAATCGCAGGGATCGCGCGCCGCTTCTGATGCTTGCGCTGGTGTCCGTTTTTGTCGGACTGCTGGTGCTTAACGCTGTTCATGCGCCCGTGAGCGTCTCAGCGATGATCCTTGCCTTGATCGGCGGGATTGCGGTGCTCGCCGCGGTCAGCTTGGTGTGGAAAATCAGTGGGCACGCATCGGCAATATCTTCGGCCGCAGTCATGGTCGTGCTGATGTTCGGCCCGGCTTGGTGGCCGTTGCTGCTCTTGGTGCCCGCCGTCGGGTGGTCACGGGTGGTGCTTCGTGACCACACCGTGAGCCAGGTGATCGCCGGCTCGCTGTTCGGCGGGATCGTGATTGCAGGACTGTGGTGGGTCCTGCGAGGCTGGCTGGCCTAGTACGAGGTATAGGTGATCGCGAGATCGCGCAGCTGCTGATCGGTCATGGTGCCGATCATCCCGAAGGACAGCATCATCGCCAGGGCTCCGATGGCCAACATAGCGGTGCTGGCAACGAGGATCAGCTTCCAGTCCGATCGCAGGATGCTTCGGAAGGTCTCCGGCATTTTGAGCGCCGGGGAGATGAGGTTGGGCGCGGTGTCCACAGAACCGTCGTCGAGCACTGCCACAATGCGGTCATTGGCCCGGTCGAAACGCATGGAACTGATGTGGTGGCCGTGGCGGGCAAGAAGGATGTCGTGTCCGACGCGCTGGCGTGGTTGCAAAGCAAGCAAGAGGATCCCCTATGGGTCGTTGTGATGGGGCGGCTCGCGCCCTTGGGGGCCTCTTCAATTTTACGGGCGTCAGCTTGTCCCAAAGGCCAAAAACGGCTTTAGACCGGGGTGAGACCGCCCACCACGACGCGTGATTCCCGTCAAGTCTGAGTGGGGCCCGGCATATGCCGGGCCCCACTCGGAGGGTTAGGGTTCGTCCGTCTTGGCGATGTAGACGTCGCACGGAGCATTGTGGGCAACGGTATTGGCGACGCTGCCCAGCACTCGTCCGATCCCCTGCATCCGGCGGTTTCCGACCACGATCAGGTCCGCACCGACGCGTTCCGCCTCTTGGATCAAGGCTTCGCCGGGCTTGCCAAATGCCGCGGTGTAGCTGATGCCCAGTTTGCCGTCGGCGAGCTTGGTAGCAACGTCCAGGGCGATCTTTTCGGCTTCGTCGGCATCCGAGAGGATCCACTTGTCGCCGCCGCTTTCCACGACTTCGGTGCGCTTCTTGTCAAAGGCCGTCACGACGCGGAGGCTTGCTCCCAAAGCCGTGGCCAGTTCTTTCGCAGTCTCGGCTGCCCTCATTGCGGTCTCACTGCCGTCCACGCCGACTACTACGATTCCGCTCATGCTGTAACTCCTTTGTCCATAATGTTGATCGCCTCGCGCAGTACTGGCGCCAACCGCCGGATACCTTCGGTGATCGCTTCAGGCGGCACTGCGCTGAAGGCCAGTCTAAGTTTGTTGGACGGTTGGTCCGAGTGGGTGAACGCCGCGCCGGGGATGAAGACAACGCCGGCGTCGATCGCTTTCTTGAGCAACGGGTAGGTGTCCACGCCTTCGGGCAGGGTAACCCAGACGAAGAAGCCGCCGTCCGGCCTGGTCCAGTCCAGTCCGGCAGGCATGTACTCCTCCAGGCCGGCCAGCATGGCCTTGCACCGTTCCTCGTACAGCGCCCGGTAGGTGTCGATTTGTCCTTGCCAGTCGTAGTCCCGGAGATATGCCGAGATGATCATCTGGTTGAGGGTCGGCGGGCACAGGGTGACGGCCTCGGACGCGAGGTAGAAGCGCCTTTGCAGGTGTTCGGGAACGAGGGCCCAACCGATCCGCAGGCCCGGGGCGAAGATCTTGGAGAACGACCCCATGTAGATCACATCGTGCGGGTTGGCGGCACGCATAGGTGCGAGCGGGTTGCCGTCGAAGCGCAAGAGGCCGTAGGGGTTGTCTTCCAGGACCAAGATATTCGCGTTCCGGCATATATCCACGATCCGCTGCCTGCGGGCAGGGGCGAGCGTGATTCCGGAAGGATTGTTGAAGTTGGGGATCGTGTAGAGGAACTTGATCGACTTGCCCTTGGCCTGAAGCTCGACGATCTTGGCCTCGAGAAGTTCCGGGATAAGGCCGTCGTCGTCCATGTCCACGGCCTCAACCTGGACCTGGTAGGCCTCGAACGTGTTCAACGCGCCCACGTACGTAGGGTTCTCAACCAGTACAACGTCGCCCGGATTGCAAAAGACCTTGGTTGCGACGTCCTGGGCTGATTGGGAACCCGCGGTGATGACCACGTTCTCGGGGCGGGCGTCGATGATCCCCTCCGCAGCCATGATTTCGCAGATCTGGGTGCGCAGTTCCTCGGTGCCCTGTCCGCCTCCGTATTGGAGGGCGGTCATGCCTTCTTTTGCGATGATCCGCGCGGCGGTGTCGCCCAGCTTTTCGAGGGGCAGGGACTGCAGGTACGGGTTTCCGCCGGCGAGGGAGACGAGCCCGGGCCGCATTGAAATATCGAACACGTCACGTACTGCGGACTGCTTGATGTTGGCGGCGCGCTCCGAGAAGAGTTCCTCGTGGCGGTGGGCGGCAGTGGCTGCGCGCTCTATTGCGTCAATTGCTTCCGCGGGCAGCTCCGGCCCGGCATCCAATGTTTCGTGGGTCACATTGAAAGGATACCCCCGGGAGTTGTCAAATGAGCAACATATGTTTCATGCAACACTGAGGATTGAAGGGCGCATGCTTTACGTTCGGGCAACTGGCGGCTGGAATAGAGCCATGACGACGCATACGGATCTCGAATCCAAGGCCCTTCGCTTCAGGGAACTCCACGAGGCGCAGCATGCGCCATTGGTCTTGGTGAACGTGTGGGACGCGGCGTCCGCGCGGATGGTTGAAGAAGCCGGTGCGACGGCGGTGGCCACCTCCAGCTCGGCAATCTCCTGGAGCATGGGGTACCAGGACGGGGACCACCTCTCTCGGCGCCTCGCGATGGAGGCGCTGTCGCGGATAGTTTCCGCTACCAAACTCCCGGTGACAGCAGATATCGAGACGGGGTACGGGCGAACCGACGAGGAACTGCAGGCGACCATTCGCGCAGTCCTGGACGCGGGCGCCGTCGGGATCAATATCGAGGATTCTGCCGAGAAGCCGCTCACTGACATGGCCGAACACTCGAAACGTATTTCGCTGATCCGGCAGACCGCCGAGGACGCGGGCGTTGGCTTGTTCATCAACGCCCGCACCGACACCTACTGGTCGCGGAGCCTCGGGGACGCGGCCTATGAGGAAACCCTGCGCCGGGCCGAGGCCTACCAGCAAGCGGGTGCGGACGGAGTTTTCGTTCCCGGGGTGGCGGACCTCCATGTCCTGCACGAGCTGTCCCGTCGGATCGCCCTGCCCGTGAATGCGCTGGCCGGTTTGGGTTCGCCGTCGCCGGGGGAGCTGTACGACGCCGGCGTGCGGCGAATCAGCCTCGGCGGCAGTACCGCGAGGGCCGCCTATGAGGCGGTCGCCAGGCTGGCGGCGGAAGTTCTCGGCGACGGCAACTGGTCCGAGCTTGCCGGAACGCGCAGCTATGCCGAAATGGACGCGTTATTCGGGGAGCGCTAGCGCAGGCTCAGCACATTCGAGAGGTCATTCCCGTCGATGTAGATCTCCGCTTGAGATGCGCCCGTGGCTGCCACTGCGGTTTGGGTGAGTTGGGTTTCGATCCGCGGATGGTCGCAAACGCCGCCGGGTCGGAGGGGGCCGCTCAAATTCACGACGACGGTGGACCCGTCCAGGTATCCCGAAACGTAGCGCAGCGTGGAACCTGAGAGGGCGTTGTACAAGCCTGCCTGAGTTGCGTTATTCCCAGTGGCTGTGTTCCCAGGAGCAAGGAGCTGATTCATCGCGGTAGCCAAGGGATCGGAACCGGAAGCAGGAGTGAGTGGGACGGCGACAAGGCTGTCGTCACAGCCGAAGCGGATTCCGCGGGCGCCAGCGTCGCCAATGGCCACGAAATACACGGAAAGTCCCGATGAATCACCCGCATCCGGGAGTACGGTTGCTGCCTCCACTGGACCCGCGGTGGCGGTCGGTTCCGCCGATCGTGGCCCGGCGGGCTGGAGGACCGGGAGGGGTGCGGGAGCCGGAGCGGGCGTGGGGACATCGCCGGAACCCGCGCAGCCGGCCAGGCAGAGAACGAGAGGCAGGCACCAAGCGGCGATCGCCGTCGTCGTGCGTTTTGCGCCGCGCTTGAGCCCCATGACAGCTCCCGCCCCTGCCCTGATCCACCTGTGCTTCCCGTAACTCAACGTTACGATCGGTCACCTGGCGGAGGGCCGCGCGGTCCATGACAGTTCGGCTACAGCTCAGTCACGGATTGGTAGCGGAACGGGGCGGGGCGCCCGAATGCCTCGGGCGCCCCGGTGTCCGGCAATAAGGGTGTCCGGCAATCAGGCCGCGACTTCTTCTTCCTGGATGGCGGTCAGCGGCTCGAAGATGCCCTTGATCTGCTCGACAACCTCGGCGTCGTCCTTCGGGTGCAGCTCAGCGAAGCGGATCATGGAACCGGGGACGGCGAGCTTGACGTCTTCGAGGACCTTGGCGCCGGCGATTCCCACAGCCTTGCGGGCTTCGTCCTGTGCCCAAACGCCGCCGAACTGGCCGAAAGCGGTTCCGACGACGGCGGTCGGCTTGCCGGCGAGGGCGCCTGCGCCGAACGGGCGGGACAGCCAGTCGATCGCGTTCTTGAGGGATGCCGGCATGGTGCCGTTGTGCTCGGGGGTGACGAGGAGGATCTCGTCCGCGGCGGAGGCTGCGGCGCGCAGGGCGGCGGCTTCGGCGGGAACCTGGCCGTCGACGTCGATGTCTTCGTTGTAGAACGGAATGTTGCCGAGGGATTCGTGGATCTGGACGTCCACGCCTTCCGGGGCGTTGAGCTTGATGGCTTCGGCGAGCTTGCGGTTGTGGGAGTCGGCGCGAAGGCTGCCGACAAGGGCGAGAACGGTGTTCTTGGACATTGGAACTCCTTGGGTCTGGCCGCGGCCGGTGCCGCAGACGCTCGGTTTCTGAGGCTTTTTCCGCCTTCGTTAGATCTAAACGGACTACAGTCCGGTTAATATTCCCGGGTCTAGAATGTTTTTTGTGAGCCTCATCCCCATCAGGCCTGAGCTGCCGTTCGGGGCGCCGTCGGAACGCAGCGACGCCGCGCGCAACCGTGAACGGCTCCTCCACGCCGCGCGGGAGCTCGTTAACGAATGCGGCGTGGACGCATTCACGATGGACATGCTCGCCTGCCGGGCGGACGTCGGAAAGGGCACTGTTTTCCGGCGGTTCGGCAGCAGGGCCGGACTTATGATGACCCTGCTGAGCGATTCCGAATCCGAATTCCAACGTCAGTTCATCTTTGGCCCGCCTCCGCTTGGTCCGGGAGCCCCGCCGCTCGAACGGCTCATTGCGTTTGGCGAAGCCCGCATCAAGTTCGTCGAGGAATTCGGTGAACTTGCCCGGGCGGCCTCGGAACATTCTCCGCAGAACCGCCACGATGCCCCGCCCGTGGTCCTGTGGCACAGACACATCGAGATGTTGCTCCGCGAAGCCGGACTGGACCGCGATCCCTGGCTCCTGGCCCTCTCGCTCGGCGCCTCCCTCGATCCGGAACGCGTGCTGCACTCTCTCCGGGAGCACGGAATTCCGCAGGAGCGACTCGCGGCCTCGTGGCGAGAACTCGTCACCCGCCTGCTGAAAGACGGCTGACAAAACCCTTCGCCGGGCTGTCCTGGCCGGGTACGGTGGCGACATGACCCACACACCCATCCGCACCGCCGTCGTCGGCTACGGACTGTCCGGCAGCGTCTTCCACGCGCCGTTCATCGCAAGCAATCCCGCGTATTCACTCGACGTCATCGCTACCTCGGACGCCGAGCGCAAAGCAAAAGCGCTACATCGGTATCCCGACGTAAAGCTCGTGGACACTCCCGACGACGTCCTGGCGCTCGCCTCCGAACTGGACCTCGTCATCCTCGGCACCCCGCCCGCGACCCACCACCCGCTTGCGAAAGCCGCGCTGGAAGCCGGACTCGACGTCGTCGTCGACAAGCCGTTCGCAGTCACCAGTGCGCAGGGCCAGGAGCTGATCGAATTGGCCGCGAGGCTCGGCCGCGTGCTGACCGTCTACCAGAACCGCCGCTGGGACGGCGACGCGCTGACCGTGAAAGAGCTGCTCGACGCCGGGACGCTCGGCGAAATCATGCGGTGCGAAGCGTCGATGGAACGGTGGGCGCCCGCCATCAGCAAGGAATGGAAGGCACAAGCGACAGCGGACGACGGCGGCGGGCTGCTTTTCGACCTCGGCACCCATTTGCTGGACTTGTCGTGGCAGATGTTCGGTCCGTGCGACGTGGTCCACGCCGAAATCCTGCGCCGGCGGCCGCAGGAACGGGCTGATGACGACGTTTTCCTCGTCCTGAAACACGATTCCGGGGTCATCAGCCACGTCACCGCCAACGCCAACAGCCAACTCCACGCCCCGCGATTCCGGATCCTGGGCAGCAAGGGCGGCTTCGTGAAATACGGCATCGACCCGCAGGAGCCGTTCATTGCGGCAGGCGGGCTGCCCACGGCCGGGGCTTACGGCGTCGACGATCCGCACCACTACGGAATCCTGGAAGTCGATGGCGAGCGGACCACCGTTCCCACCGAACGCGGTGCTTACCAGGAGTTCTACCGGATCCTCGCGGAAAAGATCGACGACGGCGGTGCCGCCTCCGCATTGCCCCTCCCGGTGGATCCGGCCGGCCCGGTCGAGATACTGAAGCTGATTGAGAAGGCGAGGGCCCTGGCGTCCTAACCCATTAAAAGTTTTTTGAAACCGGAGTAACTTCTCCGGGACCGCCAACGATGTAAGGGGAGTGCGGGCCACGTCCGCACTTGATCATCCGGCCGCGACCAAGCCGCGGCCGGGGTAGTCCAAAACGTTTGTCGGAGGTCTCATGTCCTTGTTCACTGTCCTTGCCACCAGCAAAGTCGCCGCGGGCGTCCTGGCCGCCGGAGCCGTCGCAGTTGGCGGAACCGGCGTCGCCGCATTCAACGGCGCACTGCCGAGCGGCCTCCAGCAGAGTGCCCACGAACTGGTCGGGGCTCCGGCGCCCGCGGTCTCGAAGGCATCCGACGCCGCTTCCGACGCTGCGAATGCCGCAACGGCAAAAGCGACTGACGCTGCCTCTAACGCCACGGATGCCGCGAAGGCAAAGGCCGCTGACGCTGTCAACGATGCCAAGACCAAAGCGGCCGACGCCGTTGACGACGCAAAGGCAAAAGTCGCCGACATTGCAGCCACTGCAACCTCGCCCGACGCCCTTGGCCTCTGCACCGCGCTGCTCAACGGCGGCCTGACGGCCGATTCCAAGGTGCCCGGCTTCTCCTCGCTGGTTGTCGCGGCCGGCGGCGAAGCCAACGTCAAGACGCACTGCCAAGCCGTCGTGGCCGGCGCTTCCGTCTCCGCGAACGCCAACGCGGACGCCAATGCCAACGCGGTTGCCAAGCCCACAGCCCCGGCGATTCCTGCCGTGCCCTCCCAGCTCCCCACGGTTCCCGCAATGCCCTCCCAGCTCCCCACCGTTCCGGTGAAGGTGCCGGTCGATTCCGTTCAGAAGTAACACGACAGCTACGCTGGAATGGCGGGGCTCCTTGGCTTGATGACAAGGAGCCCCGCGACGCAATAGACAGCAGCGGCGGTCGATTCCCTGGCCTGGAATGATGATCGAGCTGCGTGGGATGGAGGGGTCGCGGGTGCTTGACCCTTTGGCTGACGAATACTTGCAGGCGGAACACGACGATCCCGCGCTGCTCTTCACGGCTGCCTACAACAACTTCTCCGGCCCCATATTCGGCTACCTGCGAGCCCGCGGAGTGGACGACCCCGAGGCAGTCACGCAAGACGTCTTCCTGGCCCTCTATCCCAAACTTGGTTCCTTGCACGGAGGACTCCAAGGGGCCAAAACCCTGCTCTTTTCCATAGCGCACGCCCGAATGGTGGACCATTACCGGAAGCGCGAGCGTGCCCCTGAGCCGGCGCCTTACGAACCTGACCTGGACGCCCGCAGCGCGCCGTCAGCCGAAGACCAGGCGTTCGGCCATGACGGAGGCCTCGGCGTCACCGATCTACTGGCCGAGCTCAGCACCGACTACCGGGAAGTCCTGGCCCTGAGGGTCGTCGCGGACCTGTCGGTGGAAGAAACGGCGGACATCATGGGCAAGACCCAAGGGGCCGTCAAACAATTGCAGCGTAGGGCATTGAGCGCACTCAGAGAACGCGCACTCCTAAGGAACGGCACATCATGAGCGAAAAATCCGCATCACAGGCAGAGGAAGGCATCGATCGCCTCCTGGCCGAGGCCGGACTCGACGAAGCGTACGAGATCCGCGACGAGCTCCTGGAATTGCGTGCCCTCGCAAGCAGCATGCCCCAGCCCTCGGCCGAGGTCCTCGCCCTGATGAACCCGACCGCCCAAGCTGCCACAACTCACCCTTCCACCGCCGAAGCCGCGCCTTTCGACGAACTGGCCGCGCGCCGTCGTCGTAAGCGCCGTGCCGGAATCGCCGCATTGGCAGTTGCGGCGTCTCTGGCGGCCGGTGCCACTGCCGCCGCAGCGTCCGACGGCGGCATCCCGGGCACGATTCAACACTTGGAGACCGTCGTGGGAACCGTGGTTTCACAGTTTGTGCCCGGTTCGGGTGCCAAGGCTCCGCAGACGCCGGTGACGCCGTCGGATTCTCGGCTGGCGCCCGCAGGGGATTCGACGTCGGCGGTCACGCCGGCGCCAACGCCCACGGCCTCGGACGCTCCCCGAAACAGTGAGCAGCCCCGGGAGACTCCGGAAACCACTTCGCCCAGTATGCCGTCGAATCTTCACAAAGGCTTGGGCGACCTCTCCAAGGCCAAACCGGCCCCGATCCCTGTTCCGTCGCCGGTGCTTCCGGGGCCGGGTATTACCCTGCCGCCGCCCGTTCCTTCGGACCTCCTGCCGAGTCTTCCCGCCAAACCGTAGATTTCATCCGGTGGTCAGGGATTGGGCCGGCCGTGGAAAAGGTCGGATTCCCGCGACTCGTCGTAGACTCCCACGGAATCCAACCGTTTCGGCGAGCGGCGATGGAGCATCCTTGCATAAATGACGCTCGCGAGGAGCATCGCGACGTAGATGACTGTCTGTAGGTTTCCTGCCCGCAGCGACACGCTTGCCGCTGTCCAAAACACCGCCCCAAGTGCGAGCGAAGTTACCGCGCCGAGGACCCAGTTGCCGAACGTCGCCTCGCCGATCCTGCGGAGGAAGAACGGCATGGATGCGCTGGCGAGGATGTAGGATCCAAGATACCCGTAGGCGCCCAGGATGAAGAGGTTCACTAGTCCCTCGGTGGGGCTCGCTCCCGAGACAATCATGACGATCGGGACAAGCACGATCACCGGCATGACGGTCAAGATAGCCGTCGAGGGTGTGCGGAAGACCGGATGGGTGCGGCCGACGTTTCGCGGCGCTACGCCCTCCCTTCCCATGCAGAAGAGGATCCTGACAAGCGCATTGACGGACGCGATTGAGCACGCAAACCAGGACGCGGCGATTCCCAGGTCCAGGGCTGCCGCGAATGCGGAGGACGTCTGGGAAAACAGGCCTGACAGGGGAGTGGAGCTGGTTGTGACGTTCAGGGGAGCTTCTTTGAGGGCCGCGTCTTGGGCCGTCACAGCGAGAAGGCAAAGGGCTCCCATCAGGATGGGGGTCCAAGTGATGGCGCGCGGCACGCTGATGAACGGCTTGTAGGCTTCACCGCCCAGCGTGGTGGGGCTTTCGAATCCGACGAACGCACTCACGGCCACGACCACTCCGATTGCCAGCGAGTCGAAGTTGCCGTTCCAGGCCACAGCGCTCCCGAAGCTGAGCTTGGGGGCGTTGAGGACGAAGTAGATGATCATGAGGACGGCGAGGACAGCGATGGAGAGGGATTCCATCAGCAAAGTGATCCACGCCGAAACATGGACTCCCCTCACCATGAGGAATGTGGCAGCACCGCCGGAGACAAGGACGATCAGCACTACGAGGACGCCGGGGTTAGCTATCGGGATCCCGAGGTTGCTGAAGAGTTCCGTCGTGTAGGTGCCTACGACAAGAAGGCTCGCCATGGCCACGAGGGCATAACCGAACATTGCCGACCATCCGGCAGTGATGGCCGGTACGGGGCCGAGTCCCTTCGCGGTGTAGCTGTATAACCCGCTAACGGCCGCCATCCTCTTAGCCATCGGCCTGAGGGACAAGGACACCAGCACGATGACCGCCATTGCCGTTCCGAAAGTCATTAGCAGGTTCGGTCCCGCGGATCCGGAAACGAGGCCCGGAAAGACCAAGGCCGGAATAACGGACATGGCCCCTGCCGGTGCGACGCCAGCTACAGCCTGGGCGAAGACGGGCAGGAAGGACAATTTCCGCCGGCTTAGCCCCTCCACAGGGGAGCGGGGCTTAATGAAGCGATCGACGCGGACAGACACTGGGTACCAACTTTCCTCCGGTGGGCAGGTCGCGCTGCTTATGTGGGACACAAGCCCGCCCGAGATGCAAAACGTTAGCATCGGGGACGGTTTCCAAATGTTTCCAACATGTTAATTCGGGTGAGGAAATAGGCTCCGGAAGTTCTCACGAAAAATTCAATAAAAACCTCGCCGTGATCAATTACCTGACGTAGTTTTGGTTTCACAAAGAAATGCAGGTGACCGGGATCACGCCGGCAGGCCCGATGGCGGGCCGGCTGGAACCTTCATTGAGGAGGGGTCCGGAAGCCTGGGTCGTCAGTATCAAGGGTTGGTGAGTTGGGGGCCCCTGATCCCTGGAAGAAAAGGTGTTACATCATGCTTAGTTTGGTCGCAGAGCCCGTAGAAGTCGTCGTCAGCGACGCCGGGCGCCTCTATGAAATGCTCGACAACGCCGAGGCCATGCTTCGCCAGCGGCCACAGCGCTCCGCGGGCATCCTGGTCACCCGGCATGAACCCGGCCGTTACACCCTGGCCCTCCATGAGAGCGTTCCCTTCGGCGAAACCCGCGAGAAGATCGTCGCCTGAGTACCGCGCTAGGTGACGGCTAAGCGCCGCGCCGGGTGACCCTGGGGCACGTTTCTCGAATGTTTCCAGCATGTTAACTGGAGCGAGAATTTCTCGCTCTGAATTTCTCACGTAAATTTTCACAAAAGCCTCGTCGAGGCGAATTTGCTGACGTAGTTTTTCCTCATGGAAAGAATGCAAGTGACCGGCATCACGCTAGCGGCCCGTCTGGGGTCCCGCTGACACTTGCAAGCCGAACAGCAAGCTCGACGTATGCAGCCAGGCTCGACCTGCGCAAGAACCTATCAACGCGTCCTGTTCCAGGACCTGGTTATTAGAGGAGAAGTATGACCATCAACAGTGAGGTTGAATCCGCCGTGGGTACGGCGCATCCTTTGGATCCTTTGTCGCGGGCGGAGATTTCGCGTGCGGTGGGGATTTTGAGGGAGGGTCCTGCTGCTGCGGAGTCGTTCCGGTTTGGCAGTGTGGAGTTGCGTGAGCCGGGCAAGGCTGAGTTGCGGGCTGGTGTGGCGGTGGTGCGTGAGGCTGATGCGGTGTTGATTGACCGTGCGTCGGGGGCGGCGTTCGAGGCCGTGGTGGATCTGGACGGGGGCCTGGTGTCGTCGTGGACGCAGCTGGGCAAGGGGGTGCAGCCGCCGTTCATGTT
>NZ_SMRU01000047.1 GCF_004354015.1 Arthrobacter terricola
GCCGATGAAGACATCGACGGATTCGTGGTCCTTGATCACGCAATAACCCCCAGAATTCCGTTCCGATCTAACAGCGCTGGCATGTCCTGCGGCCCCAGAGTTCGGCATCCACGTTACGGCCGGCCTCCCGCGGTAAGGTCTGCGGCTGGTCTGGTCCCCATTAGCGATCCCCTGGCGCCTATCGGAACCCGGTGACAACACCCCCCGGATCATGGTCGACTGGGGGACAAGATCATGCCGGGCCCGACAGGCCAGCAACCCCGATTCTTACTCATTTAGGGGCCACGAAAAAGGTAACGTGGACGGGGCCTGGGGTCAGGCCTGAAACAGGCCCTCGCGGAGAACCCTGATATCCCCGTCGGACATCCGGGCGTCACCGCGTACGGCGTTGCACCACATGTGGGCGGTTCGAAGGTTCTCGGCTGAATGGTCTGGTTCGAGCGATGTGGAGCGTGGTTCGATGTGATCGAGTGACGGTGCCCATTGGCTAGTCGCCTTGGCGTCTCGATCGATGGGATGCCGGCATATCTGGCAGGTCCAGGCGTCGCGCTGGTAGATGGCTTGTCGGTCGCGATCGTTGATCCATCGGCCGCTGTGCCATTCGCCCGTCTGTTCGAAGTGAGTGTGGGCCCATTCGCGGTAGCGCTCGGCGTGTGCTGCTTGGCATGGTGTGCAGCGGCATCCGTACCGGTACATGGTGGCCGTGCCGTGGGTTGGCTTGGGCTTCATGTCGGTTGTGCCTGAGCGCATGAACTTGCGGTAGTGGTTCTCGCAATAGGTGCGCCTGAGCTTGCCGGCCCGAGTGCATCCTTCGACTGAGCATTCGATGGCTGGCATACGCTTCCTTTGCGGTCGTGGTTACCACCGTCGGCTTGTCTTGAGCGGCGTTGCTCTGAGGACCGTCTGGGCTTTGGGTGCGGCCCTGTTCGACTTCGAGATATTGCAGGCCCGGCAGATTATGCGGAGATTGTGGAGCGCGTCCGGTCCGCCCTTTTCGTGGGGGATGATGTGGTCCGGCTCGGCACTGCTCGGCAACCTGCTGACCTCGTAGTTGAGGGTGACTTTGCAGTATGGGCATCGGGTGATTCCGCGCTCTTGCGCTTCCTTGAGCGCGCGCTTCCGAATGCGCTTCCATGTTGCTGTGCCTGTTCGTGAGGTAGCGATGACTACCTCCTGTGGTGTGTTCCGGTGCGGCGGCAGGTCGGGCCTTTGCGGGATGGAGAAGCTGCATCTCAGGTTGCCGGCCTTGGGTTCGCTTGCCGTTCGTGATTCGGGGCGTGTCTTTGGCCGCCGCTACCGGAAGTGTGTGTCCCCAGCTCGCCGTGCTCGCGCATGTTTGTTGGTCACGGGCTGGGGAAGTCGTAGGCGCTGTTACGGGCGCCTCCCGGATGGTTGGGTCATCACCCTGTTTCCCCGCTTGAATGTCACGCTGTGGTGGCGGGGCCGTTGGGTTGTGCCAGGCTGCCGCGTGGTGCACCGTGCGGCAGTCCGGCGTTGCGACGGTCTTGCCCAGCCGTCGCGCTGGGGTTTCTTTTGCTCCCTTAGCGCTCATGTTCGCTTTGGGACGCTATTCAGATTTGCGTGGGCTGGCAGGAGTCGAACCTGCGCCGCGTGGGGGATCGCGGTAACCATTCAGCCCTTGTGCCGGTGTCTCTCGACATGCGGCGTTGCGCTTGACCCTGCGCGGGAGATGTTGACCTCCATGGGTGAATGAGGGCAAACAAAAAGCCACCGATGGGGGATTCGGTGGCTTAGTGATGGGTACGTCAAATACCCCTCAGTGAGACACTTTAACACAACCTTGCGGTTTTACGTTCGGCTTTCTTCGCGGCGTGTTTCGTACCATGCGTCGAGTACGTCGTGCGGGTTGTATGTTGGCGATGGCTTGGTTTCGACGGCCTTGAATTTGCCTCGGAATGCCCAGTTCCGGATGTCTTTCCCGGTGATTATTATTTGGGCGTTTTCGCGTAGCCAGGGCACGAGTTTCCGGGTGGGCATTGGTGGTGCGATGCCTTTGATGCGCTCGCGGTTGGCTGCGTGGTTGACGGGCGGTTCTTCGGGCCCGCTGACGAGGAGTTCGGCCTTGGTGACCCAATCTCGGATCATCCATGCGACACCGGCCGCGTATTGGTCCTTGGCGTGTTCTGGTGCCAGCGTCCGGTTGACGCTTTTGAGATTCTCTTGCAGCTGGAGGGCGTCAAGGTTGATGGGCGCCGTGGATCCGGGTTTGCCTCCCGCGTTCCATCCGCCGCCTGCGGGTCGGACGTGGTCGAGTTTGGCGATCGTGACGCCGAGAGTCTGGATTAGGACGGGGACTTTGTCGATCCAGGCTTGCAGGTCGCGGACGCATTGGTTGCAGAGGTAGGTGTGAGTCTGGTTTGCACAATCTTGGGTTGTGCATTCGTTGCTCAAGTGCGGCCTCCTAGGAGTTCGGTGGGTGCGGGTAGTCCGGCGAGTTCGGCGTAGGCGTGCATGAGGCCGAGGGCTGCGGCGCGGAGGTTGAGGTGTGCTTCCGGGCTGAGTCGGCTGTCCGTGTCGCGGACGAGTTCGACGGCGGCTTTCATGGTCCGGAAGGTTTTGTCTGTCGTTGGGTCGGCGCGCGCTGGGTGGCCGCCGGGTTTGCGTTTCGTGCTCACGTGTCGATGACCTGCCGGATTTGGAATGCTTTGGTGGCGAGTACGAGGGTGCGTTCGCCGTCGTCATCGATGTTCCAGAATCCGACGCGCCCTGCTTCGTAGAAGTAGATTTCGTGGGATGCGATGTGGTGTTCGATTCCGCCGTCGTAGACCTGGTACGCGAACCGGCGCAGCTTTCGTGGCGGCGCTGGCTCGGCGGTGATCTTGTCGTAGATACTCATGGCCCCACCTGACCAGCGGTGAACCGATGCGGGATCGCGTAAAGGCCGGCTGCTCTTTGTACGGCCGCCGTTGCGAGCGCTTCTATGTCGTCGGGAGTCAGGCCGACTTGGACGAGCATGATGAACGCTCCTTTGTAGGCTTCGCGCTCGCTGGGGCTGGTCATTCTGGCTAGCCTGTTTTCGAACGAGTTGCGATCGGCTGATCGTTCGAGCTCGCGGAGCTTCATTGTGAGGGTGGCTTCGGCGACCGCGATGAAGGCTTTGATTTTGTTCATCGGCTGCCTCCTGCTTCGAGTTTTTGGATTTGTTGGCGGAACCCGGTGGTGACTTTGATGGGGGTCCTGGGGTCGATGTTGTGGTTGAGGGCGTCTTGGGCGAAGGTCCAGAGGTCGCCGAGGGTCATGCCGGCCTTTTTGTCTTCGGCGGTGTGCTCGATCTTGATGCTGCTCATAGTCAGAACCTCTTTCCGTGCATGCGCTCGCGGCTGCGGTTGTAGGTGAGCTTTTCTTGGATGATCTGGCCAAGGTCGAAGCCGTTGGACCCAGCAAAGTCGAAACACCGGATGACGATGTCGGCTAGCTCGGAGGGCACGCCTTCGGGTTTGTATCTGCCCGGCTCTGGCCGCTCGGCGTGTGAGTCCTTTGGAGCGTCTGGGTAGTAGGTTTCACTGGCAGAGCGCCCGGCCCGGATCTCCTCGAGGGCTTCGGCGGCTTCACTGACGATGAGCATGAGGCGGTTGCCGTTGTAAATGGCTAGCTCGGCCGCGCCAGTTGGTTCGTTGTCGTGGAAGCCTTTGTCTTCGCTGTTCTGCCAAGCGACCTGCTGTAGGTCGCGCAGGGCATCAACGGTGGTGGTCGAGAGGGTCATGGTTGCTCCTTGGTGAGTTCGAAGATTTCGATGACGAGTTCGGGGTTTCCTGTTCCGCCGTGGCGCATGTCGGGGCCGATGACGCGGGTGTGGTCGTCGTCTGTGAGTAGTCCGGCGTCCACGAGTCCGTCTACGCATGCTTTGGCGGTTGGGTAGAGGTTGCCGGGGTCGTATCGGCCGCCGCGTTCTTTGTAGATGTGGGCGATGATTTGGACTGGCGGGTTGAGCGGTTGGTTTCCGTGCGCTGCTCTTGCTGCGGCTTCCCGCCATGCTTTGGTGATCTTCGCTTCTTGCAGGCGGTGGAGTCGGTCGTTGCTGTTTAGCCAGGGCTTGATGGTCTTGAGCTTCCCTGTGGCGCGTTTCCGGATGGGCGGGAAGCTCGGTGCCGGGATGTCGATGATGACGTGGCGGCGGGTCATCGTCCGCCCCATTTCCGACGATCGCGGAGCATCGTTGGATCGTGCGGGAGGCTCGATGGCGGGACGAGGGCGTAGTCCTTCTGGAACTGCTCCACGATGGGAAGGAGTGACTTGAAGAATTGCATGTAGCGGTCAACGACAGGTTGGAGCGCTTTCCCGATCATCTTGAACGCGTGTTCCGCGGTCTTCTCGTGTCGGTGGCAGGCTTCGATGGCGCGGAACTGGTCTGGAGCGGTCACATGGACTTCACAGATCGCGCATTCGTAGGTCCAACGAGCTTTGCCCTGCTTGCGGATCATGGTTGCTCCTGTGGGGGTTCGGCGAGGATGAGTTCGTGCGGTTCGAACCAGAGCGGGTAATCCTCGATTCCTGCGACGTGGAAGCGGGCGCTCTGATTTTCCTTGATGTCGGCTACCGTTCCGACTTGGTCGAAGTACTGGCTGAACGAGGCGATGACGCGGACGGGGTCACCGAGTCTGAATTTCATTTCCCTCCTTGAATGACTGAAGCCGCCCCGGTTGGGACGGCTTCGAGGCTTGTTGGGTGGTTTGGGATGGGCCTCAGGTGGCCGACACGGTCCCGCCATCGGTCTCGGAAGTGCTGAGACATCCGGTAAAGCCCGAGCCGCTGCGTCCACGTCATGCCAGGCAGGTCGAGTGCTGACCAGTAGCCGTTCGCAACCCATTCGCCCGCACCTCCGTAATAGCTTTCGAAGTAGTCGGGGTCTGCTTTGTTGATGTGCTTGCGGAACACGTGGCAGTGGGCGCAGGCGATGTTCGTGAAGAAATCACCTTCCCAACTGCCAGCGGTGCGGTGGTAGGTCTCGCCGGGCGAGATAGCCCGGAAGCATTCGTCGCAGACGTGCAGCTTTCGTGCTTTGACAGCCTTGGTCGCCGCGAAGTCGCTGCTCATTCTTCTTCCTCGCTTTCAGGTTCGTAGTGTTTGCCGATGCGCTCTGCTGGCCGGATGCCGGCTTTGACGTCGGCGTGGCAGCAGCGGCAGGCATGGGCGGGTTCGCCGATGTGGTCTGGGCATGGGGCCGGCTTGGGCGGTGTCCAGTCGGCCGTCCCCGTGTCCGTCCAGTGCTTGCCCTCGCGTGGGTAGATCTCCGGGGTGCGGTATTGGTGCGCGCCGTTCCCGCCGCGGGCTGTCGCGTACTGAGCGAGAGCCCGTAGAGCATGCTCGAAGTCCTTGCCCGGGAACCCTGGTCCGTCGTTGATGCTCGCGAGCATCTGTCCAGGATTGTTCTTGGTCCAGTCGGGCCGCATGGCGAGCATGCATGTGGTCAGTCGTTGCCCCTCCTGAGCGGTGAGCTTGAAGCCCAACTTTGAGTCTCCTTTCGGCGGCGGGCGTCAAAAGCGGGGACCATCACCTAAGTGACGATCGCCGCTTGAATTTCCCCAACTTCTTTAGATCTGACCCACCTCGTAAGGTGAGTATTAATACTTGGTCTTGGTATTGGTCTTGGGCACTTGTTCCGCCGCCGTTCTTCTGGCGTTCGGAACGGTGGAAGAACGGCGTTCCTCAGGCTTTCCGCGCCTGTTCTTCCTGCCACTTTTTCTTACGGTCAGCGGCCTTCTTTTTCTCGGCTAAGACCTGCGCTCTCGTTCGTTGGTACTCCGGCCATGAACGGAACTGCCATCCATCGTCCGCGACGTCCCATAGCCCGGCAGTGACGAGCTTGCCGGCCAGCTGCTTTCCCTTGGGCCAGGATTCAACGAACCATTCAGGTACGGCGCCATCGGTGAGGTAGTCGGTGCAGTACGTGCCAGCGAGGGTCCAGAGCCCGATGGCTTCAAGGCCGGCTGCTCTGGACTTCGGGTGCGAGTGCATCTTGTCGTCAGCGTTGAACCACGCCATTACCGGCCGCCCTTCCTCTGGTGGCATGGCTCGCAAAGCGTTTGGAGGTTGTTCGGGTGGTTGCTTCCGCCGTCGATGTACCGGACGATGTGGTCAACCTCGAACGGCGCCCCAGCGCCGCACTCGACGCAAGCTTTGTCACGTTCGATGACTTTCTGTCGCGTTGATTTGGACAGGGGCTTTGTGCGCACGATGTTGCCGCCGGAGTTGACCTTGTAGAGGCTCGCTCCGGCGGCGTCCTTGGCCTTGAGCAGGGAGGACTCTTGGGCTGCTAGTGCCTTGATCTCCCGCGCGCGCTGAGCCTTCCACGCATCGATAGGCATTGACCCGTCATATGGCGGGAGGATCGTGGGCATTCATACTCCTTTGTTGCATCAGGCGGCTTGTAGTGACTCGGCGGCGATCATGCCGAGGTCTCGGGCGGCGAGTGTCAGTGGCCGTGTGTATGCTCCGGCCATGACTATTGATGTGAACGCGGCCGGTTTGCTGGCACAGGTGATTCCGGTGTTGCTCGTCTTCCTCGCGCTCGAGGACCGACTTCGGCCGCGGAAAGTCCGCTCAGGGAACTGGCGTAAGTGGATCGCGTCGGCTCGCGAGCTTTCAGTGATGCTGAGTCTGATTTCTTTGGCACTGTGCCTTTGGATTGCTGTCATGAAGGTCGAATCGAGCGCTGTGAGTTGGTTTGTTGTTCTGAGCATGATTTTGCTTCTCTTCACTCTTTTCGTGCTATTTGCTGGCATGTTCGGCCGCGAAGCTCTCTCTGAGAGAGGCCACCGTCGTTCCGGAGAGCATTAGCTGAGGTCTTTCACGTGTTGCTTTCGGGGCGTAGAGTGCCGCTGTTATCCACGCCAGAAGAGAGGGGTACGTCATGGCGGATGAGACGTTTGTGCACGTCGGCGATCAGGTATTCAAAGTGGAGCTTGACCCACTAGCAGAACAGAAGATCATCACCGCTCTAAGGGGCGGTGAACTGGCTTCCTTCGGATCAAGCACCAAGGTTCTAGGGTCCGAGGAAGGCCGCCAAGGTCGCCTCGTCATCAGCGAGGCTCAGACGGTCTTCATCGCTAAAGGCCTCTAGCCATCCTCGGCGTGGTCGCTACTTTGGTTTTTGCGCGGCCACGCCGAGCGATTCGGCGGCGATCATGCCGAGGTCGCGCTGTGCAGTGCTGCGCGGAGGCGGCCGCCGATCCATTCTCCGACTTGCGGGCTCACGGCGTTGCCGAAACCATCTACCTGATCACGTGCGGAACCCCAAACCTTGAAGGTGCCTTGGTAATCGCCAAAGTCGACGTCGAATCCACAGCCTCGGCCGATCTCGTAGTCCCGCATCATTCGGAAGAAGCAGTCTTCAAGCTTCAGCTCAGCTAGAGCTTCACGCCATTCACCGGAGACGATAGCGGTGGTGTCGCGCGAAGTGAGCGTGCCGAGCGGGTCACTCGTGGGGTGTGGCGCGGTCTGGTCGCCGTTGGAGCCGTTGTTCTTGATGGTTCCGGCGGCCGTGAGGATTCCTGGGATCTGCTCGGCTGTGACAGTTGGCATCGCTTCGGCGTGCGTCGTTGGGGTGGTGTTTTTCCGGTAGGGCAGCACACCGCTGGAGACCACAGCCATAGTTTCCGAGCCACCCTGAGTTGGGAGCGGTTCATCCGCGCCGCGGGCCGCGCCCTGGAAGTTGTCAATTGCCAGCGCGACTGGCGGGCGGAACACTCCCTGGGTGTTGGATGAGAGTTGCGTCCACAACGGTTGGGCCAGGTCACGCGTCCGGCAGTTCGATCCGGGCGCTTCGCAGGGGTTGGCCATGTTCATGATCGCGCCGGTGGACAGCAGCGCCGCTTCCTGCTGGCTGGTCTGAGTGCCCAGCGGCTGACCCAGATGCTTCTCAGCGCCGCGCACAGCTTTTGCAGGCATCAGCATTGCGGACAGTAGGGCTGTCTCCTGCTGCGCGGTCTGGGTCTGCATCGGCTGGCCCAAGTGCCTTCCCGAGGAGGCGTCCGTGCCGCGGCGTGTGAACGGCATCAGCACAGCCGGGAACTCGGCGAACCTGTCCTTGCACCGCTGTGCGCGGGCCATCGTGGAGGCTGCCAGCGGCTTCTTCCGGTCCCCGATGCGGGTGCCAAGGTCGCCCAGGTCTAGCGCGTGCAGCGAGGGAGTGAAGGATGGGATGACCTCGGACCTGCACGAGGGGCAGCGGTAGTTGTACTGCTTGCCGTACCGGACGGAGCCCGACGGCGGGACACCGGTCTTCCATGACCAGACCGCCTGGACCAGAGTGTCACAGTGGCCGCACCACGACTTCGGCCGGTGCTCAAGGTCTGGGGCCTGCATTCGCTTGTCCCAGAATGCGATGTAGAGGCGGTCCCGGGACTGGGGAACCCCGAAGAACATCGAGTTGAGGTACAGCACCCGGTGCTTGTAGCCGAGCTTTTCGAACTGCTGCAACCACCACCGATAAGTCGTTCCGTCGCCAAGCTTCGGCTTGCCGCGAACGGCCGGCCCCCAGGAAGTGAGTTCGGTGGTGCACTCGATGAGGATCATCCGTGGATGGTGCCGTTCTGCGTAATGCAGGACACAGTTGGCCGTGGCCCGGTCTCGTTCGGAACGGGTGACGCGGTCTTCGAAGTCTGGGTCGTCCAGATCAAACAGGGACAGACCCTGCGCGTAGGCTTTTTGGGTGTTGGCTTGGGAATGGTTCACGCAGGACACCCCAGCAACAAGCAAGTCGGCCGCGGGCAGGTCACGGGCCGAGTGGTAGTCCGAGGACTCTTTGTTGACCAGGTCAGCAATCCAGTGCTCAGCGTGGGGATGATTTGCCTCGTGGATCTCGACTTTGTAGGCGTTGTGGTTGGCGGCCATGATCGTCGTGAATCCGGCCTTCTCAATACCTTGGGTGAGCCCACCAAAACCGGAAAACAAGTCAACGGCAATGAGATCGTCATGACGGAAATGGCGACGACGTGTAGATGGTCGGTGGACGGCGGTCCGGGTGGCGGTGCTCATGCGTGCTCCTTTTGGCCAAGCTCTTGCTTGGTCTTATCGATGATTAGTGGCGGCTGGTTTTCGAGTTCGTGAGGACCCAGCAGTTCGAAAATGTCTGTCTGGCCGTCCAAGATCTCGTCCAATGTCAGCCGCCGGAGTTATGGCGGTAGCCGCGGCCGGTGGCGGGCATGGCGGGTGCTTCGATGACGACGACGTGGCGTGCACCGCCGGAGCCTGGGATGCGGCGGCCGTCGGCGATGCATGCCCGTGGCGGACCGACGATGGTCGCGTTGTGGCGGTGGGCGACGTTGGGTAGGTCGCCGATGGCTTGCAGAATGAGTTCCGCGTCGGTGGTGGCTGTGCCGGTGCCTTCGACAACGGGCCAGACGCCACGGAAGGTGTGCGTCGGAACGGGCGCCGACTTCTTGCGGGGGCTCATTGGGGCATCCGAACGGGCATGATCAGGTATTTGAGTGCCCGTTCGTCGCCTGCGGACACGCCTTCCGGGGTGAACAGGAAAGGCTTTGGCAGTGACGTGTATGAGATCCGAACCTTGTCCGTGTTGATCTGCTGCAGCGCCTCGATGAGGTACTTCGGGTTCATTGCAAACCTGATGGGATCTGCGGCACCGGCTACGCAACCGCCAGTCGCTGTTGGGCTCTTGGACGGTCCGAACAGGCCGTAGTCGAAAGTGACCTGGCCGCCTTCGTTGGAAAGGTCAATGCAGCATGGGGAGTATTCCGCGTTCATCGTCTGAGCGACTTTCGCGGCCTCTATAAGGACGGCACGGTCAACCTCGAACGCCCCTGTTGCCTCGCTTGGGAACAAGGACCTGATCTTCGGGTAGTCGCCATCAACCGCCAATGACGTATAGGTAGTCGTCTCGGTGATGATCGAGACGTGCCTTTCGCGAATCCCGATCGAGACGGTCTCGCCGGTGATGAACCGATCGATTGCCTTGATCGCAGAGCGGCTCAGCAAGAAAGACGCTTCGCCCTCGCCATTTCCGCTCACGTAGTCGTTCGCCAGCCTGTAGCGGTCTGTGGCGAGCAGCTCAATTCCGCCGTCCTGCAGATTGACCTGCACGGATTGCAGCAGGGGAAGCGTGTCATCTGCTGATGCGGCGACGGTTGCCCTGCGCAGTGCGCCTCGGAGCTCGGCGGCTGGCAGCGTGGATTCGACGTTGGGGGCCGCGTTGGGTGTCTCCGGGTACTCAGACAGGTTTGCTGTCTCAGCGTGGAGTTCGTACCCGCAGGATGAAACCGTGATCTTGGCGCCTTCCAGACTGACTGTGGCAGGCGCCGACTTGGTCTTGCCTGACGTCGTGCGGATGGCATCCAGAAGCCAGCGCCAAGAGACAAGGAACGGTTCGCCGGAACCCTCGGCGCTCAAGACGCCGGTGACGGCTGACGTCTGGAAGTTGTATCCGGACAGGGTGAGCTTTGCGGGGTTGATGACTATGTAGTTCAGGATCGGCATCGACTTCTTGCCAGCCATCGCTGGCATGAGGCGGTTCAATGCTGCGATCCAGTCCTTAGCTGGCGCTGTGATTACTTGCAGACTGCTCATTGTTTGCTCCTCGAATTTGGGTATGAAAAAGGCCCCGGTGTCGGGGCCTTGGGTTTGGTGCGGGTTTCCCGCATTACGTTGTTGACTGCTTGGTTGCCGGTTGGGTCGCGGTGGGTTTGCGTGGCCCGGTCGTTGGCGTCTTGCCGGCGCCTGGCGTCTACGTGGTGTTCGCAGTCGCCACGTGAGAGGCAGATGCCGTGCGCACCCTTGCAGACGAAGCAGCAGGGATCCTCAAGCAGCTTCGACATCGACACCAGCCTTTGCTTCGAAGTAGTGCTTAATGCCGGAAAGGATTGCGTGGCAGCACCAGAGGTAGTGGAATGTATATTTCTCGAAGCTGTGCTCCCAGGCGTCGGAGTAGGTGAAGCCGTGGGATTTGAATCCGTCCATGAGCTCCCAGCACGCAGACGCTGATCCTCGGTCAACCCAGCGACCAAGGATGCCCTCCCGAATCTCGGCCCAAATGGCAGCGGCTTCCTCGTATTCGTCGCGCCGTTCCCAGAAGTCTTCGAAGATGTACTGCCTGAACAGGCTTTCGTCGTGCTCGCGGTAGCCGCACTGCTTGTCGATGGCTTGGAGCTTTTCGCCCCAGTACTGAGCGTTGACGTAGGAGCCGTTGAACCAAGGGAACATATCGTGTTCTCGGGAGAAGACGTACGTTCCCATGTCGCCACGGATGGTGAGCAAGCCGGGCGTGGTGATGATGTCGAAGTAGTACATGCCGGTGCCGGGCTTCTTGAAGCGCAGGTGCCGGTAGACGTCTTGGTCGAGCAGGATCTCCATCTCGTGCTCGGCGGTGTCGTCGTTGAATCTCCGCAGCGCTTCCGGGTGGTAGTCGCTGCTAACCTCGAGCGGCTTCACGCTGCATCAGCCCGCTTCGTGATATGCGTTTCGATCTTGTCCGGCCGGAAACCTGACCATGATTCATCGCCTTCGACGGCTGAGACGAACACGACGGGAGCTTGCAAGTAGCCGAGTCCGCCGTCGGCAACGTCGCGGGTGATGAAATCCCGGGCAGCAGGGTCTTTAGTGATGTCAACCTTGCTGTAGTGGATTCCGTCGCGGTCAAGCATTCGGAAGGTTTGATTGCACTGGACGCAGTTCGGCTTGGTGTAGACGACCGTGGCTACGCCTTCGCGGGCTTGCAGTTCTTGAGCGTGGTTCATGTGTTCCTTCGGGTGTGGCGCGGCGCCCGGCAGGGGGTCCGGGCGCCGCGGGCAAGGGGCTGGTTAGCGGAGTGGCATCTTCGGGTAGTCGCGACGGTCAAACGGCGCATCGTGGAACGTGAAGCCGATCTCGCGGGCGGCCTTCTTGGCTTTGCTCATGAGAAACAGCGCGGCGATGAGCCAGATGATGAATACGAGGGTGGCGAGGGCGCCGATGCAAAGCGCGATGGTGATGATGATCTGGATTGGTTCCATGGGGTTTCTACTTCCACTGGGCATGAAAAAAGCCGCTCGCTGGCGGCTTGGGGGTGGTGTTGGCGGAGCGGGCTACTGCTTGCCGCCTTGGAGGTCGATTTCGGGGATGATGCCCTCGGGTTTGATGACGATGCGGGTGTGGTAGACGCTGACGTCTACGCCCTCGAGTTGCGTTGAGACCCAGGCGACGTCGGTGGCCTGTCCGATGTAGTGCTTGCGGTAGTCGTTGGGCCCTTGTTTGCAGGTGATGATGAGGTCGCCGGATCGCTCGATGGAGCAGCGGCCTTCCACGTAGAAGAGGTATTTGTCAGTGCGGGTGTTGATGCCGACGATGCGGCTGTTTTGGCGTCGGATGTGCAGCCGGCGAGTGCGAGGGATGCGGCGGCGAGGGTGCTGACGATGGCGATGGCGCGTTTCATGGTTCTCCTTGGGTTGCTGTGACTGGCTTAGGGCCAGCCGCCTTGGTTAGCTGCGGGATGGTTTCCCCATCCGGGTTCGGCTTGTTGGTTGCCCCAGCCTGGGTCGGTGGCTGTCTCGACCGCGGGAACGTCGTTGGCTGGGGCTTGGTGCCAGCGAAGGTCTTTGCCGATCGTTTCGATCTTGAGTTGGTCGGCTCGGCGTTTCTGGCCCTCTTGGGTTTCCCATGCTCGGGTTTCGATTTCGCCGTGGACGATGACGTTGTCACCCTTTTTGAGAGTGTTGGCGACGTTCTCGGCGAGCAGCATCTTGCCCTGGTTCCATGCTCGGCAGTCCCAGAATTTGCCGGTTGCGTTCTCCCATTTGTTCGTCTGCGAGTTGTACTTCCGGGGATTTGTCACGACGGTCAGCTTGGTGACCGCGCCGCCGCCGTCGGTGAACTTGATCTCGGGCTCGTCGTGAACCTTCCCGATCACCGTGATGAGCGTTTCACCGGCCATTAGGCTTTGACCTCGCCGTCTTCGATGATGATCCCGCGGCCGTCGCCCTCTCCGACGACCTCTAGCCAGACTTGGTAATCGTGCTCGCGGGCGATGGATTCGACCAGCGCCAGGTTGTCGGAGTCGAGGAGGGAGCCGTCGGCAATGCGGATTACGCGCAGCTTCGGGTTCAGTGCGATCGCCATGGCCAGCGAGACTCGCAACTGCTCGGCGCCGGATGCTTGCTTGAACGGGACGCCCCGATAAGTCACGCCAGTGTCATCGAAGCCAAGGTCATCGATCGGGAACACGGCAGCGGCGAGGCCGTCAGCGTTCAGCTTGTCGATACCTTCGATGTTCCGGGTTAGGTCTTCCGCGTATCGCTCGGCGATGACAAGGTCAGCTCGCACCTTCTCGCCTGCCTTATGGTGTCGAACGGCCGCGTTGATCTGCTCGGCGTTGTCGACCTGCCTTTCGATGGCTTCGAGGTCGACCGGGGCTGGAGCTTTCGCGGAATAGTCCGAGGCATTGTCGAGTGCGTCCTGAGCGACGGCGAGTTCGGCCTTGAGTTTCTCCACTCTGGCTTGCAGCGCGACGACTGCGCGGTCAGCTTCGGCGATCCGGTCGTTGAGCTCCTGCCCTTCCCGGTACGCAGTTACGAGCGCGGAGACGCTGACTTCCTCGTCGGGGAGGTCGGCCGGCCGCGAGATGTATTCAGCGACGCGGCCCGTGAGTTCCTTGACCTTGCGGTTGGCGTCCGTGCGGCGGTCGAACAGTTCCTTGCGCTCGGCGGCCAGCTTGTCCGGGTCGAACGGAAGCTCCACGAGTTCAAGCAGAGTGGCGAGCTGGTCGCGGTCGGAGAGTTGCGTGAATGCCAGCGGGTCGAGCGACAAGCGGCCGAGCATGTCATCGAGCTTGGCTTGGCCTTTGGGGTACACGGCGCCGTCAGGGGACTTCACGGTCAGCGTGGACCCGGAGGCCGTGAATCGGCGAGTCACCACAAGGTCCTCGGTTTCAAGAACAATCTCAGCCCGCTCTTCGCCGTCGCGGATCGGCTTGGGCGTGGTCTTAGCGTTCACGCCACCAAGGGCCGCGGTGATGGAGTCCAGGATCGAGGACTTCCCTTGCCCGTTGTTGCCTCCGACGATGACAAGGCTGCCGTCCGGGTCCGGGACGATCTCGACCGCTTTCAGGCGCTTATAGTTCGTGGATTCGAGGCGGATGATCTTGCTCATTGGGTTGCTCCTGCTTGGGTGTTGACGTAGTCGATGATGTGAGGCGGCGCGCTATTCGCTGCAAGGTATTCGAGGTAGGCGGCGACGTTGTTCTCAGCGATGGCCTTGGCCGTGTCCGCCTTGACCTTGTCGCTGATGATTTGCTGGCCGGATGCCCCGGCGTCGGGCAAAGGTTGAACCGTGTATGTCCGCCGCGTTCCCCGGGCAATCGTGATTGGCACGTCCAAGGGCTTGTTGCCGATGTGGGACAGGTGGGAAATTCGGATTCCGCCAGGTACGTCCTTGCCGAAGCGGACTGTGGCGTCCTTGAACAGCGTTACGCGGCGCCCCTTCCACACGTCTGCTTCGTCGCCCCATGCGGACATAAGCACACGAAGCATGCCGAGGGGCGGCCGCCAAGCCCGGCCTTCGCCTTCCACAAGGTCGATGTCGTACTTCTGCTCGGCAGTTCCCTTACGGACGCCAGCGATGGTGAAGGTGCGGGGACCTCCGGTGAAGTCGTCAGCGTTCCATTGGTCGGAGCGTGGTTCGGCTGTGACTTTCAAAGCTTCAACTCCAGTTCGAGGTAGTGGTCGATTCGTTCGGTGTCGGGCATTCCGGCGGTGGCTTCGAGGTAGTCGCTGACCATGTTGCTTGCGATGGTTTCAAGCTGGGCGGCCCCGTCAAGGATGGCGGCGTGCCATGCCGGGTCTGGGTAGACGCGCTTCGTCCAGAGCTTCATGCCGCCGCAATAGCTGGTGTAGTCGATCCATGGGCGGCCGCAGACGAGTAGCCCGGTTTGGAGTTGAGCCATGTTCTCGTTGGGCACTTCATCAGCAAGGACCGTCCGGAGTTGGATCTTTTGGAGGCGGCTCTTGATTTCGATGAGCCCGTCTTCACCGACCAGCCCATCGGGTGAGTATCCAATCCGGAAGCCGTCGAAGTCGCGGACCATGAAGCCAAGTTCAGTTACTCGGGCGTGGTGCGTGGAATAGGCGTCTCGGGCGTATGGCTCATCCAGGGTGCCGCGTTCCATGGCCCGGGATTGCTGGACGGGTTCGACGCGGCCGGTGATGCGTTCGGCCGCGAGGGTCATTATGAGGCCCATTGCTGTTTCGCTGGCGGTGTCCGCGGTGATGATCCTGTCCAGTTCGCGGGCGGCGGCCGCCCGGGCTGAATGCAGGGTCTTCAGCGGGCTAGGCGAACGCTTCCCAACGCACGGGCCGGAAGCTTCAGCGCCGCATTCAGGGCAGTCCGTTTCGATTGCGGTGGGCTGGCGGGAAGAAACGATGTTGCCCATGACGGATGCTGTGAGGATGCCGCATCGTGCTTGCAGCCATTCATCGCTGCCTTGTTCGAGTTCGGGGTATGTGTGCAGGGTCATTGCTCTCCTGATTTTGGGCATGAAAAAAGGACCCTGGTGGGGTCCTTGGTGAGATGAAGTTGCGGAGCCGAATCTTGCCGAAAGTTTGGTCCCGCGTTCACGGGAGGTTCACATGCTGTCTACGCGAATCGCCGTTTCCGGTCACCGGAAATGTAATTGCCCGGGCATAGCGTAATTTCAAGCAGTTGGAAGCTGCGGAGTAGGCGCCCCGGATGTTTTCCCGACACGACGAGGCGCCTACGCAACTACAAACAAAGGCGGAGATCCGCCGTGTTGGGCCCACTGTATGCATGGGGTTGCCTGAGTTCAATACCCCACGCCGATGTGTCCCGGCGCACAGATCGATGCCAGGAAGGCTGTGAAGCCATGGGTAAGTCAAAGCGGAAATGTGCGCGCCGTGGTTCGTGCAAGTGGTGCCGGAAACACCCTGACACCGTGACGTTGATGAACTATGCCACGCAGGGAGCCTTGCTCCTTGCGTTCGCGCATCCCTACATGAAGTAATCACGACCGGCCCGCCATGCGATCCTTCTCTTGGCGGGCCGGGACCTCGATCGGGCAGTCGCATGGTTCGCCGGTCAGGATCTTTTTGAGTTTCCCGAGGTCGGTCACTCCGTTGCCCCATGCGAGCTCGATCTCAAATAGGGCTTGTCGGTTCCGGCGAGCCGCCTCACAGTCAGCCATCGGAGGCCTCCACCGCGCACCGGCTGTTTGGGTGGGTGATCCAGCCGGGGGTATAGGCGCGGGGCGGCGAGGGCTCTTCGTCCTCGTCATCCTCTTCGTCGTCGTAGTCGGGGCCTTCCCAGTTGACTTCGCGGCCGGTTGATTCGATGACGTCGCCGACGTGTTCGAGCTTGCCGGAAGGATCGGACCAGGATCCGCCGTCGTCCGGTTCCACGAGCTTGGCTATCTTGTCGAGCGCTTCTGCGGCAGTGAGGCTCATTTTCCTGCTTCTTTCGGTGGTGTGGTGAGTATTTGATGGAGCCCGTGTTGTAGCGGGTTGCGGGCCTTGGCTGCGAGGTGCGGCGGGAGTTGCGCGGCGGCTTGGAACGGGGTCATGGAATCACGACGCAAACGATGAGGTAGATGGCGACGAACAAGGCGGTAAGCGCCAAGACCTTCAGTGCTGACCTCATGGCGTCACCTCGGCGTTCCGGTCGCCGCTGACGGGGTACTCGGCGCCGCTTGCTGTGGCGATCGCGTGGTACCAGAACACGGGTAGCTTCAACTCGGCCGCGGACCAGCCACCATCAGGGCCCGTGTCCGACCAGCGCGACGCCTTACGACGGCGAGGGGAACGAATCGTCAACAAAGGCTTCTCGCTCATGGTTTGAACCAAACAACGTGGTGCCGGCCCGGGACGACATGCGGGACCAGGCGGTCAGCGAGGCGGCGGGCAATGGTCCAACGGTTGGCGTGGTGTCGTGCAGTGGTCATTAGAATCCGTGTTCCTTCCGGGCAGCGTCCGCGTCATCGGCGGCTCTGGTGTCACGCTCGGCGTCGAGCAGGTCGTAATCGATGTCTTCCGGTTCTTCGAGCAACCGGTCATGGGCGATGGACCGCGGGATCATGATGAAACCGCCAAGGATTGAGGCGGCCAGGATCAGGACGTGGAGGCCGTTGAACATGGCGTCACCTCTCTGTTCGTCTTGCGCGCCCATGCCCGGGTCACGCCGTGCTTGCGGGACTTGCTCATCGAGATCTGGTATCCGACGGCAACGATCAGGCCTTCCTTGCGGGCTTGGGCGAGTGCTTGGCCGGGCCAGTTCTTGTGTGCCGGCGGCCGCATTTCCCGGCGCAGATCATCGGCAGTAAATACGGAGTGTGCGAGTGAGAGCGCGTCGATCGTCGCGATCGCGTCTTCTATCCAGTCGTTATCCTCGAGTGCAGCGGCTTTCATGCGCACATCACCGAGAACTCGGTCCGGATGGTGTGGACGTCGGTGTATTCGTCGTCGAGGGTCATTTCTTGTAGCCTCCAAATGGCACCTTGGGCGTGTGGACTTTCCCGGCAGTGTTGTCTGGGATTCGGCCGTCTGCGTACCGCACGCCAATAAGCGGGTGTGGGATGCGAACGAGCGGCCGTAGTCGCCCGCAGTCGTTTCGGCGCTTGAACTTGTCGCCGTCGTAGAGCTCGGCCAGGATCGTCATGCTGCCAACCGCCTTGCCGCGTTGGCTTCGTTCTGGGCGGCGCGTTCGGCCATGACGTTGTCTGTTGCCTCTTCGCCTGTCGGATCGGCGTGCAGGAGAAAGAAAGCGTCAAGATCGACCGGGCCGCGCTCGTCGTGCAACTTCTGCATCCGGCGCGCAGTCTTCTTCATCTCTGAAAAGGTGGCGGTGATGCCGTGCTTCTTGTTGTAAGTGGCGAGTTTGGACAGGTAATCAGTGTTTTTGGGCATGACAAATAGACCCTTCTTCTCGCAAAGAACACGAGAGTGATGGTTAGTTCATGGGGGAGTGCCCAGAGAGGGCGAGGGTCGCCGGCGCTTAGCGTCTTCGGCGAGGGTGGTGCTTAGGCGGAGAGTTTGCGGAGTGCTGCTGCGATGCGGTCTTTGTCGTATCCGCCGCGGCGGGTTCCGGCTACGATCTGCGCGATTTCGTCTTGCTGGTCGGGGGAGAATCGGTAGAGTCTCCCGATTCGGTCACAGGGCCATTCGCCCGTCTGGGCTTTGCGACGTACCGTGTCGTCCCCGATTCGGTACTTGGCGGCCATGTCCTGCGTCGTTGCGTAGGTTTGCGGTTGGCTCATGCTGCATCCGGCGACTTCACGCTGGCATCATCCTCGAGTACTTCGGACGGCCGGAGGTTGAGGACGTGGACGATGGCCCGAAATTGGCCGATTGTGAGACTGCGATGTCCCATGACGCCACCTTTGATGCTTCGCTGAAGCGTCTTGTAGGGGATGTCAGTCTTTTCAGAAAGGCCCAGGAGACTGAGGCCGGCATCCTTCATGCCTTCAAGGATGCGGGTGGCAATTGTGGAGTCCGTGGCGACTGTTGCGCTTAGGGGTGGGGTTGTCATGTGGCTATCGTAAGTAGTCGATTGACTAATTGCAAGTACCTGACACGCCGTAGCAAGTAGGGCTCTAACGAAAAATCGGGTACGCCGATTGGCGTACCCGATTAGCCGATGATGTTGCACGTGTCATCGATATGCGTTTAAATTGGTCACATGACAACTTATGGCGATCTCTTCGAATCGGCGATGGTAACTCAGCTCAAGGTTGAGCTCGCCGAACGCGACTGGGAGCAGAAGGATCTTGCTGAGAAGATCAGCGTCAATCGAGTCACCATGAGCAACTACATGACTGGAAAGCGCAGCATTCCGATGCCGACCTTCCTTAAGATCGCGGAGGCCCTGGGGATTGCTCCCGGGACCTTGATGGACCGCGCTGACGCTCGCGTTCGTCCCACAACTGACGCGGAGTAACCTCGAGCGAGTTCGCTAGGTTGGCGAACTCCCGGACTGTCATCCCCTGCGCATTGACAAGCGACCCGACCTCATTGATGGTCATGGGTCGCTTGTCGTGTTTAACACTCCCTGCAGCACCGGCACTCATGCCCCCCGACTCGTGCGACGCCCTTGCTGGCACGTCGTCGGCGAGTGCCAACAACCGCTCAAAATGCATATCCCAACCCCATTTTTTCGAAAGTATGTTCGATAGCTCAAAGCTTACGACGTGAGACCGACACTTTCGAATCCTGCCTCTGCCTGACTGGATTCAATGTCTACACGCATTAAAGAGTAGCGTTATGAGGGCTGAGGTTTAAATTTGGGATCCAGCAGTGCATAATGCATGCTTGTGGGTAGCTTAATGGACTCTTGAAACTCATTATGAGAGTCTCGACATCGATATGAGGGCGTCAGCATGCCTTTTGGGGTTTCTGAACCCGGAACGGATAGCATCATGAGCGTGCCAGCATCTAAGCAACCGGAATCTGGGCCAATGGCCCGCGCCTTCGCGGCCGAGCTACGCGCCGCCCTTGCGCGCCGCCGGACCAGCGCGAAGCAACTCGCCCTGGCGGTTGGGCTTACCCCGGCATATGTGAACAAGAGACTTCGCGACGAAGCCCCATTCACCTTGAATGACGTTGAGGCGATCATCAAAGAAATGGGATCTGACTGGGGCACGGTTTCGCAGGCGGCTATCGAAGCGTTGCGCGCCCCCACCGAAGGTGAAGGGTACGAGGACTAGACCAAAACGGAAAAAGGCGCCCCTACCGGCTCGGTAGGGGCGCCTTCCTCTGCGTCTAGGACGCGATGCTTTTTGTCAGGGCCGTCTCGACCATGGCGGCAGCCCGGAAATGGGCGTCTGGGACAAGATGTCCGTACGTCTTGGTGGTGGTGATGATGGATTCGTGACCAAGGCGGTTCGCGAGCTCGTACAGGTTCATTCCGCCGGCGATCATCATCGAAGCGTGCGAGTGGCGAATGTCGTGGATCCTGGGACGCTTCTCAAGCTTCAGCGGCATGTCCTTGTTCGCGATTGCCGCTTTGGTGGCGTCGTACCAAGCATCGAGCCATTGGCGGTGCTGTGGATAGACGAGGGTGTCGCGCGAGATCGTAAAGACTGGCTTCCCGCGCTCGGCCGATTCGACGCGGTCGCGGATGGCTTCCACCGTGGACGGCGCGAGGGCCACTGTGCGGCGCGCTTTCTTCGTCTTGGGCGCTCCGACGGCCCATCCGTCTTCCATCTCCTGATAGGCCTTGGTGATCCTCACAGACGGCGTCTCAGCGTCTAGCTGGAAGTCTGACGGCGTGAGTGCCGTTGCCTCGCCCAGCCGGAGCCCTGAGCCGATCAGAAGACGCCACATGGGCTGATGCCACTGGTCAGCCTGGTTGATGATGAGGTTCACCTGATCCATGGTCAGGAACATCGCCTTGTCGTCGGTGGCGTTGTCCTTGGGCAGCAGCCGGCCGTTGCATGGGTTGTCCGGGCGTAGTCGTCGGCGGACCGCCGAGTTCATCGCGGCGTGCACAAAGCCATGGACGTTCGCGACGGTCTTGGGTGAGCAGCCCTTCTTGACCATGCGCTGAATCCAGCGGATCAAATCGTCCTCGGTGATCTGATCCACTGGCAGGTTCCCGAGTCCGTCGAAGTGGTTTTTGATGTACCCGCGGTAGCGCTTGATGGTGTACTCGCGGACATTGATCAATCGCTCGATGTGGCCGTTGGCTACATCCTCGAATGAGGGGGACCGGGAGATTTCGCGGAGTAGAGCCAACTCGGCGGCTTTGGTGTCGTGCTTGACTGCTTCGAGCAGGTGCTTCCACTTGGCGGCGTCGGTCTCGGTCGGCAGTGTTTGCCTGCGTCTTACGCCGTTGTCGTACCATTCGACGCGGTAGCTGGTGATCGTCCCAGCTTTGTTTTTTCTGGCTTCAATCGTGGCCATTTCGATTCGGCTCCTTATGCCCGTGGGGGGATTTTCGCCGATCTTGGGGGGATGCCCGGCAACTTCGTTGAGTTACCGGGCATCCGCGGGCGGAGACGGGGGGATTTGAACCCCCGGTCGAGTTTAACCCCGACCCTTCATTAGCAGTGAAGTCCATTCGGCCGCTCTGGCACGTCTCCAATTGCTATTGCTAGCCCACCAAGGATACGCAGAACCAGGCACGCAGCGCAAAACGGGCAGGCCTACAGCCCCGGCTCCCGCTTTCCGGCCAGCGCCTTCCAGAGGAAGTGCTGGCTGCGGGCTTGGAGAGATGCTGCCTGCCGGTTGTCCGACGCTCCTGCATGGCCGCCTTCAAGGGCTTCGTGATACCAGACGTTGGGGATGCCCATCGCTTGCATCCGAGCGGCCATCTTCCGGGCTTGGACCGGGCCGACGCGGTCGTCGGATGTGGCGGTCCAAATGAACGTCTCGGGATAGTCCACTCCGTCACGCAGCAAGTGGTAAGGCGAGAAGGTCCGGATGAATTCCCATTGCTCGGGCATGTCGGGGTCCCCGTATTCGGCAATCCATGAATAGCCCGCGGAGAGCTTGGTGTAGCGGCGCATGTCCAGCAGCGGCACTCCGCAGGACACGGCCCCGAACAACTCCGGGTATTGGGTCAGCATGTTGCCTACGAGCAGTCCGCCGTTCGAGCCGCCCACGCAACCGAGCCGGCGAGGACTCGTGACGCCGCGCGAGATGAGGTCCCGGGCAACGGCCGCGAAATCCTCGAACGCCCGGTGCCGGTTTGATTGAAGGGCGGCACGGTGCCAGGACGGGCCGTATTCGCCGCCGCCGCGGATGTTGGCCACAACGTAAACGCCTCCGCGCGAATGCGGGCCTTCGCCGCCGTCGGAATTGATGGCGTCGCTCCTGCGTTCCAGCCACGCGCGTCCGATCGTGCCGCTATAGGCGGGAGTCCTCGAGACTTCGAATCCGCCATAGCCGGAGAGTTGCGTGGGGTTCTCGCCGTCGAGATCCAGGTCCTTGGAGGCAACCTGGAAATAGGGCACGCGGGTGCCGTCCGCGGATGTGGCGAAATGCTGCTGGACTTCGTAGTCGGCGTCGTTGAAGAACGACGGCGAGGACTTCACCACCGCGTGGGTGCTTGCAACGCCGCCGTCGTGGCCGCCGTCGAGGGTGTAGCTCGCAATGCCCGGCGTCAAGGTGCCGCGGGTGAGCGTGGTGGGAGTGGTGAAGCCGGTGGCTACGAGCCAGAAGTCGTTGCCGGCGTCGTCGCTTTCTGCTTCGTCTTCGTCGTCCACTGCGTAGGCGTTCACGTCGTGCAGTGGCGGGCACGCGTCGAGCAAAGTCATGGCCCATCCGCCGGTGTTGTCTTTGCGCGCGGGGTCGAGAACCCTGATTTCGGAGGAAACATCATGCAGCAGGTTGAGGAGCAGGTAGTCGCGCGTCCAGCTCCAGGACTGCAAGGAGGTGTGCTCGTCGGGAGTAAAGAGCACGGTGAAGTCACGAGCGCCGGAAAGATAATCCTCGAAATCGGCGGCCAGCAACGAGCCAGCCGGGAAGGTCATGCCTTCAACCGTCCAGTCCTGCCGTGGACGGAACATGAGCCAATCGCGGTGCGAGCTGAGGTTGACGTCGGTGGGCACCTCGATCGGGAGCCAGCCGTCGTCGCGCAGTACTGAGGTGGTGCGGTTGAAGAAATCGATCCAGTCGACGGCGAAAGTGCGTTCGAACCCCGGTGTGGAATCGTGGGCGACGAGCGCCATCATGTGGTCCTCGGGGATATCGAAAATCCGTTCTGCGGCAGCAAGCGATTCTCCGCGGCGCAGCTTCACCCCAGTGCGGGCGTAGGAGGACGTGGTCTTGGGCAGGCTGTCTGCCGTCGACGCGACCAGGAGGGTGTCGCCGTCGAGCCAGCTCACGTTGCCCTTCGCGACCGGAAGGTCGAATCCGCCCGCGGCGGGGTCCACGAACCGGCGGGTCTCGACGTCGAACTCGCGATGGCGGTTCGCGTCACCGCCGTCGGGGGACAGGGCGACGATCGCGAGGCGGTATGGTTCGCCGTCGGCGGGGCGCAGGAAGTTTGCGCCGTGGAAGACCCACTCTTCGCCTTCGGTGGCGGCCAGGGCATCGATGTCCAGGAGGATGTCCCATTCGGGTTCGTCGCTCAGGTAGCTCTCCCACGTGGTCCGGCGCCAGAGTCCCTTGGGATTCTGCTGGTCTTTCCAGAAGTTGTAGTAGTGCTCCCCGCGCTTGTTCACCATGGCGATTTTGTCCGTGGAGTCGAGGACTTCCAGGATTCCGGCTTCAAGTTCGGCGTACTCGGCGTCGTCGAGCAAGTCCTCGGTCCGGGCGTTTTGTTCCCGGACCCAGGCCAGCTGCTCTTCGCCGTGGATGTCCTCGAGCCAGATGTTCTCGTCAACGGGCTCGGGCGCGGTTGCGTTTCCCTGGGCTGTCCGGTTGTCGGGCACGGGCGCTTGATCAGCTGCTGTGGTGGTCATGCCCCATCCTAGAGTGCCTGTCTGAGGAGGAAGCAAGTCACAAGACGTTAGGCTTGGGCGTGGGAAAATTGCGGAAGTTACGGGTGGGGCTGATCGGGGCGGGCCCCCGGGGCACCAGCGTGCTCGAGCGTTTGCTCGCCAATTGGGCCGCGATGGAGACCGAGGGCCGTTCCCTGCACATCGACCTCGTCGATCCGTTCCCGGCCGGTCCCGGCCACGTCTGGCAGCCCGGACAATCCCGGCTCTACCTCATGAACACGCAGTCGTTCTACCCCACCTTGATCCCTGAGGATCCGCAGCTTGCGCCGCCGCTCGCCGGGGGTTCTTTCGACCAATGGCGCGTGGAACAGTGTGCAGGAGACGGCGCGGACCTGAGTGCTGAGGAACTCAAGGAGCTTTCCGCGCTCGCTTCCAACGACTTTCCCAGCCGCGCGCTCTACGGGCGGTACCTCGGCTCCACGCTCGACGCGCTACTCGAGCGGCTTCCGGCCAGCGTCGACGTCGAATTCCACCGGAGCAGTGCCGTTGCCGCGCGGCCAGTACAGGAGCGGACGGCGGACGGGCGTGCGGGTGGAGGGTTCGACGTCGAACTCGACGACGGCGGGCGGCTCGCCGTCGATTTCCTCGTCCTCGCGTTGGGTCACCTTGAGTCCCGCCTCAACCCGGAACAACGCTCGTTCAGCGAAGCAGCGAGCGAAGTGGGGCTGGGTTACTTTCCGCCGGCCGCGCCGGCCGACGTCGACTGGGACCTGGTGCCGGAAGCCGAACCCGTGCTGGTTCGCGGAATGGGGCTCAACTTTTTCGACGTCATGGGCCAGCTGACTGAAGGCCGGGGTGGCAGGTTCGTCCGGGTCGGCGACGGCATCGCCGGGAAGCTCAAGTACGTGCCGTCGGGCCGGGAACCGAAGATCATTGCAGCCTCGAGGCGCGGCACCCCGTACCGGGCCAAGGCGGGCCTGGACGGCTACTATCCGAAGTCGGTCCGCTTGCGGTACCTGACCGAAGGGGCGCTCAAGCGATTCGCGACGGCGGGCATCCAGCCCGGTTTCGACCACGACCTTTGGCCGCTCCTTCACCGGGATGCCGTGTGGGCGTACTACTCCACGCTGGTTGTCGCCGAACCGGTGGCTGTGTCCGACGCCCCGGAATTCCTGGCGGCGCTCAAGGATTTGTTGAAACCGCATGCCCACGCAACTGCTCGGTGGGAACACCAGGTTGCCGAGTTGGTTGCGGCCCATGTCGCGACGTCGAGGCGGCTCGACTTGTTGGGCCTCGCGGCGCCGCTTGCCGGGCGTTCCTTTGCTTCCCGGAAGGAACTGGACACCGCCGTCGTGGATTACCTGGACGACGACGCTCGCCGATCCGCGCTGGGGGAGGCCGACCCCGTCAAGATGGCGATCGGTGCTTTGCATGCGGGAAGGGCGATCTTGAAGACGGCGGTCGCGGATGGCGGAATCACGGATGAGACCTGGGTAGGTGAGCTTCGCGGCTGGTTCGAATCGTTCGTGGAGGGGCTCGCGAGCGGGCCTCCCGCGCTGCGTTCCGAGCAGTTGGCCGCGTTGGCGCGTGCCGGCGTCGTGAGTTTTGTGGGGCCGGATCCCCGCTTCAGCGTGGACCACACACAGGGAGTTTTCCGGGCGGTTTCGGCCTGGGTGCACGACGACGCCGCGGAAGCCAAGACGTTGATCGAGGCGATGTCTCCGGCGAACAGGGTTGGTGCGAGCGTATCTGCGTTCATGGGGCAATTGCTGGCCGATGGGTTGGTGCGGCCCAAGATGATGATGACCGTTGAGGGTGTTCCGGTGCAGACTTCCGGCTTGGACGTGCAAGCGCATCCGTACAGGCCGGTGGGTGCTAACGGATCGGTGACTCGCGGGATGTATGTCCTTGGCCTGCAGCTTTCTTCGGCCCAATGGGGTACGGCAATTGCCGCCGAGGCCCGACCCTCCGATGGGCCGGTGTACCGAAGCGGCCAGCGTACGCTCCGCGATGCCGACGAAATCGCAAGGGACATGCTCGGCCTTCCCCTCCAAGAATGAGCATGCTCCGCGGTCAAAAATGAGCATGCTCCGCGCTGGGCGTGAGGAGCGGACATAATCCAAATATGTCCATTCGTCGAGTCCAGGGGAGAGCATGCTCAGTGGAGGGTGTGGGCGAAGCGAACAGCAAAGCCGCATCTCCGCGCACGCCGAAGCGTTGTCCCACAAACTAAACAGCGATGTCCCCCAAACAAAGAAGGAGCATGCTCCGCGCTGGACGCGAGCAGTGGACATAATCCGAATATGTCCACTGCTCACGCCGCAGGGAGAGCATGCTCCTTGGTGGTGCGATGTCTGGCCGCGAGGGCCGGGGCCGATGCCCTTAGGAAGGACGGTTTTCGATGAGCTTGAAAATAGCGCCCGTGGGGTCGGTCAGGGTGGACATCCGGCCGTAAGGGGTGTCTTCCGCCGGCTGGATGACGGTGGCGCCCAGGGAAACAGCCTGTTCGATGGTGGAATCAACCTTGTCCACGGCGAAGTAGACGCCCCAGTAGGACGGAACCTCGGCAGGAAGGAAGCCGGAAGCGTCCATGATGCCTGCCTTGGCGTCATCTCCGGCGCCGAGCGTGGTGTAGCGGAATTCGGGGGTGTCTCCCATGACCGTGGTTTCCCAGCCGAAGACGTTCTGGTAGAAGGCGACGGCGGAGTCGTACTGCTTGGCAAACAGTTCGTGCCAGGCAGGCGCACCGGTTTCAGCTGCTACCTCGTAGCCCTTCATTTCGCCGAACTGCCAAGCACCGATTGCGGCACCGGACGAGTCCGCGAACATTGCCATGGTTCCCTGGTCCGGGACCTCCATGGGTTCCATGTAGACCTGTCCGCCGTTGGCCACAGCGGCTTCCGCGGTTGCCTTGATGTCGTCGGTCCGCAAGTAGGTGGACCAGACATCGGGCATCTGGGCCATGTTTTCCTGCTTCTGCATGATCCCGGCTACCAGCTTGCCGTCCTTGGAAGCCGTGATGTAGCCGCCGTACTTCTCCTCGTCCCCGGTCTCAAAGGTCCAGCCGAACAACGTGTTGTAGAAGGACTTTGCTTTTTCCGTGTCCGAGGTCATCAGGTCGATCCAGCAAGGTGCGCCGGGGGTGATTTCAGGCGTAGGCATGTTTGCTCCTGTGTCGTTGCCGCGGCTGGTGCCACGGTTTCATGAGTGGGTGGTGGAGACAATCAGAACCCTATGCGGGCCCCCTGACAGTTTCAATGCCTTAGCTGCGTCTTACCCCATGAAGAGCATCAGGACGAAGTAGATCGCGCCGCCCAGCACGCAGTAGATCGCGAAAGGCCTGAGGGTTTTCGTCTCGAAGAAGCGCAAGAGGAACTTGGTGGCGAACCAGGCCGCGACGCCCGCACACAGGGCGCCCACCAGGAATACACCGCGTTCGTCGGCCATTGAGGGAGCGAAAAGTTCGGGAAGCTTGAGCAACGCTGCCGCCCCGATGATCGGCGTCGCAAGCAGGAAGCTGAAGCGTGCGGCGTTTTCATTGTTCAAGCCGGAGAGCAGGCCGCCCACCATCGAGGACCCCGAACGGGAGACACCCGGGATCAGTGCGGCTGCCTGGGCGGTGCCGATGACCAACGCGCGCTTCCACGTCAAGGTGGCGATCTCGGCGTCGGACGCTGTGGCGGTTACCGGCCGGGCGGACCGGCGGCTTTCCCGGGTCCGCAGCCGCTCGGCGGCGAAAAGGACGATTCCGTTGATCATCAGGAATGCGGCGGCGATCAGCGGGGAACCGAAGAGGTTCCGGATGGGCTTTTCCAGCACCAAGCCGATGATTCCGGCCGGGACGGTACCGATGACGAGGAGCCAGCCGAGCTTCGCATACGTGTCCGACGGCGCCACCTTCCGGTCGCGGATGGACCGTCCCAGTCCCTTGGCGATTTCGATCCAGTCGCGGAGGAAGAAGAAGAACAGCACGATCGCTGTCGCCAAATGGGTGGCGATGAGGAAATTGAGGAACTCAGGCGCTTTCTGGTCCAGGTTCCAAGCAAAAAGCTTGGGGAGGATCACGCTATGGCCAAGGCTGGAAATCGGAAAGAGCTCAGTGATTCCCTGCAGCAGGCCCATGATGACGGCCTGGATCATATTAATCATGGGCTCGATCCTAGCCAGCCCGCGTTACCGGGAAGTGAACGCGGGCTGGGAACCGGCAGCGTGCCCTCAGCCCTCCATTCCGCGGACAGGGATGGAGGCGGAGGAGATCAGGACACTGCCTTTTTCCTCCTGGGTGGCCGGGCGGATCTGGCCGCGTTCGGGAACGAAGGCGATCGATTCATCGGCGGCGTCCGGAGCGTTCACGAAGGAGCGGAAGCGGCGGAGGCGCTCGGGATCCTTGAGCGTCGCGGCCCATTCGTCTTCATAGTTCTCGACGTGGGCGGCGATGGCCGCCTCAAGTTCCCGGGCGATGCCGAGCGAGTCCTCGACGACGACCTGCCGCACGTGGTCGAGCCCGCCGTCGAGCTCTTCCTGCCAGCGCGCGGTGCGCTGCAGGCGGTCGGCGGTTCGGATGTAGTACATGAAGTAGCGGTCGATGTACTTGATGAGGGTTTCGTCATCCAGGCCGCCTGCGAGGAGCTGGGCATGCGCAGGGTTCGCACCGCCGTTGCCGCCCACGTAGAGGTTCCAGCCGTCCGCCGTCGCGATCACGCCGACGTCCTTGCCGCGGGCTTCGGCGCATTCGCGGGCGCAACCGGAAACACCGAGCTTGAGCTTGTGCGGGCTGCGCAGCCCGCGGTACCGCAATTCCAGGTTGATGGCCATGGCCACGGAATCCTGGACACCGAAACGGCACCACGTGGAACCGACGCAGGATTTCACCGTGCGCAGGCTCTTGCCGTAGGCCTGGCCGGATTCGAACCCCGCGTCGACCAGTTCCGTCCAGATCTCCGGAAGTTGCTCCAAGCGGGCGCCGAACATATCGATGCGCTGACCACCCGTGATCTTCGTGTACAAGCCGTACTTCTTCGCGACAGTACCGATGACGACGAGCTTGTCAGGCGTGATTTCGCCGCCGGCGATGCGGGGGACCACCGAGTAGGTGCCGTCCTTCTGCATGTTGGCCAGGGCGCGGTCGTTGGTGTCCTGCAGCGTTCCACGGCCGGCATCGAGCACATACGCGGAATGCTGCGACGCCAAAATGGACGCGATGGTGGGTTTGCAGATGTCGCAGCCGGCGCCGGTGCCGTATTTGGCCAGGATCTCTTCGAAGGAGTCCAGTTCCAGGACGCGGATGGCGTCGAAGAGTTCCTGGCGGGAGAGCGCGAAGTGTTCGCACAGGGCCTTGGAGACCTCGATCCCGGACTTCTTCAGTTCCCCTTCGAGGAGCTTCTTGAGCATCGGCACGCACGAGCCGCACTGCGTGCCCGCGCGGGTGCAGGTCTTCAGTTCGCCCAGTTCCTGCACCGGGGCGTTGCCCTCGCAGGACCCGCAGCCGTTGAT
>NZ_SMRU01000048.1 GCF_004354015.1 Arthrobacter terricola
ATGGCCCGCACCCTCTTCCCCGGCTGCGACGTCTGGCTCAACAACCCCCTGCGCCCCCTGGAAGCCTGCGGCACCTCCGGCATGAAAGCAGCCATCAACGGCTCCCTGAACCTCTCCGTGCTCGATGGCTGGTGGGACGAAATGTACGACGGCGAAAACGGCTGGGCCATCCCCACCGCCAACAACGACGCCTCACCCACCGAACGCGACGACATCGAAGCAGCCGCCCTCTACGAACTCCTCGAAACCCAAGTCGCACCCCGCTTCTACGGCACCACCGTCTCCGACGCCGCCGGCGCAGCAGGACCCTCCCAACCCGCCACCGGCACCACACCCACCCACTGGGTCGCCATGATCAAACACACCCTCGCCCACCTCGGCCCCGCCGTCTCCGCCGAACGCATGCTCCAGGACTACGTCAACACCCTCTACCGCCCCGCAGCGGACTCGGGACGCCGTGCCGTCGCCGAATCCTTCAAGGAAGCCAAGGAGCTCGCAGCGTGGATCACCAAGATCCGGGGTGCGTGGGATCAACTGATCGTGGAACACGTCGACTCGGTCGGAGTGTCCGAGGAACCGCTGATCGGCGACACCCTCCACGTCAACGCCTACGTCGCCCTTCACACCCTGACGCCGGACGACGTCAGCGTCGAGGTGGTCTATGGCCGGGCGGAAGACAACGATGAACTGGAAGACGTCACCCGCGCCGAGCTGAGCTCATTCGAGGACCTCGGGAACGGCCGGCACCTGTTCACGGGATCCATCCTCATCAACCGCTCCGGCTCCTTCGGCTACACCGTCCGGGTCCTCCCCAAACACCCGGCACTGGCATCCAAAGCCGAACTCGGCCTCATCGTCAACGCCTAAGCAACGCTGACGCATGGCAACCCGGCCACCGGGTGGGCTTCGGCCCACCCGGTGGCCGTTTGGGTTATTGCTGGAAAACCGCGATCACAGCGAGGTCCCGGCCGGCGTAGCTCTCGGCATCCTGGAGGATTTCGCACACGACTCCGAAGGAACGGTCCGTCCGATACGCGGCGGGAACCTGCCAGATCAGGGTGACGGGCGGCTGGTCATCCTCTGACACGGTGTCCGCGAAATCATGCAGCGAATCGTTGAGGGCATCCAAGTTCACGCCGTAGTACTCGGGGAAGTCGAGGACTTGCCCGAAAACCTCCAGGATTGCCTGCTTGGTGGCCGCCGGTGGGACCAGGACGGTGCGGCGGCCGGCGTCGGACACCTGGTCCTGCAGTTCTTCCAAGGTCCATGTGTCCGCGGAATAGATTTTCATTTATGCCCTACTTGCCCTCGACGATGGGTACCTGACGTGCCTGCCCCGGCGTGGGTCGGCGTCGTACCCTTCCTACGTGCGGTAGATGTTGATCGTGTTGCCTTGGACGATTTCCCGCTCGCCGGCGGCAACCAACGCACCTTGCCGGCGGTCGTTGAGCTCGGACGTCGTCAGCCGGAGTTCGAACATGCGGTGTCCCGCTCCGGATTCCGCGATCAACTTGGGCAGCACGATTTTCTTGTCGTCCTTGTGCCCGTTGATCACGAGCAAGCCGCGGAACGCACCGCCTTCCGAACTCGCCAAGAGCTGCAGGATCCGTACCGAGGGATCGTTCCATTTGGCCGCCGTCATGGGTTGGCCTTTTTCGTCGAACCAGTCCAGGTCCGTCCGGCTGTCCGGGAATCCGGGGTCCTGGGCTTGCAGGAACTCCTTGCGGAGCCGGATCACGCGTTTGGTGCTCCGCAGCATGTCATGGGACTCGGGTGTTTGGGTCCAGTCGAGCCACGTGAGCTGGTTGTCCTGGCAATAGGCGTTGTTGTTTCCGTGCTGCGTGCGGCCGAGTTCGTCGCCGGCGGTGATCATCGGTACGCCGATGGAGATCATCAGTGTGGTCATGAGGTTCCGCTTCGACAACGCCCGGGCGGCGAGGATGGTCTCGTTCTCGGTCCGGCCCTCGAAACCATGGTTGTAGCTGCGGTTGTCGCTGTGGCCGTCGCGGTTTTGTTCGCCGTTGGCTTCGTTGTGCTTGCGGTCGTAGGAAACGAGGTCGGCGAGCGTGAAGCCGTCGTGGGCCGTGACGAAGTTCAGGGAGGCCAGCCGCGAACGTCCCGACGGCCCGAAGACCCGCGCCGAACCCGTCAAAGCATCGGCGAGGGCGCCCACGCCACTGGACTGCCCCGGTTCCACGCCGCTCCGGTCCGAGAGCCAGAAGCGACGGACGCCGTCGCGGAAGTGGTCGTTCCAGTCAGCCCAGCCTTTGGGGAAGCGTCCTGTCTGCCAACCGCCGTAGCCGACGTCCCACGGTTCGGAAATGAGCTTGGACTTGGACAGGACCGGGTCTTCCGCGATCCGCTTCAAGAAGGGGTGTCCAAGGTCGAATTCGTTGCCCGCGTTGCGGCATAGCGTCACGGCGAGGTCGAAGCGGAAACCGTCGATGTGGAACTCATCCACCCAGTAGCGCAGTGAGTCGATCGCGAGGTCCACAATCCTGGGCTCGGCGAAGTTCAGGGTATTGCCGCAACCGGTCGTGTCCAGGTACCGGCCGTGGGCATCGTGGCGGTAGTACTGCTGCTCCCCCAGGCCCCGGAAGCTGAAGGTGTCACCGTCCGGACCGCCCTCGGCCGTGTGGTTGTAGACGACGTCGAGAATCACCTCGATCCCGGCGGCATGGAGGAGCTTCACCATGCCTTTGAACTCGTCCTGGACGGCGTGCGGGCCTGCTTGTTGGGCGGCCTGCGTGGCGTAATCGGCGTGCGGAGCGAAGAACGCAGCGGTGTTGTATCCCCAGTAATTGGTCAAGCCGAGGTACTGCAAGTGCTGCTCGTCCATGTGGAAATGGACGGGAAGCAGCTGCACGGCCGTCACGCCCAAGGAGTGGAAGTGCTCGATCATGGCGGGGTGGGCCATGCCGGCGTAGGTCCCACGAAGGTGCTCCGGAATATCCGGGTGGAGCATGCTCTGGCCACGGACGTGCGCTTCGTAGACGATGGTTTCCCGCCACGGCGTTCGGGGCTGCTTGTCATCGCCCCAGTCGAACGCCGATTCCATGCGCACCGAGCTCAGGTGCTCGCCGCGTTGATGCACCGCGCGTCCGTAGGGATCGAGCAGGAGCTGCCCGACGTCGTCGGAATCGAAATCCGGTGCGGGGACCGAAAGAGGCAACGCTTCCTCGTGGGGCGCTCCGCGGAAACCGTAGCGCGTGCCCGCGGGCAGGTTCTCGACGAGCCCGTGGTGGACGCCGTCGTCGCATTTCGGCAGCGTCTGGACCTTCCAGGATTCGCCCGGCGCTTTGTACGCGATCTCCACCGTGCTGAGGCCAGGCGCCCAGACGGCCACGTTGACCCGTTCCGGGGAAGAAGCTTCGGCGTCCGATGATGCGGGCTGCGGGAGACTCAGCCCCAGCGGCGAGGGCCGCGAGGCGTCGGTAGTGGATGCTGTGTCGAAGATCGGCATAACCATTGATTGAAAGCTTAGCCGCCGTGGCTAAATCTCCGTTGCCGCTTCCCGATTGTTTCGGCAATTGAACTCCCCCGGCCCCGCTGTGCGAGTTCGTATCCGCCTTGCGATCGTTGCATACTTTGCCTATAAGCCAACGTGGAGGTAGACGTGCGAATCGCCCTTGCTCAAATCATCAGCGGCCGCGACCTGGCAGGGAACCTGGTCCTGGTGGAAGATTACGCCCGGCGGGCCAAGGAGGGCCGCGCCGAACTGGTGGTCTTCCCGGAGGCAACCATGCGCGCGTTCGGGAATTCGCTCATCGATATCGCAGAACCGATGGACGGGCCGTGGGCAAGCCGCGTGCGTGAAATCGCCAAGGACCTGGAGATAGTTATTGTGGCCGGGATGTTCACGCCCGGCACGGCCTCCGATTCCGGGAGCAAAGTGCGGAACACGCTCCTCGCGACGGGGCCAGGCGTTGAGGCCAGCTACGACAAGATCCATTTGTTCGACGCCTTCGGCTTTGCCGAATCGGACACGGTGGACGCTGGCACGGAACCGGTGACGTTCGACGTCGGCGGCCTCACCTTCGGCTTGTCCACTTGCTACGACATCCGATTCCCGGCCCTCTTCACGGCCAACGCCGCCCGCGGCGCCGAAGTGAACATCGTCTCTGCCTCCTGGGGTGCCGGGCCCGGCAAAGCAGAACAATGGAAGCTCCTGGCGCGCGCCCGCGCTCTCGACGCGACCACGTTCGTCCTGGCGTGCGGACAGGGCGATCCCGCGAGCCAAGGCGTCGAAGCCAAAGGTGCCGCGCCCACGGGAGTGGGGCACTCCGCCGTCGTGTCCCCCTTGGGGGACGTCCTGGAAGAGCTCGACGCCGCCCCCGGCCTTTTGTTCGCGGAGCTGGATCCCGCCGTCGTACAGGCCGCGAGGCAGAAGCTTCCCGTACTGGCCAACCGCCGCGACTTCTAAAGCGAACAGCGACGCCCGCTCACATCAAGTGAGCGGGCGCTGTTGGTTTTGGCGCCATTCCTGAGCGAGCATCGGAAGAAAACGCGGCAAAGGTGAGCGAGCGTTTGGCGGCGCGGCCGGCATCCGGCAGCGTGCGTCTAAGGGAGGAACGACCGAGCACGCAGAGGATGGCGGCTGGGCCGCCACCCAATCGGTTACTTCGTGGAGCGCTGCCTTGAGACTTCGTAAAGCGAGATGCCGACGGCCATGGAAGCGTTGAGCGATTCCATGGCGGAATCGATCGGGATGGAAATGATCTGGTCGCAGTTTTCGCGGACCAGGCGGCTGAGGCCCTTGCCTTCGGAGCCCACCACGATGCACACGGGCTCAGTAGCCAAAGAGAGGTCCGGGAGCGAGACGTCGCCGTCACCGTCCAGGCCAAGGACGAAGATCCCCATGTCCTTGAACTGCTTCAGTGCATTGTTCAGGTTGGAGGCGCGCGCCACAGGCACGCGGACTGCCGCCCCCGCGCTGGTCTTCCATGCCGAGGCCGTTACGCCGACCGAGCGTCGCTCCGGAACGATGACGCCGTGGCCGGAGAAGGCCGAAACCGAGCGGATGATGGCACCCAGGTTCCGGGGATCGGTGATGCCGTCGAGGGCGACGAAAAGGGGCGCGTTCGCGATGTGCCCCTTCTTCCACTTGGCCACCGTTTCCTCGGCGAGCTCGTAGGCGTCCTCGTATTCATACGGGGGAATCTGGAGCACGAGGCCCTGGTGCACGGCGTCGTCGGTCATGCGGTCGAGCTCGGGCTTGCCGGTTTCCAACAGCGGAATGCCGCGATCAGCCGCAAGCTTGAGGGACTCCTTCACGCGGTCGTCCATCTCGATCCGGATTGCTACGTGCAGGGCCTTCGCGGGGATTCCTGCGCGAAGGGCCTCGACGACGGAGTTGCGTCCAGTGACGACTTCCTCAGTGGCACGGCCCTTCGGGCCGGAGCGGGCGCCGGCTGCCGCCCGGGTGCTTGTGCCTGCCGGGCGCTTGGCCGCGGAGCGCTCAGCGAGCTGCTTGTTCTTGAAAGCCTTGTGGTAGACGCGGTCCTCGGCTTTGGGGGTTGGCCCCTTGCCTTCGAGCGCTTTGCGCCCGTGGCCACCAGTTCCAGTGGTGGGGCCCTTCTTCTTTTTGACAGCCCGACGACCGTTGTTGGCCATGAATTCCACCCTTGATTGTGTTGAGTACGACTGGAATCAAGTCTACTGAATCAACAAAAGCCGGATTGACGGCGCTTGGCGGCCCGCCGTCAGTCTCTTTTCAGGCTCCAACTGGCACCATCGGCACCATCTTCGACGACGATTCCCGCCGCCGCGAGCACGTCCCGGATCGCGTCGGACGCCGCCCAGTCCTTGGTGGCACGAGCCTTGGCACGGGCCTCCAATTGGGCTTCCACCAGCACTTCAAGTGCTTGGGCCGTCCCGGAATTCTCCTGGACTTCGCCGCGGACATCGTTGAGTCCCAGCACCGTGGTCATGGCCATCACAGACTGGAGCGCTTGTTGGGCACCAGCATCATCACCGTTGGCCAGGGCCGTGTTTCCGGCACGCACCGTTTCATGGAGCACACCAAGCGCCTGCGGGACGTTGAGGTCATCGTCCATCGCGGAACCGAACCCGTCCGGCACAGGACTCGATTCGGGGTGGGCCACGAATTCGCCGCCGAACTTCTTCGAAGCCTTCGCGATGAATCCATAAACGCGTTCGACGGCGGCCGCGGCCTCCTGTAGCGACGTTGGCCGGTAGTCCAAGATCGAACGGTACTGCGCTTGGCCAAGGTAATAGCGGACCACGCGGGGGCTCGCGAGCTCGAGCATTTCGGCAGGGCTGACCGTGTTTCCCACCGACTTGGACATTTTCTCGCCCTCGTAGGTGACCATGCCGTTGTGCATCCAGTAGTTGGCGAAGCCATCACCGGCGGCCTGGGACTGCGCCATCTCGTTCTCATGGTGCGGGAAACGCAAGTCCAGTCCCCCGCCATGGATGTCGAACTGAGAGCCCAGGTACTTCGTGGCCATCGCCGAGCATTCAAGATGCCAGCCCGGACGGCCGGCGCCCCACGGCGAAACCCAGCTCGCCGTCGTCGGCTCCCCGTCCTTGAACCCCTTCCACAGCGCGAAGTCGCGCGCGTCGCGCTTACCGCGGGGGTCGGCGTCTTCCGCGCCCTGCATATCGTCGATGTTCTGGCGTGTCAATGACCCGTATTTGCTCCACGAACGGACGTCGAAGTAGACGTCTCCGGAGTCGTCCAGGGCCGGGTACGCGTGCCCCCGGTCGATCAGGCGCTGGATCAAGGCGTGCATCTCGGGGATATGGCCTGTTGCGCGGGGTTCGTAGCTGGGGCGGCCTACGCCGAGGGTGTCGTAGGCAAGTTCGAATTCCTGCTCATAGCGGTAGGCCAAGGCCCACCACTCCTCTTCAGCTTTCGCGCTGGCCTCCTCCGCCCAGTCCGGCCCGAAAGACAGGGCAGACTTGGCCAGGATCTTGTCGTCGATGTCCGTGACATTGCGGACCACCGTGACGCGGAGGCCGCGGTATTCAAGCCAGCGGGTGAGTTGGTCGAACGCGATCGCGGAACGGACATGTCCCACGTGCGGCATCCCCTGAACCGTGGCACCGCAGTAGTACACGCTTGCCTTGCCGGCCTCAAGGGGAACGAAGTCGCGGACTTCGGCGGATGCGGTGTCGTAAAAGCGGAGGGTCACCGCTCCAGATTAGCCGATGCGCAACGGCTGCCCGCGGTGTGAACAAGCCACAGGCGACGCCGGTCAGGAGCCGGCGTTGTTGGGCGCCTTCGGCGCCGGATAGACAAGGGCAGTGGCGACGGCGGAAATACCTTCGCCGCGGCCCGTGAAGCCCAGTCCGTCGCTCGTGGTGGCCGTGACGCTGACGGGAGCTCCGGCCGCTTCGCTGAGCACCCGCTGGGACTCTTCCCGGCGCGGAGCGAACTTCGGGCTGTTGGATACGAACTGCACCGCGACGTTGCCTATTTCGAATCCGGCCGCACGCACGATCCTGGCCGCTTCCCCGAGCAATCGTACTCCGGACGCGCCGGCAAATTCCGGCCGGTCGGTCCCGAAATGCGTGCCCAGGTCCCCGATGCCGCACGCCGAGAAGAGGGCGTCGGCCGCAGCGTGGGCGACGCAATCGCCGTCGGAATGCCCGGACAGCCCGCGCTCCCCCTCCCACAACAGCCCGCCAAGCCACAGCGGTTGCGGATCGTCTTCCGGCGCGAAGGCGTGGACGTCGACGCCGATTCCGGTACGCGGCAGCACCATGCCGCTGGCTGCCGCGTTCATCAGCCTTCCACCCAGCGGAGTCCGAGAGGACCTTCCAGGAGGCTTTCGGCAATGATGAGGTCCAGCGGCGTGGTGATTTTCAGCGACTGGCTGGCTCCGCGCACCGCGTGGACGGGAATTCCGAGGAGCTCGACGAGCATTGCGTCGTCCGTGATAGCCGCTGCCTGGGAGTCGTCAAACTGCTCGGCGGCAGCGTGGGCGCGGACCAATGTGCCGAAGTCGAAGCCTTGCGGGGTCTGGACTGCCCGAAGCTGTTCGCGCGGAGCGGTACCTGTGACAATCTCGGGCGCGATTCCGGCATCGTCCCCGACGGTGTCCGTGACAGTCTTCACCGTATCCACCACCGGCATCGCCGGGATGACCGCTTTGGCGCCTGATGACAGCGCAGCGGCGACACGCTGGAACACCCGGTCCGGCGTGAGTGCGCGGGCGGCGTCGTGGACCAGCACGGAGCGGGTTCCATCGAGCACCTTGCCGAGTGCCGCGCGGACGGAATCGGCGCGAGTGGACCCGCCGTCTACCACCGAGATCAGCGGCCCGTCCTCACCCGTTTCTTGCCGGAATTCTTCGCAGAGGGCGCGCAGCTCCTGGTCTCCCTCGGGAATCGCGACGCAAATCTGGCGGGCGATGTCTGCTGAGGCAACGCCGCGCAAGGCATGCGTCAGGATGGCTTCGCCGCCCAGCGGCACTTTCGCTTTGGGCATGCCATAGCCAAGCCGCTCACCTGAACCTGCCGCCACAACGACGACGGCCGTGGACTCCCGCTCGGATGGTGTAGTCATGCGGTCAAGCCTACGTGCAAAAGAAAACCCCGGCAGCGGACGCTGCCGGGGTTCAAATCTTTGAATCTCTTAGGAAGCCAGAACTTCGTCGAGAACGCTTGCTGCCTTCTCTTCGTCGGTCTTCTCGGCCAACGCCAGTTCTGAAATCAGAATCTGCCGCGCCTTGGCCAGCATCCGCTTTTCACCTGCGGAAAGGCCGCGATCGTGATCCCTGCGCCAAAGATCGCGGACAACCTCTGCGACCTTGATGACATCGCCGGAAGCAAGCTTTTCCAAGTTTGCCTTGTAACGGCGGGACCAGTTGGTGGGCTCTTCAGTGAACTCGGCACGGAGGACGTCAAATACGTGCTCCAAACCTTCCTTGCCCACTACGTCGCGAACGCCAACAAGATCTACGTTTTCTGCTGGAACTTCAATGGTCAGATCACCCTGAGCCACCTTGAGCTTGAGATACATTTTCTCTTCGCCCTTAATAGTGCGCATCTTGATTTCTTCAATTTTTGCTGCACCGTGGTGAGGGTAAACTACTGTCTCGCCGACCTCAAAAACCATGTGGACTTTCCCCTTTCCCGCAGACTAGTCTATCACGCTTAAGGCATACGATTGGCACGGGGAGGGGCCTGGAACCCAGTAAATACGCGGAAAACGGCCCTTTCAGCCCTCCAACACCCCCTTGACGGGAGGGCATAAAGATGCATTGGACGCAGCGTTCCGGACGAGGATACGCCTCACCGATGGCCGCCACAATGGTGTTCCGAATCCTTGTTTCAGCTGGTTTGCCGATAGGCTATGGCTGAAAAGTGTTCCAAAGACTCTTAGAGGAGTACGCGTCGTGCGCATTACTGCGATGAACCGTGTCCAGCGCGTCAGGCTGGCAATGGCGGCGACCGCCGTCGGCATCGGTCTCATGTCCGTGACCGGCTGTGGCTACATCAACCCCCAACAGACCGACCAGCAGTACTCGCCGTCCGACGGGGTCAGGGCCGACCTCGGTTCGCTGCAGCTGCGCAACATCCTGATCGTCTCCACTGGCGCTGCCAAGCCGGGACGCGTCATCGGGGCTGTCTTCAACCAGTCCGCGAACGACGCCACGCTGACCATCAGCGGATCCGACGGCGCGCAGACGAGCATCCCGGTCAAGGGCAACTCCGAAACGTACCTCAACCAAAGCACGAACCCCGCGATCCTCAGCACCAGCGGCGGAGCTCCCGGCACCCTGGTTTCGGTGACCATCAAGTCCGGCACCGACTCCAGCACCCTGCAGGTCCCGGTCCTGGACGGCTCCCTGAAGGAATACCAGGCCTACATTCCCACGCCATCCGCCACCCCGAGCCCTTCGGTCAGCGATTCGGCGTCCCCGAGCGGCAGCGCGAGCACTGGCGTCAGCATGAGCCCGAGCACCGGCGCCACCGCTTCTCCGACCGCCACGGGCCACTAGGCAATACACGCGAAAAAGGATGGGCTCCCCTCGGGGAGCCCATCCTTTTGTCGTCTTGGCCTGCTTGCGGCCCCCGGCTAATGCCCCGGCTTGAAGCCGGATTCGGGCCGCCTTCGCGGCTTACGGCTCGAACTTGTAGCCCAGGCCGCGCACCGTGACGAGGTAGCGGGGAACGGAAGGATCCGGTTCGATCTTGCTCCGCAGCCGCTTGACGTGGACGTCGAGGGTCTTGGTGTCCCCCACGTAATCCGAACCCCAGACGCGGTCGATCAATTGCCCGCGGGTGAGCACACGGCCCGAGTTGCGGAGAAGCATCTCGAGCAGTTCGAATTCCTTCAGCGGAAGGGATACCTGTTCACCGTTGACGCTCACGACGTGCCGCTCGATGTCCATCCGGACCGGGCCGGCCTGGACCGTGGAGGTGATGAGCTCTTCCGGCTCGCCCTGGCGGCGGAGCACGGCCCGCACCCGCGCCACGAGTTCGCGCGAAGAGTACGGCTTGGTGACGTAGTCGTCGGCGCCCAATTCCAAGCCAACCACTTTGTCTATTTCCGAGTCCTTGGCCGTCAGCATGATGACCGGAACCGTGGAACGCTGCCGCAACTGGCGGCACACCTCAGTGCCAGGCGTGCCCGGAAGCTGGAGGTCCAACAACACGAGGTCGGCGCCGTTGCGGTCAAACTCCACCAAGGCTTCGCTACCGTTATCCACCACCTGGACGTCGAAGCCTTCTTTTCCCAAAAGGTACGACAGGGGGTCGCTGAAGGACTCCTCGTCCTCCACGATCAGAATCCTGCTCAAGCGCCTGCTCCTTGCTCTAGGGCGCGCACCGCGCCCGTCGTTTGAATCATGCTCCGGGGCGTCGCCCCGGGGTCGTCATTCTCCTGGCCTTCCATTTCGGGAAGGCGGATGGTGAAGGTCGAGCCCTGACCGGGCTGGGACCATACGGTGACCTCGCCGCCGTGGTTGGACACCACGTGCTTGACGATGCTCAGTCCCAATCCTGTGCCGCCCGTCTGCCGCGACCTGGCGGCATCCACGCGGTAGAAGCGTTCAAAGATGCGTTCCTGGTCCTCGGGGCTGAGCCCTTCGCCCTGGTCCGTCACGGCGATCGCCACCACGCCTTCCTTGGCGCGGACACCCACACCGACGCGGGTGTTCTCTGGCGAGTATCGGATTGCGTTGTCGATCAGGTTGCGCAGTGCGGTCACCAGCAGGTCCTGGTCGCCGAACACCATGGTTTCGGCGCGGCCGCCCACCACGATCTTGATGTTCTTGACCTCGGCAGGCAATTGCGAACGGTCCACGGCTTCGGCGATGACGGCGTTGATGTCCACGGCATGGCCTTGCTGGGCCACATTGGCGCCCTGCAACCGCGACAGCTCGATGATGTCCTGCACCAGCGCGGCAAGGCGGGTGGATTCCTTGTGCATGCGCTTGGCGAACCGGCGGACGGCTTCTTCGTCGTCCGGGCTGGCTTCCAGGGCTTCCGCAAGGAGCGAAATCGCGCCCACCGGGGTCTTGAGTTCATGCGAAACGTTGGCAACGAAGTCGTTGCGGATTTCCTCGGTGCGCGTGATTTCGGTGCGGTCGTCTGCCAGGAGGACGATGTACTCCCGCCCCAGCATGGCCGCGCGCACTTGCACCACGATGGTGCCCTTGCCGAGCGGACCGCGCGGCAATTCGAACGTCTCTTCCAGGATCACGCCATCCCGCCGGACTTTGGCAGTCATGTCCAGCAATTGCTTGTGGACCACGGTATGGCCCCGCACGAGACCGTAGGCGTAGGCCGCGGGACTAGCCCGGACGACGCCGTCGATCGCGTCCACCACCACGAAAGCGCGCCCGACGACGGACAGCACCTCTGCGGCTCCCTCAGGCAGGAGGGGCTCGCTGACATCGAGGTCGACGATCTTGCGCTGCCGCTCGCTGAGCCTGAAAGCGAGCACGCCAAGGACGCCGCACGACAGGCCGGCAAGGCCTGCGATGACACCGATGAGCACTGGATCCACGGATCTAGCTTATGCGCTCGAAACACTGCAAAATATGGAACATCCACCAAACAGCGCCGGTTCAGCTAACGTTCACCTAAAGGTGCGCAACCGTTCATTGACCACTGCCAGCCTTACTAGTTGGACCGTAGTTTGCTGTGCCCATTTCCGTGCTGTATTGAGGAGCACGGAGGGATTCCAAGGAGAGGACGCCAACGTGCGCAAGGTATTTCAAGAGGAGCTCATCCAGGTCGGTGAGGACCTCATCGAGATCTCAAAGCTGGTCACAGAGGCAATCCAGAACGCGACCACTGCCTTTGAAGGGGCCGACGTCGATCTCGCCCAGGATGTCATCGCCGCGGATGCCCGCATCGATTTCCTGCAGAACGGCCTCGACGAACGCGCCATCGACATCCTCGCGCTCCAGGGTCCGGTAGCCAGCGACCTCCGGATGATCGTCGGCTCCCTGCGGATGAGCGCGTCGCTTGAGCGCATGGGCGACCTCGCCCGGCACATCGCCCAGCTGGCGCGCCTACGCTACCCGGCCACCGTCATTCCGGAGCAGCTGACCGCAACGTTCAAGGACATGGCCCGCCTGGATCTGGAGATCATCCAGAAGGTCACCCAGCTCCTTGAGACGCGCGACCTCGAAGTTGCCCGCGACATCCTGAAGCTCAACATCGCCGTGGACGACCTCCACTTGAGCGTCTTCCGCGCCGTGGCCGACCCCGCTTGGGCAGAGACGTCGGCAACCACCGTGGACGTCGCCCTCGCCAGCCGCTACTTCGAGCGTTTCGCCGATCACGGCGTCTCCGTAGCCCGGAAAGTCACCTACCTGGTCACCGGCGAATGGCAGCCTGAAGGCTTCTAGCCGCGGCTTCCGAACCCGTTAAATAACGACGTCGGCCGGCCCACCTCGCGAGGTGGGCCGGCCGACGTCGTTATGCCTTTAAGTTACTTTTTACCCTGCGCAGCGACGGCCTTGATGGATTCGGCCGCGGCCTCGGGATCGAGGTAGGTGCCGCCACGGTTGATCGGCTGGAAGTTCTCGTCCAGCTCGTAGACCAGCGGGATGCCTGTGGGGATGTTCAGGCCCGCAATGTCTTCGTCGCTGATTCCGTCGAGGTGCTTGACGAGGGCGCGCAGCGAGTTGCCGTGGGCCGTGACCAGGACGGTCTTGCCGGCCTTGAGGTCTTCCTTGATGTCCGATTCCCAGTACGGCAGGAGGCGTACGAGGACGTCCTTGAGGCATTCGGTGCGCGGAAGGGCGTCGCCGAGGCCCGCGTAACGGGGATCGTTGGCCTGGGAGAACTCGCTGTCGTCGGAAAGGGGCGGCGGCGGGGTGTCGTAGCTGCGACGCCATTCCATGAACTGCTCTTCGCCGAATTCGGCGAGGGTCTGGGCCTTGTCCTTGCCCTGCAGGGCGCCGTAATGGCGCTCGTTGAGGCGCCAGTCGCGCTTGACGTCGATCCAGCCGCGGTCGGCCTTGTCGAGGGCGATGTTGGCGGTGTTGATGGCCCGCTTCAGGCGCGAGGTGTACAGGATGTCAGGCAGGACGTTGTTCTCGACCAGGAGCTCTCCACCGCGGGCAGCTTCGGTACGGCCTTGGTCGTTCAAATCGACGTCCACCCAGCCGGTGAACAGGTTCTTTGCGTTCCAGTCGCTGTGGCCGTGGCGCAGCAGGATCAACTTGTAAGTCATGGTCCTCATCCTAAGCGATCCGGCCCTGCCGTTACCGGGCGTTACGCCGTACAGGACGGCCGGGTACGGGCTGCTGCGGTTAAGCTTGGACCGTGGTGCAGAAGGCGGAACGGGTGCAAGGCAAGCGCGGCAAACCCGTCGGAAACGTCACGCGAGGCACCACCAATCCCAACCGGATGCGCCGGCTGGACCGCTGGTTGGCGGGACCACAGGCATGGCGGCTGCGCGCCGCCGTCGACCCCCTCGTGGTGGACTTGGGCTACGGCGCTTCGCCGGCCACCGCCGTCGAGCTTTTCGAGCGCCTGCAGGCTGTCCGGGGTGACGTGCGCGTGTGCGGGATCGAGATCGAGCCGGAGCGCGTCCGCATTGCCAAGCCTTTGGAACGGCCGGGGCTCAGCTTCGCGGTCGGCGGATTCGAGCTGCCCGTTCCCGGAAATCCTGTCCTGGTACGCGCCTTCAACGTCCTGCGGCAATACGAAGAAGGGGATGTTGCCGGGATCTGGGGTCTGGTGCAGTCACGCCTCGCGCCAGGCGGCCTGTTCATCGACGGTACATGCGACGAGATCGGCCGCCGCGTGACGTGGGTTGCCCTGGATGCCGACGGACCCCTCAGCTTGAGCATGTCCATACGGTTCGGGGCGTTTGAGCGGCCCTCCGAGGTCGCCGAACGCCTGCCCAAGGCCCTCATCCACCGGAATATTCCCGGAGAACGGATCCATGCTTTCCTGAACGCCTTGGACAAGGCCTGGCTCGAGGCGGCTCCGCTCGCGTCGTTCGGGAACAGGCAGCGCTGGACCGCGATGTGCCGGGCAATGCGCGACGCCGGATGGCCGCTTCAGGACGGACCGTCACGATGGCGATTGGGCGAACTTACGGTCGACTGGCCGGCTGTGGCTCCGAGTTACCAGGGCCCGTAGGGACCTTGGTTCCGGCCAGTCCCGGTTTCCTTCACGGCAGGACGGACATCGGCCAGGTAGACACAGGCCGCAGTGACCGCCGCGATCCCGAAAATTCCGAAACCGCCACCGCCGGTGAGGACGGACAGGCCGCCGATGATCGCCGCGACGGCGGTCATGGCGAGCCAGAAGGTCTTGGTGCGCTTGGATGCCGCCTCGAAGGAAGAAGGCTTGTGGCGCAGGCAATCCACGAGAGCCCAGAGTTCCAAAGCAAAGGCGACCAGGCCCAGGATGTACCAAATCCCGTTCTGGATGTACCCGATAAGTTCTTTTCCGTCCACGCCCTCCAGCCTAGCTGTCAAGCGCCTTGAGCGCTTGCTCCAAATCAGACCAGAGGTCCTCGACGTTCTCGATTCCAATGCTCATCCGGACCAGGTTGTCCGGAACGCTGAGCGGCTCAGCCGTGTGCCGGCGTCGGCGTTCGATCAGGGACTCGACCCCGCCGAGCGATGTTGCCGGGATCCACAACTGCAGCGCGCGGACCACTTCGTCGGCCGCCTCGGCGCCACTGCGGTTCCCATCACCTGCAACTTGGATGCACAGGATGGAGCCGAAACCCTTCATCTGGGATTTGGCCCGCTCATGCCCGGGATCGTCGGGAAGGCCCGGGAATCGGATGGATTCGACGCGCGGGTGCGCGCGAAGGCGCTCGGCCAGCGTCATCGCGGAGGCTTGCGAACGCTCGATCCGCAGGGCTAGCGTGCGCAAGCCGCGAAGCGCGAGCCAGGCCTCGAACGGTCCGGCGATGGCACCGTGGATGATCCGGTGGTGCAGGAGCTCCGAGCGCAGTTCCGGATTGGAGGTCACCAGGGCGCCGAGGACGACGTCGGAATGCCCGGCGAGGTACTTGGTCACCGAGTGGAGGACGACGTCGGAGCCCAGTTCCAGGGGCTGCTGGACGAGCGGCGTGGAAAAGGTGTTGTCCGTGACGACGATCGCACCCGCGTCGTGGGCTGCTGCCGTCAGGGCCCTGACGTCAGCGATGCCGAGCATCGGGTTCGTGGGGCTTTCGATCCACAGCATGTTGGCGGGCTTCCCGTCCGCCGGGGCAAGCTGCGCTTTGACGGCCTCAGTGTCCGCGATGTCCACGGTCCGGAGCTCAAGGACGCCCTTGGCCGCGAGTTCGCTGGCCATGACCAAGGATCCCGCATAACTGTGCGAGGGCATGACCAGCACACCGCCTGCGGGAAGGAGGGACAGTGCCGAGCTGACCGCCGCGAGGCCGGACGCATAGAGCAAGCCGGGCAGTTCAGCGCCTTCGAGCTGTGCCAGGGCCTCCTCGAAGGGGTCCCAGGTGGGGTTCGCGTAGCGCCCATAGCCGCGGTCTGCGTCGCTGAGCGCTCCCGTGCCGAAGTATGTGGAGGAAAGGACGATGGGAGGGTTGACGGGCTGGTCATGGCCGCGTTCGGGTCGGCCTGCCGCCACCACCACAGTTTCCGGGGAAAGATCTGCGGCGTGTTCTCGGGAAAGACTCATTGCCCCAGCCTACGGCCGCCGGAGCGGTGGTCGGAAGCTGTTACGGCGATAGCCGTCGACGGCGGGGCGGGCCGCCGGGAAGGTGCCTTTGCAGCGGGACCCAGTGACGCCGTCGTCGTACTGTCTGTGATCCTCTGTAGGCTTGGATCCGTGACTACGCCGAGCCTTCAGCAGGACCAGAGCCCTATCAAGGACCTGCGTCCGGGACTCTTCATCGCGTTCGAAGGCGGAGACGGCGCGGGTAAGTCCACGCAGGCTGCCCGCCTCGCGGAGTCGCTGGAGTCCCTCGGACTTGACGTGTTGCGTACTCGCGAACCCGGCGGCACGCCAATCGGAGAGAAGCTGCGGTCCCTCGTACTGGACCACGGCCACGGCACCATCGACGCCCGGACCGAAGCCCTCATGTTCGCGGCTTCCCGTGCCGCGCATGCCAACCAAGTCATCCGTCCTGCGCTGGCGCAAGGTTCCGTCGTTATTACCGACCGGTACATCGACTCGTCGGTGGCCTACCAAGGTGCCGGCAGGGACCTCGGAACCGGCGACGTCCGGAGGCTCAACGAATGGGCCACCGAAGGCCTCGAACCGGATTTGACCGTGCTTCTGGATGTGCACCCCGGGGAAGGCCGTGACCGGAGGACCGCAGGCGACGCGGCGGAAGACCGGCTCGAATCGGAACCGGACGATTTCCACGCCCGCATTCGCGATGCTTTCCTGGAGGTCGCGCGAGCGCACCCTGAAACCTATCTCGTGCTGCCGGCGGCGGACCCGATCGACGTCCTTGCCGCCCAAATCCTGCGGCGGGTGCAGGACATCCTCGGGAGCCGCGCATGAGCGTTTGGGACGATCTCCGCGGCCAGGCGCCCGTCGTCGCGCAATTGCGTGCCGCGTCCCAAGGCGACGGCCTGACGCATGCCTGGTTGTTCACCGGACCGCCGGGCTCCGGACGGTCGAATGCGGCCAAGGCGTTCGCGGCCGCATTGAATTGCGACCAGGACGACGTCACCCTGCGCGGCTGCGGCGAATGCGCATCGTGCCGGACGATCCTTGGCGAAACGCACTCGGATGTCACCTTTGTCCGCACCGAGAAAGTCACCATCACCATCGACGAAGCGCGCCAGTTGGTGTCCAAGGCGGGCGACCGGCCGGCGTCGGGGCGGTGGCGCATCATCGTGGTGGAGGACGCCGACCGCATGGCAGAGCGCACCACCAACGTGCTCCTCAAAGCCATCGAAGAACCAACGCCACGAACCATCTGGATGCTTTGCGCACCCTCGCCCGCGGACGTACTGGTCACCATCCGTTCGCGTTGCCGTCCGGTCACCCTTCGACTCCCGCCCGCAGCCGACGTCGCCGCCCTTTTGGTGAGCCGTGACGGCGTCGACCCCGACATCGCGGACCGCGCCGCACGCGCCGCCCAAAGCCACATCGGCATCGCACGGCGCCTCGCGCGCGACCCTGAAGCCCGGGAACGCCGGATGGAGACCGTGCGGTTCCCGCTGGGACTGCGCGGAGTGACAGCCGCCGTCATGATGGCCGAGAAACTGGTCAAGATCGCCACGGATGAGGCCAACAGCTCGAACGACGAGCGTGACGCCGCCGAAAAAGTAGCCTTGCTCGCGAGCCTCGGCGCCCCGGAATCCGGGACATTGCCGCCGTCGATGCGCAGCCAGGTCAAGCAGCTCGAAGATGAGCAAAAACGGCGTGCCAAACGATCCATCACCGATTCCCTGGACCGCACCCTCACCGACCTGCTTTCCTTTTACCGCGACGTCCTGGTCATCCAAATGGGGAACGCCGTGGATCTGGTCAACGTCGAACTGAGGAGCGAGATGGAACGCTATGCTGCGGGTTCAACCCCCGAAATCACCTTGGCGCGCATGGACGCCATCAACACGGCGCGGGTAAGGATCACCACAAGCAACGTGGCACCATTGCTGGCCGTTGAGTCCATGGCAAGCAGCCTGATCCAGCAATAGCCGGATAGTTTTAGAAGTACAGCACGCTTCCCCACCTTGAGGAGTAACGCATGACGCCCGCACGACGTCGGCCCGCCGGGTCCCGTTCCAGGACACGGTTCCCTTCCCTGCGGAAGGTGGTAGCGGCAGTCGCAACGTTGGTTTCCCTGAGTTTGATGCTGAGCGCGTGCGTATTCAGCCTGCCCGTGAACGGCGATGGAGCCGGCAACGCCAACTCGACCCAGGAATCCATCGCCGCGTCGGCACCGGAAGGCCTCAAGGACTTCTACACCCAAAAACTCAACTGGACGTCCTGTGAAAAGGACTTCCAATGCGCCAACGTCAAGGTTCCGGTGGACTACGCCAACCCCAATGCGGGCAGCATTTCCATCGCGGCCATCCGCTTGCGCAGCCAAGGCACCAAAAAGGGATCGCTGCTGGTTAACCCGGGCGGGCCCGGCGCTTCCGGCTACGACTTCGTCCGGGATGCGGGCACCACCCACTTCAGCAGCAAGCTCCGGTCCAACTTCGACCTGGTGGGCTTCGATCCTCGCGGCGTCAAGCGCTCGGCACCGGTGACCTGCCAGACCGATTCCGAGCGGGACGCGTCCCGCGAAAAGGTCTACCGCTACGACACGGACCAAGGCATCGCTGCGGCACTCGCCGACAACAAGGCGATCATCGCGGAGTGCGTGGCGAAATCCGGACCGGCCCTGCCCTACATCGACACCCAGAGCTCGGCCAAGGACATGGACATCCTCCGTGCCACGCTTGGTGACACGAAACTCAATTACCTCGGCTTCTCCTACGGCACCTCACTCGGTTCGACCTACGCTTCGCTGTTCCCGGACAACGTAGGCAAGGTGGTATTGGACGGCGCCGTCGATCCCGCACTCAACAACGAGGACCTCACGGCCGGCCAGGCGGAAGCGTTCGAAAAAGCGCTCCACAGCTACGTCGCCGATTGCCAAAGCCACGCTGGATGCCCCATGACCGGCAACGTGGACGAAGGCGTGCGGCAGATCCAAGCCCTGATCACCGACGTCGAACAAACCCCCCAGCGCGCCAAGGACGGCCGCCTGGTCACGGGCGCGACGTTTGTCAGCGGATTGTTCACGCCGCTGTACGACAACCAATCCTGGCCGGTCCTGACCCAGGCTTTGACTGCGGCGTTCCAGGGCGATGTCTCGCTCATGCTGCGGATTGCCGACATCGGCGCTGACCGCGATCCCAACGGCACGTACACTTCCAACACCGCGTTCGCGTTCAACGCCATCAATTGCCTCGACTACCCGATGGTCACCGACACCCCGGGCATGCGGGCCGAAGAAGCCCGTTTGAAGCAGCTCTCCCCCACCTTCGGCTACTACTTCGCCTACGGCGGCATCAACTGCAAGGACTGGCCCTACAAGCCAGTGCACATCCCGGCCCCGGTCAAGTACTCGGGCAAGGCACCGATCGTGGTTGTCGGCACCACGGGCGACCCCGCAACCCCGATTGCCTGGGCGGGTTCACTGCGGAAGGAACTCGGCAACGCCTCGCTGGTCACCTGGCAAGGCGAAGGCCACACCGCCTACGGCCGTTCCAACAGTTGCGTCACCAACTCCGTGGACGACTACTTCGTGGATGGAAAGGTGCCGTCGGACGGGACGATGTGCTGAGGGCGGGCGTGCCTCGGCCCCGAGCCTAGAGCCGTACGGCTCGGGGCTCCAGGAGGGCCGGAAGGTGCTTGACCGAAGGCACGACGGCGGTGGCACCGGCGGCGCGCAAAGCGCCTTCCGGGTGGAAACCAGTGAGCACTCCGATCACCGCGGACGCTCCGGAGCGTACGCCGGACAGCATGTCAGAGCTCGTGTCCCCCACGACGGCAACCTCCCGGACGTCGTCGAGGTCCAGGGCGAGCACCGCGGTGAGGATCATGTCCGGGTAAGGCCGCCCACGGCCGGCGTCGGCTGGGCACAGGCTGAGGTCCGCTTTGCCCATCCAGCCGAGGGACTCCAGCACCATGTTCTGCGTGTGGCGGCCGAAACCCGTGGCCAGGCAGACTTTCATCCCGGAATCGTGCATCCAATCGATGGTCTCTTCGGCCCCGGGGATGGCACGGACCCCGCCTTCGGCGATCAAATCGTCATAGGCTCGCTCAAAGGCCTTGTTGGCTTTCTCTGCCCGTTCCGCGTCGTCGAAAAGGTGGCTGAAGACGGTCATCTTCGAGAAGCCCATTGTGTCCCGCGCGTAGCCGAGCATGCTCTCGAAACGCGTTGAGCCGGGCTCAATTCCGGTCTCCTGCAGTGCGTGCGACATCGCGCGCTCCGTGCGGCCATCGTCCGTGATGGTAGTGCCCACCATGTCCAGTACAGCAAGCCGGAGCCGCTCCGCACGGCGCGGCCCGGCGTCGTTCGCGTTGATCCTCTTGCTGATGTCCATGCTCATGCGGCCCCTTCGCTGGTTAGTGACCGAAATCATGCGGCCACGTTAGACTGCCCAGCTTGCCTCGGGTCCTCGACGGCGGCTTGAACCCGGCGCGACGAGCGGATGAATTCCGCAACAACGCCGCTCGGAACGCCCGTCGGGAGTGCCGGATAGAGCGCCAACCCCGCCGTTTTGACCCGGACGAGGTGACTCTATTACAGTTGTGTCTTGCGTGATTCAGCCGGTTACCGGAAGATAGCGCGGTGCTTCCTTAGCTCAGTCGGTAGAGCGTTTCACTCGTAATGAAAAGGTCATCAGTTCGATTCTGATAGGAAGCTCTGGAAGCGAAGGCCTCCGATCCCCAGTCAACACAGGGGATCGGAGGCCTTTGCTTTTGCTGGCCCGTCGCCGCAAATATCCCCCGCCGCAAAGATTTCGTAAAGATCTTCCGGCCAGGCAAGGAACGAACGCCGCGGCCCGATAGTTTGGGAGGCACGCCGTCACTTGAGGTTTCCCCCAATCCTCAGGTGGCGGCGCTTCCTTTGAGGGGACGCCGCTACGAAATCAGCTGAGCCTCACGTCCTGCAGACGAGTTCCTTCATCTGTACCTTGTCGACTTTGGTCAGCGATGACGTCACTTGGACCGCCCTTTCCTCCCCCACGGGAAGTTCCCTCGAATCGGTCGATTCCGCGGTTCCAGCTGTTTCCCCCGAGCTCAGGTGGAGGTTCATGCGAACCGTCACGCCTGCCGGGCACCCCGGACCCACCGATTCGACCAAGACCTGGGCACACCCGTTGGGTGCTGTGCGGCATGAGGGCTCGTCGACCCATTTCCAAAATAGCCCTGAACTGCCGTCGTGGATCCACCCGGCGCCGCCTAGACGCTTAGCGAGGAGCGTGTCCTCTCCGGGACGGGAGAGCAGGGCTTTTGAAAGCCCGATGCCGCCCGCCGTTGCGACGATAATCAACAGGATGATCCCGGCCACGACACTGACGAAGATGATGAGCCCTTTGTCGGCTTTCCGGGCCGCGGGCGGTACTTCCGGCACTTCCCCATCGGCGCGCACGGCGCCATCTGATTTCCCCATGGGTTGAATCCTCGCCTGAGTGCGGCAAAGAATCAAAGATGTCGGCCACAAACACGGACAAGGCCCCGCACCCACTGTAAACAGAGGTGCGAGGCCTTCCCATGGGAATTTGCCGCCTACGCGAAGTCGGAAACCGCCGGGTCAGGTCCGATGCGGCCCTCGGAGCCGCGGTCCAGGCTGTTGATGGCCTCGATGTCGGATTCGTCCAGGGTGACTCCGAGCGCTGCGAAGTTCTCCTGGATGCGGGACTCGGTCACGGACTTGGGAATCACGACGTTGCCGATCGCCAAGTGCCAGGCGATGACCACCTGGGCCGGCGTGGCGGTGTGCTTCGCAGCGATCTCGGCGATGGTCGCGTTCTCAAGCAGCTCGCCGCCTTGGCCCAGGGGCGACCACGCCTGGGTAAGGATGCCCTTGGACGCACCGAACTCGCGGAGTTCGGACTGGTTGAAGAAGGGGTGCATCTCGACCTGGTGGATCGCGGGAACAACACCCGTCTCGTCGATCAGCCGCTGCAGGCCATCCTTGGTGAAGTTGGAGACACCGATGGACTTGACGCGGCCGCGCTTCTGGAGCTCAATGAGCGCCTTCCAGGTGTCCACGAACTTGTCCTGCTTGGGCTGCATCCAGTGGATCAGGTACAGGTCGAGTTTTTCCAGGCCGAGGAGGTCCAGGGACTTCTCGAAAGCCGCGAGGGTGGCTTCGTAGCCTTGGTCCGCGTTCCACAGCTTGGTGGTGATGAAAATTTCCTCGGGCTTGAGGCCGGAGGATGCGATCGCGCGCCCTACGCCTGCCTCGTTGCCGTAGATCTTGGCGGTATCGATGTGGCGGTAACCGGCATCGAATGCCTGGCGCACCACTTTCTCGGCTACATCGTCTTCAACCTGCCATACACCGTAGCCGAGCTGGGGAATGGAATTGCCGTCGTTAAAAGTAAGGTTCTGTGACGAAGTCATGCCTTCCATCCTGCCAGCCAACAGCCACGAACAGGCCCGAATACGGCCTGTCTAAGCTAGGCGCTTAATAGTTGCAAGGTGGGAATAGAAGCGTGTGCAGCTAAATTCCGCAACCGCGCAAACCGCGTTACCCCTTCAGCAAACGCTCGGCTTCGTCCACATGCTCGTAAACCGCTTCTGCACGGCGCCGCACCGAGGCCGCACCGACCGGTACCGGCCCGACGGCGAGACGGAGCATCGCTGCAGCCTCCGCCGTGGTGGCAAGGGAGTTACCCGCTTTGGACAGTGCGCGATGGACGCCGGAGAGCGAACCGGGAATGTCGTACCCGTCGCTCGGCGCACGGAGTTGCGCTTCCACGCAGACCGCGCGGACCCTGGCAGAGAGCGCCGCCAGCTCGTTGGCAATCTCCACGAGTTCCACGTAGAGCTGTTCGTCGTCCACGCCCTCAAGCACTTGGTGGTAACGGTCCAAACCGCGATGGAAACGATCGTGGGCTCGCCGCCACAATCCCTTGCCGAGTTCGGCGTCGTCCTTCCGCCCCTGCCGGACGGCCCCAAAGAATCCCAATCCGAGGCTCAAAGATACTGGCCCGGGCCGTGGTCCGGATCATCCATGCGGGGGCCCTTCCCGGGCTCCGCTTCGTGGCCCGGGAGGTGGGCGCGTTGCGGTTCACCGTTCTCGCCAATGACCACGCCGGGGGCGATCATGGTTCCGGGCGGCAACTGGCGCAACTGCAGCTGGGCTACGGCGTGCTCCCGGGCCGCCTGCTGGGCAGCGATGGCCGTCTGGATTCCGTGGAACAGCCCTTCGAGCCAGCCAACCAGCTGTGCCTGCGCGATGCGAAGCTCTGCGTCGGACGGCGTAGTGTGCTCGGGGAAAGGGAGGCTGATGCGTTCGAGCTCCTCCACGAGCTCAGGGGCAAGGCCATCCTCGAGCTCCTTGATGGAGCGTTCGTGGATTTCAGCCAAGCGTCCGCGCGCGGCCTGGTCCAAGGGCGCACTCTTCACTTCTTCAAGGAGCTGACGGATCATGGTGCCGATCCGCATCACTTTCGCGGGTTCGTCAACCAGGTCCTGCAGGTTGCTGGCCTTCCTTTCGCCGGGCTTGGCGCCAGCGGGCGAGTCGGAATCCGCGGTACCCTCAGTCGCTCCCCCGTCCAAGGTGGTGCCCTCCACGGGGATATCGTCCACATTCCCGCCGTTTACCTGAGTGCCATCCTGATCGCTCATGCGTTCATACTCTCACGCGCCACAACTCAGCCCAGAGCCTTGACGAGTATTTCGCCTTCGTCCTTAGCGAAACCACACTTTTCGTAAAACCCGGTGGCATAGAGGTTCGCTGGGACCCACACTTCCTCGATTCCCCGGTGGCGCATCCATTCCTCCATCGCCAAAATCATGGACCTACCTATGCCCAGGCGACGCCACTGCGCGTGCGTGCCCATCTCCATGAGGAGCAGTTCCGCCCACGGCCCGGCGTTTCTGCGCCGCTGGATACAGCAATGCAGGAACCCCAGCATCTCTCCGTTCGCCTCGGCCAGCCAGAACAAGACCGACGGGTCCCCCAAAAAGGAAGTGGCGGCGTCGTACGTCAAAGGCCCGGAAGGCTCCACAGCCGGGTCTTCGTCAAAGAGGTTGTCCACCTCGGCGAGGCGGATGAGGGCGCCGGCGTCGGCGGGCGTGAGCAGCCGGATCCGGATGTCCGGCGTCATGGCGCCGCCGTACCGGGGGCGCGGACTGCTCCGGTCGGACCGCTGCCCGCGCCATTTCCCAGCTGGACCATCCTCGCCTCGCAAAGATCCAGCCAACGGGCTTCGGCCTCCGCATGAAAGATCAACGAATCCAGGACGAGCAGCCTGGCGGTATCGGCCGCCCTCTGGTTCGCGGCCACATCCTTGCGTTCCTGGGTGTAGTCCTGAAGTTCCTGAAGGGAACTCTCGCGCTGCGCGTGGATGACGGCGGTGACGTCGACGCCCGCCGTCGAAACGGCCATCGCCAGCTTGATGGCCAGTTCGTTCCGCAGCGGTGCGCCGCGTTCGACGGCGGAGGCGAACCATTGGCGCGTCTCCGCGGCACCCGCATCCGTGAGGGAATAGAGCACGTGGCCGCCGCCGTCGTCGCCCTCCTTGCGGACCAGGCCGTCGCGCTCCAGCCGGTTCAGGGTGGTATATACTTGGCCGACGTTCAGCGGCCAAACGGCCCCGGTGCGCTCCTCGAACGAGGCTCGCAATTGGTAGCCATAGCGCGGTTCTTCATGAAGCAATGCCAAGATGCCGTACCGGATGGACATCGTTCTCCTTCCTGCAGCTCGGACTGGGGGCTAGAGAAGCAGCAGGACCTTGCCCATGTGCTCTCCGGAGTCGAAATACTCGTGGGCTTCGCGGACCTGTTCCAAGGGGAAGGACTTGGCCACAAGCGGCTTGATCCGGCCATCAGCCAACATCGGCCACACCGACTCGCGGACCGCGTTCATGATGACACCCTTTTCCGCGACCGGCCGCGGACGCAAGGCGGTAGCGATAATCGCGGCGCGCTTGCTGAGCAACTGGCCAAGGTTGAGTTCGCCCTTGACGCCGCCCTGGAGGCCAATCACCACCAGCCTGCCGTAGTCCGCCAAAGCGTCCACGTTTTGCTGCAAGTATTTGGCACCGACGACGTCGAGGATGACGTCCGCACCCTTGCCGCCGTTTTGTGTTTTGAGGCTCGCGACGAAATCTTCCTCGGCGTAGTTGATGGCGATATCCGCCCCCAGGAAAGCCTTCGCCGTGCCGACTTTCTCGGCGGTACCGGCTGTCACCGCCACTTTGGCTCCATACGCCTTGGCGAGTTGGATGGCCATGGTGCCGATGCCACCTGTGGCGCCATGAATCAGCACCGTCTCGCCGGGCTGGAGTTGCGCGGTCATGAACAGGTTCGAATACACGGTGGCCGCCACCTCAGGCAAGGCAGCAGCGGTGACCAAGTCAACGCCGTCGGGCAGTCTCAGGACTTGTTCCGCCGGAACCGCAACCTGCTGCGCGTACCCGCCGCCGGAAAGGAGCGCCACTACTTTGTCGCCGATCGAAAACGCCTTGCTGACCTCGGGTCCGAACGCCGCGATCCGGCCAGAAACCTCTAGCCCCGGAATGTCCGATGCGCCGGGCGGTGGCGGGTAGAAGCCGCGGCGCTGCTGGACATCGGCCCTGTTGAGTCCGGCGGCCACGACGTCGATGAGCACCTCTCCGGGACCGGGAACCGGCGAAGGGACGTCACGGACTTCGAGAACCTCGGGGCCACCGGGTTCGGAGATGTAAACGGCTTTCATGCGCGCGCTCCCCCTTCTTTGCTCGTCAAAGTTGGCCTGCTCGGACGCCTTAACCCCGATCGTCGCAACGATGACTTTTTGGCGCAGCCAACTCCCTATGAAACACTACTAGGCAGGGAAGGTTGTCCGAGCGGCCTAAGGAGCTGGTCTTGAAAACCAGTGTGCGGTAACCCCGCACCAAGGGTTCAAATCCCTTACCTTCCGCGGAGCGCGGCAATCGCGCATAAAAAGGCCTGCCGGGTGAATTCGAATTCACCCGGCAGGCCTTTTGTTTTGCCCGGAAATGCCGCTGGCCGGTTCCCCCCAAAGGAACCGGCCAGCGAGTTGCGTGTTGTCTAGACGGCCACTTCCAGGTAGCCATCCACAAGGCGCGTGCTGAAGGTAGGCAAGCGGAGATCAGGGTTGGTGAAGCATTCGCCCGTCTCGAGGTCGTAAACCTCTTTGTGGAGCGGCGAGGCGATGGTGGGCCGGCTGCCACGGGAACCTGTGATGCCACGGGCCATCACGTTGGCGAGAGTTGCCGGGTCCTGCTGGGACACTGCCATTACTTGGTCATGCTTCGTGCGAAACAGCGCCACCTGTCGGCCGCCGACCAGCGCGGCTTCACCCCAGGAGGGTTCGAGCTCGTCGATGGCGCAGACGCGGTGCCAACCGGACGCCGTGGTTGCGTCCAAAAGGTTCTCGCGTTCCAGAATTGCGGTCATTTCATCCCCTATCGCTAGCCTGCCGATCTGGCGGATCCATTTCCGTCATCCGGTGCGGGCCATTTGCGGCCACAACTTCACGTTAGGCCTGCCATGTTTCGTCGGAATGCAGTGAATGTATCTTGTTCGTAAAGGACACCTCACACGGCGCGGATTCCCTCCGTGATGCGGAAGTTAAGTTCATGAAACACACGGGAAACTGACGCGAAACTGCCCCTTCGTACTCTGAAACCACTAGTCGCGGAGGACGGTTCTGCGGCACACGCGAAAGGCCGCCCGTGACCGAATACACTTCCAACCCTGAAACCGCACGCCGCGTCGTTGTCGCCGGTGGAGGCCCCGCCGCCCATCGTTTTGCCGAGGCAATGCACACCCGCGGCCTCGAGGGCTGGCACGTGATTGTCCTGACGGAGGAAGCACACCTCCCCTATGACCGCGTCGCGCTGAGCAAGGCCCTCACCGAGATGGACCACGACCTCACTTTGGGTGACGCGTCCATGTGGGAGCACGATTCGCTGGACCTGCGTACCGGTGAGCGCGTCGCCAGGATCAATACCGAGTCCAAGACGGTGGAAACCGCTGCCGGCAACACCTATCCGTATGATGACCTCGTAGTAGCCACGGGTTCGAACGCTGCGCGCCTCCCCATCCCCGGCGCCGAGCACACCCACGTGTACCGGACCCTCGAGGACGTGTGGGCCATCAACAAGGCCATCACCGAGCTCACCGAAAAACTTGGGCGGCAGGTCAATGCTGTGACCATCGGCGGTGGCCTCCTCGGCCTCGAATCGGCCGCTGGAACCGAGCGCCTCGGCGCGCGTCCGGTAGTCATCGACGGCGCCGCTTGGCTCATGGCCACGCAACTCGACGAAGGTGCCGGCGAAGCGATGGGACGGCTGATCAAAGCCAAGGGATTTGAAGTCCATGGCGGCGTGTTCCCTTCGGAAGTACTGTCCGACGACGACGGCCAGGTCACCGGGGTCCTCATGGCCGATGGCCGCATCATCGACGCCGATATCGTCATCGTCGCGATTGGCGTCCGGCCGCGTGATGAACTGTTCCGTGCGCCGGAAGGCGAAGAACAGGTCTTTTCGCTCGGTCCGCGCGGTGGCGTGGTCATTTCCGATAGCTGCGAAACTGAGATCCCCGGGGTGTGGGCGATTGGTGAGGTGGCGAACTTCGGCGGGATGTGCCTGGGCCTGGTGGCACCGGCGAACACGATGGCCGAGATCGTCGCGGACCGCCTGCACGGCGGTCAAGCGACCTTCCCGGGCTTTGACACCGCGACCAAGCTCAAGCTCTCCGGCGTGGACGTGGCCAGCTTCGGGGACGCGTTCGCCAAGACCGAGCACGCCCTGGAAATCGTCTACGCCGACCCCGCCCGCGGCGTCTACCAGAAAATCGTCACCACCGACGACGCCAAAACCCTCCTGGGCGGCATCTTCGTCGGCGACGCGACCCCGTACATGAGCCTGCGCCCGCTCCTGGGCCGGGAACTCCCCGCCGAACCCGGCGCCTACCTCACCGCCGCCGGCGGCGGTGACGCCCCCGAAACCGAACTGCCCGATGACGCGATCCTGTGCTCGTGCAACAACGTCGCCGCCGGATCCATCCGCGACGCGATCAACGGCTGCGGGTCCTGCGAGGGCAACGCCCCGGTGCAGGAACTGGGCGAACTGAAGACCTGCACCCGCGCGGGCACGCAGTGCGGCTCGTGCGTGCCGATGCTCAAGAAGCTCCTCGAAGGGGAACTGAAGAAGTCCGGGATCGAGGTCTCCAAGGC
>NZ_SMRU01000049.1 GCF_004354015.1 Arthrobacter terricola
GGACGTAGTGGGTGGTGCAGGATTCGTCGTTGGTGTTCAGGGTGGACAGGACCTTGGCGATCTCCACCGGGGCGACGGCGCAGCCCAGGCGTGAGCCGGTCATGGCGAACTTCTTGCTGAAGGTGTACAGGATCACGGTGCGCTCGGCCATGCCCGGAATCGAGGTGATCGAGCTGGAGACGCCTTCGTAGCGGGTCTCGAAGTAGGCCTCGTCCGAAAGCACCCAGAGGTCGTGCTCGATCGCGATCTGCGCTATCGCCTCGCGCTCGGCGGCGGTGGACTCGGCCGAGATGGGGTTCTGCAGGTCGTTGTAGATGATCGCTGCCGTGTTCGGCGTGATCGAGGCCCGGACCTGGTCCAGGTCGATCGCGAAGCCCGTGCTGGTGGGCACGTAACGGTACGGCACGGCCACCCCGCCCAGGTACTCGATCTGGGATTCGTAGATCGGGAAACCCGGGTTCGGGTACAGCACTTCCTGGCCGGGGTTCATGACGGCCTGGAGGAACTTGGTGATCACGGGCTTGCCGCCGGTCATGACCACCACGTTCTCCGGGGAGAATTCAATCCCGCGCCGTGAGCCGATGTCCTCAGCCAACGCTTCACGCAGCTGCGGGATGCCCGGCCCGGGGCAGTAGCCCGTGTACCCGTCGGCGATCGCACGGTTCATCGCCTCAACGATGTGCGGTGCGGTAGGGATATTGATATCGCCAAGATGGAACGGGAAAACCTCGTTCCCCTTCGCCTTCCAAGCCGCCGCTGCCTGCGCGACGCTGAAAGCGGTCTCAGTGCCCAGACGTTCAAGCCGGTGCGCGAGTTTCTGCATGATTCTTTCACTCCTCATCGCGTTGACGATTGACTCATTCAGATCGGCAACGCTGTAATTTGACTTTTAGAACCGGTTCTTCTGAGGGCGCGTCCTTGCCGCCCCGTGGAATCCCACTGTGTGAGGACTTGAAGTCTCACCTGCGGAGAGATCTTGGTCGGGGCCGGGCCAGGGAGCCTCCCCAGGACTGGCCCGGTCCCGTTTGGAGGCTCTGGATCGCAGAGCTTCCTGACCCGTTACCTGGCGTCAGTGCCATGCAGTCAGGTGCGGGTAGAGGGGGTGCGCTTCGGCGAGGGCCTCCACGCGGTGACGCAGTCCGGACAGGTCTGCTTCGGCGTCGGCGGTCAGTGCCTCGGCGATGATGTCCGCGACCTCGGCGAAGGCGGCTTCGCCGAAGCCGCGGGTGGCCAGGGCCGGGGTGCCGATGCGCAGACCGGAGGTGACCATCGGCGGGCGCGGATCAAACGGCACCGCATTGCGGTTCACGGTGATGTCGATCGCCGCGAGACGGTCCTCGGCCTGCTGCCCGTCGAGCTCACAGTTCCGCAGGTCCACCAGAACCAGATGCACGTCTGTTCCGCCGGAGACCACGGAGATCCCCTTGGCCGTGACGTCGGGCTGGACCAGGCGCTCGGCCAGGATCCGGGCGCCGGCGAGCACGCGCTCCTGCCGTTCCTTGAACTCCTCGGACGCAGCGATCTTGAAGGCCACGGCCTTGCCCGCAATCACGTGCTCCAGCGGGCCGCCCTGCTGGCCAGGGAACACCGCCGAGTTGATCTTCTTGGCGACGTCGGCGTCGTTGGTCAGGATGATCCCGCCGCGCGGACCGGCGAGGGTCTTGTGCGTCGTCGACGTCGTGACGTGCGCGTACGGGACCGGCGACGGGTGCAGACCCGCGGCAACCAAACCGGCAAAGTGCGCCATGTCCACCATCAGGTAGGCGCCCACGGAGTCGGCGATCCGGCGGAACTCTGCGAAGTCCAGCTGCCGGGCGTACGCGGACCAACCGGCAACGATCAGCTGCGGCTTGTGCTCCTGGGCCAGCCGCTCCACCTCGGCCATGTCGATCCGGTGGTCATCCTCGCGGACCTGGTACGGGACCACGTTGTACAGCTTGCCGGAGAAGTTGATCCTCATGCCGTGCGTCAGGTGACCGCCGTGCGCGAGGTTCAGGCCCATGATCGTGTCGCCGGGCTTGATCAGCGCGTGCATCACCGAAGCGTTCGCCTGGGCGCCCGAGTGGGGCTGCACGTTCGCGTACCCGGCGCCGAACAGGGCCTTCACACGGTCGATGGCCAGCTGCTCGATCACGTCAACGTGTTCGCAGCCGCCGTAGTACCGCTTGCCCGGGTAGCCTTCGGCGTACTTGTTCGTCAGCACCGACCCCTGCGCCTGCATCACCGCAGCCGCCGTGTGGTTCTCCGACGCAATCATCTCCAGGCCAGAGCGCTGACGGCCAAGTTCGTCATCGATCTTCGCCGCGATCTCCGGATCCAGCTCCGCGAGATCAGCGTTCAGGCTCGGAGACACGACCTGCTCAAACACCGCGGCCGCGGCCTGTGCGGCGCTCACAGCTCGCCGCCGTTCTTGGATGCGTATTCCTCGGCCGACAGCAGCGGGCCCTCGGACTCGGTCGCCACCTTGAACAGCCAGCCGGCACCATAAGGGTCACTGTTGATCAGGGCCGGGTCGGAGACCACGCCATCGTTGACCTCGGTAACCTCGCCGGTAACCGGGGCGTAGAGGTCCGAGACGGACTTGGTCGATTCCACCTCGCCGCAGGTCTCGCCTGCCGTCACGGTGGAGCCGACCTCGGGCAGGTCCACGTACACGATGTCGCCCAGGGCATCGGCCGCGACGGCCGAGATTCCAATGGTCGACGGGCCGGAGCTGTCGGTGGCTACCCACTCGTGCTCGGCGGAGTACTTCAGCTCGGCGGCAACTTTGCTCATTTCAAATCCTCACTTTGTTTGGTTCGATAGGCAGGCTGGTCTTGACCAACCGGTCTGCGGAACGGGCTACTTTTCGCGCTTGTAGAACGGCAGGGCAACAATTTCGAACGGTTCGGCCGTGCCGCGGAGGTCGATGTCCAGTGCCGTGCCAGGTTCGGCGTACGCGACATCGACGTAGGCCATGGCGACCGGGTAGCTGAGGGTTCGGCTGGGCTGGCCCGAGGTGACTTCACCGACCACGTTGCCGTCTTTGAGGACGGGGTAGTGGCTGCGACCGGCGCGGCGGCCCAGTCCCTTCAGGCCGACGAGTTTGCGGCCCGTAGACGAGCCTGCGCCTGCTTCCTTGATCCCACGAAGAGCAGACTTGCCGACGAAGTCAGATTCCTTGGCCAGCGACACCACCGGTCCCAGGCCAGCGGTGTAAGGGTTTCCGTCACGGGAGAGCTCGTTGCCGTAGAGGGGCATGCCCGCTTCCAGGCGGAGGGAGTCGCGGGCTGCCAGACCCGCGGGGATGAGCCCATGCCCTTCGCCTGCTTCAAACAGCGCCTCCCACTGGCCCGGGGCGTCCTCGTTGGGCACGTAAATTTCGAAGCCGTCCTCGCCGGTGTAACCGGTGCGGGCCAGCAGCAACTCCGGCCCGTTGATCTCGACCTCGACCGCGGCGTAGTACTTAAGTTCTGTGACGAGCGAGTGGTGATCGGCCGGGACCAGGGTCAGCAGGATGGCTTCAGCGTTCGGCCCCTGGATGGCGATGAGGGAAGTCTCGGCGGAAACGTCCTCCACCGTGACATCAAATCCGGCTGCCCTTTCCCTCAGGGCTGCGGCCACGACCTTGGCGTTGCCTGCGTTGGGAACGACGAGGTACTTGTCCTCGGTCCGGCGGTAGGAGATCAGGTCGTCGATGATGCCACCGTCTTCCTGGCAGATCAGGGAGTACTTGGCCTTGCCGACGGCCACGGCGGAAATCTTGCCGGCCAGGGCGTAGTCCAGGAACGCGGCCGCGTCCGGGCCGGTCACCCAGACTTCGCCCATGTGGGAGAGGTCAAAGATGCCCGCCGACTTGCGGACGGCATGGTGCTCGGCGAGTTCGGATTCGTACTTGGACGTGGCCTCCTCGCGGCGGATGTGCTGCTCCCGGGTCTGCAGCGCGAGGCGGTAGGTGGGGACACCGGCGTTGTCCTTGGAGACACCCACGAGGCGGCCGGGCAGGGAACGTTCGAGGCCCTTCTGCACAGCCATGTAGGCCGCGTGCGGACCGCCGAAAAACAGCGGCACGCCGAAGCGCTGGGCGGTTCCGACGGCGATGTCGGCCCCCTGCTCGCCCGGAGGCGTGATCAGCGTCAGCGCCAGCAGGTCCGCTGCCACGGTCACCAGCGCGCCGCGTTCCTTGGCGGCGGCGATCACGCCGGAGTGGTCGAAGACCCGGCCCGAGACGCCGGGCTGCTGGAGCACGACCCCGTTGATGTCGCCGTCGGGCAGCCCCTGGGACAGGTCCGCCACCTCAACCTCAAAGCCGAGAGCTTCAGCGCGGCCCTTGACGATTGCAATGGTCTGCGGCAGGCAGTCGGCGTCCAGGACGGTCTTGCCCTCGTTCTTCTTGTTTGCCCGGCGCATCAGCAGCACGGCCTCGGCCACGGCCGTGGCTTCGTCCAGCAGGGAGGCGTTGGCGACCCGGAGCGCGGTCAGGTCCTGAACCATGGTCTGGAAGTTCAGCGGCGCCTCGAGCCGGCCCTGCGAGATCTCCGGCTGGTACGGCGTGTAGGCCGTGTACCAGGCCGGGGCCTCGAGGATGTTGCGGCGGATCACCGGCGGCATCACGGTGTCGTAGTAGCCCTGCCCGATCATCTGCACAGCCGTCTTGTTCTTCGCTGCGAGCTTCCGGAGTTCAGCCAGGACCTCAACCTCGCAAAGCGCAGCGGTGAGCCGGAGGGCGTCCTCCTGGCGGATGGACGCCGGAACGGCGGTGTCCACCAGGCCATCGACGCTGTCGTAGCCGACGGCCTTGAGCATGGTGCCGACATCAGCCTGGCGGCGCGCGCCGATATGCCGGTCAACGAAGGCATTGGGTTTGGATTGCAGGGTCATGAGGAACTCCAAGGTGGATGACATGCCGGTAAAGGACATCCGGGTCTGGGTTCCTCCCCGCTCTGTATTGGACCTGAGAGTTTCCGCGGGGTGGTTGCCCGCTTGCACCGTCGGTGAGCCAGGCATGTGCATGGCTGCTTTCCAGAGTTGCCTCGCCGTGGCGGTACGGGGGCCTGAGAGATTCCTGGGGAGGATTTGCTCCTACGGCGCCTGCCCGGTGATGACCGGGAGGACTCTCCCGCCACGACTCAAAAGGCCGATGAACTTTTGGTGATTCGCTTCACACCGTAGAGGAGACGCAAGCAGGGCCGCAACCCAGCTTTAGCTCTTCTGTACCTTGTGCCTAATCCCTTTCATCTACCCGCATTGATCAGGTGGGGCCGCACTTGCTGTACTGACTGTCACCCGAATGACCCAAGTCCCTGGCCGCCTCCAACGCCAGCGGCAAGAATCCAGAACGAGGCCTCATCGAGTTATGTCCACGACAGAAGAAATGAACCACTTAGCGTCTCCGCTCGCCCCGGAGTGGCTCAAGGTGCCCGGCGACCAGAACGACCTCAACCCCCTGATTTGGCCCTTGGGAGTCTCTCGGTCCGAGGAAGGCGAAATTTCTGTTTCGGGCGTGCCCGTGGCTGAGCTGGCGGAACGGTTTGGGACACCTGCCTATGTCCTCTCCGAAGATCACTTCCGCGCACGGGCCCGGGCCTTCTACAACGCGTTCAACGACGCGTTTGCTCCCCTTTGCGGTGGGGTCGATGTGTACTACGCCGGAAAGTCGTTTCTTTGCGTCGAAGTGGCCAAATGGGTGGAGCAGGAGGGGCTGCGGCTCGACACCTGTTCGGGAGGCGAACTGGCGTTGGCGGCGCGGGCAGGAATCGACGGTTCAAAGCTGGGCCTTCATGGCAACAACAAATCGGATGCCGAAATAAACCGTGCCCTGGATATGCGCATTGGCCGCATCGTCGTCGACAGTCTTCAGGAGCTTGAACGGGTCGCAGAAATTGCCCGGGTCCGTAGCCTGCGCGCCCCTATCCTACTCAGGCTCACCCCCGGTGTTCACGCGGAAACCCACGAATTCATCGCTACCGCCCATGAAGACCAAAAGTTCGGCTTGTCCATGGCATCAGTGAACGGCGAGGACTCCCCCGCCTGGCAGGCCGTTGCTGCAGCCCTGGGACATGACAGCCTCGAACTCCTGGGCGTGCACTGCCATATCGGGTCCCAGATCTTTTCCCCGGAAGGGTTCGCTCTGGCCGCCGAGAAGCTTCTGACCTTCATTGCATCAGTCCGTGACCTTCATGGGGTGTCGCTGAAAGAGCTTGACCTCGGAGGCGGATACGGCATCGCCTACACCGACGTGGACCAGCCACAGGCGCCGGAGGAACTAGCGAACGCGATGGCACAGGTGGTGGGCGCAACCTGCCGCCAGCTCGGGATCGACGTTCCCCGGATTTCCATCGAGCCGGGCCGCGCGATCGTTGGAAGCTCAACGTTCACGCTCTACAAAGTCGGTACATTGAAAACAATCCACGTCGAGCGCGGTGGGGACACATTCGAACGCCGATACGTGTCGGTAGACGGCGGAATGAGCGACAATCCCCGTCCGGTCCTCTACGGTGCAGCCTACTCGGCGTCCCTGGCTTCGCGACGTTCCGATGCCCCGCCGGTGCTCTCCCGGGTCGTCGGACGCCACTGCGAGAGCGGCGACATTGTGGTCAAAGACGCGTATCTTGCCGCCGACCTGCGCCCCGGCGACCTGCTCGCGGTGCCGGGAACCGGCGCGTACTGCTGGGTGCTGGGAAGCAACTACAACTACACCCCACGCCCTCCCGTTGTCGCCGTTTCTCAGGGACAAGCGCGCCTCATCATCCGAGGTGAAACCGAGGACGACCTGTTCCTGCGTGACGTTTCGTGCTGATCCTGCGCCGCCCCCGCCGCCTCCCTCTTCACCCTGCCGGTTCGAAAGGCCTATTACCAAAATGACAGACCATCTCCCCCAGACTGAACCGTCCGTCCAGGGCATCCCCTTCTGGAAAGCCCACGGAACGGGCAATGACTTCGTCCTCATTGCCGATCCGGCAGGCGACCTGGCCATCAGCCCCGTCATGACGTCCCAAATCTGCGACCGGCATAGGGGAATCGGTGCCGACGGCCTGATCCGTGCGGTCCGGTCGGAAAGCATGCCCGAAGGCCGCGATGTCCTGGCCTTCGCACCGGACGCCGAGTGGTTCATGGATTACCGCAATGCCGATGGCACTGTGGCCGAGATGTGCGGCAACGGCGTCCGCGCGTTCGTTCACTTCCTGCTCTCAACCGGCCTCGCCGACCTCGCGGAGGGATCTGCCCTCACAGTGGGGACCCGCGCAGGGGCAAAGAAGGTCACGCGTGTCGGGCGCGATTACGAGATCGACATGGGCCCCTGGCGCAAAGCATTCCCGGAACGCAGTATCGACGACGGCACCGACGCTGCGGTGGCTGTACCCGGCGCCGACGCAGTCCGCGGGCTGTCCATTGACATGGGCAACCCGCACACCGTCGTGATGCTGCCGGCTGGCACGCTCCTCGCAGCTCTCGACCTGACCAGCAAGCCCGAAGTCAGTCCACTCCCCCGGCGGGGAACCAACGTGGAATTCGCCTTGCTGGACGAAAGCGGCGACCCGGAACTTCCCCGTGTGATCAACATGAGGGTGTACGAGCGCTCCGTCGGCGAGACGCAGGCCTGCGGAACGGGGGCCTGCGCGACCGCCGCCGCCGTCCGCCTCATGACAGGCCTTCAGGACGCCCAGTGGACCGTCCAGATGCCCGGAGGGCCCGTCCTGGTGAGTTTCCAAAAAGAACGCGGGATGGGAGGAGCCGCACGAGAGCACGTCTTCCTGCGCGGCCCAGCCAGGATGGTCGCCAAGGGAACAATTGACCCCGAAATGTGGGACGCTCCGCAGGTCAACACCGAGACCGCAGGCGTTCTTGAGGGGGCCCGATGAGCGCCCAGCCCGACTCAATGACGCCCACCAGGCCGTTCGGTCTCGGCCTTCCTGACTACCCTTGGGACGCGATGGCGCCGTACAAATCCATCGCAGCCAGGCATCCGGACGGGCCTGTGGATCTCTCCTTGGGCACGCCCGTGGATCCCACCCCCGAGGTCGTCCGCGAGGCCCTGATCCGGTCAGCCAACGCCCCGGGCTATCCCGGTGCGCACGGCCCCGTCGCCCTCCGGGAGACGATTGCACGATGGTTCGCCCGCAGGCGGGGAGTCGGCAACCTCGACCCCCAAAGCATCATGCCGTCGGTTGGCTCAAAGGAGCTCATCGCCTGGTTGCCGTTCATGCTGGGTCTCGGGCCAGGCGACGTGATCGTCCGGCCCCGGATCGCCTATCCCACCTACGACATTGGGGCCACGCTGTGTGGCGCAACAGCAGTCGCCACCGACTCCCTGGAGGAAGTGGACCCTGCAGTGCTGCGAAGGGTGCGCCTGGTCTGGGTCAACTCTCCGGGGAACCCCACCGGTCAGGTGCGCGATGCGGCGTCCATGAAGGCACTCGTCGCCAAGGCCAGGGCCGTCGGGGCCGTCGTCGCCTCCGATGAATGCTATGCGGAACTCGGCTGGGATCCGTGGGACATGGACTCCGGCGGGCAGCGCGTACCGTGCGTCCTGGACCCGGAAGTTTCCGACGGCTCCAACCAGGGCCTACTGTCTCTTTACTCCCTAAGCAAGCAATCAAACCTCGCCGGTTATCGTGCTGCGTTCGTTGCCGGCGACGACAAGATCATGGCGAGCCTGGTCAACACCCGGAAACATGCCGGCATGATCGTGCCGTCACCGATCATGGCGGCGATGGAAGCGGCTCTCAGCGACGATGAGCACGTACGCGTCCAAAAGGCCTCCTACCGTCGGCGCCGGGGGATTCTGCTCCCGGCACTGCAAAGTCTCGGGTTGAAGATTGAGCACTCTGAAGCGGGCCTTTACCTCTGGGCAACTGCAGGCCAGGACACGTGGCAGACCGTGCAGTTCCTGGCCGAACTCGGCATCATCGTCGGACCGGGATGCTTCTACGGGAAGGCAGGCGAGGGCTATGTCAGGTTCTCCATCACCGGATCTGATGAACGGGTAGCAGCAGCCGCGACGAGGTTGGAAGCCGCCGAGTTGCCGGAAGGAAACCGTCCCTAAGCGACGGATGCCCTCCTCGCCTCTCATGAAGGCAGGCTGGCGACCACCGCAGGAAGGTGGTCTCCAGCCTGCCTTTTGTTGCCCGCTCCAGCTACCGGCGGCGGAGTGAGGCTGCGCCAGCCGCCCAGTTTCCCGGCAGCCCTGCCGTCCCTATTTCTCCGGGTGCAGGCGTGCCTGCTCCACGAGTTCGGTCATCCACAGCCGGTGCCCGCGGTGGTGGATCATTCCTTCCGGCAGACCGCGGACGGAGGCGCTGGTGCCCGCGGCATCTATGGTGACCGGCCCGGCGCCTGTGGGTGCGTTGGAGATGTGAAGGTCGCCGAAGGATTCCGGCAGGACGGGATCCAGCCACAGGCCGTTCTGGGACACGTAGACGTCGTAGCGCATCAGGCTCGTGAGCAGGAAGATCGGGGTCGTTGCGGCCCATGCCTGCGGTGAGCACGCCGTCGGATAGGGAACGGGCTGCGCGAACCGTTCCCGGTCAAAGCCGCAGAACAGTTCCGGCAGGCGCCCGTCCGAGTAGTCCGCCGCTTCCAGCAGTGCCACCGCTATCTGCTGCGCCTCCGTCACGAAACCGTAGCGGATCAGCCCCGCCACAATGACCGCATTGTCGTGGGGCCACACAGAGCCGTTGTGGTAGCTGGCCGGGTTGTAGGCGCCCATGTCCGATGCCAGGGTTCGTACTCCCCAGCCGCTGAACATCTCCGGGGACATCAGCCGCTCGACCACCTTCGGCACCTTGTCCTCGTCGACGATGCCGTACCAGAGGCATTGGCCCATGTTGGACGTGCAGGCGTCGACGGGCTGCTTGTCTTTGTCGAGGGCAACGGCATAGTAGCCCCTGTCCGGCAGCCAGAATTGCTCGTTGAACCGCTGCTTCAGCCGTGCAGCATGTTCCTCCAGCTCGGCGGCTAGGGCACTGTCGCCTGCATCGTGAGCCATCCAAGCCCTGGACATGTAGGCGCTGTATACGTAGGCCTGCACTTCGCACAGTGCGATGGGCGGCTGCGCCATACGGCCGTCGGCGAAGTTGATGCCGTCCCACGAGTCCTTCCAGCCCTGGTTGATGAGGCCTTGGTCGTTAAGCCGCTCATATTCGACAAAGCCGTCCCCGTCCTTGTCGCCGTAATCCCGGACCCAATCCAGTGCGCGGTCGGCATGGGGCAGCAACCCGGCGATGGTCTCTTTGGCAAAGCCCCAGCGGTTGACTGCTCCCAGTACGTTGACGAACAGTGGGGTGGCATCGACGCTGCCGTAGTAAGCATTCTTGCCGCCCAGTGAAAGGCCACTGGAGATGCCGAGCCGGACCTCGTGGAGGATCTTGCCGGGTTCCTCCTCGCTCATCGGATCCACCACCCGGCCCTGAAGCTCCGCAAGAGTCTGCAACGTACCCAAGGCCAGGGAGGGGTCTACGGGCAGCGCCATTTCCGAAGCCCACAAGGAGTCGCGGCCGAACAGTGTCATGAACCACGGCGCCCCGGCTGCCACAACCACCCTCTCCGGATGTTCGGCGTCTTCGATCCGCAACGCGCCGAGGTCCTCATAACTGCGCCGCAGGGTTCGTTCGATGGCGCGGTTGCCCAGCCGCACGACGGGTATCTTTGCCACCCATTCCCGCTGCCGCTTGTCGCGCAACAATTCATCCGCGGCGGCATGGGCGAACGGCGCGACCGGGATGTGACCGTCAGCTGTGGGCACCACGTTCAGCCGGACACCCCAGTTTCCTTTCGGGGGGATCACGACCTCGTGGGCAAAGCCTTCCGCCGTGGCCCCGCCAGGGTCTGCGGTGATGATGACACCCTTGTGATTGTCCTGCCAGCTGGCGCGGATCGTCAGGGAATGACCGTCGGGATGCCGCGTCTGCTCCCACTGCCGTTGAATGCGTGCTTCCTTCACCTCGAAGAGGTCTGCAAAGTCAGCCTCGGCGCTGAGGCGCACGACGCATGCGGCAGGCTCCAGAGAAAAGTTGTGGATGGTGACCTGTTCCAGGAGGCCGGCGCCCACGTCGCGCTGCCGCTCCACGAGCAGGGGGCTGTCCGCATACCCGTCCGAGCGGGGGACCCTACCGGCGAAAAGCGCCCTGTAAGGCTCCTTCGTCTCCGCCACCAACGGCTCGATCGGCTGGCCGTTGACAGTGAGGTTCCAGTGGGACAAAATCCGCGTATCCTGATAGAAAACCCCGTGGGGCAGCTCGGGGTGGATGTCCCCGTTGGGCTGCGAGATGCAGAAAGACGATCCTTCGACCAAAGTGACCGTTCCGGCGCCGAGCGGCCCGGCAGCTGTATCGGCGTTCCATCCCGCCATCTCCGGCTCCTTCACGTGGATCGGGGCGGTGCAGCCTCACAAGGAACAATCCCTGGGTTCCGGCACCGCGTTCACGCTGTAATGGAGGTTACGCCTGTCCTGTGCTGCCAGCCAGAGCGGCAGGCGTCCAGCCTCGAGACCACGGGCCATCGGTAAGCGCGGCAAGCTCCCCTGCTTAAGCTAAAGCGGGCTGGAGGCCTGTGAGAGGCCTCCAGCCCGTTTTGCGTTGCTGAAAGAATTGGCTGCCAGTGGCGGGCCCGAGATCTATACCGGCTTGCCCGGCTGGTCAGTTGGCGTGCAGGGCGTCGTTCAGTTCCACGGTCTGGCCCCGGCGGGGCAGCACTTCAACCTCACCGGTGGTGGAGTTGCGGCGGAAGAGCAGGTTCGGCACCCCGGACAGCTCCACGGCCTTGACGATCTTGCTGGTGTCCTCGCCGTCGGGGTCCTTGGGGCCGGCAATGCGGACCCGGGTGCCCGCCGTGACGTACAGCCCGGCCTCCACCACGGAATCGTCCCCGATGCTGATGCCGACGCCGGAGTTGGCGCCCAGGAGGACCCGCTGGCCCAGCGACACCCTTTCCTTGCCGCCGCCGGAGAGGGTGCCCATGATCGAGGCGCCGCCGCCGACGTCGGTGCCGTCACCGGCCACCACGCCGGCGGAGATGCGGCCCTCAACCATGGAGGTCCCCAGCGTGCCTGCGTTGAAGTTCACGAAGCCTTCGTGCATGACGGTGGTGCCGGATGCGAGGTGGGCACCCAGGCGCACGCGGTCGGCGTCGGCGATGCGGACGCCTGCGGGAACGACGTAGTCCACCATGCGCGGGAACTTGTCCACCCCGTAGACGGTGACCGCTCCGCGCTTGCGGAGCTTGGCACGGGTCAGTTCGAACCCGTCCACGGCGCAGGGGCCGAAGTTGGTCCAGACGACGTTCGGGAGTTTGCCGAAGATGCCGTCCAGGTTGATGCTGTTGGGCTCGACCAGGCAGTGCGAGAGCAGGTGCAGGCGCAGATAAGCGTCGGCAGTGTCGCGTGGCGGTTCGTCGAGGTCTATCTCCGTGAGGACGACCTTCAGGTGCACCTGCCTGTCGGCGTCCGCCCCGTCAGCAGCGAGCTGGGGCAGGTCAGGAGCGGGGCTCGTCGAGGGTTCAGGCTCCCCGAGCCGGGGGGCCGGGTACCACGTGTCCAGCACGGTGCCGCTGTTGGACACCGTGGCCAATCCCCACGCGTGGGCCAATCTGGCTCCGGCCGCCGCAGGGGTTTCTTGAGGGAGGGTCTGTGTCATGGGAAAGACTTTAGGGGCGGACGGACCTCCCCGTCCCTGATCGAGGTAAAGAGTTTCTGTAGCCCGACTGTTCACCTTCTGGTCCTGCAAGGGTTGTCCCCGATGCCCGCAGTGCGGTTGATTGATTGGGTCAATGGTGTTTCAGATCACCACGCCGGAGTCAACTAACAATGGGCGAAGGAAAGATGGAAAGAGTAATTGTTTGTAGATGCGAGGACGTGTACCTCGACGATGTCGAAACTTCCCTCGCTGACGCGGACGGGCCCATTTCAGCGCATGAGCTGAAGCTGCAGACGAGGGCGGGAATGGGTGTCTGCCAGGGGCGCACGTGTGGTCCGCTGATCCACTCGCTGCTTCGCAGCCACTCAGCTGTGCTCGGGGATGCCGAGATCGGACCGGCCAGCAACCCGCCGGCCCGTCCCATGACCCTGATGGACCTTGCCGCGTCCAAAAGCAACCCGGAATCGAGAAGTGAGTGCAGTGAAGCGAATAAGTGAGCATCCCGTCCTCGGGCCTTTGGAGGAAGAGGAAATCGGGTTCGAATTTGATGGGCAGTCATACCGAGGAATCAAGGGCGACTCCATTGCAGCAGCGCTGCTGGCAAATGGCGTACGGACGCTCAGGTACTCCAACCGCGACGGAGAACCCCGGGGAATCTACTGCGGTATTGGCCACTGCTACGAATGCAGGATGACCGTCAACGGTGTCCAGAGCGTCAGGGCCTGCATCACGCAGGCCTGCGACGGGGACGTTCTGGAATCCCAGGGCGAGAACCGCAGGGAGGGCAGCAATGATTTCTGATGTGGTGGTAATCGGCGCCGGACCGGCCGGGTTGAGTGCAGCTGTCGCGGCCGCTGAAGCCGGAGCCAGCGTAGTAGTCATCGACGAGAACCCGCGGCCGGGTGGAAAGCTCCTCGGGCAACTCCACGAAGAGCCTGGCACCGGCTGGTGGATCGGTGCCGAGATTTCGAAGTCGCTGGCCAAGCGGGCCGAAGAGGCCGGTGTGCGCATCCTGTCCAACCGGCAGGTGTGGAACCTCTCCCCCAAGTGGGAAGTCGCACTGGACAACGGCGAATCGGTGTGCGGGGAGTATGCCGTTGTCGCGACCGGCGCTGCCGAACGGCCCCTTCCCATCCCGGGCTGGTCCCTGCCCGGTGTCATGGCCATCGGAGCTGCCCAGACCCTCACCAACTATTACCGGGTGCGGCCCGGTGACCGCGTTGCGGTCGTCGGCATGGACCCGCTGTCCCTCACTGTCGCACACGAGCTGAGCATGGCCGGCGCGGATGTGGTGGGAATCTACCTTCCGTCCAAGAGCGTCTTCGCCGGATCCCAGGCCGATCCCGACCGTAACCTGGAGTACCTGGCCGGCATGTCCGACCTTGCCCCGAACGCTCTCCTGCGTTGGGGCGGCCGACTGGCATCGAACCGGGCTCTCCGAAACCTCGCGCTGACGTTCTTCCCCACGAGCGGCATTCCCCTGATGGGCACAAAGCTCAATCTAAGGAAGAGCATCGTCTCCATCGGCGGAGATGAGCGCGTCCAGCACGTTGAAATCGCCACAATCGACAAGCACGGAAACCCAGGAAAGACACGGACAGTCGACGTTGACTGCGTCTGCATCTCCGGCGGGCTGTACCCGGTTCAGGAGCTCACCCGCGATTGTGAACTGGTGCGCATCGACCAACTGGGCGGGACCGTGCCCCTCTACAGCCCCGAGATGGAAACGAGCCAAAGCAACCTCTTCGTCGCCGGCAACGTCACTGGAATCGAAGGCGCCAAAATCGCTATGGCCCAGGGCACGCTTGCCGGCACAGCCATCGCCTCCCGCCTGGGCCGGATACAGGGCAAGGATGCCGTTGACCAGGCCGCCGAGGCTGTTCGGTCTGCCCGCAAGTCCAGCGCGATCACATTTATGCCCGACATCGACGAAGGCCGGCGGATCGCTGAAGATCTCTGGCTTCAGCTCGAGAGAGAAAAATCAATGACTCAAAAGGATGAGAGTTACGCATGAAAACGGCAGATGCCGTCGTTATCGGCGCAGGAGTATCCGGCAGTTCCATCGCCTTCCGCCTGGCCCAGCTCGGACTCAAAGTAGTCATCGTTGACAAGAACGGCCCTGGATCAGGAGCCTCGGGCGCCTGCGACAAGGCAATCTTCATGCAGTCCAAACGCCCCGGCCTTCATATGGAACTGGCCATGGCCAGCCGACGCATGTACAACACGCTGGAGTCCGAACTGGAGCAAAGCGTGGAGTTTGAGTCCGACGGCGGAATGGTCGTCATCGAAACTCCGCGCCACATGGAATTCATGAAGGATTTCATCGAGAAACAACGCAACGCCGGCATTTCCGTGTCCCTGATCGACGGAGATGCCGCCCGCGAAGCCCAGCCCTTCCTTGCCCCTCACATCCTGGGAGCGTCCTTCAGCCCGGATGACGCTGACGTCAACCCGCTGGCCCTAAACACGGCCTTCTTCCGGGCCGCCAGACGGCACGGATCAGTACTTCAAACCCACAGCGAAGTCATTGCGGTCAACACCGAACGCGGGAAGGTGACCTCAGTGGACACCACCCGCGGAAGCATCTCCACCGAACTCGTCATCAACGCCGCGGGGCCCTTCGCAAAAAGCGTCGGGGCACTGTCCAACATTGACATCCCCGTCCAGCCCCGCCGCGGGACCATCCTCATTTCGGAATCCGTTCCCAAAAAAGTGCGCGGATGCGTACTGGATGCCCAGTACATCGCTTCAAAACACCTGCGGTCGGATAACGATGACGCACCGCCCTACGGAGTCGGATTTTCGCTGGGACAGACCGTTTCAGGGAACCTGCTCATCGGCGGAAGCCGAGAATTCGCCGGCTTTGATAAGGGAAATACCCAGGACGTCATCGCCACCATCGCACGCCACGCAGCCCGGATCGCGCCGGAACTCGCGTCCACACGCATCATCCGCACCATGACCGGGTTCCGGCCCTACACCGGAGACGGGCTTCCCATCATCGACTGGGCACCGGAGACCGACGGCTACATCATTGCCGCCGGACACGAAGGAGACGGCCTGGCGCTGGCACCCCTGACTGGACAGCTCGTCGCCGACCTCCTAAAGGGCGACGGACCAACTCACCACTTCCTGTGCGGACTCACGCTGGGCAGGTTCGCCACGCAAAAAACGGAAGCACCCGCCGATGGACCATCGAACATCATCAATGCCGCACCCCAGCTTCACGCAAACGCTTGACCCCGTAGGCTGGTGGCCGCTCACCGAGCGGCCCCAGCCCTAAGCACTCCTTTCAAAACCACCCTGTCACACTTAGGCGCCGGAATACGGGGCGCAGATCGGATGTCCTCAGCAATGGAACAGACCCTAAAAAACTTCATCAACGGCGAGTTCGTCACGCCTGCGGGCACTGCCCTGGTCGACATCGTGAACCCCGTGACCGGTGAGGTGGTGGCCAAATCACCGGTATCGGTGCAGGCCGACGTCGACGCTGCCATGGCCGCCGCCAAGGACGCCTTCAAGTCCTGGAAGCACACGACCCCCGGCCAGCGGCAGCTCATGCTGCTCAAGCTCGCCGACGCCATCGAGGCCAACAGCGACGAGCTCGTCGAGGCCCAGCACCGCAACACCGGACAGGTCCGTTCCCTGATCGCATCCGAGGAAGTGGCCGCCGGCGCCGACCAGCTGCGCTTCTTCGCCGGTGCCGCCCGCATCCTCGAAGGAAAGTCCGCCGGCGAGTACTTCGAAGGCCACACCTCCTTCGTCCGCCGCGAGCCGATCGGCGTCGTCGCCCAAGTGGCACCCTGGAACTACCCGTTCCTGATGGCCATCTGGAAAATCGGCCCTGCCCTCGCCGCCGGCAACACCGTGGTGCTCAAGCCTTCCGACACCACTCCTGAATCAACTCTGGTGCTCGCGCGCCTGGCCGGCGAGATCTTCCCGGCCGGTGTCCTCAACGTTGTCCTGGGTACCGGTGAGACCGGTTCGCTCATGGTCGAGCACAAAGTTCCTGGCTTGGTGTCCATCACCGGTTCCGTCCGCGCCGGCATCGCCGTCGCCTCCGGAGCCGCGAAGGGCCTCAAGCGCGCACACCTGGAGCTGGGCGGCAAGGCCCCGGCCATCGTCTTCAAGGACGCCGACATCAAGAAGAGCGCCGCGGCCATCGCCGAGTTCGCATTCTTCAACGCCGGCCAGGACTGCACGGCCATCACCCGGGTCCTGGCGGAGGACTCGGTGCATGACGACCTCGTTGCGGCCATGGTGGAGCACACGCAAACGCTGCACACGGGCTACCAGAACGACGAGGACAACTACTTCGGCCCGCTGAACAACGTGCACCACTTCAACGCCGTCACCGCCGTCGTCGATTCACTGCCGGCGCATTGCCGGATCGAAACCGGCGGCCAGCGCGCCGGGCAGAAAGGCTTCTTCTTCGAGCCCACCATCATCACCGGCGCCAAGCAGACCGACGACATCGTGCAGAAGGAAACCTTCGGCCCGGTCATCACCGTGCAGAAGTTCACCACGGAGCAGGAAGCCGTGGAACTGGCCAACGACGTCGACTACGCCCTGGCCTCCAGTGTTTGGACGTCCGACCACGCTACGGCCATGCGCCTCAGCCGCGATCTGGACTTCGGTGCTGTCTGGATCAACACGCACATCCTCCTCACCGCCGAAATGCCCCACGGCGGCTTCAATCAGTCCGGCTACGGCAAGGACCTCTCCATGTACGGCGTCGAGGACTACACCCGCATCAAGCACGTTATGTCCGCACTCGACGCCTGAAAGTAATCGCATGACAAAGTTCCTGGACTTGAGCAAAGACGTCGCTGAGCTGACCGCAGACCTCATTGACATCCCCAGCGTCTCCGGACACGAAAAGAAGATCGCGGATGTCATCGAAGAGTCGCTGAATAGGCAGGCGCACCTGAACGTCAGCCGCTTCGGAGACGCGATCGTCGCCCGAACCGAACTGGGCCGGTCCGAGCGGGTCCTGCTTGCGGGGCATCTCGACACTGTCCCCCTTCCCACAGCATCGAATGCACGCGGTACGGTACCGAGCCGATGGTCCGGCGAAACCCTCTACGGGCGCGGTGCCACCGACATGAAGGGCGGGGTGGCGGTTCAGCTTGCACTGACTGCCTCCCTGACCCATCCCCAAAAAGACCTCACCTTCGTCTTTTATGACCACGAGGAGGTCGAAGCAGCCAAAAGCGGCCTGCTAAGGGTGGCCACGCGGGCAAGAAGTCTCCTGACCGCTGACCTGGCCGTCCTGCTGGAACCGACAAACGGCTACGTGGAAGCCGGATGCAACGGAACCCTGCGGCTGCGGGCCACCGCTGAGGGAACCGCTGCTCACTCGGCACGGGCATGGATGGGCGAGAACGCCATCCACAAACTGGCGGGGTTGCTGTCTGCCCTTCAGCAGTACGAACCCGCCGCAGTCGACGTGGACGGCCTGGCCTATCGGGAAGGGCTGAACGCCGTCGGTATCGGTGGCGGAATTGCGGGCAATGTCATCCCCGATGCCGCCTACGTGGACATCAACTACAGGTTCGCGCCTGACAAAACCCCGGACCAGGCCGAGGAGCACGTCCGCCAGATCCTGGCCGGGTACCAACTGACCCGTACAGACGCAGCCGCCGGCGCCAGGCCGGGGCTGGGAACCCCTGCCGTCCAAAGTCTTGTCACCGCCGTCGGCGGTGCCGCCCAGCCCAAGTACGGCTGGACCGATGTAGCCCGGTTCGCTCAGATGGGTATCCCGGCCGTCAACTTTGGTCCGGGCGATGCTCTGTTGGCGCACACCGACGACGAGCATGTCCTCGCCTCTGAGGTCAGGAAATGCCTCGGCGCGCTGCTGGACTGGCTGACGTAACAGGCGCCTGCCCGAATAGAATTTAGCAGGCACTCCGGTGACGCCGGGTTGATGCAAGGAGAAACACATGCGCTGGGTCAAGGGAAACCTGAATATCATCAACCTCAGAACCCTGCAGATGGTGATCAACACCGGCTCGCACACCGGCGCAGCGAAGAAACTCGGATACACGACGTCCGCCGTGTCGCAGCAGATAGCCGCCTTGGAGAAGGCACTCGGGGTGGAACTCTTCGAACGCGGACCGAGAAGCCTCTGGCCGACACCAGCGGGTCTGGCCATGAGCGCCCACGCCGACGTCATTCTCCGGCAGGTAGCCAGGGCCGAAGACGAAATGCAGGCGTACGCGTCCGGGTCCCAAGGCAGTCTCCGCATCGGCGCCTCCGGCACCGCTGCAGCCCAGCTCGTACCGAGGGCCCTGTCACGGCTTGCCATGCGTTATGCTACCGCCGACATCTCCGTTGAGGACATCAGCCTCCAGAAGGGACTGGCTACGTCCGTTCTGGAAGGCCTCACGGACCTGGGGATCATCTATGAGTACGGCAGGGTGCCGATCCCCCGGCTCGAAGGCCTGGTTCTCCAGCCGATTCTCGACGAAGAGCTCGTCGTGATCAGCGCTGCACACTCGGCGGGGAAGACCGGAGACAAGGTCCCGCTCGAGGAGTTCGCACAGGAAAACTGGATCACCAACGAAGTCGGCTCTGCCGGTGCCGAGAATTTCATTCAGATGTGCGAACAGGCCGGCTTCGAGCCCAACATCGGCTTCCACAGCAACGACTTCGACGTCATCCGCGGCCTGGTCAAGGAAACCATTGGCGTTGCCCTCGTGCCGGCCCTGGCCCTGGGCATTGACCGGGGTATCGCCTTCCACCGGCTCCTCGACCCGCCACGGCGTACCGTCCATGTGGCACACCGAGCCTCAGACCTCAATCCCCTCCTCGGGGTCACGATTGCTGCCTTGCGCGAGGCAGCGGAGGACTTTATCGACTGGACCAAGGACGCCTTCGAGGTTCACCTAGATAACCCCGTTGCATTCATAGTCGGCGATTAGCGCGTAAAGCACGTTGCGGTGAACCGCTGAGCCGGCGGCATGCGATGCTCCGGCCGTAGCGTTCCGGAGTGCACATTGACTGGGCGGGGATAGAATCCCGAAGGCTAATTTCCTGCGGCACCAGTTGGCGCCCTGTCTGTGACCTAACCCAGACGAGCGGGGAAAGATTGCCCGACAGTCGCGAAATAATTTTGCATGACAAGGGTGTAGATGTCGTACACGGGCAAGCCCGAGGCCTCCCTGATCGCGGCGCTGAACGGTACGAAATTGGTGCATTCCAGGACTATTGCTCCGGTGTCCGGGCGCCGCTTGACCAGATCCTTTGCTGCCTGGATCATTTCCGAGCGGAGCAATTCCGCGTCTGCTTCGAAGCCGCCGTCGATGAACACCGTCGGAAAAACTGCGTTCGGCGGCAGGGCGTTCACGTGGACGTCGAATTGATCAGAACCCCAGCCTGTGGCACTGAAGTGCCCCTCGGTCAGGTTCGGTCGTTCCGTCAGAATGCCCACACTGCTCGAAGGCCCCAGCATCTGGGAAACCATCGGAACCTGAAGCAAAGCGGAGGTCAGCACCGGCACCGACACTGCTTCGGCGAGCTCCCGCTGAAAAGCCGCGAGGAAACCGCAGCTCGTCGCTATGGCACGGACGCCCTCTTCCTCGAGCTCCTTTGCCGCTGTAATAAACGGTTCCAACAGCGCCGGGTCGGGACTTGCACCCATTATCCGCTCAGCCCGCGCGCCTTTCACAATCTTGTATTGCACTGGGAAAGGCCAGGTGAGCGCGTTGCCGATGTCGCCCGCGAGTCGTGGAAAGACCGTGTCCAGCATGAGCACGCCCAGTGCCTGGCCATACAGTGTCCGCCCGCCAGTAATTGTCGTCATGGTCACGATCCTCCTGCTTGTCTTGAAGGCCGCCAAGGCCCGGACCGACAGTGAACCTGTAAGGCCATGCTGTTCTGGTAAAGCTCAGGTCTTGACGCCCGCCAATCAACACATGTCGCTCTGGTCGAGATGCTTTGGCATCTCGACGGGGGACTCCATCGGCTGGAATACAAACGCTTTTTGCGGACTCGCATTGATGAGGTCCCCCGCCACTTGGCTCAGAGTCTTCCGGCAGTCTCCACAGAGAACGGAGTATTGACTTCCGCGGCAGCTTCCTTGACCGCCGAGACCAGCCCGTCTACGTCCGCCTCGGTGGTGTCGAAGGAGCACATCCACCGCACTTCACCGCTTGCCCGGTCCCAGTCGTAGAACCGGAAGGCCCGACGAACGATGTCGGCTGCTTCAGACGGCAGGGACGCAAAGACTCCGTTTGACTGCGTTGGCCGGGTGAGTCTCACACCGTCGATGGCTTCGACTCCGCGGCGCAGGCGCGAAGCCATCTCGTTCGCGTGCGCGGCAGATCGCAGCCAAAGATCCGACTCCAACAGCGCGATCAGCTGGGCGGAGACGAAGCGCATCTTGGATGCCAGCTGCATGTCCATTTTGCGCAAGTGCTTCATTCCAGCCCCCGTTTCAGGGTCCAGAACGATGACGGCTTCCCCGTAGAGGAGTCCGTTCTTGGTCCCCCCGAAGGAGAGAACGTCAACTCCGGCGTCTGTCGTGAACGCCTTGAACGGGACGCCGAGGTGGGCGGCCGCGTTGGCGAGCCTGGCACCGTCCATGTGGAGCTTCATCCCGAGGGAGTGGACATGTTCGGCGATCCGCCGGACCTCCTCCGGTGTGTAGCAGGTTCCGACTTCAGTGGTCTGCGTGATGGAGACCGCAAGAGGCTGTGCCCTGTGTTCATCCCCCCAACCCCAGGCTTCCCTGTCGATCAGCTCGCGGGTCAGCTTGCCGTCCGTTGTCGCAACCGGTAGGAGTTTGATGCCGGCTACCCGCTCGGGAGCCGCGTTCTCGTCGGTGTTGATGTGAGCCGTATCCGCGCAGACCACCGCTCCCCAGCGAGGGAGCAGTGTCTGCAGGGACAGGACGTTCGCGCCGGTGCCATTGAAGACCGGGAACGCGGCTGCGGAGGGACCAAAGTGTTCCTTGATAACCTCCTGCAGCCGCTCCGTGTATTCGTCTTCGCCGTAGGCCACCACATGGCCTCCGTTGGCGGAGCGGATCGCTTCGATAATTTCCGGGTGTGCTCCGGCGTAGTTATCTGAAGCAAATCCCCTCATGCCCCTGTTATGGAGAGAGGCGCTCATCAGCGGGCTCCAGCAAGCGCGTCGGCAGCCGTGGCCGGCGAAGACGACCCCGGACGGATGCGTCGTCCGTTGAGCTCTTCAGCGGCCGTTCCGAAAATTCCGAGGACCGATTCGGCGAGCACGTCGACGTGGGTGAAGCCGGGGAACTTGCGCTCGGGCTGGGCCGCCTTCATGCGTTCGTCGAGCAGCGCCTTGACCACGAAGACCAGGGCAGCGGACGTCAGCGGATCCGTTGAAGCCTCTCCGTGGGCGCGGCGGATCCCGTCTGCCACCGCCAGTGTCCAGGCTTCGGCAGCTGATTTCACCGCCGTGTAGGCAGCTCCGTCGGCAGTTGGACTGGCGACGGATTCGGCCGAGACAATCGCGAGGCGGCCCACCGGTGACGCGACCAGGTCGTCGAGGAATGCTCTGCTGGTATTCCTCAGCGTGGTCATGATTCCGGTGTGGAGGAAGTCCCAGTCCTCGTCGGACTGGCCTTTGATTCCCTCCCCGCCGCGCCAGCCACCGACCAGGTGGATCAGCCCGTCAGCAGGGCCAAGCTCACTCCGGACGGATTCAGCAAGTTCGTTCACCGACGCCATGTCGGCCAGATTGCAGGTGTAGCCCGTGACATTCTCATGGGCGGCTGCCAGCTCGCGGACCCGGTCCTCAAGAATGTCGACGGCAACGACACGCGCGCCCGCCTTGGACAGCGCACTGACGACCGCCGCTCCGGCGGCACTCGTGGAACCGGCGACAACTACGGTCCGCCCTCTCAGTGTTTGCGTCATGCCGCTGCACCGTCCGGAAGCTGGGCGGAAGCATCCCCGGTGATCCCGGCCGTCGACTCGATGACCGGCCGCATCTTCTTCTCAAGGGCCTCGTAGAACATTGAGAGCGGGAATTCATCGTCAAGAACCTGGTCCGTCAGTCCCCGCGGTGGCCCGTCGAGGGGAAGGGCGTCAGGACCCTTGGCCCAGACGGAGGCAGGGTGGGGGGTTAGGGTTCCGGAGATCAGCTCGTAGGCAGCCAGCCAGTGCGCCGTCTTGGGACGGTCGATGGAGCGCCAGTAGAGTTCTTCCACGCGGATGGCCAGTTCGACGACCACGCCTGCAACTTCCTTCCAGTCGATGCTGAGCTTGCCGTCAGTCCAATGAAGAACCCGGTGCTGGTGCATCCACGCGAACAGCAGCTGGCCGCCCAGGCCGTCGTAGTTGCGCACGCGGCTGCCGGTGATGGCGAAGCGGAAGATCCGGTCGAAAATGACAGCGTACTGTACGAGCTTCGCGTGCTTGCGGGCTTCTTCAGAGGACGTTTCGTCCCTCTCGATGAGCACGCACTCCTTGAATGCGGTGAGGTCGCACCGCAGTTCTTCCAATGAGTACAGGAAGTACGGCATGCGCTGCTTGATCATGAACGGGTCGAAGGGAAGGTCGCCGCGCATGTGGGTGCGGTCGTGAATGAGGTCCCACATGACGAAGGTCTCCTGGCAGAGCTTCTGGTCGTGGATGAGGGCCGCGGCATCCTCGGGAAGCTCCAGGGAGGTGATCTCTGCTGCAGCCTTGAGGACCCGCCGGAAACGGGCGGCTTCACGGTCGGCAAAGATGGCACCCCATGTGAATGTCGGGGTGGAACGCACCGCGACGCTTTCCGGGAAGAGGACAGCCGAGTTGGTGTCGTAGCCGGGCGTGAAGTCCCAGAAGTGGACCGGGACGAATAGCTTGTTCGAGTACTTTGTGGATTCCAGTTCGTCGATGAACTCGGGCCAGATCACGTCGATCAACACCGCTTCGACAAACCGGCTGGTGCTTCCGTTCTGCGTGTACATGGGGAAGACCACCAGGTGGGGCAGGCCGTCGACGCGCCATTGCTGAGGCTGGAAGGCCAGCAGGGAATCCAGGAAGTCAGGTTCGCCCAGGCCGGCGGACTGCCACTTCTGGAAATCCTGCACCACAAGGTCGAGGTATTCGCCGTCATGCGGCAGGTGCGGCTGAAGCTCCTGGATCGAGGAAACGATCGTATCGATGTTCGCGTTGGCACGGGCATGGTTGGCACTATCCGGGACGGAACCGTCCTTGACCTGGACCTGCTGCAAATCAATGACTGACTTCTTGAGGTTCTGCCAAGCGGGCAGCGACCTGATGTCTACAGCCTGGAGCTGCACTTCATCGCGTGCTTTCAATGACATGAGTAATGTCCTTCCGGTAGGTGGGTGCAACGACATTACAAAGGCCGGGAACGTCGGCGACAGGGGACGAGTACCGGCGTTTCTGTTGCTGCGTTTAGCAAAGTTTTCACTCCCCAAGATCGCCGGTACGCGACGGCATGGAGCAATAAGTCCACCTGGAGGCCCGGTGCGCGTAGGCTTTTCCTAGGGGCTTACCCGGCAATGCGGGCCGCCGTGTTCTCCGCTTTCCGGCGGCGTTCGCGCCCCGTTCAAGGAGGCGCAAATTTGAGCTACAGATCCTCTGACCCTTTGTCTAGCCATCCTTAAGGTGAACCTGTTCAGCTGGCGTTGCGCCTGTGAGTACTATCACAGGCAGCAGATGTTCTTGCGGACCTTCGATCCCCGAGAATCCGCGATCATCCTCCCTTTAGACGTGGCCGAGTGTGGCCCCAGAAAGGAGAACTGCGATGGCAACGAAGCCACAGTTCACAATCGATAATTCGCCGGCGGTTGCATTCCACTACCGATTGGCAATCTTCACCAGCGGCGGAAAGTTCGTCGACGGATACACCTTGGGCGTGCTGTCGATCGCCCTCGCCGTGCTCCCGGCAAGCTTCGGAATGACCCCCCTGCTCGCTGGCCTCGTTGGCTCGGCCGCACTCGTTGGCCTCTTTCTGGGCAGCATCTGTTTCGGTCAGGTCGCAGACCGCATCGGCCGCAGGAAGCTCTACCAAATCGACCTGGCGGTCTTCCTCATCGCATCCATCGTGCAGTTCTTCGTACAGGACGCGGTTCAGCTGTTCATCGTGCGACTGATCCTCGGAATTGCAATCGGTATCGACTATGCGGTCGGTCCCACCTACCTGTCGGAGATGCTCCCGCAGAAGCTCCGTGGCCCGTTGCTGGGCAGTCTGGCCGCCGTATGGCGCTTCGGCTTCCTCGCCTCCATCGGCGTCGGTGTCCTGTTGAACGGCCTCCACCTGGGGACAGGGGCATGGAAATGGATTCTTGTCAGCAGTGCCGTCCCGTCAGCCATCGTCATGATCCTCCGTCTTGGCAGCCCCGAATCACCCCGGTGGCTGGTGGCACAGGGTCGTGCGGCTGAAGCCGAGGCCATCGTCAAGAAGCACATCAACCCCAATGCGGGAGTCGATGATCTCGTCGAATCCCTCCGGAATTCAGACAAGGACCGCCGGTCCGGCATGGAAACCCTGAAACTGCTCTATAGCCGCAAATGGCGTTCCCGGACTCTCTTTGCAGGGTTCTTCTGGATCGCCCAGGCAACCCCTCAGACGGCAATCTTTACCTTCCTTCCCTCCCTGTTCGTTGCCCTCGGCCTTCAAAATGGCCTGACCCCCACGCTGATACAGAACGCCTTCTTCGCCCTCGGTGGCGTCGTCGGCATGATCGTGGTCAACCGCTTCACCCGACGCGGCCTGCTCATCAGTACGTTCTGGCTGATGGCCGTTTCGGTACTCGCACTTGCTGTCCTTCCCCACCCGGCCGCAGCCGTCGTGATCGCCTGCTTGTGCGTCTACGCCTTCATCGAAGCGATCGCCGGAAACCTCCAATTCGTGTACCCCGCAGAACTGTTCCCCACGTCAATGCGGGCAGCCGGCGTCGGCATGGCAGCCGCACTGAGCCGTATCGGAGCCGCCATCGGCACCTTCCTCCTGCCGGTCGTACTGGCCGCCTTCGGCGTTCAGGTAATCATGATCGCCACCGTCGCCCTCCTGGCCCTTGGCGCCATCGTCTCCTCCAAAGTGGCCCCCGAGACAGCACGTCACGGCCTGGAAGAGGAGTCCCCCACCAGCAACGGGCAAACCCAGCGCAAAACCACCACGGTCTGACCCAAACCGCCGGTCCTCCAAGGCCTCTGGGCCGCGGAGGACCGGCCAACCATCCTGGATGCCTCAGTTGCCCAGTGTCATCGCTGCGCAGCTGAGGCATCCGCCTGTAATGAAGGCGTCCCAACGACGCATGCTTGGCAGCAAACCCCTTGCGCAACAACACCGAATACGGGCTGGTGGCCTACGTCTTCACCAAGGACCTCAACCGCGGCATCCGGATGGGCGAACGGCTGGAGACCGGCATGCTCGGCCTGAACGCCGGTGTCGTCTCCAACGCCACTGCACCATTCGGCGGCGTCAAACAGTCCGGCCTGGTCTGTGAAGGCGGCCTCGAAGGCATCGAGGAATACCTTGACACCCAGTACATCGGCATCGCCGACTCCTACGCCGGCTAATTTCCCGAGCTTGAAGCGGTCTCAGCTCCAATGGCCGACGCCCAGTTCTAGGCATGCCTGGACGTCAGTATCGCAGCTTTGAACCCGTGCCTTTTCCACCGCTCAATACGGGTACGGGGCTCCAGAGGCATGGCGGGTTTCCCTGACCCGCCATGCCTCACCAAAAGAACAGGGTTGGCCGGCTGACGCCGACCGCAAAGGTTTGCCGAAACGCTTGTTCAAACTACTTAGGATCTAGCGGGAATCCAGCGGTAGAGAGTGGGCACGGAGACGCCCAAGTCCCTGGCCACATCCTTGGGAGCCATCCCTTCACGCAGGAGGTTCTTGGCGGAGCGGATCTTCGACTCGGTCATAACCCTTTTGCGACCACCAACCCGTCCCTGTTCCCTGGCGGCAAGCAAGCCGGCCTGAGTTCGCTCAACCAAGAGGTCCCTCTCCATCTGAGACAGGCTGGCCATGACGTTAAAGAAAAAACGACCTGAGGCTGTCGTGGTGTCGATTGCGTCCGTCAGGCTGATAAATCCAACTTGCTGGTCGCTAAGCCTCCCAGCGAATTCCAACAGGTCCTTGGCGCTTCGTCCCAGTCGATCGAGCTTCCAGACAACCAGCGTGTCGCCCTCGCGAAGAACATCGAGAGCCCGTTCCAGACCTGGTCGCTGGGTTTTGGTACCGCTAATCACGTCGTCGAAAATCCGGTTACATCCAGCCGCCTTGAGCGCATCAAGTTGCAGGGACAAATTTTGGTCCCGCGTCGAGACCCTTGCGTTAGCTTTGCGGTTTACGCGTGTCTCGCAGAGGTGATTGTTTGCCTTTTGTACGGCATTTATTCGTTGCTCCGGCATGTGTCTCATGTCAGGTTTGTCCCGTGATTCTGCACTCGTTCAGTTCCGTTGAGTGGGAAGCGTGGGGGCTGTCCGGCCGGCCGCTGATCCGTGATGACATGCCGGTCCTCATCGATGAGGATCTCTGCTTCGAGGATGCTGAGGGTCCGCGGCCGACGGTTGCGATGAACCAGTGGCTTCGGGAGCTGCCGGTCAGCGGGGCGCCCTCCCCGAAGACGT
>NZ_SMRU01000005.1 GCF_004354015.1 Arthrobacter terricola
CAGTGGTACCTGCAATGGGGCGGCGTCATCTTCGTCGCGTTCGTCGTCATCGCCGGACTGCTCCTCTACAGGCTGCGCATCCGCCACCGCACCGGCGTCCTCGAAGAACACTCCGCCCCCACCACCAGCGACCAGGACATCGCCGAACTCGAGGAAGCCTACCAACTCGACGCCGTCCAAGGCTCCAACGACCCCGACGACGACGAACTCGAACGCGCACTCATCTAACCCCGCAAAAGAACCCACCCCGCAAAAACAGGAAGGCAAGACCGCCACAAACGGTCTTGCCTTCCCGCGTCACACCAGGCCAACCCCTGCAGGGAACCGTCGCGCAGGACGTTCGTGCCGACGTCGAGCACTACCGCCTCGGGCGAGACATGGCCGCCAGTCCACAGCGGCTAGAGAACGGCGCGGATCAGATTCTCGAACTCTGTGACGTGCTTGGTGGTCAGCCGCGCAGCCGCTTCGGCGTCGCCGTCGGCGATCGTCTCCAGCAGTTCGATGTGCTGGGCAATGTGTTCGGACACGGGCGGAAGCTTTTCCAGCACGAGGCTCCAGATCCGGGTGGCGAGGTTGTCGTAGCGAATCAGTACGTCTTCAAGGTGCCGGCTTCCCGTGGCGCGGTAGATAAGCCGGTGCACACGCATGTCGAGGCGCATGAGGTCCCGCTGGGCCTGCTTTCCAGCCAGGAGTTGCTTGACCTCCCTGGCCACGTCCCGGAGTTCCTGCCTGATCACGGGCGAAGCCAGGCGCGCCGCGCGGGAGGATGCCGCAGGTTCCAAGAGTTGGCGGATCTCGGAAATTTCGGCGAGGTCGGTGATATCCACTCCGGCAGCAAAGGTCCCTCGCCGAGGATAAGCCACCACCAGGTGTTCGCTTTCGAGCCGCTTCATCGCTTCCCGGATGGGCGTCCTGCCAACGCCCAGGCGTCGGGATATCTGATCGTCATTGAGCGGTTCGCCAGGCTTGATGTCGAGGACGATGAGTTCATCGCACAGCACCCTGTAGGCGAAGTCGGCGTAGGACTCATCGTCCTGCCGTACTGGAATATCGGTACCGGCAATGTCGACGGGCAGTTCGCCGCTGCTTTCCACTTTTACGTTCCTTCCATACCCGGCGGAGCCTTGACTCGCACGCTCCCTGACAATAGTATTCCCAGAACTGATATATCATTAGTGGCGTATCAAAATATCAAGCGATCCGCACACTCCTCCATGTTTCGCGCTGAGAGGGATGAGCCGTTCCGTCGCCGATGGACGGTGCTTCGGTGCCTGAAACCTGGGGAGGTATTCATCGAAGCATCGCCTTTGGGTGGCGGCCGGCGTATTTCAACCATTGCCAACCCGCCAACGTAGGCCGGAAAGTTCCGCATGGTGCCATCTCGGCAGCGCCTATGGGTACGTGGACATGGGTGGCCGGGTCGGCGGACAGGCAGAGTACGTCCTTGTCCCGTATGCCGATTGGAACCTGCCACCGTGCTGAACTCCCTCATGGAGATCACCGCCGCGGGCGGCGCCCTGGGCGCCCCCGGCCTCTACGTCACGGGCGACCCGGACGGGATCGGCAAAGCCGTCAACGCCAAAGCCGTCGGGCTCGACGACGCTCCACGCGGTTACGCCGAGTTCGACGCCGGGGCCGCAACAAAGTTCGTCCTCAACCCGAACGGCTACGTCAAGGCCTAGGGACCGCGCAACTGCTCCAGGTTTTCCGGGCGGCTACCGCCCGGAAATCCGCCAGCGAGAGGCACCCCACCGGGGTGCCTCTCGTCGTCTCCGGGACTCTGCTAGCGTTGCCTCGTTGGGTAGGATTTGTGATTTCCAACCGGAAAGGCATGAGGCGCGATGGCGGCCGGAGGCAAGGACACGGAAACTGAAAAGGACTCTGACGGTCCGGGCGGCGGCGTCCAGTCCGTTGACCGCGCCCTGCAGATTCTGGAGATCCTGGCCCGGCAAGGACATGCTGGCGTCAGCGAGATCGCAGAAGAGATGGGCGTCCATAAGTCCACCGTGTTCAGGCTGATGGGTTCGCTCGTGAGCCGGGAAATCGTGCGCCAAAACACCGAGCGCGGAAAATACCAGCTAGGTTTCGGGATCCTGAGGCTGGCGAGCTCCGTGCCCGGACGGCTCAGCTTGGTCCACGAGGCCAGGACCGTCCTCGAAGGCTTGGCCGATACGTACAAAGAGACAGTCAACCTGGCCGTCCTGCGCTCGAATTACGCCGTCAACGTCGATCAAGCCATGGGACCGTCCACGCTGGCCACCTATGACTGGGTGGGAGGCCTCACACCCCTGCATGCCACCTCAAGCGGGAAGGTCATGCTGGCAGCCCTCAGGGTGGAGGATAGGGACCGGATTTTCAAAGAGGTGGGCCTGGGGCCCCGGACGTCGCGAACTGTCACGGACCGGGCCGTGTTGGAGGGCCAACTCCTGGAGGTCTCCCGGAACGGGTACTCGATTGTCCATGATGAGCTGGAAATAGGGCTGACGGCGGCAGCGGCGCCCATCTATAACCACATGGGCGAGGTCATCGGGGCTGTGAGCATCTCGGGCCCGGCCTTCCGGTTCAAGCCCGAAGACGATCCCGAACTGGTCAAAGGCCTCTGTGAGGCCGGCCTCGTGATCAGCGAGAAAATGGGCTACACACGGCAGTGACCCGTTCCCGGCGAGGAACGAGGCCACTGTGCCCGGCTGGTCGAGGAGCACGGATCCGCCCGAGGGCCATGGCTCTGATTCGACGTCTCCGTGCAGTCCCGGTGTCAGTGGGAGAAGTCTTCCGAGATCTCGGCGAGGGTGCGCCCCTTCGTCTCAGGGGCGAGCCATTGCGAGAGGACTGCGCCAAGGAATGCGACTGCGGCGGCTACGACCATGCTTGGGCCCAGGCCGATGTTGCTGATCGCCCATGGCAGGGCGAAGGTGCCGAGTGCGGCTCCGATGCGGCTGAAGGCCGCGGCGAAGCCCATGCCGATGCCGCGCAGGTGGCCGGGGAATAGCTCGGCCGGATAGACCTGGGTCATCGTGGTGTAGCCGGCATTGAAGAAGGAGAAGGCGAGAAACAGGACGAGCACGAGGATCGCTGGTGCGTTCGCCCAGACTCCAATGATCAGCAGGATGCCTGCGCAGAGCCACTGCCCGGGCACGGTGAGGATTCGGCGGCCGAGCTTGTCAATCAGTACGACGGTGATGACAACACCGGCGGCAGCAAGTGCGGACAGGCCGACTCCACCGGCCCAGCCGCCGCCGAAGCCGAATTGGTTGAGCACCTCGTCGGCGAAGGTCGCGATCGCGAAGTACGGAGTGACCGCGCAGAACCAAAAACCTGCGGTGAAGAGGGTGGTGCGCCAGTACTGCCTCGAGAACAGCATTCCGAAGGAGGCGCCCTTGATTTTGGTGCTGCTCTGCGCCGCCTGGGCCTCCTGGATCATCCTCAGGTCGATCTCTTCGGTGATGCTGTTATGCATCTGGGGCGATTCGACGTACCTGCGTGCGATCGCGAGTGCTTCCTCACGCCGCCCCTTCGTAATGAGCCAACTCGGCGATTCGGGCAGGCCCAAGCGGGCGAGGAACAGGACGAATGCGAGTATCGTGCTCGTGCCGATGACGAGGCGCCATGGGGTGCCGGCGTCGTGCAGGAGCGTGCCGATGATGAATGCCATCATGAAGCCGACGTACCAGGCGATCAGCGTCAGCCCGAGCAATCGCCCGCGGAGCTTTGGTGGGGAGAACTCTGATAGCAATGGCCCACCGATTGCGTACTCGCCGCCGATAGCGACACCCATGAAGAACCGGATGATGGCCAGCTGGATCACGGCCCCATCTCCGGAGGTTACGAAGAACTGGGCCCCTGAGGCGACCAGGAACAGGCCCATGTCCACGAGGAACATGGGCTTGCGTCCGAACTTGTCAGTAGCCCAACCGGCCAGCGGGGAGCCGACGAAGATACCAACGAGCGGGCCTGCGGCGATCATGCCCAGAGACAGTGCGTCGAGCTGGAGATCTGAGCGCATGAGTCCGGTGACGGGGCCGATGATTCCGAGGATGTAACCATCCAGGAACATCCCGCCGATGAAGACAGCGACAAGCCTGAGCATGAAGCGGCGTTTGAACTTGGAGCTGGTCTCTTTTGATAAGGAGGTGTCGACGGAGGCCGTCGTCCTAGTCGGTTGGGTCATTGAGATTTGTTCCCTTCTGGTTTCAGCGCAAACCGCTGACGGCACCCGAGCGCCGTTTCCTATACCCACTGACAGCCGCCGCCATTGGCGGCCGGTGGACAAGGCCGGCTGGCTCGATGCCGGCCGATGCGGCCGCGCAGGACTCGCGAGATGATTTCGGCGTCGTCATGCATCGCTGCTCTTCAAGATCGCTACGGCAAGGGCCTTGGCTTCCGGCAGAGCGTGACAAGTTAAATGGTTGTATCCGTCGACACTCGCCGGGGCATGTCTGAACCGACGCAGGTTCTCGCCACCGGGATGGAATCGTCCATACGCTTAGCCGAAAGGACCAGGACCAAAACAGACCTTCGCTGCCTTCGTTGACCGTGAAATCACCGTTGATTGTCATACGGGGTCCTTTGTTGATTATTGCGCGGAACGCTCAAACATGGCCTTGCGGAGTGAGTCCCGGCGGAAGGTTGGGGACTTCGGTGGACTCGACGACCATGATGTCGCCGTCGACAACTTTGACTTCATGGACGCGGACCGGCAGCTTGGCCGGCGGGGCATCCACGGACCCGCTGCGCAGGTCGAACCTCGACGCGTGGAGCGGGCATTCCACCCAGCAGTCCTCAACGTAGCCGTCGGCAAGGGAGGCGTCCTGGTGGGTGCAGGTGTCATCGATGGCGAAGAGCTCGCCTTCTTCGGTGTGGAAGACGGCGATGGGCGGAGCTGTATCAAGCCGTAGCGCCTCCCCGGGAGCAAGTTCACTGAGCGGGCAGGCCTTATGCATCATGCACCTCTTTTTTCGTAAGGGAATGGGTTTGGCGGACGAGATCGGAAGAAAACAGAAGGACACTCTTGGAGGTGTTTCGCATGGATCAACACGATTCGCGCTAAGCAACAGAGTGCTCCAGCTCACACCGCTTGTCAAGGACTTTTCATTGCTCGACCTCCCCTTGACACTGCGAGCGCGATAGGTCACGCTGTTGCATATCGCGACTCTTGTTGCGTATCAAGCGATTTGAAAAGAGTGGTTTTATGCAGACGCTCGCGATCGTGGGAGCCTCGCTCGCCGGATTATCGGCAGCCCGCGCGGCCCGCGCTCAAGGCTTCACCGGGCGGCTAATCATCATTGGCGATGAATGCCACCGCCCGTACGACCGGCCCCCGCTGTCAAAAGACTTCCTTCTTGGCACTATCACCGCCGACGATCTCTTCCTGGAGACCGACGACGACGGACTCCACGCCGAATGGCTCCTCGGCCAGGAAGCCATAGGACTGGACGCCGCAACCCGCACCATCCGCCTCAACGACGGACACAGCATCAGCGCCGATGGCATTCTCATCGCCACCGGTGCACGCGCCCGGCAACATCCGGAGCTCGCAGGACTAGGCAACGCCTTCACCCTGCGCACTTTGGCCGATGCCCAAGCACTCGCCGGGCACATGGTTCCAGGCGCCCGCCTCGCGGTCATCGGAGCCGGCTTCGTCGGTGCGGAGGTCGCATCCTCCGCGGCATCGCGCGGAATGAAGGTCACCATGATCAACAATTCCGCTGTCCCCTTTACGGCCCAATTGGGCGAAGAGATGGGCAAGGTCGTCGCGAACCTCCACGCCGCGAACGGCGTGGAACTGCTTTCCGGCGCCGCCATCACGGAAGTCCACCGGGACGGCGGCAAGGTGACCGGGCTGGTACTGTCCGACGGCCGCGAACTGGGTGTCGACGTCGTCGTGGTGGGCATCGGTGCCGAACCCAACGTCGAATGGCTCGAGGGCTCGGGCGTGGACCTCGACGGCGGGGTGGTTTGCGATGGGATGGGCCGCACGAACGTTCCCGGCATCGTCGCCGTGGGCGATTGCGCGGCATGGTTCGACGACGCCGTCGGACGTCCCCGCCGCATTGAACACTGGACCGGCGCTTTGGAACGCGCCGCCCTCGCTGTCCAGGCGCTACTGAACGAGGACGCACCGCAGCAGCCTGCGAAGCCGCCCTACTTCTGGTCCGACCAACACGGCGTCAAAATCCAGTTCGCCGGCCATTCGAGCGGTCACGACCGCCTTGAAATCGAAGCCGGCGACCCACAGGAACACAGCTTTCTTGCCGTCTATTACCGGGGTGACACGCCCGTCGCGGTATTGGGCATGAACCAACCAAGGCTCTTCACGAAGAGGCGGCGCAGTCTCCCCGCGCCCGCCCAAGCGCAAGAGCCCGCCGGACTTGCCGCCGTCGGGCACTAAGTCCGCTATCCATTCCAAGACCCGCGGGCGTGAAGGCCACGTCCGTACCACCCTTTTGTTCTGAGGAGGAACATTGACCGCTGAAGTCACCGCCCCGAGCTTGATTCCCACGCTTCCGGGATCCACCTATGTAGATGAGGCCGTGTTCCGGGCCGAGCAGGAACGTATCTTCGAGCAGATGTGGTTCTGCGCGATCCGTTCGGCGGACCTGGACAAGGCCGGGGCATGGCGAACCGTGCAGGTAGGCAGGGAATCAGTGTTGATTTCCCGCACCCGCAAGGGAGCCATCCGCGCGTTCTACAACATCTGCCGCCACCGGGGCGTGAAGTTGTGCATGGAAGAACAAGGCGAAGCCGCCCGCTCCTTCCAGTGCCCGTACCACGCTTGGACCTATGACTTCGAGGGCAAGCTCATCGCTGCGCCGAACTTGACCAAAATGCCGGACATCGACCGCGACGAATACGGCCTGGCCAAGGTCCACATCCGCGAATACCTCGGTTATGTCTGGGTCTGCCTCGCCGAGGAACCGCCCTCCTTCGAAGAGGACGTCATGGGCGCCATCGAGGAACGCCTCGGCGATGTGCACGCGATCGACGGTTACGACGTCGCCAACCTCTCCCTCGGACGGCGCATCAAGTACGACGTGAAGGCCAACTGGAAGCTCATCATCGAGAACTTCATGGAGTGCTACCACTGCGCCACCATCCACCCCGAATTGACCGAGGTGCTTCCCGAATTCGCCGACGGGCTCGCCGCTCAATACTTCGTGGGCCACGGCGCCGAATTCGGCGAAGACATCAAGGGCTTCACCGTGGACGGCTCCGAAGGCCTGGACGTCATCCCCGGCGTCGCCGAGGACCAGGACCGGCGCTACTACGCCATCACCATCAAACCCACCGTGTTCGTGAACCTCGTCCCGGACCACGTGATCATCCACCGCATGTTCCCCCTCGCCGCGGACCGCACCATCGTGGAATGCGACTGGCTGTACCTGCCCAGCGTGGTCGAATCCGGCAAGGACGTGAGCGCCTCTGTGGAACTGTTCCACCGCGTCAACCAGCAAGACTTCGACGCCTGCGAGCGCTGCCAACCGGCCATGGGCTCACGTGTCTACGCGAACGGCGGCGTCCTGGTCCCCAGCGAGCACCACATCGGCGCTTTCCACGATTGGATCCAGGAAAAGGTCGGCGACACCGTCCCCGCCCACTAACCCCGCCCCCGGGGGAGCATGCTCAGCGCTTAGCTCGGCCACTGGACATAAACCCACTATGCCCACTGTTCCTAGCCACCACTGGACATGCTCCCCCGGAACCACCAACCCACCCACTGAGCATGCTCAGCGCTGAGCTTGGCCACTGGACATAAACCCACTATGCCCCCCCTTCAAGGCAAACGCTGAGCATGTCCCTAAGAACACCACCCTAAAAATGGGCATGCTCCTCAGGGCCTAGCGCGCAACCACAGCCAGCGCTTCCTCCACCGTGTCCACGAGGAAGATCCGGTCTTCCATTGCCTTTCCCTGCGCCAGGCTTCGCAGCATGGGCCAGGCGGGATACACGCGTTCCCAATGGTCGCGTCCGACGAGCACCATGGGCGTCACGGTTTCCGGGGCGCCGTAGAAGTTCTCGCACGCGTCCTGGAAGATCTCCTGCACGGTTCCGGCCGAACCGGGGAGGAACACGATCCCGCCGCTGCACAGTTCAAGAAGGATCGCTTCGCGCATGGAGTTGGCGAAGTATTTCGCGATGTGGGTGGCGAAGAGGTTGGGCGGCTCGTGACCGTAGAACCATGTCGGGATTCCGAGCGACGTCGCCCCTTGCGGATACATCCCGACGACGGCGGCCGCGGCCCGTGCCCAAGCCGTCACCGAGGGACGGAAACCAGGCACCGCCGCGAGGGTCAGCAGCGCGGCGGTGAAGTCGACGTCGGGCATCCGGCTCAAATAGGCGCCCAGGTTGGCCGCTTCCATGGCACCTGGTCCGCCGCCTGTGGCGACGGTGTATCCGGCGAGGGCCAGGAGCCGACCGAGGTGGGCTGCGTCGTCGAACTCCTGGGTGCCACGCTGCGCGGCATGACCACCCATGACCCCGACGATTTTATTCCCGGCGAAATCGCCGTTGCCGAGCAGGTCGTCGAGTGCGTCCCCAATCGCGTGGTCGTGCAACGCCGCGGCGAGTGTCGCGTCGAGGCTGGTCCGTTGCCCTGGCAGGATGCTCCAGTGGTAGACCTTGGCGTCCAGCGTGGACTCGTATTCCGTGGAGCCGATGTCCTCGTACAGTTCCGATGCGCTGTACAGCCGTCCCCGGTACGGATTGAACGGAACGCCCTGCAGCTTGGGGAAGATGAGGGCTCCGCGGCTGCGCAAGGAGTCTTCCATTCCCTCGTCAAAGGTGCAGCCCAGGAAAATGGCGCCTTGCGGATCCATCCGATCCAAATCGGCACTTCGTCCGCGGAGGTCCAATGATTGGGCATGCCAACCGTGCATCATTCTGGCACCCGCGGTCAGCAGCCGGTCGAAATGTGCGAGGCTCCCGACCTCGAGCGTTCGCGGACTGCGGGACAATGCTCCGGACGGACTCATTCCATCAGGGTAAACCTGCCTTTTGCCTTCACCGGTGAACCGCGACGCCCGGGGAAACGTCTCATGAAGAGTGGCGGGCAATTTCGGACCGCAGCCACGTGATCGATGCATCGGGAAGGGCTGATATGAAATCTCCCAAGGCCATGGCGGTCATTGCGTCGGCGGCTACCCTGATTGCGCTAGCCGGATGCGGGACCTCGGGCGGCCAGGGCACGCCACCGCCGGGCGCCGCATCATCAAGCGAGTCGTCGTCGAGCGCGACGTCCGCAACGCAACCGGACACGATCACCATCAAGGACTTTGGATACCAAGGGCCTATTTCGGTCAGCCCCGGCGCCAAGGTCAGCGTGAAGGACCTCGACGCCCAGGCCCACACAGTGACGTCCGACGACGGCAAGTCCTTCAACGCCGCCGTCGACGGCGGGGGCGGAACCGCGGAGTTCACGGCGCCCAGCACTCCGGGCAGCTATCCCTACCACTGCACCTATCACTCGAATATGCACGGAACGCTGGTAGTGAAATGAGGACGCATGAGATGGCCGCCGCTGGATGGCGGCCCCGTGGCCGTACCCGGAGCACCACGCTGAACGTCGTGTTGCGGATTTTGGTCGCTGCGGCTCTGGCAGTGGATGCCGCGGTGCATTGGCAGCTTGCGCCTGGGTATCAACTGGCTGCCCCGGGAGGAATCGGGCAAGGCAACCTGTTCCACCTCGAGGCCATCGTGGCGGTCCTTGTCGCCTTGTATGTGCTGGTGCGCGGGAGCCGTCCGGCGTTCACGGCGGCGCTCCTCGTCGCCGGCAGTGCCTTTGTCGCCGTCGTTCTTTACAGGTACGTCGACATACCGGCTATTGGACCGATTCCGTCCATGTATGAGCCTGTCTGGTTTTTCGGGAAGTCCGTCAGCGCGGTGGCGGAGGGCCTGGGCGCGTTGCTGGCCGCCGTCGCGCTCGTAACGCATCGCCGCCGCGACTGACGGTCCGAACGGTAAACCATAAAGGCTGTTGTCCGGACATCCCGCCGGCACCCAGAGAGTGCCAAGACAGTGCCAAAACACCCTCCCTTGCGATCCCTTGACCCTGTGTGGCCTGCTGCTATGATCAGTTAAGCAGTATGTCCTATCAAGCAAACATAGACGGACATGCTTGCGACATCCGGGACAGTCCCGGCACGCGAGGGAGCATGCAATGGCGAATCAACTTGGCCTCAATATCGACCGTTCTTCCCCTGTGCCCTTGTACCACCAAGTGGTCCAGGGCATCGAGGCCGCCATCCATAGCGGCGTGCTGGAACCGGGCAGCCGCTTGGACAACGAGATCGACCTCGCCGCCCAACTCAACCTGTCCCGCCCCACCATGCGCAAAGCCATGGACGAACTCGTCCGCTCCGGGCTCCTGGTGCGCAAGCGCGGCGTCGGCACCCAGGTGGTGTCCAGCCAGGTCCGTCGGCCGCTGGAACTCTCCAGCCTCTACGACGACCTCACCAACAACGGGAAGAAACCCACCACCCAGGTCCTCAGCTTCGCGCACACCGAAGCCGACCCCGCCACGCTGACCGCCCTGCAACTGCCCGCCGGTTCCAAGGTCTACCACTTCACGCGACTCCGCAAAGTGGGCGGCAAGCCGCTGGCGCTCATGGAGAACTGGGTCCGGGACGATATCGCCACCATGGACGAGGCCATGCTCGCGGCTGAAGGCCTCTACGCCATCCTGCGCCGCGGCGGAGTGAACTTCCGCCTCGCCACGCAGCGGATCGGCGCGATGATCGCCAACGATTACCAAGCTCCGCTGCTCGAGGCAGAGGTGGGCTCGGCGTTGGTCACCATGGAGCGCACCGCCGTCGACGACACCGGACGCATGGTGGAAACCGGTCACCACGTCTACCGCGGCGACTCTTACAGCTTTGAAATGACACTCGTACAGCGCTAAAGCAAGGACACAACTTCATGGCCAACTGGGTCTATCCTCTTGGAACCGCCAATGATGGCGATTGGGACATCTCCCTTGGAACTTCCGATTCGGCGCTCGCCGTAGACGGCTGGGCCCACACGGGCCTGAAGGTCGCGACGCTCGCCGCGGGCACCGCCGTCGAACTCCCCGCCGCCGAAGAAGAACGGATCGTCGTTCCGCTGAATGGCGCCTTTACGGTAGAGGTCGACGGCGTCAAGCACCAGCTTGCCGGCCGGCAGTCCGTCTTCCATGGGCCGAGCGACGTCCTGTACAGCGGCGTGGGCAAGTCGGTCACCATCAGCTCGCCCGACGGCGGCCGGGTCGCCGTCGCGACGGCACCCGCCAAGGCTTCGTACCCCACCCGGCTCGTGACCGCCGCGGAGACCCCGGTCGAGTTGCGTGGCGCGGGCAATTGCTCCCGCCAGGTCCACAACTTCGGCACCCCCGCGGCCCTTGAGGCGGACCGGTTCATTGTGTGCGAAGTGCTCACTCCCGCCGGCAACTGGTCCTCCTATCCCCCGCACAAGCACGACGAGGAGAAGGACGGCGAAACGCAACTCGAGGAGATCTACTACTTCGAGACGCGGGTTGCCGACGCCCCCGGCGCACCTTCCGACGCCGACGCCATCGGCTACCAGCGCGTGTACGCCTCCGACGAGCGCCCGATCGATGTCGCCGCCGAAGTCCGCACGGGCGACGTCGTCCTGGTCCCCTACGGCTGGCACGGCCCCGCGATGGCAGCCCCGGGTTACGACCTCTACTACCTCAACGTCATGGCCGGCCCCGGCCCCGTGCGCGAGTGGCTCATCAGCGACGACCCCCACCACGGCTGGGTGCGGCAGAGCTGGGACGCCCAGGCAATCGACCCCCGCCTGCCGTTCGGCGCGTAGGCGGCTCCCCCACCCGAGCCGCCTCCCGCCGTCGGAGTTTGGCTCCCCCGTCGGAGTTTGTGTACAGGTAACCCCCTCTAAGAGCGCTGGCTCTTAGAGGGGGTTACGTGTACACAAACTCGGCGGTTAGGCGGAGGCGAAGGCTACCTTCACCGCCACTCCGCTCGCGAGGGACTCCTGCGCGGCGTCGGCTACGCGGGAGGCCGCGACGGCGTCTTCCGGAGTGCAGGGGTTCTCACGCAAGCCAAGGATCAGCTCAACGAACGCGGCCATCTCCGAACGGTAGGCCTGGTCGAAGCGTTCCGCGAAGGTCTTGTGCGATTCGCCATTGGGAAACTCGACCCCGGCTTCGGCAGATTCCATGGCGGTCTTGTTGTCCAGGCCCACGGTAAGGGAGTTCCTGGAGCCTTGGATCTCAAGGCGGACGTCGTGCCCGGCGCCGTTGTAGCGTGACGCCGAAACCGTGCCGACCGTTCCGTCGTCGAACGTGACCACGGCCAAGGCGGTGTCGACGTCGCCCACCTCGCCTATCGCAGGATCCCCGTTGTTGGAACCCTTCGCGTAGACCTCCACAATTTCGCGGCCGGTCAGCCAGCGCAGGATGTCGAAATCATGAACCGAGCAGTCACGGAAAAGGCCGCCCGACGTCGCAAGGAACTCAACCGGCGGCGGAGTCATATCGCACGTTACGGCGCGCAGCGAGTGGATCCAGCCAAGCTCGCCGGCCTGGTAGGCACGCTTCGCCTCGAGGTAGCCGGCATCGAATCTGCGTTGGTGGCCGATCTGCACCACGCCGTTCTTGGACTGGACATGTTCCAAAACGGGAAGCGAGTCGGCAACATTCATGGCGACCGGCTTCTCGCAAAAGACCGCGATGCCCGCATCCACACCCGCGCGGATCAGCTCCGGGTGGGTGGCCGTCCCCGTCGCGATGACCAGTCCGTCGATGCCCGAAGCGATCAGGGCTTCCACCGATGGCAGGAATTCAGCGCCGAGGCCGGCTGCAACCGAGCGCGCATGTTCCTCGGCGACGTCGGTCAGCCGCAAAGTGACGCTGATTCCACGGGCGTTCAATTCCTCGTTGACGGCGGCGATGTTGTTGGCATGCATCACGCCGATTCGCCCCACGCCCACCAATCCGAGAATGACTTCCTTCACTGTTTTACCTCCTGTGTTGAAAAGACTTTTGATCCACTAGCGGCCTGGAAGGCGATGCCCACCTGGCGCCGTATTTCGTCGGCAACGTCCAACGTCCGGATTGACGATGCCAAGGTCCGCTGTGGGGTTTCCCTCTTCCCATCGGCGATAGCGCGGGCAACCGCGGCGGCTTCGTAGTGGAGGCCATTCACTTGGCTACCGGATTCCTCCGAGTAACGCAGGCGGGTGCCATCCGGCCACCGGATTTCGAAACCGCCGGGCATGTTGAACGGCCCGTCAATGGTCAGGGTGGCTTCGGAACCGACGATGGTCGCCGCGGTGGGAGTGAAGTTGTGCACGTGAGTGTTCATCACGGCTTGGCTTCCGCCGGGGAAAGCCATGATGGCCGACAGTTGGGCATTCACGCCGGATTCATGCGGCTGGCCCAACGCATGCACGTGTTCGGGCGCGCCCAGGACCTCGGTGATGAGCGCCAAAGGATACGTACCCAGGTCCAGCAATGGGCCACCCGCCAGCCCGGGATCGAAGATGCGGTGGCTGCGGTCGAAATACTCGCCGTACTCGGCGGTGACCGTCGTGACGGTACCCAGCGTCCCGGCGTCGAGCACTTGCCTGATCACATCGAACTTCGGCAGGAAGAAGCTCCACATGGCCTCCGCGGCGAAGACACCCGCCGCCTCCGCCCGTTCGGCGATGTCGCGCGCCTGGGCCGCGTTGAGCCCGATCGGCTTTTCGATCAGGACGTGCTTTCCGGCCTTGAGCGCGAGCATGGCGGCCTGGTGATGGAAGTTATGGGGCGTGCAAACGTACACGATGTCGATGTCCGGAGCGGCAGCCAGCTCTTCGTAGCTCCCGTAAGCGGCCGGTACGCCGAAAGCGTCCGCGAACGCTTTGGACCGCGTCAGGGAACGGGACCCGACGGCGGCAATCACCTGGCGCGAATGAGCCTGCACCGATTCGGTGAAGCGTTCGGCTATCCATCCCGGCCCCATGATTCCCCATCGCAAGGCGGGAGCGTCGTGGGAATCCGGCACTCGGGAGGCTGGAAGGGAAGGAACCACCATCAATTGACCACTTTCTAGTAGTGCTCGTTACAAACGAGCCTGTTACACGGGCTTTGTGCACACGAGCGGGGGCCGCGCCGGTCCTGGACAGTGCAGGCTTGCGGCGGGCCCCCGTTTCCGTGAGGACTATGCGTGCCGAGGAGCGCTCTCGGGTTTGGTTTCGGTGACGTCGGCGACTTCGGCTTGGACTTCTTTGAGGGCCTGGGTGTGGCCGCCGAGTTGTTCGAGTTCGTGGGCGAGTTCGGCCAGTTCGGCGCCGCCGGCCATCTGGGCGGTGAGTTCGTCCAGGGTGATGTCTTTTTTGTCGTAGTAGCCAATGGACTTGCCGCGTTTGAGCAGCAGGAACCGGTCCCCGACCGGGAAGGCGTGGTGCGGGTTGTGGGTGATGAAGATGACCCCCAGGCCCCGGTCGCGGGCCTGCAGGATGTACCGGAGCACGACGCCGGACTGCTTCACACCCAGCGCGGCGGTCGGTTCGTCCAGGATCAGCACCTTCGCGCCGAAGTACACGGCCCGGGCGATCGCCACGCACTGGCGCTCACCGCCGGAGAGCTGGCCGATGGGTTGTTCGACATCGCGCAGGTCGATGCCCATGTCGGCCAGTTCCTTCTTCGTGATCTCCTTCATGGCCTGCACGTCCATGCTTTTGAACGGCCCGAACCCGGTGGTCAGTTCCGAGCCGAGGAAGAAGTTGCGCCAGATCGGCATCAACGGCACCACGGCCAAATCCTGGTACACGGTCGCGATCCCGGCATCCAGGGCATCGCGGGGGGAGTTGAACTTCCGGACGTCCCCCATCACGTGCAGGGTGCCTTCGTCGTGCTGGTGCAGGCCGGCGATGATCTTGATCAGCGTGGACTTGCCCGCACCGTTGTCCCCCAGCACGCAGGTCACCCGGCCGTTGTCCACGGCCATGGTCACATCCCGCAACGCGATGATGTTCCCGTAATGCTTGCCCACCTTCTCCAACGAGAGCAGGTGCACCGGGGTGTGCGTCAGCGGGTCGGTTTCGTCCCGCAGCAGGGTCTGCTGGTCGATCTGCTTGGCATTCATTTCTCTCCTGGCCCCTTCTACTTCAGTTCCGCGCGGCGTTTGACGATCAGGTTCACGATGGTGGCCAGCAGCAGCATCAGGCCCAGGAAGAACTTGAACCAGTCCGGGTTCCACTGCGCATACACGATGCCCTTGTTCGCCATCCCGAAAATGAACGCACCGATCGCACCACCGACCGCCGAGCCGTACCCGCCGGTGAGCAGGCACCCGCCGATCACTGCCGCGATGATGTAGAGGAACTCGTTGCCCACGCCTTCGCCGGACTGCACCGCGTCGAACGCGAAGAGGTTGTGCATGCCCAGGATCCAGCCGCAGAAGCCCACCGCCATGAACAAGCCGATCTTCGTCTTGGTCACCGGCACACCCACGGCGCGGGCAGCGTTCGCGTCCCCGCCCACGGCGAAGATCCAGTTCCCCACCTTCGTGCGCAGCAACACCCAGGAGGCGATCAGGACCAGGACGATCCAGAAGAACACGGTGATCTTCACCTCGACCCCGCCGATGCTCACCGAGGAGGCGAAGACCGCGTGGGCCGAATCAAAACCATCCAGCTTCGAGATCGAGGGCGAGGACACCGAGCCGCCGATCAGGCGGGTCAGGGCCAGGTTCAACCCCGTCAGCATCAGGAACGTCGCCAGGGTCACGATGAAGGACGGCAGCTTCGTCTTGACCAGGATCCAGCCATTGATGAACCCGATCCCCACCGACACCACCAAAGCCAACCCCACGCCGACCCAGGCATTCATCGAAAAATACCAGCTGAAAAGGGAGGCGGTCAGGGCCGAGGAAATCACCGCGACACCGGTGGAAAGGTCGAACTCCCCGCCGATCATCAACAGCGACACCCCCACCGCCATGATCCCGATCGTCGACGAACCATACAGCACCGTCGCCAAAGCGTTGGGCTGGGTGAACGTCTGGGACACCGAAGCGAAGAAAATGAAGAGGACAACGGCACCGACCAAGGCACCGACCTCAGGCCGGCCCAGGAACTTCTGGACCGGACTACGCCGACCGACCCGCTCATCGCCCGCGGAAGCCGGCGCCGGCGGCAGGGTTGCTGTGTTTGCCATAGCAAGAACTCCTTGTTGCTCAGGCTGCGCGGCGGTCGTCCGCCGCGCAGCCGGATTCCTGAATCTAGCGGACGCCCTGCTGGGCGAACTTGAGGACGTCGGAGGCGTTGGACTTGTCAACGATGGTCGGACCGGTCAGGACCGGCTGGCCGCCACCAAGCTTGAAGCCGCCGCGCTTTGCCTGCCAGAGGGCATCAACGGACATGTAGCCCTGCAGCCACGGCTGCTGGTCCACGGTGAAGAGCACGGAACCGTCAACGATCTTCTGGGCGAGGTCCGCATTCAGGTCGAAGCTGGCAACCTTGGCGGAGCTGCTGGCGTCAGCGACCGACTTCAGCAGGGTCAAAGTGATGGGGGCACCGAGGCCGATGATGACGTCGGCATCCTTGGTTGCCTGCAGCTTGGCCGTCGCGGTGGACTGGACCGAGGTCATGTCCTGGCCGTTCACGTAAAGGACCTCGGTCCCGGGGACCTTCGCCTTGACGCCTGCACACCGTGCCTCTAGGCCGACGTGGCCCTGCTGCTGGATCACGCAAATCGGGTGCTTGAAGCCCTGCGCCGCGAGCTTGGTTCCAACGGCCTCACCGGCAAGCTTCTCATTCGAGCCGAAGTGCGTGAAGGCCCCGAGCTGTGCCGAGACGTCCTCGCCCGCGTTCAGGCTTACCACCGGGATGCCCGCATCCTCGGCCTTCTTAAGGACATCCTTTAGCGCGTCCGGAGTGGCAAGGGTGACGGCAATTCCGTCAACCTTCTGGTCAATTGCCTGCTGCACGAGCTGGGCCTGGCGGCCTGCTTCCGGGTCGCTCGTGTAAAGCAGGTCAACGTTGTCCTTCGAGGACGCTTCTTCTGCACCCTTGCGGACGATGTCCCAGAACGTGTCACCGGCCGCGGCGTGGGTGATCAGGGCGACCTTCATGCGCGGAGTACTTGCGGCTTGGCCTGCACCACCAGCACTGGCGTTGTCAGGGGCCTTCCCTCCTTGGGCGGAACAAGCGCTGAGAGCAATCATCGGAACGACAGCCGCCACGAGGGCCGCGTTCCGCCAGGAAAACTTCTTCACGTTTTATCTCCTTCGATAAGGGTCCTGCCCTGCCACTCTGCAGGTGCTTAAGGCCCTCTACACAGATCATGGTGATAAGCATCACGGAAGTCAATACTTTGTCCTGACATTAGTATGTTTTTACGTTTGTTTCGTGGAAGATGTCACGCAAACACATGCAACCTGGCCACGCGCGCCGTATAGCGGCGGAGCCGCCGCGAAGCCAAGTCCACACCAAGAGGTCCCCGCCTGATCATTCGGAGAGTGGCCTCGCTTCGCTTCTTACCACCCTGGTAACGGGATGAGTGGAGTTGAGCCTGGCGCCTCTCAAACCCAGTGAGTCGCGCCGATCAACACTCAATTCCGGTGCAACAAGCACTCAATTCCCGCAAACGGCCACCTAACGGCGATTCATGCGCCTAGGTTCGTACCCGAGGAGAGCCCTCCTCTCGTATGAAAGGAAACCGGTGTCAACATTTATTGAGAGTCGCAAACGTACCAACAGTTCGTATCCTGAGAGGATTACGAAAATGGGAGGAGTCGCCGCGGCATTTTTCATTTCAGTGTCCGTCGCTTTTCAAGCCACTGCAACTTTGGGGATTTCTTCTGCGCTCGCCTCAAATCTGTACTTCGCCCTCAACTTCCTCTCATGGGCGGCCGCAGCTGCGGCGGTTGTGGCATCTTTCGGCATTGGAGCGGCGGTAGCTGGCCTGGTATTTGGACTTGCCAAGAGATGGGCTCTCAGGCAATTTGTCGCATGGTAAGCCGCTAGCGCCTGGGTGCAACTGGAGGGGGCTGCAATGAATTCATCTGAATCTAAGCCAAAGACTCAATGCATACGGGCTGTGGTCCTCTCCGGATGCAAGGCAACTTTCATCAATGACTTTCGGCGTAAGTCCCATCGCATGCAGGACCTCCTCAAGAGTTTGGGGTTTTCACCCGATCCGGAGAAAGTCAATTGGTTTTTGATCTTTGGACGTCTTTTGACGGCGTTAATCATTGCCGTCGGCATATTATGGGCACCTCAACGGACAGCGCTCAACACCTTCGGAATTCCGCTCAGCATTCCAGACGCTGTGAGCATCATGGCGGCACTACAGGCCATTGGTCTTCTATTTGCGAGACGGCGCTTCAGGCGAGCCCATCGCTGCTGGCAGACCGTGTCGGCGCCACTTGAAGCCGGGATGCGCGCGGGTTTGGTCCTTACGGATCTTGGCTTTGCCGGGATGCTCATCCTTCAGAACCTGCGGTGGCACGAAGGTGGAAATTTATTTGCCGTAGGCGCGCTCGTGATCTCATCGTTTCTTCTCGTGGCACCCCAGAAGACCAACGCGATCCGCACGTATGTTCTTTTGGTTGTCGTCTCCTCTGCGGGCACCTTGCTTTTCTTGATTGGGAATACATTGTGGTTTGACGGCCATGACCCCTTGGGCTCCGGCCCAGCATCGACGTTGTTCGTGATATTGGCCGGGACTGTTCTTATCACCGTTTCCACCCCCGCTCTCTACAGGGTCACGGCTCATCCCCGGGCCCTACGTAGTCGAGGGGTTCTGGTTGATTTATCAATCAAGGCAGCGAGCATTTTTATACTGGCATCCCTAGTCCTGCTGACTGCGGAAGTGACACCGTGGCCACGGACCGCGCCCTTTATTGCCGTAGCTGTTTTCTTTTCCGGCTTGGTTGTGTTTCGCTCATCACTGACACGGATCACTTCGCCTGAGACATTTGGTCTTGCACTGTTCCTCGTACGGCTTAAACCGTCCTGGGTAAAGCCGATCATTTTCCGCAGCGTCGTAACCGCAATGGTAGTAGTCACGCCCTTGACCTTCGTACTGTGCGCATTCTTGCTTCTGAAAAACTACACCCACGTGGTGGTCCTACTTGGCGCTCTCGTTGCTGTCGAGATTGGTGTCGATGCCCTTATCATCCAGCGCCGGACGGCAGTCTTGCCTGCCTCGCATATCTCGAAACTGCCCCAGAAATCCAAGGCGGGCTTCGGCGCAGCGCTCTGCGCCGGGTTCGCAGTTGTCCTGTCAGGAATCTTGGGAACTGTTACACAGCAAGCAATACAAATTCCCTGGCTTCCCCTTGCGGCGGGCGGAATGGCTCTTGTGGCTATTCTCTTGACATCCCTTGTCATCAAAGATGCGCCTCAATGGCTGGGTGAACTTTCAGCAACCGAAACGGAGGACACATGACGTCTCTAGCACGTGTAGATCATGCCTATGGATCCCACATCATTTTTGAAGGAGCCTCTATAGATTTTCCGGACCGCGGCGTTGTCGCGCTTCGAGGGCCGAACGGATGCGGCAAAACGACCCTACTCAAGCTCCTCGGTGGGGTGATCTCAAGTTCATCCAAGGAAGTTGAGCGGTGGAGACAGGACTTCCGCGCAGTCTACCTGGACGCGGATTTTCTTACCCTCGACTACCTTACGGTCGAAGAACAATTGAGCATGGTCAGGCCGTTGACTAACCCTCCGAACTTCCCGAAAGGTGAGGGATGTCTTCTGGCGGGACATATGATGCCAGCCAAGGTAGGAGCGCTATCGCTCGGCCAGCGCCAGCGACTTGTTTTGTCTGTGGCCCTGACGCTCAAGAACGTCGATGTCCTACTTCTTGACGAGCCGCTGAATGGACTAGACCAGCATGCCGCTCTCATTGCACGCAAGTCCATTCTCAGCGCAGGTAAAAGCCGACTGGTCCTAGTTGCAACCCACGAGGATGAGCGCTGGACCGATTACGAGCTCGTAATACGCTCCCGTGATGCGCTCGAACTAAGCCCAACGGGCGTGTGAGGGTGAGAAATCGCCATGCGCTGACTGTTTGCTCTCCGCTCATGGCCTTCTTGAGCTCGCACTTCCCCTGTTTGTGTCATGACTTCCTGAGAATACTGGCTGCGCTTGCTGGTGGGGTCGGTCTAGCTTCGCTCTTTACGTGGGGCGGAAGCAGTGAAGTTGGCGCTATCAGCGCGGCAAGGATACTTCTGCACAACGCGACCCTGGCTCTTCTTGCGTTATTCCTGACCCACTATGGCGCGGTGGCCATGATGATGCTCAACGGATTTTGGCTCGGCATGGGCCTTGTTGCAAGTACAGCCGCCGTTGGCCTCCATACAACGTTTTCGCTGACCGTGGTCCATGTTCCACTCGAGATCGCAGCGTGGGCAATGACAATCCAAGGGGCACGGCTATTCTGGCCAACATTTCTCGCAACGGTCAGAAAAGAACGGTCCTGGCTCCATTTGGTTCAGAAAATGGGCGCCGTCCTCGCTCCAGCGACCATCTTCTATATTCTTGCGGCCCTTGCTGAGTGGGCCGAACATGCACTAGCTGAGAGGTAACTCATGATCCCTGCGGCCCCAAGCGTTCCCGATCCCTCGCCACCGCATGGCCTGAGAGAGATCAGCCCGGCGTGGATAACCTTCCTCCTCCTCGCCTACACGGCCTCGGCCCAGTTCGCGGTGGGAACGGAAATTGATCGACTAGTCACCGATAATGCCGAACATAACCGGTTTTCAAGCCAGGAAGTGCTGCTTACCTTTGTTCGCTTGAGTGTCATTGCCTGGGGCATTCTGGCGTCTTTTCTGCAAGCACTCGTCCTGAGGCTCATTTACATGGGCATCGTCAAAGGACCGGCCCCCACGCTCAGATTCAGCTGGTTCTGGGTGCTTCTAGGTCAAATCCCTTTTATCGCGACTGTCATCGTCATGGGATTGTTCTTGCAGCCGGAAGCGACCGGTCTCCTCGGTCAAGCCTGGATACGGATCCTATTCGGCACTATAGCCGCCGCAATCTATATTGCGGCCGCCAAGAAACTATTCGTCGCCCCGATGGGGCGACTAGCAGTTCTCTTCGTCGTCGTGGTTGTCGTCAACTCAATTCTGCTCGTTTCCGGTAGCTCTGCCTGAAACGATTTTGCGCTCCCGACCCGAGTTTGTGTACAGAAAACACCCCTTAAGAGCGTTCTTAAGAGGTGTTTTCTGTACACAAACTCGGGAGGAAGGTCAGGCGTTGGCGATGAACTTCCCCATCGTCTCCAGTTGGTAGCGGGAGACCTCTTTGGCGTTCTCATCCTCGGCGAAGACGCTCGAGACCATGACGGTGTTTTCCTTGTCCAGGAAGCCGATTTCCTTCAGGCCACCGAAGAACTCATCCCAGTTGACGTCGCCGTCGCCGATCTTGAGGTGCTGGTGCACCCGCACGGCGTTGCCCGGCGGGTTGGTGATGTAGCGCAGCCCGTGCGAGGCATGGTGGTTCATGGTGTCCGACACGTGGACCAGGCGCAGCTTGTCCCCCGCCGCGCGCATGATTTCCAGCGGCTTGTTGCCCATGTGGAAGGTATGCGAAGCAACGTACACCATGCCGATGTTCGGCGAGTTCACGCCGCGGATCACACGCAGGGCGGCAAGGCCGTCCTCCACGAAGTCATCCGGGTGCGGATCGATCAGCACGTCCAGGCCTTCGCGCTCAATGATCGGAACGAGCTCTTCCATGGAACGGTAGAACGCCCGCTCGGACTCCTCGGCTTTCTCCGGCCGGCCGCTGAATTCGGTGTTCATCGTCTGCACACCAAGATCCACGGCGATCCGGATGGCACGCTTCCAGTAACGCACCGCGGCTTCGCGTGCGTCCTCGTCCGGGCCCGACCAGCGCAGCACGGGCAGCACCGAAGCGATCTCGACGCCGGCGTCCTTGCAGGCCGCCTTCAGCTTAGCCACCAGCTCGTCATCGGCCTTCGGGTGGTTGAAGAACGGGATGAGGTCCGCGTGCGGGGTCATCTGCAGGTACTTGTAGCCAAGATCAGCCGCGAGCCGTGGAAATTCGAGCAGGCTGTGGCTGTGGTGGAACGGGGTGGGATCAAGGGCAATCTTCATGGTCACTCCTTTGTGGGGTCAACGGTCTTACGAAGGATGCGGGTGCAAAAACGGGTGGCCGGCCGCAACAACCGGCCGGCCACCCGGTTCACACCAAGCGGGTCCTACCGGTACAGATCGGGCTTCTCGTTGAGGTGCACGGCGACCTTCTCTCCGGACTTCTGGGCCTTGACGCCGGCCTCGCAGCAAGCAGCGGTGGCGTAGCCGTCCCAAGCGGTCGGGCCGCCGATCTCGCCACGACGGGCTGCGTCCACCCATGCCTGGACCTCGACGTCGTACGCAGCACCGAAGCGCTCCTCGAAGCCGGGCGTGACCTGGCCGCCCCAGCGGCCGGCGCTGCGAACGTAAGGACCGCCGTCGCCGCCGATGCTCACGATGCCGTCCTCGAAGGACGCCTGCGTGGCCACTTCGTAGCCGAACTTCGCGTTGACGTAGATTTCGACGTCGGCCAGGACACCGGATTCGGTTTCGATCAGGACGTGCTGGGGATCGTGCTGGCCCTTGGGAGCGTTGCGCGTCGCCTTGCCCAGGCGCACCTGGACGGACGTGATCTCTTCACCCGTGAAGAAGCGGATGGCGTCGAACTCGTGGACGACGGAGTCGTTGATGAGCATCTCGTTGGTGAAACCTTCGGGGGTGCTCGGGTTGCGGTGCTGGTGGTGCAGCATCAGCAGTTCGCCGAGTTCGGCGTCGCGGATCACGGAGCCCAAGGCGGCGTACTCTGCGTCAAAGCGGCGCATGAAGCCGACCTGGATGCGCTTGTGGCCAAGTGCGGTTTCAGCCTGGACAACATTCCAGGAGCTTTCCGCGTCCGGGGTGAGCGGCTTTTCGCACAGGATCGGGAAATCCTTCTCGAGTGCCTTGTAGAGGATGTCCTCGTGGAGGAAGCCGGGGGTGGCGATCAGGACGGCGTTGACGTCGCCGTTGTTGAGGGCTTCGTCAGCGCTCGCGAGAGCCACAGCGCCGTCGATTCCCTCGATGGCGGCCTGCGCGCGGGCAATGTCGACGTCGACGACGGCGGCCACTTCGGCGCCGTGGATGCGGGTGCTGAGCCGCTTGATGTGGTCTGCGCCCATGCGGCCTGCGCCGATGACGGCCACGCGGAGGATGTCAGTCAATTTTCTGTCCTTTGGTCTAGTTGTTACTGCTGGCTACTACTGCACGGTAGTGCGGGAGCCGCACGAAAGCAGGTAGTTGCGGGTGCGCTTGGCGATGGGCATGGGTACGTCGAAGGCGACCGGGTACATGTCCTGCTCGACGATTCCGAAGATGGGGCGGTTGAGGCCTTCCACTGCTTCGATGACGGCGCGCAGGTCCGGGAGGCCGTTCGGCGGCTCGGTCATGACGCCGGCCAGGTTGGCCGCTGCCCAGGTCATGTTTTCCTCGTTGACCTTCTTGAGGACATCCGGGTTGATTTGCTTGAGGTGGAGGTACCCGATGCGGTCCGGATAGTTCTTGATGAGTTCAAGGCTGGAAGCGCCGCAGTACTCGGCGTGTCCGGTGTCCAGGCAGAGGTTCAGGTATTGCGGATCAGTCTCGGCCAGCAGATGCTCGATATCCTGCTGGGCTCCGACATGCGAGTCTGCATGGGAGTGGAACTGCTGCTTCAGGCCGAAGTCTTCCAGGAGGACTTTGCCCATGCGGTTGTGGCCGGCGAACAGATCGCTCCACTGTTCCTGCGATAGTTCCCCGCTTTCCACGGCTTCGCCCGTGACGTCGTCCCGCCACATCGCGGGAATGACGACGATGTGTTCGCCGCCCATGGCTGCCGTCAATTCGGCTACTTTGCGTGCAGGCTCCCACGCCTCTTCGTATTGGCCGGCACCCCGGTGGAACGCGGTGAAGACCGTTCCGGCTGTGACCTTCAAGTCGCGCTGCTTGAGTTCTTCTGCGAGGCGGGTGGGATCGTTCGGCAGGTAGCCATACGGACCCAGTTCGATCCATTTGTAGCCGGACTCGGCAACTTCATCCAGGAAGCGTTCCCACGGGGTCTGCTTCGGATCGTCCGCGAACCAGACGCCCCAGGAGTCCGGGGCGGTTCCGATGATGAGTTTGTTTTCAGTCATTGCGTGTCCTTACGTGACCCAGCTGGTGCTAGTTGGAGGGGAAGTTGTAGGAGGCGCCGGAGGCGTGGTGGGTTTCGGGCCAGCGGGAGGTGATGACTTTGCCGCGGGTGTAGAAGGACACGCCTTCGGGTCCGTAGATGTGCTTGTCGCCGAAGAGCGAGTTCTTCCAGCCGCCGAAGGAGTGGTAGGCCACAGGCACCGGGAGGGGCACGTTGATGCCGATCATGCCCACGTCCACGGAGCGCTGGAATTTGCGGGCGGCGGCGCCGTTGGAGGTGAAGATCGCGGTGCCGTTCCCGTAGGGGTTGGCGTTGATCAGCCTGATGCCGTCCTCGAGGGTGTCGACGCGGACGACGACGAGCACGGGTCCGAAGATTTCCTCCGTGTACGCGGTCATCTCCGTCTTGACGTGGTCGATCACGGTGGGTCCGACCCAGAACCCGTCCTCGTGGCCCGGGACGACGAGGTCGCGGCCGTCCACGACCATCGCCGCACCGGCGGCTTCGGCTTCGGTGACGATCTTCACGATGCGTTCCTTGGAGGCCGGGGTGATGACCGGACCCATTTCAGCGCCCGGTGCGGTGCCGTTGTCCACCTTCACGGCCAGGGCACGCTCTTCGACCTTCTTGACCAGCAGGTCCGCGGCGTCCCCGACGGCGACCGCGACGGAGATCGCCATGCACCGCTCCCCGGCCGAACCGAACGCGGCAGCAGCCAGGTGGTCCGCGGCGTTGTCCAGGTCGGCGTCGGGCAGGATGATCGCGTGGTTCTTCGCCCCGCCCAAAGCCTGGACGCGCTTGCCGTGCGCGGTGGCGGTCTCGTGGACATACTTCGCGATCGGGGTGGACCCGACGAAGGAGATCCCGTCCACGTCCGGGTGCGTCAACAACCCGTCAACGGTTTCCTTGTCACCATGCAGGACCTGGAACACACCATCGGGCAGGCCGGCCTGCTTCCACAACCTGGCCAGCAACAACGAGGCCGACGGGTCGCGCTCGGAAGGCTTGAGGATGAACGCGTTCCCGGTTGCGATCGCCATCGGGGCCATCCACAGCGGCACCATGACGGGGAAGTTGAACGGGGTGATGCCCGCGACCACACCGAGGGGCTCACGGAAGGAGAACACGTCGATGCCCGTGGAGACCTGGTCGGAGTATTCGCCCTTGAGCAGCTGCGGGATACCGCACGCAAACTCCACCACCTCCAGGCCGCGGCCGATCTCGCCCTTCGCATCCGAAAGGACCTTGCCATGCTCGGCCGTCACCAGCTGAGCGAGCTCGTCCACATGCGCAGCAACGAGTTCACGGAACCGGAACAGCACCGCGGTGCGCTTGGCCAGCGAGAAATCGCCCCACTTTTCCGCCGCGGCCTTCGCCGCAGCAACCGTGGCGTCAAGGTCCTCCCGGTTGGCCAGCCGCAGCTGCGCGGTCACGGCACCGGTGGCAGGGTTGTACACCGGCTGGCTCCGGTCGCCGGCACCGGCCGTTTCAACACCGTTGATGAAATGCGTGATGATGTTCGTCATGGGACTTCCTGGGTTTGTTTCCTGGTTGGGGGGTGGTTCTTAGCCGAGGAGTTTGCGTTGGCGGGACTTGTGGTCGACGTAGCTCTGGAAGGCCTGTTTGGTGGATTCGAGTTCGGAGACCTGGGAGACGGGGACGTCCCACCAGGACTCGGAGGACGGGGCGTCCAGGAGCGGGTCGGACTCGATGTGGATCACGATGGGGCCGGTGTCTTCGGGGGCTGCTTTCGCGTCCCGGATGGCTTGTTCGAGTTCGGCGATGACTTTCTCGCCCGGTTCGATCCGGATGACCTTCGCGCCCAGGGATTCGGCGTTCGTGGCCAGGTCGATCGGCAGCCGGTCCCCGGCGTCGAAGGAGTGCTGTTCGGTGTCCAGGACCCGGTACTGGGTCCCGAACCGCTGTGAACCCAGCGATTCGGAGAGCGAGCCGATGGAGGCGTAGCCGTGGTTCTGGATGAGCACGACGATCAGTTTGATGCGTTCGGCGACGGCGGTGACCAGTTCGGTGTGCATCATCAGGTACGAGCCGTCCCCGACCATGACCACGACATCCCGGTCCGTGCCGCCGCGGGCGGTTTCGGCCAGGGCCGCGCGCTTGACACCCAGGCCGCCCGGGATCTCGTACCCCATGCAGGAATACGCGTATTCCACGTGGTACCCGAACGGGTCACGGACCCGCCACATCTTGTGCAGGTCCCCCGGCAGCGACCCGGCAGCACAGATCACCACATCCTGGGCGTCCATGGCCCGGTTCGTCGCGCCGATGATCTCGTTCTGCGCCGGCAACGGGCTGAACCGGGTATCAAACGCGGTGTCCACGGTGGCGTCCCAGCGGGCCTTCTCGGCAGCGACGGCCTGCTCCAGGTCGGCCCCGACCCGGTAGCCGCCCAACGCGGCGTTGAGCTTGACGAGGGCTTTGCGGGCGTCGGCGACGATCGGCAAAACCGTGCCGTGCTTGTACGCGTCGATCGGCGCGACGTTGATGTTCACGAAGCGCACGTCCGGGTTCTGGAACGCCGTCCGCGAGGCCGTGGTGAAGTCCTCGTACCGGGTGCCGATCCCGATCACCAGGTCCGCTTCCGCGGCGATCGCGTTCGCCGCCGTCGTGCCCGTGGACCCGATCGCGCCCAGGGAATGCTTGTGGTCCCAGGGCAGGACGCCGACGCCGGCCTGCGTGTTGCCCACCGGGATTCCGGTCAACTCGGCGAACCTGGCAAGTTCGTCGTTCGCGTACGCGTACAGCACCCCGCCGCCGGCAATGATCAACGGCCGCTTCGCGGCCCGGATGGCCTCCACGGCCCGGGCGATGTCTGCCTCTTCGGGTTCGGGTCGGCGGATCCGCCACTCCCGCTCCGCCAAAAACTCTTCGGGAACGTCCAGGGCCTCGGCCTGCACATCCTGCGGCAACGAGATCGTGACCGCTCCGGTTTCGGCCGGGTCCGTGAGCACGCGCAGGCCGTGGTGGAACGCGGAAAACAGCTGCTCCGGACGCGACACCCGGTCAAAGAACTTCGAGAGCGGACGGAACGCATCGTTGACCGTCAGGTCGTACGCGTAGGGCTGCTCGAGCTGCTGCAACACCGGATCCGCCGCCCGCGTCGCGAACGTGTCAGACGGCAACAGCAGCACCGGCAGGCGGTTCGTGGTCGCCAGCGCCGCACCCGTCAGCAAATTCGACGAGCCCGGGCCGATCGAGGTGCTGATCGCGAAGGTCTGCCGGCGCCGGGTGTGCCGGGCATAGCCCACGGCCTGGTGGACCTGGGCCTGCTCGTTGCGGCCCTGGTAATACGGCATCACCGACGGATCCTGGGACTGGTACTGCTTAAGCGCCTGCCCCACACCAGCCACGTTCCCGTGCCCGAAAATACCGAACATCCCCGGAATCAACCGCTCCCGGAACTCCACACCGTTAACCGAATCAACCGTGTACTGCTTGGACAGAAACTCCACTACCGCCTGGGCAACGGTCATCCTGCGCGTCGTGCTCATGGTATCTACTCCGATACTTTCGCTGGGGTCTTCAACAACGAGGCCGCCGTGGCAACCGCGCCGGCAACGTCACCGTCCGCCGGGTACAACAAGGTCCGGCCCACGGTCAGGCCCTGAACACCCGGAAGGGCCAGGGCCGCCTGCCAGGAAGCGAACACTTCGTCCTGCCCGGCATCCGGGTCTCCACCCAACAACACCGTCGGCAGAGTGGTCGAAGCCATGACCCGTTCCATCCCGGCCACCACAGGCAACTTCATCCACGTGTACGCGCTCGTCGAACCCAGGCCCTGAGCGATCGCAACGGACTTGATCACAGCATCGGCCGAGAGATCATTACGGACCCTGCCATTGGCTTCACGCACCGACAGGAACGGCTCCACCATCGCGATCAGCTTGCGCGCCGCCAGGGAATCCACCGCCTTCGCCGTGTTCTCCAGGATGCTTGCCGTGTCCGGATCGCCCAGGCAGATCCGGGTCAGCATCTTCCCGCCGTCGGCACCCAAAGCCTCAAGGGCCACCGCCGTGTGACCCGTGAAACGGTCATCAATCTCATTCACCAGACCAGCCAGGCCGCCACGGTTCATCGAACCGAACACCAGCTTGCCCTCCAGCGCCCCGAGCAGCAGCAAATCGTCCATGATGTCCGGAGACGCCAGGACACCATCAACCGCCGGGTTCGCCAAAGCGATCCGCAAACGGTCCAGCAAGTCAAGCCGGTCCGCCATCGCCGTCGGATCGGACCCGACAGCCAGGGCCCCGCGGGCCGGGTGGTCCGCGGCGACAATGAAGTTCTGGGCCCCGTACTTCAGGCCCGGGTGGCGGCGACGCGTGGCAGCCGCACGTGCCACGGCGTCGGGATCTTCGAGCCGGATGGCACTGAGGTGCTCATAACGGCGGGGGTCATCATTCAGGCTCAACGGGTTGCTCCTTCGGAAACAGCATCGGCGGGGGTCAGGCGGCCGCGTTCGATCAGCAGCGAGGTGACTTCTTCCGGCGTCGGCATCGCGTCAGCGCAGGAAAGGCGCGAGGCGACAATCGCTCCGGCGGCGTTGGCGTAATCGAGCACCCGGGCCAGCGGCCAGCCGGACAGCAGGCCGTGGCAGAACGCGCCGCCAAAGGAATCACCGGCGCCCAGGCCGTTCACGGTCTCAACCGGTACCGGGGCGGACACCACACGCTCAGAGCGGGTCTTCGCCATCACACCCTCCGGGCCAAGCTTCACGACGGCGATCTCGACGCCGGCAGCCAGCAGACGGTCCGCCTGCTCATCCGGGGTACCCTCGCCCACAGCAACGGCGCATTCCTTGTCATTGCCGATCGCGACCGTCACATGCGGAAGGATCTTCGCGACCTGCTCGCGGGCTTCGTCTTCCGACGCCCAGAACATCGGACGGTAATCCAGGTCCAGGATGGTGAACTGGCCCTCGGACAGGCCCGTGCGGGGACGTGCTTCGTGTGCGGCAAGGTGAGCGCTGCGGGACGGCTCCTGGCACAAACCCGTCACCGTGGACCAAAAGATCGCGGCCGAGCGGATCGCATCCAGGTCCAGCTCGCCGGCCGCGATCTGCAGGTCCGGAGCCGTGGGGAAACGCCCGTAGAAATACAGCGGGAAATCATGCGGCGGCCGGATCGCGCAGAACGTAGCAGGCGTCTGGAGTCCGGCAACCGGGCTGACAAAGGAGTCATCGACATTGAACTTGCGCAACTCGCGGTGCAGGTACTCACCGAACGGATCATCCCCGGTCCGGGTGATCACGCCGGTCCGCCGGCCGTGCCGCGCCGCGGCAACAGCCACATTCGACGGCGAACCGCCAAGATACTTGCCAAAGGACGTCACATCCTCCAAGCCAACCCCAATGTCATTCGGGTAGATATCAACGCTGATGCGCCCGATAGTGAGCAGTTCGTGGGTCACGGTGATCGCGGACCTTTCTCTAGTGAACTCTTGCGGGACGGTGAGAGCTCCGGTGCTTTTGCCGGCCCGCGTGAGCGGGACCACAAGCTCTACTTTGCACCAGAATTCATGTCCTGTCAAAGGTTTGTACTGACATATTTACAACGAAACGTAATAGCTGGGATTCCGTGTGCGAAGCATGCTGAGAATCCCAGCCAACAGGCGGAATCTAGCGGGCGGGAATGGCGAGTTCACCGGTGACATACTGGGCGCGCCCGAAGCCGAAGGACCAGTCGTCGGCCGTGTTCTCGACATACCCCAGGAATACGTCTTCGCCTGCGATGCCAATCTCCCCTAGCTGCCCCGCGATCGCGGCAAACAAGGACTGCTTGGCTTCGCGACTCCGGCCTCCCTGCGTGAAAATCTGGATCATGACCACTCCGGAGGTCCGTTCGAACCCGAGGCCCGCGTCCTGGGCGAAGATCTGCCCCTGGGGATGCTCGGTGACGATGTGGAAGTAGTCGCGCTCGGGAATTCCGTATTCAGCGAGGATCGCATCATGGATCCGACGGCTCAATTCCCCGAGTTCCTCAGGAGTGCGGCCCTGGTTGACATCAATACGCACGAGAGGCATTTGTTCTCCTTTGCTAGTTTGTACTGACATACTAACAAATGGGAGTGAATTGACACAAGAAGCACGTCCCTTAAAGCACGACGACGGCGCCCGCCGCCTTCGCGTGGAAGGTGGCGGGCGCCGTCGTGGTTTGGGGAGTCCCCCGGAACTTACAGGGCTGCGAAAACCTCGCGGAGCAGCTTTGCGGTCTCGGACGGCGTCTTGCCGACCTTCACGCCTGCAGCTTCGAGGGCTTCCTTCTTGGCCTGTGCGGTGCCCGCGGAGCCGGAGACGATGGCGCCTGCGTGGCCCATGGTCTTGCCCTCGGGAGCCGTAAAGCCGGCCACGTAGCCGACAACCGGCTTGGTGACGTTGGCCTTGATGAAGTCGGCTGCGCGCTCTTCCGCGTCGCCGCCGATCTCGCCGATCATGACGATCGCCTTGGTCTCGGGGTCGGCTTCGAACGCAGCCAGGGCGTCGATGTGGGTGGTGCCGATGATGGGGTCGCCGCCGATGCCGATGGCCGTGGAGAAGCCAAGGTCGCGCAGTTCGTACATCATCTGGTAGGTCAAGGTACCGGACTTGGACACGAGGCCGATGGGGCCCTTGCCCGTGATGTTTGCCGGGGTGATGCCAACCAGTGCCTCGCCCGGGGTGATGATGCCGGGGCAGTTCGGGCCGATGATGCGGGTGACCTGCTTGCCGTCGGCGTCGACGGTGGCCTGGGCGAGTGCCCAGAACTCGGCCGAGTCCTGGACCGGCACGCCTTCGGTGATGACAACAACGAGGCCGATGCCGGCTTCGATGGCTTCAACTACTGCGGCCTTGGTGAATGCCGGCGGAACGAAGACGATGGAGACGTCCGCGCCGGTCTCCGCCATGGCTTCCTTGACGGTGCCGAAAACGGTGATTTCCTTGTCGCCGTGCAGCACCGTGGTGCCTGCCTTGCGGGCGTTGACGCCACCGACGATGTTGGTGCCGGCCTTGAGCATGAGGGCGGTGTGCTTGGTGCCTTCGCCGCCGGTGATGCCCTGGACGATGACCTTGGAGTCCTTGTTGAGGTAGATAGACATAGTCCTGCGTCCCTTACTTCGAGTTGGCGAGCTCGGCGGCCTTGTCGGCGCCCTCGTCCATGGTGGCTGCCAGGGTAACCAGCGGGTGGTTGGCCTCGGTCAGGATGCGACGTCCCTCGTCGACGTTGTTGCCGTCGAGGCGGACCACGAGCGGCTTGTTGGCGTTGCTGCCAAGCTCGGCAAGCGCGCCAACAATGCCCTTGGCGACGGCGTCGCAAGCGGTGATGCCGCCGAAGACGTTCACGAAAACGCTCTTGACCTGCTCGTCACCGAGGATGACGTCGAGGCCGGCGGCCATGACCTCGGCGGAAGCTCCACCGCCGATGTCCAGGAAGTTGGCAGGCTTGACGTTGCCGTGGTTTTCGCCTGCGTAGGCGACGACGTCGAGGGTGGACATCACTAGACCGGCGCCATTGCCGATGATGCCTACTTCGCCGTCCAGCTTCACGTAGTTGAGGTCCTGCGCCTTTGCCTTGGCCTCAAGCGGGTCGGCTGCGTCCTTGTCCTCGAGTTCAGCGTGGTGGACGTGGCGGAAGCCCGCGTTTTCGTCCAGCGAGACCTTGCCGTCCAGGGCAACGATGTCGCCTGCACCGGTCTTGACGAGGGGGTTGACCTCAACCAGGGTTGCGTCTTCCTTCTTGAAGACGTCCCACAGCTTGAGGATGACCGAGGAAACCTTGCCGCGCAGTTCTTCGGAGAAACCGGCAGCTGCGACGATTTCGTCAGCCTTGGCCTGGTCGATTCCAACTGCGGGATCGATGGCAACCTTCGCGAGAGCCTCAGGGCGCTCGACGGCGAGCTGCTCGATTTCCATGCCGCCTTCAACCGAGCACATGGCCAGGTAGTTGCGGTTGGCTCGGTCCAGCAGGACGGAGAAGTAGAATTCCTCGGCGATGTCGGCGCCTTGGGCGATCATGACTTTGTTGACCGTGTGGCCCTTGATGTCCATACCCAGGATGTTGGTGGCGTGTTCAAGTGCTTCGTCAGCGGACTTTGCGACCTTGACACCGCCGGCTTTGCCTCGGCCACCGACCTTTACCTGCGCCTTGACGACGGTGACGCCGCCAATCTTCTCGGCTGCAGCCTTTGCTTCTTCAGGAGTGTGCGCCACGATGCCGGCGAGCACGGGTACACCGTGCGCTTCGAACATATCGCGCGCCTGATATTCAAACAGGTCCACGGTTTAGTGTCCTTCTACGTCGAAGTAGTTTCGGTACAGCCGGAAACCGCGGTGACCGCGAAAGCCGGCTGCGGATAGGTGCACTCTGTGCGACCGCAAAACGGCCAGTCACATTGCGCAAGTTCCTCTCGAACTTTAGCCCCCCGGGGAGGCCAGCCGGTTCTACAGTACCCGTTAAGTGAGTAACCACACACTTCTATGGGACGTAGAAAAACCGCATGATGGCGCGGTTTTTCGCCACTATCGGGCTCGAGTTGCCACTAGGAATCCAGCTTGGTCAACGGCGCGTAACGCAGCAGCAGGCGCTTCTCCCCGACGTCGAACTTCACCTTCGCCACGGTCTTGTCCCCGGAGCCTTCGACGCCGATCACGGTGCCGTTGCCGAAGCTGGTGTGGTTCACCTTGTCCCCCACCGAAACCGCGACGATTTCCTTTTGCGGTTGGACCCGGTTGCGTACGACGGCGGCCGGCACGTCGGCGTCGAACCCTGCGGTAGGGCTCGCCCCGGTTCCCCGCGCGGTTCCCGCTCCCCAGAAGGAGCCGCCGTAGCGGTTGGACCCAATGGATGCGCCGCCCCAGCCACTCACTTGCCGGGACGTTCCTTCGCGCTTCCAATCCACGAGTTCCCCCGGGATCTCTTCGAGGAATTGGCTGGCGGGGTTGTACTGGCTTTGGCCCCACATACTGCGGACCTCGGACCGGGTAACGTACAAGCGTTTCCGTGCGCGCGTCAGGCCCACATAGGCGAGGCGCCGTTCTTCCGCCAGTTCCTTGGGGTCGGTCGCGGAGCGCTGGTGCGGAAAGAGGCCGTGTTCCATGCCGGTCAAGAAGACCACAGGGAATTCGAGGCCCTTGGCCGTGTGCAGCGTCATGAGGGTGACGACGCCCATCCGCTTGGCCTCGGCAACCGCCGCAGCGGCGTCCGCGGACGATCCTTCGGGAGCGTCCGGGATCTGGTCGGCGTCAGCCACGAGCGACACTTGTTCGAGGAACTCCCCCAACGACCCTTCGGGGTTGTCGCGCTCGTATTCGCGGACCACGGCCACGAGTTCCGCCAGGTTTTCGACGCGCGATTCGTCCTGGGGATCGGTACTGGCTCGAAGCCCCGCAAGGTACCCCGTCTGTTCGAGGACAGCTTCAAGCGCAGCTGCGGCTCCAGAGCCCGTAGCCACTTCCGCGAGGTCGTCCAAGAGCTTCACGAAGCCCAGGACCGCGTTGACCGAACGCGTGGCCATCCCGGGGGCCTGGTCGGCTTTGCGGGCGGCCGCCATGAACGACGTCCGTTCGCGTTCCGCGAGTGCAGCCACAGCGCCTTCCGCGCGATCGCCGATCCCCCGCTTGGGCTCGTTGAGCACGCGACGCAAATTGACGTCGTCGTCCGGGTTCACCAAGACGCGAAGGTACGCGAGGGCGTCCTTGATTTCCTTGCGCTCGTAGAAGCGGGTGCCGCCCACTACTTTGTACGGCAGGCCGACGCGCACCAGGACGTCTTCAATCGAGCGGGATTGCGCGTTGGTCCGGTAGAAAATGGCGACGTCGCCCGGGCGCAAGCCGTCCTCGTCCTGCAGCCGGTCGATTTCCTTGGCGATGAACTGGGCTTCGTCGTGTTCGTTCTCCCCGACGTAGCCGATGATCTTTTCGCCATCGCCTTCCGCGGTCCAGAGCTTTTTGTCCGGCCGGTTCGGGTTGCGGGAAATGACCGAGTTGGCGGCGCTCAGGATGTTCTGCGTGGAGCGGTAGTTCTGCTCCAGCTTGATGGTCCGGGCCTCCGGATAGTCCTTTTCGAATTCGACGATGTTGCGGATGTCCGCACCGCGGAAAGCATAGATGGACTGGTCGGAGTCGCCGACGACGGTCAGCTCGCTCGCCTGCGGACCCTCGCCGACGATTTCGCGCACCAGGGCGTACTGGGCGTGGTTGGTGTCCTGGTATTCGTCCACGAGGACGTGCCGGAAACGGCGCCGGTAGGACTCTGCGAGCGCGGGGAAGGCCCGGAACATGTAGACCGTCTGGGCGATGAGGTCGTCGAAGTCCATGGCGTTCGCCTGGCGGAGACGCTGCGTGTAGCCCTTGAAAACTTCGGCCACGGCCTGTTCGAAGGGTTCGTTGTAATTTGCCGTGGAAGCGAAAGCGTCATCGTCGATGAGCTCGTTCTTGAGGGCCGAAATCTTGTGCTGGATGGCCTTGGGCGCGAAGCGCTTGGGATCGAGCTCCAGGTTCTTGGCAACGAGCGTGATGAGACGAAGCGAGTCCGTGGAATCGTAGATCGAGAAGTTGGAGTTCAGCCCGACGTTGGTGGCTTCACGGCGCAGGATCCGCACACACGAAGAATGGAACGTGGAAATCCACATGGACTTCGCCCGGTTCCCCACCAAGGCCTCGATGCGTTCCCGCATTTCCGCGGCTGCCTTGTTGGTGAACGTGATAGCGAGGATCTCACCGTGATGCGCGCGTCCTGTGGCAATCAGGTAGGCGATGCGGTTGGACAGCACACGCGTCTTTCCCGATCCTGCGCCCGCGACGATCAACAGCGGACTGCCGGCATGCTTGACGGCTTCCTCTTGTTGCGGATTCAATCCCTGGAGCAGGGCCTCGCGCGACGGCAAACCGGCTTGGCCTTGGTGCGGAGAACCGTGGGCTTCACGGACTGGGGCACCCGGAAGCTCGCTTCCCGGCACGCTATGTGCCGGCTGGCTGTGTCCTTCCGGGCTGGGTCCTTCCGCAAGGCGGTGACCGGCGTCGGGCATCCCTCTCTCGAAGCCCGGCAGACCCCCGCCGGAGCGCGAAAGCATGGCAGGAGCGTCCTTGGTGGCAGCCCTGCTGCCGGCTTTGAAAGGGCCATCCGCGTACGGGTCAAACAACATATCCATGGTGCATACAAGTCTAGGCGGTGGCACTGACACCCAATGTCAACGTGACGAACCCCCGAGGAGCATGCTCAGCGCACACCGCGACCAACGGACATAACCCGGTTATGCCCACCCCTCACCCCAAACAAGGAGCATGCGCAACGCACACCCCTAGCAAGGAGCATGCTCAGGCGAATTGCGGCACAGACGTCAGCGCCCCGCGGATCTGGCTGACCGCCGTCGGGCCTCCCGCGATGAACCAGTTCAGACCGTTGACGTTTACGACGGCGGTGTCCCCGCCTGCTGCGCGGACGATCGCCTTGCCGGGGAGCCAGTCCCACTCAGGGCAGCTGTGTTGGAACCAGCACCCGAGTTCGCCGTCGGCCACGCGTCCCAGGTCGCACGAGCCGGAGCCGAACATCCGCAGCGAGGCAGCGGAAACCGCAGCGGCATGCCAAGGCATGGCGGCGCGGGGATCGGCCAACCATGTGGGATGGATGTAGGTTGCAGCGCCAAGTTCGCTCAATGCCGCGTTGGACGGTCCCGCGATCCGTTCTCCGTTCAATGAGGCGGCATGGCCCTCGCCGCCGGTCCAGAGCTTGTCCAATTCAGGCTGGTAGATCGCGCCTAGGATCACGTCAGGGTCCACATCAACAGCAGAAACCTCTTGGTCGCGCCTCAACGCGATGGCCGAGCACCAGTATGTGGAGCCGTGGAGGAAGTTGTAGGTACCGTCTACCGGATCGATCACCCAGGTACGGCCGCTGCTCCCGGCCACCGAACTGCCTTCCTCGCCCAGGATCCCGTCATCGGGCCTGCAGCGACGGAGCTGTTCGAGCACGTAGGCTTCGGCTGCCCGGTCCGCGGCAGTGACAATGTCCGACACCGATGTCTTCCGTTCTCCTTGCAATCCGCCCATGCGCATGAGCAGTGCAAGTTGCCCGGCTTCCCGGACGAGGGCCGCGGCCAGCTCGTAATCATTGAGCGAAGGATCAAGTTCTATAGCGGAATGCCTGCCTGTGGTCATGTTTCCAGCTTAAGTGGCGGGATAATGGATGGCATGGCCAAGACTCGCGCCCAGCGCATCAAGAAGCACGGCGCGAATGCCGTCGTCCCGGAGCAATCATCGCCCTCGGTGGTGAATCCCACTACGCAGCGGTCGCCCGAGAAGGCCGCGAGCAACGCAAAGCTCGTGGTGGTCGCCGGCATCGTGGCGAGCGTTCTGCTCTTCTGGTATGTGCACCTTTTGACGCTGAACCAGATGACCCAGCTGTCCGGCGGCCTGGCCATGCCCGATTCCCTTGCCGGCGGATTCTCGACGGACTACGTCCAGCACCTCCACAGCGCCATGAACGACGACGCCCGTGGCCAGCTCAGCTTCATCCACAAGACCGCCGGCACCCTGTTCCCGCTGATCTTCGCGTTCACCTGGGTACTGCTGATCGGTACCAACGTTGCTGGCCGGGCGATGCGTTGGGCTCTGTGGGCGGCTCCCCTGCTGTTCGCACTGGTCCGTTTGTGGGGCAACATCGCCATCGACACCGCACTGGCGTCTCCAGTGCCCGACGGCGGTCAGGTCGCGTTGGCGTCGACGCTCACCGTGGTGGGCTGGGTGCTGTTCCTGGTGAGCGTGGTTGTTGGGGTGGTGGCCGCCGTGCTGGGCCGGCAGCGGTCAAAGCGCGCCTGACAAGCCTGCACTCCCGGCACTATTCCTGATCCGGGCTGTTCCCGGTTTCGACCATCTCCCGCGCTTGGAGGGCGCGCTGGTGTGCTCCGGCTTTGTCGAAGCGGTCCGCTGCCTCCACGAGGCTTTCAGCGGCTGCTTGCTTGTTTCCGGTTTCGGCCTGCGCCCGCCCGAGTAGGAGGAAGACTTCGCCGGCGATTTGCGGGGGCAATTGGTCGGCGCGGTCCTTGATCTCGCCAAGCAGTTCAATCGCCTCGCCTGCTTCCCCGGCGAGATAGTTCCAATGTGCGCGGTTGAGGCGGAGGAGGATGATGTCTTCCTCACTTCCGCCCACGACGTCGGTGGCAAGTTCCGCGCGTTCAATGCACCTAAGTGTGGCGGCATCCGCGATTTCGGCGGCGAGCCTCATCGCGGCGGAGGCTTTGTTGAACTTGGCCCAGACATCGAGGTTCCGGGAAGGGGAGAAAGTTTCCGCGGCGAGCTCGTGGTAGTGCAGTCCGTCGTCGATCCTGTCGCAAAGGAAGGCCACATTGCCGATCACCCAGTAGGCCTTGCCAGCCAATTGGTCATCGGTTTCGTCGGAGATCCGTTCGGATAGCGACAAGCATTCTGCCCAGGCTTCGTCGAGCTTCCCGGACTCGCCATAAGCGGCGATCAGGGCTTGCCGGGCGTGCACATCGATTTCCATGTCCGCTTCGTCGTCCACCAGTCCAACAGCCGACGCCGCGGTGGAAGCCGCCATCTCCAGGAGCCCCTCGCCACGGAGCGAGTTCGCCATAAGGATGAGCGCGCGGGCGCGGTTCTGCACTGAGGTCGCCGCGAGGGGAGCCTCCAAGAGCGACTTGGCCAGCTTTACGCTCTCATTGAACTCGCCGGCGTCGAGAAGGTTTTCCGCTTGCAGGAAAGTCATGTTCCACCAGCCGGCGGAGTCGCCCTCGTCGAGGGCAATGTCCGCGGCCGAGCGCGCGCCGTCCGCGGCTTTGGCGAAGTCATGGCTCGCGCGATGACCCCTCGCCTCAAGTTCCGCGGCAGCGTACGACGGCGCGACCTTCTTTTCTCGCATAGCTCCATTATGTCCCGGTGCTGCCCGGTTCCCGGCCAGAGGCAATGCATCGCGGCGAATACCCGACGATTAGCACGGTTTTTGCTCCAGCTGACAAACCGTTAGTGACACGGCGTGTCGTAGATTCTATAATTAGCATGTTTCACTCCATTCACTCCAGTCGCATCAGTAACTCATATCAGGAGCATTCCGTATGAAAAGAACCATCGCCGCACTCCTTGCGGCCGCAGCCATCCTGCTTGGCGGGATTACCAGCTCGGCAGCCGTTTCCGCCAGCAGCGAGAACCATTCGCAGGATTCGTCCGTAGCAACCGGTTGGTGGCCGAACTTTTCCACGACCGTTTCGGTAGCAACCGGTTGGTGGCCGAACGCCACCACCACCTCCACGGATGCAACCGGCTGGTGGCCGAACGTCACCACCACGAGCAACCCGCTCGCGACCGGCTGGTGGCCGAACGCCACTATCAAGAGCGACCCGACCAACTAGCAGCAGCTAAAGCGTCATACTGAAGGGCACCTCACCGCGGTGAGGTGCCCTTCCGCGTTCGTACGACGGCGGTGCGCTCCAGGGCGGCGCGTACGACGGCGGCACTGCCGAACGCTTAGGAGCCCGCCAGGAGTTCGGCGAACTTGTCCGCAGCCATGGGCCGCCCGAAATAATAGCCTTGGCCGCTGGCGCAGCCGAGGCGGGCAAGTTCGGCAGCCTGCTCCGCGGTCTCGATTCCCTCGGCGACCGCCTGCATCCCACACGCATGGATAAGTTGCAGGACGGCGGCAACAAAGTCGCGTTCCTTCTCGTCCGAGCCCAGGCCCTGTATAAGCGAACGGTCGATCTTCACCACGTTGACGGGCAGGTTGCGCAAATAGCTGATGGACGAATAACCGGTACCGAAGTCGTCGATCTCCAGGCGGATGCCCAAGCGCCGCAGTCCGGTCAACGAGTATTTGTCGATGTCGCTGCCGTTCACGGCCATTGATTCCGTCAGTTCGATGACCAGTTTGGAGGCTTCCACCCCGGTTTCGGCGAGCACTTCCCTCACATGCTCGATCAATTCGAGGCTTTGCAGTTCGGTGGTCGAGATATTGACCCGCATGCTGAAGTCGCCTGTATCGCCCGGTCCCTCCTGCCATTCGCGCAATTGCCGCATCGCCTGGCGCAATACCCAATAGCCGAGATCAATGATGATGCCGGTTTCCTCGGCCAACGGTATGAATTGGTCCGGCATGAGCAGGCCGCGCTCGGGGTGGTTCCAGCGCACCAAAGCCTCTGCGCCTTCGATTCGCCCTGAGCTCAGTTCCACGACCGGCTGGAAAAACAGCACCAACTGATCCGTGCGGATCGCCTCGCGCAATTCCGTGATCATGAGGCCCTGCAGCCGCCGGGCGTAGAGCAGCGCCGGTTCGAAAACCCGGACACTGCTCCGTTGCTCGGCCTTCGCTGCGTACATGGCCGTGTCAGCTTCCATCACGACGTCGTCCACAGTCTGGCCGGGTTGGCCGACAGTGAGGCCGATGCTGGTTCCGCAAATGATGCGCACTTCTCCGATGTCGATGCTCTCGCCCACCGCGCGCAAGATCCGTTTGGCCACTCCCCGCGCGTGGGCCGCCGTGGATTTTGGCAGCATGACGGCAAACTCGTCGCCGCCGAGCCTGGCGACGGTATCGCCGTCGCGGACGGCCGCGAGTAGACGCTGGGCGGTGACCTGCAGGACCGTATCGCCTGCTCCGTGGCCCAAGGTGTCGTTGATCCCTTTGAACGAGTTCAAATCCATGACCAACAAAGCGGGAGGAAGCTCCCCACGCTCGGACTCCGTGAGCTCGTGGCTGAGGGCCCGATTGAGTGCGGTGCGGTTGGCCAGTTGCGTGAGCGGATCGGTGAGCGCCATCCGTTCCAGCTCGATCTGGGCCTCGCGAAGCATCGCGGTACGGCTTTCCACCCGTTCCTCCAGCTCCTGGTAAATGGCCTGGAGATCGTCTGCCATGAGGTTGATGCCTGTGATGACGGCGGCAACTTCGTCCCGTGGACCGGAGACGGGGATCCTGGTGCTGAGGTCACCGTCGGCGATTCGAACCACGCCTTCCACGAGGGCAAGGAGGCGCGGATCCTGCGTCTCAGGATTCACCATCGTGTTCCTTCAGCCACTCACGGGCCTCCGCTTCGGAGGTGAAGAACTGCGCGGGCAAGGAATCGGGCTTCGCGCGAAGCAAGTAGTGCGCGATCACGCGGTCCACGGGGCTCTCCCCCAGCAGGGCACACGCCGAAATGGCGAGGGGATTCCCGTAGGACGCCCGAGCGTCGTTGGTGATGGCGAGCACGCCGGTCACGTTCAGCAGAAGGGGGACCTTCCGGCCGCCCGAAAATTCGCGAATGGCCGAGGCCGCTGCCTTGGCTTCACGGGACCGGACAACCGCGTTGACGGGGAGCGTGACCTCAACGATCCCGTCGTCGCCGAAATTGACGGTAATCGGAGCGGGCGTCGCCGCACCCGGCACCGCGCTGGCACCCGGCGGAGCCGTAACGCCCGGCGGAAGCTCCGCGCCCGGCAGAACAAGCTGATGAGTCATGGGTCCTATGTTCTGCTGTGTCGATCAATCTTCTGTCAGCCGGGCTGCATGGAACCCTCAGCCCGGCACTTTCCCGCAAGTGCACTCATGATAATCCAAACATACCCACTCGTTAACAAGGGATTTCGCCCGACGATTCAGCGGGTTTGGAAGCGGGCCGCCCGCCTGACGTCCCGCACCCTCTGGGCGATGACCAGGCCCGCGGCGCTGAATCCGATGGTCAACGGATACGCCATCAGCCGCTCCAGGGTTCCGGGCTCGGGCACAGCCATCCGGGTCAGGCCACCGGCGACGAGGGCGACGAAGGACACCGTTCCGCAAACGAGGATGAACCAACTCGCCACCGTATGTGGCAGCCAGAGCACTCCGAGGACGAGCAGGGCGAACGCGCCGCCGATAAAGAACATGAGCGCTCCCGTGAGGTGCAATGGAGATCCAAGGTCCTCCGGCACGAGGCCCACAATGACGGTTCCGAGCCCGGATATTGCCGTGAGGATACGGATCACGACGGCGGCGGACCAGGACCTGCGGTAGGCGGCACCTGGCTGGATCCGCACGCCGGGACGGGCAGCGATACTCAGGAGCGTCGAGGTCAGCAACAGCGCACCCAACAGCATCCCGAGCCCCTGCACCACAAACGACGCATCCATGAGTAAGTGCAATGGCGAACAGACATCGCGGTGCTCGTAGATACCGCACTTGAGGGCACCGAGGTCGCTGATGAAGCCCGTCCGCCGGCTGTACGGTTCCGGTCCGGCCCAGGCAGCAATCACCGCAGATTCGGCCACGAAATACTGCACCACGCTCAGGTGGGCCCAGCCGCCGATGACCGATCGGGTCAAGGCCAGGTCCGGGACGTAGTCTCCGCGCGCTGCCGGTACCGTGATCTGGTCTCTCATGGCCGCCAGCCTACGGCAGGGCCCCGGAGGCATGGTGTCGGTGGTCGAGCCGCGTCGCCGCAGCTTGTATGCTTGAATGCGTGTCCGGACGGCGGCTCCTTGGAAACTCCTCCCCGGCACAGGCCCTCGTAGCTCAGTGGATAGAGCACGGCTCTCCTAAAGCCGGTGTCGTTGGTTCGATTCCAATCGAGGGCACTTGAAAGACCAGTCGCGCGAATCGCTCCCGGCGCCGGATCTTCGGGCCTATCTGCTCGGCGAATGGAGCATTCACCGGTCCCTTTGGGACCGCGCCGCCGGCACCCGCGGAACCTTTACCGGCGTCGTACGCTACTCGGAAACCCCCGACGGCGGCCTCCTCCTGCGCGAAGACGGAACCATGAGCTGGCCCACCCACACCGGACCGGCATTCCGCGAGTACCTCCTGCGGCCCTCGGACTCGCCGGCAGCGCTGGATGTCTATTTTCCCGACGGGAGGCCATTCCATCGGATGAGCTTCGTCGAGCACGCCAACGAGGACACGCATTGGTGCGCGCCCGACGACTACAAAGTCAACTACTCCTGGGCCGGGCCGGATGAATTCAGCTACGCCTGGGACGTCCGGGGACCCGCCAAGGACCTGCTGCTGGAATCCCGGCTGAGGAGGATGCAATGACCCAGGAACACCCGGCCAAAGACCTGATCATCGTCAGCGCAGTCTGCGTCTACGACCGCTCGGGACGGCTCCTGACCGTGCGCAAGCGCGGCACGGACAAGTTCATGCATCCGGGCGGCAAGCCCGAACCTGGCGAAACTGCCGCCCAAGCGGCGTCCAGGGAGCTGTTCGAGGAGGTCGGCATCGTCGTCGGGCCGGATGCTTTGGAACTCCTGGGGACATGGCTCGCGGTTGCCGCCAACGAGGCCGCCACGGACATCGAAGCAACGGTCTTCACTGCTCCGGGAACCTGGGGGGCCCGGCCTTCGGCCGAGATCGCCGAGATCCGCTGGCTGGACCTCGAAGCGGAGCTCCCGGACGATCTTGCCCCGCTCCTGACGGACCACGTGCTCCCCCTGCTCGGTCAAAAGTAGCGCGAGTCAAAAGTAGCGCCGGTTCGGGAAACCAGAGCCGGAATTCCCACCAGAACCATGGAGCTTTTGGCCATGTAGTGGCAAAGTTTTCTTTAACTAAATCCAGGTCTCTGCATAGACAGGTCCAGCTGGGGGATCGTATGCAATCCATTGGCGAGCGCCGGCGCAGTCCGGCCGTCGAGATCCGCGGGCGTATGGCGCGAAGGCCAGCCCTCGCGTGGCTGGCCGCTGCGAGCGGTGCCGCCGTCGCTACCCTGACGGTAGTCCTCGGCGTGTACCGGGGAAGCTCCGCAGCGCAGTCAGCCGGGGACCTCGTGATCCTTGGTGCCGCACTGATCGCTTCCGCCAGTTGCGCACAGGCCGCACTGCGCAAGGGCGAAAGCGCACGCGCTTGGTGGACCATGGCCGCGGCAATCCTACTTTGGGCGATTGGCCAGGCGATCTGGACCTTCTACGGCCTCACCCGGGACCACGACTACCCCTATCCTTCCCTCGCCGATGCCGCTTTCGTCGGTTACGGGATCCCGGCCGCGATCGGCATCTACATGTTCCCCCGTCCGCGCGCGTCCCGGGTGGCCTTCGTGCGGACCCTCCTCGACGCTGCAGTGATCGCCTCCGCCGTGCTGTTCCTGAGCTGGGCCACGGTGCTCGGCTCCATGGTCAAAGCCGAGGGGCCGGACATCCTCACCCATCTCACGGGGCTTGCGTATCCTGTCGTCGACATCGTCATGGTCTCGATCGTCCTGGTACTGACCATGCGGAGGGCTCCCGGCGAACGGCTGCGGTGGGTGTGCCTTGGTGGCGGGCTGCTCGTCCTGGCAATCACGGACAGCACCTACGTAAAACTGACCGCCGACGGCGTCACCGGGCTCACCGGCACCCCTCTCGCCGGAGGTTGGATCATGGCGTTCCTCCTGGTCGCCTTGGCCCCGATGGTCCCCTACTCGACGCGAGACAGGCCGGACCGGCGGCTCTACACCCTCGCTCTTGAACTGCTGCCATACGTTCCGGTCGTCGGCATGGTCATGGTGGCACCCATCCGGACCGGCCGACCGGCCGATCCTTTCCTCCAAGGTGTGGGAATCACCGTGTTGGCTCTGGCGGTGACGCGCCAGATCCTCATGATCCTGGAGAACATCAACCTCACGCGGGACCTCGAGTCCAAAGTCGCCCAGCGCACCGCGGAGCTCGAAGGCCTCGGGGCGATCGTCAATTCCTCGGCGGACGCCATCGTAGGCAAGTCCCTGGACGGGGTCATCACCAGTTGGAACCCCGGGGCCGAACGGATCTACGGGTACAGCGCCGCCGAGGCCATTGGCCGGCATGTCTCCTTCATCATCCCGGAGGAACTACAAGATGAGGAAGGCAAACTCCTCTCAGCTATCAGGAGCGGCAGGGAAACACACAGCTACGAAACAAAGCGTCTCCGGATCGACGGCTCCGTTGTTCCAGTCTCGCTGACAATGTCCCCGATCCGGGGCAGCAACGGCGTTCATGGAATCGCGACCATCGCCCAGGACATCACCGAACGCAAAATCGCACAGGCCGAATTGGTGACGGCCCGCGAGGCAGCGGAAGAGTCAAGCCGCTTGAAGTCGGAATTCCTGGCAACGATGAGCCACGAAATCCGCACACCAATGAACGGCGTGATTGGCTTGACCGGTCTGCTGTTGGACACCCCGTTGGAAGAACGGCAGCGCCAATACGCCGAAGGAGTCAAGGGCGCGGGCGAAGCCCTGTTGACCTTGATCAACGACATCCTGGATTTCTCGAAGCTCGAAGCCGGCAAGGTCGATCTCGACCCCGCTCCCTTCAACCCGCGGACCCTGGTGGAAGAGCTCGCCGCGCTCATGGCCGAAGCCGCCCAAGCGAAGGGCCTGGAGCTGATTGCGTATTGCCGGCCGGACGTTCCGGCGATGCTCGTGGGCGACTCGGGCCGCATCAGGCAGATTCTGCTCAATCTGGCCTCGAACGCCGTGAAGTTCACCCCTGCGGGCGAGGTGGTCATCAGCGTCAGGGTAGTGGAACGAAACAGCACAACCGTGCGGGTGCGCTTCGAAGTCCGTGACACGGGAATCGGAATCGATGCCGAGGACCACCTCAGGCTCTTCGAATCGTTCTCGCAAGCGGACGCTTCCACCACCCGGAGGTACGGAGGAACCGGCCTTGGCCTGGCCATCTCACGGCGGCTTACCGAAGTGATGGGCGGCGAGATCGGGGTAGACAGCTCACTCGGGAACGGCAGCATCTTCTGGGCAACCCTTCCGCTGACGCCAGCGAGTCCGGCTGCAGATCCGCCGTCGATCTCGCCCGACCAACTGACCGGACTCCGGGTCCTCGTGGTCGACGACAACGCAACCAACCGTTTGGTGCTCGAGAATCAATTGGCGGGTTGGAAGATGGTTCCCGAAGCTGTGGGCGACGCCCGCCAAGCCTTGGTCCGCTGCGGTGAGGAGTCCAAGGCCGGGCATCCCTTCGACATTGCCGTGCTCGACATGTGCATGCCGGACATGAACGGCCTGGAGCTGGCCCGGCAACTGAGCACCGATGCCGCCTTGAATTCCACGCGGATCATCATGCTGACATCCACCATGAACGTAGATAAGGCCGACCTTGTGGCCGCAGGGGTCCGGGAGTGGTTGACGAAACCAGTCCGCAGTTCCGAATTCTATGATCGCCTGATGCGGCTCGTGGCGAGCCGCCCGGCGGCCGCGCCCGTTGCGGCTCCCACGCTTCCTGTGAGCATAAGCCAGCCGTCACGGGGCCTGATCCTGGTGGTGGAGGACAACGAGGTGAACCAGCTCGTAGCGCGGAGCATGGTCGCGAAACTGGGGTACGAGGTCGACGTCGTCTCTGATGGAAGCGAAGCGGTCGCTGCCACAGCGGCGACCCGTTACGCGGCGGTCCTGATGGATTGCCATATGCCTGTCATGGACGGCTTCGAGGCAACGAAGGCCATCCGGGCGCGGCAAAATGGCGGCAAGAGGCTTCCAGTGATCGCCATGACGGCGGGTGCCCTGGATGAAGACCGCGAGCGGTGCCTAGCGGCGGGGATGGACGACTACCTCACCAAGCCGGTGGACATGGACAGACTCGAAAAGGTCCTTGACCGGTGGATTCCCGACGCCTCAGCGGAAGGTCCGGTAGGACCCGCGCTGGATCCCGCCCGGCTGGACATCCTGCGGGACCTCGGACCATCGGACGGGATGGGGTTGCTGCCAGCCGCCGCCCTGGCCTTCCGGCAAGACATCCGACCCAGCCTTGATGCGCTCCGCCAAGCCCTGGACAACGGAGGACGTGAGGCCGCCAGGCAGGCGGCGCACAAATTGAAAGGATCATCGGCGAATATCGGCGCGGTCCGGGCGGCCAAGCTGTGTGCGGAAATTGAACGCAGCGCAGCAACGTCGCACGCTGTTGACCCGGCCCTGCTGGCGAGCCTGGAAGACGAACTCGCGCTCGTCGACCAAGCCTTGGAACGGGCCCTGTCGGTGGCGCGATGAAGGTGCTCGTAGCGGACGACGACTTCGGCTCGCGCTTGGTTGCCCAGGCTGCGGTCGAACAGTCCGGACATGACTGCATCGTGGCCGCCGACGGCACGTCCGCTTGGGAGCTCTACCAGCGAAACCGCCCCGAAGTAGTGGTCACGGACCTCATGATGCCGGGACTCGACGGCTTGGATCTTTGCCGGGCAATCCGCTCCGCGGAGGAAGATTCCTACACCTACCTCGTCCTGGTGACCTCGAAGGATTCACACGCGGACGTGGTCGCGGGAATGGAGGCCGGGGCGGACGACTACGTGGCCAAACCCCTTGACCCGTTCACCCTGCATACCCGGCTCCTGGTGGCCCAAAGAGTCACCTCGCTGCATGCAGACCTCGCCCGCTACCGTGAGGCACTGGCCGAACAAGCCCGAACCGATCCCCTGACCAAACTCCACAACCGGCTAAAGCTCGCGGAAGACCTCGAAGAGTTGCACGATAGAAGCGCACGCTATGGAACGGACTACAGCGTGGCCATTTGCGACGTCGATAACTTCAAGAGTTACAACGACCTTTACGGCCACCAGGCTGGAGACGCAGCGCTTCAGGCGGTTGCCAACTCACTGGCCAGCGAAGGACGGAAGAGCGACGGAATCTACCGCTTCGGCGGGGAGGAATTCGTCCTCTTGCTTCCCGGCCAAAGGGTAACCGGCGCTGAAACACGCCTCCTGCGGGCGCTGGAATCGATCCGCTCGCTGGATATTGCCCATTCCGGGAATCCCTCCGGCACCCTGACGGTGTGCGCCGGAGTCTCAGCCTACGTTTCCGGGCACCGGGTCAGTAGCGAAAGGCTCCTCAAGGAGGCAGACATGGCTTTGTACTCGGCGAAGAACGCCGGACGGAACCGGCTTGAAATTGCTCCGGAGGTCCGCCACATCGTCCGCAGCTGACGTCGACGCCACGGGAACCTGCCGGCCGTCACAGCTCCGGGAGCGCCTCCTGGGCAACCGCCGCGGCCTCGGCAAACTGGGTGTTGTAGAGCTCGGCGTAGCGGCCATCCGCAGCAAGGAGCTCTGCATGCGTTCCGCGTTCGATGATCGAGCCGTCTTCCACCACCAGGATGACGTCCGCGGCACGGATCGTGGAGAGCCGGTGGGCAATCACGACGGCGGTACGCCCCTCGAGCGCCTCGCCAAGGGCCGCCTGGACGGCGGCTTCACTCGTCGAGTCGAGGGCGGCCGTGGCTTCGTCGAGGATGACCACCCTCGGCTGGGCGATGAGCAGTCGGGCGATCGTGAGGCGCTGGCGCTCGCCGCCGGAGAGCCGGTAGCCGCGCTCCCCCACCACCGTCTCCAGGCCGTCCGGCAACGAACGGACCATGGCCTCGAGCCGCGCACGCCGCAGCACGTCCCACATTTCCTCGTCGCTCGCTCCCGGGCTCGCGAGCCGCAGGTTGGAGGCAATGCTCTCGTGGAAAAGGTGCCCGTCCTGGGTGACCATGCCAAGCGTGGTCCGCAGCGAGTCGAAGGTGGCGTCCCGGATGTCCAGGCCGGTCCCCGGGCCATGCCCGCCGAGACGTACCGCGCCGGAATCGACGTCGTAGAGCCGGGAAAGCAACTGGGCCACCGTTGACTTGCCGGCGCCGGACGAACCGACCAGCGCCACCGTCTGGCCCGGCTCTACCCTGAAGCTGATGCCGTGCAGGACTTCCTCGCCACCACGGGTGTCCAAAGTGGCGACGTCCTCGAGCGACGCGAGCGAAACCTTGTCCGCGGACGGGTATCCGAATCGGACGTCATCGAATTCCACGGCAACAGGCCCGGAGTCCACGGCAACGGCGTCGGGCTTCTCCTGGATGAGCGGCTCGAGGTCCAGGATCTCGAAAACCCGCTCGAAGCTGACCAGGGCACTCATGATCTCGATACGCGCGTTGGACAGCGCGGTGAGCGGTGCGTACAGGCGGGTGAGGAGCAGCGCCAGCACGACGACGTCGCCCGCTGCCAGCTGCCCGCCGAGCGCAAGCCAGCCGCCCAAGCCGTAAACAAGCGCGAGCGCGAGGGCCGAGACCAAGGTGAGTGCGGTGATGAAGGTGAATTGCAGCATCGCAGTGCGGACCCCGATGTCCCGCACGCGTCCGGCGCGCAGGGCGAACTCGGCGGACTCTTCGTCCGGGCGGCCGAACAACTTGACCAAGGTGGCGCCCGGCGCTGAGAAGCGTTCAGTCATCTGGGTTCCCATTGCGGCGTTGTGGGTCGCAGCCTCGCGCCGCAGGTCGGCGAGCTTCGAACCCATCCGCCGGGCCGGGATGAGGAAGACCGGCAACAAAACCATGGCCACCACCGTGACCAGCCACGATGTGTTGAGCATGACCAAGAGCGTGAGGACCAAGGACACGAAGTTGCTGACCACGCCGGAAAGCGTGCCGGCGAATGCCGACTGGGCGCCGATGACGTCGTTGTTCAGCCTGCTGACCAGGGCGCCGGTGCGGGTCCGGGTGAAGAACGCGATGGGCATGCGCTGCACGTGGTCGAAAACCCGGGTGCGCAGGTCGACGATCACGCCTTCACCGATCACCGACGACAACCAGCGGGTCAGCAGTCCCAGCCCGGCGTCGGCAACCGCGACCGCCGCAATGAGCCCGGCGAGGCCGATCACGATGCCGGCCGCGGAATGGGCGATGATCGCGTCCACCACCCGGCCGGCAAGGACAGGCGTGGCAACGGCGAGGAACGCGCCCACGATGGAAGAGACCACGAACGCGATCAGCTTGTTGCGGTACGGCTTGGCAAAAGCCAAGACGCGCCTGATGGTTTCCCGGGAGAACGGCTGGGAGCCGCTCTTGGCACGGCTGATGTTGTAAAGCGAACGCCAAGCGACGCCATCCATGCTCATGGCTGGTGATTCCCCATTCCGGAAGTGTGGTGCAGTTCTGTTACGGTGCCGTCCTCGAGATGCCATCGGGAATCGAGGCGGACGTTTTCGAGCAGGCGGCGGTCATGCGTGACCAGCAAGACGGCGCCGTCGTAGCTGTCCAAGGCTTCCTCAAGCTGCTCGATTGCCGGCAGGTCGAGGTGGTTGGTGGGCTCGTCGAGGACCAGCAGGTTGACCCCGCGGGCTTGGAGCAGGGCAAGGGCGGCGCGCGTGCGCTCGCCCGGGGACAACGAGTCGACAGTCCGGGAGGTGTGGTCCGCTTTGAGGCCGAACTTGGCCAGGAGCGTGCGGACATCCGCGGAACTCCAGTCAATCAAAACGGCTTCGACGGCGTCCGCCAACGGAAGGTGCCCCGCCAAGAGTCCCCGCGCTTGGTCCACTTCGCCGATCGCCACCGACACGCCCATTGAAGCCTCGCCGGCGTCCGGCGTTTGCGTCCCGAGCAGCAGGCGCAGGAGGGTGGACTTTCCGGCGCCGTTCGGACCGGTGATTCCGATCCGCTCTCCCGCGTTGAGCTGCAGGTTGACCGGCCCCAGGGTGAAGTCGCCTTGGCGCGCGACGACGTCCCGCAAGGTTGCGACGACGGAACTGGACCGGGGAGCCTGGCCTATGCTGAACTGCAACTGCCACTCTTTGCGCGGCTCCTCGACCTCTTCGAGGCGGGCGATGCGCGATTCCATCTGCCGGACCTTCTGGGCCTGCTTTTCGGAGGACTCGGTGCTCGCTGCCCGGCGGATCTTGTCGTTGTCCGGGTTTTTCCTCATGGCGTTGCGGACGCCCTGCGAACTCCATTCCCGTTGGGTCCGCGCACGCGCAACGAGGTCGGCCTTGGTGTTGGCGAATTCTTCGTAGCGCTCGCGCGCATGGCGCTTGGCCACTGCGCGTTCTTCGAGGAAGGAATCGTAGCCGCCGTCGTAGACCGCGACGCTGTTCTGCGCGAGGTCCAGTTCGAGCACTTTGGTGACGCAACGAGCCAGGAATTCGCGGTCGTGGGAGACCAGCACCGCACCGCCACGCAGGCCCTGGACGAAGGACTCAAGCCGTGCCAGTCCGTCGAGGTCGAGGTCGTTCGTGGGTTCGTCGAGGAGGACGACGTCGAAGCGGCTCAGGAGCAATGCCGCCAAAGCCACCCTGGCAGCCTGGCCACCCGAGAGTCCCGTCATGGGGGCTTCGGGTCCGGCGTCGAGCCCGAGTTCCGCCAGGACGGCAGGGATCCTGTCCTCAAGGTCGGCAGCTCCGGAGGCCATCCACCGGTCGAATGCGAACGAGTAGGCGTCGTCAGCGCCAGGCGCGCCTGAAGCGAGCCCTTCCGCGCTTTCTTCCATGTCGGAAGTCGCCTGGGCGCATCCGGTACGGCGGGCGATGTAGGCGGCGACCGTTTCGCCCGGGGTGCGTTCGTGTTCCTGGGGCAACCAGCCCACGAAGGCATCGCTGGGCGCAAGGCTGACCGTTCCGCCTTGCGGGCGGTCGGCTCCGGCGAGGATCCGCAGCAGGGTGGATTTTCCGGCGCCATTGGCGCCGACGACGCCCACCACATCGCCGGGGGCAACGGTGAGGGACAGTTTGGAAAACAAAGTGCGGTGACCGTGGCCGCCGGAGAGTTCTTTGGCGACAAGCGTTGCAGTCATTAGTCAATCCTCTCACTGCCCGCCTGGCGGGCGGGCATGGAAGAACCCGCTGGTCCGGACTTGGGGGGTGTGCGGACCAGCGGGTTCGAGAATCAAGCATAATTCAATGTGCGCTGATCGTAAAATTACAGTGCTACAGAAGCCGTCCAGCAGAAAGTGGTTCATGTCCCTTCCTTCCAAGGCGTTCCAACACTGGCTGCACGGGATCGCACCGAACACCAGCACGGCCGACGTCTGCCGTTCCTCGGGAGTGAAGCGCACCACACTCGCCCAGCAATTGGTTCGCGGCAAGGTGGCTGAGTCGTCGTTGGTGAGCATCAGCCGGGCCTTTGACGTGAATCCCTTCGATGCGCTGGCGCACTTCGAGGCGTATGCCGCGCTCCGCGGGACACCGGTGCCGCCGACGGACGCCGAGCTCGTCAGCCAGGTTTCCACGATGGACATGCTCCGCGCCGTCGTGGACCGTTCGGAGCACCCCGACGGGCTCCGGACGCTGGACTTGGCCGGCACGCCGCACCCGAGTTCCGTCCGGAACTGGGTGGACGCGATCGACGACGGCGACTTGCGGCACCGGGTCAGTGACGCCGTCGGGATCGCCCCACAAAACTTTTCCGCCTACTTGACGTCCAACCGGCTACCTCCGGAGCTTGCCTTGGCGACGTCCCGGGAGGCCGGCGTCGGACCGGCCGGCGGCCTCGTGGCGAGCGGACTGGTGACGGAAGCCGAGGCAGGTTGGCCCTCCGGTGCACGCTTGGACGCCTTGAACCGGCTTAGCGATGGCGAACTTGCCCTCCTGGCCGGCGAACGACTGCAGGCCTTCGGAAAGAGCCTCCGCCGCCAGGAACATGAGCTCGACCGAACCCAGCGGATCTGGGACAACCTCGCATGACCGATGTCCTTGCGTGGGCCACTTTTGGTGTTTGCCTGGCCCTGACCGGAATCCGGATTCCCAGCGCCTTGCGTGGCGAAAACCGGATGATGTTCGTTTTGTTCGCACTCATTTCCCTCGACATCCTGCTTAGCCTCGAGGTCCCGTATGAGTTCCTGGACGGGCTCATGGGCGGCTTCAATGTGTGCAACCTCCTGCTCCGCTTCCTGCTCTACGGGACTTTCCTCCTCATGGGCATCAAAGTGGCGCGGGCGTTCGGTTCGAGAGGCGGGGAACGTGCCGTTCGGGGGCCGTGGGGAATTGCGGTCCTGGCGATCACGGCGGTCCTGACGGCTGTCCTTTTCTTCTCGATGGATACCTCCGGATCCACCGTTGGCCTGGAGGACCTGGATCCGGAACCGGCCCTTGACCTTTACTCCGCCTTCGGCCGGGCTTACCCCGGCTATGTGTCCGCGTGCCTCGTTCCCGGCATCTGGCGATCAGTCCGGAGCTCCGGCCCGGCCCTCCTGCGGGCCGCCTCGGGGATGCTGCTCGCGGGGCTCGCCTTGTTGATCGTTTCGCAGGTCTTTCCGCTCATTCCGGATTCGAACGCGTGGCTGCGGCCGCTCATCAACTACTCGGCTGCCTTGGCGAGTGCCCTCGGTTTGGGCGGAATCTGGTTGTCCAAGACCATTGCGCGCCGGACTGTCCGCGCGATACCTTCAGATCAACGGTAAAAACATACCGTGTAACCTCTTTCGCAAATCCATTATATCGTGCCATAATAATGAATGTGTGAAGGAGACGCAGCCTGACGCTCGAATCAATGAACGGGTTTCAAGGGTCTGTGGCGCGTACCGGAGCGCATTTGGGGGGATGAGTGGTGGCGGGCTGTTGGGGACCGCCCCCACTCAGCCTTTTTAAGCGGTCATTTCCCGCCCGACTTCCCGCGCTGATTTCTCAGCGGCTGAAGCGCAACGTCACCAATTGGAAGGGCCGAAGGGTCAACTCTGCCGCACCGTCTCCAGGCACGACGCCCGGAGTCTTGAGCGGACGCTCCAGCAGATCCACCGCTTGCACCCCGCGGGTAGTGAAGTTGGCCGTGATGAGTCCCTCGGAACGTTCGCCCAGCGATTCGTAGAGGCGCACGATGACATCCCCTGATCCATCCTCGGCAAGTTTGACGGCCTCAATGACCAACGCCTGGTTGAAGACGGTGAACAGCGGCTCGGCCGGGTTCCCACCCGTGACAATCCTCGGCGCGAGGTTGCGCCGGTAGCCTTCTTCGACGGCGTCACCGATGCTCGCGCCAGGGCGGATGCTGAGGTCGAGGACGTGAACACCGAGGTCGGCCTGCGGGTCCGGGAATTTGGGCGCCCGCAACAGCGAAACACGCACGTTTGTTGTGGTCCCGCCGTCCTCGCGGATGGCGCGCGTGACGTCATGCCCGTAGCTTGAAGCGTTTGAAATCGTGACGCCGTATCCGGGTTCTCCAACGTGGATCCAACGGTGGGCGCAGATCTCGAACTTGGCGACTTCCCACGACGTGTTGGTGTGGGTTGCCCGGAACACGTGCCCGAACTGGGTTTCCGAGGCCGACCGGTCTGCGCGGACATCCAGCGGGAAGCCGATCTTCAGCAGCTTCTCGCGCTCTTGCCAATCCACGGTGGTGGAAATGCCGAGGGACTCGGAACCGGCTTCAAGGGAGATACGCTGCGTGATGGTGGACGATCCCACCGTCCGTTCAACCACGACGACGGCGTCCCACCCGGCGCTCTCCAGCGTCACCGAACGCGCCTCGACTACCGAGACGACGTTCCTGCGGTAGAACGCGTCAATGTCCCAGGCGTCCCATTCGTTGGGAGTGTCCCGATGCAATTCAAGGTGGTTCCCGAACTGCCCCGGGGCAATCGCTTCGCGCCCGCTGGCATGGTCCAAGAGGGACGTCAGGAGGCCATTGGCATCGATCACGGCACGGATGATGCCGTTGTCCAGGACGTAGCCGCCCGCGCGTTCCGTGACGTCCACGGGGTTGTCCGCGCGGACAGGCTCGGCGATGGCCAAGGCGGGCACTCCGCTGCGCTCCTGCGGTGCCGCGTTGAGCAGGAAGGCGGTCTCCCCTTCACCGAGCAGTGCTGCCGCGGCCCTCGCGATGATGGCTTCCAAATCGCGGGCTATCGCCGCATAGTTCCGCTCGGCATCCTGGTGGACCCACGCAATGGCGCTGCCCGGCAGGATGTCATGGAATTGCTGCAACAGCACGAGGCGCCACAGGCGCTTCAGTTCCTCCGCCGGGTAGGTGAAGGAACCACTCGAGCGCACTGTCGCCGTCGAGCACCAAAGTTCGGCTTCCCGCAACAAGTGCTCGGAGCGGCGGTTGCCTTGCTTCGTGTTGGCTTGGCTCGTGTACGTTCCCCGGTGCAGTTCGAGGTACATCTCCCCCACCCACACGGGAAGATCGGGATATTCCGCTTCCGCCTGTGTGAAGAATTCTTTCGCGGTTCCCATGCGCACTTTCGGCGAGCCCTCGAGGTTGGCCGTGCGGCGCGCCGCGGCGACCATTTCACGCGTAGGTCCGCCACCGCCGTCGCCATAGCCGAACGGCACAAGCGAAACGTTTCCCCGGCCATGCTCACGGTAATTCCGCTGGGCGTGGGCGAGCTCGCGGCCATGGAGCTCCGCGTTGTAGGTATCCACGGGCGGGAAATGGGTGAAGAGCCGTGTGCCGTCGATGCCTTCCCAATTGAACGTGTGGTGCGGCATCCGGTTGACCTGGTTCCAGGAGATCTTCTGGGTGAGGAACCAGCGGGAGCCTGCGGACTTGACGATCTGCGGAAGGGCGCCGGAGTATCCGAAGGAGTCGGGGAGCCAGGCTTCCTGGCACTCGATCCCGAATTCCTGCAGGAAGAAGCTCTTGCCTTCCACGAATTGGCGGGCCATGGCTTCGCCGCCGGGCATGTTCGTGTCCGATTCCACCCACATGCCGCCCACCGGCATGAACTGGCCCGCCTTTGCCTTCTCCCGGATCCGCACGAACAGTTCCGGATAGAACTCCTTCATCCACGCCAATTGCTGGGCCGAGGAGCAGGAAAACACGAAGTCCGGGTTCTCATCCATCAGTGACACCACGTTTGAGAAGGTCCGCGCGCACTTCCGGATGGTCTCGCGCACCGGCCACAACCAGGCTGAGTCAATGTGCGCGTGGCCCGTCGCAACCAATTCGTGCGCCGAAGCGTAGGCTGGACGGCCCAGGACTTCAGCAAGGGCTTCCCGTCCGGGCGCGGCAGTGCCGGCGACGTCGTCCGGGTCCATGAGGTCCAGCATGCGTTCAAAGGCGCGGAGGATTTCGTGCCTCCGGGGAAGGTCGAACGGCAACTCGTGCATGAGCCCGCTCAGGGTCCAGACGTCCTGGTAGAGCTCCCAGACAACCTCGTTGAGTTCCGCGATGGCGATGAGGCCCAGACGGTACCTGGGCTCGTCCCCGGATGTCGCCTTGTCACCCATGGGTGTTGCCGCGAACGTCCACCCTTGGGTCACGTCCGGGTTGGCTGCCGCTTCGACGTAGAAGTCCACGGAAAGGCCACCGCCAAGCAGCTTCAGGGGAACATGCCGATTCCGTGGAGAGATGGCCTTGATGATTGTGCCGTCCGCCCGCCACGCAATGCCCTCGCATTGGAATCCCGGAGCGTCGTTGCTGAAACCGAGGTCGACGACGATTTCCACGGCTGTTCCTTCGGCAGCGCCCCAGCCTTCCGGAACCTCTCCGCGGAGGCGCAGCCACTTGGTGCTCCACGCCTTTCCCCAGGCCGCGCCGTGCTCCTGGGGTTCAAAGATTTGGTGGAGTGCGTCCGAGACGGGAACCGGTTCCCCCGGCGCATCCCAACTGCTCAGTTCCAACGGCACCGCGCGGCCGTAGATGGCAGGGGCGATTCGCTCGCGGACGAAACGTTCGAGCCGCTTCTCGGTAATCAGGCGGTCGTCGTGCAATTCAAGTCCCCTTTGGCGCCGGGCTGGGTAGGGAGGCTTCCTTTACCGTCGCAGGCAGCCTAGCGAGGCAAGGTTGCCAGCCGGTGGAAACAACGGTTCCAATCGATGGATAAAATCTACGTTGTTCCCGGTCAATAGCCAAGTGATCGACGACTATCCAAACAGGCACTAGAGCGTTGCCGGAACGCCTACCCTCTCGCTGCCGGCATACACGTTCAAACTGGTGCCCCGGCTGAATCCGACCAAGGTGAGGCCCGTGTCCTGGGCAAGTTCCACCGCGAGGCTCGACGGCGCACTGACCGCTGCGAGCACCGGGATTCCGGCGAGCGCGGCCTTTTGCACCAACTCGAAGGACGCCCTGCCCGAAACCTGCAAGACCGTCCCGCGGAGCGGCAGCAGCCCTTCGCGCAGCGCCCAGCCCACTACTTTGTCCACGGCGTTGTGCCGTCCCACGTCCTCGCGCAGGCACAAAAGTTCGGGTTCGCCGTCGTCGTGGATCCGGAAGAGTCCCGCAGCGTGCACGCCGCCGGTCTTGTCGAATACGGCCTGCGCTTCGCGAAGCCTGTCCGGAAGCGACGCGAGGACTTCTACCGGGATAGCCAGCGGGTCATCGGCCGGGCTGAAGTGCGATGATTTGCGGACCGCCTCGATGGAGTCCGTACCGCAAATCCCGCAGGAGCTGGACGTGTAGACGTTTCGTCCGATCTCGGGAAGGACGACGTCGGGCCGCAATTGTGCTTCAACCACGTTGAAGGTCTGGACGCCGTTCTCGTCTTCGCCGGCGCAGAAACGCAGTGAGATGAGTTGTTCGGCGTCCCAGATAACGCCCTCCGAGACGAGGAAACCCGCCACGAGGTCGAAGTCGTCACCCGGGGTGCGCATCGTCACCGAGAAGGACAGATGGCCGAGGCGCACCTCCAACGGTTCTTCGACGGCGAGGAAATCCTCGCGGAAACGCACCGGGTGCTCGAGCGCCTGGGGAGAGCCGTCCAAGACGAAGCGATGAATTTTACGGCGCTGTGTCACGCGTCCCATGTCAGGTACCTGCCCTTCCCGCGGCTGCGGAACGCTTGGGGAGAAGCATGCGTGTTCATTCCACCATCATTGCAAGGCCTGAGCCGCGATTCCAGCCGTGTCCATCCCAGGACGCTCAGCCTGTCAGGGCACTCCAGTCGACAGGTCCGGAAGGACCCTTGCGCGCCGACCTGGTGGACGGCTTCTTTGCCTTGTCTTCCTGTGGCTTGGGCTGCGGCAGCGGTGGTCCCCAAGGTAGCGGGAAGGCCGGAACCGATTCGCCCATCTGCACACCGTGGGGCGGCACCACCATGACGCCGTCGGCGCTGGCCAGTCCGCGCATCATCCCGGAACCGGCATGCTGGGCGGGCGAAGCCAGGCCGTACACGAACCGGAACGGAAGCAACCGCGTGCGTCGAGGGTCGGCGTCGAGTATGGCACCGCAAGGCACCTCGCCCACCTCGTCGAGTTTTCCGTGGCCAAGTGCCGCAAGCAGCGGCGCCCCGATCGTGAAAAGGACCATCATGGCGGCGAGCGGATTGCCCGGAAGGCCGAGGACAAATCGGCCGTCAGGCAGTTCGGCCAGGACCGCCGGGTGTCCCGGACGCATCGCGATGCCGTCGATCAGCAGCCTGCCTCCCAATTCAGCCACCGCGCGCCGGAAGTGGTCCGTTCCGGACTTACCCGTACCGCCCGTGGTGATAACGACGTCGGCGGGTGGCGTTTCTGCTGTCGGCTCACCTTCGTCAAGGCCCGCGAGCCATTCCTCGTAGGAGTCCCCCACCTTGACCTGCCCGCCACGGATCCCGCCAAGGAGTTCGACGACGGCGCCCAGTTGGGGTCCATAGGTGTCGCGCACGCTGCCGGGAGCCGGGATGCCCGAGGTCACCACTTCGGATCCGGTCAAAAGGAGCTTGACGACCGGTTTGCCTAGGACTTCGAGCTCGTCCCGTCCGGCCAACGCTGCCAAGGCAAGGTGGGCCGGGTTCAAGACGACGCCCGCCTTGATCAGCAGCTCGCCCTCCTCCGCTTCCTCCCCCGCTTTACGGATGTGTTGCCCGTTGCGCGGATCCCCCGGCTTGGCGGTTCCGCCAAGCGCGAGTACCGGCAGGCCGTCGTCGTCCGTTGACATGATGCCGCTCTCGCTGCGGAGCACGGCCTTCGCCCCGGGCGGTACCAAGCCTCCGGTGACGATCGGACTGGCTTGGTGGGGCGCCAAGCGATGGCCCGGCTCAACGAGGATCCACGGCCCGCTTCCGTTGACGGCCCAACCGTCCATGGCCGACGAGGCGTAGTGCGGCAGATCCTGGAGGGCATGGACATCAGACGCGAGGATCCTGCCGAGGGAGTCCTTTAACGCGGCCGGACCGGACGGAATGGGCGTCGCGCAGTCAAAGGCGAGTTGCCGGGCTTCCGCCCACAAATGGTCGGCGTGGTGGCCGTGCCCGTGATCTTCGTTATCGCTATCCGGCTGGGGATGATCTGCGCCTTGCGGGGGGCCTTCCGTCATCCGGCGTCGGTTTCCTCATGGGTATAGTCCTTGGCGAGCGTGCGTGCCAGGCCCAACGCAGCGTCCACCGACGCGGTTTGGGTTGCCTGGCCCGAGCCCGCGGCAAGGCCGGCAGCCAGGCCTGCAATGAAGGTAGTCAACGGTGCTGCCGGACGGACAACCGAGTGGGCAGCTACCCCGGCCAAGGACAGGATCTCGTTGATATCGAGTTCAACGTTCTCAAGCTCGAATGCTTGCAGCAGGCTCCGGCACCATTCCTCAAGCGTTTCTTCCTGGGTCTTCACGATCCGCCTCCACAGTCCCTGTCCAGCAGTTTCACGGCAGGTCGCCGTTCACTCCGAGCGCCGCCGCATCGTCCCAGGTGTCCACGTCATCCGTGGAGCCCTCCGGGACCGGTACCGCCAGCAGATCAAGACTAGCAAGCAGGCGGAAGACCGAAGCGTTGGCGAGGCCGCCTTGCCCGGCCGCGGCGCGCACTTCCCGCTGCAGGGCGGACAAACGGTAGATTCCGAGCAAAGGCTGCTTCCGGCCGTCAGGCGAAACAGCCATGGCCCCTTCGGTACCCGTGTTTTCGGTATCGGCATTGCGCGCCAGTTCCGCCAGCAGGACCGGAACGGCATCGCCGGCATGGGGCATATCGCAAGCCAGCACGAGGATCCACGGGGCGCCGCCTTCGGCGTTCATATCCAAAGCGAGCAACCCCGCTTCGATCGCGGCGGCAGGCCCGGCGAACGGCGGATCCTCCCGGGCGGTCAGCGTTCCCGCCGGCAGGGTGCCGGGATCAGGCCCGACGACGGCGACCCTCCCGGCCCCGCGCGCAGCCGCAAAGGCGCGCCCAAGGAGGGTGTCGCCGTCGTACTTTAACTGGGCTTTGGGCACGCCACCTAGACGGGAGGACTTGCCGCCCGCCAAAATCACCGCATCGAAGTCCACCCGTCCAGATTACCCGGCAGGCAGCCTCATCTCCGGATCAGGCCGCCGATTCGGGCAAGAGGAAGGGATCCCATGCAGGCGCAGGTTTCTCAAGCTCTTTGATTTGCCAGATTGTCCCAGTGGGTGGCGCGGGAGTGAACCTCAGCTTCCAGCCCATCTCGGCCGGTGTGTGGTCACTCTTGGCATTGTTGCACCGCAGGCACGCCGCCACGAGGTTTTCCCAGGAATCCGCGCCGCCCCTGGATTTGGGGTGGACGTGGTCAATAGTGTGGGCTGCTTTCCCGCAATAGGCGCAACGGTGTCCGTCGCGGCGAAGCACGCCGCGGCGAGTGACCGCCGTGACCCGGTTGTACCTCGGGCGGATGTAGCGATTGAGAAGAATCACGGAGGGTCGTCCGAGAATCTCCTGTGGCCCGACGACAGGCTCGTCGCCTTCAGCCACTACGCTCGCTTTTCCCGTAAGCACAAGGACCAGCGCCCGGCGGAAGGTTACTACCGCCAGCGGTTCATATCCAGCATTCAGAACGAGTGTGCGCATGCACGTACCTCTTCACGGCCGCACCCGTCAGGGGCGCGAGGGCCGGCTGCCCTCTGCATGTACGGGCTGTGGATCGACATGACAAGAGTAAGCAGTCAATTGCCAAATCAACGAATCCACAGGCCGGTTCCGGAAGACTGTAGGGCAATGTTCACGTGCCGTACATGCGGCGGGCACGGGCAGGGGAACCCGTGAAGGCGCGATTAAAGACAACGTCCCCGCTGCCGAAAGGCAACGGGGACGTTGTAAAAAGCTGATTAGCCGCCGACGCGGATGAAGACCGGGCCCGAACCAACGTTGACGCTGTACAGAGCGGTGGTGCCACCGTTCCAGCCACCGTGGACAGCCATGCCGTTACCGACGTAAACAGCGATGTGGGGCATGCCCATGCCGCCGTTCTGGTAGTAGACGAGGTCGCCCGGCTGAGCTTCAGCGGCGCTGACCGTGCGGCCAAGGGAGAGGTAGTCGGCCGGCCAGCCGTGGAAGTGGATACCGACGGCAGCGAGTGCGTTGGTGGCCAGGGCGGTGCAGTCCTGGGCAACGCCGAGCTGTGCGTAGGCAGCGGCGGCAATTGCTGCACCCTGGCCGCTGGCAAGCTTCGCAGCAGGGGAAGGAGTGGAAACGGCCAGGGTTGCCGTGACGCCGCCAGTGGTGGCGGTAGCGTCGTTCTGCGTCGCAGGAGTTGCTTCCTGGACGGCTACCGGAGCCTGGGCGACAGGAGCGGCTTCGGTGGAAACAACCGGGCGCTCGTACTTGATGGCAACCGAGGAGTCGGCTGCGATGCTGGCTTGGGCGACGGACTGGACTTCCAGGGTGGAGGTCGCAGTGGATTCGCGGGGGACGTTGGTTTCGGCAGCGTTTGCTGCGATACCGCTGGTAAGGACCAGTCCGGACGCAGCCGCGATAACGGCTGCCTGACGGCCTACGCCACCGGCGTTGCTGCCGACCGTCTTGGCGATAACGGCAAGCGAGTTGGTCTTAGTGACCGCGGCACGGTGGCGCGCAAGAGTAGAGCGTGAAGACACGTGAAAGGCCTCTCCCTATGCCCGCGAGGTAAGCTGTCGGATTCGGATGGGAGTCATCCGGCCGCACGCTCTTCCTTTCGGAATCGCGCACGACTTAACCCCAAGGCCATCCGTGAAGATGACCAAAAGTGGGTCCCCCGCCTCTGCCAGACGATGTTTTGCGAACGGAGACCCGGGCAGTGGCAGAGCTAGGCAATCCACCCGGGTGCATCAACTCTCTAAAAGTTGATGCGAGTTAGACGGTACAGGAGTTTGGAGCGAAAGTCACATTCAGGTCACGGAGCGTGACAATCATGCGATAGACGACCATCGGATTGGCTACAGCCAGCCCATTGGGTCAACGACATCGCCATTGACCATCACTTCAAAATGCAGGTGGCAACCGGTCGAGGCACCCGTGGTTCCGCTCAAGGCGACGACGTCTCCGCGGCTGACCGTTTGGCCCACCTGGACGTTGAACGACGACAAATGGTTATACGTCGTTTCCAGGCCGTTACCGTGATCCACCACAATGCGGTTTCCGCCGCCATAGGGGTGCCAGCCGGCGAACGTTACCTTCCCGGCCGCAGCGGCGTGCACAGGGGTCCCGCACTGGGCCACGAAGTCCTGGCCCCGGTGGAATTCCCCCACGGCACCCGTAATGGGATTCACGCGATAGCCGAAAGGCGACGACGCGACCAAGGTATCCAAGGGGGCACCCAAGGTGCCCTTTGAAGAGGAAACCTGGATTGAGCCGACGGATTGCGCGCTCAAGAGCTGCTTGAGCCTGCTGTCCGGGTCCGCCGTCGTCGAAACCGCGGCGCGGCTGAAGTCGATGGTGGCGCTGGCGGACGCTGGAATCTCGGGCTGCGTTCCCACGGCGGCCGAGGCCTGGCCCGACTCTGACGTGGCAGTCAGGGCGCCGGTGCCTGGCATGGTTACAGTCAGGACGAGGCCCGTGACCGCGAGGGCCACGCCAGCCTTTTGGCCCACTCCGCTGGCTGCCGCAAACTCGGCCATTTGACGCAAGGGACCCTTGCGTCGGCGCACTTCGCGCTGCGAATCCCGTGGGCGGCCTGGCGCGGGAACGTTAGCGGTTCGCAGCTCAGCAGTAGGCCCGGACGCGCGTCTGCGGCCCCTGGTGGTCTGCGTGGTCAAGATTTTCCTCTCTGACAAGCCTGCGAAGTTAGCTGTCGGATTCGGGTCAGAGAGTTCGAAGACCCGGTCCGCGTAGAGAGGCACGGAACGCGGGCAGCCCGATCAAGGGTCCCGCGATTTGCTCTCCGCTGCGGACTTCACCCCAAGGCTGCATTTCGGCAACCGCTGATGGTTCCCCCGCTTCTGCCAGTGAATGGACTAATCCAGCTGATCCGCTGGCAGAACTAGGCTCCGGATCAGGTAACGCTTTGGTATCGGCGCTAGTCGTTAACTATAGGGGATTAACCCCTGTAGTAATAATTTCGTTATCTTCCCGGCAGAGGTCCGGCGAGGAGTCCGGCGACAGCTCTGCAGGCGCGCTAAGCCACCGTGACAAAGACGTGCGAAGCAACCTCCGGCGGCAGCTCGAGGGCGCCGTCGATGTTGGGAACGCGGACCGAAATGTATTCGCCAACGCGCTCCAGGGAAACCCTGGCCCCGGGCCGGATTCCGCCCTCGTCCAGCTGGACCAGGAGCTCCGGTTCCACCTGGATGGGCTCGGCCAGGCGACTGACCGTAACGCGGTTGTCCGGCGAGTAGTCGTCCATCGCGTCCAGGAGGTTGACGACGCCGTCGGCGAAGGCGTGGGACGCCGTTCCGCCCAAGGCCTCGAGCCCAGGGATCGGGTTGCCGTAGGGAGACTCGGTGGGGTGGTCCAGGAGCTCGTAAAGGCGCCTTTCCACACGCTCGCTCATGACGTGCTCCCAGCGGCAAGCTTCGTCGTGGACGTAGGCCCAGTCCAGGCCGATGACGTCGGCGAGGAGCCGTTCGGCGAGGCGGTGCTTGCGCATGACCTCGGTGGCGCGCTTGCGGCCGAACTCGGTCAATTCAAGGTGGCGGTCATTGGAAACGATGACCAGGCCGTCGCGCTCCATGCGTCCGATGGTCTGGGAAACGGTGGGACCCGAGTGCCGCAGGCGCTCGGCGATGCGTGCGCGAAGAGCCACGATGTTCTCTTCCTCAAGCTCCAAAATGGTCCGAAGATACATCTCAGTGGTATCGATCAGATCCGTCATCCAGCTCAGCTCCTCGAGCGCAGTATCTAGTGTGGTTTCCACCGTGCCGCAGCCGGCCGGGCAAAGGATCGACCGGTCGCCCCAAGTACCGGCGCCAGCTCCAAGCTTAGCTTATTTGGAATTACTCCGGATAATTCCCAGGCCGGGCAGAAGCTTCCACGTGGCGGACTATGACACCTTCGGTTCTCCACCCGCATCCGGCGTCAGGCAGAATTGGGAAGTCAAAGGGGCATGGTTGCCACCTGCCACGACCCATCTAGGCCGCTACTTCACCATTGGAGCATCCCGTGAGCGACAACAGCATCACCATCCCCGCCGATCTGCTGCCCAAGGACGGCCGTTTCGGCGCCGGGCCCTCCAAGGTCCGCCCCGAACAGATCGAGGCCTTGTCCGCCGCCTCGGCAAAGATCCTCGGTACCTCGCACCGCCAGGCGCCGGTCAAGAACCTGGTGGGTTCCGTCCGCGAAGGCTTGAGCCAGTTCTTCCGCGCGCCTGAGGGCTACGAGGTGATCCTCGGCGTCGGCGGCTCCACCGCGTTCTGGGACGTCGCAAGCTTCGGTCTCGTGGAGAAGAAGGCCCAGCACCTCTCCTTCGGGGAGTTTGGTTCGAAGTTCGCTTCAGCCACCAACAAGGCGCCGTTCCTTGAGGCTTCCTCCATCATCACCTCCGAGCCCGGGACCCGCCCGTCCCCCAAGGCCGAAGCGGGCGTCGATGTCTACGCATGGCCGCAGAACGAAACCTCCACCGGTGTGGCTGCCCCCGTCAAGCGCGTGGATGGTGCCGACGACGGCGCCCTCGTCCTCGTCGACGCGACCTCCGCGGCCGGTGGACTGGACGTGGACGTCGCCGAGGCGGACGTCTACTACTTCGCTCCGCAGAAGAATTTCGCTTCCGACGGCGGGTTGTGGCTTGGCCTGTTCTCCCCCGCGGCCATCGAGCGCGCGGCCCGGGTAAAAGCGAGCGGCCGGTGGATCCCCGATTTCCTGGACCTGCAGACCGCGATCGACAACTCCAAGCTCAACCAGACGTACAACACTCCGTCGCTTTCCACCCTGGTAACGCTCGACGCCCAGGTGCAGTGGCTAAACAGCAACGGTGGCCTGGACTTCGCTTCCGGCCGCACCGCGGACTCCGCCGGCCGCGTGTACAGCTGGGCCGAGGCCTCCGAGTACGCTACTCCGTTCGTTGCCAAGGCCGAAGATCGCTCCAACGTCATCGCCACGATCGACTTCGACGATTCGATCGACGCCGCGGCCGTGGCCAAGGTACTTCGCGCCAACGGAATCGTGGACACCGAGCCCTACCGGAAGCTTGGCCGCAACCAGCTCCGCATCGCCACTTTCGTCGCGATCGAACCGGACGACGTCTCTGCGTTGCTGGCCAGCATCGACTTCGTCGTGGGTGAACTGAAGAAGTAATTTATCCGCCGCCTTCTGGTGGTCAGGAGTTATCGGCGTCGTCCGGGTGGGGATCCCGGGCGGCGCCGGACCTTTTAACGCCGTCGACGTCGGTTGGGGCCTTATGACCGTCAGCGTCCGCGGGCCCGGCGGGATGCTGGAACTCGCCCGGCCGCTGCGCCTCGATCCGGAGGAACCGGAGTCCGCGCGCGCTCCGGTCGAAGCGGAGACGGAGCTGCCCGGCACTGACAATCCAGACGAGGCCCACGGCCGCGGTGATGATTCCCGCGGCCGCTGCCACGCCGACGGCCCATCGCGGGCCGGCAACGTTGGATACCCAACCGACAAACGGCGCGCCAATAGGTGTTCCACCCATGAAGATGGCCATATATAAGGCCATGACCCTGCCCCGCACCGCGGGATCGGTGGTGGATTGCACATACCCGTTGGCACTGGTGACCATGGTCAAGGCGAACAGGCCGCAGGGAACCAGGGTGATGGCGAACACTGTGTAGTTCGGTGCGAGCGCAGCCAATCCGCTGGCGATGCCGAATCCTCCGGCCGCGGCGAAGATAAGCCGCAACCGTGGCCTTCCGCGTCGGGCCGCCAGCAGCGCTCCCGCCACGGAGCCGATGGCCATGACCGAGTTCAGGAGGCCGAACGCGCCCGCGTCCAGTCCGAATTGCGTACCCACCATCGCCGCGATGAAGAGGACAAAGTTCAGCCCGAACGTGCCCATAATGAAGACCGCCACAAGGACCACGATGATGTCCGGCCGGTTGCGCACGTACCGGAAACCCTCGCGGATGCGCCCTTTGCCGCTGGCTGCCCGCGGCTGCGCCCGCAAGGTCGACGCCGGGATGGCCCGGATCGCGGCAAGCATCGCAACGAAGGTCACGGTGTTGATCATGAAGACCCAGCCCGGCCCGATGGCCACCGTCAGAACGCCGGAGATAGCGGGACCGATCATGCGGGCGACATTGAAAGATGCACTGTTCAGCGCCACGGCGTTGGCGAGGTAGTCCTCTTTGACCAGTTCTGAGACGAACGTCTGCCGGACAGGTGCGTCGAGGGCGGACACGACGCCCAAGAGCAAGGCGAACACATAGACGTGCCACAACTGCGCTGCCCCGCTCAAAACCAGCAATCCCAGTCCCGCGCTCAATAGCGCCATGGCGGATTGGGTGACCACCAAGAGCCTGCGCCGGCTGTAGCGGTCGGCGAGCAGGCCGGCCCACGGTGCCAGGAACAATTGCGGTCCGAGCTGAAGCGCCATGGTGACACCCATTGCACCGGCATCCTGGTTGCTCAAGTGCGCAAAGACCAGCCAATCCTGGGCCGTACGCTGCATCCACGTGCCCACGTTGGAGATGAGGGCACCGATGAACCAAATACGGTAATTAAGGACACCCAGCGATTTGAAGGTGGACATCAGCTTCCACCTTCAACAGGTTCGCTCGCCGGGTTGGTCAAAGGTTAGTCAGCCTCGATTTCGTCGTCGAAGCTTTCCTCGTCGTACTCGTCGGCGTCGTGCACTTCGTCCTGGTCCGCAACCACGGCCTGCTCGTCGTCCGCCGCGGAGGTGTCGCCGTCGTCGTCCTGGTCGTCGTCCTCGTCCGGGGCGTCGGCGCCCAGGGCCTCGGCCGCCGCCAGTTCCGCAGCAGCCGCTTCGTCTTCGGGACGGACGCGCTTTGCCCACGGCACCCACTCGGGAGCGAGGATCGAGTCCTCCGACGGCAGGAGCCCAAGCTCGCTGACCGTCACCACCTTGGAGCGCGAGTTGCGAGTGACCACCGCGTACCACTGCCAGCCTCCGTAACCGGCGAGCCGGGACTCAAACAAGTGCGTGACCACGCGCTCGCCTTCGGAACGGGCCGCGATATGCGGCCCGATCTCGGCAGGCTTGGCGATGGTTTCCACGGCCGCGCGGGCGACGTCGACGGCGGACGCGAGGAACGCGTCCGGCTTGCCGACGCGCCACACGGGGATCCCGGCACGTGGTTTCACCGCTGCCGGCTTCCGCCCGGAACCGGATACGGCAGGTCCTGCCGCGACAGCTCCTGCCGTTGCTGGAGCGGTGCCATCACCGTTTTCTCCAGGGTTGGTCCCTGCGGATTCCGATGTCATGGCCCGCTTAGGCTTCCAGCTCGTTGGCAACCTTGCGGAGGGCCGCCGCGATGGCCTTGCCCTTGGCACCTTCCGGGTACTTTCCGGCCGACAACGTTCCGGAGAGGTTGTCCAGCACGGATACGAGGTCCTGCACCAGGGGCGCGAGTTCGCGGGCATTCATGCGCTTTGCTTTCGCGATGGACGGCAACTTCTCCAGCACGCGGACTCCGAGTGCCTGCGCGCCCCGGCGCCCGTCGGCGACGCCGAACTCAACCCGGGTGCCTGCCTTCAGGTCCGCTACGCCCTCGGGCAGGGCGGATTTAGGCAGGAATACTTCCTGGCCGTCCTCTGCCGCGAGGAATCCGAAGCCTTTGTCCTTGTCATACCACTTGACCTTGCCGGTAGGCACTTAATCAACCTTCTTCGTTCTTTGGGAGACACGACCCGCTCGCGACCGCATCCGCAGGGTACTGCGGGAACAGGGGTAACGGCGTGGTGCGCGTTGGTCTATTGATCCAAGGTTATCGTGCCCGGCCGGGGATTCCCGCTTTGAGACCGCGCGGACCTTTCGAACCCTTCTCGAACCCTTCGGGGCTGTTAGCGTTACTTCCATGATTCCCCCTGGCTACCGCCGCGCGCTCACGATTGTTGCCGCCGTCGTCGCGGTCTTCTCCTTGGCCGCCGTCGGCGTGGTCATGGCGGTTGCTTTCGCCAATGGCGTGCCGCCGGTCTGGGTGACATCGACGGCCCTTTACGGGCTGCCCCTCGCATTCATCCTGATGGCTGCGCTCATCGTGGACTCCATGTGGACGCGCCGCCGCCAATGAGCGGGGCGAAAGCCCGACGGCGGGCGAAGCTGGCGGTAACGTTGAACTGATGTCCCTCATACGCGCGCTCAGCAACGAACTGGAAGCGCGCAGCGACGAATCGCTGCGGGCCCTGTTTGCCGCGCGGCCGGACCTCATCTCCCCCATCGCTCCGGACTTTCCGGCACTCGCAGCAAGGGCCAGCGCACGGGTCAGCGTGCAGAGGGCACTCGAGCGGCTCAACAAACCCGAAATGCAGGTGTTGGAGACCCTTCACCTCTCGACTAATGCGGACACCGGCCACAGCGTTTCTGCCGCGGGCTTGAAAAAGTGCATCAACAGCTCAACGCTGGCGGCGCTAGAGCCGATCTTGAACAAGCTGCAGGAGTTGGCCCTCATCCACCGGGCCGATCCGCCCGCCTCCATGCACAATCCGGGCCGCCAACGTTTCTACCTGCCGGTGGGAAGCCTCAAGGACGTCATCGGGATCTATCCGGCAGGCTTGGGCCGCAGCTACACGGAACTGGTGCGCCTCCAGCCCGCCTTCGCCCAGCGGGTGGTCCACCTCGTCGCGGAACTCCACCAGAGCGGCGCGAACGTCCAGCCCGCCGCCACCCCCATGGACGCGGCCTTGGCCCTCCAGCGGTGGACATCGACGCCGGAGAACCTGCAACACATTTTGTCCGAGGCGCCGGCCCGTACGCGCCCGCTCTTGAACAAGTTCGGCAATTGGGCCATGGGGGCCGTGCCGCAAGCCCAGCGCAAGGCGTCCGTGCTCCATGAAGGGGACGACGTCGGCCCTGTCGATTGGTTGCTGGCGCGCGGATTGCTGGTTCCCCTGGACGCCAACCACGTCGAGTTGCCGCACAGCGTCGGCTTGTCCTTGCGCGGCGGCGCGATCGTGGACCACTTCACTCTGCGTCCGCCTGTCCCTGAGCTTGGCCAGACCAGCGCGGCCTTGCGCAGGAACGCCGCTCTCGGTGCGATCGCCGAGCTCCTGCGACTTGTGGGCGAGCTCCTGCACGCGGTCCGGGAACAGCCCGTGGCAACCCTGCGAAGCGGCGGAGTCGGAGTGCGTGAACTCAAACGCGTGGCCGATGCCCTCCGTTTGGACTTGCCCGAGGCCGCCTTGATCCTTGAGCTCGGCGCCCTCTCCGGATTGCTTCGCCTCGACGTGGACAGTTCCACCTGGATCCAGCCGCCGGCGCTGGAATGGTTGACGCTCCCCCGGCAGGAACAGTGGCTATGGCTGGTCCACGCTTGGATCGCGAGCGAACGCGCCCCCTCGCTTGTGGGGCAGGCCCTTCCTGGGGCTGCCGCCACGGCGTCCCGGTCCGGCGCCGCGGGAAACTCCATCAACGCCTTGTCGGCCGAGGCACAACGCCCGGACGCCCCATTGGTGCGCAAGCGGATCCTCGAGATCCTCGACGAGCTCACCCGCGAGGCTGAAGCTCCGGACGGCAAGGCTCCCGTGCTGGACGCCGAAGCCGTCATGGAACGCGCGGAATGGGCCCAGCCCCGGATGGCACGGCGGTTCAGTTCCCTGGTCCGCGGCATCCTGGGCGAAGCCGAACTCCTGGGACTCATGGGGTCCGGTGCCCTCACCCAGCTCGGTTCGGCGATCGCCGCCGAACAACCGGAACGCGCCCTCGACATCCTCGGCGAGCACTTGCCGGCAGCCGTCAACCACGTCCTGCTCCAAGCGGACCTGACGGCGGTCGCCCCGGGATATCTCGCACCCGAACTTGGCGAAAAGCTGCTTGCGATGGCCGACGCCGAAGGCCAGGGCCCGGCCACTATCTTCCGTTTTTCCAGCGATTCGATCCGGCGCGCCTTGGATTCAGGCCAAGACGCCGAATCCATCCTCACGTTCCTGCGCACGCATTCCGCCACGGATGTCCCGCAACCGCTCGAATACCTGGTCAAGGACATTGCGTCCCGGCACGGCAAGCTTCGGGTCGCGAGCAGCGCGAGTTTCATCCAAAGCGACGACGAAACGGCCATCTCGGAACTCTTCCGCGAACCCGGAGCCGCAAGCCTCGGACTGGTCCGGATCGCCCCCACGGTCCTGACGTCCGCGGCGAGCCCCCGGGAGACCGCACGTGTGCTGCGCGAGCTGGGACTCTCGCCTGCCGTCCAAGAGGCCGAACCCGCCGTCGTGCGTTACAAGAGGACGACGGCGGTGCCCGGCAATGCGCGTCCCGTCTACACGGCGCCCCGGCTCGCTCCACCGGAGGACGACGTCGAAGACCAGCTCGCCGTGCTGCGGCGCCATCGCGCGAGCCATGGCGAAGGGGCAGGTGAGGCGTCTACGCAATTGGGGCTCGAAACGCTCCAGAAGGCCATCCGGCTCAAGCAGGCAGTCACCATGAACGTCGTGGACGGTTTGGGGAATTCCAACACCGAGACCGTTGTTCCCGTATCAGTATCCGGCGGGCGCGTGCGGGTGTTCGACGCCGCCAAGGACACCGAAAGAGTCTTGTCCATCCACCGCATTATCGATGTGGAACCCGCGGGCGAACCGCGCAAGTGAGGAAGCCATAGTGAGCGACGGTCCGCTGATCGTACAAAGCGATAAAACCATCCTTCTGGAAGTCGACCACGAACTCGCCACAGAGGCCCGGCACGCCATCGCGGCGTTCGCCGAACTGGAACGCGCGCCCGAACACGTCCACAGCTACCGGCTCACGCCCTTGGGACTATGGAACGCGCGGGCGGCCGGGCTCGACGCGGAAAAGGTCTTGGACACGCTGCTGCGCTACTCGCGGTTCCCCGTGCCGCACGCCCTGCTGATCGACATCGAAGAGACCATGTCCCGCTACGGGCGGCTGCGGCTGGAAAAGGACCCGCAGCACGGCCTGGTCATGCGGACCAACGACTACCCCGTGCTTGAGGAAGTGATCCGGGCCAAGAAGATCGCCCCGCTCCTCGGTCCACGGATCGACGGGGAAACCGTTGTGGTCCATTCCTCCCAGCGCGGCCAGCTCAAGCAACTCCTGCTCAAGATCGGCTGGCCCGCAGAAGACCTCGCCGGCTACGTGGACGGCACGCCGCACCTCATCGCGCTCAACGAGGACGGCTGGCACCTGCGGCCCTACCAGAAGCTCGCCACGGAGAACTTCTGGGCCGGCGGCAGCGGCGTCGTCGTCCTGCCGTGCGGTGCGGGAAAGACCCTGGTGGGCGCGGCTGCCATGGCCACCGGCTCCACAACCACGCTGATACTCGTCACCAACACGGTGGCCGCCCGGCAATGGAAAGACGAGCTCCTCAGGCGGACTTCCCTGACAGAGGACGAGATCGGTGAATACTCAGGCTCGGTCAAGGAAGTCCGGCCGGTCACGATCGCCACCTACCAAGTCCTCACCACCAAGCGCGGAGGCATCTACCCGCACCTCGAGCTCGTCGACGGGCACGACTGGGGACTCATCATCTACGACGAAGTCCATCTTTTGCCCGCCCCGATCTTCCGGATGACCGCTGACCTGCAGGCCCGGCGGAGGCTGGGGCTCACGGCAACCCTGGTGCGCGAGGACGGCCGCGAAGGCGAAGTATTCAGCCTGATCGGTCCCAAACGCTACGACGCGCCCTGGAAGGACATCGAAGCCCAGGGCTACATTGCGCCAGCGGACTGCGTGGAGGTCCGCGTGGACCTGCCCAAGGACGAACGGGTGGCTTACGCGATGGCCGAAGACGCGGACAAGTACCGTTTGTGCTCGACGTCCGAAACCAAGACGCATTTGGTGGAGCAACTGGTTGGCCTGCACAAGGGCGAGCAGTTGCTGGTGATCGGCCAATACATTGACCAATTGGACGAAATCGGCGAGCGCCTCGATGCCCCGGTGATCAAGGGCGACACAACGGTGAGGGTAAGGCAGAAACTGTTCGACGCCTTCCGCGCGGGCGAGATCAAGACCCTTGTTGTTTCCAAGGTAGCCAATTTCTCTATCGACCTTCCCGAGGCATCGGTGGCGATCCAGGTGTCCGGCTCCTTCGGATCCCGGCAGGAGGAAGCACAGAGGCTTGGCCGTTTGCTCCGGCCGAAGCAAGACGGCCGCGCGGCACGCTTCTACTCGCTGGTAGCCCGTGACACGCTCGACCAAGACTTCGCAGCCAAGCGGCAGCGGTTCCTCGCGGAGCAGGGTTATGCGTACCGGATCATGGATGCGAAGGACGTGGCGGCAGGCTAGGCGACCAGCTGCTGCGTGCGCCCCGGTGTGCTGCCGGAGACTGCGGTTTCCACTGCGACGGCGTCCACAATGGCCCATGAATCGGCATCCTTGAGCTGGGCATTGGCGAACCGCTCTGCCGCGGCCAGGTTGCCGAATTGTTCCTCCATGACGTGCTCGGAGTGCGGGTCCAGGTAGCTGACGCGGAACTCGATGGCGTCCAGTGCTGCTTGTGTGTTTTCCATGGCTCCAGTGTGGGACGGGGCTATGACAATATAAGGCTGTGCTTCCGGCGTGTTGGCAATTCGGCCCGCGCATTCCTCGGATTCACGGGACCCTCGGCTTCAAATGTGTCTCAGGCCGGACGCAGGAACTCCGCTGCCGCGCCGCGCACCGCCTCAGTGACGGCGTCCAGGATCCGCGAGGCGCTGCGCCATCTTTGCCAGTACAAAGGGATGTCCATCGGCAGGTGCGGCGCAAGCTCCACGAGGCGTCCGGCGTCGATATCCGGAAGGCAATGCGCTTCCGGCAAAAGCCCCCAGCCGAGCCCCAAGCGGATGGCCTCGGCAAACTCCTGGCTGGACGGGACATAGTGCCGCGGGCCAGGCGGTATCGCCACGCCCGCGCCGCCGCCGATGAGCCCAAGGAAGCGATGCTGGTACTCGTCCTTGCGGTCAAAATCGACGGCCGGGGCTGCACGCAGGGCGTCGTAGTCCACACCATCGGCGAGCCACCGGGTCCGAAATGCGGGAGTGGTCACTGCGCGGTACCGCATGCTGCCGAGCGGTTCCACCCGGCAACCCTGGACCGGTTCAGGCGTTGCCGTCACTGCGGCCATCACGGTTCCGGCTCGCAGCATGGACGTGGAATGTTGCTCGTCGTCCCGGTGCAAATCGAAAACCGCGTTCAGCTCCGGGGGAATCCTCGTCAGCGCGCCCAGGAACCAGACCGACAAGGAATCGGCGTTGACCACAATCGGCACGGATACCCTGGGCGACTCGCCGGGAAACCCCAGTTCGAGTCCGGCATCGGCTTCCAACTGTGCGAACTGTTGGGCGAGCCGGAGCACGACCTGTCCGGACTCGGTGGCTTGGACCGGGTTGCTGCGTTGCAGCAGCACCCTTCCGGCTGCCTGCTCAAGGGCCTTGAGCCGCTGCGACACGGCCGACGGCGTGATGTTCAGCATCCGGGCTGCGGACTCGAGCGTGCCTTCAGTGAGGACGGCGGCGAACGTCTGCAGCTGTTCGGAGGAAAATCTCGACATAAGAAGATCTTATCTTGGCTAAGAATCTTTAGCTGGACTAATGATGGAGGTCCTACTTAGCCTCGAAGCATGATCTCTCCTGAAGCTTTCCACGCCGCCGGACTGGGCCTTGGCACCGGCTTGGCCCTCATCGTTGCCATCGGCGCCCAAAACGCCTTCGTCCTTCGGCAAGGAATCCGTGGTGAGCACATCGGCGCGATCGTTGCGGTCTGCGCACTATCGGACGCCGTGCTAATCGCGGCCGGGGTACTCGGCACAGGTGCGTTGCTCGCCGCGGCGCCTGCCGCCGTCGTCGTCCTCGGCTACGTCGGCGCGGCCTTCCTGGTGACGTACGGCGTGATGGCGGCGAAACGGATCCTCTCGCCGAAAGCGCTGGTCTCCGCCGACGCTTCGGGTAGTTCGCGGAGCGGACTGGCAGCGGCGCTGGCCACCAGCCTCGCGCTGACGTGGCTCAATCCGCACGTCTACCTGGATACTGTGCTGCTCCTGGGCTCGGTGGCGAACGCGCAAGGTGCCGGGCTGCAATGGTGGTTCGGCGCCGGAGCCATGGTGGGCAGCGTCCTGTGGTTCTGCTCGCTCGGATTCGGGGCGAAACTGTTGCGCGGGTTCTTTGCGCGGCCGGCCTCCTGGCGGTTCCTCGACGGCGGCGTCGCGGTCACGATGGTGGGACTCGGCGTCGGACTGGCCCTCGGTAGTTGACGGGCAGTCGACCCGCACTGGCGGCGTGGGCGACATCTGGATAAATCTCCCAACAAGCATCCAGTCAACTCCCAGAAACTGGGAGCATCATGAATGGTATGAAAAAGAACGGCCCCGAAGCCAAGCTCCTCGTCGTCGATGACGAACCCAACATCCGTGAGCTGCTCTCCACCTCGCTGCGATTCGCAGGCTTCGAGGTCGTCGCGGCGTCGAACGGTCGCGAGGCCCTCGCGGCGGCCGACACCCACGCTCCGGACCTTGCCGTGCTGGACGTCATGCTTCCGGACATGGACGGGTTCACCGTGACCCGCCGCCTCCGGGCTGCCGGAAAGCACTTCCCCGTCCTGTTCCTGACCGCCAAGGACGATACCGAAGACAAAGTCACCGGCCTCACGGTCGGCGGGGACGACTACGTCACCAAGCCCTTCAGCCTGGACGAAGTAGTGGCGCGGATCCGCGCCGTGCTGCGCCGTACACAGCCCATGGAAGACGACGACGCCGTCATCCGCGTGGATGACCTCGAACTCGACGACGACGCGCACGAGGTACGCCGCGGCGGCACCATCATCGAGTTGTCGCCCACGGAATTCAAGCTCCTGCGCTACCTCATGCTCAACCCCAACCGCGTGCTTTCCAAAGCGCAGATCCTGGACCACGTCTGGGAATATGATTTCAACGGCGACGCCTCGATCGTGGAATCGTACATCTCCTATCTCCGGCGCAAGGTAGACATCGATCCGGACGCTGCCGCACTGATCCAGACCAAGCGCGGCGTGGGCTACGTACTGCGGACGGCCGAGAAGCGCTGACCTTGTATAACCGTTGGAAGTCGGCGTCCCTCAGGTCGCAGCTCGTCGCCATCATCATGGGACTGCTGCTCCTCGCCCTGGCCGCAACCGGAGCCGGGACGCTGACCCTTGTCCGGAGCTACCTCCAAGGACAAGTGGATGAAAAGCTGAGGGCCGCCGTCCAGCTCGCCCAGCAGCAACAATCTTTCGACAGGTTGTCCGAGTCCACTCCCACGGTGCCCACGGACTATTCCCTCACGTTGTTCGTGCAGGGCCAGCAGCCCTACCCCTTCGGCGGGAGCAAGAGCGACCGCCCGAACATCAGCAGCATCACGCCTGCCGAGGCCCGGGACCGCAACTACGTCCCCTTCCAGGTAGGCGGCACCGTAGGCGGTAACTGGCGCGTTGTCGCGGTACCGGTAGTCGACAACCGGACGGCGCAAAACGCCGTCGTCATCGTAGGGCTGCCGCTCTCGCCGGTGGACAGGGTGATGGAACACGCCACTCTCGTGGTGGTCGGCGTCGGGCTCTTGACCTTGGTGCTCGCGTTTTTCATCGCCACATGGACCGTCGCGCGGTCCTTCCGCCCCTTGGCGAGGGTGGAAAAGACTGCCGCGGCCATTGCGGCCGGTGACCTGTCACGCCGTGTCGAGATCGAAAACCCGGTCACCGAGGTGGGCCGGCTCGGTGCATCCCTGAACGCCATGCTCTCCCACATCGAATCTTCATTCGCGGCCAGGGCAGCCTCCGAAGCCCGCATGCGTCGATTCGCGGCCGACGCCTCCCACGAGCTGCGCACGCCCTTGGTCACCATCCGCGGCTTCTCCGAGCTCTACCGGCACGGCGCCCTCGCAACCCCCGAAGACGTGGGCACTGCCATGAGCAGGATCGAGAGCGAAGCGAAACGCATGGGCTCCATGGTGGAAGACTTGCTTCTCCTCGCGCGCTTGGACGAACAGCGGCCCCTTCAGCGAAAACCCGTAGACCTGCAACTGCTCGCGAACGACGCCGTAGTGGATTCGCTCGCGACCTCCAGCACCAGGAAGTTCTCACTGACAGGACTCGACGGCGGGGCCGCGGCCCCCGCGCCCGTCCAAGGAGACGAAGCCAAGCTCCGGCAAGTCCTGGGAAACCTGGTGGGCAACGCCCTCCGCTACACCCCCGACGGGACGCCGATCGAGCTGGCCGTGGGGGTCAGGAACACCGAGGCGGGCTTGTTCTCGGTCATGGAAGTGCGCGACCACGGAAGCGGGATTCCCGAAGACGAGCTGCCGCGGATCTTCGAGCGTTTTTACAGGGCCGATACCTCGCGGACGCGTGAAACCGGCGGCAGCGGCCTGGGTCTCGCCATCGTGGCTGCTATCGTCGGCTCCCACGGTGGTTCCGTCCGGGTCCAAGAGACCGACGGCGGCGGCGCCACTTTGGTTGTCAGCCTCCCGTTCCACGACGCGATCTCTGAGGTCCCGGAAGCCGAGGACGGGCCTGACGGCGACGGGCCGGACGGGTACGGACCGGACGGCGGAAGCGTCACGGACGCCCGGGGCATCACGGAGGCGGACTTCGCCGACTAGTTGTCCACATAGCGCGATTCGACCCTGGCAGGTGCCCTTCAGCGGCTCCTAGGCTCATTGGTGTGGACCACAAGTCAGCCGCACCCTGCGGACACCGCCAGTCGAAAGGCAACGCCCTATGAGCGTCATTTCCGTCGATACCGAACTCCTCCAGCTCAAGTCCGCCAACGTCAAGGCCACCGTGGACCGCATCAGCGCCGACGTGCAGGCCATGAAAAGCGGGTTGGACGAGCTCCAAGCCACGTGGAAGGGATCGGCAGCCAACAACTTCCAAGCCCTGATCGCGGAGTGGACAATGACCCAAAACAAGGTCGAGGCGTCACTCGCTTCCATCAACCTCGCGCTGTCTTCGGCCGCGGCAAGCTACCTCCAGACCGAGCAAGGCAACACCCAGAGGTTCAGCTACTAGCCGGCGCGGCATCCGGCCGGGGCCCAATGCAGGCCCCGGCCGGATGTCCCTGAGGATGTCCCGTCTATTTCTCCGGGGTCGATTGGTGGAAGCGCAGACGCCACCGTCCGTCGTCGAACAACCAGACCGAACTGCGAAGCGCCGAACCGTTCCATCCGTGGCTCCGGTAGTTCAGCAGAATCGTGTCCTTGGAAATCCGATCCGCCGAGATGACTTCGAGCTCCGCCGTGGTCCCGGGGTTGTCCTCCAGCGCCATCATCAATTCGTCGCGCGACCAGATCCGTCCGGAGCTTCCAATCTCGGTGAAATCCGGGTGGAGCAAAAAGCCGGTACGCCCTACGTCGCCCCTGACTTCGGGTGTCAAGAGCTCCTTTTCAAGCTGAATGACGGCGTCCTCGTCGGACTGCTGTCCGCTCTCGCCGTTGACAGCTTCTTCCTCAAATTCGGTGAAGAGGGTGGGCTCCGCGAAACTGTCTTGCCCGCCAAAAAGCGTTAGGTCCTCGTCTTGCGAGTCGGCGTCCTGGGTGTCGGCGTCCCCAAACAGGGACGTGGGCACGGCTGCTTCCCCGTTTCCGAGCCGGTTCCCCGGGTACCCCGGTCCGCTCAAAACGGCAGTGCCTTGCTGGTATGCGCTGGCAACTGCCCGTGCCCGATCGTCTGCCGCCTCGTTGAGATCGTGACCAGCGTGACCCTTGACCCACTCAAACGAGTATTTCCGGCCAACAATGGCTTGGTCGATGTCCTTAAGCAGGTCGACGTTCAGTACCGGTTTCCCGTCAGCCTTGCGCCAGCCTTTGCGTTTCCAGCCTTGCATCCACTTGGTAATGCAGTTGATGACGTATTGGCTGTCGCACAGGATCTTCAACTCTTCGTTCGGAACATGCGCAGTGGACCGGAAGAGGTCCAGGACGGCCATAAGCTCACCCTGGTTGTTGGTTCCGTGCGGCCAACCTCCGGCCCTCCAGCACGAGTCGTCCACGTACCAAGCCCAACCGGCGGGCCCGGGATTGCCGAGGGCGGAACCATCGGCGGCAGCAATAATCGTCATGGTTTCCATCCTGCCAGACGCCCCCGACAGTTAAACCTCGACGGCGGTCCCCACCTGAGGTGGGGACCGCCGTCGTGCGTTTGGCTAGTATGCCGGCGCGGGGACTAGAAGCCGCCCATGCCGCCCATGTCGTCGCCGCCGCCAACAGCAGGAGCGTTCTTCTCCGGCTTGTCGGCAACAACGGCTTCGGTAGTCAGAAATAGACCAGCGATGGAGGCAGCGTTCTGGAGGGCCGAGCGGGTGACCTTTACGGGGTCGTTGACGCCGGCAGCCAGCAGGTCCTCGTACACGTTGGTTGCAGCGTTCAGGCCGTGGCCGGAAGGCAGGCCGCGGACCTTGTCGACAACAACGCCCGGCTCGAGGCCAGCGTTGTAAGCGATCTGCTTGAGCGGAGCGTCGATGGCAACGCGGACGATGTTCGCGCCGGTTGCTTCGTCGCCTTCGAGCTGCAGGTTGGCGAATGCCTTGGCACCGGCCTGGATGAGGGCAACGCCACCACCGGCGACGATGCCTTCTTCAACGGCAGCCTTCGCGTTGCGGACTGCGTCCTCGATGCGGTGCTTGCGTTCCTTGAGCTCAACCTCGGTTGCGGCACCGGCCTTGATGACTGCAACGCCGCCGGCCAGCTTGGCAAGGCGCTCCTGCAGCTTCTCGCGGTCGTAGTCGGAGTCCGAGTTCTCGATTTCGGCACGGATCTGGGCCACGCGACCGGCGATGGCGTCGGCGTCGCCGGCACCTTCAACGATGGTGGTCTCGTCCTTGGTGACAACAACCTTGCGGGCGTTACCCAGCAGTTCGAGGGTTGCGTTCTCCAGCTTCAGGCCGACTTCCTCGGCGATGACCTGGCCACCGGTGAGGATGGCGATGTCGGCGAGCTGGGCCTTGCGGCGGTCACCGAAGCCCGGAGCCTTGACGGCGACGGACTTGAAGGTGCCACGGATCTTGTTGACGATCAGGGTGGCCAGGGCCTCGCCCTCGATGTCTTCGGCGATGATCAGCAGCGGCTTGTTGGACTGCATGACCTTCTCGAGGACCGCAACAAGTTCCTTGACGTTGGAGATCTTGGAGTTGACGATCAGGATGTACGGGTCTTCGAGGACCGTTTCCTGACGCTCTGCGTCGGTGACGAAGTAGGCGGAGATGTAACCCTTGTCGAAGCGCATGCCTTCGGTGAGTTCGAGCTCCAGGCCGAAGGTGTTGGACTCCTCGACCGTGATGACGCCTTCCTTGCCGACCTTGTCGAGGGCTTCGGCGATGAGGCTACCGATTTCGGTGTCGCCGGCGGAGATCGATGCGGTGGCTGCGATCTCTTCCTTGGTCTCGATCTCCTTGGCGGAGGCGAGCAGTTCGGTGATGACGGCTTCAACAGCCTTCTCGATGCCGCGCTTGAGGGACAGCGGGTCGGCGCCGGCAGCAACGTTGCGCAGGCCTTCCTTGACCAGAGCCTGGGCCAGAACAGTTGCCGTGGTGGTGCCGTCGCCTGCGACGTCGTCCGTCTTCTTGGCAACTTCCTTGACCAGCTCGGCGCCGATCTTCTCGTAAGGATCGTCCAGCTCGATCTCCTTGGCGATGGAAACGCCATCGTTGGTGATCGTGGGGGCGCCCCACTTCTTTTCGAGGACGACGTTGCGTCCACGCGGGCCGAGGGTGACCTTGACGGCGTCGGCGAGGGTGTTCAGACCCCGCTCGAGTCCGCGGCGTGCCTCTTCATCAAATGCAATGATCTTGGCCATAACGGCGGTAGTCCTTCCGGGACAGTCGTTAAGAAGGTGCCTTCACTGTGGTGCCCGCGACGGACGATCCTTCGCTTGCGGCCTCTGTATGCCGCGCGGTCCGGATCTCACCCCAGCAAGGTGTTCTTGGTCCCCCACGCACCAGCGCCATTCCCATGCGGCCGGGGCCGCACGAACAATTAGCAGTCGGTGCTTGAGAGTGCTAATCAATAATTAGCACTCGACCGAGGAGAGTGCAAGCAGCGCGTCCCATAAACCGCCCGCCACGCCTGCGGTTTCGCTATCGGCACAGTGGCGTCACTGCGCCTTGGAGGTAGTCTCCTTGCCGCTCACGCGGGCGGTGTTGTCGGCTCCGTAGCTGAAGACCATGTAATTGGCGGACGTGACGTCACCGTTCGCGTCGAATCCGATGGTGCCGGACTCGCCGTCGTAATCGGGTAGCTTCCCTTCCTTCAGCACGTCGAGGCAACCCTGGTACGTCGTACAGTTTGCGCGGTCCTTCCCGGCTCCAGTACCGGACGTCGGACGCACTCCACCGGAAACCGTAGTGAGCCAGGCGGCGATCGATCCCCCGGCGTCGTCATCCGCAGCGGCGGCGGCAAGGCCGGCGAGAGTTACGGCGTCGAACGTCTCGGCGGCGTATGTCGTGTCCTTGAGGCCCGGATCGATGCCTGTCAGCGCGGTCTGGAATTCGACGGTCGGGAAGACACCCGGGAGAATTCCGTGCGCCCCATTGAGGCCGCCCGCGCCGAGCTCTGTCCCGTACTGCCGAACAGCGCCGTCGCTCAAGTACAGCTTGTTGCCGCCGAGTCCCGCGTTGAGCAATTCGGCCAGGGCGCCCTGGGCGCCGTCACGGGCAACCACGACGACGGCGTCCGGCGCCGCCGCTTTGATGCTCGCAACAGCCGGGGCTGCTTTGCCCGCACTGAACTCCACATTGTTCGCGGCATCCATGCCAAGTCCGCGCGCCGCGTCCATGACCGCTCCCGAAACCCGAGTGCCGTAATCGCCGGCCTCGTGGAGGACCGAAAGCCGCTTCGCACCGGCGTCGTGGGCCAGCTTTGCCAGGACACTGCCTTGGGCGGCGTCGGCGGCGGAGGTGCGGAAGTAGAACCCGCCGCTTTTGTAGGAGCTCAGCCCCGACGCCGTGTTCGCCGGCGAGATGAGCGGTACGTGAGCCGGAGAGAGGACATCGATCGCGGCGGGGGCATGGCTTGAATCCGTCGGTCCAATGACAACGTCCGCGTGGGCGGCCAATAACGCCTTGGCCTGGCTCGCGGTGTCAGCGGTGAAGGCGGAATCGTTGGGGGCAATAGCTGATTGGGTGCTGCTAGCGGTCGGGCTCGGGCTGGAACTCGCCGACGGGCTGGCGCTCGGGCTCGCCGACGCACTCGCGATCGCGCTGGCCGTCGCACTCGCGCTGGCCGTCGCACTCGGGCTGACAACAGCACTCGCACCCGCCGCCGCGGGAAGCAACTCGACCGGATGCCCCTTGAAGCCTCCGGCATCATTGATTTGCTTCACCGCAAGCTTGGCCGCAGCCAGTTCGGATTCGTTCAGGAACGCAGAATCGCCCGTATTGTCGAGGATGACCCCGACGCGCAGGACGCCGTCACCACTTGGAACGACCGAATCGAGCCTGGCGTTTCCACCGGCCGCGGCGCATCCGGAGAGCCCGAGGGCAAGGACGGCACAGCTTGCGAGAAGGGCGGGTACGGGTGGAAGTGACCTGGACGGGCCCGCCTTGGAGGGCCGTGAAAGCTGCCTTGCCGCAATACCCACTAGATAAGCCGGACGCTCTCTGCCTGCGGGCCCTTCTGGCCCTCGCCCAATTCGAAGTCGACGCGCTGCCCTTCTTCGAGCGCACGGAAGCCATCCATCTGGATCGCAGACCAGTGCACGAAGATGTCGTCGCCGGAATCATCCACGGTGATGAATCCGTAGCCCTTTTCGGCGTTGAACCATTTAACGGTCCCCAAAGCCATGTTCCCCACACTTTCAACTAGCGGTAGCCGTTCGGGGGTTCCCCTGTCCGGCTCCCAACTACTGTAACCACAGTCACGATGCTGTGGCGCAATGAGCCGTAAGGCTGGCCGCAATGTTATTGAGGCGTAACCGGCTTAGCGGTAGCCGGGCCCCAGGATGACCACCACGGGCTGCTGGAATTCGGCGCTATCCACAAGGTTCGCGATGCCCAGCAGCTTGCCAAGGGCTTCGGCGTTGCCTTTTTGGGCTTCGCCCTTGTAGAAGACGGACGAGGTCTGCTGGGGCATGCCGCCCCAGTTCGCGACCGTGGACAGCGGCCATCCGTTGCCCTGTACAAGGCCGGCCACCCGGGCGGCGAGCCCGCTGGTGGTGGTGCCGTTGTAGACGGCGACGGCGGCGGTCATGTCCACCGGCGCGGTAGTCGGCGTCGGGGTGCTCGACGGCGTGGTGCTGGGGCTTGGCTCGCTCGACGGCTGGGGAGCGGTACTGGCAGAAGGCGAAGCACTCGCCGAAGGCGCGGCCGCGGCCTTGGTGGCGTCAGCGGCCGCAACCGCCTGCGGGACCACCGTCGGGGCCGCCCCCAGTTTCGGCAGGATCAGGAAAGCAACCAGGCCTACCGCCAACGCGATGCCGCCCATGACCAGGACGGGCCACAAAACAGGGCGTGACGCTGACGCGACGAGCCGGTGCACACCTTGGCGCGATGAGCTCTGCGGGACACGGTCGAATTCGTCCCGGGCATATTTGGTCATGGTGAGGCCTTGTCCTTGCTGCTTTTCTTGCTGTGGTACAGCGGGGGTTTTCTATGCGTCGGAACCGAGACGGCGGGCCGTGCGGGCCCGTTGACGTGACGTACGTAGTCTACGCAATCTCTTGACGAGCATGGGATCGTGCGCCAGCGCTTCCTCGGTGTCGATAAGGGCGTTGAGGAGTTGGTAGTAATGCGTCGCCGAAAGGTCGAAAAGCTCCCGGACGGCCTGTTCCTTGGCGCCGGCGTACTTCCACCATTGCCTTTCCAAGGCGAGGATCTGCTGTTCGCGCTCGCCCAGGGGCGAATCACTGCGGATCCCGGCATTCAGTTCATCAAGCGACGGTCCAGTCGCTCCGGCCGCCAACGGTTCCCGTGCGGGTTCTGCCACGACACACTCCTTCACCGCAAAACCGAAATTCGTCCCTTCCAATGGTACCGGTGGAATAACAGGGCTGTTGTTTGCCACGTCGGAGCTCCCTGAGGGGAGAATGGCCGGATGGCAGACGAAGCATTGTTTGAGTTTGGATCCGAGGACCAATCGCCGGAATTCGCGGCACTGCCGGAGGCGCCCTTGGAAGCCCTAATGGCACCGGATTGGGCTGAAGCCCTGGCGGGCGTCGAGGACGAGTTGCGTTCTGTCCTGTCTTTCGTGGCGGACGAGGTTGCCCGCGGTACCCACGTGCTGCCGGCGGCGACGCGGATCCTTCGAGCGTTCCAGCAACCGCTCGCGGACGTAAAAGTCCTGGTCCTCGGCCAGGACCCGTACCCCACGCCGGGACACGCCGTCGGGCTCTCCTTCGCGGTCTCCGGCCAAACCCGGCCCATCCCCCGCAGCCTCGCGAACATCTATCGGGAGATGGAATCGGATCTCGGCCTGCCGCCGCGGATCCACGGCGACCTCTCCGCGTGGACCGGCCAAGGGGTGCTCTTGCTGAACAGGGTCCTCAGCGTCGCCGCCGGGGAGGCCGGATCGCATCGGGGCAAGGGTTGGGAGGCCATCACGACGGCGGCCGTCACCGCCGTCGCCGACCGCCGCACAAGTGCGGGGCAGCAAAGCCCGCTTGTCGCGATCCTTTGGGGGAAGGACGCCGAAGCCGTGCAACCGCTGTTGGATGGCGCTCCTGCGATCGTTTCGGCACATCCCAGCCCATTGTCCGCTTCGCGCGGGTTCTTCGGCTCGCGGCCTTTCAGCCGGACGAATGCATTACTGGCCGAGCAAGGCGCCAATCCCGTCAACTGGGAACTTCCCCCGCTCCCTTAGCTAGGCTTGCCTACATGACTTCTTTGCCAGCCGCCTCGTCTGCCTCCCGCAAAACCCGTCCGCAGGTGAACCTGACGGTGCTGCGCAAGGAACAGCTTTCACCCCACATGGTGCGGATCATCGCAGGCGGTCCCGGCTTTGACGGTTATGCGAACAACGATTTCGTGGACAGGTACGTGAAGATCGTGTTCCCGCAGCCAGGCGTGAATTACGGGCAGCCGCTGGATCTGTGGGCTATCCGGGAAACCCTGCCCCGCGAGCAGTGGCCTTACACCCGCACCTACACGGTCCGCTGGGTGGACGAAGCCGCCCAGGAATTGGCCATCGATTTCGTGGTCCACGGCGACGAGGGTCTTGCAGGGCCGTGGGCCGTGGCGGCACAACCGGGCGACGCGCTGGTCTTCACCGGCCCCGGTGGCGCCTACAACCCGGCCCCCGACGCCGACTGGTACCTTTTCGCGGGCGACGACGCCGCTCTGCCGGCAGTCGCTGCGTCGATCGAGGCGCTTCCCATGCAGGCCAAGGGCTTGGCGTTCCTCGAGGTGGACAACGAATCGGACGTCGTGGACATTGCGGCGCCGGCAGGTGTTGAGGTGCGCTGGCTGTTCCGCTCGGGCGTACCGGCTGGATCGTCGTCCCTACTGACCGATGCCGTGGGCGATGCCGAGTGGCCGGAGGGACGGGTCGACGTGTTCGCGCACGGTGAGCGCGGCTACATGAAGGGACTGCGGGACATTTTCTTCAAGCAGCACGGGCTGGAGCGTTCACAGGTTTCGCTCTCCGGATACTGGGCGCAAGGCCGTGTTGAAGACGACTTCCAAGCCGAGAAGAAGCTGCCCATCGGGCAAATCTAGCGCAGGCACCTCTAGCGCCTCCGCACGCGCCGACGCTCGTTGCTCGCCAAGCCCTTGGTCAGCGGCCGGGCGAGGTTGTCGCCAAGCACGATTCCCGCCGCGACGCCCAGCACGATCGCTCCGGCGTTGAGCATGCCGCCTGAACCCAAAAGGATGTCAGCTTCCTGGACCGTCAATATATACATGGAGCGGAATATCTTTAGTCCGGGGAGCAGGATGAGGCCTGCGGGCACGGCGACCACTAGCTGCGGGGCGCCGAGCTTGAGGGCCACAATCCGGCCCAACAAGCCGATCACGACGGCGGAAATCGCCGGTGACAGCCGGTCGCCCAAGCCCAAAGCGCCCGCCCCCCACAAGGCGAAGTAGCCCACAATGCCGACTGCCGCCGTCGGGAGCAAAAGCTTTAGCTCGGTCTGTTCCGTGATCCCGATGGCAATCACGGCGATGGCGATCAGAATCGCCTGGCCCCACAACGGATACGCCTCGGGGAATGTTTGCGTGACGTCGATCTTGGCGCTGCCGACCAGGTCGCCGACCACCACGGCCACGGCGATCCCGGCAACAATGGCACCAAACGTCAGGATGGTAGACAGGAACCTTCCGGCCGCCGTCACGGGGAAGCCGTTGATGGCGTCTTGAACCGACGAGACCAACCGTCCAGTCGGCAGCAACAACAGGATCCCACCGGCCACCACGATGGACGGTGGAATTTCCGCTCCCGCCCAGCGAAGCATCAACGCAATGAACGTCACCAGGAACGAACAAGCAGCCGTGACAAAGAAGTCAGGGGTACGCCATTTGCCCAATTGCCGGGCAACGAGGTTCACGAGCAAGTTGGACGCAAAGGCCAATGCCGAAGCTCCGAGTCCGCCGCCCAACACACCGACGAAGACCGCGGCGAACACACCGAACGCAATGGTCACCATCCACCGCGGGAAGGGTTTGCTCTTCCGGATGATGTCGTCCAGGCGGCTCACGGCTTCGGCGCGGCCCACTCCCCCGGCCACGATGTCGGTGACAAGCTGGTGAACCTGCGCCAGGCCGGCGTAGTTGTTTGTCCAGGACCGCACCACGCGGAGCAAGGTAATGGGAGTCTGGTCCTTGGGCGCGTAGTTGATCGCCACCGACTGGTTGGTGATGTCCACTTCGATGTACTTCAGGCCAAGCGCGGCCGTGACGGCGATAATGCTGGTTTCGACTTCCAAGGCGCCTGCGCCGTAACGGAACATCGTCTCGGCCATGTGGAGCGCGAAATCGATCGTCTTGCGGGCCGACGCATCCACGCCGCTCACCTGGATGGTGGGGTTGGCGTAGGGGCTGCCGGCCAAGCGATCCACGATGCTCAACGGCGCGGTGGGAGGGTTCTCGCCCTGGACGAGCCGGCGGAGCATGCGCCTTGCGTTGGCGTTCTGGCGCACCTGCGAGGGCTTGAGGGGCTGCGTCTTGGGCAATCCGTCCGTGATGGGCCTGTGGTCCGGGCGGTCAGTCACGGGTGTACTCCTAGTAGAACTGTTTGCCCGTGCGGCGCGTGTAAAGCTGCCGGGCGATGCGCTCCCCCGCGACGGTCCACAGTTTGTATTTCAGCGGGCTGATGATTTGGTCGTAGCAGCCTACGAAGTCGGTGACGGTCTTGCTGAAGCTCGTCTTGAACAGGCCCAACCCGTGGAAGGGGTGGGATGTGTCTTTGAGCCGGTCAGCCGGAGGGGTGCCGCAGAAGTCGTACTCGGTGCAGCCCAGCTCCTTCACCTCGTTGATGGCTGTCCACTGGACCAAGTGCGAATCCCCGTATTGCCCGCGTTTTTGCAACGAGCCGCCGTCCTTGTACGTGCCCTTCCGGCCGTAGTTGATCACGAACGCGCCCACGCTGGGAACACCGTTTTCAAAGACAAACAGGAGCCTGCCCTGGCCGCGGTCCATGAAATTGGTCCAAAACCGGCGGTAGTAATCGAATTCGCGCACCCGCACCTGGGACTTCGCCTCAACGGTGTTGGTCATGAGCGCATACATTGAACGGAAGTTCTCTTCTGTCGGCTCCATCGGGTGGACCTCGACTCCTTCGCGGATGGCGCGCCGAACGGCATTGCGGCCACGCGAATGGAGGTTTCGCAGCAGTTGGTTTTCCTCGGGAGAAATATCCAGCAGCGCGGTGGAGTCGTTGGGTTGCAGGTTGGGTGTCTTGACCACGCCGGTGGCTTCGATGGTGGCCTTGGCGTCGTCTTCCAAGATGATGTCCGGTTCGATCTTGATGGCGAACACACCCAGCTTGGCGCGCTTCACGAATTCCTGGTTGGCCTTGATGATCCCGGGAATGTCCTCGACCCCGGCGACGTCCGGTCCTTTGATGAGGTACCAGAGCTTGCCCAGCAGCGGGAAGGATTTCTCCAAGACCAGGTTGAAGCTGCTGTAGTCCGCCGTCTCATAGACCAGGTGCAAGGGCTTCCAGCCGAAATGCTGCTTGACCTCCGCGAAGGCCTCGGATTGGAGGAGGTTTCCGCCGTTGGGGTTGGCCGTGACGTGTTTGTCCCAGTGTTCGATTTCCTCGGAGGTGGCAAAGCGCGCGGTGAATTCTCGCAAGGGGGCCGTGTCCAATCAGTTGCGTACGTGAGGCAGCAGGCACCGCTGGGCGGCGCAGGCGTTCACCCTCAAGTCTATCGGCCCCCGGAGCCGCCAAAGCCCGGCGCGGGCAATAGCAGCCACGGCTTCACAGCCTAGGCAAAGATTCCCCAAAGTCCCCAGCCAGCACGCCAGTGCACAGTGGTAATACCACTAACCGAACCTGGAGGATCCGATGATCGCCTACCGCCCCATTCCGCCGCTCACTGCCGGTCGCGGCAACAGCGTTTGGTCAGCGATCGCGGCCATGGCGTCCGCGGCCTTGCTCGGCCCGGCGTGGCCGCCCGCTCCCGCTCACGCGCCGGCACGCCATAGGGTTGCCGTCAGCACTCGACGACGTTGACGGCGAGGCCTCCCATAGCGGTTTCCTTGTATTTGTCGGACATGTCCTTGCCGGTTTCGCGCATGGTCACGATGACTTCGTCGAGGGAGACGCGGTGGGTTCCATCGCCCCACAACGCCATTTTGGCGGCGTTGATGGCCTTCGCCGCGGCGATCGCGTTGCGTTCGATGCAGGGAATCTGCACGAGGCCGCCGATCGGATCGCACGTCAGGCCGAGGTTGTGTTCCATCGCGATTTCGGCAGCGTTTTCCACCTGGGCAGGAGAGCCGCCCATGACTTCCGCCAGACCCGCGGCCGCCATCGAGGACGCAGAGCCCACCTCGCCCTGGCAGCCGACCTCAGCGCCGGAAATGGACGCTTGCTCCTTGTAGAGGACCCCGATCGCACCCGCTGCGAGGAGGAACTTCACCACCACGTCGTCGCGGTCTTGTTGCGAGGCGTTGTCCATCCCGGGAGCGTAGTGCAAGGCGTAATAGAGCACGGCCGGAATGATTCCGGCGGCCCCGTTCGTGGGTGCGGTGACAACCCGCCCCCCGGAGGCGTTTTCCTCGTTGACGGCCAGCGCGATGAGGTTCACCCATTCCTGCCAGTACTTCGGGTCCCGGTCCTTGTCTTCCTTCAGGAGCCGCTCGTGCCAGTCGGGGGCCCGACGGCGGACCTTCAGTCCGCCGGGCAGCACGCCTTCGCGCTTGAGGCTGACCTCGACGCAACCTTCCATGACAGACCAGATGTGCAGGAGCCCTTCGCGGATTTCCTCATCGCTCCTCGAAGCACGCTCGTTGATCAGCATGATGTCCGAAATGCTGAGCCCCTTCGAAGCGCAACGCCCCAGCATTTCAGCAGCGGTGCGGAACGGCAGGGGAAGTTCTTTCTTCGACTCCTCCAGTTCCTTCCGGGCGCTTTCCTCCTCGCCCTCACGAACAATGAAGCCGCCACCCACGGAGAAGAAGGTTGCTTCGTGCAGGACCTCGCCATCGGCGTCGGACACCGAGACCTTCATTCCGTTGGTGTGCCGGGGAAGGACAGTGAGCGGGTGCAGGACCATGTCCGATTCCCCGTACTGAAGCTGCTTGCCCGCACCGGGAACACCAGCGCTGGCCAGGTTAAGCGTGCCGGTCTCGGCGATTGCCGCGAGCCGCGCCTCCACCTCATCCGGAAGGATCAGCTCCGGGTGGTAGCCCTCGAGTCCCAGCAGGACCGCCGTCATGGTCCCGTGGCCGCGACCGGTGGCGGCAAGCGAACCGTAAAGGTCCACCCGCAGGGACGACACTTTGTCCAAGGCGCCCGAATCCTTGATTTCGCCGGCGAACACGGCAGCCGCCCGCATCGGCCCGACGGTATGCGAACTCGACGGACCAATCCCGATCGAGAAAAGATCGAAGACGCCAACAGCCATGGTGGTTCCTAACTAATTTAATTCGGATACGGCGGGGACCCGAGGATCCGGGCCCGGGCAAACAGTCCCGCCGGGATGGCCCCTTTGGGGCCAACATCCGGAAGCGTGCGTCTAAGAGAGCGTCACGTCCGCTCAGCGGGCGTCTTCGCGACCGAGCACGCGGAGGATGTCGGCCCCAACGGGCCACCAAGATCAGCCCAGGTTTGCTACGCCCGGGTAGAGCGGGTGCGCGGCGGCGAGGGCCTCCACGCGGTGACGCAGACCGGAAAGGTCGGCACCGGCGTCGGCGATCAACGCTTCGGCGATGACGTCGGCGACTTCGCGGAACGCGGCTTCGCTGAAACCGCGCGTCGCCAAGGCCGGCGTGCCGATCCGCAGGCCGGAGGTGACCATCGGCGGGCGCGGGTCGAACGGGACAGCGTTGCGGTTGACGGTGATGTCGATCGCGGCGAGTCGGTCTTCGGCCTGCTGCCCGTCAAGCTCGCAGTTGCGCAGGTCCACGAGCACCAGGTGCACGTCGGTACCGCCCGAAACAACTGAGATCCCCTTGGCCACGACGTCGTCCTGCACGAGGCGCTCCGCCAGGATCCGGGCTCCGGCGAGGACGCGCTGCTGGCGCTCCTTGAACTCTTCCGAAGCCGCGATCTTGAAGGCCACGGCCTTCCCGGCGATCACGTGCTCGAGCGGGCCGCCCTGCTGGCCCGGGAACACGGCGGAGTTGATCTTCTTGGCGATCTCGGCGTCGTTGGACAAGATGATGCCGCCGCGCGGACCCGCGAGGGTCTTGTGCGTCGTGGACGTGGTGACGTGCGCGTGCGGGACCGGCGACGGGTGCAGACCCGCGGCAACCAAGCCCGCGAAGTGCGCCATGTCCACCATGAGGTAGGCGCCCACAAGGTCCGCGATGCGGCGGAACTCGGCGAAATCCAGCTGGCGCGAGTACGCGGACCAGCCAGCAACGATCAGCGCGGGCTTGTGCTCCAAGGCCAATGCTTCAACCTCGGCCATGTCCACGGTGTGGCTGTCCTCGCGGACCCCGTACGGGACCACGTTGTACAGCTTGCCGGAGAAGTTGATCCTCATGCCGTGCGTCAAGTGACCGCCGTGCGCGAGGTTCAGGCCCATGATCGTGTCGCCGGGCTTGATCAGCGCGTGCATCACCGAAGCGTTCGCCTGGGCGCCCGAGTGGGGCTGGACGTTCGCGTACTCGGCGCCGAACAGGGCCTTCACACGGTCGATGGCCAGCTGCTCGATCACGTCAACGTGTTCGCAGCCGCCGTAGTACCGCTTGCCCGGGTAGCCTTCGGCGTACTTGTTGGTCAGGACGGAACCCTGCGCCTGCATGACAGCCACGGCGGTGTGGTTCTCGGAGGCGATCATTTCCAGTCCGCCGCGCTGGCGGCCGAGTTCGTCGTCGATCTTTGCCGCGATCTCCGGGTCCAGCTCGGAGAGCTGCGCGTCCAGCGACGGCGACACGACCTGCTCGAACGCGGTTCCCGTTGCGGCGCTCACAGTTCGCCACCGTTCTTGGAGGCGTATTCCTCTGCGGAGAGCAGCGGACCATCGGATTCCGCGGCGACCTTGAACAGCCAGCCGGCGCCGTAGGGATCGTTGTTGATCAGTGCGGGGTCGTCGACGACGGCGGAGTTCACTTCGGTGACTTCGCCCGTGACCGGGGAGTACAGGTCCGAGACGGACTTGGTGGATTCGACTTCGCCACAGGTTTCCCCTGCGGTCACGGCGGCGCCTACCTCGGGCAAGTCGACGTACACGATGTCGCCGAGGGCATCGGTGGCGATGGCCGAGATGCCGATGGACACGAGGTTTCCGTCTTCGCGGGAGACCCACTCGTGTTCGTCGGAGTACTGCAGTTCAGGTGCAACTTTTGCCATGCGCTTTTCCTTTACGTTTGAAACTCTTTGGTCTGATGGAGTTTGTGTACAGATCATGCCCTCTAAAAGCGTTCTTAAGGGGTGTGACCTGTACACAAACTCCAGTGGGGTGCTGTGGTTTTAGCGTTTGTAGAAGGGCAGGGCGACGACCTCGAAGGGTTCGGCCTTGCCGCGCAGGTCGATGTCCAGGGCGGTGCCCAGTTCGGAGTGTTCGACGTCGACATACGCCAACGCGACCGGGTAACCGAGCGTGGGGCTCGGCTGGCCCGAGGTCACCTCGCCGACGACGACGCCGTCCTTCAGGACCGGGTAGTGGCTGCGTCCCGCGCGGCGGCCGAGGCCCTTGAGGCCAACGAGCTTACGGCCCGTGCTGGTTCCGGCGCCTTCGGCTTTGAGGGTTTCCAGGGCGGCCCGGCCCACGAAGTCGCTTTCCTTGGCGAGCGAAACCACCGGGCCCAGGCCCGCAGCGAAGGGGTTGGTCTCGCGGGAGAGCTCGTTGCCGTAGAGGGGCATGCCGGCTTCCAGGCGCAGCGAGTCGCGGCAGGCCAGGCCGGCTGGGATGAGTTCGCCGTCTTCGGCCACGGCCGTGATGGCTTCCCACAGGGCTGCGGCGGAGTCGTTGTCCACGAAGATCTCGAAGCCGTCCTCGCCGGTGTACCCGGTGCGGGCAAGCAACAGTTCGGTGGTCTTCCCGGCCACGAGGAAGGGCACCTCGACGGCGGCGTAGTACTTCAGCCCGGTCACGAGCTCGTGCTGCGCGGCCGGGACCAGGCGGAGCAGGATCGCCTCGGCCTTGGGGCCTTGCACGGCGATCAGCGAGGTCGCCGCGGAGGCGTCCTCCACGACGACGTCGAAGCCGGCGGCACGCTCGGCCAAGGCCGCGGCGACCACCTTGGCGTTGCCCGCGTTCGGGACCACGAGGAACTTGTCGCTGCCGTCCGCCGGGGACGGGCGGCGATAGGTGATGAGGTCATCGATGATGCCGCCGTCTTCTTGGCAGATCAGCGAGTACTTGGCCTTGCCCACGGCCATGGCGGAGATCTTGCCCACCAAGGCGTAGTCCAGGAACGCAGCGGCGTCCGGGCCGGTCACCCAGACTTCGCCCATGTGGGAGAGGTCGAACAGGCCAGCGGACTGCCGGACGGCGTGGTGTTCGGCCAGTTCCGAGGAGTACTTCAAGGGCATCTGCCAGCCACCGAAATCGGTGAAGGAAGCGCCGAGCTTTTTGTGCTCTTCATAGAGCGCGGTGTAGTTCTCAGACATATCGGGATCCTTTAGTTTTCAAACTCGGAAAGCGGCGGGCAGGAGCAGACCAAGTTCCGGTCCCCTGCCGCGCCGTCGATGCGGCCGACGGGCGGGAAGTACTTGTCCTGGGCGAGGTGGTGGACCGGGAACGCGGCCTGCTCACGCGGGTACGCACGGTCCCAGGAGGAACTCACGACGGCGGCAGCCGTGTGGGGTGCGTGGCGCAGCGGGGACTCTTCCACGGTGAAGTCACCGTTGGCGACCTGCTCGATTTCCTTGCGGATGGTGATCATGGCCTCGATGAAGCGGTCGATCTCGCCCAGGTCCTCGGACTCGGTCGGTTCAACCATCAAGGTGCCGGCGACCGGGAACGCCAGGGTGGGGGCGTGGAAACCGAAGTCGATGAGGCGCTTGGCCACGTCCTCGGCCGTGACACCGGTCTTGTGCGTCAGTTCGCGCAGGTCCAGGATGCACTCGTGGGCCACGAGGCCGCCCTCACCCGTGTACAGGACCGGGAAGTGCTCGTTCAGGCGGGACGCGACATAGTTCGCAGCCAGCAGCGCGGACTTGGTGGCTTCGGTCAGGCCTTCCCCGCCCATCAGCTTCACGTAGGCCCAGGAGATCGGCAGCACGCCGGCCGAACCGAACCGGGACGCGGAGATTGCCACGCCGTGTCCGTCCTCGTGTGCGGCCTTGTTCGCGTCGCCGGGCATGAACGGTGCCAGGTGGGCCTTGGCCGCGACCGGGCCCACGCCGGGTCCGCCGCCGCCGTGCGGGATGCAGAAGGTCTTGTGCAAGTTCAGGTGCGAGACATCGCCGCCGAACTTGCCCGGCTGTGCCAGGCCCACCAAGGCGTTCAGGTTCGCGCCGTCAACGTAGACCTGCCCGCCGGCCTCGTGGACGGAGTCGCAGATCTCGCGCACGTCGGCGTCGTAGACACCGTGCGTGGACGGGTAGGTGATCATGATGCAAGAGAGAACGTCGCGGTTGGCTTCGATCTTGGCCTGCAGGTCCGCGTGGTCGATCGTGCCGTCGGCTGCCGTAGCCACGACGACGACCTTCATGCCGGCCAGCACCGCCGACGCCGCGTTCGTGCCGTGGGCGGACGCCGGAATCAGGCAGACATTGCGCTGCTCATCGCCCCGGGACAGGTGGTAGCCGCGGATCGCCAGCAGGCCGGCCAGCTCGCCCTGGGATCCGGCGTTGGGCTGGATCGAGACTTGGTCGTAGCCCGTGATCTCGGTCAGCTGGGCTTCCAAGTCGGCGATCAGTTCGCGCCAGCCCACGGTCTGGGAATCCGGGGCGAAGGGGTGGATCGAGGCGAACTCAGGCCAGGAAATGGCTTCCATCTCCGCCGTTGCGTTCAGCTTCATAGTGCACGAGCCCAGCGGGATCATGGTGCGGTCCAGCGCGAGGTCACGGTCCGAGAGCTTGCGGATGTAACGCAGCAACTGGGTCTCGGAACGGTGGGTGTTGAACACCGGGTGCTGCAAGTAATCCGAGGTACGTCCGACGGCGGAGTCCAGGCCGAAGCCCTCGATCGAGTCAAGCAGCGTCGCACCGAAGACTGCTGCGACGTCGGCGAGGATCGCCGGCGTCGTGGTCTCGTCGACCGAGATGCCGACAGTGTCGGCGTCGATGCCGCGCAGGTTGATGCCCTTGGCTTCCGCGGCCGCGACGACGTCTGCTGCCTTGCCGGGGACGCGGACGGTGACGGTGTCGAAGAAGCTGCCGTGCAGGACTTCAAGGCCGGCAGCCGTCAGTGACGCTGCAAGGGTGCGGGCGTGCTTGTGGGCGGTTTCGGCGATTGACTTCAGCCCGTCGGGGCCGTGGTAGACGGCGTACATCGAGGAGACGATGGCCAGCAGAGCCTGCGCGGTGCAGATGTTCGAGGTGGCCTTCTCGCGGCGGATGTGCTGCTCGCGGGTCTGCAGCGCCAAACGGTAGGCCGGGGTGCCGGCGTCGTCCTTGGACACACCCACCAGGCGGCCCGGCATCGACCGCTCGAGGCCCTTCTGCACGGCCATGTAGGCCGCGTGCGGGCCGCCGAAGAACAATGGCACGCCGAAACGCTGGGTGGAACCGACGGCGATATCGGCGCCCTGCTCACCCGGAGGCGTGATCAGCGTCAGCGCAAGCAGGTCAGCGGCGACCGTGACCAGCGCACCGCGTTCCTTTGCGGCGGCGATCACGGCGGAGTGGTCGAACACCCGGCCCGAAACACCCGGCTGCTGCAGCACGATACCGTTGATGTCGCCGTCGGGCAGACCGGCCGAAAGGTCAGCGATCTCGACCTCGAAGCCCAGCGCCTCGGCGCGGCCCTTCACGATCGCGATGGTCTGCGGCAGGCAATCAGCGTCAAGGACGGTCTTGCCGTCGTGGGCCGTCTTGTTCTTGTTGGCCCGGCGCATCATGAGCACAGCCTCGGCAACGGCCGTGGCTTCATCCAGCAGCGACGCGTTCGCGATCGGCAGGCCCACCAGGTCCTGGACCATCGTCTGGAAGTTCAGCAGGGCTTCGAGGCGGCCCTGGGAAATCTCGGGCTGGTACGGCGTGTACGCGGTGTACCAGGCCGGGGACTCAAGAATGTTCCGGCGGATGACCGCGGGCGTCACGGTGTCGTAGTAGCCCTGCCCGATCATCTGGACCGCGGTCTTGTTCTTGGACGCCAGCTTGCGCAGCTCGGCGAGGACCTCAACCTCGCTCAGCGCGTTCTGGAGAGTCAGTGCGACGTCCTGGCGGATGTCGTTGGGAACCGCGGTATCAACGAGCGAATCGACGCTGTCATAACCGACAGCCTTGAGCATGATGTCAATATCGGCCTGGCGGCGGGCGCCGATATGCCGGTCAACAAACGTTGCGGAGGTGGAACTAACCGTCACGAAGGAACTCCATTACTAAGGCGGCGCAAGGTACGCCACAGCTATTCGGGTTCCTCCCCGCTCTGTATTGGACCTGAGAGTTTCCGCAGGCATGATTGCCCGCTTGCACCGTCGGTGAGCACGGCACATCCTGTTCGCGGTTCCGGGAACTTCCGGGACCATGGGACGGCTTGCTGCTTTCCAGAGTTGCCTTGCCGCGGCGGTGCATTGGCCTGAGAGATTCCTGGGGAGGGTTTGCTCCTACGGCGCCTGCATCACTTGCTTGCAGGACTCTCCCGCCGCAGGTCAAAGGCGTATTCAGTTGTGTGAGTCAGATCGCGGAAGCCGGTGACAGCTCCCACAAGGTTCAATTCTCCTATGTCCGGAGCCGCTCCGCAAATGGGGTCACCATTTGGGTAGGGCGCCAGGTTTTTCAGTTGCACACGTGTTTCAGTTGCGCAGGCGTTCGACGGCGGCAAGCAGCGCTGCGACGTCGGCACTTCTCTCGTCGGCCTTGCTTTCACCGCCGGCGGCCCCACCTTCCAGCATCGCGTTGAAATACAGCCCATCGCCCATGTACCGCACCGCACGTGCCATCTCCGGCCCCACTTCTTCGGCGAGCAGATCGAGCCATTGCTGTTGGATCCCGGCAAAGCGCCTGCGCGTTTCCTCGTGGGCGACTTCCACAAGGCGGGCGGCGGCCACGAAGACCCTATCCAAGGGAGAGTTCGCCCACAGGGAAGATTTGATGAAGAAAGCCGCGGGTCCTTCGGGCGCGGCCTTCATTTCCGCGACGTCCTTCGCGGCCAAGGTATCCATGCGCTCCAGGAGGGCCGCGATCAGCGCTTCCTTGTTGGGGAAGTGGTAAAGCAGGCCGCCTTTGGACACCCCCGCTTGCTTGGCGACGGCGTCCAGCGTTGCCCCCCGCTCCCCCACGTCGATCAACAGGGCTTCATAGGCGTCCAGGACGGCGTCCCGGGCAACAGGTTTTCGAGGCATGGTGTCCATCTTTCCCTAGGTCTCGATGTCAATTGAAACTATACCGTCCAGACGGTACAGTTATTTCCATGTTCAGCCCGTCCACAACCCAGCTCTCCCGCACTCCCTCCGCGCCTAACACTGCGCCGTGGCGCGATTGGGCAGCCCTGGCCCTTTTGATGTTTCCGGTACTGCTGGTCGCGGTGGACAACACCGCGCTGACCTTCGCTTTGCCGGAAATCGCCAGGAAGCTCGACGTCGGGGGCGTCCAGTTGCTGTGGATCGTGGACTCGTACGCGCTCGTATTGGCGGCATTGCTGGTCTCGATGGGGAATCTCGGCGACCGGATCGGCCGCCGTCGACTGTTGTTGCTCGGAAGCACGGGCTTCGCTGCCGTCTCCGCGGCCTCGGCGTTCGCGCCATCGCCTGAATGGCTCATTGCGGGCCGTGCGGGATTGGGCATTTTCGGTGCCATGCTCATGCCGTCAACGCTGTCCCTGATCCGCAACATCTTCCCGGACCCCAACCGGCGTCGGCTTGCCATCGCAATTTGGGCTGCCGGCTTCTCGGGTGGTGCGGCGCTCGGCCCGATCTTCGGCGGCTGGCTCGTTGAGCACTTTTGGTGGGGAGCCGTATTCCTTGTGGCCGTGCCGCTCCTGCTGCCTTTGCTTGCCTTTGGCCCGTTCCTCATCCCGGAATCCAAGGACAGCAATCCAGGCAAAGCCGATGTCCCAAGCGTCGCTTTGTCCATCTTGGCCATGGCGCCCGTTGTCTACGGCATCAAGGAAGCCGCCGTGCACGGTTTCGGCCCCGGCCCTGCGGCGTTCATCGTGTTCGGCCTGGCCATGGGAGTCGTCTTTGTCCGCCGGCAGCGCTCCTTGGCTTCGCCCATGTTGGACGTGCGGCTGTTCAGGAACAAGGTATTCAGCACGGCGATTACCGCCAACATCTTGTCCTTGTTTTCCATGACGGGCTTCATCTATTTCTTCGCGCAGCACTTGCAGCTTGTGGAGGGACAGACTCCCATGGAGGCCGGAATCGCGATGGTCCCCGCGCTGCTCGCGACGATCCTCGCGGGGCTCGTGGTGGTTCCCGTGGTCAAGAAGATCCGGCCGGGACTGGTGGTCGCTTCAGGCCTGACCCTGAACGCGGTGGGCTACCTCGTGGCGGCTGTCGGGAACCATGGCCAAGGGCCGGGATACCTATTGACCGCGCTCTTGCTGCTCGCCGTGGGAGTCGGTTCGTCCGAGACCATTTCCAACGACCTCATCCTCGGCGCCGTGCCCGCAGACAAGGCCGGTGCGGCCTCGGCGATCTCCGAGACCGGCTACGAACTTGGATCCCTCCTCGGGACGGCTGTGCTTGGCTCGATCCTCACGGCGTCCTACCAGCAGCACCTCCTGCTGCCTGGCGGCTTGTCCGGACACTCGGCCGAACGTTCCCGCGAAACCCTTGCCGGAGCAGTGGATACCGCTGCGACACTCCCCCAGCCGATGGCCGAAGCCCTGACCGCCGCGGCGCGTTCCGCCTTTGAATCCGGCGTGCACATCACCGCGGCGATCGGGCTGGTACTGATGGCAGGAGCGGCGGTCCTTGCCGCCGTCGTACTCCGCCGGATACCGGCTGCGAAGTAGCCGTTCAGTTGCCTTCCACGAAGGCCTTCAGGGCATCGAGGAGTCCTTCGGTGCCCTCTTTGCGGCCTTCGACGTGGTCTTCCGCAGTGAAGTAGGCGCCCTGCTCGGTGAGCGTGAGCCGGGTGCTATCACCGTCGGATTCCAATTCGATGGTGGACAGGGAGACGGACATCCGCTCGCCGTTGAGATACATCTCGTAGGTGTAGACCATCCGTTCGTTCTCGACGATGTCGTGGTACACGGACTTCATCGTGGACACGAATCCGCCCTCGGGACCGCCAGTATCGGTCTCCGTGCCGCCTTCACGGAAGTCGAGGCTGGATTCGCCCTGCGTCCACTCGTCCGGACCGTGGAACCACTTCTTCTTGTTGCCGTAGTCCGAAAACGCCGCCCAGACGCGGGACACGGGCGCGTCGAGCTTGCGCTCAAGGGTGAAGCTTGCGTGGGTGATGGGGGTGCTGCTCATGGCTACTCCTGCTCGGGTTTGTGGTTGAGGAAATTCTCCAAGCGGTCCAGGCGCCGCTCGGCCGAGGTGCGGCGAAGGCCCAGCCAGGCCTCCGCCTCGCGGACCGTTCCCGGAACTACGCTGCAACTGCGGACCCGTCCGATCTTTTCGCTACGGACCAGCCCGCTGCTCTCCAGGACCTGGAGGTGCTGGACAATCGCCGGCAGGCTCATGGCGAAGGGCTTCGCCAGTTCCGAGACCGACGCCGGCCCCTCGCATAGCCGGGCGACGATCGCCCGTCGCGTCGGGTCTGCGAGGGCGTGGAAGACGGAATCGAGGTCCACGCCGGATTGATTGTTAGGCACACACTTAAGTATCTGCTTAAGTGTTGCGAAGTCAATGGGCTTGTGCCTTTCGCTCAGGAGATGCCCGGCGTAGCGTGTGATGCGGCACCGGCCCACATGAGCACAGGAAACTGGATCGAGGGAGCATCGGCGATGGTTTTCACGCAACGGTTTGAGGAGATCGACGGCGGAGACGTCGCGAGCGCAGGCGGCAAGGGTGCGAACCTGGGCGAGCTGACCCGCGCCGGGTTCCCCGTTCCGCCGGGCTTCGTGATCCTCACGAACGCCTATGTGGCGTTCCTGGAGTCCAACGGGTTGACGGCCCGCGTGGCGGAACTGGCCGGTGGAGGATCCTCCGACGACGCCGAACGGGAGATCCGCGCCCTGTTCCGTTCCGGCGTCGTTCCGGAAGGGATTTCGGAAGAGATCCAGGCGGCGCTGCTCAGCCTGGGCGCCGGGCCTGAGGCGACCTTCGCCGTGCGGTCATCCGCCACGGCCGAAGACTTGGCCGACGCCAGTTTCGCGGGCCAGCAAGATACCTATCTGAATATCCATCCCGCCGGCCTCGAAGGCGCCATCAAGGACTGTTGGGCTTCCCTGTGGACGGCGCGGGCCATGGATTACAGGGCGCGCCGGGCAATAGGCACGGAGGGGTTGAGCCTCGCCGTGGTGATCCAAGTGATGGTCGAGTCCGAGGTTTCCGGGGTCATGTTCACGGCCAATCCGCGCACCGGGCGCCGCGAGGAAATCATGGTGAGCGCCGCATGGGGGCTCGGGGAATCCGTGGTCAGCGGCGCTGTCAGCACTGACGACTACGTAGTGGACAAATCGTCGGCGAAGGCGAAATCGAGTTTCATCGCGGACAAGGACGTGATGACCGTTTATGCCACCGGCACGCCGGACAGCACTCCCGGCGGTACCGCCGAACATCCTGTTCCGGATGCGCAACGCCGGCGCGCTGCCCTCGACGACGAACAACTCACCCAACTATCCGCGCTTGGCAAAGAGATCGAAGACCATTTCGGCGCTCCCCAAGACATCGAATGGGCTTTGGCCTCGGGACATGTCCATGTTGTCCAATCCCGGCCGATCACAGCCCTGCCCGAACCCGCCGGCGATGCCCCCACAGACTGGACCGTGCCCTACCCGGACGGGCTGTATTTCCGGGCCAGCATCGTCGAACAATTGCCGGACCCGCTCTCGACCCTGTTCGCCGACATGATTGACGGCTCGGTCTCGAAGTCCATCACCAAACTCCTCGGCGAGGCCTTCAAGGGCAAGGCCGTGCGGGAAGGCGACGTGGCGCTGCCCACCATCAACGGCTACGCCTATTACTACTACCGGAACTCCGGCATGTGGCGGGTCATGGCCAAGTTCCCCGGCGCCATGGTTTCCCTCGCCCGCGGCCAGGCACACATGGGCGTCCAGGGATGGCGGGAATACTCCCATCCCCTCTACGCGAAACTCGTCCGCGACTGGTCGGCGAAGAATCTCAGTGAGCTCTCGAACGCTGAACTGTTCGACGGCGTCTCACAACTACTCGACGGCGGTACCGTCTACTACACAGCGGTGCAGTCCGTCATTCCGCTCGCGGCGACAAGCGAGATCGTCTTCGGGCGGTACTACGAAACCTTCGTGCGCCGTGCCGGCGACCCGCCTGCCCTGACCTTCCTCCTGGGATTCGACAGCGAGCCGATCCGCGCCGAAAAATCGCTCTACGACCTCGCGACGTGGACCAGGAAACACCCCGGGCTTGCCGGTGCGATCACCTCGGCTCCGATCCAGGCCATCGCCCGAGCGCTCACGCGCACCGGCGAGGGATCCGACGTCGGGATTCCAGGCGCGGACCCTGAATTGTGGCAGGAATGGTCCGCAAAATTCCATACCCACCTCGACCGCTACGGCCACGCCGTCTTCAACCTGGACTTCCTCAACCCTGTCCCCGCAGACGACCCATCTCCCCTGCTCAGCACCTTGAAGTTCTACCTGCGCGGCCAAGGGAACAATCCGCACGAACGCCAGGAAAAGGCGAAGAATCGGCGCGAGGAACAAACGCGAATCGTCCGGCGCAGGCTCGACCCCGCCCGCCGCGCCGCGTTCGACCGCCTTTTGGGCTGGGCCCAAGCCACCGTCCCGGTCCGGGAAGATGCCCTTGCCGATATCGGCCTCGCGTGGCCGCTCCTTCGCCGGGTGCTCCTCGAATTGGGCCGGCGGCTGACAGAAGCCGGAGTGATCGCTGCGCCCGACGACGTCTTCTGGCTTCGCACCCAGGAGGTCACCGCTGCCCGCACTTCCCTCGCCGGCTCCCTCGCCGACTCTCTCGCCGACGCCGTCGAACAGCGAAAAATGGCGTGGCGGGGACAACGCAAGGCAAACCCGCCCCAGATGTTGCCCGAGATCACGTGGGCGAACCGGGCATTCGGCAGCATGATGCCCGCGAACTCGCGCGAGCAGTCGGGCGACACGATCACCGGCGTCGGCGCGAGTGGCGGCAAGGTCACGGCCCCCGCCCGGGTCCTTGGCGGACCAGCCGACTTCGACCGGATGGAACCCGGCGACGTCCTTGTGGCGCGCATGACGACGCCGGCCTGGACATCGTTGTTCGCCATGGCTTCCGCTGTGGTCACCGACGTCGGAGGGCCGCTGAGCCACAGTTCGATCGTCGCTCGCGAATACGGCATTCCGGCGGTCTTGGGCACCGCTGTCGCGACGAGCCGCATCGAAAGCGGGCAGCTGATCCGGGTCGACGGCGATGCAGGCACAGTCACGCTCAAGATCGACGCACAGGAGCCGCCGGAAGCGTCGTCCGCCCGACCATCGAAGGTCAGGACCGCCGTCGGGATCGCGATGGGGGCCGCGCTCGCCGCCGGCGGTGTCGCCGTCGTCCGTCGCCTGAGGCGCCGGTAAGTATTTCCCTAGACCGCCTGGTTAAGGGCCGGATCATGGGCCGCGAATCCGCGGGTGATGCCGCCCAACGTCGCGGTGGCGAGTGTCGAGAGGTAGTCGTGCCGGCGTCGGGCGGTGATGCCGGACTGCGGCTCGAAGGTACTTAATGCGCTCGTCGGCAAGGACTGAGTGCTCCGGGGAGACGGTTTCCGCGGCGACGGTATCAACCACGACGTCGTCGAGCGGGGTGAGCGTGCGTGCGGCGTCCGCCAAGGCGGCTTCCACGACGCTGCGTTCGACGCCCAGTGCCGACGCCGTCTCTGACACTGTGGGCGTGCGGCCCAGGACGCCGGCCAGCGTTTCCTGGACGGACATGGTTTCCTTGATGCGCTTGCGGGCTGAACGCGTGGCCCAGTCGCTTGAACGCATCTCGTCCGCGAAGGCTCCGACGATCCGGCGACGCGCAAAGGCACCGAAGGGGACTCCGAGATCCGGGTCGAAGGAATCAGCGGACGTAATGAGCGCCACGGACCCTACCGACGCGAAATCGTCGCGTGACAAATGTGACCCCCGCGCGCAAACGAGCGGCAAGCTGCAGAGACCCTTCAGCTTGCCAAAAGTTGCCTGGTACAGACGTGTATTGAGTGAACACACCACCTAGTAGCTAACAATCCGTGTACGCTCAAGAAAAAGATCTAAAAACGGGCCGCGGAATCATTTTCGGAGGTCGAACCGTGGATTGGGGAACCGTGGGGGCGGACGAGTTATCGGCAACGCTGTGGCGTGAACGGAAACAGCTGGAACTGTTGTTGTTCCGGCTCGAATCGCAGTTGCTGCATGTGCGGGCCGGCAATTGGCAGTGGCTGAAGTTCACGGCCGCCGACATTGAGGGCGTCCTCGAAAACCTGCGGTTCGATACCCTTGCCCGGAACATCGAATCTTCGGCCGTAGCCGTCGAATGGAGGCTCCCCGCCAGCTCCACCCTGCCAATGATCATCTCGGTGGCGTCATCCGGCCTCTGGGAAGACCTGCTCCGGCAACACCATGAAGCCTTGGTCGAGTTGGTCAAGCGTGTTGAGGTCACGGCCGCGGCCAACATCGAAGCGTTGTCCGTGGGCCAACAAAGGACCGGCGACCCATTGCCTAACGGTGCACTTACCGGCGACGGCGTTGCAGTGGTCGTCCCGCCGCGCGACCCCTCGACTGAGGACGACGTGATGTTCCTAGCCGGGAGCGCAAACATCGAACGTGCCTTGGCTGCGACGCGGGATTGCTCGCTGCCGTTGCTCGAAGAGTTCCTGGGGCTGGGTTAGGGCTGGTTGGGTTTTTGGGTTTCGGGTGTCGGCGTGGCTTGGTGAATTCGCGGGTCCTATTTTGAGGGCACGCCGGGGCAGCCTTCGCCTTGGGGGTTCTGGAGGCAGTTATCGGCATAGTTGCGCGTGACCGAGCGCCACACGCTCACAGTCTGCGCCGGGGAAGCGAACTCCCCCGTGCCCGGGATCGGCAAATCCGGGCCACCATTCACCGAATACGTGCCACGAAACATCGTCGAGACCGACACCTGGAAATCACCGGTCTGCTTGTACACGTGGCTCGTACGCGTCTTCTCACCCCACCGCTCCTCCGGCAGCGGACCACCGGCAAACATCGTCGGCCCCAAACCACCGCCATCCCCATACCCGTACGTGTAATCGGTCGGGGTCGCCACCACACGCACCTTCTGACCGAGGATCACCACATCGAACCGCTGCTCCACCGCATCAGCGAACACGTTCGTCTCAGCACCCCTGAGAGTGTGCGGACTCGGCTGAATACCCAGAGCGGCCGGCTTGATAGGAAGAGTCCGGAAATCCGACAGAATCCTCCCGGCGAGCCTGGCCAACAGATCCTCCGGCTTCTGGTCGTACAAGCACGACGGACCATCACTGGGTGACTTCCAATCGGTCCAGGTCGGATTCTCCAGCGCGCGCGGAGCGACCTTCCAGATCACCGCCGAACCGGGCTTCCCGCCCGGCTCCCGCGGCGGACACTGCAACTGACCCGGAAGACACTTCTTATCCAAGTCGTCCCCGACCTGACACTGCAAAACCGGTTTGTACTGGTTCGGGTCATCATTGACGACACCGGGGGCGGCTCGAACAAGACCACCCGATTCCCCATCACGAATATAGATAAGCGGCTTTACCCCCGTATTACTCCAACGCGCTTCGCCATTTTCGGTGGCAGCCGACGCAGGCGGTCCACAAAGGCTCGTCAAAAGGAAAATAACTCCTATCAGGGAAAAGCGCGAGAGCCAACGTTCGTTGCTCATGCCAGTGGATTAACTGAGTCAAGCATCCATGCACCGTCAATAAACCTTAAGAAGGCGACATTCGCAGTGTTAGTCTCCTCGCCGGGCTGTCGGTATTCAATCCCTCCGGGTCCCCAATAGCGAATCTCACTCTGGATAACCTGAACAATCACGGGGATCCTACCGTCATTATGCGGAGTGAAGTTGGACTCGAAAGTCGGAGTCGAAAATGATCCACCACTGAGCCAACGATCCCCGGCATACGCTTTGGGAACGACCTCCTTCACTCCCTCGCACATCTCACAATTCGGTCCAGTGAGCTTCGTTAGCAGACCAATGTCACCGGTTTCATATGCGTACCCCATCACTTGAAACCAATAGGCCGTAAACGCTTCGGCGCCTTCCTTGCTGTTCGCCTTTGCAGCCTCCGGCAGCACGGGAATCGGGACATTCTGCGCTTTCCCCGTGGCGTCCCCGCGCTTGTAGACAGGTGTCGGCGTTGGAGTTGGCGTGACAGAGGCACTGACCGAGGCACTCGGCGAAACCGATTCGCCCCCTCCGGCCTGCGTCCCTGAAGAACACCCGAGTAGGACGGCCGTCGTTGTTGCGAAGACGGCGCCAAGTGTCAGGCGAGAACGTAATGAACCAGAAATCAGTAAATACATAATTTTATTTCCCCCAATATTTTTCAGATGTGAACTACCTAAAAAGCGTCCAGACGGTGAGCTACCGAATCAGTCCAAGATCTTTGACTTTCCACAATCCTGATTCGAATGAAGCAATCATCACTGACTCGGATTTCGACGCCGAGGTTGTCGGTTGACTAATGCTTCCGTCGGCTTCAAGGACATCAATCTTGTCCTGGACGACCTTGATCACCACCTGCTGCGTCGGAGCCTCAGGTTTGTATTTTGATTCGATTGACGGAGTCAGGATTTTGCCACCAACAAGCCAACGGCCGTTGGAATAGGCGGAATCCAACCCTTCCTTCAGACGAGTACAGAACTTGCAGTGCGGGGACATGTTGGCCGACCATGCGGTTACGTCCCCGGTCTCATAGGCGTACGAAAGAGTCTGGAACCAATATCGAGCGAATGCCTCAACGCCGTCTTCGCTATTTGCATTGGCCTCCTCCGGCAGCATCGGAATCCGGACATTTTGGGCCTTTCCTGTGGCATCGGCGAGCCTGTAGACCGCTGTCGCAGTCGGCGTCGGGGTGGCCGTGACGCTGACGGAAGGATCGCCCGATGCTCCCAATGAACCGTCAAGAGCACAGCCAGTAAGACCAAACATCACCCCGACTACAGCAATGGCAAAGGACCGGGCGCGAAAAGAAGTGGACGTGCGTGAAATCATGGCGTGCTATCCCCCAATAGTTGTATGCCTGAGCATCAGGGTAGCTGAAGTACCGGCAATGCGTCGAAAAGTTATCCACAGGCCAGATTCCCGGAGGACCGATGTTCCTCCAAACCTGCGCGAGTATCAGGGAAAAACGGGCGTTATGTGAGCGGGCGTCAGGGAAAAACGGGCGTAATGTGAGCGAGCGTCAGGAAGAAACCCGCCAGACCTGCGCGAGCGTCAGGAAAAACCCGCCGGGCGTGAGCGGGCGTTGGGGTTAGGGGCGTTGGTTTGGCGTGGGGTGTTTTGGCGCTGCCGGGGGCGGAGGCCGACGGGAGGGACGACGCGTATTCGTCATAGCTCTGCATGATGAGCTGTTCCAAGGTTACGGTGGACTTCACCCGGACCTTGGCCGTGAGCTGCGTTCCCCATTGCCGGGCGAACGTCTCGAACGCGACCTCCAGCACCCGGCTGTGCTGGCGCGGCAACGTGGTGGGTCGGCGGAAGTCGTAGACATCCACGGTGCGCCGTGGAGCCGTTTGATCTTCCTGTTCACTCACGGTTGGCACTATCGGCACGGAAAGAACCGGCGTAAGTGGTTTGCCGCGGAAACAAAACAGACCCGGGACGCCCGGCCTGGGCGCCCCGGGTCCGTTGACGATTGCTTAGGCGGCCGGCGCCTGGTTGATCCGCACCATGTTGCCCGAAGGATCGCGGAAGGCGCAGTCGCGGGGACCCCACGGCTGGTCGATCGGTTCCTGCATGACCTCCGCGCCGGAAGCCCGGACCTTCTCGAACAAGGCATCCACATCTTCGGAACGGAAGACGATTGGGCCCATGACGCCCTTCGTGACGAGCTCCTGGAGGGCATCGCCGTCGGCCTGGGAACGGCCGGCGTGCGGTTCGGACAAGACGATCTCGACGCCGGGCTGCGCCGTGCTGCCGAGCGTCACCCAGCGGAAACCGCCTTGCGCTACGTCGTTGAGCACCTCGAGTCCGAGGGCCCCTTGGTAGAAGCCCAGGGCTTCATCGACATCGTTGACAGTGATTTGCGAGTACTGCAGTGAAATGGTCATGCCATAACGCTAATCAGCGGCCATGGCGAGCGCTTCTTGGATCCTGCTCATTTCGTACCGCGAGGGCCGGGTCCGGATTTTCGCCACGCACGGAGGCATCAAGTCCACGGCACGGTGCTCGCGGCCGCGGTAAGCGCTGGGCGTCTCCCCCACGATTTCAGTGAATCGCGAACTGAAAGAACCAAGGGAAGTACAACCGACTTCCATGCACGCGTCTGTCACGCTCATCCCGGCGCGAAGCAGGGCCATGGCGCGCTCGATCCGGCGGGTCATGAGGTAGTTGTACGGAGTCTCGCCATACGTCGCCCGGAACTGCCGGGAAAAGTGCGCCGGGGACATGAACGCGTGGCTCGCCATTGTGGGCACATCCAGCGGCTTCGCGAACTCGCGGTCGATAAGGTCACGGGCCCGGCGCAAGTACGTTAGCTTGGCGAGGTCTTCCGGGGTCATGCCTTGAGCGTACCGCGGGCAGCAAGGCTTTTCCACGGACGGCGGCCGCCGACCGCCGTCGTCATCTCATTGCCCGGGATCACTGGCCGGCGCGAGCCTTGAGTGCCTCAGGAATCAGGGCATGGGCCGTTTCTGCTCGGAGTAGTGAAGCGCTGCTTGGTGGAAAAGCGGTTCACCCCTTACTGTCGGCCATGGGCGTTTGTGCGTTAGCTCGGGCGCGGAATCGATCGTTGCCCGCCCGCGCCCCGGCGACCGTCAGCGCGCGGCTGTCAGCGCAGCGGGGCCGGCCGCACCCGGACCGGGGCAAGGATTCCGATGATCATGATGGCCGTAATGGAACCGGCGGCCATGATGGCAGCGAGCACCACGATTTGGAAGCGTCCTGCCTCAAGGGGCGAGACCCCGCCGAAAATGGCGCCGACAAACGCACCGGGCAAGGTGACAAGCCCGGTGGTCTTCGTTTGGTCCGTGGACGGAATGAGCGCCGAATAGACGGCCCGCCGCGCGAGGTCCAGCGTTGCCTGCCTCGGCGTTGCACCCAGGGCAAGCCAGCCTTCCACTTCTTCCCAGTGCTCGTGGACGGATTCCTTGAAGCGCCGGCCGGCCAGGACCGCGATGGTCATTCCGTTCCCGATCACGATTCCGCCGATCGCGAGGGCGTACCGCGGGGTGAAGGAGATCGCTCCCGTGGCGAAAATGATGGCGAGGGTAGTCGCGATCCCGCCTGCCATCGAACCCGCTACCAGGCCAAGATGCGGCAAGCTCCAGCCGATCCTTCGGGCGGCGACCACCGCGGCTACGCCGAACATCACGAGCAAGGCGGCACCGACCCAAAGCGGGCTCGTGATCACTCCCCCGAGGACGAAGCTGATCGCGGCGAGCTGCACGGCACCGCGGAGGATTGCCAATGCCGGAGCGAACGGGTGCGGAGCCCGGAATGCCATGAGGAGGGCCAGGGTGCCTGCCACGAGGATGCCGACGCCAAGGAAGGTCGGCAGGAATTCGGCAATACCGGGCATGGAGCCAGACTATCCGCCTGCCCGGGTGTTCGACCGGGAGGCGCTAACCTGTATTAGGTCACGTAAATCTTGCGTAATGCATGTGATTCGCGTCACCAAACCCCATTCTGGATGGAAATTTAGGTATGGCTAACCTAAAGTTTCAAGCTGTGAGCCCGCCGCTTTTCGCGAGGCTCCCCTAGATTTGCTCGCAGAAAGAAGCTCCCCATGAAGATTCGCGCCAACGCGCTGGCAGGCATAGCAATCGCCGCCAGCGCGGCCCTGACCCTTGCCGCGTGCGGCAACGGCGGGTCCTCCGCAGCCTCCGATCCCTCATCCTCCTCCGCAGACGCGAAGGTCTCCGGTGAAATCACGGTCTACAACGCCCAGCACGACACCCTGACCAAGGAATGGGTGGACGCGTTCACCAAGGAAACCGGCGTCAAGGTCACGATCCGCCAGGGTTCGGACTCCGAACTTTCCAACCAGATCATCCAGGAAGGCGCGGCGTCCCCGGCCGACGTTTTCCTCACCGAGAACTCCCCCGCCATGGCGCAGGTCGAGAACGCAGGACTATTCGCGGACATCGACAAGGCCACCGTGGACCAGGTCCCCGCCGACTTCCGTCCCTCCACCAACAAGTGGACGGGCATCGCCGCCCGCTCCACCGTCCTGGTGTACGACAAGAACAAGATCAGCGAAGACAAGCTGCCCAAGTCCATGCTTGACCTGGCCAAGCCCGAATGGAAGGGCCGGTGGGCTGCTTCCCCGTCGGGCGCCGACTTCCAGGCAATCGTCGCCGCCCTGCTCGAACTCAAGGGCGAAGCCGCCACCACTGAGTGGCTCAAGGGAATGAAGGACAACTCCAAGGCCTACAAGGGCAACAGCACGGCCATGAAGGCAGTCAATGCCGGCGAAGTGGACGCAGCCCTGATCTACCACTATTACTACTACGGCGACCAGGCCAAGACGGGCGAGAACTCCAACAAGGTCACGCCATACTTCTTCAAGAACCAGGACCCTGGAGCCTTCCTGTCCATCTCGGGCGGCGGCGTGCTCAAGTCCTCGAAGAACGCCGCGGCCGCGCAGGCTTTCATCAAGTTCATCACCGGCAAGACGGGCCAGGAAGTCCTGAAGAACGGCACTTCCTACGAATACGCCATTGCCTCGAACGTAGACTCGAACGCTAAGCTCGTTCCCATCAAAGACCTGCAGGCTCCCACCGTGGATCCTGCCAAGTTGAACTCTTCGAAGGTCACCGACCTGATGACCAAGGCAGGACTGCTTTAAATCTGTGACCACTGATCTATCGGCTCGCGTTCGTTCAACGACATCGGAGAGCACGACGACGGCGGGCAGGGGCACGCGCCCCCGCCCGCCTTTCGGCGTTTCCGTTATATCCATCCTCGCGGTGCTTATCGCGCTGTTCGCGCTCGTCCCGCTGGGGTACGTCGCCTTCATGACGGGCGCGACCGGCTGGAGTACCGCCGTCGCACTCATCTTCCGGCCGCGCGTCGGCGAGCTGCTCCTGAACACCATCATGCTGGTGGTGTTCACGGTGCCCATATGCCTCGTGTTGGGGGTCGGGGGCGCATGGCTTGTTGAACGCACCAAGCTGCGCGGGCACCGCTGGTGGGCCGTGGCGCTGGCTGCCCCGCTGGCCATCCCGGCGTTCGTGAACAGCTACGCGTGGGTGTCTGCCGTCCCGTCGCTTGAGGGCATTTGGTCCGGCGTGCTCATTGCCACGCTGTCGTATTTCCCGCTCGTCTACATTCCGGCGGCGGCCACGCTGGGCCGCCTCGACCCCGCCATTGAGCAGTCGGCCGCGTCCCTCGGTTTGGGTCCGTGGGCGGTCTTCTTCCGCGTGGTCCTGCCACAACTGCGAATCGCAATGACCGGTGGCGGACTGCTGGTGTCCCTGCACCTGCTGGCCGAGTACGGCGCCTTTGCCATGATCCGCTTCGATACGTTTACGACGGCGATCATGACCCAGTTCCAGTCGACGTTCAACGGCACGGCCGGAAACATGCTCGCCAGCGTCCTGGTGTTCTTTTGCCTCATCCTGTTGCTCGTGGAGGTCAGGAGCCGCGGCACCGCACGCTATGCCCGCGTCGGTTCGGGCGCCCAGGCGAGGCCCACCAAGCTCGCGCTGCACCACTACCAAATCCCGTCCCAGCTTGCCCTGTTGGCCCTGACGCTCCTTGCCTTCGGACTGCCGATCTTATTCGTCTTCCGCTGGATTTTCGCGGGAGGCGCAGGAATCTGGTCGGCGGATGAATTCCTTCCCGCACTGCTCCAGACCCTCGGCTACGGCACCGTCGGCGCGGCGGCGACGGTCGTCGTCGGATTCCCCATGGCGTATCTCGCGGTGCGGCACCCCAGCTGGTTCAGCAAGATGCTGGAACTTTCCAACTACATCACCAGCTCCCTGCCCGGCATCGTGGTGGGCCTCGCCTTCGTGACCGTGAGCATCCGCCTGGTCCCGGGGATCTACCAGACCTCGGGCGTGCTCATCGCCGCCTACGTGCTGCTGTTCCTGCCGCGGGCCCTGGTCAACATCCGCTCCGGGCTTGCCCAGGCCCCCAAGGAACTGGACGAAGCCGCCCAATCGCTCGGCAAGGCCCCGCTCGTCTCTTTCCTCAAGGTCACGCTCCGGCTCACCGCGCCCGCGGCCGCCGGCGGTGCCGCCTTGGTATTCCTCGCCATCGTCAATGAACTGACGGCCACGCTGCTGCTCTCCCCCAACGGCACGCACACCCTGGCCACCGAATTCTGGAGCAAGAGCAGCGAGATCGACTACTCAGGCGCGGCCCCCTACGCGCTGCTGATGATCTTGCTGTCCGCCCCCATGACGTACTTGCTTTTCCAACAGTCCAAGAAAGTAGCCGGACAGTGACCGAACAATCCCCTTCAAGGCTTCCGGCTCCGCGGATCGCGGCATCGGTTGCTCCCACCACCAATCCCCATTTGGACATCGCCGAGGTCACTAAGAACTTCGGTGCGCAGGCTGTATTGAAGGGCGTCAACCTGTCCGTGGCCAAGGGCGGCACCACCGCCATCGTGGGTCCTTCGGGCTCGGGTAAGACCACCCTGCTCCGGCTTATCGCCGGCTTCGAACACCCCGCCACGGGTTCGATCAGCCTCAACGGGAAGACCGTGGCCGGCAACGGCGTCTGGGTCCCTGCCCACAAACGCCAGGTGGGGTACGTGGCCCAGGACGGCGCGCTCTTCCCGCACCTGACGGTGGGGCAGAACATTGCGTTCGGGCTGGACCGTTCAGCGCTCGACGGCGGTCGGCGCGCCGTTAAGTCGAGGGTCCAAGAACTGCTGGACATGGTTTCGCTCGACTCGGACATGGCCAAGCGGCGCCCCCACCAACTTTCCGGAGGCCAGCAGCAACGCGTGGCGCTCGCCCGGGCCTTGGCCCGCGAGCCGGAGCTCATGCTGCTCGACGAGCCGTTTTCCGCCCTCGACGCCGGCCTCCGCGTTGCCACCCGACGCGCCGTGGCGAAGGTCCTCAGCGAGGCCGGGGTGACCACCATCCTTGTCACGCACGACCAAGCCGAGGCACTGTCCTTCGCGGACCAGGTTGCCATCATGCGTGGTGGGAAACTGGCCCAGATCGGCAACCCCTTCGTGGTGTACACACGTCCCGCCGACCGCGCCACAGCCGAATTCCTGGGCGACGCGGTCATCCTGGACGCTTGGATGGAAGGTTCCCTCGCCACGTGTTCGCTGGGTGGAATCCCTGTGCGGCGTCCCCCGGCCCAAGGCCTTGTGCAATTGATGCTCAGGCCCGAACAGATCCGGATCGCCCCGGACGGGCCCATCCGGGGCGTGGTGGTGGATACAGACTACTTCGGCCCCGAGACCACCGTGCGGATCAAGCTCGCCCCGCGCGTTCCGACCCCCGGCGCCGTTGAATACCCCGGCGGCGGCGAAGTCATCACCATCCGCCACTGGAACGCCTCCATCACCCGCCCCGGCACCGAACTGTCGCTCCGAGTGGTGGGTGAAGGCGTGGCTTTCCCCGTGGAGGAGTAGAGGGGCCTGGCTTCCAGCCGGCGTCACATTGGTGGACGAATCAGCCCCAGAACGCGGAGAGACGTCCGGCGATAGCTTTGCCTTGTTCGTAACCGGCCCGCGCGGCTGGCGGACGCAGCGTCGGATCCATCGCGTTGGCGCCAAACATATGCTCGGCATCACTGTCCGGGAAGACGGTTTCAACCGCACTGCCGCCCGCCTGCAGTTCATGGACTTGCGCGGCGAGATCCATGCCCCACTCCAGTGGCATGCGCGTCCGGCCGCCAAACGGTGACAACACCAGCACCCGTCCATATCCGGCAGCGAGATCGGCATTTTCACTGCGTCTGTAGCCCCCGTTGATGTAACGGTTCTCACCGATACTGTACGGGGCCATCGAAGACGTGCTGGCAGCGACGGCGTCCACAAGATCGATTCCGCTGCTGCTGTCGAACACCACCGGCTCTCCCGTGCGGGCGTTGACCGCCGTGATGAGGACAGCTTGGGCCGGCCAGTGCTGGCTGGGAAGCCGACTGGCGACGACTGACCGCCAGCGCACCCCATTTGCCCCGTTGGACTCATCCATTTCGAGCGCCGCAGCACCCATCCGGCGTCTCATGTCGGACGCGTCCACGGCCGAAGCAATGATCCGGTTCGACCAGTCCATGTAGTTTGGCGGTGGAACATTTGAAGCCGGTCTCCGGCGCGATTCGGCGCTGCCGGCTGGCGGATGAGGCGTCTCGGCGAGGATCGGCGCATACAGTTCCGTCAGCGGCGTTCCGCTGGTTATTTGGGCCGCGACCGTGGAACCTGCCGAAGTCCCAATAATGACGTCGGCCTCGGTCACATCCACGCCGCCATCGAAGAGGCCGGCGATGAGGCCGATTTCCCAGGCGTTGCCTGACGATCCGGCACCGGCAAGCACCAAGGCCCGCCGATTCGAAGAAGAAGTTGTGTTCATGGGAGTCGCCTTTCGCGATTTGCCTTTGGACAGGCGCTCCCGATGGCGACTACTTCAGTCGCGAGACCGTGGACTTCGAGGGAGCGCCCACTGTGGATACTGCGTACATGGGTCTCACCTCCTGCGTCTGGATCACGATCGCTTGGAGCCTAGCAGGCTTCGTCGCGGAGGCGCAATCGTCAAAGCCGGGACTACGGTAGTTGCATGACGGAAAGCTATCGCTACGACGTCGAGATACTGCACCTCCTCGTCTCCCCAGGTCACGCGTATTTCGGACGCGCCCGCGACGGTGCTGCCGATGTGCCCACTACCGATGCCGGGAGTGTGGAAGTGGTCCAGGGAAAGGGCATCGTTGGTGACCGCTTCTTCGGGAAGGCCGCGCACATGGATGCCGCGGTGACGCTCTTCGCCGTCGAGGCCTTGGAAGCCATCGCGGCGGAGCTGGGCGCCGCGCCGTTCGATCCGTTGCTCACCCGCCGCAACATTGTCCTCCGCGGCGCGCATCTGGCACCGCTGGTCGGGCAGGAATTCGCGCTGGAGTCCGGGAGCGGCGGGCCAGGCAGCAGGGTGCTGTTGCGGGGCGGTCGGCCTGCCCACCCATGTGCCTGGATGGACCAAGTCCTCGCCCCAGGAGCGCACGCCGCCATGCGCGGACGCGGAGGTGTGCGGTGCCAACCGTTATCGAGCGGCGTCCTCCACCGCGGTCCGGCGTTACTCATCAGCCCGGTCCCCCTCGAACCCGCGAAGGCGGGCGAGGCCAAGCTGCTTCGGCCCTCGCGGCTGCCGTAATACTCGGGGGCTTGCCGCAGCGGCATTCATGACGACGCTGCTCCTGTTGGAGGCGTTCCCTTTCGAGGCGCTCCGGATGCGGCTAGGGGCAGGGAAATCTTCATGACGGTTCCCCGTGGTCCGCTCTTCTCGACGCCCACGGTTCCACCGGCGCCGGTGATGATTTCACGGACCAGCGCGAGGCCGATTCCGAAGCTGCGTTGGCCGCGGGAGCCTTCGCCACGCAAACTTTCCGGCCTGGGCGTCCGCACGAAGCGCTCGAAGATCCGGGCCTGGTCAACTCCCTTGATGCCGGGTCCCGAGTCAGCGACGGTGACCACGGCCCTGTTGCCGAGTGCCGCCGTCGTGATTTCCACCCGGCCTCCCCGCGGCGTGTGCGCGAGCGCGTTGTCGGCGAGTGCGAGGAGCGCCCGCCTGAACGCGCTGCCGTCGATCGCCGCGAGCGGCCGCGAGGTTTGCGTCAGAGTGACGCTGACGCCCTGCTCCCCCGCGAGTTCCTGCAAACTGTCGACGACGGCGGACGCGACGGCGGCGAGATCGCTCGGCTCGACCGCGGCTCCCCGGGGCGAACCGGTGGCGGCCACGAGCAGCTCGTTGACGATTCCGGTGAGGGTGGCGGTGTCGCTGCGGATGCGTGCGAGGGCCTGTCCGGTGGCGGAGTCGGGCGCGGTGCCGCGTTGGGCGAGTTGGACGCGGGCGTCGAGGATTGCCAAGGGCGTGCGCAATTCGTGGCTCGCGTCCTGGACGAACCGCCGTTGCAATGCCAAGGCGTCACCGAGGGGCCGGATGGCGCTCCGTGCGCTGAGCCAACCGATCGCGCCGGCGAGCACAATCCCTACAGCGCCCGCAACGATCATGGCCTTCAAAAGGTCCTTGGTGTCCAGGAAGGCATAGACCGAGTCGGGGTCCGAGGAACCGCGAACTCCGGGTTGGAGCGGCCTGTTGAAGAGGTAGATGGCGGCGGCCGCCAGCAGGATGAGCACCAGGACCGCGCAGGCTGCGCTGATCCGGGCGGCGATCTTCAGTGACGCCTTGCGGAGCGTCACCTGGTCAGTGTTCTCACTCATGGCGGAGGTTCTCAGTCATGGGGCTCGCCGATCTGGTAGCCGAGGCCGTGGACGGTGCGGATCACCGCTTTGGATATTTTCCGGCGCAAATGATGGACGTAAGTGTCGATGACGCCGGGTTGGTCCGTCGGATGAAACAGGGTACTGATGAGTTCTTCGCGGGTGAAGACCCGCTCCGGTTCGCTCGCCAGCGCCTCCAACAGGGACGCTTCCTTCGCCGTCAGCGTGACTACGGGACCGTACGTCGAGCGCATGGAGCGGGCACCGGCGTCGAACTCCCAATCCCCGATGCCGAGGGTCGCGGGCGGCCGGCCGTACGTCCTGGTGAGGGCGCGCAAGCGTGCGGCCAGTTCCAGGGCGTCGAACGGTTTGCTCATGTAGTCGTTCGCGCCGGCGTCGAGCCCGCGGATCTTCTCCTCGGTGGCGCCCAAGGCGGTCAGGATGAGGATGGGGGTGGCAATTCCCTTGGACCGCAGGGCCGACACCAACGCGATACCGTCCAGGAGGGGAAGCCCGCGGTCTATGACCATGGCGTCCCACACCTGCGTCAGGCCAAGGTGGAGGCCGTCCTGGCCGTTGACGGCAAGGTGGACCGAGAAGTCGTCCTCAAGCAGTTCGGCGATGAGTGGACCCAGGGCGGCGTCGTCTTCAACCAGGAGGATGGAAGGACGCTCAGCTGTTGTCATGGGTCCATTCTTCCCCGACGTGCGGGACTACTCGCCCGCACGCCCGTCCACGGCGCCCACGGTGTTGTCTTCAGTATCGGCAGCGGCCGCTGCAGCCGCCTTCCGGCGCTTCAGGAACTCGACTCCCCACGGCAGCACCGAGACCAGGACCATGATCACGGCGATGACGTCGATGTTCTTGGCGACAAACTCGAAGTGGCCCAACCACGCGCCGAGCAGGGTCACGGATGTTCCCCAAATCACGGCCCCCGCAATGTTCCACAAGGTGAAGGACTTGTAGCCATAGCGCGCAGCACCGGCAGCCAGCGGGGCGAACGTCCGCACCACGGGAACGAAGCGGGCCAGCACGATGGCCGGGCCGCCACGCCGCGCGAAGAAGTCCTCGGCCGCTTGCAAGTGGGCGGTTTTCATGACTTTGGCGTCATCCTTGAACCAGCGCCTGCCGAACCTGCGGCCCAGCAAGTAGCCGACCTGGTCCCCCGCGACGGCGGCCACCGAGACGATGGCGATCAACACCGGCAAGCCGACCTGCAGTTGCTGGTGCAGCAGTCCCGCGGTGAACAACAAGGAGTCACCCGGCAGGAAAGGGAAGAGCAGCCCGGACTCGATGAACACAATGAGAGCGACGATGCCCAAGGCTGCGGGCCCGAGGCCCTGGAGGAGAGTCGTAGGATCAAACATCAGGCTCCCCTGCCTTCCGGCGTGCCGTCGGCAATCGCGAGCCCCGGCGTAGCACCCCGCGCTGCGGCTTCGCCCTCCGTTGATCCCAGCAGACGCCGTTCCAGGATTCGTGGGGCGTACCGGTTCCAGAGCCCGGCCAAAGCGACGACGGCGGCAGTGGCGGCGAAGAAGGACGCGATCACATCACTGGGATAGTGGACCCCGATATAGAGCCTGGACCAGGCGACAACCACCGCGACGATGGCCCCGGCCCACGCGGTGAACGTGGCCCAGCGCGTTCCCCGGACCAGGAAGTACACGGCGAACGCGAGCGCTACGGCGAAGCTCGTGTGTCCGCTCGGAAAGCTGTTGGAACCCGTTTCAGGGGCAAGGGGGTCAAACAGCAGGGCGGGATTCGGCCGGTGGCGGGCAACGATGAGTTTGAACACTTCGCTGGCCGCCCAGCCCGAGCATGCGACCAGCACGAACATGGTTGTCCGGACCAAGGATTTGCGGACCGCGAAAAGATACAACGCGATCACGAAGATAACGCAAGCTCCGCCAACAGGCCCGAAGAGCGTATTGATGGTCATCGCCACCGCCGTCAGCGCCGCGATGTGGTGCAGGCTCAGGTCCTGGTCCACGCCGAGCTCGCTGGTGGTCACGCCCGGCATCGTTTTCACAGTGAAGCCGATGGCGAGGACCAACGCTGAGAGCACAATCGCCCACAAGAGCCAGTATTTAGGCTGCGGCAGCAGCGGCACCCTTTCGCGGACGACGGCGGAAGCGCGGCCTTCCGGGGAAGCGTTCCGGTTGACGGGTAGTGGCATGAGATTCTCCAGCTCGGGGTCGCGGCCGTTGGCGGCCTGTTTCCAGCTTCCCCCCAGCCGTTTAAGAAGCTCTTAAGAACTTCCAGGCGGGCTGCAAGAGCTTCCCCTTGACCCCGTGCGGAGGCGGCACGAGAGTTGAGGAACTATTGTCGGCTGATTCAAAGGATTTTGGAATGTCCGAATTTGCGAACTCGAAAGACGGAACCCGCATCGCTTACGAGCGGCACGGCGACGGACCGGCAGTCATCCTGGTGGGGGGAGCCATGCAGTTCCGGGGGTTCGATCCCACCACGGTGGAAATGGGAAAGCAGCTCGCCGCACAAGGCTTCACTGTCTTGAACTATGACCGGCGCGGCCGGGGCGAAAGCGCCGAGACCAGCTCATTCACCTTGCAGGACGAACTCGACGACCTCTCCGCACTCATCGAGGTCGCCGGAGGCGAAGCCGCGCTCTACGGAAGCTCGTCCGGCGGCGCCATCTCCTTGGCGGCGGCAGCGGCCGGACTTCCCGTCACGAAGCTGGCCCTCTGGGAAGTGCCGCTACGGGCCGAGCTGGGCACCGACGGCGCAGAGTTCCTCGCCGGCCTTCGCGAGCGCATCGGTTCCGGAGACAAAGCCGGCACCATCGAGTACTTCATGAAGGACATGCCGCCGGAATGGCTGGCGGGCGCCAAGAACAGCCCGGGTTGGCCGATCATGATGGAAATCGGCCCCAGCCTCTCAGCGGATTCCGAATCCCTCGCTTGGACCCAATCCGCGCCGCGCGCCGAGCTTTGGTCCGGCGTCAAGCAGCCCACCTTGGTCCTCCTCGGCGAACAAACGCAAACGATCATGACGGAAGCGGCCGACGCAATCACGGCCAACATCCCGGGAGCCGCCAAGAAGACCATTCCCGGCGCAAACCACAGTTGGGAACCGAAAGTCATGGCGGGCGCTCTGGCTGAATTCTTCGCCGAGTAGGACGCCGAGCGGGCTGGTGGGCTGAGCGTGGAGGACCTGGCAGGGATCGCCGTCGAGCTCTATACCTTGGTTCCGTCCGCGTTCACGGCGGCCAGGAGCGCCCGTGCCAAGGACGCCAAATCGTCCGGGGACAAGGAACTGGCGCAACAGATCACGCGCCTGCCCAAGCCCTCGACGTCGGCGTGGGCCGTCAACCTGCTGGTGCGGAACCGTGCCAAGGAGTTCGCCGGGGTCTTGGAACTCGGGACCGCGCTCGTGGCGGCGACCGAGCAACAAGACGCCGAGCGCCTGCGTGCACTCGGCCAGCAGCGCCCGCGGGTGCTGGCTGCCGCCGTCGAGCAGGCCAGGAACGCGGCCGAAGGACAGGGCGTCAAGGTGAGCGGCGCTGCCGCGATGGAAGTCGAGGCGACCCTGCGGGCTGCCATGTCCGATCCCGGCGCGGCGGGCGCGGTCCGCAGTGGGCGGTTGGTGCGGGCGTTGTCGACGGACGGGATCGAGGCCGTGGACCTCACTGACGCCGTCGCGGTGCCGGATTCCTTGATGGAACCGCTGCCGGTTCCGAGCGTCCCTAGCCCGGTGGAAGCGCCCGACGACGGCGGGCCGGAGCGCGTCCGTGCGGAACGCGAACGCGAGCGCGAAAAAGCGCGGGCGGCACTTGCGGAAGCCGAAAGGACTGCGGAGGAGGCCGACGTCGAACTCGCCAAAGCGGAGCGGGAAAAGGACGAGGCGATGCGCCGCGGCGAACGGCTTGCCGCTGACGTCAAGGCCGCCAAGGACAGGCTTGCCGCGCTGCAGCAAGAGCTCGCGTCGACGGAGTGGGCTGTGACGATGGCCGAGCGGAACCGTAGGGTGGCGGCCCGTCTGGCCAGCCAGGAACGCCGGACCGCGGAAACCGCGCGAAGACGGCTTGAGGGATTGCTGTAGGCGGATGCGGCACCAGTCCGATATACCGGACAATTGGCGGCGTATTCTGGGACGATGAACAGTCATGCCTTGCGGCCGAAGTCGCCCGCCGCGACGCAAGTGTTGGCGGTTCTGAGGTACGTCGCGGGACAGGCCGGGCCGGTCAGCGCGTCCATCATTGCCCGCGATGTTGGCCTCCCCCGCTCCACCACCTACCAACTCATTGCTTCGCTGATCGACGATGGGTTCCTGGTCCACCTGCCCGAGGAACGCAAGTATGCCCTCGGAGTGACCGCCCATGAGCTCGGGACAGGGTATTCGCGGCAAGCTCCGATCCAGCGAATCGCACGCCACCCGCTCTCCCGGCTCGTCGCCCGGACCCGGCGGACCGCTCATTTGGCCGTGATGCACGGCCGTGACGTGGTGTACGTCATTGAGGAACGTGCACCACGCCAACGGCCCCTGGTCACGGACACGGGCGTCCGGCTCCCTGCCCACCTGACCGCCAGCGGTCGGGCGATGATGGCCCAAATGGACCCCTCCCAAGTGGCAGCGCTCTTTCCCGGCCCGGAGGCCTTCGCAGAACGCCACAGCAACGGTCCGCAGTCCTTGCCCGCATTGCAGGACCTGTTGGCGCGGGCCCGGTCACTCGGATACGCATGGGAGCAGGACGAGGTCACCGAAGGGTTTTCCTCCGTCGCCGTCGCTGTCCTCGACCGGCAGCGCTATCCCGTGGCCAGCGTGACGCTGACGGTGTCGAACCGTGCCTTTCCCGGCGGCACACGGCGCCGAGACCAGGACTCCGAGACCGCCGAAGAACGGGCAATCCGCATCGAAGACCTTGCGCGCGAATGGGTTCCGGAAGTCACGAGGTGCGCCAGGGAAATTTCCCGAAGGCTCGGCACCCAGGCCTAGGCTGTCGCGGTGTCGGCCACGGAGCCCTCGAGGGAATCGTTTGCGTCCGAGCCGAGTTCCGTCGGGTAGATCATGTGCGACGGCGCCGTGGAATTCCGCTTCGCCAAGGGGTAGAACACCAGCGCCGTGACCACGAGTCCCACGAGCCAGGAAATATCGGCACCGCCCAGCAAGTCGGTCATGGGGCCGGTGTAGAGGGTCTGGGCGAGGAACGGAATCTGGGCAACGATGCCGATCCCGTAGCTGAACAGGGCGGTCTTGTTCCAGCGGCCATAGCGTCCGTTGACGTTGTAGAGGGCCGGGATGTCCACCTTTTCCTTGGAAATGAGGTAGTAGTCCACCAGGTTGATGGAGCTCCAGGGGATGAACACCATGAGCAGGAGCAGGACGAAGTTCTTGAAGTTCGCGATGAAATCGGGCGACGCCAGCACGGCGATGAGCACGGAGAGTCCAATGAAACCAATGACATAGGCGAAGCGAGTCCAGGAAGCGACCACTGACTTGCGCGTGAACGCCGTGACCGAGGTCAGCATGGTCATGTAGCCGCCGTAGGCGTTGAGGGTGTTGACGGTCAGCTTTCCAGTCACGATGACCAGGTAGATGACCACCGCGATCACTCCGCCGCCGCTCAGGTTTCCAAGGAAGGCGACCTGTCCGTCCAGGAAGCGGGATCCCTTGGGCAAGGCCAAGGCGGCAAACAATGCGCCAAGCGTCATGGACCACTGGGAACCGAGCACGGTCCCCAGGTAGGCCGACATGAACGTCTTGCGCGCCGGGGTGCTGGCGGGCAGGTACCGGGAGTAGTCGGCAACATACGGGCCGTAGGTCAATTGCCATCCGGCGCCCAGCGAAATGGCCAGCAGGAAGGTGGGGAACTCGAAGGTGCCCGGGGCCAGCAGCGCGCCGACGTCCTGGCTGGCGAGCAGCTTGATGCCAAGGTAGGTGAAGCCGAGGACGCCGACAATGGTGGCGATCCGGCCGAGCATGTGGATGTATTTGTAGCCGAGGGTGGCCACGAGCACTGTCAGCGCGCCGAAGAGGACCATGCCGACGGCGGGAGTGCCGGTCTGCAGGATCTGGTCCACGGCCTGGCCCGCGAGCACGGTCCCGGTGGCGGCGAATCCGAGGTACATGACAACCACCAGCACCAAGGGAATCACGGCCCCGAAAATCCCGAACTGCGCGCGGCTGGAGATCATTTGCGGCAGGCCGAGCTTCGGTCCCTGGGCTGCGTGGAGCGCCATGACCGCACCGCCCAGGAGGTTCCCGAGGAGGAGGCCGATGATCGCCCACAAGGCGTCGGCGCCGAACAGCACGGCCAAGGCGCCATCGACAATGGCCGTGATCTGCATGTTCGCTCCGAACCAGAGCGTGAACTGCTGGGCCGGAGAGCCGTGCCGTTCATTTTCCGGGACAAAGTCAATGGAGCGGCGCTCTACGCGCGCTCCGCTTGTTCCCGCTTTTCCTGTGGCTTGCATGCCTGATCCTCACTTTGGCAACCAAATTCCGATGTCCCCAACTGAGAATCAATCAGAGCATGCGATGTGACCGTGATCACCGGAAAGCGCTGTTTTCTTGTCCGATATACCGGACGATAGACGCCGGCCTACTCCCGTTGTGCTAAACCAGAGCAAGGATGCATTGCGGCGTCTAAGGAGATGCACCATGAGCGCGATGACGGACAAGGGATCGGGCCGCGGACTGGAGGTCCGGTCGATCGACTACGTACCGCTGAACGAGCGGCACGGCAAGGTTTCGCACATCGGACCGCTATGGTTCGTCAGCAACGCCCAGATCGCCACCCTCGCCGTGGGACTCATCAGCATCACCACTGGTGGCAACCTCATCTGGTCCTTGCTCGCGATAGCCATCGGGGTCCTGGTCGGCACGCTGTTCATGGCAGCCCACTCATCGCAGGGTCCCACGCTCGGCTTGCCGCAGATGATCCAGTCCCGCCCGCAATTCGGCTACATCGGCGCCCTGCTGGTGTGGCTGTTCGCCTATCTGCAATACGCCGGATTCAACATCTTCAACACCATCCTCGCGAGCCAGGCAGTGAACGAATCGATCAACGTCGGCTCGGAGACCCTCTGGCTCTGGGTGATCACCATCATTGCCGTGGTTGTGGCGCTCTTCGGTTACGACCTCATCCACGCCTTCGAGCGCTACCTGACCTACTTGACCATCGCCATGCTCGCATTGCTCACGGTGGCAGCCTTCAAACTCGCCATCCCCGCCGGTGCCTACAACCTGGCCGACTTCCACCTCGTCCCGTTCCTCGGCCAATTGGGAGTTGCCGCCGGTTACCAGATCTCCTGGGCCATCTACGTCTCGGACTACTCCCGTTACCTTCCGCCGTCCAGCGGACGCGGAACCTTCCGGTGGACGTTCTGGGGCAGCGCCCTCGGCGGTATCTGGGTGATGTTCCTCGGTTCGTACATCGGCGCGGCCGCGGGCGAGAACTTCGAGACCATCGGCTCCATCAAATCCACCGCGGACCAACTCTTCGGCGGGTTCGGCGCCATCGCCTTGTTCATCGCGGCCCTGGGCTTGTTGTCCGTGACCGCCCTGAACATGTACGGCGGTTCGCTCACGCTGATCTCGTCCATCGATAGCCTTCGCCAGATCCGGCCCACGTTGCGGCTCCGGATCATCACGATCGGCATCACGGCCCTCATTTCCGTGGTCCTGGCCAACCTTGCGTCATCGGATTTCCTGACCAACTTCAATGACTTCCTGCTGCTGGTCCTGTACTTCTTCATTCCCTGGACCGCGGTCAACCTCACCGACTACTTCATTGTCCGCAAGGGCCACTACGCCATCGCGGAGATCTTCAAACCCGACGGCATTTATGGACGGTGGGGTTGGCCCGGAATCATCGCCTACCTCGTGGGCTTCGCGGTGATGATCCCGTTCTTCTCTGCGGGCAAGCTCTTCGTCGGGTTCATTGCGCAGGCCATGCAGGGCACGGACATCTCCTTGTTCGTCGGATTGCCGGTCTCGGCCGTGCTCTACTGGCTGCTCACCAGGCGAATCGATGTGGAGGGCGAGACCCGGCTGGCCAAAGCCGAGGCCGAAGCGCTCGAGGCCGCGGCGCACGAACACATCCTGCCGTAGCGCGCCGCGCGGCCAAGGCCCCTCAGGTGGCGATGACCACCGACCGTGCCAGGACGTTGCCGGACTTGTCCAAGGCCTCCACGGCCGCCCGCGAAGACACAGCAACCGCCGTCGAGGTCTCGAATCCACGGTGCGGAACCGTCACCGCTTCGGCCATCGCCTCTGGTGCGCTCTCCGTCAGGAACCTCCATTTGGCGACCTCGGTGGCTCCATTCCAACTCGCGTAAAGCTGCATGGTGGATCCGTTGCCCGGGACCGCGGCGATGTCCGGGAGCGTGTCCGGCCGGCCCGTCCACGCGGAGCGGTACGACCGGTAGGAAGCGTTGCCGAGGCCCGTGGCCTCGAACACTGCATTGCCGTCGGGCGTGAACTCGGTGACCGCGGGATCTGCGCCCCAGCCGACGAGGACGTGCCCGTTGTCCAGGAATTGCACGTTCCCTTCGGCATCGCCCCGGTGGCCGCCCCTGCTGAATTCCTGGTGCACGACGGCGGTCCGCGCCTTCTCGTCGACGGCCAGCAACAGTCCGCGGGACGTGCCGGTGTTGCCTTGGTTGTAGTGGTTGTCGAACATGCTGATGATGCCGTTGGGCCGCCGGCGGACATCGTGCTGCCACGCGAAGACAGCGTTCGCCGGCATTGTGAAGTCGCTTCGCTTTCCGCCGAGTCGCCATTGGATTTTCCCGTCCGGACGCCCCACGAGGTAGGCCGTGTGGGTGTGCCGGGACGACACCAGGAGGTCGGCGCCGCTCTCGTCCACGGAATTGAGGTGGAACGGATCGTAGGCCTTGGATGCGTCGGAGCCGTTCGCGTTGGCGTTGTCCGAGGCGCGCAGGTAGCTCTCCGTGATGTCGATGTGCTCGGAAGCGGTCCAGTCGAAAAGGACAGCGCCGGAGCGTATGGCGATCTCCTGGACGTGGCAATCGAACATGTACCCCTGGGCCGGTCCGCCCACGGAGGTCAAGTCATGCTGGACGGTCGGGTAGGAGATCATCAAGGCGGTTCCGGCCGAAGTGATGGTGAACTCGTGGAGATCGGCCTGCTGTCCGTTGCCGGCATTGACCTCGGCGATGGTGCGGTAGCTGGCGTCCTTGATGATGCCCTTTCCTTCGCCGTGTCCTCCCTTTCCAATCCCGGTCCAGTAGGTCAGGACGGGTTTGCCTTCGAACGTCTGCACGCGAAGGTCGGTGACACCGGAACCAGTGGGTTCCATCCACACGGGTTCACCCCGATTGTCCATGATGAGGCCGTTGGACCCGTTGCCCATCGGGCCCACGAACAACAGTCCCGAGCCGGTAGGGCCGGTGGTCCAACTGGCAACGCGGGGTGCCGTCAAGGCGGTGGAAACAAAGGAGACGGCCGGCTGCGGAGCCGCCGAACCTGTGGGTGACGACGACGGCGATGGTATCGGCGTTGCTCCCCCAACGGGAACGGGAGCCGAACCGGCGGCTGCGCCCGCACCGGGCAGCAGCCCCGTCCTCGCGATGCCGACGCCGACGAGGATACCCGCGCCAGCCACCCCTGCCCCGGAGAGCAACTTGCGCCGGCTCAGCCTCCATCGGGCCTCGGGGCGATCCCCAGTTTCGCTGTCATGATTCTCTACTGCCGGACGCTGTTCCACCTTCTCAGAATAGAACCGGAAGACCGAGGGGTAGCCGGACGAAGGCTGCGAGTTTACTGGGTGCGCACCACATGCTCGCCGCACCGCTTACTCCGGGTGGTTCCGCGAACCGCCGTCGTGGTTGTACGGCGAGGAGATGCCGCCGTACGCGAGGTGGAACATCATGCCGTCCCGCGCATGGGAGAGGTTGTGGCAGTGGTCCATCCAGATGCCCGGATTGTCCGCCGTCAACAACACAGTCCACACCTGGCCCGGCCGCACCTCGAGGCTGTCCATCCGCAGGTCCGCCGAGACAGCCCGGCCATCGATCGAAAGTACGCGCACGTGGTGGCCGTGCGGATGCATCGGATGCACGTCGTCGCTGCGGTTGACGATGGTGACCTGGACCTTGTCGCCCTCTTCCACCACAAGCGGGGTGATGTTGGGGTACACGGCTCCATTGACGGTGAACGCGAAGCGCGGGACGCCGTCGACGAAACGGATCAGGTGGTCCAGGACGTAGGTGGCGGAAGTGTTCGCGGTTGGCGCGGGATTCGCCGCGGGCGGCCCGTACGTCGCGAGGTCCAGTTCGGGGCCGGACACGAACCGGGCCGCCGGGACCGCTGCCGAGCCGGGCGGAACGAGCGAGAGGCCACCCGCGCGGGCGCCTTCAAGCGCGAGCTGCACAGCGTGCCCGGGCATGGTGAGTTCGACGTCGTAGCGTCCGCCCGCGGCCAGCGGCAATGCAGTGCCGCTCAACTCGCCGCCGTTCACCGCGCCGAGTGCGCCGTCGGCGGTACCGAGTTCGCCGCCGTCGACCGCTGCGAGCCGGAAGGACACCCCGGCAACACTGAACCGCTGCGTCGTTTGGTCGGTGTTGATGATCCGGAGCCGCACCCGTGTTCCAGGCGCCGCGTCCTGCGTCCATGTGGCTGAGTGGCTCCCAAAGAGCGTCGCGCCGCCGAGGGAGTGCACCGGGACGGACAAGTCAAGGACCCCGGGAGCGGGCCCCGCTGGAGGGTCGACAATGAGCGCTCCGTAGAGGCCTTTCGGCACGTTGGCAGCCGCGTTTTGGTGCGTGTGGTACCAATACGTCCCGGTCTGCGCGGCGGGGAATTCGTAGGTGAAACTTCCGCCCGGCATGACGGCGTCCTGCGTCACTCCCGGCACGCCGTCCATCGCATTCGGGACGTCGTAGCCGTGCCAGTGGAGCGTCACTCCGTCCGGTACGTCGTCGTTCACGAGCGTGACTTTGACCGTTTCACCTTGGGTCGCGCGTAGTTCCGGACCGGGCAGGGAGCCGAACGTGAGGGCGTCAACCCGGGTGCCGTCGTCGAGCGTGACGCGTTCGCTGCGTGCGTGGAGGGTGAACTCACGGACGCGGGCGGTTCCGGCCGGAGCGCGAAGCGTGTCCACGCTGCGCTTGGCGCCCGGAGCGGCCCCTGTTCCGGCATGGTGGGTGGCGCTGAACGACGACGGCGGTGCGGCCCTGCTGTCCATCCACGAAACCGCGAGCGCACCCACGAGCACCACCACTCCCAACGAGCCCGTGGCGACGCTCGCGCGGTTCCGCCACCCACGCCGTACCCCGAGGCTTCCGGCGGCGCTTGCGAGGACCGCCAGTACGGCGAGGACGGCGAGCGCGAGCCAGCCCGACGGGGTGCCGAGCGTCAGCACCGCGAGGAGTCCCGCCGTCGTCAGGGCCGCAGCCGCGATGAGTCCGGGAAGGACGACGACGGCGGCGCGCCGTGCGAGCGTCAATGTGGCGGTTCCGATCAACGCGCCCGGGATGGTGAAGACGAGGCAGCCCACGACCCGGTCGCCCACGAGTTCGCCGCGTCCCGTAAGGAGGACGACGACGCGCACGACCGCGAACAAAAGGCTGAGTCCTGCGCACGCGGAAACCGCCCAGGCCGGAAGCCAGGAAGGGATGGTTGCCCGCGCCCGCATCACGGACGCGGCGAGTGCGCTGATCCAGGAGGCCGCGCACAACGCGGCGAGGATCAGGTCGACGCCGAGGACCGCCGAAGCGGGCACGGGCTTCTTAGCCTTGCGATCAGGAGGAGGCCGCGAGCGGCTCCTGCGTCCTGGCCATGACGGCGCTTCCCGTGCGGTCGAGCCGACGGGCGCGGAGCATGAGCCAGTACGCCGAGAAGATGATCAACAGGCCGGTGACTGCGTGGATGGATACTGTCCAGGCTCCCGGGATGCTGGGATTCTCCGCGCTCGCTCCCGTGAGGATGCCGCCCACGATGAAGACGAGCAGCTGGACCCACGTCAGGAGGAAGATGCCGACCGTGAGCCAGATGGTCGACTTCCCGGAGCGGGCGAGGGCGGCGAACAGGATGGCCAGCAGTGCGAGGGACCGCATGACGATTTGGCCATTGAGCATGTGCGGAGTGAATGATTCCTCGCCGATGAGCCTCTCACTGAAGGCTCCGAACGCGGCGAGGTAGATCTGGACGATGGTGTCGAGGAACAAGAGCATGCTGACGATGAGCAACGTTTTGCGCATTGTCACTCCTTGGGGGCGGGGTGCGGGTGCTGTTTTGAGCGGGTGATGACCTCGGCCTGCACCCCCCAGTGCATTGCGGGCCGGAACGGCGAGCCGAAGCGGGCGTTGGGGAAGGCGCGCCGCAACGGTAATGCAGGATATACGCCCAAAGTTAAGCCCGAGCCTGGTATTGCGGCAAGCATCGGCGCGCCGCAAGCGCTCCTACGGGAGCGCCTAAGCACGCGCCTTGCCAAGGTTTGTGACTCATGCCATACTTTGAGTACGTTCACAAAATGAACATGACGTTCAAGTTTTGATTTAGGTTTGAGTAGTAATCACTGGATTGCCAGCTTCAGAGAGGAAGCCATCATGGCCATCGTGCACCGTATCTCCGCCCCCTTTGTTTTCCGCAAGCCCGCCGCCCGGGTCCACGCGCCGCGACCGGTCAGCGTGGACCCCGGCCACCGTTCATCGACGATGAGCTGCGCTCCGTGGGAAGGCCTGTACTTCGAGCAGGAAACCGCCGAAGCACAGGACAAGTAGCGCTCCCCTAGCTCTTGAGGTTGCTCAGCTCCTGGAGCACCTCGCCCGAGGTAGTGATAATGCGGGCGTTTGCCTGGAATCCCCCGGCTCGGCAACAGCTTCCTGGATGCCGGCGTGCGTTCAACGGGCGCCCAATCCGGTTACGCCGGCCTCCGCTCCACTGAACTGCAGAGGATCAAGACACCCCTCGGCGAGCCCGGACCGGCCGGGATTTCGACGGCGCTCCACGGCTTTTGGTCATCGGGGCAGGGAGTCTCCAACCACCCGGGCGAGGCAGCTTCCGCCAGTATCCTCCTCCAGGCCGGCACCACGCTTCGCTGGGTGGCGGGACCGTCGGGGACAACGCCGACGGCCCCGTGGATGTCTTCATTGGCGGCAATGCGCTCGTGTCCGGAACGTCGCACCGTGATCTCGCCTTGGCCGGCCAGCCGACAATGGGCGCGGGCGGAGGCCCGGTCCAGTTGGAATGGGCGGACCGGCCCGGCGTCGCGGTACCGCTCGACGGCGGAAAACTCGCCGGTGCGGTCTCCTTGCTCGCGCGGGCTTCCGGCGGCACGGGAGGCGCAATCTCCGAAGCCGCGGCCGCTTGCAACGCGTTCGCGAACAAACCAGCCACCACCAATATCCTCAATCGGGTGCGGGACCTCACGATTCAGGCCGCGAACGGTTCCCTCACCGACCCCGCAAAGGAGGCGATCGCCGTCGAACTCGAAGGCCTCAACAAGGACCTGCTGTCCCAAGCGAACACGCAATACCTGGGGCGGAATATCTTCGCCGGAAGCTCCGATACCTCCGGCGCGTTCAACAACGCGACTCCCCCGGTCTTCAACGGAACGCCCGGGAGTACCGTGGAGCGCAGGATCGACGCCAACCAGACAGTGCGGGTAGACGCCGACGGCGGCGCGATCTTCGGTGACGGCGCCGGCTCCGTTTTCGCGCTGGTGAGCAACGTCGTCGCGGACATCCGCTCAGGCGCGAACGTGAGCGCCCGCTTACCGGCGATCGCGGACAGGATCAACACTGTGATCGCGGGCCGGACGGAAGTAGGCGCGCGCCAGGCGAAGATCCTGAGTGCGCAGGACACGAACGACGGCATGAAGCTCACGCTGGACGCGCAGCGCTCCGGCATCGAAGACGCGGACATAGGAAAGGTGGTCCTGGACTTGAAGCTGCAGGAAACCAACTACCAGGTGGCCCTCGCGGTTACCGCGAAAACGCTGTAGGAGGAAACCTTTCAAGGGCAGGGCCGGTATTGGCCCTGCCCTTTCGCGTGCCCAAACAATTTTGGTCGAATTCCGGAAACCCCTTGCGCCGTGGCCGCTCGGCGTCCATACTAAATGAACGTCATTCATTTAGTGACTCCCGTCTCGTTGATGACCCCCTGGGAGGGAAGGCCCGGACATGCCCCGAAGCCAGCACCACCCCGCAACAACCCCCGGCCATCTAGAAAGAGCCAAATACATGACTCAAACAATCCGCCCAAGTGCCAGGAAAGCAGTAGAGGCGCACGATCCCGCCGGCTCCGAGCACGGCATTACCGGCAAAGGACTCAAGACGGGGCAGTTGGGGCTCCTCGCCGTCGTCGTCCTTGGTATTTCCTCCGTGGCACCCGCCTATAGCCTGACCAGCTCACTGGGCCCGGCCGTCAATGCCGTCGGCCTGCAATTGCCCGCCATCTTCATCGTCGCGTTCATCCCGATGATCCTGGTGGCCTTCGCCTACCGCGAGCTCAACGCCGACTCGCCGGACAGCGGAACCAGCTTCACCTGGACCACCAAGGCCTTCGGCCCGTTCATCGGATGGATGGGCGGATGGGGCCTGCTGGCAGCAAACATCATCGTCTTGTCCAACCTCGCCGGCGTCGCCGTGGACTTCTTCTACCTCTTCCTCGCGCAAGTATTCGGCAATCCCGGACTTGCGGACCTCACCTCCAACAAGCCCCTGAACATCGCCACCTGCCTGACGTTCGTGGCATTGGCCGTCTGGGTCAGCTACCGGGGCCTGCACGCTACCAAGCTCGTGCAGTACGCCATGGTGGGATTCCAGGTTGTGGTGCTGGGCGTCTTCATCGTCATGTCCCTCACCCATGCAGCCTCGGGAGACACTTCGACGGCGATCGCCTTCAGCTGGGATTGGTTCAACCCTGGCAAGATCAGCAGCTTCGAGCAGTTCGCAGCGGGCATGTCCCTCGCCGTCTTCGTCTACTGGGGCTGGGACGTCTGCCTGACTGTCAACGAGGAAACCAAGGGCGGCAAAGGCACTGCCGGCAAGGCTGGAACCACTACCGCCATCGCCGTCCTGGGTCTCTACATCGCCGTGATCGTGGCAACCATGATGGTTGCCGGCATCGGCGGCGAAGGCATCGGCCTGAACAACCCGGACAACCAGTCCAACGTGTTCGCCGCGCTGGCTTCGCCGGTCATGGGGCCGCTGGCCATCCTCATGTCGCTCGCCGTGCTCGCGGGAACCGCCTCGTCCCTGCAGTCCACCATGGCCTCCCCCGCCCGCAGCCTCCTCGCGATGGGCCACTACGGCGCCTTGCCGCACCGCTTCTCCACGGTCAGCAAGCGCTACGGCTCCCCGGGCTTCGCCACCATCATGGCCGGAGCAATCTCGGGCGGCTTCTACGCCATCATGAAGGTCGTCAGCGAAAACGTCCTGAACGACACCATCCTGGCGCTCGGCCTGATGATCTGCTTCTACTACGCCTTGACCGCCTTCGCTTGCGCCTGGTACTTCCGGCACAGCGTATTCAGCAGCGTCCGTAACTTCTTCATGCGCTTGCTCTTCCCGGTGATCGGCGGCGTGGTCCTTACCCTGGTCTTCATCCAGACCGCCGTGGACAGCTGGTCCCCTTCCTTCGGCAGCGGATCCGAAGTCTTCGGCGTCGGGCTGGTGTTCATCATCGGCGTCGGCATCCTGGTCCTCGGCGCTGTGTTCATGCTGATCATGGCGCGGGTCCGCCCCGGATTCTTCCGCGGCGAAACCCTCCGCAAGGACACCCCGGCGCTTGTAGTGCCGGAGTAGGCCTCAAAACGACAGAAGCCCTGTTCCGGGAGTTCCCGGGGCAGGGCTTCTGCGTTGCTCACCACCGGTGCGCAACGTCCACTACCAGGCGCGTTCCCTCTCCCGGTCCGGCCAGCGTGAAGACCCGGAAGGGCAAGCGGCCGCGTACTCCCAGTCCAAGGCTCGTGTAGCCCTCGAAGCTTCCCGCGAAGGCGAGCTGTCGGAACGCGGAATAGCCGGCGACGTTGGCGAGCTCAGACCGATCGCCCGGGTTGTACGTCGACTGGCCATCGGAGTACGCCGGAGCATTGACAGTGATTTGCAGGAATGCGTTGCCCCTCAGCTCCACCGGAAGTCCTGATCCATCATGGAACACTTGCGGAACATACTTCACGGAGTAGCCTGCGACACTGCCGTTCAGGTCAACCACCAGCCTGTCGAAGCAGGGCTGCTGGCCTGTCCTGACGTTCACCACTTGGGCCTGCGTCAACCCTGGGCTGGACTTCGCCAACGATCCCCAGGTGATGCCGCAATACGGAACAGCCGAGGCCGCTCCGGGACCTACGAATCCGAGTCCGACGGCGAGCAGCAGGGCTGCGAACCACGCATTGAACTTCCCCATTTTTACCCACTCCCTCTAAGCGCTTGAGCGAATTGATAATCCAAGGGTAGGAGTGGCCGGGCCCTTTCAACGCGGCTGTTTCCGCTTCGGTCCCCAACCGTTAATACCGCCTGCGCAGGGTCACGGAGACACCATCAATCGGCCTCTTGTACGCGCAGTTCCTGGGCTATTGCGCCGGTTCGCGCCCCGGTTCGTTATTGCACATAACAGGCTTCAAAGCCTAGAAAGCGAGATGGTCGACGAGATTGAAGGAACGGACTTTGCCGACGCGCAGCACGGGAGCGCCTTCAGGTGATGGTCCGAGCGGGCAAGTCGACGACGCCCGCCACAGTGCCGTCGCTTGAAGCGCCGGTTTTTAAAAACGAGAGCCGGTTTTTCAAACAAGAACCGCGCGGGGTCGGGCGGGGCTTATTTTGTCGGGGGTCCGTGGAAGGCTTTGGGTATGGACGGGATTGGGGGATCGGTTTTGCAGACGCGGCAGCTTCGGGCGGACATGCCTTCGGGTGATGGTCCGCGTGATGCTGCCGTTCGTGGTGCCGGGTCGCCGATCGCCGCTCTTCCCGGGACTGATCCCCGTCCTGCTCCTGGTGCAGATCCGTTCGCGTTGATCGAGGCGGCGATCGCGGCGGTGGTTGCGTTCCGCCCCGGCACCGGCACTAGTGACCCAGATATCACCGGTACCACCGATATCGCGGGGGTGGGTGGGGAGTTGATTGCTCAGTTGCGCCTGTTGGAGGATTTGAAGTCCGCGATCGCCGGGGCGCAGGCCAGGATCACCGTCGCGTTCGACACCGCCCGGCGCCGCGCCCACGCCAACCTGGGTGTTCCTGCCGCCGAGCGGGGCAAAGGCGTCGCCGCGCAGGTGGCCTTGGCGAGGCGGGAATCCCCGGCCAAAGGCTCCCGCCTCCTGGGTCTCGCCAGGGCTCTGGCGGTGGAGATGCCCCGGACCCTGGCCGCCCTGGAGACCGGGCAGCTCAACGAATGGCGCGCGACGCTGCTGGTGAAGGAAACCGCCTGCCTCACTGCCGTGGACCGGGCCGGTGTCGACGCCGAACTGGCCCCCGACACCGGAACCCTTCACGGTGCCGGAGACCGTGCCGTCATCGCCGCCGCCCGGGCGGCCGCGTACCGACGTGACCCGGGCTCGGTCACCCGCCGCGCCGCCCGCGCCGTGACCGAGAGGCACGTCAGCCTGCGCCCGGCCCCGGACACCATGACGTATTTGACCGCGCTGCTGCCCGTGGCCCAGGGCGTGGCCGTGCACGCCGCCCTGTCCCGCCACGCAGACACCCTCCGCTCCGGCGGGGAGGCCCGCTCCCGCGGACAGGTCATGGCCGACACCCTGGTCGAACGCACCACCGGCACCCGGGCGGGGATCACCGGCATCGACCTCCAACTCGTCATGACCGACCGCACCCTCCTGCAAGGCCACAGCGAACCGGCAAGGATCCCCGGCTACGGCATCGTCCCCGCCACCTGGGCCAGAACCCTCCTCACCACCAACCCCGGACCCACCGAACACCACCCCGAAACCAGACACAACGGCGAAACCGGAGACGGGCAAGAATCCGGTGAGGAAACGCGCCAGACCGGACAGAAACCCAGTCCCGGACGGAGAAGCCGATCCGGAACCGGCAAAGACGGTCAGGCCCGCCAGACCAGACGCAGCCGGCAACGCGACGCGGAAGCCATGCGCTCCGCGGTCGTCGGTGCGCGGCGCCCCGGACCGGAGGATTCCCGGTCCGGGGAACCAGAGTTCAGGGTCTGGTTGCGGCGGCTGTTCACCGCGCCCGGCAGCGGGGAACTCGTCGCCGCCGATTCGAAGGCCAGGCTCTTCCCGCCCGGGCTTAGGCGCCTCATCCAGGTCCGGGACAACACCTGCCGCACCCCGTACTGCGACGCGCCCATCAGGCACCTGGACCACATCCTCGCCTGGCACCTGGGCGGAACCACCAACCAAAACAACGGCGCAGGACTGTGCGAAGCGTGCAACCACACCAAAGAACTCCCCGGCTGGTCAACCCGCACCCACAAACCACACCCCGGCCGCAGGCATGCCTTCGAACTCGTTACCCCCACAGGGCACAGCTACCAATCAACAGCCCCGCCCCTGCCCGGCACACCCCACACCCCGGACCCGGACGTCCAAATCTCACCCTTCGAAACCGCCGCCCTCTACAACTGGGACGACTGGAACCACCAACACAACCCAAACCACCAACCACAACTCCGCAAACCCGCCTAAAAGGAATCAGCACGCCCAAACACGGCCAGCCGGCACCTACAAAACGGCAATGCCGGAAAAGTCCTTGGGCTGGCATGACTCGCCAAAACTGACGTGCTTGGGGACGATGTCGTCGAATTGAAACGGCCACGCAGAAAACCCAGTATCTGATTATTGAGCGATTAACCAAGGAGGAAGGGGCAGGTTGAGACGGGTCAAGAGTCGTTCGAGAGTCGCCTCAACGAAGATGTCCTCTGGTTCGACAACGTCTTCGGCGGCCATCATCGCTAGGACTTCTTCAGCAGAAATTTCCTTGCCTAAACAGTTGCCGCCCAATTGGAAAAACATGCTGATTCCGCGCAACCCTCACCCAATAAACAAAAAAGCCCCGCCGGACTGTCTTCCAGCCCGGCGGGGTCGATGTGTTTGTGGGATTTAGCCTTCGCACTCGCGGCAGTATTTGAGGCCGTTCTTTTCCAGTGCGATCTGGGACCGGTGACGGACCAGGAAACAGGATGAACAGGTGAATTCATCGGACTGCTCCGGAACGACAATGACGGTCAGTTCTTCGCCAGAGAGATCTGCACCCGGGAGGTCGATGCCCTCTGCGGTATCGTTCTCGTCGACGTCGATGACAGCAGTCTGGGCACCGGTGCCGCGCGACGCCTGAAGGGCCTCGAGCGACTCGGAGGAAGACTCTTCTTCGGTCTTGCGTGGGGCGTCGTAATCGGTAGCCATAGTGGGTTCACTTTCGTTGCTGCATAGTGCCTTTCAGGCACCTCAGTGAAGCAGTTTAGGGCATACTACATGCCATCAACGAATAGTGTGTCCAACAAGACATTTCGCCCCTCAAAACCCCCGGAATTCCGCTCATTTCCTTAATCTGTGTCGCGGATTTTCCGTGCCCTGGCCTCAGCGATCGCAACGCCGCTGAGGGCTGGCAGCCACCCGTACCGAGTGGTTTCGGTGGCACCGGACGCACCGAGATCCGCCGCATCGTAAAAGTAGGCAGCCTCAATCCAGGCGCTGACCTTGGGCATGATGGATAGGATCATGCGGCCACGCTATCGGCGCGCTGCGCAGTCACCGTTTCCGGACCGTCACGGTTGTGTTAATTAATTCGATAGCACGGTCTCGGCGCCCACCGATCTGAGGCGACCGCCGCCGCCGCGCAAGCCCGCCGCCGCCGCGTCAGCCCGCCGTCGTACTCAACGCCCGCCTCCCCGCAACCCGACCAATCCGCGGGATAATGGAATATGGCCAATCAAGATCTGGATCCTTGGGATGAGTTCGACAAGCTCAAGCCCGCGGGACGTGATCGCGTCGAGGGCATCCCCGGCGGCGAGCCACAAGGTTTCGGTTTCCGGACCGGCGTTCGCAGCGCACGGGTGGCGTTCGGCTTCGCCGTCTATGCCCTGGCCCTCGGCACCGTGCTCGTAGTGACCGGTGCCGCCGTCTTCATCAGCCGGGGCGAAGTGCTGTTCCTTGCGCTCATGGCGCTTATCGAGGCCGCCTTCATCTACGGCTTCATCCAGTTGGCCCACCAGGCTCGGAACCGCCGCGCGAGCCAGTAGCCGCGCGAGCCAGTAACCGCGCGAGCCAGTAGGAACTCAACCCCTCCGCGGCAAATACGTGTTCACGGGGCGCCCGGTGGTTCCATACGCCAAATGCAGCTCCACTAGTCCCTTGCGCTCAAGTTCGCTGAGGTAGCGTTGCGCGGTCGGCCGGCTGATACCGACGCCGCTCGCGATCTCCGACGCACCAAGTGGCTCGGAGGCTTGGACGACGAGGTCAAGCACCTTTTGCATCGTGGGCGGCAGGCGGCGTGCGCTCTGGGCGGGCGCCGAGGTGCGGCGCAGGTTGAACAGTTGATCCACGGTGGCTTGGTCGGCGATGGTGCGGGACTCGGCTTCCCGACGCCACCGACGATACGCCTCAAGCTGGGTTTGGAGTTGCTCGAAACCGAACGGCTTCACGAGGTAGTACACCGCTCCCCCGCGCATGGCGGCCCGCACGGTCTCCAGGTCCCGCGCGGCGGTGATCATGACGGCGTCGAGCTTTTCGCCCGCGCCCTGCAGGGAGCGCAGCAGGCTGATGCCGTCTTCGTCGGGGAGGTAGACGTCCAGCAACAGCAGGTCGGGCTTGAGGCGCCGGACGGCCTCGCGAGCTTCGGCGGCGGTGTGGGCCTCCCCCACGCACTCGTACCCCTCGATCTTGGCCACGCGGCTGGCATGGATGCGCGCTACGCGGAAGTCGTCGTCGACTACCAAAGTGCGGATCATTCGATTGATCTTCCTGTCATCACGTGGCTTTCCGTTCCGGTCGACGGTTCGGGCAGCCAGATTTCGAAGCGTCCGCCCGGTCCCGGGAAGACGTCCATGGTTCCTCCTGCGCGGTGGACAATCCTGCTCACAAGCGCCAAGCCTATTCCTCGACGCATCCCGGGCCGAGCTTCCTTGGTGGTGAACCCGTCGGCGGTAATCGTGTCCACCAATTCGGCGGGAACACCGGGGCCATTGTCCGTCACGCAAATGAAGATGCCGGAGGAATCGTCCAGTTGGATGGTCACCTCGCGCGGTTCGGGCTGCTCCGAGAGGATCTCGACGGCGTTGTCCAGCAAGTTGCCGACGATCGTCAGGAGCGCTTGGGTTTCCAGGAACGGCTGCCGCAGTTGTGAGTCGTCCGTCACTGCGATGTGCACGTCTTGTTCGTCGGCGACAGTGACCTTGGCGAGGATCAATGCCGCGAGTTCCGGCGGCTCGATCCGCGAGCGCAGCCCTTCGCCGAGCGAACGCGACGTGTCCGAAATCCGCGAGACGAACTTCCTCGCCTGTTCCACGTCCCCGAGTTCCAGGAGTCCATCCACCACGTGGAGGCGGTTGGCGTATTCGTGCTCTTGGGCGCGCAACGCCTCCATCAGCCCCTCGACGGAGCGAAGGTCACGCACGAGGCCCTCCACCTCGGTCCGGTCGCGGAGCGTGACCACCGAACCGATGCTCCGCCCGCTCAACTCCACGGCCATCCGGTTCACTACCAGCAGCGCGTCCTCGGTGATCACCACCTGGTCGGTTCCGGCGATCTGGCCGGTCAGGATAGACCGCAACCGCCCTTCGGGCAAGTGTTCCTCAAGTCGTTCACCTAGGACGTTCGATTCAAAATTCAGCAGTTTGCGCGCTTCGGAGTTGATCACGGTGACCCGGCCGTCGTCGTCGAGCCCTATCATCGCTTCCTTGATTCCATGCAGCAGCGCCTCGCGCTCTTGCAGGAGCGACGCAATCTCTACCGGTTCGAGGTCGAAGGTGACCCGTTTGATCCGGCGCGCGAGCAGCGCGGACCCCATGGCGGCGATCACCAGGACCACAGCCGAGTAGCCGGCGATCAGCCACGCCTGGCGGTCGAGTTCGCTACTTTCTTTGGTCACCAGGATGCCCACTGAGACCTGCCCGATGACGGACCCGTCCGCGGCGCGGACCGGCGCCTTTGCGTTGACGGAGTCGCCGAGGCTGCCTTTGTCGATGCCCACATGGGTTTGCCCGTCGAGGACCGCCACGGGTTCTTCGAGTTTTTGGCCGATGAGGTCGGGGTTGGGATGCGAGTAGCGCTTTCCGGCGCGGTCGCTTACGACGACGTATGCGGGTTGCGCTTCTTCCTGGACTTTGGAGGCGATCGCCTGGATGGTCCGCTGGGGGTCGCCGTTGCCGAGCGAGGTGACGATTTCGGGCATTTGCGCCACGGTGGTGGCAATTCCGAGCGCCCGGAGGCGGTACTGGTCTTCGAGCGTTTGGTTGCTGATCTGGGTATAGATGAGCGCGCCGAGGGTGACGGTGACAAGGATGATGCAAAGCAGCCACACGAGGATCTGGGAGGCGAGGGGCCGGGCCTTCCAGCGCGCAATCAGGGCTTTCACGAGTAAGCCAACTCCGTGTTTTCCGCCATTCTCTTCCTCAACTCCTACTAGCCAGCTTAGGTGACATAGTTCACAGCAACTATGCAACAGGGAGTCCCTTGCGCGCGATCTGGCCACGTGCATAAAGGCTCAAAACGTGCACTTTTGCTGTTAATCCCCACAACTTACTGAAGGCTTCTAGTCGGACCTTTCGCTTCCTAGGCTCTTACTCAGTTCCCGTGATCCGCATCACGCACTGACGAACCGAAAGACAGAGAGGTCTTCACATGGATGCCAAGAACCACCATCGGCCGCCCGGGTCCCTTGAGAGGGCCGAAGACGCGGCGGGTATCGACATTGTCGGGCTGAGCAAGCGCTACCTCACCCCCAAGGGCGAGACGTTCACTGCTATCCGCGACGTCACGCTCAAAGTGGAACCCGGCCAGTTTTGCTCAATTGTCGGACCGACTGGCTGTGGCAAGTCGACGACGCTCGCGCAGGTCTCGGGCTTGGAAAAGCCGAGCGTGGGCTCCGTCAAGGTAGGCGGCCAGACCGTTGAAGGCATAACGAACGGCGTGAGCTACATGTTCCAGGCCGATGCGCTTTTCCCGTGGAAGAGCGTGCTCGGCAACGTGATGATGGGCCCCACACTGCTCGGCACGCCCAAGCGCGAAGCTACCGCCCTCGCCATGGACTGGTTGCGCCGGGTTGGCCTGGCCGGCTTCGAGGACCGCTACCCGCACCAGTTGTCCGGAGGCATGCGCAAGCGCGTGGCCATGGCTGCCGCCCTCATCAACAATCCGCGGATCCTCCTGATGGACGAGCCCTTCGGAGCACTGGATGTCCAGACCAAGGCCATCATGCAGAACGAGCTGCTGAAGCTCTGGGAGGAACTGCGGCCTTCGGTCCTCTTCATCACCCACGACCTCGACGAGGCGGTTGCACTCTCAGACCGCGTGGTCATCATGACGAGCAGCCCGGGGTCGGTCAAGGATGTCTTCGACATTGATCTGCCGAGGCCGCGCGGAAACGTCCAGGAGATCCGCCATGAGGAACGTTTCCTCGAGCTCCAAGGGCACATTTGGGAGTCCTTGAAGGACGAAGTTACCCGCGCCTATGCGCGCACATCAGGAGCAGCAGCATGACAACCCTCACCCATAGTGAAACGCGCAAGAGCGAGAAACCAATGGAAACCGACACAGCAGCCAAGAACGCCGGCCGGAGCAAAGCCCGGCGCCGCACAGCATCGATCTGGATTGGCCGTGTGGTGCTCGCGGTCATGGTGGTTGGCGGCTGGCAGTGGTTCACCGAAGAAGGCTGGGTGGACAAGTTCTTCTTCGGCCAGCCATCGGAAATCTGGAACAGCCTCATCAAGCTGTTCACAGTAGGCACCGCCTTCGGCACAATTTGGGAGAACCTCTGGGTCACGGCCCAGGAGGCGTTCCTCGGCTTCCTGCTCGGGACGCTGGTAGGCGTCGTGCTTGGCATTCTGCTGGGTTCCAACAAGTACCTCTCGGCAGTGGTAGGCCCCTACATCCGGATCGTCAACTCGATTCCCCGTATTGTCCTTGGCTCGATCTTCATCGTGGCTTTCGGCCTGGGCGTCTTCCCGAAGATCCTGCTCGCGGCCGTGCTCGTCTTCTTCGTCGTGTTCTTCAACGCATTCCAAGGCGTGCGCGAAGTGGACCAGAACCTCGTGGCAAACGTACGGGTGCTCGGCGCTTCGCCCTTCCAGGTAGCGATGCACGTGACGATTCCTTCCGCCATGACCTGGATCATCGCGAGCCTCCACACGGCCTTCGGCTTCGCCATCATCGGCGCCCTCGTGGCCGAGGTCCTTGGTGCCCAGCAGGGCATCGGCCTCATCATCAGCCAGGCACAGGGAACCTTCGATCCGAACACGGTATTCGCCTGCATGGTGATCATCGCCATCGTCACGCTCCTTGCGGAATCCCTCATCAGCCTGCTTGAGCACAAGCTCCTCAAGTGGCGTCCACCGAACCGCTCGGAGGCCCAGTCGATCTGAGCCGGCAACTGTTTTCCAACCGAACAAATACCCAAAACCCCCACAACAACCCGAAATTCCACTGGGGATCAACAAAGGATGCGTAAAACAATGATGATGAAGCGCACTATCTTCGCCGCTGCCGCTGTTGGAGCCGTAGCACTCAGCCTCACGGCCTGCGGCGGCAGCAACAACGCGGCTCCTGCTGCCAATGGCGGGTCCGCGAGCGGTACGGCTGCCGCCGACACCAGCTCAATGCCCACCGTCAAAATGATGGTGGGCGGCATCGACAAGCAGATCTACCTGCCGTACCAGCTCGCGCAGCAGCTCGGCTACTACCAGAAGTACGGAGTCAAGGTCGAGCTCTCCACGGAGCAGCAAGGCGGCGTCGGCGCCGAAGACGCCATGGCCTCGGGCCAGGTCGACATGGCCGGCGCATGGTACGTCCACACCGTGGACTTCCAGTCCAAGGGCAAGAACGTCATCAACCTCGTGCAGCTCTCCGGAGCCCCGGGCGAACGAATCATGTGCAGCCCCAAGGCCAACGTGCACTCCGGCGCGGATCTAAAGGGCAAGACCGTCGGCGTCACCGACCTTGGCTCCGGTACTGATGAGCTCACCCAGTTCATCGCCGCGAAGGCCGGCATTTCGAAGAACGACTACCACACCATCGCCGTCGGAGCCGGTGCAACCGCCATCGCCGCCATTCAGCGCGGTTCCGCGGACTGCGTGATGACCACGCAGCCTACTGTCGGTGCCCTCGAGAGCAAGAACCTCGCCGTCCCCGCCATCGACCTCGCGACGTCGGACGGCGCCAAGGCGGCCCTCGGCGGCACCCTGCCGTCGGCAGGCCTCCTCGCCCAAGCAGACTGGGTAAAGTCCCACGAGGACGCGGCGCAGAAGGTGGTCAACGCCCTCGTTGACACCATGCACTGGATCAGCACCCACTCGGCGGCTGAGATCGCGGACAAGCTCCCGGCCGACTTCGTCCAGAACAGCACCATCACGAAGGACCAGTACGTCGCTGGGCTGAACCAGGACAAGGCGCAGTTCCTGCCGGACGGCATCATGCCTGCGGGCGGCCCCAAGGTGATCTTCGACGAGGAGAAGACGATCGGCGTTGACACCTCGAAGGTCAACATCGCCGACACGTTCACCCAGAAGTACGCCGAGGCAGCGCTCAAGCTCGAGGGCTACACCGCGGTGTCGACCCCGGCCGGGGCCGACGGATAATCTGATCCCCGCCCAGCGGACCTTAGGCGCCACAGCGCCCGGGCGAGCAATGGATCGATCGGCCTGCGTGTCCCCCACGCAGGCCGATCGATCCATTTCCCCGAAGAGCTCTCCCCACGCAAAGGACACCACAGTGAACGAGATCACCACGTTCCGCCTCGACATCGCCATCAGCCAGGCCCAAATCAGGGACGAGCTGCTGACCGATGCTGTTAACCGACTTATACCTGCGGCCCTGGAGCGCAGGTACGGAATTCTTGTCACTCAACACGACGCCAGCAACTACAGCCTCGAGATAGATCCTTCCGTCCCGTGCGGAACGATCCATGAAAAGAGCCACCCGGAATCGTAAGCTCCCCCTCCCGCAAGAATCCCGCAGTCTTGCCCTAACCGTCGAGTTCAGCCAGGGTTTCCCCAAGCCGCGGAAGCACCTGGTTTCGCCAGCCGCCGCTCAGGATCCGGTGGGACGCAACATGCGTGGGATCGGCGGGATTGAATCCTTCGTGGACCAGGAGGAACCGGGTTCCGGTGCCTTCCGGAGCGATCGACCAGGTCACCGTGCTGCTGAGGTCGTTCCCGGAGTTCGCATCGCGCCACGAAATCCGGAGGCGCTTCCGGTCCTCCAGTTCGAGGACTTCGCTGGCCACGATGCCGCTGAATCCCACGGCGGGCACGGGGATTCCGCGCATCTGGAATTGATGGCCGATCTCGGGTTCGAAGTCGTTTTCCATCAGCCACCGGGAGATCAGTTCCGGTTCCGTGAGGGCCCGCCACACCGTCTCAGTGGCATGCGGCAGGAAGAGTTCGACTTCAATGGTGGTGAGTTGTTCGTTCACAGAGTGTTCTCCAGTTTGTGCACACGGTCAAGATCAGAAGGCGCCATCGGCGGGGAGATCCAATACCCTTGGGCCGTGTCACAGCCCAAGTGGCGCAGGGTATCCAATTGCGATTCCCGTTCCACTCCCTCGGCGGTGACGCGGACGCCCATTCCATTGAGCGTTTGGATCAGCCCTTGGACAATCGCAGCGCTGTGCGGTTCGACGTCGATGTCCTTGATGAAGGCCTTGTCGATCTTCAGCGTAGTCAACGGCAGGACCCGGAGCATCGCGAGCGAAGAATAGGCGCTCCCGTAGTCGTCGAGTGCCACGCCAAGCCCCAGGTCGATGAGCCCGCGAAGCTGGGATGCCGCAGAACGAACGTCGGCGATCGCCGTCCCCTCCGTGATCTCCAGTTCGAGCATGCGCGGCGGGACGCCGTGGCGGTCCAGGGCGGCCCGCACCACCGCGGGAAGGGTACCCGACGCGAGCTGGACGGGCGAGACGTTGACGGCAATTTTCCGCGGCGTCCCGGCGTCGATCCAAGCACGGGATTGGGCACAGGCCCGGTCCAGGACCCACGCCCCGATGCGGAGGATCTCGCCGGTCTGTTCGGCGACGGGAATGAACTCCCCCGGTGCTACCGGTCCGATTTCGCGGTCCACCCAGCGGACAAGGGCCTCGACGCCGGCATCCTCCCCGGTCGCCAAGTCCAGTACCGGCTGGTACTGAAGGCTGAGCGCGGAGTCGCCTACCGCCGTCGGGATCCGACGCCGGATGTGGGCTTGCCGCGCGAACGGCGCCTTTTCGGGGCACGCCCCGACGTGTCCGATGCGGCTCTTGCCTTCCTGCTTGGCGCGAAGCATCGCCCCGTCGGCGTGCCGCAGGAGAACCTCCATTCCGCCGAGCGTGTCTTCGGCAACGACGTCGACGCCGAGCGCCATGCCGATCGTGGCGCTGACCTGCAGCGTGACGCCGTGGTACATGAAGGGTTCGTCGAGGCTCGCCAAAATGGCCGTCGCCACCGATGACGCGGAGTCGCCGTCGACGTCGTTGAGCAGCACCGCGAACTCGTCGCCGCCAAGCCGCACCAGGGAGTCGTGGGGCCGCACGCTTCCGGCGAGGCGGCGCGCGAATTCGACGAGGACGGCATCGCCAACCCGGTGGCCGAAAGTGTCATTGACAACTTTGAAGTCGTCCAGGTCGATGAACAGGATCCCGACGCCGGGAAGTCCCGAATCCGCTCCGATCCGCGGGCAGCGTTCTTCCAGCATCCGCCGGTTCGGAAGCCCGGTCAGCGGGTCGTGGAGCGAAGCGTGGCGGAACTGCGCGGAAGCCCCGGCGAAGATATCGGACACCGTGACGATGCGGGGACCGCCCTCGTCAAGCACCAGGAGGTCCTGGTAGCGCTGTTCCTCCGGCCGTTCAAGGACGGCTTGGGCCGCCGACTGAAGGTCCATCGCGGCTGGCATTGACGATGCAGAGGTCGGCAGCAGCTCGGAGGTTTTCCTTCTCGAGTTGAGGGCCCTGCCGTAGCCAAGCCTTCCGGTCAGTTTGAACTCCAACTGCTCCCGGGTCAGGAGCGCCAGGGTTCCACCGTGATCGATCGCGACGGCCCGCAAAGTGCGGTCGCCCCGGAACAAGGCATCGATTTCGGCTGCCGGTGAATTGCCGGAGCGGACGACGGCGCGCACCCCCAGATCCCCGAGGCGCGTGGGAAGTGGACGCAACAGGGAAGGCACGCTGCCACCTACATCAGGACACACGTCCTTCTTCATACCACCCGGACATGTCGCGTTTGGAAACGACCCTTGCTTAACGACAGTTACCGATATATCGTTAAGTATCGCAGAAATGATCTGCGAGCTAATTGGGCAACACAACACCCACAAAAACACCGAAAGGAAGATGCCGCTATGAAAGGCATTCACGAAAACAAGTTCAGTGACGGTGGACCCGGCATGGGTCCCTTCGGCCGGGGACGGAGCCATCGCGGACCCCACGGCCACGGCGGATTCGGGCCAGGCCGCGGGTTCGGACCGGGCCGCGGATTCGGGCCTGGTTTTGGACCGGGATTCGGACCAGGCTTCGGCCCCGGCGGTCCCCGCCGCGCCAACAGAGGCGATGTTCGCTTCGCGATCCTCTCGCTCCTGGCCGAGTCGCCGTCAAACGGATACGGATTGATCAAGACAATCGCCGAGAAGACCTCCGGAGCATGGCGTCCCAGCCCGGGCTCCGTGTACCCCACCCTGCAGCAACTGGTCGACGAAGAGCTCATCACGCCCGTCGGTGAAGGCCGGCGGACCGAGTTCACGCTCACCGACGCCGGGAAGGCCTACGTTGCCGAGCACGCCGAGGAACTCGAGAACGCGTGGAACATGGACCAGGAAGGCACCGGAGCGGCGTTCCACCAGAGCGTGGCAAAGCTCATGGGTGTCATCCACCAATACCGTTTCGCCGCCACCGAGGAACAGCGTGCCGCCGCGATGGAAAAGATCGACGAAACCCGCCGGGCGCTGTACCACATCCTTGCCGACTAACGCCGGAGTTTGTGTACAGATCCCACCCCCTAAGAGCTCTCTAAAGGGTGCCGATCTGTACACAAACTCGGGAGGCCAAGCTAGTGCGCAGCTGCCGATACCGACGGCGGGAGCGTGCTCCATTCCGTTTCGGCAGCCCGCATCCAAGGGAACGGCAGCAGCTCCAGGAGCGGAACCATTCCCACTTCGCCCTCAGCGTCCACAAGGACGATGGTCTCAGTGCCGTAGTTGCGGAGAAGTTCGCGGCACACCCCGCACGGATTGGTCACTTGCGGTTCACCGTGTTCGTCCATGCTGACGGCGACCACCGAATGGATCGACGATTCCCCCGCGATCCGTGCATTGGCGAGGGCACTCGATTCGGCACACACGTTGATTCGCTTCGAGCCCACGTGGAGGCCGAGGTAGACGGCCCCCGAACCGCCCCGCATGGCAACTGCCACACGGTGGTTCTCGGGGTGATGGGCTTCGAGGAGCAGCTCACGCGCTGTCCGGTACAGCTCCACCTCGGACTCGCCAAGTTCAAAAGAGATGGTCCTATTTTCCAATGAAGATGCCGTTCTTCCGGCGTGCCAGCACATAGAACAGGATGCTTAGGAGGGACAGGACGGCGACGTACACCGGGAACATCCAGGACATGTGCAGGGACTGGAGCCAAACCAGCAGGTACGAGGCCGTGCCGCCGAAGAGGGCGACGCCGATTCCGTAGCCGAGGGCGGTTCCGGCACCACGGCAGGACTTCGGCATGAGGGAACTGGTGACCACGTTGTAGAGGGTCATGTTCAAGACCAGCACCACGGAGCCACCGAGGAGGACCGCCGCGAATCCGGCGATGCCCGGACGGACGTACATCAGCATCAGGAAGACGGAAGGTATCGCCAGCGCGCGGGTAATGAGGAACCACTTGGAGATCGACTTGCCATCGGAAAGCCGTCCAACCACCAGGCTGCCGATAACCAACACGACGCCAAGGATAGTGGTGAGCGCGAAAACAGCGGTGGCGTCTTCCTTGAAGCCGCTCCGGGCCGCGGTGGGAAGTCCGGTGTTCCACGCGTAGTTGTACGCTTGCGCGGCGCCAACAACGAAAGTGATTGCCAGGACGCTCAACCAGTGCTTGCCCACGCCGCTCCACACGGATTTCGACGTGCTTTGCGCAAGTTCCTCCGGCTTCATCGTTTCCGGAAGGGTACGGCGAAGGTAGACCACTACAAAGCCGAAGATTGCTCCGACTACGAACGGAACGCGCCATCCCCAGTCGGCCATGACGGCCCCGCTCAACACCAGGCTGGTCAGGTAGCTGACCAGCGAGGCGAACAGAATGCCGAAGTTGACGAAGAAGGAGATGATGCCCGCGACGAATCCCTCGCGGCCCTCGGGGACCAGCTCAACAGCGTGGGAAGTGGATAGCGGCGCCTCGACGCCGGTGGAGATGCCCTGGATGACGCGGCAGACCAGGAGGATCATGCCGGCCGCGCCGCCAATCTGCTGGTACGTCGGGGAAAATGCGATGACCAGGGTGGTGATGGCCATCATCATGATCGACCACAGCATGACTTTTCGGCGGCCGATCCTGTCCGCGAAAGTGCCCAGCAGGACTCCGCCGAGCGGACGGAACGCAAACCCGACGGCGAACACCGCCAAGGCATTGAGGGTTGCGGCGGTGGGATCCTGGGACGGGAAGAATTTCGGTCCGATGAAGGCTGAGAGCAGTCCGAAGACCATCCAGTCATACCACTCGAGAGTGTTCCCAAGCCCGAGCCCTAGCAGTCCCCGGCGGATTTCAGGAGAGAGCCGGGACTTCCGGGCACTCTCGGAGCCATTCTTGACGACAATGTCAGTCATGATTCTTTCCTTCCTCCGCACCTTTCGCGGTGCGTGAGGGTACGGATCACCTTTGACTCGCCCATGGGCGGCCGGTGATCGGAACTATCATTTTGGCCTGGTCCGGCTAGGCCATTCCAGCTCGCCTTTAAGGGAAGCGAGTTTGCCCAGATAGCTACGCATGCCTCTTCGTAGCGCTTGAATGAAGACGGTGGACGGGAAGGACCTCCCGCCAGAGGATCGGTGCCCACGTCCTTGGATTGTGCTGCAACATCCCCACGTGATGCGACTCACATAACTATATTGAAGATTTTCATCGAGTCAATGCTTGATTCGCTAAATTTTTTCACTATAGTTATGTGAGTCAGCTCACCGAGGAGAAGGCTTGATCATGAGCAACGAGAGTATTGCGGCATCTGCCCCCGTCGGCACCACAGCGCTTCTTGCAACTGTGGGCAACAAGGTCCGCACAATGCGCAAGGACAAGGGAATGACCCTTTCCAAGCTCTCGGAAATCACGGGCCTCAGCCCGGCGATCGTCAGCCAGATCGAACGCGGACTGGCCAATCCGTCTTTCACCACCTTGGCCCAATTGGCCCACGGCCTGGATATTCCCGTGGGGAAGTTCTTCCTCGGACAGGAAGAAACCAGGTCGCCTGTTGTCCGCAAGGCCGAGCGGCGAAACCTCAAAGGCGTTACCAAGAAGTCCGTCGGAGAAGCTGTCTATGAGCTGCTGACGCCGGACCTCAACGGCGCCTTGGAGGCCCAATGGATCGTGACTCCGCCAGGCCACGACACCAGCGCCACGCCATTCCGCCACAGCGGCGAGGAATTCGGCATCATCCTCTCGGGAAAGAAAGACATCTACCTCGACGGCGAGTGCTACAGCCTCGAGGCCGGCGATTCCATCACGTTCTCGTCCGATACCCCCCATTGGTACAAGAACAGCTACGAAGAGGAATGCGTAGCGATCTGGGTCAACGCCCCCCACGTTTGGTGACCAGTCGGCCTTAGCCGCCACCTCTCCACGCCATGCCTCCACATGGCTTCTTCAGTAATCCCTATTTTTCTACGCCCCGGCAGCCGTGCCTTTGGCATGCCCGCCGGAAAGTAAGGATCTCCACCATGAACTCCCATGCCACAACGTCGTCTTTGGAACTCAGTACCACGACGGCGGACCTCACCGCACCGGTGATCTCCCGTTCCGATGTCCTCGTGGTCGGCGGTGGGCCCGCAGGCGTGTCCGCAGCCGTCACTGCCGCCCGGTCCGGCGCGTCCGTCACCTTGTTGGAGCGCTATTCCTCGCTCGGCGGCCTCGCCTCCGGCGGCATGGTCCTGGTGCTTGACGACATGATCAACGGCCAGGAAATCACCGTCACCGGCATCGTTTCGGAATACGTTGAACGCCTGCAGAAACTCGGCCTCGCGATCGTCCCTCCCGCCGACGACCGCAAGACCTCGGAAGAACTCTGGAACAAGTGGGGCCGCTTCGGCACCTTCGATTTCCATTCCCACACCAACCCCAAGCCCATCTGCTACGCCGCCGCATTCGATCCCGACGGCTGGAAGCGCGTCTCCAACGACCTCGTCCGCGAAGCCGGCGTCAACCTCCGGCTGCACTCCTGGTTCTCGCGTCCCATCGTGGACAACGGCGTGATCAAGGGCGTCATCTGCGAGACGAAGTCCGGCCCGCAGGCTTTCATGGCCGACGTCGTCATCGACACCACAGGCGACATCGACGTCGCGTCCCGGGCAGGTGCGAGCCACATCAAGGACAGTTACCTCACCACCCTTGTCTTCCGCCTGGGCAACGTCGACACCGCCGCTGCGGAGGCTTTCGAACAGGCCAACCCGAAGGAAGCGCGCGCCATCAACCGCACCATCAAGCGCCTCCTCGGCGGCGCCTGGGAACTGTGGTGGCTCAAGACCCCGATCGACGGCGTCGTGTGGTGCAACGCTCCCCACATGACAGGCTTCGACGGCGTGGACCCAGCGGACATGACAGCAGCCGAGTTCGCCGCACGGGACAGGATCGCCGAGGCCGTCGAGCACGTCCGCGCCCACCTGCCGGGCTTCGAGAACTGCTACATGCTGGACGTCGCGTCCCAAATGGGCGTCCGCCAGACCCGCCTGCTGGAGGGCGAGTACGTCATGACCAAGGACGACGTCACCTCCCGCCGCCACTTCGCGGACACCGTTGCCCGTGGCAGGGACTACTACTACCCCTACCGCTCGCTGCTGCCCAAGGAAGTGGACCAGTTGCTCGTCGCGGGCCGCCACTACTCCGCCACTCCGGACGCCCAAAAGATGTCCCGCGAGATCCCGCCATGCATGGCCATGGGCCAGGCAGTCGGCGTCGCCGCCGCCCTCGCCGTCCAAAACGGCGTGACCGTGCGCGAAGTCTCCGCGCTGGACATCCAGCAGGGCATGCGCCGGCACGGCGCGGACCCCGGCGACGTCCCGTCGTCGAACGCTACCGTCGATTCCGAAGCGGTGGTGGGAGCATGAGCACCGCAACCGCCGAACGCGCGCAACAAGAGCCGACGACGGCGGCAGTCGCCACCGGTGCTCCGCTCCCCCTCTATGGCATCAAGATCGTGGACTTCACCCAGGTTTTCATGGGGCCGTCCTGCACGCAGCTCCTGGGCGACTACGGCGCGGACATCATCAAGGTGGAACGTCCGGGCGCCGGGGACATCTCACGCAACTCGTTCCCGGACAAGGACGGGCAGGACAACCCGATCTTCCTGTCCATCAACCGCAACAAGCGCAGCGTTTCGGTAGATACCCGCACCGAGGAAGGCCGCGACGTCCTCAAGCGCGTCATCGCGGACGCGGACGTGGTGGTGAGCAATTTCCGTTCGGGCGTCATGGAGCGGATGGGCTTCGGCTATGACGAACTCAGGGCCGCCAACCCGGGCATCATCTGGGCTTCCGGCACGGGCTTCGGCCCAGTGGGACCGTACTCGCACAAAGGCGGGCAAGACGCCATTGCCCAGGCGTACTCAGGCGTCATGTGGCGCCGCGACTCGGACGAGGTCAAACCGTCCATCTACCCCACCACGCTGTGCGACTACATCACCGGCATGCACCTCATGCAGGGCATCCTGCTGGCCCTCCGCACCCGCGAGGCCTCCGGCGTCGGGCAGAAAGTGGAGGTGACAATGTACGACTCCATGCTGCACCTCCAGATGCAGGAAGCGTGCATGCAGCTCAACCGCGGCTACGAAGTCAACTGGGGGGCCATGCCGCTGAGCGGCGTGTTCGAAACCACCGACGGCGCCGTCTGCATGGTGGGTGGCTTCACGCCCGACCCGCTCGCACGGATTTCCGACGCCCTCGGCCTGGACGAGGACCTGACCCAGCGTCCCGAGTTCGCCAACCTCGAGCAGCAGTTCAAGAACAAGCCGGCCTTGCAGGCGATCTTCCGCGAGCGCATCGCCACCAACACCACCGAGTACTGGACCGGCCAATTGGAGAGCCAGGGCCTGCTCAATGCCCCCGTGCACACCCTGGAACAAGCCCTGGCAGATGCCCAGACCGAGGCCAACGGCATGATCGTGGAGGCCGAGCATCCGGGCGTCGGCACGGTAAAGATGCTCAACGCACCCATCCGGCTCTCGGCCACCCCGCCCAGCATCCGACGCGTGGCGCCGCGGCTAGGCGAGCACAACGTGGAGGTCCTGTTGGAGAACGGTTTCGATGCCGAGACCATCGAACGCCTGCAGGAACTGGGGGTGCTCCGGTGACAGTTTCAGCAGAAGAGAAGGTTGATCAGGTCACACTCAGCATCGAGAACCATGTGGCCGCGGTGGTGATCGACCGCCAGCACGTGCTCAACGCCGTCGACGGAACCGCCCAGGCGCGGCTCAACGAAATCTGGGACCGGATCGAAGCGGATCCTGACGTGCGCGCCGTCGTTATCACTGGGGCCGGGACGCGGGCTTTCTGCGTCGGGGCGGACATGTCCGCTGCTGCCGTGGACAAGACCGGCCTGCAGTACTGGGCCGAGCTCGACCCCAACGGTTTCGGCGGACTGAGCCTTCGGACAACCCTCGACGTTCCAGTCATTGCCAGGGTCAACGGCTACGCGTTGGGCGGCGGCATGGAGATCGTGCTGGGCGCGGACATCGTGGTGGCCGCGGACACGGCACGCTTCGGCCTCACCGAACCGCGCGTGGGCCGTTTGGCGCTCGACGGCGGCATCCACCAGCTCGTGCGACGCGTCCCTTACACCCAAGCGATGAGCATGCTCCTCACCGGGCGCAAGGCCGAAGCGTCGGAGATGCAGTCCATGGGCCTCGTCAACGAGGTTGTTCCGGCGGACGAGCTCGACGACGCGGTGCAGCGTTGGGTTGACCAGATCCTCAGCTGTGCCCCCACCTCGGTCCGGGCCGTCAAGCAGATGGTCACCAGGACCGCCCACCTCACGGCCGCCGAAGCCCGCGGCCTCCGGCTTCCCGCGCTCATGGCGGCGTTGGACAGCGACGATTCGGCGGAAGGCGTGCGTGCCTTCCAGGAAAAGCGGCCGCCCGTCTGGCCGGGCCGCTAGAAGCAGGAACACGACATGTTGAAGTACGAACCAAAGGAGAAGCCGATGCGGGAATCACTGGCCCCCGGCGTGTGGGGCGTCGTCCCCACCCCGTTCCAAGGCAGCACCCTCGACGTCGACACGGACAGCCTCGCCCTGCTCGCGGAACACTACGAATCCATCGGTGCCACCGGTCTGACGGTCCTGGGCGTGTTCGGCGAGGCAGCCGCCCTGACCGCCCCCGAACGGAACCTCGTCCTGGAAACCGTCGTCGAGGAAACGCAGCTCCCGCTCGTGGTGGGCGTGACCTCGCTCTACACGGGCACCGCCGTCGACGAAATCCGGGCGGCACAAGCGGCGGTGGGCGACCGGCTCGCCGCGGTGATGGTCCAGGCCAATTCGGCCCGGGCCGACGTGGTGATCGCGCATTTGAACGCGATCCACCAATCCACCGGCGCCAAGGTGGTCCTCCAGGACTACCCTCTGGCGAGCGGCGTCAGCATCAGCACGGAATCGCTCATCTACATCGTCCAGGCATGTGCGTTCGTTGTGGCGGTCAAGGCCGAGGCCCCGCCCACGAGCGTCGCCATCGCCCAGCTCACGGACGCCGTGGATGTGTCGGTGTTCGGCGGACTCGGAGGCCAGGGCTTGCTCGATGAGCTGGTAGCCGGTGCCGCCGGCGCCATGACCGGGTTCTCGTACCCGGAAGCGCTCGTAGCGTGCGTCCGGGCCTGGCAGGCCAACGGGTACGACGCCGCCAAGGATGAGCTCCTCCCCTACTTGCCGCTGATCAATTTCGAACAGCAGGCGAAGATCGCCCTCGCCATCCGCAAGGAGTGTTTCCGGGAACGGAACCTCATCAAAGACGCGGGCGTTCGGCCTCCCGCGGCGTCCTTCCCGGACGCGCTCCGGAAAAACATGCTGACGCATCTCGGCGAGGCGGCGCTCGCACTGAACTCAAGCACCTCATTGCAAGGCTGGCTCTAATGGACCTCGGAATCCAAGGCAAAACCGCCTTCGTCGCCGCTTCCACCGGTGGCCTGGGACTCGCCGTCGCGCGTTCCCTCGCCGCCGAGGGCGCGCGCGTGGCAATCACCGGACGGCGCCGCGAGCGCGCCGAAAAGATCGCGGCGGAGCTGGAGGCCGACGGCCACAGCGTCGTGGCGATCGAAGCGGACCTCAGCAAACCCGACGGGGTGGCGGCCGCCGTCGAACGCACGGAGGAGTTGCTAGGTCCTGTCGAGATCCTGGTGCTGAATGGCCCGGGTCCCAAGCCCGGCGCCGCGAGCGCCCTCGGCTCCGACGACATCGCCGCCGCGTTCGAACAGTTGGTCAAGCCGCACCATGCGCTTGTTTCGCGGATCCTGCCCGGCATGCGGGAGCGGCATTGGGGACGGATCCTCGCCGTCGGTTCCAGCGGCGTGGTGTCCCCGCTGCCCAACCTGGCGGTCTCCAACACGGGCCGGGCGGCGTTGGCTGGCTACCTCAAGACGCTCGCTGCCGAAGTGGCCCTGGACGCCGTCACCGTCAACATGCTCCTGCCGGGACGCATCGCCACCGATCGCGTCGCGGAACTGGACCAAGCGGCCGCGAAACGCCGCGGTACCACTCCCGAGGAAATCCAGCTCGAATCCCGCAAGACCATACCGGCCCGCCGCTACGGCGAACCCGAGGAATTCGGCGCCGCCGCCGCGTTCCTGTGCAGCGCACCGGCGTCGTACATCACCGGGGTCGCACTGCGGTGCGACGGCGGCCTGATCCGCAGCCTCTAGGCTTCCACCCTTCAGAAGGAACACCATGACTTCCACAGCAACAGACATCACCTCCTCCACAGCCCGCGAGCTCATCACGGCCCATCACCTCATCAACGGCGAATGGTCCGGAGAAGCGGTAACGCAGCGCATGAACCCGGCCAAGCCCGGGGAACTCGCAGCGCTCTCGCCCAGCGGCACGGCCGAGGACGTAGACGCCGCGATCACGGCGGCCACCGCGGCGCAGCCGGCGTGGGCCGCGCTCCCCGCCCCGTCCCGCGGCGCCATCCTGATCACCGCGGGAAACCTCCTGCTGGAACGCCAGGCCGCGATCGCCGAAGACCTCGTCCGTGAGGAAGGGAAGACGCTTGCCGAGGCCAAAGGCGAGGTCAAGCGGGCCTCCGACGTACTGCGCTTCTTCGGCTCCCTCGGATGGTCCGCCACCGGCGAAGTCCTCCCCAGCGGGCTGCCGGACACCACCATCACCACGCGCCGCGAGCCCCTCGGCGTCGTCGGACTCATCACCCCGTGGAACTTCCCCATCGCCATCCCGGCATGGAAGGCCGCCCCCGCGCTCATCAGCGGCAACGCCGTCGTTATCAAGCCTGCTGAACTGACTCCCCTATCGGCGACCCACCTCGCGCGCGCCTTGCAGGACGCCGGGCTTCCGGCCGGGGTGTTCAACGTGGTTCACGGCAAGGGCCGTGTGGTGGGCGACGCCCTCGCGCGCGATCCGCGCATCGCCGGGTTGTCCTTCACGGGGTCCACGAACGTCGGACTCGCACTGCAGGAAATCCTTAATGCCCGGCGCGCCCGCGTCCAGCTGGAAATGGGCGGCAAGAACGGTGTGCTGGTCCTCGACGACGCCGATCCTCGCAAGGCCGCTGCCGTCGTCGCCGCCGGCGCATTCGGTCTGACCGGACAGGCCTGCACCGCCACGTCCCGCGTCTATGTCACACCGGGCATCCGCGACGCTTTCCTTGAAGCCCTCGTGGCCGAGGCCGCACAGTACACCGCGGGCGACGCCCCGATGGGGGCTGTGGTGAGCCGCCAACAGTTCGAGCAGGACCAGGCGGCGGTGCGCTCCGCCGTCGAACGCGGTGCCACGCTGCTTCACGGCGAGTACGACGGCGACCCCTCCGGCGCCCTGCTGTTCCCGGCCGCTGTGCTCACCGACATCGCGCCCGACGACGCGGCGGTCACCGAAGAGATCTTCGGCCCGGTGGTCGCTGTCCTTGAGGTCGCCGACTATGAGGCGGGCCTCGCGGCGATCAACGATTCCCGCTACGGACTCACGGCCGGAATCTGCACCGACTCCTTGGCTCGGGCAACGGACTTCGCGGCGCGCGCCCAGGCCGGAGTCGTCAAGGTCAACCGTCCGACGGCGGGCCTGGACTTGAACGTGCCCTTCGGCGGCGTAAAGGACTCCTCCACCAACACCTTCCGCGAACAGGGACGGTCGGCACTGGACTTCTTCACGTGGGGCAAAACCGTCTACACGGGCATCTAGTTAGGCGATCTTGCGGCGGTAGGTTGCCACCGCGAAAACGTACGCGACCACGAGGATTCCGACGCACCAGGCGAGCGCGGTCCAAATGTCGGCACCCACGGGCTGGTCGGAGAACAGGTCGCGGATCGCATTGACGATCGACGTCACCGGCTGGTGTTCGGCGAAGGCACGCACGGGGCCTGGCATCGTGGCGGTCGGCACGAAAGCCGAGCTGATGAACGGCAGGAAAATGAGCGGGTAGGAAAACGCGCTCGCGCCGTCCACCGACTTCGCGGTGAGGCCCGGGATCACGGCGATCCACGTCAGCGCGAGGGTGAACAGGACCAGGATTCCGACGACGGCGAGCCACGCCGCCGGTCCGGCGCCACTCCGGAAGCCCATCAGTAACGCGACGAGGACGACGACGGCGAGCGAGACCAGGTTGGCGACCAGCGAGGTCAAAACGTGGGCCCACAGCACGGATGAGCGCGCGATCGGCATGGACTGGAACCGCTCGAAAATACCGCTTTTCATGTCGAGGAAGAGCCGGTATGCCGTGTAGGAAATACCCGAGGCGATCGTGATGATCAGGATCCCGGGCAGCAGGTAGCTGACGTAGGAATCCGAGCCGGAGTTGATCGCGCCGCCGAACACGTAAACGAACAGGAGCATGAAGCCGATCGGCATGATCGCCGTCGTGATGATCGTGTCCAGGCTGCGCGCGATGTGGCGCAGCGAGCGCCCGAGCAGGACGGCTGTGTCGCTGAAGAAGTGCGTGGTCATCGGTTCCTCCTTATTGGTGTCCGACGACGGCGAGGAAGACGTCCTCGAGGGTGGGCTGTTTCTCGACATATTCGACTTCGGCGGGCGGGAGCATCTGCTTGAGTTCGGCGAGGGTGCCGTTGACGATGATCCGTCCGCCGTGGAGGATCGCGATGCGGTCGGCGAGCTGTTCGGCTTCGTCGAGGTACTGCGTGGTGAGCAGCACGGTGGTGCCCTGCGCGGCGAGTTCCCTGACGGCGTCCCAAACCTCGAGGCGGGCTTGCGGGTCGAGCCCTGTGGTCGGCTCGTCGAGGAAAATAACCGGCGGGTTTCCGATGAGGCTCATCGCGATATCGAGCCGTCGGCGCATGCCGCCCGAGTAGGTCGCGACCTTCCGCGCGGCAGCGTCAGCCAACGAGAACCGCTCCAGCAGGCCATTGGCCACGGAGCCGGGATCTTTGAGGTGCCGCAAGCGGGCGAGCAACACGAGGTTTTCCCGGCCGCTGAGGATTTCGTCGACGGCGGCGAACTGGCCGGTGAGGCTGATGGACTCCCGGACCTCCGCGGGCTGCGTGGCGACGTCGAAGCCGTTGACCTTCGCCGTCCCCGCGTCCGCCTTCAGCAGGGTGGCCAGGATCTTGACCACCGTGGTCTTGCCGGCCCCGTTCGAACCGAGCAGGGCGAAGATGCTGCCGGCCGCGACGTCGAAGTCAACGCCGCGCAACACCTCAAGGTTCTTGTACGACTTCTCCAGTCCCTTCACCTGGATCGCCGCGGCGTTCATTGCTGTCCGCCTCGCTCAGCGTCCTCGATCGCCTTGTTCAGGCGGGCGCGCTCCTTGTCGATCCAGCGAGTGCCGCCGTAGGCCTGGGCGAATGTTTCCGCGAACTCGACAGGATCCTCGCCGACAATTGCGCGCACCGGAGTGCCATCCGCTGCGGCCTGTTCCCAGAGATCGGCGAAGTCGGCAAACATCTTGAGCGTGGTCTCGCCGTCCGTCGCCATGCCGCCGAAGTACATGAGGTACCGCTGCAAGGCCTTCGCCGCGGCGCCGTGAGGCTCCGGAAGGGCATCGATGCGCGACTTGTACTGCCTGTACTGTTTCTTCTGTTCGAGCGATCCCGTGACCAGCTCGATCCATTTTGCTGCCATTTCACTTGCCTCCATCTTCACGGAGCTGGCCGATCCGATCGGCGAGGAAGCTCCACGTTGTCCAGAACTCTTCGAGAAATTCCCGCCCTTGGGCGTTGAGGGTATAGACCTTGCGCGGCGGCCCCTTCTCGGACGGGACCTTTTCGACGTCGACAAAACCTTTTTGCTCGATCCTCACCAGGAGGGCATACACGGTTCCTTCGGCGATATCGGAGAATCCTTCATCCCGCAGCCGCGCCGTGATCTCGTACCCATAAGCCGACCGCGCGGCCAGGATGGCGAGAACGATGCCTTCCAAAGTGCCTTTGAGCATCTCCGTCATTTGCTTGCCCACGGAGTTCCTCCTGTCACTACTCAGTGTTATTGACTACCAGTACATAGTAACGCTAAATAGTGGTCGCGCAAGAGTGTCAGCCTTCCAAGAATTAGTAAGCTCACTTATCATTTCCCTATGGCCACATCCACCCTTATGACACCCCTGAAGAAAATCCGTACCGGCGACATCATCGAGATCGGCGGCGACGCATTCGAGGTGCGCAATTACGAACGGGAAGGGGACATGATGCGGCTAGAGATAGAGGCGAAGGACAATGACATAGTCACGGTTTTCGGCCTGCACAATGCCACTTCGCAGTCCGAAAACATTCACAGCTCCGCCGGAAGGGCTCGAAAGGCCCCGCCTAGCTCCACGCCCTACGGCAAGCGTTCATCCGCCTTCCGCCTGCGCGCGAAACGGATATTGACCACTACCAGGTACACAACGAACGCCAATGACGGCACAAGCAGAACAAACATCCATAGCCAGTTACTCACGAACAACCTCCCGCCTCTGCGTCGGATCCCCCGAAGATAAGTGTACTTACCATCTAGCCGCGCGCTTGCACCCGCGACATCGCGCGCAGGAGGGTGGACGCCGAGCGGAAACTCGACGAACAACTCAAGGAAGCCGAAGAAGCCGAAGAAGCCGAACACCAGGAACACGGCGAATAGCTCGCCCTCCCCCAAGCAACTATTGCCCGCGTATAGTAGAAACAGTCCTCGCTGATGCAGACCGGCGGCCTAGGTCATTCCGCTGGAGCCTGCCATGACAATTGACGATTTCACCCTGTTCTTCCGCGAGTGCCTCGTCTTTGACGACGACACCGAAGACGGTTTGGACTTCGAGTCACTGTATGGCCTGTACATCAGCTGGTGCCGGCTGAACCATTTGACGCTCGATTCAGAGGCCTCGCTTGGCCGGGCCCTCAAGCTCCTGGGCTTCCACGGCGTCCGGCACAACCATCACAAGTCCTACATCGGACTCAGAATGACTGGTCCGGCGGCCCGCGACTACATCGTCCACACAGAGGGGTGCTGGGACGAACTCCGCAGCTTCAGCGGCTGGGACGGCGCCGAGGCGCGGAAGTCGCTCCTGGCGAACTAAGCGGGCGGCAAGCTAAGCGGGCTAAGAGCCTTCCGAGTTGAAGAACCGCCGGCCCAGTTCGCTCATGGTCCGCGAACAATGGATGGTTCCGGCTGCCTCTGCGCGGTCCCGCAGGAATGCGCGGTCCCCGGGGGTCAGGACGATTCCGCCATGGGCATCCCATTCGACGTGCCCCTCCGCATCCGCGGCCATCCTGCCGGCGATGCGGGAAGGCACCGACACGCATCCCGAGTTGTGGACCAGCCATTCCTTGATTTCCGAATCAAGCCGGGCCCAGATTTCCTTGAGTCCCATGTCACGCCGCCTCCTTTGCACTTTCCTGCATGCAGGAAAGTTCCGGCCTTGGCGCGGCGCCCCAGACGAGTAATGCCTCAGGCCGATAAGGTAAGTATACTTAGCACTCTTCGCCCCCACCAGCGATTGCCATGACGCTGTCCAGTATTTTCTAAGCATACATACCATTGCGTATGCGCAATGGATCCCGATAGATTGAAAGTCTATTGGGACCAGGTTCAGCTGCCGGCTGACAGGCCGGGATGCTGACGAAACTGCTGGCATGTCAAGGAGTCACCACCCATGGACAGAACCGGGCACATCATCGTCGTCACTGGATCCAGCGGCGGAATCGGGCGGGCCACAGCCATCGAATTCGCCCGCCAAGGCGCCACCGTTGCCCTGCTCGCCCGCGGCGAGGCGGGCCTGGCCGGAGCCGCCCGCGAGGTCGAGGCAGCAGGAGGCCGGGCGTGGACCCTCAGCGTGGATGTTGCCGACGCCGACTCCGTTGATGCCGCTGCCGCACGGATCGAAAGCGAGCTTGGCCCGATCGACGTTTGGGTCAACGTCGCCTTCACTTCGGTCTTTGCCCCGTTTTCCGAGATCGCTCCCGAGGAATTCAAGCGCGTCACCGAAGTCAGCTACCTCGGCTATGTCTACGCGACCATGGCGGCTTTGAAGCGCATGCGCCCACGCAACCGCGGTGTCATTGTGCAAGTGGGCTCCGCCCTCGCTTACCGCGGCATTCCCTTGCAGAGCGCGTATTGCGGCGCCAAGCACGCAATCCAGGGATTCAACGAATCACTGCGGTGCGAATTGCTGCACAGTTCCAGCGGCATCCACACCACCATGGTCCAAATGCCGGCAGTCAATACACCACAGTTCTCCTGGGTCCTCTCACGGCTCCCCCACCAGGCCCAACCCGTGCCGCCGATCTACCAACCGGAGGTCGCGGCGAGGGCAGTCATGTATGCAGCCGACCACCCCCGTCGCCGCGAGTACTGGGTAGGCGGCAGCACCGTGGCCACGCTCATCGCCAACGCCGTCGTGCCAGGGCTCCTGGACAGGTACCTGGCGAAAACCGGGTTCAAGTCGCAGCAGACACAGGAACCCCGCAAGCCGGACCAGCCCGTCAACTTGTGGGAGCCCGCCGACGCCGGCAAGGACTTCGGGACGCACGGCATCTTTGATCGCCGGTCAGCAAAGCAGAGCATCCAGCAGCGCGCCTCGCACCATCCCGGCGCGGTAGGAACCGCAGTGGCGAGCCTTTTCGCGGCGGCGATTGCCGCCGTCGCACTCTCACGAAACGCGAGCCGGTGAAAAACGCGAGGGCAGCAGCCCGCAGCCGGGACGCAATCGAAGCGTTCCGGATGGCCTGGGGCCTTTGGGAGCTACTTGCGGCGGACGGGACGTTCGCGTGTTTGTTCCACGAGTCTCCGGACCGCCGGACGCGTGCAGCGATCCGCACCCTGGGTACCCGCCACATGCTCCAGGCGATCCTCACCAACCGTGCTGTCATCAGTTCGCGCACGGGCGGCAGCGTGGACCTGCTTCACGCCGCGAGCATGGTGCTGCTTGCGGCCGTGAACGGTCGACGGCGGGCTCCCGCGATGGCGAGCGCGTCGGTCGCCTTGCTCTTTGCCGCTGCCGAGTTCAAAACCGCTAGCTTTCAAGGTCTACCGTGAACCGGCCGTCCTCGGCTCCTCCACCGCCGTCGGCCGCGGCAAAGGCGTCCATGCCCTCCGCCACCGCACGGCGCAAATCCTCGGGCATCCGCTCGATCACGGAGGCGATGGCATTTCGGCGGTGCTCGAGCACGCCGTTTACCAAGGAAGCACCTTTCGACGTCAAGGCGAGGGCCACGTACCGGCGGTCCGCGGGCACGTCCTTCCGGACAATCAGCCCGCTGTTAACCAAGCGGTCGCACGTCCGGGTGGCGTTCGAGGGGTGCACTCCCAACTCGGCGGCGATGGCCCCGGAGCTCTGCGGCCCATGGCTGGCAATGAGGACCAGCACCCGCAATTGGGGGCTCGTCACAATGTCCTCCACCTCGACCACGGACTGCGCCACGACCCGCAGCAAGACGTTCCCGGCCCGAAGGACCGCATCCACTTGGGCATCGCTCGCTGTTTTCTCCACTCCCCAAGTATCACCCGGTTATTTGCGGAGCAGCAATACTTCTCCGATCGCACATATTTCGCCGAATTGAGGAGGCATACCGTGAAACACGAAAGCGAAGCCGTCCACCTCGTTGATTACTGGGTGCGCAACGTCAAGACGGGACGGTTCGAACGCTCGCTTTCCGGGCTGACGGCGGTCGGCGCCTTGGTGACGGCGGCCGAAATCTACTTCGAACATGACAAAGCCAGCTTCGGCAACAAATGGATGTGGGTGCCGGTGGCGCTCGGTCCCGTAGGGGCTGCCGCCGGCGTCGCAGGCGTCTTCAGCCGAAAGATGGCGAAGACAGCGCTGCCGCTCGCAAGTGCCGCCATTGTGGCGAACGGCCTGCAGGGAACCTATTTGCATGTCCGTGGCATCATCCAGAAACCCGGCGGGTTGAATAACCTGCGCTACAACATCGAAATGGGACCGCCCCTCCTGGCGCCGCTGCTGGTCACGCTGGTGGGCGGCATGGGATTGCTTGCTTCCGTGCTGAGGCGCGAGCGATGAGCATGCTCCCTTTGGACAAGAACGACGGCGGCGGGCGCTACCCAGGGTTCAGCACCCTTGCGCAGGCCCATTCCTGGGATCAGGCCACGGCGGGCGTTGTGTTGGGCCGGATCGGGCCTCCTCCGGAAATCCGCTTCTTCACCCCGCAGGAGGAAGCGGGGGCGGCGGCACTCCTTGACCAACTGCTCGGCCAGCACGCCGAGCCCCGGGTGCCCGTTGTCAATTTTGTCGACTCGCGCCTGGCGGAAAAACAGACGGACGGCTGGCGCTACGAGGACCTGCCTGAAGACGGCGAGGCGTGGCGGAAAACGCTGGCCGCGCTGGATCATTCGGCGGAGGAGCTCTATTTCCAACCCTTCGCGGAATGCCCGGAATCAGAGCAGGCCGCCCTGCTGCAGTCCATCCAGGACCTCGGGAACAGCACGTGGCAAGGCATGCGGGCCAGCCGCGTGTGGGGCTTATGGACGCGGTACGCAGCCACCGCGTTCTATTCGCATCCGTGGGCGTGGGACGAGATCGGCTTCGGCGGTCCGGCCTACCCACGCGGGTATAAGAACCTCGGGATCGATCGCCGGGAGTCCTTCGAAGTAGCGGATGCGAGCCCGGGCGAGGATCCCTTGGAGGCTGGCCCGGCGGCTTTGTCCCAAACGGATCGGAAGAACGCATGAGCGGGGTCCGGAGCCGGAACGAATCCGCTTGGCTGCTTCCGCCGGGTCCCGGGGGCAACCACAAGTTGCGTGAGCGGATGCGACGGTTCGACGACGCGGACGAGGTGGATATCGCCGTCGTCGGCTGTGGCGCGGGCGGGTCAACGGTGCTCCAACGCCTTGCGCGCGCCGGCTGGCGGGCCGTGGGTTTCGACGCCGGCCCATTCTGGGATCCGGAACAGGACTGGGTGAGCGACGAGGCCGGTTCGCACCATCTGTATTGGAACGAGCCGCGGGTGATCGCGGGCGACAACCCCGTGCCGCTGGGGTCTAACAACTCCGGGCGCGGGGTGGGCGGTTCCATGGTGCACTACGCTGGATACACGCCGCGCTTCCACCCCAGCGATTTCCGTACTTTCACGGCGGACGGCGTCGGCGCGGACTGGCCCATCGAATACGAGGACCTGAAGCCCTACTACGAGGCGATCGAAGAAGAACTCCCGGTTGCCGGGGACACGTGGCCCTGGGGTGACCCGCACAGCTATCCGCACCGGCCCCATCCGGTCTCGGGCAACGGCGAACTCTTCCTGCGCGGCGCCTACGCGTGCGGAATTCAGGCCAAGGTAGGACCCGTGGCCATCTCCAATGGCCGCTTCGGAAACAGGCCGCACTGCATCTACCGGGGATTCTGCCTCCAAGGCTGCAAGGTCAATGCGAAAGCCTCGCCCCTCATCACCCATGTTCCGGACGCGCTGGCGCACGGCGCGGAAATCCGGGCGGACTCGATGGTCACGCGCATCGACTTCGACGAACAGACCGGCAGGGCCACCGGCGTCCACTACGTCCAGGGAGGCCGCGAACGGTTCCAGCGGGCGCGGATTGTGGCCATTGCCGGGTATTCGATCGAGACGCCGCGGTTGCTGCTGAACTCGACGTCGGCCCGTTTCCCGGACGGAATGTGCAACGATTTCGACCAAGTGGGCCGGTACCTCATGGTGCAAGGCGCGCCGCAGACGGCGGGCCGTTTCGACGCCGAAGTGCGCATGTGGAAGGCCCCGCCGCCGGAAGTCAGCACCGAGGAGTTCTACGAAACGGACCCAAGCAAACCGTACAAGCGCGGTTTCTCCGTCCAGACCGTTTCGCCCTTGCCTATTACATGGGCCGAACACGTGGCCGCCCAAGGGTATTGGGGTGCCGACTTCCGCCGGTACATGAGCGACTACGCGCACTGGGCGTGCCTCGGTGCGCTGTGCGAATTCCTTCCCTTGGAAGGAAACCGCGTGACGCTCGCGGAAGAAAAGGACCGGCACGGGATACCCGTTGCCAGGTTCAGCTACAGCCAGTGCGACAACGACCGCCAGCTGCTCGAAGCCGCCCAGTCCGTGATGGAGAAGATCCTGAAAGCCGCCGGCGCGGACGAAGTCATCACCATCAAGCGCTACGCCCACTTGGTGGGCGGGGCCCGGATGGCCACCGACGAAAAGCACGGCGTGGTGGATGGGTCATGCCGCACCTTCGCCGTCCCGAACCTGTACATCACTGACGGCAGCGTCCTGCCGACGCAAGGCAGCGCGAACCCGGCGCTGACCATCATGGCGGTGGCGGCACGCGCAGCTGAACGACTCGCCAAATGATTCATCCCAGGAAGGAATGATTGACTATGGCATCACAAACAGTCGCTGACTATTTGCTCGCCCGGCTTCGCGAATGGGATGTGGAGAAAATCTTTGCATTCCCTGGCGACGGCATCAACGGGATCCTCGCCGCCTTCGGAAAAGCGGACAACGAACCGAAATTCATCCAGGCCCGCCACGAGGAGATGAGTGCCTTCCAGGCTGTGGGCTACGCCAAGTTCTCCGGCAAGCTCGGCGTCTGCATGGCGACGTCCGGTCCGGGCGCGATCCACCTCCTTAACGGTCTCTACGACGCGAAACTGGACCACGTCCCGGTCGTAGCGATCGTGGGTCAGACTGCTCGCAGCGCCATGGGCGGGGCGTACCAGCAGGAAGTCGACTTGCTGAGCCTCTACAAGGACGTGGCATCCGACTACGTCCAGATGGTGACCGTTCCCGAACAATTGCCCAACGTCCTGGACCGGGCCATCCGCGTCGCCATAGCGGAGAGCGCCCCGACGGCCATCATCATCCCGTCCGACGTCCAGGAGTTGGAGTACACGCCACCCACCCACGCGTTCAAGATGGTTCCGTCGAGCCTCGGCATCAACTGGCCTGCTATTCAAGCGGACGACGCAGCGATCCGGGGCGCGGCCGAAGTCCTCAACAGCGGCAGCAAAGTCGCCATGCTCATCGGCCACGGCGCCCGAAATGCGGCAGCCGAAGTCCGAGAGGTGGCCAACCTTCTGGGAGCGGGCGTCGCCAAGGCCTTGCTCGGCAAGGACTCGCTGCCCGACGACTTGCCTTACGTCACGGGCTCGATCGGCTTGCTCGGTACCCGGCCCAGCTACGAGTTGATGCGCGATTGCGACACCCTGTTGACGATCGGTTCGAGCTTCCCCTACACGCAGTTCATGCCCGAAGCGGGCAAGGCCCGCGGGGTCCAGATCGACGTCGATCCGCGCATGATCGGCTTAAGGTACCCCTACGAGTTCAACATCGTGGCCGATGCCGCCACGGCGTTGCGCGCCCTGATGCCGCACCTCGAGCGGAAAGAGGACCGGTCCTGGCGCGAGGGCATCGAAAGCAACGTCACGCGCTGGTGGAGCACTATGCGCGCCGAGGCAATGGTGGAGGCAAAGCCCATCAACCCGATGCGGCTGTTCAGCGAACTCTCCGACCGGCTGCCGGAGGACGCGATCATCACGGCGGACTCCGGATCATCCGCCAACTGGTACGCGCGGCAATTGAAGTTCCACGGCAATGTCCGCGGCTCCCTCTCCGGAAACCTGGCAACCATGGGACCCGGGGTGCCTTATGCGATCGGGGCGAAGTTCGCGCACCCGGACCGGCCCGTCATCGCCTTCGCGGGTGACGGTGCCATGCAAATGAACGGCATGGCCGAACTCATCACCATCCAGCGGTACTGGCACGAATGGAGCGATTCGAGGCTCATCGTCGCGATCTTGCACAATGACGACCTGAACCAGGTGACGTGGGAGATGCGCGCGATGGGCGGCGTTCCCGCTTTCCTCGAGTCACAAGCATTGCCCGACGTCGACTACGCGGCTTTCGCTTCGAGCTTGGGCCTGCAGGGCATCAGCGTGGCCAGCCCCGACGAACTCGGCCCCGCGTGGGAGAAGGCGTTGGCAGCAGGCAGGCCGACAGTCCTGGACGTTCGCACGGATCCGGACATTCCGCCGATCCCGCCGCACGCGACGTTCGAGCAAGCGCTCAACGGCGCGAAGGCCGTCCTGAAGGGAGACGACCGCGCCGCCGGCTTCGTCAAGGCCGGGGTCAAGGTCAAAGCCCAGGAGTTCCTTCCCCACGGTGACGACTAGTGGCCGCAGATGAAACAAGCCTGGGGATCGATTCCCTCCGGGTCTCGGCATTCACGGTTCCCGCCAGCTCACCGGAAGGTGACGGCACATTCGCCTGGGACAGCACCACCATGATCCTCGTGCAAGCGACCGCCGGTGAGTGGATGGGAATCGGCTGGACCTACGCGCCCGCAGCGTGTGCGGGGATCGTGAAGGACGTCCTGGAGCCCGCCGTTTCCGGGCTCGAAGTCTTCGACGTGCCCGCAGCGGCGCAATCCATGGCGCAAAAAGTGCGCAACGCCTCGCGTACGGGGCTCGTCGCGTACGCGATTTCCGCCGTCGACTGCGCCCTGTGGGACCTCAAGGCGCGTGTCCTCAACCTCCCGCTGCACCGCCTCCTCGGCGCGGTCCGGAAGGAAGTGGATGTGTACGGGAGCGGCGGCTTCACCACCTACGACGAGTCCCGGTTGCGCAGCCAACTGGAACACTGGGCCGGTGAGCAGCAGATACCGCGGGTGAAGATCAAGATCGGCCAGGACCGCGGCACCAACACCACACGGGACCTCGAACGGATCGGCCAGGCGAGGGAAACGATAGGGAGCAGCGCACAGCTCTTTGTCGACGCCAACGGCGCCTACACGGCCAAGCAAGCGATCCGGCTCGCCGAAGCGGCGGCCGGCCAGGACCTCGCTTGGTTCGAGGAACCTGTGTCCAGCGACCACCTGGACGGGCTCCGCCAAGTCCGCCACGCGATCACTGCCGACGTCACCGCGGGCGAATACGGCACGGACTTGTTTTATTTCCAGCGGATGTGCGCGGCCGGCGCGGTCGATTGCCTACAGGTGGATGTGAGCCGCTGCGGAGGGATCACAGGGTGGATCCGCGTGGCGGCAGTCGCCGCGGCCCACGGCCTGGAGGTCTCGGGGCACTGCGCCCCGGGCCTCTCGGTTGCCGCAGCCGCCAGCACACCGAATTTCCGCCATCTCGAATGGTTCCACGACCACGTGCGGATCGAGCAAATGTTCTTCGACGGCACCCTCGATCCGCACGGGGGCAGCGTCCGGCCATTCGACGACCGGCCCGGCAACGGACTCACGCTCAAGGAGCCCGACGTCGAAAAATACCGGGTGGGGCCCACGTGACTGCAGACTTATCCGGCATCGACGTACTCTTCCCGGCCCACGTCCTGCGCGACTACGCCTTGCTCGGCGACGGCGAGCGGGGCGCGGTGATCGGGCCGCGCGGCGATGTCATCTGGATGTGCGCGCCGCAATGGCACGATCCTGCTGTGTTCTCCTCGCTCATCGACGGACCCGGCGCGTTCGCCGTCACGCCGATCAATCCGCGATACGTCTGGGAAGGCCATTACGACGACGGAACGCTCATCTGGAACAGCCGCTGGGTCACCACCGAGGGAATCGTCGAGTGCCGCGAAGCCCTGGCGATGCCGGGCGACCCATCGACGGCGGTGCTGCTGCGCACTATCCGGGTCATTTCCGGAACGGCGCCCGTCCGCATCCTGTTCCAGGCCAAGCCCGGTTTCGGCCGGGACAACCTGGATCTTTCAAGGAACGACGACGGTACGTGGTCCGGAGTGGGTGGCGGCTTGTCGGCCCGACTCAGCGGGCTGGGGAGGGCTCATGTGATGGACGACATGCTGCGGCAGGACATCGACTTGCTTCCCGGGGATGAGCACCACTTGGTGTTCGAACTTTCCAGCAAGGCGTTGCCGGCACGGCTTCCGGATTCCGCCCTCCTCTGGGCCGATACCGCAGACGCCTGGGCGGCGTCCGCCCCTCGGATGAACGGTTCGGTCGCCCCGGAGGATGCCCGTCTCGCCCACGCCGTCCTGCGCGGGTTGACGAGTTCCACCGGGGCCATGGTTGCCGCCGCCACCATGGGGCTGCCGGAACGCGAAGCGGGAAAACAAAACTACGACTACCGCTACGCCTGGATCAGGGACCAGTGCTTTGCCGGCCTGGCCGCGGACGCCAGCGGAGCGACGGACCTCCTGGACAGTTCAGTCCGTTTCGTCGGGGGGCGCTTGCTGGCCGACGGCCCCGAACTCCAGCCCGCATACACTGTCACCGGCGGACAGGTGCCGGACGAGGAACGCCTCGATTTTGCCGGTTATCCGGGCGGAACTGACACCGTTGGCAATTGGGTCAACGGACAATTCCAGTTGGACATCTTCGGTGAAGCGCTGTTGCTGTTCTCGGCAGCAGCCGACCGCGACCGCCTCGACAAGGCGGACTGGCCCGACGTCGAAGTCGCCGTGCGGGCGATCGAAGCGAAGTGGACCTTGCCGGACGCCGGCATGTGGGAGCTCAAGGATGACCTGTGGACCCATTCCCGGCTCATGTGTGTTGCCGGCCTCAAGGCGATTGCCCGGCACACCCCTGCCATCCAGTCCGGACGCTGGGAGTCCTTGGCCGACAGGATCCTGGCAGACGCCTCGGCGACGTCCGTGCATCCGAGCGGACGATGGCAGAGGTCGGCGTCGGACCATAGGGTCGATGCCGCCTTGCTGCTTCCCGCCATCCGCGGCGCCCTTCCCGTGCGGGACCCCCGCTCGCTCGCCACGGCCGCAGCGGTACGGAAGGAACTCCTCCAGGACGGGTACGTCTACCGGTTCAGGCACGGTCCCGGGCAACTGGCCGAAGCGGAAGGCGCCTTCCTGCTGTGCGGTTTCAACCTTGCGCTGACCGAACACCAGGAGGGCAACATCGTGGACGCCTTCAGGCTTTTCGAGCGTAACCGCGCGGCGTGCGGCTCGCCGGGGTTGTTCACGGAAGAGTTCGACGTCGGCCAGCGCCAGCTCCGTGGGAACTTTCCCCAGGCGTTCGTGCACGCAGCAATGCTGGAAACGGCCCACCGGCTCGCCGGGCCGCCGACCGGGTGACGCCCTAGCCCGTGCCCGTGACGGTGGTCCAGATTCCGATGACGCCGGCCACCATCATGACGGCGGTGGTGAACCATCCGATCGTGGAGGCAAGTTTGCCATTGCGGTACTTGCCCATGATGTCCTTGTCCCGGGCAATCAACATGATGACTATCAGGAACGGCGCCGCGGCAATGCCGTTGATGACGGCGCTGAGGATCAACAGGCCAATGGGATCGGTGGTGAAGAAGCTGACGATCACCCCGCCGATGGTTCCCACGCCCTTACTGGAGCTTCGTGTATTTAGACGGTGTCGCGCACGTCCGGTTCAATCGCCCACGCGAGGCGGTGCAATAAGCTGGCGAGCTTTCCCTTGAAAGCCGCCCAGGCCGCGGAACGGGGAGCCCGCTCCTCGACCACCCTTGGAGCGTGCGGAAGCGCACTCCTGGCCGTGTCCCCTTGGCCAACCAAGAGAAGGGCCATGATGTTCGTGCTTTCCATACTTCTCCATAAAAAACGTGCTCGGATTGGTCGGTAACCTCAAGGCGGAATAGCCTGGTCAACCGGTTGACCCAGTTTATCAGTCAGCCCAAGCACACAATCGCCGCTTTACGTCGCATGACTCGAAACGCGGCGTGTCGCCGCGGGCTCGGAGAGCGCCGCCTCGGCGAGGACGCTCCGCGTGGCGGTCGAGATCAGGGAGTAGTCGGAGGCGATCGGCATGAAGCTGTACCCCCAACTGATCGGGGCTTGGGAGAGCGCGATGGACCCCGTGTAGATGCCCACGGGAACACCCGCTTCCGCGCAGCGGCGCGCAATGTCGCGCAGGATGCCGTCGGGGTCGGCTGAGACGAGGGTGTCGAAGTCTACGCCGAGGCTGAGCGACAGGTCGTAAGGGCCCACGAAGATGCCGTCGGGATCGGCTGTCAGAATCGCGTCAAGGTTTTCGTAGCCCGCGCGGGTCTCCACCATGAGGATGGCCAAAGGGTCGTCCGCGGGAACGCCCGGAGTGGGCTTCGCGTAGCGCGGCGAACGCCGGACCGGGCCGTAGCTGCGCCCGCCACGCGGCGGGAACCTGCACGCCGAAACGAGTTTGGACGCCGTCTCGCCGTCCTCGACGGTGGGAAAAATGATGCCCTGGGCACCGGCGTCGATCACTCGCCCGGCCCCGCCGACGTCGTGACCCTGGGCGCGGACGATGGCCGGGACGCCGAAGACGTTGGCGGCGTCGATCAATGCGAGCAAGTCCGGGAAGTCGGGTTTTCCGTGCTGGCCATCGATGCCCACCCAGTCCGGACCTTCTACGCAAATGAGCTCGATGGACGCCGGATCCGGGAGGTCGATCCAGACGCCCCGGCGGCCACGTTCGTTGAGGTCGAGCACGGGTGAAGTGAGGGGGCTTGGCCTGCTGGTTTCACCGGGAATCTTCATGTTTCTTTTCCTTTCCAGCGCCATGCGGGGACGCCTTCCGGCTTGGTCCAAGCCAAGCCTGGGGCCGGTCGAGGACTTGACGATGTGTCTCGCACCACTCTACCTTGGTGTTCAACAGATAAATAGTATGTTCATCTAGTGGACACGAAGGCATTCAAATTCAGGCCTTCATCCAGCCTTCGCGCTTTCAGTAAGGAAAACGAGCATGACAAAGCAAATAAAGGTGTTTGCCTTTGACTTCAACGGACCGGCGCACCTTTCGGCCGGGCTGTGGCGGCACGAAAAGGACGGTGGTACCGAGTACACCAACGTGCACCGCTGGATCGAGTACGCGCAGATGCTGGAACGGGCCGGCTTTGACGGCATGTTCTTCGCCGACAACAACGGCTACCACGACAAGTACAACGGCACTGTTGACGCCGCCCTTCGCGACGCCGCGCAGCTGCCGGCCAACGACCCCGCCTTCCTGGTCCCCGCCCTGGCCGCCGCAACGCGGCACCTGGGCTTTGGCGTGACGTCCTCAACCGCCTACGACCACCCGTACACGCTCGCCAGGAAGTTCGCGACGCTCGACCACGTCACCGGCGGCCGCATCGGCTGGAACGTTGTCACGTCCTATTCGGACAGCGCGGCCCGCAACCTGGGTACCGGCACGCAGACGGCGCACGATGACCGCTACGAAATCGCCGAAGAGTTCCTGGACGTGGTACTCAAGCTGTGGGAAGGCTCCTGGGATGACGACGCCGTCGTTCGCGACAAGGCGTCCGGCACCTATGTGGACCCGAGCCGCGTCCACGAAATCGGCCACGAGGGCAAGCACTTCACGGTGCCCGGAATCTTCATCTGCGAACCGTCGCCGCAGCGCAGCCCGGTGATCTTCCAGGCCGGCGGTTCTCCGCGCGGCGTCGCGCTTGCAGCGAAGACCGCCGAGGCCGTCTTCATGAACGCCGCAACCAAGGCGGGCCTCAAGAAGCAGATCGATGCCCTCCGCGCCAAGGCCGTCGAGTTCGACCGCGACCCGTCCCACATCACCGTCCTGCAGATGGTCACCGTCATCAGCGCCCCCACGGACGAGGAAGCCCAAGCGAAGTACGAGGACTACCTCAAGTACGTCGACTACGACGGCGCGATGGCCCGGTACAGCGGCTGGACCGGCCTGGACATGGCCCAGTTCGACCCCGACCAGCCCTTCGAGGACGTCAAGACCAACGCCGGACAGACCATGGTGGACTTCTTCACCAAGATCGATCCCGAAAAGCGCTGGACACCCCGCGACATCGCCGAATACAACGGCATCGGCGGCACCTCCCCCGTGATCGTCGGCAGCCCTAAGACCGTGGCCGACGAACTGGTCTCGTGGATCGAGGAAACCGGCGCCGACGGCTTCAACATCTCCCACGCGGTCAAGTTCCGCGACATCGAGGACTTCGCGGCCTACGTGGTCCCCGAACTCCAGGCCCGCGGCGTCATGCGCACCGCGTACGACGGCGACACCCTCCGCGAAAGCCTCTTCGGCGCCGGACAAGCACGGTTGGCCTCCGACCACCCCGGCGCCGCTTACCACCGCACCCGCACCACCCAGGCATAGGAAGCCAACATGTCCATCATCGTTACCGCCGAGAACCCCTCGATCGACCCCGCTATCCAGCGCCAGGTCTTCGGTGCCCTGCCCACCGGCGTCACCGCAATCACGGGCCTGACCGAGGACGGAACGCCCCGCGGGTTCGTCGTTGGCACCTTCCAGTCCCTTTCCCTCGAACCGCCGCTTGTCACGTTCTGCGTCGACAAGTCCTCGAGCACGTGGCCGACCCTCCGGTCCTTGGGACGGTTCACCGCCAATATCCTCTCCACTGAGCAGTTGCCCGTTTGCCGCGCGCTGTCCCGGAAGGGCGACGAGAAGTTCGCCGGCGTGGACTACGAACAGAGCCCCCTCGGCACTCCCCGGATCTCCGGCGCTACTGCGTGGGTGGATTGCGAAGTACTTTCCGAGGTAGTCGCGGGCGATCACTACATGATCGTCGGTTCCATCGAGGAACTCGTCCCCGGCGAGGGAGAAGCCCTCCTGTTCCGCGGCGGCAAGTTCGGCGAATTCAACCAGTGGCCGGCTCCCGCCCCGGCCGCCGCAGCTCCCGCAGCTCCTGCTGCCGCCGGAAAGGACCAGTGACATGACCACCATGCTCAGCCGCGTCACGGAAGCCTGGACCAAGGCCTGGGGCGACGGCGACACCGCCGCCTTCGAACGCCTCACCGCTCCCGACTACGAACGGCAATCGAAGACCGGCTCGGAAGGCCTCGCCCAGGTAGTCCAGCAGATCGAGGATTCCCACCGCGCATTCAGCGACTTCACCGTCACCGTCCTCCATGCCATCGAGGACCAGAACCTCGTCGCCATCCACTGGGAGACCGTCGGCAAGCACACCGGCGAATTCATGGGCGTTACCCCGACCGGCCGCACCGTGACCGTCCGCGGCGCTTCCTTCATCAGCCACCGTGACGGGCTGATCACTTCCGAAGCTGTGGTCTGGGATCCCCGCGAAATGCTTTCCTCCATGAGCATCTGGCACCTCGGTGACCAGCGCTCCCCACGTCGAAAGGTAGAAAACATTGCCGATTAACATCGCCGAAACCGCCCAGCGCATCCTGGATGCCAAGTCCAGCAGGAAGCCTGTGGACAGCCTGATCGGCGCCGAGGACGGTCCCACCATCGCAGACGCTTTCCGCGTCCAGCAGGAAGTGATCCGCTTGCAGGTTGAAGGGGGCGACACCATCGCAGGCTTCAAGCTGGGAAACATCGCGAAGGCCATGCAGGCGAAGTTCGGCGTCGACGAGCCCGACTACGGCTACCTCCTGGCCAGCCAGTTCTTCCCCGAGAACCTGCCCCGCTCCGAGAAGGAGTTCATCGAGCCGTTCGTCGAACTTGAACCCGCGTTCGTGTTCAAGCGGGACGTCGGCGGCCCGCACGTGACTGTCGCGGACATCATCGCGGCGACCGACTTCGTCGTTCCGGCACTTGAGATCATCGATTCCCGTGTCCGCGACTGGAACATCGGCATCTTCGACACCCTGGCCGACAGCGGCTCGAGCGCCGCCGTCATCCTCGGCGGCCAGCCCCGCAAGCTGAGCGAGGTAAACCTTTCGGATACCCCCGGCGTCATCACGTTCGACGGCGAGGTAGTCGCCGAGGGAAACACCTCCGCAATCTACGGCAGCCCGGTCTCTGCGTTGGTTTGGCTCTGCCACCGCATCAACGAATACGGCATCACCCTGAAAGCCGGCCAGCTGATCCTTCCGGGAAGCTGCCTGGCCGCCGCGAAGATGGTCCCGGGCACCCACATCACCGGCCGTTTCGAAGGCTGGGGGGAGGTCAGCTTCGACTACACCGCCGCCCAAGGTTGAGTCGAACCCACTTCGAAAGGCCTTGACCGACGATGAGCGCCACCCAGGAAACACCCCAACAGGGATACGCGGCGAACCGCTCCGTATCGCGGGCGGTCCGGATACTCCGCGCACTGGCCGCATCGGCGAATCCGATGACCGTCACGGACGTCGCTAAGAAGATCGACCTCGCCCGCGCCACTACCTTCCGCCTCCTCATGACGCTGGAGGAAGAAGGCATCGTGGACCGGCAGGACACTCTGTATTGCTTGGGGTGGGACCTGGGCCGCATTGCCCAATCCATCGACCCCGCCTCCGGGCTGGTGCCCAGGATCAAGGACATCCTCGAGGAATTCGCCGACGAAACCGGCGAGACCGTCACCTTCAGCATCCGGCGCGGCCTGTACGAGCTTGACCTCGTACTCCAGGCGTCGCCCCGGCTCATGGGCATCACGATGTCCGAGATGTACGGCATGCATTGGCCGCACCACGCCTCCGCAACCGGAAAAGTGTTGCTCGCCGACCTCACGCCGGAGCAATTGCGCATGGCGGTGGGCGAGCACCTTGAGGCCCTCACGGTGGCGACCATCAGGGACTTCGATGACCTGGTCCAGGAGCTCATGACCGTTCGTGAGCGCGGCTGGGCCAGCACCAACGAGGAACTGGAGGACGGCATCATCGCATTCGGCGCCCCGGTGCGGGACTCGGTGGGCGCCCTCGTGGGCGCGGTGTCGATCGTTGGCCCGCTCCACCGCATGGAAGACAAAGAAAAGCAGGCGGAACTGCCAGTCCGCCTCGTTGCTGTTGCCGGACGAGTGCAGCAGCGCATGAATCCCTCACTCCAGGAATAACCCGCCCTCCACAGGCGCGGTGGCGTTTCCCGGAGGGGTTCATGTCCACGAACCACCCCGAAGGGAATCAAAAAGATGACAACCACCCCCATCGACACACAGGAAACAACTGCCGCGACAACCGAAGAGGTCCTTTCCGCAGCCACGGTGGCACATGCTGCCTGGTCTGCTGCTTCAACGCAGGACCGCGCCAACGTCGTGGACAGGGTAGCGGACGCACTCGAAGAATCCGTGGACAGCCTGGTCGCCTTGGCGATGGACGAGACGCACCTGCCCGAGCCAAGGCTTCGCGGCGAAGTCAAGCGCACGGCGTTCCAGCTTCGCCTTTTCGGCGAGGTGCTGCGCGACGGAGCGTACCTCGACGCACGGATCGACCACGCGGATGCTGCCTGGCCCATGGGAGCTCCGCGCCCCGACCTTCGCCGTTCGCTCCGGGCCATCGGTCCGGTGGTGGTCTATTCCGCCAGCAACTTCCCCTTCGCGTTCTCCGTGATCGGCGGCGATACGGCGTCGGCCCTCGCTGCCGGGAACGCCGTCGTCGTGAAGGCCCACGAAGGGCATGCGCGCCTCTCCCGCCTGACCGAAACCGTGGTGCGCGATGCCCTGGCGGCGGCCGGTACGGACCCGAACCTCGTCACGGTGATCTTCGGCCGGGCCGCCGGAACCACGGTCCTGCAGGATAGCCGGATCAAGGCCGCCGGATTCACCGGCTCGATTCCTGGTGGCCGTGCCCTCATGGACATCGCCAACGGACGTCCCGACCCCATTCCGTTCTATGGGGAACTGGGCAGCAACAACCCGGTCTTCGTCACGCAGGCGGCCGCGGCGGCCCGCGGCGAGGAGATCGCCAAGGGGTTCGTCGAGTCATTCACCATGGGCACGGGACAGTTCTGCACCAAGCCCGGCATGCTCTTCGTTCCGCGGGGATCCGGCATGCTTGAGAGCTTGCGGAATGCCACGCTTCCCGCCGTGGGACAAATGCTCAACCCCAGGATCGAGGACAGCTTCAAGCACGCCCTCGGCACCCTTTCCGGCATCGACGGCGTGGAAGTACTGAACGCCGGAGGCGCCAGCGCAACCGCACCGGCCGCAGTCCTCCTCACCACCAGCGTGGAGCGGCTCCTGGCCGACCCCAAGAGCGTGGAGGAAGAGTGCTTCGGGCCGGCGGCCTTCGTGGTCGAGTACGACGACGAATCGCAGCTTGTCGAGGTTGCGCGCACTTTCGAAGGGCAATTGACGGCGACCCTGCAGGCCGAGGTGGAGAGCCCCGTCCAGGAGCTCGTCGCCGTCTTGATCGAGAAGGCCGGCCGGCTCTTGTGGAACCAGTGGCCCACTGGCGTTTCGGTCACCTACGCACAGCAGCATGGCGGACCGTACCCCGCAACCACGGTTCCCGGATCGACGTCGGTCGGGACCGCAGCGATCGCACGGTTCCTCCGCCCAGTGGCCTTCCAGAACTTCCCCCAGCACCTGCTCCCGAGCGAACTGCGGGACGACAACCCGGATGCGGCGCCGCGCCTCATCAATGGCGAGCTCGTCAACGGCGAGCGCATCGGCTAACCGGCAACCGCGGCTCCTCATCAACGACAGAAAGACAAAGATGTCCGATCATCGGAGAACCCATCTCCCAACATTGTCCAGGGCCACCCGCCGCCTCCGCGCCGAAGACTGCATCATCGTCGACAAGCGCGAACTGCGGAAAGCGCAGATAGGCGCAGGGGTCGGCAACTTCATCGAGTGGTACGACATCGGGATCTACGGATACCTGGCCATCACCATGACAGGCGTCTTCACCGAAGGCATGGACCAACGCATGGGGCTGCTGGTGACGCTTCTGGGCTTCGCCGTGTCCTTCGTTGTACGGCCGCTCGGCGGCATGATCCTCGGTCCCTTGGGCGACAGGGTCGGCCGGCGCAAGGTCCTCTTCTTCACGATGGCTCTCATGGCGTCCGCCACCACGGTCATCGGCCTCCTGCCCACCGCAGGACAGGTTGGCTTGTGGGTCATCGTCCCGCTATACCTGCTCAAGATGCTGCAGGGCTTCTCGACGGGCGGCGAATACTCCGGCGCCGCGACCTACGTGGCCGAGTTCTCCCCCGACCGCCATCGCGGCTTCTGGACGGCCCTCCTCAACACGGGCGCCCAACTGGGCTTCGCCGCCGGCGCCGCCGTGGTTGCGGCGGCGACGATGATCACCACCTCGCTGTGGGGAGAGTCCGCAATGCGCGACGGCGGCTGGCGGATCCCGTTCCTCCTCGCCTTGCCGCTGGGGCTGATTGCCATTTCCTTGCGGAACCGGATCCCGGAGTCCCCGAGCTTCGAGGCCGCCCAGGAGAAGCTGGAGACGGAGGACATCGATCCGATCTTCGTCCGCCAGAGCCTTCCGAACATCCTCAAGCTGTACTGGCCCCAGATCCTGGTGGGCATTGCCCTCATCGCCGCTGACGGAACGTCCTCGTACACCGTCACGAGCTACATGCCCACCTACCTGGAAACCCAGGTAGGTATGGCAGCGCTCCACACGGCGGTAGCTACTGTTGTTATCCTGCTCATCCAGGCCCTCATCGTCCCGGTGGCGGCACGTTGGTCGGACAAGGTGGGAAGGCGACCCATCTATGTCATCGCCACTGTAGGAAACCTCATCCTGCTGGTGCCCGCATTCATGCTGATGCACGTGGGGCAAGTCTGGTCGCTGTACCTTGCCCTGTTCATGGTTTCGCTTCCGAGCGCGTTCTTCCTTGCGCTGACCGGTGCGGCCATGTCCGAGCTCTTTCCCACAGCCTCGCGCTACGGAGGCGTCGGATTCACTCACAATGTGGCCATCTCGCTCTTCGGAGGCACTACGCCATTGATCAGCCAGATCCTCGTTGAAGTCACCGGGAATGCCTACGCTCCCGCCTTTTACGTCATGTTCTTCTCGGCTGTGGCGTTGCTGGCCCTGACCAGGATGCGCGAATCAGCCTCACGTCCTCTCCTGGGCTCGGTGCCCGTGGTGTTCAGCCGCGAGGAAGCCGAAGCCTTGGCCGAAGGCCAGGACAGCAATGAACGCCTCGACACGTCAACCATGCTCCTGGTCCCGCTCCCCGTCGATCGGTAGCCAAGCCTCGCCCGGGGTTTGATCCTGGCGTTTAGTTCAAGGAAGTACGAGGGCGCGGTCCCGGCACGCATGTGCCGGGACCGCGCCCTTTGTATGTCTTACAGCTTCAGCGCGCCAGGTGGCCCGTCGCTTCAAGCACGGGATCGAGCCAGGAAACCCTATTCGCGAATCTCGGCGTCTTGGCAGGGGCGGTCCACCGGTAGGACTCGTGTTCCCAGTCAAGGGTCAGCCGGCGGCGGGAAGTGACGGCCGTGAAGGTGTGGACCACCCACGGCGCGCCGGAATCGTCGTTGAGCACCAGCTGCGATCCTTGCCGGAGGTCGATCACGTCCGCGCGGTCCAGCCCGGTTTCCTCGAACAGCTCCCTCAAGGCCTGTTCCCTGGGGGTAGCGTCCGTTTCCACGAATCCCGTGACGCAGTGCCAGCGGCCACGGTCGTGGTGAAGGCTTTGGCTGCGCTTGAGGAGGGCGATCTTCTCCCGCCATTCCACAACAACGGCCACGACAGTACGCCCGGTGGGATATCCCGGCGCTTCAACGCCTGCGAATTCAGCAATGGTGCTCATAGCCATCCCTCAACTACGGAGGAGCGTCCCTTCCGTCTGTGCCGAAAGGAAGGAATATGCCTGCTCGAGGTAGATCCCTTCCCACGGGGAGCTGACAATCCGCATGCCGGAGCCCAGCGGCTGTGTTTCTGCGCGGTATTGGGCTTCAACGCGGTGTTGGCCGGTGTTTTGCTCCAAACGAAAGACAACCGTCATTGGACTTCCCCTCCGGCCCGACCACGGTGTCAGGCCCTCAAATCGGCGTGCATTAGCCTGCATAACGTTCATTAGATGAATGCTATATCCACTTAGTGAACGTGTTAACTATGGCATCTATCACGCCGATAATCAAGGCAATCCGGCCGCCCGGGCCATTCGTGACACCTTAGGAACGGGCGTAGCCGTAGGGATTGTCCTGCTGCCAGCGCCAGTGGTCTTCACACATTTCGTCCACGGTTTTCGTGGTGGACCAACCGAGGTCCGCAAGGGCGGAAGAGGCGTCCGCCCAGAACGCCGGAAGGTCCCCGGCGCGCCGGCCGGCGATTTCATACGGAAGCTCCCGTCCCACGGCTTTCTCGAACGACCGCAGCACCTCGAGCACCGAGGAGCCCTTTCCGGAACCCAGGTTCCAGCGGCGCACGCCCGGGCGGGCGGCGATATGGTCCAGGGCGGCCACGTGGCCCTGGGCGAGGTCGACGACGTGGATGTAGTCGCGCCGGCATGTTCCGTCCGGCGTGTCATAGTCGCCGCCGAAGATCATGAGTTTTTCGCGGCGCCCCACGGCCACCTGCGCAATGAAGGGGACGAGGTTGTTCGGAATACCCTGGGGGTCTTCTCCAATGCGGCCGGAAGGATGGGCACCCACGGGATTGAAATAGCGCAGTAGTGCTAAATGCCAGCGGCCATCGGCGCTTCCCAGGTCGGAGAGGATGTCCTCTATCTGCTCCTTGGTGCGGCCGTACGGATTGTTCGCGCCGATCTCCATCTTCTCGACGTACGGTATGGGATTGTGCTCGCCATACACGGTGGCCGACGAACTGAAGACCAGGGTGCGCACATCGTGCTTGTCCATGGCGCGCAGCAGGTTCAAGGTGCCCACGAGGTTGTTGTAGTAGTAGGCAAGGGGCTCCCGAACAGACTCCCCTACGGCCTTGAGTCCCGCGAAGTGGATGACCGAATCAATCCGGTGCTGCTCGAACACCGCCTCGACCGCCGGCCCATCCACCAGATCCACTTTGTGGAAGGTAGCGGCCTTGCCGGCGAGTTCCGCGACCCGCCGAAGGGACTCTTCGCTCGAATTCACCAGGTTGTCGAGCACAACCACATCGTGGCCGACTTCCAAGAGGGCAAGAACGGTGTGCGAGCCAATGTAGCCGGTGCCGCCCGTGACAAGAATGCTCAATGTTATCCTCACCGGCCATGCGCGGCCTTGGTTGATTTCCCAATATCAACCATAATCTAACATTAATGAACACTATTGAACATCGGCCAATTGTTGTTCAATGCTAGCGCAACAACACTTCACATCCCGACGCGAGGAACTAGTCGTCGTGGTGACTGAGTATTTGGCGGATCTTTGCGAGGTCCAGAGCTTGGTTGCCCCATTGGATTTCCAGTTCATGCAGGGCACGACGGCAGTTGTCACACATGGCCCATCCTCCTTTCCGCATGGAATCCGGATCCCGGGCCGAATCCTTCCCGGGCCAGCTCATGGAGGAGCTGGTGGTATCCGGAGAGGGCAAGCGGCGGCACCTGATGAAGGGAAGCAAGGGTCGCGCGGGGCTGGTCCACGCGGAACAGGGCGAGGATCGCCTTGTCTTCCTGCGCGTCGTTCAAGGTGCGGTAGGCACCGATCGAACATTCTGAAATGAGCGCCTGGGCGTAGAGGCTGAGGCGGTCGTCTGGCGTCGGGTTTCCGGCCCGGTGCCAGATGTGGACGGCATCCGTGTTATCCATGATGACCATCGACTCCTTTGTGATGATCTGAATGGCTCGGGCCCCCCTGTTTCCCGTTCCTCTGATAGATCGAGATTAGACCTTTAATGTCAAATGTCAATAGACATTCAACCTTAAAGGTCTTCTCTACCCCGTCGTCTCAGTCGGCGCCCAAGCAGAGCGTCCATGGAACCCCCGGAAGGGCTTGCCGCCGGACATCATCGCTCTCCGAAATGGTCCCACCGACGAAACGCCCGGTGTTGGTCGCGAGGATCGCTCCGAGTTGGTCCACGATGCAGGTATTGGCGGGCAACGGCCGCAGAAGCGGCTCGAACGCGATTTGGAGCCGGCTGACATGCAGGTCGGCACCGAGCGTCCCCACATAGGTTCCCGCCACCACTACCCGCTTGCTCAGGGTAATGACGGTCTCATTGGTTCCACTCGCGTCCACGTACGCATGGCTCGTGTGGATCGGGCTTTCGTCGCCTTGATCGTCCGGCCGCCAGGGCGCCGTGGCGAAGTCATAGAGATCCATGTCGACGTAGAGCCGCTGCGGCGATTCAGGGCCCGACGGCGTGTAGCACCAGGAGATCCAACTCTCGCCGAAGTAGGACTCCTCAGCGACGAAACCGGTGCCGTACAGTAGAGGCGCCCCGACGGCCACAGCCCTTCTGGCCGCGCCGTAAATGTCCGAGTCGGCACGATCCCTGCGCACGCCCGCACCAATGCAGGCGCGGACCGCTTGCTCAACTTCGCGCATTGCCGTCGCCGCGGTTCCAGAGAACATCGCGGCGAGGGCCTCGATGGCGGCAACGGCGTCGTCACCTGAGGCCGAGCGAGTCAACGACTCGACAGGGGTGCGGTCCAACGTCATCCGCTCGTCGATGACCAGGTTCATGTCCCGCCTGACGTGCTCCTCGGCCAGGAGGCGGGCCTGCTGGGCATCGCCGGCGCTGATCGCCTCAACGATCTTCGCGTGGTCTTCCGCGGCGGTGTCCCTATGCTCCTTCGGGTCCACCCAGATCAGTGGACCGACCTCGGCTTGGAGGGCGACTTCCTGCCGGGTCAGCCTGACCGAACCCGAGCTCGCCGCCAGTTCAATGTGGAATTTACTGTCCGCCCGGATCGCGTCCGCAGGATGCTCGCAAGCCCTGATCTCTTGCGATGAGTAATCCAGGCGTCCCATCGAGAGCCTGTGGGACTGCTCTGCGGCAGCGGCGGCAGCGGCGCCGGCAAGGAAGGCGCGGTACTCCCTCATATCCCGGAGGTCCTCCAGCGAGTATGCCTCCAGGGACTGCCGCTGCATCCGGGTGATGTCTCCCGTGTTCGCCTTCACGAAGCTTCCGCCGCCCTTGCCACGGCGGGTCTCAACCAGGCCGAGTCCACGCAGCTCGGCCAGTGCCGACCGCAGCGTCAGCGTGGAAACGCCCATCCGGGACGCAAGGTAGCTCTCGCTGGGCAATTGGGAACCGTTCTCGAGCACTCCTAGTTCGATGGCGTGCCTTAGCCTACGCCCGACTTCCTCCCCGCGATCCGCGGCTTCCAAGGGCGCGAAGGCGAGTTGCTCTTTCCAAGTAGTCACTGCACACACTCCTAGACCGTGTGACATTTAACCTTGAATGTCTATTGACCTTTAACCATGAAGGTCTATAGTTAGAGTATCACTCGGGAAGCCAGGAAGGGCTGTACCGGACCTAGCGTGAAAGGAAAGAGGATGACACGGGAAGAAGCCTTCGCAAAGTGCACTCCGGACTCGTACGTCGAGTTCTATGGCGGCCGTTGGCTCGTCGTGCCATTCGCGCAAGTAGAGCAGCCGCTCTTCTTCGTATGCTCCCCGCGCGCACTCAGCAATCATTGAGGGAAATTTCCGCGGATTGAATTTCCCGGTTTTCCCCACCGATTAGTTCTCCCCCACTAATTCATTCGCATCCGGCCCGGAATATTCCGGGCCTGTTTTTCGTGCGTTAATATATCTCCCAGGAACGCAGGAAAGGCCCGGTGTTTACACCGGGCCTTCCTGCGCCTTTAGGATTAAGGCTTAAGCCGAGAAGATCACAAAGAACTTCCTGATACGTTCCTGGATTTCCCAGGTTCCCTGCCAGCCGATCGGGAAGAAGCCGGCCGTTCCGGCTTCGAGGGTAACCGGCTGGCCACCGTCCTCAGTGACCACCATGCGGCCTTCGAGGACGTGGATGACCTCGCCACGGTCCAGGAATTCCCAGCGGGAAAGGCCCGGTTCGGCTTCCCAAACGCCCGAAAGGATGCGGGAGTCTTCGCTGGTGAACGGGATGCCGATCCTCGTGGGGATCTCGGCGCCGATGACTTCGGCCAGCGGCGGAGCCAGCAGGGCTTCATCGAGCTCGCCTTTGAAAAGCTCGGTGGGCTGGAAAGTTTTGCTCATGTGGATTCACCTTTCTATTGCTGCGCGCCGGCAGGTTTCCGGCGGTGGTACTCCAATGGGAGGCCTACTACCCATCCTTGTGTCATTTTTGGGTGGGCAAAACGCTAATTACGGACGGTTTAAACTACCCGTTCGGGCCGCTGCTTAATTCACCGGATGTGCCTTGAAATATTGGACGCAGGAGGCGCCGTCAGGTTTTATCCGGAATTTCTGGAAAAAGAGTAGCGGGAACGCTTCGCTTTAGGAAGATTTTGATGAGGACAGAGGTGCTTGGAGCTCCCTGGCCTTCCGTTTCAACCGCACCAGCACCACGTAGCTGACCGCCGTGGCCAGCGTCGAGGGCAAGGTCGCAGTCGTGAATGCGAACACGGGCGACGAGGCGAAGGTGACGGGATCAAGGAGGAGGAAGTACACCACTACGCCGATCGCCATGCTCGCGAAGCCTGCAAGATTGATGCCCTTCCAGTACCAGTAGGCCGAACCGGCGCGGTCGCTGTACAGGCCTTCCAGGTCAAGGCGTTGCTTCCTGATGATGAAGTAGTCGGCGATCTGGAGCCCGCAGACCGGGCCGAAGACCACCGCGGAGAGTGTGAGGAACGTTCCGAAATTGGCGTAGAAGGGCTCCGCGAGGAAGACGATGACTGCAGCCACGGTCAGGCCGGCAACCGTCGTCGCTCCCCGCCAACTCAGTCGCGCATCGATGGCTGGCTGCTGTTTGAGGGAGAGCGCCGCTGTATACGTACCCACCATCGCTGTGCCGACGTTGGCAGCGATGATGAACGCGAATGCCGGCAAGGCCAGCCAGATACCGCCGATATCCAGCAGTCCCGGAAGCGGATTGCCGCCGGAGTCCGGAAAGACCAAGCCCGTGTAGAGGCCGATCAGGCAGATGACGGAGAGGGAGAGCCCGAGGCCCAGCGTCGCCGGAAGGACTGACTTCCTTGTGCTTTTCGAGAACCGGGTCATGCCGCCGACGTACGGCCACCAGGAAAGTGCCGTCGCGAGCATGAGTTCGATCGCCGTCGTATAGTCCAGGAGCTTGTTACCGTTGGCGGCGCTCGGCTTGGCGCCCAGGAGGGCCGGCCAGCCGACCTTCGCCACAATCACAACGATGACCATGACACCCAGCGCGAGGACCGAGCAGGCAACCAGCACGCCAACCCTTCGAAGAATGCCGGGCCCGCGGCTGATAAGGGCCCAAACCACCAGGAGGCACGCCAGGCTGCTCAGCGTCTGGACGGCCGGTGCGCTGTTCTCGCTGACGATGCCAAGGGTGGTCAGCAGCAGAGCTGCCGATTTCCCGCTGAAGATCATCAGCGTGGTCCCCCACCCGATCGTGAAGAGGAAGGTGAGCGCGACGGCGAAGAGGGAACCGCGGGTGCCGAAGACGGGGCGCGTTGAGCGCACGGCTTCCAGGCCGTAGCGGGTTGCCATCGGAACGGTGGCAAGGAACACGAGCAGCATTCCCGCCAACATCGAGGCGATCATCACGATCGAGCCTTGCACCGCGGGCAGGTAGAAGGCCACGTATCCCCCGATGATGAAACACCAGGTAGCTACAGCCGCTTGGGCAGAACTGAAGAAGAGGGCCTTGGGAGTCCAGTTCCGTTCGTGGCTGAGCAGGGGAAGGGATCCCTCGGTGCCGGAGGTGGACACTTCATTCGTCGCTTGGCTCACGCAAACCATCCCATCACCAAGGCAAAGACCGGTATGGCGACTGTAATGACGAGGAGAGTCCGCATGTCGCCGAACCTGAATGGCGGTTCAAGGTCTCTGGACTGCCACTCGGCCAGTCGGGTGTTCAGTTCCTCTGCATATAACTCTTTCAATGTGCTCATGGGCGTTCCCAACCTCAGATTTCGGAGTACCGGAAGGAGTGCGATTCCAAGCCGTCCGGGTTGGGACCGTAGATAGTGACCATCCGCGCATAGACGGGCGCCCAGTAGCGGCCGGTCCGTCCTGGATTGACGCGGGCCGCGTCGCCCGGCCGCAGGATGACGGTCTTGCCTTCGCTCTCGATGTGGAGCTCTCCTTCGAGCACGAAGTTCGTCTCCGTATGGGGGTGGAAATCCTGCCAACCGCAGGCTTCCAGTTCCCACTCCGAGAGTATGACGTCACCCCAGGAGCCTTCGGGGTTGGAGTTGATGAACCGGCAACGAAGCCGGGGCCAATTGTCCTTCATCGGTGTCATTGCCTTCGCGGGCCAATACTCGACCGCTTCGCCTGTTGTGGGGGTCGGGAGCTGAGGGGTGGTTGTCGTCATTGTCTTTACCCGTTTCTTGAGGGAGGAATCCTGCGTGGGATTGCTTCGATGAAGCAGATGAGGCCGCGTCATCGTGATCTGGGTCACGGCGCTGTCCAACACTTTTACATGGACATCCGTCCCAGTCAATGGTTCATGAAGGATGGGACCAATCTCCTTCACGTGGATATTTTTCTGAGAAATATCCGACTTGGACGATTGACTTATACAAGTGTCCATGTCACAGTTTTCACCACGAGCAAGCGTGACTGGCATCACATAAGTGCAGCTCGTTTGGCCTGCACTACCGACAATCTCCGGTTTGCAAAACTTCCCGGCGATGGCCCCGATCGGGCCCTACCCAACCTCTCTCCCCGGCGGCCCCATAGGCCTGCCAAGCAAGAACGGTTCTGTCAAAGATGAACAGTTCCGGCGCGTCACCCCAAACAACCATCCACAGGAGAAACCATGGAAACCCTCGTAGGAACACTGAGCAAGGCCGGCTCCATCCACAAAGTTGAAGGCGGCTACACCGGCCTTCCCTCCATGAACGAACCCGGCACCATCGCCGCTATCGGCGACTCCCTGCACAACCCGACCGGTTCGGTCATGAGCGCCGGCTTCTTCGAGCTCAAGGCCTCCGAACCCCTCGTCTACACCTACACGTACGACGAAATGAAGGTCGTCATAGCCGGCGAGTTCATCCTCACGGACCAGTCCACGGGCGAGGTCACCCACGCCAAGGAACGCGACGTATTGTTCTTCCCCAAGGGCACCACCGTGAAGTTCGAAACCCCCGAATACGGACTCGGCTTCTTCACCGGCCACCGCTCCTTCGCACCGTAGCGAGCGAGCAGAAACCCCCACGACCAATTGCAAGAGGAGAACAGCAACATGACATTACGAGTTGGAATCATCGGCGCCGGACCCAGCGGCTTGGCGCAACTGCGGGCGTTCGAATCGGCACGGCAAAAAGGCGCCGCCATCCCCGAGATCCTGTGCTTTGAGAAGCAGTCCGACTGGGGCGGCCAGTGGAACAACAGCTGGCGGATCGGCCTGGACGGCCACGGCGAGCCCGTGCATTCGAGCATGTACCGGCACCTGTGGTCCAACGGGCCGAAAGAATGCCTCGAATTCGCCGACTACTCCTTCGATGAACATTTCGGCCGCCCCATCTCCTCCTTCCCGCCCCGTGAAGTGCTCTTCGACTACATCAAGGGCCGGGTGGAGAAGTCCGACGTCCGCAAGTACGTCAGGTTCAACACCGTGGCACGCCACACCAGCTACGACGAGTCCACCCAAGAGTTCACGGTGACGGTCGAGGACCTCAAGACCGGCCTCACCGAAACCCATGTCTTCGACAAACTCGTCGTTTCCACGGGCCACTTCCACGTCCCGGCCGTCCCCGAATTCAAAGGCATCAAGACCTTCCCCGGAGAAGTCCTGCATGCCCACGATTTCCGCGGCGCCGAACGGTTCTACGGTAAACGACTCCTCATGGTCGGAAGCAGCTACTCAGCCGAAGACATCGGAATGCAGGCCCACAAAATGGGCGCTGCCTCCATCACCATGAGCTATCGCACCAACCCCATGGGATACCACTGGCCCGACACCACCGTGGAACGCCCGCTTGTTACCCACTTCCAGGGCAGCACTGCGTATTTCAGCGACGGCACCCAAGACGACTTCGACGCCGTCGTACTCTGCACCGGCTACCAGCACAAGTACCCGTTCCTGCCCAGCGAGCTCTCCCTGAAATCGCCCAACGTGCTGTATCCCGGAAACCTGTACAAGGGAGTCGTGTGGCAGCAGAACACCAACCTGTTCTATCTGGGCGCCCAGGACCAGTACTACACCTTCAATATGTTCGACGCGCAAGCGTGGTTTGCCCGCGACGTGATGACCGGAACCATTGAGCTCCCTCCGATCGCCGAACGCGAGGCGGATATCCAAGTCTGGCTGGACCGCCAGGCGGCACTGCCGGATCACGACGCCGAAGCGGACTTCCAGACGGACTACTTGCGCGAGCTTATCGACGCCACCGATTACCCGCCGTTCGACCTGGATGCAGTGTCGCAGCTGTTCAAGGACTGGATGCACCACAAGCACACCGACATCCTGGGCTACCGCGACATGATCCACCGCTCCGTTATTACCGGCACCATGGCGACGAAGCACCACACACGCTGGCTCAACGCGATGGACGATTCCCTGGAAAGGTACCTCTACGGGCAGTCGCAAGACCTGGACTCGGAAGATCCCGAGGAAGCGGTCGACGCCGCTGAGACCCTCGCCTCTCGGTAATCCCGCGGGGTGTCACGGCGCCGCGGCCCGACAAATTGGGCCGCGGCGCTGTTTTATACGCCTGTTCTAGTCGGAGGTTCAAGACAGGGTGCGCGACTTTTGTCTAAGCAATAGTCTTAAGGCACTGTCCCCCACTGGACCCCAGCCGGAAGACTAGAGAGTGAGCTATGCGGGTACCCGCCGACGAACGCAAAGAACAGCTGATTGCAGCAACGGTCGAACTGATGCGCCGCGAAGGCGTCCAGTCGGTGACCATCCGGGCCATCGCCAAGGAAGCGAACGCCCCCTTGGCCACGGCCCACTATTGCTTCCGGAACAAAGACGAGCTCATGGAATCGGCCGCCGAGGCTTGGCTCAAGAACCTCAGCAGCTTCTCCAGCGAAGTCGCCATCGAATTGGGCCTCCGTGCGGCCGTTGAGCAAGTTGCCGAGGGCTACTGGCGCGCACTGGTGGAAGAACCGGCCAGCCTCCTCGCCGAAATCGAACTTATCTTGTGGGCAACACGCAACGCGCCTGTCAGCCCCCTCGCCGGGAAGATATATCCGGCCTACGAAACCGAGCTGGGGAACATCTTCTCCTCCGCGGCCCGGAGCAAGGGCGAGGAATGCCTCATAGAGTTCCCCATGCTGGTGCGGTCCTTCCTCATGATCTATGACGGAGCGGCCATCCAATACATGACGAATCCCAAAGCCGCCGACTACCGGAGCATGTTCTTCATGTTGGTGGATGCGCTACTGGTCAAGGCCGGCGTCTAGACGCGTCGGCCTCCTACTTCAGGAGGTGCAACACGGTGGTTTCCGTGTGGGCCGGATCCGGGGTGGGGTCGCCGTAGATTTCCCAGGAGTGCCCGGCGGACTCACGACGATTCATGGTCATCCACTCGTCGAGGGCGTCGTAGGCCTCCTGCAGGCGGTGGTAAGGTCCGTGGAAGATCGCGACGGCGGCCTCACCGCCAGGCGTCCGGGTCGCGTACACCTCCCCAGAGGTGTCAAAGGGCCGCGTAACTTCGACGCCGAACTCGCAGACTATGGGCGATCCTGGCTCCTCGGAGTGGTGGTAGACGAAGATATTGTGCCCATCCGTCCACAACCCTGGCTGGCTGCGCACAAAGTCCCAGACCTTGCCGATCGCGGCCCCCCAGGTTGAGCCGACGTCGCCCGCCGCAACCACGCGCCGGACAGCGGCAATGACGCGCGAATCGACAACCTGCACACTGACACTGACCGCCATGCGGCGATGCTACAGCAACGAGGCGCCCAGGTTCATTGGTGCGTCTTTAATTGGAGTTCGACTTTCCTTCACGCCCGACGGGCCAAAACAATACTAAGCATGCTTATGATATGCGTCTAGGACCAAGACTTCTCATTGGTTCCTGGAAAGGAGAACACATCATGGCCGCTGATTACGACGACCTGCGCCCGGAAGTGAAAGAGGCCCAGGAACAATCCCTTGAAGCCCTGCAGTCAGCCAACGCGCCGACGCCGATGCGCGCGGTCCTTGAAGTCGAAGCGGGCGACGAGCTGGAATCGGAAGGCCCGGGCGGCGAAATCGTCGCCGAGGAACTGGTCATCAGCGTTGTGCCCCAAGGCAGCGATGAGTTCACTTGCGCCTCGTGCTTCCTTGTCCGCCACCGCTCCCAGATCGCACGGGAAAAGGACGGCAACCTCTACTGCATCGAATGCGAAAGCTGAAAGGTGCGCCGGACGCTCACCGCTTTGCCGCCGTCGGGGGCTTTGTGCGCAGGGAGCGCCGAGCGAGCAGCCGAAGCTGCAAGATGCGGACGGCTCCCGCAACCGCGACAAGGACGCCCCCGGCGACCGCCGCAATGAAGAGCGCAAGCCCGAGCGGAACGTAACCGCCCAAGCCAAGGAAGTACACGCGGACGGAGTCCTGGTTCTGCAGGAAGAACACAATCAACAAGATCAGTACGATAAGGGCGACGACGACCGCCGTCCAGACCACACCCGCCCGGGTGACAGGTTGCTGTGGCTGCGGCTGATTGGCCCTGCTCGGCTCCTGCCGCGGGGGCTGGGGTTGCTGGCTCACGGCGCTCCTTTCTGCGACGGTCTCGCCGGATCGGAAGGGACTGTCAGTTCGAATGCGCATCCGTTAATGCAACGATAATGGCAAGTCTGCTGACGGTTCAATGGGCTTGAATCCGGGCGGCGCTCGCCCCTCGGCACGGCCCCACAGTCCTCTGCTCGCGCCGGTGAATGCGCCGGAACAAATTAGTCCAAGAAAATGACAATATACATTCGACTAATTGCGTGATTCGCATTCATCGGTTGCCGCATTTCCTCGTAAAGAAGAGGCTCCGAACCCTACGCCCCGGCAGGGCAAAGACGCGCATGTGGGCAGGAGACGGACCCGCGAAGGGCTCTCCAGGCCCGTCAGCGCGGGGCTGGCGCCATCAGGAGCCCCAAAACCAGGGGCATCATCGAATGTTTCCAACATGTTAACTCCAATGGGAAAATAGCCTTCCGAATTTCTCATCCAAATATTCCCGAGACTCTCCCGCAATTCGATTGCCAGGCGTATTTTTGCTATATGAAAGAAGCACAAGTGACCGGCATCACACCGGCAGAGCTTGAGTAGGACCGGGTCATCATGGATAGCAACGACGCCGTCCACGTGTGGCACCGGGCCGGAAATCCGACGTCCACGGAACGCCTCAGCAACTATGCGGAGGCGCTCATCTCGGAGTGTTCGATCGGAGCCTACCGGGCATTGAACGACGCGCAGGAAGACCGGGCCATCCTGGCTTTGTTCCGCGTTGACCAACCCCAGGCAACGATCGCTTCCCTCCACCAAATGCCGCCATTGGCCCTCTCCGGCTACCACCAGTTGCTCCATGACCTGGCCCGCGAAGGCTTCGGACCCGGTAGCGGTATCCACGGCGAAACCTCCCGGCTTCGCCATCCATCGGAAACCACCCTCCACTAACGCACCCCCAACAAAGGAAACATCATGTGTGACAACTGCAGACGTGCACTGCACGAACTGGAAATCCAGTGGGGCAATCAAGCCCTGGACCTCGCCAAGCTCCGCAAGATCCTCAGCCACCAGGAGGAGGAAGGCAAGCTCTGGTTGTGACCGCCCGCGCACTGATTGCCGGCTGAATTAACCTCCCGTCATGCTCGGGAGCATATCCAGGAGCCTGCGCATATCCTGAGGGAAAAGCTGCCCCCGATCCTGAAGGAGTGCAATGCCCGGCCATGGAAGTCCTCTGCGCAAGCTTGGTTTCCTCACGATCGGCCTGTTCGATCCTGAGGACCCCGCCGCGGGCCACCAGTCCACTTTGCAGATCATCGAACTCGGCGAACGGCTTGGTTTCGACAGCGCATGGTTGCGCCACCGCCACCTGCAGTTCGGGATCTCCTCCCCCATCGCGGTGATGGCTGCCGCCAGCCAGCGCACCTCGCGCATTGAACTTGGAACCGCCGTGACCCCACTGGGTTGGGAAAACCCCTTGCGCCTGGCGGAGGACCTCGCCACCGTGGATTTGCTGGCCGGCGGACGCATCAACCCGGGCCTGAGCGTCGGGGAACCCATGCACTACGGCACCGTGAAGCATGAACTGTACCCGGATTCCGCGGACATAGAGGATTTCAGCTACGCCCGCGTGGATCGGCTCGCCCGCTTGATCGCAGGAGAAAAGGTACGGGACTTTTCCGGCAAGCACGGGGTGGTCGAAGAATTCTCCAACCGCGTCGAGCCACATTCACCTGGATTGCGTGAACGGCTCTGGTACGGGGCCGCCAGCACTAAGTCGGCCGCCTGGGCCGGCGCAAACGGTTTCAATCTGCTCTCAAGCAGCGTGGTCTTTGTCGACGCCGGACAAGAACCCGATTTCGGCCTCGTCCAGCAATCGCAGATCCGTGCCTTCCGTGAGGCCGCCGAGTCGGCCCAAGCACGCGGACCAGCTCGCGTCTCCCAAGGCTTGGTGGTGATCCCGACCGATTCAGCGTCTCCGGCGCAGAGGGAGAAGTACCAGCGTTACGTCGACGAGCGCACTCCCCGGACACGGGCACCACAAGGACCGAAGGGCATGCTCTACGCTCCGGACCTCATCGGCACAAGCGACGAAATCGCCGGGCAATTGTATGCGCACGCAGGATTCCAGGAAGTCGACGAAGTCGCTTTCGCACTGCCCTTCAGCTTTGACCACGAAGACTATGTCCAGATCCTCAGCGACATCGCCGGGAAACTAGGGCCCGCGCTGGGATGGACGCCGTCGCAGGACGGCGAGCAACCGCCGTCGGGGACTGAAGCGCAGTAGCGCATTTAAGTCATTGCCTTACCGCAAATATAAGGTTACTGTGTAAAAAACAGCAAAAGTCTACGCCCATCGACTACACCGTAGACGAACCTTCGCGAACAGGCGAAGGCAGCAAACACAAAGGAACCCTGCCATGACCAGACCGGCCGACGTTTCTCCCTCCTACGGTCCCAACGGCACCGCCTATCTCGTGCAGTGCGGCGGCTCATCGAAGGACCGCCTTTTCCACGAACTCAAGCCAGCATTGCGGTACGCCAAAAAGCACAACAACAAGCACCATCACGGAGCGGTACCCCAGTACCACGAATGGAACAATCACTGGGCCGGGCTACCCGAAGAAGCAAGCAAGAACCATGAAAAAGATACCTAACCTGCAGGACCGAACGCGCACCGATGTCTACAGCGGAATGCTCGGACGCCGGGATGGCCGAAGTCATCCTGTCCACGAAGACACTCGAATGCGCCTGCGGATTCACGATCGAACTGCCCGACTGATCCACGGGCCGCTCCCAGCCGTAACCCACGCTGGATAACTCCGGCCTTGGGACGGCCCCGACTCCAGCCCGCAATAGGCGTGGTGCCGGGCCGTTGTGCCGGCGGTTTAGCTTGCCTGATCAGTTGTGGCGGCGCGGCCGCGACGTGCGAACGTCAGGTGGGTGACGCCGCTGGGCGAAGGTGCCGCCTCAATCTCGAATCGTTCTTCGAGTCCCTCCATGCCATCCCAAAGCCGTTCGCCACGGCCGAGAAGTACGGGGACCTGGACAATATGCATCTGGTCGATCAGGTCGGCTGCCAGGAACTGCCGGACCGTGTCCACGCCGCCACCGATTCTCACGTCGAGGTCGCCGGCGAGCGCGCGGGCCTGTTCGAGCGCTTCCGCGGGTTTCGCGTCCACAAAGTGGAAAGTCGTGCCGCCCTCCATAGTCAACGCGGGCCGCGGGTGGTGCGTCAGGACGATCACCGGCGTGTGGAAGGGCGGGTTGTCACCCCACCAGCCCTTCCACTCTTCATCGGTCCACGGACCGCGCTGGGGACCAAACTTATTCCGGCCCATGATTTCGACGCCGATGCCCGAGGCCCAGCGGCTCGCGAACGTTTCGTCGATTCCATTCGAGCCCTCATCCTTGCCGTGGAATCCCATCCCTTGGAAGGTTCGCGTTGGGAAAGCCCAGCTCATCAGGCGTGATCCGGCGTGACCGAAGGGCGTGTCGAGGGATTGGCCTTCTCCGGTACCGAATCCATCGAGGGAGACAGAGAAGTTGTGAACGCGGACGAGTGACATTGGGCTCCTTGCTCGTGGTCGGCTTGAAAAGCAACGCGCCAAACAGCATCCATATTGCTTGCCGCCGGCAACCTCTTGGCCGACCGTAGCGCAGGCTGCCGCTAGCCCGCAAGCACTTCGGACCGGGATCGCCCGGTGATGCGAGGCGGTTACGCCTGTGTCCGGGTCAGCTTGTAGTGAAGTCGGACGGCGACGGCAGACCGAATGCGGATGACGTGATCGGTTCGAAGGACGCCGTCGTCATCGACGTACAGCCTGAAAGTCTCGTGCAGCGGCAGACGGGTGGCGTGGACGATGCCGCCCCTGCTTACCGTGAGGTAGGCACCGTCGGTGCCGAACGTGCCGCGCGTGGAGAGCAGTTCCAGCGAGCCGTCGGATAGAGCGCGCGGCCGCAGGAAGACTTGCACATTCCCTGATTCGAGGGGAAAGCTCACATGCACGCTCGGCTGCGTGGTTTCCGGCAGCGTCGTCACACGATAGAAGCCGCTGTAAACGTACGCACCCGTCGACCGGAGCCTGCGGATCCACCCCGCGCCGGACTGCCGCCCGTCCGGGGCGACTATTGCGGCAATGTCGCTGTCCATTCCCAGGGCAGTGTCAAGGGGGCGGGTGGGAATGGTCAACTGCTGGACCCGGCGCCCGAAATAGCGGGCGATGAACTCGCCAAACGGTTGGAAGATCGGATTCCAACCCGTCCACACTTCCATCCGCCACAAGGATGTACGTTCGTAGAAGTCACGAATATCAGGGTGTACTGCGGCGGCGCGAAAGTGAGGACCGTCCAACGCGGCGAATTCCGGAAGCAGTCCCCCACCGGGTTCGTCGCGCACGACCACACCGCCAATGGCGGCCGCCGCGTCACTGAGCCAGTTGTCGCCGATAACGGACTCGCGGTGCATTGGTGCGTCGAGCCAGGCCTGGTCGCCGCCTACCTCCACACGGCGCCCAGTGACACGCCAAAACGCCCGCGTCATGCGGTCGACGCCGCTCATAAGATCAGACACCTAAGGAGTCTGTCACAAGGTCGGCTCAGGCCACCCGGGTCACCTTGTCCAGACGAGAATGGCTGCTAAGCCCCATTCCGTGAAGCCGCACTGCGGATGACAGGTATGGAAGCGGTGTCGAAGAACTGATACTCCCCTTCGGGGGCATGGATCGTCCCCGCGGCCTCCGCCTTCTCCCTGATGAAGTCGAGGTCTTCCCGGGAGAGGACAACTTGTCCGTTCGGGTCAAGCTCGACGTCGATATGCGGATCCGCTTTGACCTTCGCCGACATATCGGGAGGCAAAAGCAGGCAAGCCGGATTTTCCAAAAGCCATGTCCGGGTCTCGGAACCGAGCCGATCCCACTCATCCTTGAGGCTCACGCTCGCGGACACCACCTTTCTGTTTGGTCCCCTCAAACCGAATTCCGTACAGACTACTCCCGTAACCACGCAGATTGAAGGTAACAATGGTGAAAATGTGGCTATTGGGTCCGCGGCGAGGGCAAGGTACTTCCATATCGTCGACGCACCGCCAGGCCTAGACTTGTCCTCATTCCTGGCGTGCGAACGGGAAGAAGCCGCCGGGCCAACACGAGGAGAGCATCATGAAGATCAGCGCCCGTAACCGCCTCAAGGGAACCATCGTGGAAATCACCAAAGGTGCCACGACCGCCCACGTCCGTATTCAAATCGAAGGATCGGTCATTACCGCATCGATCACCAACGAATCGGTCGATGAACTCGAGCTGGCCGTCGGCCAAGAGGCTTACGCGGTGGTCAAAGCTTCCGATGTCATGATCGCGACCGACTAGGTCGCATTAGCGCCGGCACACGCGAGGCCGTCGACACTTGCCGTAAGCATCTTCCCCGGAACACTTCACTCGGATATTGTCTTTATGTCTTGACAAAGCAATGCCGAGGAGGCTCACCATGCTGCCAATAGGACAGCGATACCGCGGACTGGACGCGGCCGAATTGCACGATGTCCTGTTGGCCGAAGAAGCTGAACTCGACTTCCCGGAATTCGGCGTGGATGATGCATGGTCGGTGGGCTGCTGGCTGCGCAGGACCGCCGTCGAACAGGGGTTCGGAGTGGGCGTCGCGATTACGCTCGGTGACCAGCGGGCGTTCCACGCGGCAACCCAGGGAGCGGCGGCCCTCAACGACGACTGGCTCGAGCGGAAGTTCCGTGTGGTCCGGCTCTATGGGCATTCGAGCCTCGCGGTCCGAGCGCAATATCTTCGGGACGGGGAGTCCTTCGAGACCCACTCGGCACTCGACCCGCTTCTTTACGCGGCAGCCGGCGGCGGCTTTCCCCTGCGCGTCCGCGGAACCCTCGTGGGCGCCGTAGGAGTGAGCGGCCTGGAAATGCACGACGACCACGCCCTGCTCGTCGAAGCCCTGCGGCATCACATCAAGCTCTAGCCCGACATTCAAAGGAGAACATCATGGCGCTTCGCGTTGGTCTTGTCGGCTACGGTGCCGGCGGCCGCTACTTCCACACACCCTTCATCCAAGCCTCGGCCCGATGCGAACTGGTCGGGGTGGTAACACGCTCGGCGGAGCGAGCCCGGATCGTCGGGGAGGATGTTCCCGACGTCGCGGTCTACGGAACCTTGGGCGAACTGATCGACGCCGGAGTCGACGTCGTCGTCATCTCCACACCGCCGGAAACGCGGCAGGAGCTGGTCCTCGAGGCCATCGGCCGCGGCGTGCATGTGGTCGCGGACAAGCCGTTCGCGCCTTCGGCCGAAGTTGGCCAGGAACTGGTCGAAGCCGCGGCGTCGGCGGGCGTCCTGTTGGGTGTCTTCCACAACCGGCGCTGGGACACCGACCTCCGCACGCTGCGCGACGTCGTCGAACGCGGTTCGATCGGGAACGTGTGGAGGTTCGATTCCCGCTTCGACCTCGACGAGCCGGGGAGCCTGGAAGCCGGGGCGGGCGGCGGACTCCTGCGGGATCTGGGCAGCCACCTCGTCGACCAGGCCCTCCACCTCTTCGGCCCCGCGGAATGGGTGAGCGCCCAACTAGACTGGGTCGACCTTGAAGACGGACGCACTGACGCCGGGTTCGTCATCAATATCGGACATAGGGGCGGGGTCCACTCCCACGTCTCCGCGAGCAAGGTCAACCGGCTCACTTCCAAGGAGTTGCGCGTCCTCGGCGAGCAGGGCAGCTACGAATCCTGTTACACCGACGTCCAGACCCAGGCCATCTTCGCCGGCCAGCGTCCCGCGGAGAACCGGGAAGAATGGGGCTACGAAACAAGCGATCACTGGGGAACCCTCCGCACCGCCGAAGGATCCCGCACCATCCCCTCGCTGCAAGGCGACTACACCGACTACTACGACGGTCTCGCCGCCGCCATCGAGGACGGCACTCCCCTGCCCGTTCCGGCGGAACAAGCAATCGAAACGCTCCGCGTCCTTGACGCTGCGCGGAACAGCGACGCACACAAGGAAACGGTGAAGCTGGGCAGATAGGTCACTGCTCGCGCCCGTGATTTCGTGCGGGCGCATTTGCCGGGAGCCCTTCCTGGCTCGATTCGCGAGCCTCGTCGCGGCGTTCCAAGCGCCGCGACGTTACATCCCAGAGTCCCTCCTCCGACGCGACCAAGGTCGGATGACTCTGATTGCGCGCCAGCCGACGGGCCGTGCCGTAATCTGTTCTCACCCCTCGAGAAAGAGCGAACATGGGTCTTGATCCGGCCAGCATGGAAGTGATCCTGGGCGTTGCGGCATTGATCCTGTGCCTGTTGTTCTTCGACTCGTACCGTCGCTCGCGTGCCCCTTACAGCGGCTGGTGGTGCCTCGCCATCGCTTTCCTCCTTGCCGGGAACATGTCCTATTTGCTGGACGGCACCATGTTCCAAATCTGGGCAGGCCCGTCCGGAAACGCGTTTCTGGTTGCTGGAGCGTTCAGCGTCTGGGCCGGCTCACGATCCCTGAGACTCCTTCCGACTCCGGCATGGCAGCTCTGGACGGCGCCTGCCGCCACGGCCTTGGCCGCGGCAGTTGAGAACCCGGGCACGAACATCTGGGCCGGTGGCCTCGTGTACTTGGTTTTGATGTCCACGGGCATGGGCCTCGCAGCAATTGACCTCTGGCGGGTGAAATCTTCCAGTTCACGTACGCGCATTTCCCTGGCGTTGGCCGCCGCGGGCTTGGGCGGATTTTTCTTCTGCAGGGCCGTCGCTTACTTGCTCGAGGGACCGGGCGGGATCGCCTTGCGCACCTACCTCAGTCCGGCGACCACTAGCTTGGTCACCTTGGTGCTCCTGGTCATCGCGTCTTTCAGCATGGTGTCCCTAAGCAACGAGCAACTCATCCGCGCGCTCAACGAACGCGCCACGCGGGACAGCCTGACCGGGCTCCTGAACCGTCAAGCCTTCATGGACCTGGCAGGCCGGGAACTCACCCGAATCAGCGCCACTGAACCGGTCTCCACCGTGATCCTTGCCGACTTGGACCACTTCAAAGCACTCAACGATAGCCACGGCCATGCCGCCGGCGATGCCGCGCTGCAAGCATTCGCCGGGGCATGCCGCGCTTCGGTACGCCGCACGGGCTTGGCCGGACGGTATGGCGGCGAAGAATTCCTCATCCTGCTTCCGGGAGCGGGCCCGGAATACGCCAAGGCCGTTGCCTCGGATATCAGCCGTCGGATGGCCCTCGCGGAACCATCCGAAGGCATCCACTACCCCACCGTCAGCTACGGCATTGCCTTTAGTTCACCTGCGGACAGTGCCGACCTTGCCGGGATGATCGCGGCTGCGGATGACGCACTGTACAAAGCCAAATCCCGCGGCCGGAACCAGGCCGTCTGCGCTGACACGCCTATGCTCGAGACACCGTCGGCGTCCTGAGATTCCCGGGCGCCCGGACGACATCAGTGGGCGCCGTCCGCAGTCGGTGCCCACTTACAAATCGACAGTTTCGAACTCGAGCAGGTCGGCCCCGGTTGCCACAGGAGACCTGTCGCCGCCGTGCTGTTCGTTTGCCCGTCCGTTCCGCCAATTCTGGAAGTCATCTTCGGTAGCCCAGGTAGTGACCACGAAGTAGCGGTCCTCGCCCTTGACCGGGCGAAGGAGCTGAAATCCTTCGAATCCGGGTTGCCCGTCGACGGCGTGTGCCCGGGCTGCGAAGCGCTGCTCGAGTTCGGGGCCCTTGCCTTCAGGGACGTGGATGGCGTTGATCTTCACAACAGACATGTTGTTCCTTTTCGTAGCTTGGTTGGTGAGTGCACGCACTCCTAAACAAATCAGGGTTGGCGGGCGACTACAAGCACCGTTCCAACGTTGCGGATTCCCGTCCGTACAGCTTCCTCGACGGAACGCGTCATTCCGGCAAACTCCGTCATGGTCCAGCTTGGATCGGCCGGGGCTGCGACCTCAACGTGGAGGCGGTGGCCGGCCCAGCGAAGCCGCGCGGTCGAGCCGGCGGGCGCCACCGGCGCAATCACCGCCTCTGTCCGTTCCACCAGGGAGGGGTCGACGCCGTCGAGCAGCCGCCGTCCGATGTCCCTGACAGTGCCCCACAAGAGGACGAAAATAGTGATCGAGATCAGGATACCGATGATCGGATCCGCCAGCGGGAACCCCAGCCAGACACCGATCACGCCGACGACGACGGCCAGCGAAGTGAATCCGTCGGTCCGGGCATGGACACCGTCCGCTACCAGCGCGGCCGAACCGATCTCCTTGCCGACCCTGATCCGGTAAACCGCCACGATCTCGTTACCGGCAAAGCCAATCAGGCCGGCTGCGAGGACCCAGCCGAGGTTCGCCAAAGGCTGTGGCTGGAAAATACGGATCACGGATTCGACCGCGGCCACCACAGCCGACAACGCCACCATCGCGACAATGAACAACCCGGCCAGATCCTCGGCACGCCCGAACCCGTAGTTATACGTCCGCGTCGCCGCACGACGACTCAGGACAAACGCCACCCACAACGGAACCGCCGTCAAGGCGTCCGAGAAATTGTGGATCGTATCGGCCAGAAGGGCCACCGAGCCACTGAACAAGAACACCGCCAACTGCAACAACGAGGTCACGGCCAGGACAGCCAAGGAAATCTTCAACGCCCGGATGCCCTGGGCTGAAGACTCCATCGCTTCGTCAACCGAATCCGCAGCATCATGGCTGTGCGGGACGAACAAGCCATGAAGGAAACCCCTCAGGCCCCCGGGGTGCTCATGGTCGTGGCCATGGTGGTCATGGTCGTGATGGTGATGCCCATGGGAATGCCCATCGTGGTCATGCGCATGCTCGTGGTTGTGGTCATCATGTCCATGGTCGTGGACATGGTCATGCTCGTGGTCATGGGCATGCGTGTTGACGACGTGGCCCTCTGTGTCCTCACCCGCGTGCTTCATGCTGCACCGCCTTCGGCCTGCACATGGTGGTGTCGGGGGGTGCCGCCAAGAGTGTGCTCGGCCTGGAAAATAGCGTCGGCCACGAGTTGACGGGCATGTTCATTTTCCAGCCGGTAAAACACGCGGGTGCCTTCGTGGCGGGTGGAGACCATCCGTGCCATCCGCATCTTCGCCAGGTGCTGCGACACAGCGGACTGGGGCTTACCGACCGTCTCTGCAAGTTCATTCACGGACATCTCGCCGTCGCGCAATGCCAGGATCAAACGGACCCGCGTCGCGTCGGCAAGCATCGCGAACACCTCTACGGCCAACTCGACGTACTCGCTGTCGACGTCCAAGCCGCAAGCCTTATCTGCATTCATGCGAATATTATGACACACGGATGCATAACGCACCCTCCAGTTTACATTAGCGCTAATGTAAACCGTGGACATGGAACAACTTCAAAGACCAGGACTGGGCGAGCTGCTGCGGTACGTCGCCGAATTGGTGGAGCAGGGAGCTGAAGAACAGTACAGGCGAATGGGCCTTGAGTACCGCCCTCGTTTCACACCGGTCATGCGCGCCTTGGCCGCCGGGGCCGAAACCGTCACTGATGTGACGAAGCAGACCCGGCTGACGCAAGGAGCGGTCAGCCAGACCGTGAAGCTCATGGGTGGCGCGGGGCTCGTGGAGCGGTACGGCGTATCCGACGGCAGAAAAAGTGGCCTCCGCCTCACCCCGGAGGGCGAAGACCTGGTGCACGCACTTGAACCGCAGTGGGAAGCGACTTTCACCGCCATCAGCGAACTCGAAAAAGAAATCGGCTACCCGCTCTTGAGGGTCCTGCAGGAGACAGCGAATGCGCTGGATCGCCAAGGATTCGGACCGCGCTTGGCAGCCGCAGGCGACGCACAAATGGAGGCCATTCATGGATAACCATGCAGCGAAAAACTGGTTCACTACCGGTGGCGGCAACTATGCCCGGTTCCGGCCCGAGTATCCGCCGCGTCTCGCTTCGGACCTGGCAGCCCTCACACCCTCCAAAGAACTGGCCGTCGACGTCGGCTGCGGCACGGGACAGCTCACGTCACTGCTCGCACCGTGGTTCCGGACCGTCGTCGGCGTCGATTCCAGCGCGGACCAGCTCGCAAGCGCGAGCGCGCTGCCTAACGTGCTGTACGTCGGCGCGCCCGCCGAGAACCTGCCAGTCGAGGACAACACCGCCGCCTTGGTTACCGCGGCGCAGGCGGCGCACTGGTTCGACCTTCCCGCCTTCTACACGGAGGTCCGACGGATCGCGGCCCCGGGCGCCATCCTCGCCTTGATCAGCTACGGCGTGATGAGCCTTGACGGCGACCTGGACGGACGCTTCCAAACCTTCTACCAGCGGGAAATCGGGCCGTATTGGCCGGCTGAGCGCAAACTGGTCGACGACGGCTACCGCACCATCGACTTCCCGTTCGAGGAAACCACCCTCGCCCCGATCAACATCGAAAAGCACCTGACGCTTTCCGAACTGTTGGGCTACATCTCAACCTGGTCGGCAGTCCGGGCCGTCAAGGAAGCAGGCCATGAGGATATTCTGCACACGTTCGCCGGCGAGCTTTCCGAGCTGTGGGGAGACCCCGAAGGCTCCCGCCGGGTCTGCTGGCCGATCAATATGAGAGTGGGAACGATATGAGCGCCAAGGAACTGGCGGTCGGGCTGAAGCACACCGAATACATGACCGTCGAGGAGCGCCATACCGTGCCGGCAGTGGAACCTCGCTGGCCCGGCTTTGCGGACATGCCCCCGGTCTTCGCCACGGCCATGATGGTCGGCTTCATCGAACAGACGTGCGTCGAGGCACTCCGGCCTTTCCTCGGCGAGGGCGAGCACACGGTGGGGACCCACGTGGACATCAGCCACGTGGCGGCAACGCCCGTGGGGATGGAAATCGCCGCCACAGTCGAACTCGTCAGCGTCGAAGCCCGCACGCTCCACTTCAGAGTCTTCTGCCTCGACGAAGAAGGGCTCATCGGCGAAGGAAACCATCAGCGGGTCATCATCAACACCGAGCGCTTCATGGCCCGGGTGGGCCGAAAAGCGGACGGCTGATCCGCCGTCGGAATATTGCTCAGGGGACGAGCAGTAGTCATCGACGGTCGGGCGTGTGACATAGAGGGAGCCATGCTTGTTGAGCTGCTGTAGGTCTACCGGCGGCACGGGGCCCGACGAAGCTCCGAAAAGTACCAGCATCCCGCGCTTCCGAAGCGCTTTGAGGGATTCGTCGAAAGTATCGCGACCCACGGAGTCATAAACAACGTCGGCGCCGCGGCCTTCCGTGATTTCCCGGACACGCCCGGCGTACCCCTCGTAGCCGACGATTGCGTGATCAGCGCCAAGCCCCTTGGCAATTTTGGCCTTTTCCACTCAACCATTACGGAACGGACCACCGGTAAACTCCCAAAGCGTTCAATAAATGAATAGTGCGTTCAATTTCGCATGATTTGCCGGAGAGAGCCAAGGGCGCGGAAACCTGCCGCGGAGGCGCGGCGACCATTCTTCCTGGATGAAGGACTTGGTCCTTGAATGACGCACCAAGTCGACACATGAAGGCGAACGTCCCGCGGTTACCCGCCGTGTCGCCTCCCGTTGTCTCCCGGTACCAGGCCTCCGTAATCTCAATCCATCCACGGAGTCCGGACCCGGCGGATGCTCCTCTACACCCCCAAAGTTCTCTCCGTTCGCTTGCCTGGAACGTACTTCAGGCATGCCCATCCCCGAAGGAATACTCCCGTGTCATCCCCTAACGACAAGTCGACCACAAGGATTGTTGCTGGTGACGGTGGTAAGCCGTCCCGTCGTCGTGCGCTTCAGATTGGTGTTGCTGCCGGTCTGGTGGTGCTGGTGGGCGGCGGTGCTGCCGTGGCGTCCGTGGTTGCGAAGAACAATGAGGCCCAGCCGGCCGTGGCGGCGGCGTTGACCACGCCCGCGGCGGAACTCAAGCTCGGCTATTTCGGCAACGTCACCCACGCCCCGGCCCTGGTCGGGGTGAGCAAGGGCCTGATCGCGAAGGAACTGGGCACCACGAAGCTGACCACCCAGATCTTCAACGCCGGCCCGGCGGCGGTCGAGGCGTTGAATGCCGGCGCGATCGATGCCGCGTACCTGGGCCCGAACCCGGCGATCAACTCGTTCGTGCAAAGCAAGGGCGCTTCGGTGAGCATCATTGCCGGCGCGGCCTCGGGCGGGGCGCAGTTGGTGGTCCGGCCCGGGATCACTTCGGCGGCGGATTTGAAGGGCAAGACCCTGGCGTCGCCGCAGTTGGGCGGGACCCAGGATGTGGCGTTGCGTGCCTGGCTGGGCAAGCAGGGGTTGAAGACGAGTGCGGCCGGTGGCGGGGATGTGGCGATCAATCCGACCGAGAAC